>NZ_JBWKPY010000002.1:0-859114 GCF_059418485.1 Mucilaginibacter sp. GW821-FHT07H05
AATGGGTTGAAGGATCTGTTAACATTGGCCGGTGTGATGTTTGGCGACGGATCACCGGCTTTTTTTATGAAGGGAAGTTGTTACATAGGCAGGTATTGTTTGTTCACCGCAAAGAAAAGCCTTATTTAGAATAAATCCAAATAAAAATAATAGCACTTCTTACTGAATGATACTTTCTAAAAGCATCGTCAACACTATAACTATACATGAAACCATTTTTACTTTTGAGCCGGATGAAGAAAATGACTATGAGCGTTAGCCAATGACGGTTCGCCGACCGTTAACGGGTATCAGGTGAAAGCAATTTTATATCCATATTTGTTACGCAGGCGGCAGGTTATGCACAATGGCCGATTGGTGTATTGGCGGTTATATCATTACTCACCTTTTTTGCTGACCGCAGAAGTACCCTTCACCTGCAATAATCATATTTTAAGTAACGAATAGATTTTATCTGTTTATGCTATCGGCAAAAGTTTAATACTCCTTTTGTTTGAGGGACAACAAAATACCATCTCTATCACTGCCACCTCATTTTGGCCATCATCTACAGGAAAAACATCGTTTTAAAAGCAAAATGACAATATTTCTACTTCAAAAAAGGCAGGCTCATCATCTGTACGAAAGGTTGGCCCTGGAGAACCATTACGTTAGTAGAGAGCATACCGAGCCTATATATAAACTACAGTAAAACACCTTAATTTTCTCTATTCTGGAGGCCAATGCGACTCCTGAGTGTTGGTATGTTAGATATCATCAGATTTGTAGCCTATTCTCTTTCTTGGGGAAGGTTCCGCAATTTTGGGGATATGGGTTGATAATTCATCCAAATAGCGGAAAACAACTTCCATATTTTTATCTTGGTTATCCAGCTTACCTTTGATCTTCTCAACCTCCAAACGTAATTCTGTATTATCCGTGAACATTTGACGCGCTTTAGTGAATATTCTCATAATTTGAATATTGACATTTATCGCCCGGTCACTATTTAAAATACTGGATAACATGGCTACGCCCATCTCGGAGAAACAGAACGGGGCATAGCGTAAACCCATCTGATCTGAATTGGAGGTCACAAATTGTGACCTCCAATCTTGAAACTCTTGCTTTGTCATTTCAAACATAAAGTCGGGTGGAAACCGCGCTATATGTCGTTTAACAGATTGCTTTAATACTTTTGTTTCAATCTTATAAAGTGAGGCCAGGTCACGATCCAACATTACTTTTTGTCCCCGGATAAAATAGATTTTCCCGGTTATCACTTCTTCATTCACTGTTGTTATAGCATTCATGGTAAAATAATTATCTGTTGTTTAAAACTGTATTACGATCAATCAATTATTGAATAAGTTTTGAGGTCACAAATTGTGACCTCAAACTTGAAGTCGTATTTTGCGACTTCAAATATTTAATTTGCTATTTGCCTGAGTTGTCCGTCATCCGCGAACATCACATGTTTAACCCTCGACCAGGTTTGGCTGATCTTGGTCTTTCTCACTTTTGCGTACCGTTGTGTGGTGCGTATCGTTTTATGGCCCAACATCTTGCTGACCTCTTCCAATGAAAACCCACAGATATTGAGCATAATATCCGCAAAAGTGTGCCTTGCGAGGTGCGTATTCAAGTCACGATTAATCCCGCCGATAACAGCGATTTCTTTGAGATAGCCATTATAACGGCCGTTGCTGTTCACAGGTAACAACAAGCCATCCCGGATACGACAGGTATGAAATTGATATTTTTGAATGATCTCTTCTACGATGGGCATAATCGGCACCATCTCTGACACACCCGTTTTCCCTCTGTCTTTGATAAGCCAACGCTCGCCGGTCAGGCCAACCAGGATTATGTTTTCGGTTGTTAAAGCATAAACATCTTGAAACGCAAAGCCGGTGAAACACTGGAAAATAAAAACATCCCGTACTTCGGATAACCTGTCGATATGAAAATCTTTTCTCCAAAGCTGCTCGATCTCCAAATATTCTAATGGTGGTATATCCGTTTCGTCCCCGCCACATTTAAAACGTGCTATCGGGTTTTTAGATAGCCAATCGCGATCCGCAGCGTAAGTGATGATCTGCTTGGTGTTTTTAATCTGCTTTTTTGCGGCCGCTTCCTGTAAAACCTCTTTTCTTTCCAGGGTCAGGTAATCATAGAAATTCAACGCGAATGAATATTGTATCTCGGCCAATTCGATATCTCTGCATTGATATTGGTAAATAATAAACTCTTCGATCTTATTTCTTGTTGCCTTCCATTGTTTCAATGTTTCCGGCGACCGCAAATTCTTTTCAACCTTTTTTGCAAAATCTGAAATGAGCAGATCTGCGGTTTGTAAAAACGATGGGATTAAAACAGGTTGTTTCGGGACAGGTTTAGGTATTTCCTTTTTTTTGTTGTCAATAGGCAATCCCTGATAAGCATTTTTGAGCATCAGCGGGGAAATGTACTCATATATGTTTTGCAGGACCGCAAAATGGTTTTCCAGTTCCACGGTCACCTGGCTGATCTTGAGATTCGTTTTCTTTTCCTCCGTGCCACCAAAGGCCTGTTTGAATTCTGTGTTCCATTTGTTCACATGAACTTTTCTGCCGATAGAGAGTTCTTCGGTGTCGCGGTCAATAGTAATCCGGCAAATTACAGGTGCAAATCCGTTCGTGTCCGCTTTTGACTTACGGTGCCAGAACAGCAGCGTAAGTTTTTGTGTGCTTTTCATCCTTCATCACTTTTAATTAAACATTCGGTTAATCCGGAGGGATCACTCCGGAAACACGAATTGTTCTTAAAATCCTACCTCACGACCTCAAAAACCGCCTTTATGAGGGATCACTGGGGCGTCTTTCCACCAAAAAAGTGGTGCCCGTTTAGGGATCACCGGGGCAGCGTATCGCTACCAACTGGTGCCCTGCTTTTTTCGCCTCTTACGCAAATATAGGGCACCATGGGTGAACCGTGGTGCCCAACTAAAAGGGCACCAGTCAGACTGATCCGGAATGATTAGAAATGATCTGCTTATTTTTTCTGTGGAAAGCTTATGCCGCTAAAAAAGGCTTTAAAAAAGCTATAAACGCAGAAAAGGCGCAATCTCTTGCGCCTTTCTAACCTAAAAACAGTAACGTCGTTGGGGACGTTTTGTGATCCCGCTGGGACTCGAACCCAGGACCCCAACATTAAAAGTGTTATGCTCTACCGGCTGAGCTACGGAATCGTCTAACCGTTTCCGATTAAAGTGGTGCAAATATAGGAGTATTTGACTATGCTTGCAAGCCTTTTTTTATTTTATTTTCAGGCTGGTTTTAAGCACTTCATAACCAATAAGCTACGGCCTGAAAATGGCTATTTTACCTCTGTCGCCAGCTAAAAACACTAAGTTTCCTTTCCTGGCTTTGCGGCAAACATTATAGCTAACAGTATCAAATTGTTTCCAGTTTACGCCGCCGTCAATAGTAATATTGCTTCCGGAGGTCCCTGTTGAAAGGTAAACTTTACCGTTAACCTGTTCCACACAAGACTGATACCCCGCCGGTCCTTTTACAATTTGCGCAAAACCCGCTTTACTATCTACCTGAAAAATGCAACTCACCGAATCTGCATTTTTATCCTTCGAATAGTTGCCCCCAACTACAATCTCCTTATCTGCTGAAATAGAGAAAGCGCCGTTACTTGCCGGTCCGTGTGTTATAGGCAAAGTATATATGCTCCATTTTTTGTATGGAGCATCGGTAACTAAACACCGCGCAACGGCGCCGCCCGTTACTACAGATATTCCCCCTTTACTATTAACCCGCAAACAAGTACCGCTTGCTGCAAAAGCTGCTTCGCCAGGCATGGCGTCCGGTTGATTTTTAAATGGGTGCCAGCTATTGCCGGCGTCATCGGTTTCTAACAGCAGGAATTTGTTATTGATCGGGTCGCCCCAAATAAAACCGTGCTTTTTGTTGGCAAAATCCATCGCGTCTAAAAAGTAAGCTTTATCATCATTTTTATATTTCAAATCCCAGGTAATCCCGCCGTCGGTAGTTTTTAAAATCAATGCCGGTGTGCCCGAACTCATGATGATGGCCTCCTTATCCGAAAACGCTTCAATATCCCTGAAATCGGCCTGCCCGTAACCTTTAACCTGCTGCCAGTTCCAGGTTTTGCCGCCATCGGTAGTGATGGATATATATCCTTTGCTTCCGCTGATCCATATTGTTTGATCATCTACAACCGACAGGCCGCGGATGCTGGTTGGTTTGCCTTGCTGCAGCAATTCGATTGTTTGAGCTTTAACAGCGTTAATTATAGATAGCAGGATGATGGCGATAAAGAAACAGCGGATTTTGCGCATGTGGTATAAGCTTTAATATTTAACTAAAATACTCTTTACACCGCTTAACACAAAATCGTGCTAATTTTAATGAATTTGTTGAATGGTTATTGATGAAAACATTTATATTTGCACCCTTGTTAAGCAAAAGATAGCGATTGCTGCTATCAGCAGCTCATCAGGCCCGGATGGCGAAATTGGTAAACGTTGCGGTCTCAGAAGCCGTTGAGAATTGTCTCTTGAGAGTTCGAGTCTCTCTTCGGGCACATCCATTACAAGTCTTAAGTTTTAAGTCATTAGTCAAATCGATTATAGACTTCGGACTTAAGACTTTGTACTTATATACAGGCCCGGGTGGCGAAATTGGTAGACGCACCATCTTGAGGGGGTGGCATTCGTAAGGATGTACGAGTTCGAATCTCGTTCCGGGCACTTATTCCCTGTAATCAGGCAACGGTTTTATACTGGTGCTGATAATACCATTCCAGCAGATATACGCCGTCGCTCCACGATAATTTCCCGTCTGCGGCAACTTGTGCCACCAGGATAGACAGGTTATGCAGGAACGCGCTTTGCACATTACCATCTAAACTTTGTAATACGATAACGGCACACCGGGTTATTTCAGCCGGATCGGTTAACCCGGCACAGCCATCGGCCAGTTTAAGTTCGGTTAGGATGAATGGCAGCTTTACCCGCAGCAGGTCTTTAATCCGATCGTCGACATCCCCGGGAATCAAAACCGTCAGCACATCGGCCACGGGCGAATCCACAAACTTTTTGATACTTTCGGTAACTAATACACCAATGTGGATAGCGTTTTTCAGTTCGGCGGGCATACCATCAAATAATGCTTTAATGCCTGCCCATATTTTTGATAAAAATGTTTTTAAGCTCATGTTAATTAGTTTGTTTTTTTAATTGTGCTACTTCGGTTTGTAATACAGCCACTTCGCCTTCTAATACCTTCAGGCGCACTTCATTTACCCGGTTTTGGGCCTCCTGGGTCACTTTCACTTCGTAGATATCTCCCTTTAATTGGAAATAGGTTGCCATTACCGATGCCACAATACTGGCTGTGCTTACTATGGTTACCACCAGATTTTTTACGGTGATGCCTCTTAATTGCTGATGTTCAATACTGGTCATGGTGATAGAAATAATGCGCGCTCTTTAGCGCGGCGTTTAACTAATGTATCGCATACTATTTTTTTACCGGTATGCGCGTCGGTGATCTTGTTCCACTCTAAAAACTGGTCGGCAGCGCCTTGATAATCCTTAGCATTCAGTTTGGCAAACAGGGTTTTGCCCGATGCTACGCCAGTATTGTACGTGAACGATACCAGCGCATCAAACTGATTTTGGGTTAAAGGCACACGGGTTTTGCGGTTAACCGCATCCACATACAAACCAAGGGTATTGCCTAATAAGGCATTGGCTTGCGCCGCCGAGGCCAGTTGATCTGCCGGTTTTACAGCTTTACCATCGTGGTAACGGGTAGATCCATAGCCGATGGTCCACACGCCTGCTGTATCCCGGTAGGCCGAGAGCCGCAACCCTTCAAAACTTTTAATAAGGGCCGCGCCACGATCACTCAGCTGCATCATGATGAACAATTTTTGAGGGTGTGAAGAAGTTTTTACCCAGGTAAGCCAAGCCGGCTGCTAAAGCCGTTGCACCTACCTGTTTCCAGTTGATGGCGAATGAGCCGGCATTTAAGCCAGCCTGGATAGCCGAAATAACGCCGCCGCCAATGGCGACAACGAGGCCCTTAACCGCATCCTGCAGGTTGAGGGTGTATAGAGGGGATGTTTTCATGAAGAGAGAACGGGTTGAAGGTTGCTGAAATCCTTTTGAATTGTGACTCAGCAATTATTTACATTTACGCGAAATATTTAGATGGGTCTTATACGCTTTCTTTTAGCTTGTGGTGTTGTTTTGATCCACACAGGTGGTATTCTTGGTTATTCACCATTAGGAGGTGATTTAGCAGTACAGTGTTTTTATATAATTTCCGGTTTTTATATGGCCTTAATTTTAAGTGAAAAGTATAATACCAAAAAATCACTTTATTTATTCTACACTAACAGAACACTTAAAATCTATCCTATTTATTGGATTGTTTTGGTGATACGTGTTATTTGGTCTATTATCACCTTATATTTTAGCTATCCTGGAACATTAGATCATTATTCTCAAAATTGGCCGTTATCTGCCGGTACAATGACTTTCTTAATATTGTCTAATTTATTTATTGTTGGTCTTGATTGGTATTTTTTCTTAGGTATAAGGCCCGATGGCACACTTTTTTTACAAAAAATGGAATGGGCCAACCCGCTAAAGTTTATGACATGGCCTTTAATTTTATGGCTTGGACAATTAGCATTGAACTTATATTTTATCTTTTTGCGCCATTTATTGTTAAAAAGTCCACTAAGTATATTGTATTAATATTATTAATTAGCCTCTTGTTAAAAATATACCTTGTCCACATCAATTTAACTGCCCCACAATGGAATTATATGTTTTTACCAGCTCAAATAATGTTTTTTATGGCAGGAATTTTATCTTATCACATATATATTTATTTGAACAAATATCCTATTAAAAGCTATTTTTTAGAATGCTCAATTTTTATATTCTTATGTATAATAACTCTATTATATAATCTTTTTTTTAAAGAGTCATATATTAAACAGAGCATATTATTTTTAAGTTTTTTTCTGTGCATACCTGTTGTTTTTAAACTTACCAAATCGTTTAAATTTGATCGACGACTCGGTAATCTTTCTTATCCCATTTATATTAGTCAAATTATATTCGTAAAAACTCTGCCAGCTAAAGCTATACCTAAGATTGTAGATTTAGGATTTACTACACTTTTATGTACAATAATATTTAGTATAATGCTCGATTATTTTATTGCTACTCCACTTGAAAACTATAGACAAAGACGGGTAAAACTGCTAAATACAGTTTAATAATTTAGCTATAGAAATATTATTATTGACATCTGCCTAAGGATTATAAGGTCGCGAAAAACGAGAAGTAACAGGATTTAAAACCAGTTGTAACTTTTTTAGCCTAATTGCAGCAGGGCAGCCTGGTGTAATAAATCATGTTAAAAAGGCCTTAGGTTATTTTAAGCAATAATTAAAGGTTCTTTAGTATCCTGCATGCAGAATGTCAAAGTACTACAAATTAACGTTACTAATTTTATTTATTCCCTTTATTGGCAATGTAATGGGCGGGTATTTATATCTTAAAAACCGCAAATACTGGGCACATCAGAATTATATTAATGAGCATCCAAACGGCAATAACGACTCTCTTATAACTTACACAATCAATCGCTATAAACTTTCCGAGGCGCAAGTGGCCTTCTTTAAAATCTTACCTCTTAATAAGTCAGCCTGGATAGCCGAAATAACGCCGCCGCCAATGGCGACAACAAGGCCCTTAACCGCATCCTGCAGGTTGAGGGTGTAGAGGGGAGATGTTTTCATGAAGGGAGATTTTGGAGGTTGCTAAACACAACCAATGCATGAGAAAAATTATTTGTTGGGTAAACTTTTTGAAGCTTAGCGCGATTACGGAATAAGCATAGAGGGTTTCATGAAGGAATATTAGCAAACAAAAAAATTCCTTAAATCTTAATTAAATAACTTTTTAAAGTAATTTTAAGGCACTTAAAAAAGGTGATTAATGGATATTGTCAATAGAAAAAATCTTCTTTTATATTCCTCGTTATTACTTAATCTTTTCATAGTTTCGTTCCTGGTAGGTAAGCGGTACTATTACTACAGGAGCGGGTTACCTGAAAACAGAACTGATATCGCAGCAGAAAAGCAATATAAGCGAAACTTTAACAAATACGCGGTTGACTTATTTAAAGCCATTCCACATGACACTTCTGACATTGTTTTCTTAGGAACAAGTCTTACAAGGGGATTTCCTTTGCAAGAACTATTTAATGACTGCCGGTTAAAAAATCGTGGCGTAATTGGTAATACCACTGCCGATATAATTAATCGACTTTCGGAGGTAACTGATGGCCACCCTCAAAAAATTTTCTTAGAAGTAGGCACAAACGACCTCAGCCAATATTCCATAAACTACACTTTTAACCAACTTATCAGAATTATCTCAACGATTAAGGAAAAGACAGCCCACTCTAAAATTTATGTGCAATCTGTTTTACCATTCGGTAAGTCATTAACACCTAAAATTGAAGCATATAACAAAAAGGTAGAACAGTATTGCAAATCCCAAAGTATACCATTTATTAACCTTTATCCTTATTACCTCGGAAATAACTCTATGAAAAAAGAACTCACTACTGACGGCATCCACTTAACAGCGGCGGGCTACCTTATATGGAAAAAGGAAGTGTCCAAATACCTGTAATTAAATCTACACAGCCCTCCCTAATGCCGTTTGAAATGCTTGAACGGCTGCATAATGAGCCGCTTCTTCATCTGCGGTTAAACCATAACCAATAGCACAATAGCCGCAATTTCGATTTGATGGGTAAGCAATTGAACCGACCTCATTCTCGGCTCCAATAAACTGAGGGTGTATAGGCATGTTTGCTCGGCCATCAATCGATTTATCATGTACAAAGACCCCATTTCTATAAAGCGTATGGACGTGTGAGTTTTGTGAATATCGAGAGGTTGTAAATAAACCTGTCTCATCATAAGATACGGTTGTTCCTCCTATGAAGTTACTGTTACATTCATCATATACCGCCCCGCCTAATTTTATACCTATACGTGCTGGATTAACACCAATGTCAATACCCGCACTTGAAGGACTCGCCGTCCTTGAATAATAATGCAACGAATAGTTTGAGGCATTGTAATAATTGCCGTATGGCGGTATGTATTTAGTATCAGCATAAGCGCCAGATGCCCACGTAACGCCGTTTGAGTTGTGTATAGGAGAACCGAAAAACTCTAACCTCGCAGCTGCATCAAGGTCGCGCGGGTCTTTGAGATTAAACTTATGAGTGGTAGCTGTTCCACCTACAAAAGGATATATCACCGCAAGCCGGTTCCATAATTTCGCCTCTTTTAAATCAGTAACGAATTGCTCTATAGCTGCTATTAGGTCGCCATCCGAAATTCCTGTAGCGGTAATAAAAGTAGCCGCATCATCAGTATCCTCAATAGGTAGTGATGTAGTTTCAGATAGTTCGATTACCGCATCAGCAGCGGCGGTCGCAAGGATATCAGCGCCCACATCTGTAGGGTGGACTTTATACAATCCATCCGTGTCTGAGTCATTAAAATAAGTAGCGTTATCCGGCGCAGCATCTGCGAATATTTCAGGATATGGAGACAAGTCAATTAAGCCATCTGCGAAGTCTGTATAATTATCAACAAGCCAAGTGTTTATTATGTTTCGCCTCGTTATGTTCCCATAGCTAACGGAGGCGGCAAAAGTATCTTTCCTGCTCAAAACAGGCATAACAATAACCTTTGCACCCGCCTCTTTTAAAGCATTGCTAATAGTAGCAATATCAGATTGAAAAGGTGCTACACTTGAGGGGTCAAGTAAATCATTGGCCCCAAAAAATAAAATACAATAAATATCTGTGTAATTATGCTTGTCAAAAATTGAAATTGTAGTGGCAAGGTCATAGGAAAGGTATAGCGATTGGTAGCCGCCCGGAAAGCCCCGATAAAACGGAGTAACGTCTAAACTTGACAATTTACTAATGGTTTTTACAGGATAGGAATTAGCACCGAATAGAGGCCCCGTAACGCTATCCCCATTTGTAGTTGTTCCCTGGCCAGCAGTTATACTGTCTCCTATAAATATTAGCTGTATGCTTTTAGGCGATGATGGCGCATTAAATGCTACAGAGTTAGACAACTCTGAGCTTGGAGGGTTAATACCTATCGTTTTTACACGTACTTTTAAACCACCAATAGGTATATCTACATTTAAACCCGAATGGATTGTATACGTACCGTCCCCATTATCTGTAGTGTTGCCAGATATGCACCCCGTCCAGGCACCGGCATTGATTTTGTACTCATGATCTGTAAGTGGCCTTATCATTATTCTTCTCCTCCTGTAAATGTGAATGTATCTTCGTCATCATCAACGATGCCACCTGTTGGTGAACTGGGCGTTACCGTGTCTAATAATTTATATCTAATTTCTCCGGTATCCGTTTTATAAAGCGTATACGCAGAAATGCCGCCAATTATAGCGGCTGCTTCATCTGCAAAGGTTGGTGCAGATTCAATGTAGGTGGTCATATCAAATCCACCCCCACTCGCCGCATCAACCCACTCCGTATGATAATCCACCCCATCAATTTTGGCCAGTACCTGCCCGGCTGTTCCGCCTGCAGCAACACCTGCACCGGTTGCTCCGGTAGCTCCAACAGCCCCATCCGCGCCTGCCGGCCCGGTATCTCCGGTATCGCCTTTGTCACCTTTTGCTCCGGTGGCTCCTGTTGCCCCATCCGCGCCCGCCGCTCCGGTATCTCCCGTATCGCCTTTGGCGCCTTCGGGTCCCACTAAAGAGGTACCGCTTCCCCAAACGCCGGCGGTTTTTGGGCCGAATAGCTTATAAGTACTGGTATTGATGTAAAAGTCGCCGTTTGCACCATCGGTTGTATTGGACGGATTGGCTGTGCCTTGTAAAATGGTTCGGCCGCTAGCGCCGGTATCGCCTTTGTCGCCCTTTGCCCCCGCCGGGCCATTCAGCATGGTAAAAACCGAGCTCCAGGATCCGGCTGTTTTTTTGTAGAAGATGCCGGTGCCGGTGTTAATATAGGTATCGAGGTTATTGCCCGTCCCTGATGCCGGAGCGCCCAAACCATATAATACAGTACTATCGGTTAGGCCGTCAGAGGCGGGCAGGGTATATACCACACTCCAGGTACCCGCTGTTTTTTGTGCAAATGCCCCCGCCGAAGTATTGATAAACACATCCCCGTTTTTGCCGGTTGTATTTTGCGGCAGCGTTGTACCAAAACTAACGGCGGCACCCGTTGCCAGGTTATTACCAATAAATGTTAGCAGGGTGGCGAAGGTATATTGGTAATCGGAGTTATTATGGACGAGTATGGAAACATCGGCCGCGTCGATAGACGATGCTGATGTGAGATCGCTTATTTTTTTATCCATGTTGGTTATAATTTATAGGTTATACCGGCGACAGGCAATTAAACTCGTCACTCCCGGAATAGTTGAACGCGGTTTTATCCACCGCCCTGATGCGCGGACCCGCCTGCCTGGCCGATTTGTTTTTTGCATTATAGGTCCACAAAGGGAAATCGCTTTGATGATCCTTTAAAAAGCGTTCGGCTTCATTAGCATAGGCATTAGCTATGCTGCGTTGCTGCTGTACCAGTTTGGTAATATCGGCTGCCGTTAAAGCGTTTCCGCCTTCGCGTTGCTTCATCACGGGACCGGTAGCTGTATAATGCACCGAATCGTCTTCGATAAAACGGGCGAAGGCAAAGTACACCAGCAGCGGGCCAAGGCCCTGGTACAGTACAATATGGCCGCGTTTATCCAGGTATTCAGCGCCGTTCACCAGGTCTTTATAAGGCTGCGGGGCATCGTTTTTCAGGCTGCCGTCTTCTTCAAAATTTTTGATGAGATCGTAATACAAGGCATAGCCTAAAAACGGTTTCAGGTCAAGTTCCTGCGCTTTAGCGATATACACCGCCAGGCGTTCGGGTTTTATATTCAGGCTGATATCCTCGAAGCGTTGAAATGTGGTTTGGTTTATGATATTCATGTTGTAATGGGTAGATGAGTGATTGACAAATGACTTAGGACTAAAGACTTTGACCTTAAACGCCCACCATCTCTTCGGCTTCTGTTTGCTTAAAGCCATAGGCATAGACCAGGATGGCGGTTTTACTCGAGGCCGGCAGATCGGATAACAGTAATTGATTAATGCTGCTACCGGCTTGCATACCTGCACTATCGTCGGCTACATCGGCCGGTACAGGTATAATATTCCAGTTGCCTGATGGGTTGATATCGGTATAAAACCGGTCGAATATTTCGGCGAAGGTTTCTGATATTTCCAGCCGTTCGGGTGCGGTGTTATCGTTAAACTCGCGGATGGCCTGTTTCTTTTCGCCACCATTACTCAGGCCCGATGATTTTTCGGCATTGATCAATTCCTTGGGGACCGAGAAACCTTTGATGATGCGTGCCTCAACCGACCGTTCTGTTGTTTCAAACAGTTTATCGTTATTTTGAATAGCATAAGGCTTAAACTCCGGTTTCGATGCCTCATCTTCATACTCAATCACAATGATCTTTTGCGCGCTTTTGGCCCCCTGGAAAGCACCCAGGTCTTTCTCCAGTTGCGATGGCATATTGCGATAAGCTTCATCACCGGTATCCGGACCTGAATTATCGGCCTCCTCGCGGCGTGCCGGCATAAACAACATGGTTGATGGCAGGAAACCGGTAACAACTTCGCGGTTGTTAAAGATCTTGATCCCGGCCTCGGTTTCAAAATCCTCCCAAACGCTATCGGCTTCAATCAGCGGGTAATCATCTACTTCGGGGTTGAAATAAAATAGCTGGCCCTTGTAGTTTTCCCATCCGTGTGCGGCTAAAACCTGTTGTTTGATGGCTTCGGGATCGGGATTGTATTTATCCAGGAAAGTGATCTTGCTGCGCATGATGTTTTTCCAGGTTTTCCGGCCCCAGTCAAAATAGATGGCGTATTTATCGGCAGTTTCTGCACAATCGGTATCCCCCATACGGATATCCTCAAATTTTACATAATTAACCGAGGATACTTTAAAATTTGCATTGTAGTTTACATGGATCCCAAACCCGCTGAAAAGCGCCTTATCCGCAGCTACCGCTTTTAATAACTTAGCCGGTGTAAGGCCTTTGCTATTGATGATCTGTTTACCCAGATCGACCTCTTCAAAACCATTACCGGCTATAAATTTGGCGCGTTTGTTCCAGCAATCCTTTGCCGTTGGCGAAGCACCCACCAGTTCCAGCATACGCTGCGGATAGGCGTTATCTTTATCATAGTTAAGTATGCCATAGGTTTGGTTGGGGCGTACTACTATGCGTCGTTCAATTTGTGGCAGATAGGTCTTCATTTTTGAGGGATTTCACAGATTATTGAGGAGATTTCACAGATTTCCGGTGTGATTACACCGATTCTTTTTCTTTTGATGCGAACTTTTACTTCCGGACTTCCGGTCTTTCCGACTTCCGGACTACTAACAAACAGCTTCGCAATATGTGGGTACCGCTCCAGGTACCATTCCGCTTCGGCATCGGTCAGGTTATCATTATCATGCCGGGCATGCTCGCCGGGCGCAAACTGGTGCTTGCCGGGTTTTAGGGTGTATTTCTTTTGGTTCATGACCCCTCCTAAATCCTTCCCGAGGGGGAGGACTTCTTAATTTATGATTTAGTTAATTTTTAGAAGTCTCCCCTTTAGGGGAGATTAGAGGGGTGCTTAAGCTACCAGCGCTTCCAAAGCGGCCAGGGTGCTGGCATAAGTTGCCGAGCCCGATACCGGCGGAATAGATACCGCACGCGGAGGGTAAGGTTCCCTCAATTTGTCAGGGTTGGTTAGCTTTAATTTGTAGCCACCTTCAACACCCTCATCGGCGGCATTGCGCTCGGCTTCAGCCAGGATCAGGCCGTTTACGGCGCCAAACAGTTCAACGGCCGAATCTCCCGCTTTGTAGTTATTAATAGTAATAGCACGTACGCGGCCGTAGCCCATGGCCATTAATTGTGCCTTAACATCTGCCGAAAGACCGGCAATATTAAAGTCGATCTCCTCGGTATAACGTGGCCCAACCTGTGTTTTGGCCAGTTTGGATATACTGTTAAAGCTGTTGTTGGTACCTGTGAACTTATAAACCTTGGCGCTGCCTACCGCGGTTAAATCGGTTACGATCAGCGGGTTCATGGTGTCATAAGTAAGGGTGATATCACTTTCGTTAAAGATGTAGATCACATCTTCGATACCGGATGTTACCGGTTCGGCTGCCCCAAGGGCAAAGCCTGCGTTTATTTTATTGTAAATGGGCATGGAATTTAATTTTTAGCCCCCTAACCCCCTAAAGGGGGAATAGGATGGCATTGTGAAAAATGAGTAATAGATATAGTTAGATCGATATCCTGCTCCCCCTTCAGGGGGCTGGGGGGCTTACGCGCTCAGGTAAAATAATTCGTTAGCGAATTTGAAGTTTACGGCAGCTTTCATGCGGGCCTTCATACGCACCACGTTGTCGTTGGTATAAGGCTTCATGTACACGGTAGATAGTTCGGATGCATCGCCTAACAGATCTACCCCCAGGAACAGGTTGGATGAGCGCGCACCCAAAATGGTATTAGCCTGCCAGTGGTTCATTAGTTGCAATGGGATGCCCAGGTAATCCATTTTCTTTTTATCTGTAAAGGCATTCAACACGTTGGTGGCCTGTGTGGCCTGTGCCTGCGCGTAGGCATAACCTACATGCAATGGGATCTGCAGATTAAAATCCTCCTGGCTGCGGTCGGCCGGGTCAAGCTGGCTGAATACGCCGCTTAACACACCCAATACATTGCTGGCATTAATATAGCTAACGGTTGCTGCTGTTGATGTGCCTGTGAAAGTGGCTGCCTTACGGGTATTGATCTCATTGTAGTTACGCACCAGTTTAAAAGTAGTAGCGCTTAGCACCTGTATAAAGTACGATTGGCCTTGTACATCAATCCCCGGCCCACCATTAGTAGTGTCTTTGCTGGTGCCGGTTACGCCGGTAATGGTTACCACGTCACCGTCTGATAAAGTAATTGTGCTGCTTACGGTTACCACGCCTGAAGCGCTGATGGCAGTTGCAGCCATGCTGGTGGCCGATTTACCCAGGCCAACTTTAAACACACCCGATGCACCTGCAATGGCCGGCAGCAAGCCCTGAAAATCGGCTGTAAAGGTAGCCTCTTTGGTTGATGCCTTACCCAGCCAGTACAAGCGCTCGTTAGCTATTTGTATTTTGGTCAAATAACGCTGAACCATAAAGTCCGACAGGTCTACCACGCCTTCATAGTCGCCGAAGGCACCCGGGGCCAGGCTTTGGGTTTCCCAGCTTTGGGCCAGTTTATCCCATTGCTCCTGTTTCATAAATTCGTACACTACCGGGTCAAGGTAGCTTTCAACCTGTTGGGTGGTAGTGCCCTGGTCGTTAAACATGCCGGATGGATCCTGCAGTTTTACGTCATCATCCACATCAAGAATGATCTTGCGCGATTTCACGTCGTTAATTACGGTTAACAGTCCGCGCTTTACCGAGTCGGCTTCCAGCAGCGTACTGGCCATAAAACCTGCCAGCGCTTCGCCGGCATAGGTGTTGTTTGTAAATGTAAATTGAGCCATAAAGTTTAGCCCCCCGACCCCCTAAAGGGGGAGCTTTTTGATTTAATGTTTACTATAGGGATTGATATTTTGTGAGTAATTGGTTTTCTATTCCCCCTTTAGGGGGTTAGGGGGTTACAGCTTTGCGTACCGCGTTTTTAGCCAGGGTGGTTTGCGGGGCAAAAAAGGGTTGAGCCTCTGTTTGGGCTTTATTGCTGCGGCGCGAGCCTTCGGGTGTAAAGTCTGATTTTATTTCGTTGCGCACTTCGTCGCGGGTTTGTTTTAAGCGGGCGTTGGCTGTTTCCAATGCCGTACGGGCTTCGGTCAGCAGCGCGTTTTGGGCATGCAGTTTAGCTTTGATACTTTGGATCCGGCTTTGCACATCACCTTTTTTTAGCTTGTCTGCCGGCATGTCGTCATCCTCATCTTCCGCATCAGGGCATGGGTCAACCTGCTGTACTTTACCATCTTTTACGGCTACCTTTTTGCCTGCTGATGTGATGTAAGTATCGGTTATGGCCGGTGTGATCATATCCTCATCCTGGTACACCTCAGTACCCTCGTCCAGTTCGCCGGCATGGTGCAGTTTGCCCTTGTCGGTAATGGTGTGCTTGTTCACCACTTTTTTAAAGAAATTCATCATCTTATCCAAAACCGAAGCGGTTTTTTCGATAAGGTCCTTGTTTTCCATGTTCATGTTGCTTTTTTTGTTATTTATGTTTAAGATTTTGTTGATGCATCGCTGGTAAACGGCAGGAGCGCTATGGGTGTATTTTTTAAGGATGGCGCTGTTGGTAATATCGGCGCTGTAATCTTCCACACGGTCAATAAAGCCCAGGTCAAGCGCCTGGTCGGCCGTCATCCAGGTGACGGAGTTGATGAAGCTGTTAATAGTTACTTCGTCCAACCCGGACCGGTCCATATAGATCTGCGCCAGGCGCGACTGGACGATATTGAGCATGTGTACATCTTTCAGCAGTTCATCGGCATTACCGCCGCTGCCTACCATAGGCTTGTGGATCATCAGCAGGGCGTATTTGCTCATCACTACTGTTTTGCCGGCCATGGCTACCACACTCGCTGCCGAGGCCGCCAGCGCGTCCACATAAGTGGTTACGTTTCCGGGATATTTTTTCAGCATATCGTAAATGGCGATGGCATCAAACGCGCTGCCACCTACCGAACTGATATGCACTTCCACATCCTGGCCGCCGGCGACCTCCAACTGTTGCTGTATATAAGCTGATGACAGGCTGCCCGTGCCGATGCAGTCCTGTTCGGTATCGTATAGGTATATTTTCATTGTTTTAGATTTCACAGATTGTTAGAAGATTTCGACGATTGCGGTTTTGATTTCACCGATTTGGGCATGATTATGCCGATTGGGTTTAGATTGAAAGTCCCGGATATTTGATGAGCAGAACCTTAATTGACTGCCCGAAGAACCGGGCGATTATTAAATTTTAGTTCTGATGATTTGGTATATTCAAAGGTCGGGATAAAACTTTATGTTGTTGGTGACAGAAGTGTGTCAGTAGTTCAGGATTTTAGAATTTGAAGAAAGAATGAATATTTTGCTAATCCTTTAATTCTGTTAATTCTGATTCAGACAACAATCAAAGATCGGGAGAATAGTTTAATGCAATGGTGACACAACTATGTCAGTCCTGATACTCAACGCAATCAAACAAATCATCTCTAATCAGCGGTCGTGAAACTATTCAGCGCCCTCCATATCGTACGCTCATCTTTATTAAACTTCACTTCCGCTTCCAGCACTGCCTGATTTTTGTTGATACCGCGGGTTTGCATTTGGGCCTGAACCCATAAATATATTTCACGGTAAGTAAATACCTTGGCTGTAATAAACCCCGCTTTGTACAACTCTGTAAAAACGCCCTGGTTATATAATTGGTTGATGGTATTGATATTCATATATGAATTATGTTTTAAATGCTAAATGGCATATATTATCCTAATTTTATTAACTCTACTTTCGTTGGCTGGCCTTTGCGCCAGTTATCTATTTTGTTGATATAATAGTAAGCCCCATCCTGCTGCAGGTAAACAGGCACCAGTAGATCAAGGTCTAAAATATCACGCGGACTGAGCAGGAAATAGCGCACTACTTTTTTGCTGTTGGTCAATATTTTTTCCAGCTCTGGATAATAGAGTTTTTTTAACCCTGGCAAAGGGCTGCCTGTGCCGGGCATATCGCCAAAGCAAAGATGGTAGTCGCCATCGGGTTTGTAAAAATATGGGGTCGAGATCCAATCGTTCACAATCCTGTCGCGGCTGGCATCACCATCGGTAAATTTAATGCTGGCGCCGCTGTAATTGCGCAGGTCTATCTTTTGATCTATCAGTATCCGCGGCGATACGCCGATATTAAACTCGTGGTTATCATCGGCTATATCCGTCATTTTTATCTGGGCTATGCTACCGCCGATGTAGGGGCGGTTAAGTGTTGGTGCAAACTGGCTCTCAAACAGGTCGGCAGTGGCAGGCAGGGTTTTGTCAGCCACGTTTATCTGCGCATCGGCAAAACCCACAGGCAATACATTATCATCCTGCTTATACTTCATATAGTTTACCTGGGCATAACCGCCCAACTGGAAGCTGATACTTTTCCCCTGGTTCAGGCATTTATCCGTCCAGTTATTTGCGACGGGTATATTATTCACAATATCCCTGAACGAGGCAAAGTTGATGGTACGCGTGTTATTATCAGTTTGGCAGATGATACCAAAACGCTGCAAAATATCCTTCAGCAAATCTTTCTGACTTATATCCGGGAAGATCCGTTCGCATTGTACATCCTGGCCGTAAAGTATCCCCTTCCCCGTTGGCGCAATCACTAAGGATGCGCCTGCATAAATGGTAAAATACGCGGGCCTATCGCCCAAAAACTCGTAAGTAATGGATACCTGATCGTTGATGGATAAGTCGGCAGAAGCGGATAACACTGTGTTGGCCGTGTCTGTACTGCCGCGCAAGCCGCTGCCGCTGGTATTACCCTCCCTGGTAAAAGGGCCCGAAAAATCAAAGTTGGCTGTAGCAACAATATCACTATTTACCTGAATATAGATTTTGAGGTTGGACGGATGGCTGCCGGCAATTTTCCCTGCGAAGATTAAGCGCGGTATCGTTACTGTGATATCAACATTATTAATTTGGTTAGCTATAAATGTGTTACCATTAATAAACTGGTTAGACGGATCTGAATAAGATGGGAAGTTAATCAGTCCAACATTATCATTTATTGGGATATGGCTTACATTTAAATTGGTGGTGATGGCAGCATTTAACCCGTGCGGATTAGGCTGGTTCTGATAGTCGGTACCATGCTCAAACGTGCTGTTGCTAAACTGGGCAATCAGTTTTGGGTATATGGGGTTGCTTAATAATGATCCGGTTGCTTTATAGCCGTTTGATGCCAGCATCAGATCGATAGCGGTTTTAATAAAAAATCCGGGGCGCAGGTAGCGCACATTCACCTCGCATTGGTCAGCGGAATTATAAATGAGGTTTCCATAATCAACAACGGGCCAGATCCAGCCATCGGTTTTGGTTTGCGAAGCTACCACATTAGCAACATTCCAGGTATGCTGATACGGGAGAAACGGATTACCTGTGCCATAAGCTGTATTTTTATCGCCCATTTCATAGATCTTTCCGCTGATGGCGTCAAAAAAATCCACATTGCCCGATAGTACGGTAATTGCCGCCGTATCCTGATCGATACCGTTCAATTCGGCTATACCATAGGGCAATATCTCCAGCCCATCCTGTATCATTTTTGCCTGGTATTGCTGGTAAGGTTTTTCATCGGTAAAAGCCACCTCATCGGGGAAACCCAAAATACGCCGGTTGCGCTGGGTAAGCGGTAGTTTAAACTGGTTACTGGTATTGCCCTGCTGATTCTTTACCTCGGCCAGGTTATTGATCTGGAAGGTAAGGGCTATAGGGCTGTCGTCAGCCAGGTCAACCAATTGGTCGTTAAGGTATAGTTGTAAGTTGGTCATTGGGTCATTAAGTCATTTGTAGGCAAATCACAGAGAATATTTGCACATCTGCATATACGCACATTTGCCATTACTCCCCCTTTAGGGGGCTGGGGGGGGCTACTGCGTTTGTATATTAATCCCCGGCAGGTTAAACGTTACACTAAAAGGCGCCTGGCCGTTACGGGTTTCGTACTCGGCAAAGGTGGCGGTGTTGAGTACTACCGTTTGCCATTTTACCGGATTTTTATTCACCAGTAGCTGCACTTTGGGCGAGTACTTGATGGATTGCAAACCTTTAATATCGGCTACCGAAAGATCTTCGGCCATTACTTTCATTTTTTGGCCTGCCGTTTTGCTGATCACTTCTTCTATACTGTTTTGATTAGCCCAATCGTTCACGTAGTTTTTAATAATAGTGGCGTTCTGCACATCCAGACTGATCTCCTGGTTATAAACAAAGCGGTAATAGTTCCAGCTGCCGGTCAAGCCTATCCAGCGCAGGTAAACCGATTGATCGTCGACCATATCATCAATCCTGACAGTTTGGGTTTGCGTAATGGTGTGGCAGGTTCCGCCTTCATCATACTTCAGCGTAAGCGTAAAGTAATAAGCATCGGGCGGGAAGCTTTGATTGATCAGCAGACGGTTTAACCCGATATACTGCGCTACAGGGAAAGTGGTTGCAGATGCATCGGCTATAATAAATTTATTCCCGTCCTGGTTAAGCAGGAAAGAACCGTCTTCATTAAGTAAGCCGGTTGTTTGGATGCTGCCCGTAATAGGCTGGCGGTTAATATCCAGCAGGGTAAGTTCGCAATAAATGGCTAAGCCGGCTATGGCATCGCTATAAATAAAACCAATATCAAACGGATAACTATTAGAAAAAACCGGCTCGGTAAAATCAGTTATCCATTTAGCCCGTTTGCTTTGGCTGTTTACCGATGGGAAAGGTACATAAGCAGCCAGGTTACCGCCATAAGCATCGCCCAATTGTTTGGCGGCATATATTACATAATACGGGTGATCCATGCTGATATAAACCGGAGGGTGCCCGTCCCAGGCTTCGGCGTAGCGGATGGTATAGCTGGCGCTGAGGTTATCATCACGGAAGTTAATAGCTGTAAAATCACTCTCATCCTGCACGCGCAGCAGGCTTTGCAAAAAGCTGGAAATATCAGCCTTAACCAAACCTGTTTGATCTGGCCGGTTTGTGGATGTAATGCTTTTCATCATGCCCGCAGCCTTATCAAAATAAGTGATCTCGGTTTTTACCTCGTAATAAGGCCGTAAACGGTTAATGTTTATGTAGCCTGTGTTATTACCTGAAGCGATGTAAGGCGAATCGATATAAATTTGCCCGCCCGATGTTGATTTAACCGCGTAAATACCTTTATATGCACCGGCACACAGGTACACTTTATCGTTTTCGGTAAGTCCGGCCAGGTTGGTATTTACACTTACAATCATGTTACCGTTACCATCGGCGCCGATGCCGGTTACCTGGTAATCTTTACGCTGATAGGTAAACACTACGGGGTTAAAGGCGGCGTTCCAGCGCGAAAGGTTGCTGGTGCCTACGTCAACCGACGGATCGGCCGTTAGCAGGTTTTGTATCACCTCAATGGTAAAGCTACGATTGGCAGTGCATCCACCCGCATCGCTTACATAAGCCACATAGCCGCCGCCATGCAAACCGGTAAATGTGGCCGACGACTGGAACGTTACACCGTCCAAACTGTAGGTTATGGGCAGCTGGCTGCTCTGTGCCAGGATAGTCACCTGTGCATCGGCGGCGCCGATGGCGCTTTCTTTATGATCTACGTTTACAGCGGTGATCATTACATCGCAAACAGTAGTGTTGGGTGGCGGTTCATCGGGGATCACCTGGTCGAAGCCGGTGATCCGGATCTCAAACTCCGACAGGATCTCGCCGTCGAAATTGCGTACCTCGCGATAAGTGCCCTGGGTTATTTTTACCTGCGAGCCAATTACATTGCGGCTGAAGGTTGCTCCGGGGATGCCATTATTAAAGTACTGGTAATTTACACCTACGCCGTTGCCGGGTGTTAGCTCGCCTGTGGCCGCATCATAAATGCTGATATAAAAGGCCGCGTTATAACTGGTGGTGATGATATTGTCGGTGGGGTCGAGATAGACGAGGGTTATCCGGGGGTCGATATTCATTTTAAAGAGGGTTCGTGGTTAATGGATGATGGTTCAATAGCAAGAGGATGCCTTAAGCAACAGCGGGCGAATACATGGCCGATAGCGTTACCGTGAGGCCTACGCCTGTAGTGTTTACATCAAACTTGTTGTAGACGGGTACACACTTGGCTTTTTCGGTAATTTTTAGCCGGAAGTAGCGGCCATCTCCTTCGCGGTAGGTAGCGGCCTTTACCAAAAACTGGTTGGCCAGCTGCAGGGCCTGCGCTACATAGGTTTCGTTATCGGCGGTGTACTGGCCAAAATCGGTTTTGTACAGAAACTCGATATAGATGGAGAAGGTATTATCTACCGATCCATTTACCGCCGGGTTAATCCCGATGTTTTGCAGCGGGTATAAAAATACGGTTGGGAAGCTGGCATCATCGGCCAGGGCGTTCAACTCGCCGGCGGTGCCGTAAATAAAGCCGGGCGTACCGGTTAAGGTCTGCGCTATGGCAGCTATTTGATTGCGTATGGGCATGGGTTAAGTCTTAAGTTTTGAGTCTGAAGTTCTAAGTGAGTTATCGGGATGTTCTTTAGCCTATAGACTTACGACTAAAGACTTTAGACTAAAGACTATGAACCTCCCTGCAGCAACTCCCCGTACCGCTTTTGGTAGGCGGCTTCGGTTTTGTTAAGCAGGAGTTTGGTGAGTACCCTATCGTAGGGTAGGTTTAGGATGGCATCCCATTTGGTGATATCGCCGCCGCTGAGGGCATTGATGGTATTGATGTATTTAAACGGCTCGAAAGTTTTTATGCCGGCGCGCTGCTCCAGCGCCGACGCAGGCGATGCCAGAAGCCGGTTTTCGGTTTCGATAAGTTTGGATAGCTCAAAAAAAAATACTTGGCTATGGGCAGCGCATCGGTTACGGGGAGTTGTTTAACCTGCCCTTCAAACTCGGCGGCGGCGTATTCATTATAAGGGTTGCCGGTGGCGCGGCAATAAAAGTATTGCGCCAAAACCTGTGTACAGGCATTTAGCGATGGGTTAAAATGGTCCTGCCAATTTGCTTCGCCATGCTGGGCAATATGTTTGCTAATCTCGTCAGCAATAATCTCACGCGCGGCCATAAAGGCGCCGGCGGGTTCAACAGAAAGATTATTTATCACCTTCACGTTTGTTGGTTTACCATCAACGGTTAGGCTGATCTTTTGCGGGACCGCATCACTTTTGTACAGATATTTAATTTGGTGGGCAATGTTTAGCAACTGTGTGCTGAATGCCTGCAAATCGTTGCCATTACTGATATGTTGCAGCTTGCTAAGTGGTGTGTTAGATAGTATACTGATAGCCTGTAAATCGCTTAAGTTACCAGCCGACTGCATTTCCATCAGTTGGGCAAGCGTTACTTCGTGCAGTTTTTCGGGGATGCTGAGGTGGATAAACCCGGTAGTTGTTTTTATTTTTTGTTGAATCATTTAAATATGTTTTAAGTGCCAATTGGCATAATACCTGTAAAAAATAAATAGTCAATGACTATTTATTTGGTTAGTGTTTTAAAACTCGGATTTGTTTTTTGCTTTTTGTTGATCCTCGTATAACTTACGTAGTTTGCCATGATCATAAAATAATCTCACTCGTAGTTCATTAGTTGAAGTAACTGCAATTACTACTGAAAGTTCATTTTCATTGGCATCGGTCCAAAATGTTGCATAATCTGCATTGCCTGTTTTTATGGCTGTTATTTCATAGCCATCGCCTTCACTGTAAGGTTGCTTGAATTTTTTTGATTCTTTTCCGACACCGTATACTTCACTAATATCCTTTACAAGTAAATTATAAAAATCAATACTTTTTGTTTCCAATTCAGGTTTAAATACTAATGCGGCTTCAAAAGCTTGTTCATTTACAAAATGCACAAAAACCGCAGCCGTTTTCCTGCTGCCTAATGATACATTACTAAAACTAATTGAAAAAGGTGTTTGGCCTGTATTTACTATTCCCCCTTTTGCTTTTAAAGCCTCAATAACCTGTGCAGGGCTACTGCCAAATTTAATGCCCAGGAACCCATCAATAGGCTTTGTGGTTTGTGCCTTGCAGCAAACAGTTATTAATAATAATGCGATAAGTATTAAGTTTTTCATAATTGCTAATTATATTGGTAAATATACTTCTATAAAATTATATTTCCAAATAATCACCCGTGGAAATTATAGATTTACCCGGTTTACCGTTTGCCTTAAAACTCGGATTTGTTTTTTTCTTTTTGCTTCTGAATAACTATATCTAACAATTTACGATCCTGGTAAACCAGACGAATAAATGTGTCATTTAGTATTTTTGATGATATGGTATTTTTAGTTTCGTTATCCTTCCATAATGTTTTGTAATCAGCATTGCCCGTTTTTATAGCAGTAATCTCATACCCATCCCCATCCGTATATGGTTGTTTGAAGTTTTTGGTGCTGACACCACTACCATAAACATCATTAATGTCCTTTACGAGGGCATTATAATATTCAATAGTTTTGGTTTCTAATGCATCTTTAAAAAAAAATTGGGCCTCGCAAGCTTTATTGTCAATAAACCTTACCCAAAATTCCTCAACCTTCCTGTTGCCTAATGTTACATTATTAAAAGTAAGTTCAGTTACCTTGCTGTTAGCTTTATCTAACACTGCGCCTTTAGCTTTTAAAGCCTCAATAACCTGTTCTGGTGTACTGCCAAATTTTATACCCAGAAACCCATCAATAGGCTTAGTGGTTTGTGCTTTGCAGCAAATAGTAACAAATAAAAATGCGATAAGTATTAAGTTTTTCATAATTGCTAATTATATTGGTAAATATACTTCTATAAAATTATATTTCCAAATAATCACCCGTGGAAATTACAGATTTACCCGGTTTACCGTTTGCGCCAAAATATTTTGCTGGTTGTTTACATCCTTTACATCCACATAAATAGGCGGGAAGTTGTTGAGCATTTGGTAAGCCAGCGTATTAGCCAAATCCTTCACATCGTTAGCCGGCTGGTTGTAATAGCGGTTGGCATTGCCGCCATCGGTAAATATGCCGCCTATGGCATAACCTTTACCGGGATTAGCTGTAGAGAAATCCCTGCCGCCATGGGCCACGTTAATGGCGCTGACCAAATTGCGTGCCCAAGGGTTGCGCATAGCCTCGGATACCACCACGGCTTCGCCCGAGCGGAGGTAGGCGTTGGTATCATCGGTACGGCTATAGCCGGATAGCAAGGCGCCGCGGCCATCAGACGCATAATAGCCGCCTTGGGCAAAGCCGGGCTTTTGCTTAACAATGCCGGCTAACGATGAAGCGCCCGCAGCTACCGCGATAGCCGTTTCGGCAATGGCTTTGGGTACACCAATAAATGGTATGGACGCGTTGGCCGACCAGATACCCATGATAGATTTTTGGGTATCGATTATGACCTGACCGGCCGCTGCTGCCTGGTGCGCTTTAAAGGCGGCTTTGGCTGCTATGGTGTTTTTGCCAAATATCCCTGTCAACGCGCCGGAAAGTTTATCAACCGATTTTAAATAGTTTTGCTGGTTGGCAAATTGCGCATCTAACTGAGCCTTGTCCAGTTGTTTTTGTTTTTCATCGTACAGTTGGTCAACTTTCAATACCGACTCGTTACGCGCCTGTGCAGCTTGCTCGGCCTGCGCCCGTTCTTTATCTAATTGTTGTTGGCGCAATTCAAATTCAACTTGCCAATCGCCACTGTTATGTGATATAATAATGCCATCTTGTAGCAGATTATCCTCATTTTTTTTATTTGAATTAGGTAATGTAATAGAATCTCCATCATCGTCAGCCACTGAAATTTCATGTTTTGTACTTGAAGCAGATGGTTCTTTATTAAACCCTCCCGATCTGGCCGCATCTAATTGGCCACCTCGTGTTTTGTCTTTTTTATCAACTGATAATCTTTTCCCTGTTTTACCATTCCCCTCAATTTTCTTTACTACCTCACCACTATCATTGGCCCCATCATTATAAGCTTTTACTATAGCAGTCCCTAAGCCGGCTACTTCGTTTTTAACCGTTTTAACAGCCTTGCTTATTTTATCAATACCGTGGGTTACACCGGTGCTCATTTGTATCACACCATCGCCCATAGTTTTTAAATCCCCGCTAAACAGCCCCTTAAAAAATACCGAGATCCCCTTAAACCGGTTGGTGATATTTTCAATTACCGCGTTCCAAACCTTTTTTACTGTTTCGGCCGGGTGGCTTACGGCGTCGGCAATATCCTTACCAATTGCGCTAAGTATCTTGCTTACGGTCTCTTTTACGGTTTTAATTACCAAGCTGATGGCGGCAATACCTCCTTTTAGTTTTTTAGCCCCCTCGGTAGTTTTAGTAAAGTACTCGGTTACCGATTGTAATACTAAAACCAGCAGACCAAAGCCTGTAGCCTTAATAGCGGCACCCACACCTGTAAAGCCCGTTTTCACTACGGCCAGGCCATCTTTCATCATATTAAAGCCTTTGGTTACATCTTCCAGCACCGGGCCAAAATCTTTATTGGATGCTTTAAGTTTGTCCAGGGCCGATTTTAACTGATCGATACTTCCTTTTTGAAAATCAAAAGCTTCGGCGCTTGCCGCAATCGCCTTTTCCTGGTCCTGTATATTTTGCGTCAGCAGGTCAATATCTTCGCGTAATACGTTCAACTGTTTCGAGCTTACCCTGTGCGATTTTTGTAAAGTATCATACACCTGCTCCAGGCTGGCCACCGCTTTTTTGTTCTCTTCTAACGATTTTTTTGATACATCAATAGTTTTGGCCGTGTCGCCTATTTGTTTGTTAAATTCTTTAATGGATTTGGCCGCGTCGTCTAACGATTTGGCCAGGCCATCAAACTTTCCGCTGTTTTTTTCAATGGTTTTTCCTAATTCTTCCTGTGTTTTAGCTAATTGCAGCAAAACGGAATTCAGGTCGGCCATGGTTTTTTTTAGTTGTTCAGTTTGATTCTGAGCATCGTCTGATGGGTTATTTACTGGAGGTGGCATAATATATTTATTTATGTTTTAAATGCCTATTGGCATAGTATTATTAAAAATATTAGCCCAATAAGGGCTAATGTGTTTTACCTAAAATTCTGACTTGTTTTTTTCTTTTTTCTGCTTCTCATACAAATCCCTCAGCTTGCCATCATTATAAAACAATCTTATACGCAAATCGCCGGATGGCGCATTGGGTACAATTGTTGCTGATATATAATTATCCCCACTTTCCCATTCAGTACGATAATCAGCATTTCCAGTTTTAATAGCTGTGATTTCGTATCCATCCCCATCGCTGTACGGTTGCTTAAACTTTTTTGATTCCTTACCAGTACCGTATACATTATTAATGTCGGTTATAAGACTATTATAAAATTCAATACTTTTAGCTTCCATATCTGGTTTGAATACAAATAAGGTTTCAAATGCTTTATCATTTACAAAATGCACAAAAAGCGTACTTACTTTTCGATCGCCAAGCGAAAGGTTGCTGAAACTAATAGAATAATCTGTTGGGTTGGCATTCACCACCGCACCCTTAGCCTTTAAAGCTTCGGTAACCTGCGCGGCCGAACTGCCAAATTTTATCCCCAAAAATCCATCAATAGGTTTGGTAGTTTGCGCTTCCCCCTGGAAAACGACAAATAATAATGTGATAAGTATTAAGTTTTTCATAATTGCTAATTATATTGGTAAATATAGATATTATAAATTTAAAATACAATATTAAGTGGCATTAAACACCCAGTCATAATCCCGCTCGCCAAAGTTTGCCTCCTTCCATGGCAGGCGCGATTTGCCGGGCTTCAGCGCTTTTACCCGCAGCTTGTTTAAAGCCACGTACCGCAATGGATCTACCAGGTGATTGAAACTATCAACCGGCTCGTTCAAACTGCGGCCATTAATATCGGTTTTCCACTTGTAGCGGCCCAATTCGTTTATCAGGTTTACGCTGTTGCGGGTAACGTTAATGCGGTAACGCTTCAGGATATCTATCGATAGGTTTACCGTTCCGGGGCCTTTAACAGCGCCGGTAATATTCCAGCCCATGCGCCGCAGTTCTTCTATCGATTTGGGTTCGGCGCTGTCGGCTATGATCAGTACGTTTTTACTGATCCCGCATTGCTCTAATCGTCGCGATATATCAGGGTTGGTTAATCCGGTCGAGTAAAACAATTCGTTCACCCATAGTTCGCCATTTTGCAGGTATACTTCCAGGCAACCGGTTTGGTCGTTAGTGAAGCCAAAATCTAACCCGCAGGCCAAACGCTTAGCATCCGGCGGAATAGCATCGCATACATGCCAGTTGCTTAATACCAGTCCGGTCACCTTACCTGTTAGTCCGCGGGCGTATACCTTCCACAGTTCGGGGTTATCGGTACGCAAGCCTTCAATTTTTTCGCGGATGCCGGCCTCGCAAAAGGGGTTATGCCGGTGATCGCTGATGATCAATTGCACTCCGGGTTTTCCTAATAAATTATCGTGCACCCAAAAGGCCGCATTAGGATTATAATCAATAAAAACACGCTTACGGGTGCGCAGGGCCAGTTCGGTATATACCTCCCAACTAATGCCGTTGGCTTCGTTTATAAAAAGGTAGTCGCGCTTACCGCTTTTGGCGTCCTGGCTATCGTGGTAGCTTTTAAACTCGAGCAGGCTGCCATTACCGAACTCAAAAAAACGATCGGTATGGTTAAAAGCTTTCACTACATTTTTTAATCCGGACAGTTGGTTGTAGATCTCCAGCGCATCGCGCATGGCCCCTACCTTAAGGTTGGGGATATCCTGCGCTACAACGGTTATCACCACTTTATTGGTGCAAGCCAGTACAAACAACACCTGCAAAATAGCATATGTTTTACCCGAACTGCTGCCGCCCTGGTTTACCACCACCTGCGCCGTGGCATAGTAGTTTTGCTTAAATAATATGGTGGTTTTTATAGTTGTCATTGGGTCATTCGCTTCGCTGTCATTGAGTCATTAATCATCTGCATATTTGCACATCTACATATCTGCACATTAAACATCCACTTCCCTTTCGCTCGAGGCTGTAGGTATAGGGCTGTCGTTAACATTTACATTCATTGATTTTGGGGCATTATTGCCCGCCGCGGCGATGTCCCTTTCGTTCCAGCCCAGGTTTTTAAGGGCGAAGATGGCGCCTGAGGCGGTGGGATTGTGCAGTTTTTTCTCGTACTCCGTTTCAATACGCAGGCGTGCCCGTTTAAGGGATTGCGCGTATTTCCCCTTGCGTTCTTTTTTATCAAATGCGGCCCGGTCCGCAAACCCCAGGAACAATACCAGTCCGCTAATAGTCGGCGGCTCGGGCTCGCGGTCCCAAACTATTTGCCTGGTGGCTTTGCCGGTAGGGCTCCGTTTGGCGGGAATGTTTTTAAAATGGAACTCGCCGGCAATGCGCGTAAAATACGCATCAATAAGGCTATCCAGTTGATGGGTAGTTGTAAAATACATGAAGATGAGTGTTGTATGTATAAAATGCCGATTGGCATATAACAGATGTAAAGATACGAAGATTAATTTACAATTGCAAATATTATTAGCAAAAAATTATGAATGTACAAGTAACATCCTATCCCTATATTTATCTTAATGAATATAATGGAAGAATTATGGAAAACATTGGCCTTAAACTTAAACTGATTTTTATACCCTTTGTGCTGGTACAGGCAGGGTTTGCAGCGCTGTACTCGTTTTTTAACTACTACATGTTTATACAACGCGGCTGGCTACATCTGGACGAAGCTATTACCACTTTTGCCATCCCGGCGGTTTTAGCCTTTATACCGGTGGTTGTTTTTTTGTTACCACGCCTGCGTTTTTTAGATAGTAGTGATAAAAAGAGAAAGCCTGTAGGCGCAGGTATCATCATGGGGATTTTTGCTACTGCCCTAACTACATTAACCGTGCAAAACTACCTGCTTACGGCTACCGGTAAACTAACCAGCCTGCAAAACATTAGCCAGATGGGCCAACTACCTAAAACAAAGTACTATACACTTAAACAGCATTATACCGATGTAAAGGATAACCATGCTTACTTTAACCGGCACGTCAGCGGCAAAGGAAATACCCGGCTAAATTTTGATGCTTATGTTATTGCCCCCATATACAGTTCGCTGCCGGATACTACACAGCTACGCCAAAATTTGCCGCACGCATGGTTAGGCCGGCACTACGGTGTAAATATAAGTAACAGAGGATCTGCAATAGAGAAAGAGCAGGCCTATGCCGAATTTAAAGCAAGCACGCTGGCCAATTTTATGCGGACGGATGCCGATGACTTTATTTACCTGGACAGACTGGGCAATAATAAAAAACGCGAGTTTTACAGAAATGCCCTTGATTTATACAACAATAATGAAAACCGCCCGGCAATTATACTTGAACCTTATCAGCGGCCGTTTGCCCAGCATAATGGCAACAGCATATGGTGGATACTGCTGGCTTTCGCGGGCGGATCGGCTTTGTTTTCAATTATACTATTAAAAACTCCTTTAGACAAAGCTAAAGCGGCTGATTATATACCCATTAATCCCGGCGATTATAGCAACTGGAAAACCTAAGCTAATAGCTTCTCGGTTGTATGCAAAACAATTTGCCTGTTCATCTGCTTATTGCTTATCAACTTAAAACATAACTTATGGCATTTGATCAGTATCACGAACCGGCTAACGAACTATCCGATAAAACCCGCACTTTTGCCCGTATGATTGTTTCCCTGGGCGAAGAAGCCGAGGCCATTAACTGGTACGAGCAGCGCATCTCGGTTGAGAAAGACCCGCAGGCAAAAGCCATTATGCAAAACGCCCAGCACGAGGAATTTAAACACTTTGGCATGGACCTGGAGTTTTTGCTGCGGCAAAAACCGGTATGGCGCAAAACCCTGCAAGCTATCCTTTTTCAGGAAGGCGATATTGTTAAGTTAGGCGAAAAGGGCGAGGAAGCGAGCGAGTAACGAATGTGCAAATGCGAGGATATGCATATGTGCAAATGAATGCATTTTAACATCTGCATATTTGCACATACACGCATTTGCACATTAAGCCCCGGCCTTTAGGGGGTTGGGGGGCTGCATTTGTTTCAGTTCCATTTCGTAGGCGCGCATGCGGGCGTGTAGTATATCCACTTCGGTACGCAGCATTTGTATTTCGGTAATGAGTTTGGCCGATTCCTGTTTAAGGATCTGTTTGTTGCCGGTGCCCAGTATCAGCCACTCGGGCGAGTACTTTAGCTGAAAGCACAGCTTACGGATCAGGTAATAGCTAACGTCCTGCTTTTTATTGATCACTTTGCTGATAAAGCCCTGGTCAACCCCAATCAGGTTGGCTAAAGCCAGCTGACCGCCATGCTCTTTAACAATCACTTTTAAGCGTTTAACTACTCCGTCATCTGCTGCTGATGCCATTGGTATTGCTGTTTTATATTGCAATGATATAAAAATACCATTAAGTACGGCAAATATTAGTAATTAATGTTTCAGATACTGCCGCTCCAGTTCTTCCAGCTCGTTGTGGTATATTTCTATATTAACCAGCTTGTCTTGATAGTCGCGTTTTAATTGCTTCAGCGTTTGCAGCGGGATGGGGTTATTTTTAAGGGTTTCATGCAGGGCCTGGTATTTTAACCTGGCCGATCGTTCTTTAAAAAGCGGGGGCACATCGCGGTTTTGCTGCATGATGCTCTGCACACCTTCGTTACGCTTTTTCCTAAACACCAGGATAAAAGCCAGTAGCAAAAAGCCAAATATGATTAGTGCAATAATCCCCATCACCTTAAAATAGAAGCAACAAAGTTAAAGGCTTATTGTTGGATTATTGGTATTAAAGTTCAATTTCCAACCGCTGGATCAGGGTATCCAGTTTGTCGTTATACGCTTGTATACTGATCTGATTGTTTTTGTAGGCGGCTACCAATCTCTGTAGTTGTTCGTTAGCCTTAGGATCGTCTGCGGTAACCTGTTGCAGGCGGCTCACTTTCATTTGGGTTGCCTTCTGCATCATCAGGGGCACCACATCGGTATTGCCTTCCATCATTTTGCTGGCTGTCTGCTTATTCTTGAAAGTAAAAAAAAGCACAACAGCTACTATTATGGCACCAATAATGCCAATTGTAGTTATATCCATAAATAGAAATTCAAATAGGTTTGGACATCAAATTTAATGAAAAGCATGATTTGTGCAATTAATTTCTAAAAGCCTTTGCTTCTTCCGGCAAATTACAATCATGCAATGGCGAGGGCGGGGATCAAAAAACCGCAAATAATAACTACCAGGCCATATATATTTCAACACCGGGAAATTTATGGCAAATTTCATGTCCTTAATTTGTCCACCCTATAAGCCGGGTGGATCGCGAAGTAAAGCAATTAATGATTATGCTTTTTATGGATATCCTTTACCAGGCAAAGCTTCTTAATTTCTTCCAGTTTAATAACAAAGGGCGCGTATTTAAGCCGGTTACCTATCATCTCGGTTGTATTATCCGAGTGAGCGATCACCTCATCCGGATGATCGCCCGCCAGCAGGCGTTTATACATACGGTAATCCCCCCATTCAATATAATATACCTCGCCGGGCAGTATCTTATTATCATGAATTACCTTTAGCGCTACCCAGCAGCCGTTTTCGAGATAAGGATACATAGAGTGCCCCCAAACCGGCAAGGCAAAATCGCATTCCTCAATCCCGGGAAAATTCATATGGCCTACCGGCTGGGCATCGTTAATATCATTATAAACCTCCACGCCCGATGCGGTGGCAATCACTTCATACATCGGTATACCTTCAAAAGCCTTTTTTGCCAGCCCGTTTTCTGTAATTTCTTGTTTTTTTACAGGAGACAGGTAATCTCTGTATTTATCCTTAAATATCTTTAATTTTTCTGGATCGATATTCTGCCGGCTTTTGATGATCTCGGTAATAGAACTGGCCGAATTAAAACCCAGTACCTCGGCTAATTGAATATTGCCGGTAAAGGCTTTTCCCTTTAATTGATTATATAGGATAATAAACTCCAGCGTCTCCGGGCGGATGGTTTTTATTTTCGACGGCTTATCGTACAATGGCATAATGTGGATAATTATTTAAAGATTAATCTTGACATAGATAAAGATATTTCTTTATATTTGTTCATTCAATAATCAAAACTAAAACAATAAATCAATAAATCAAATAATTATGAATAAAGAATTAAAGAATTAATACCTGATAGCTAACTAACCATCTCATTACCATACCATCAACATGCATATCGCTTACTCTGCACTCCGCACCACCGGGAAACACCGGGCCAATAAAACAACATCAGCCCGTTACCGGGGATATCTTGCCGCCTGCCAAAAGCACGGGCAAACCATAGCCGCTATCCGCGAATATCTGCCGGGTTGGGAACCTTTACCCCCCAGTCCCCTGAAAGGGGAGTTGTTTAACAGCGCGGCGCTCCCATTCAACTACTCATAATTTATTCAAATACATATCCCTGTTCATATTAAACAAAACGCTCTCCCTTCAGGGGGCTGGGGAGCAACATTTTTATGATAAAAATTCCGCACAAATTAAAAAACGAACTATGGTGGCTTATCATCTCGGTAGATTTTGATTACAGCCGCATAGCCATTGCCGATCATGAAATTAACGGCGATATCCTTACCCTATGGCTGGAGGATAAACACGATTTTAAAAATTCACTGGACGAATGCCTGCAGGCCGATATCCACCTGAAACAATTCGCCCGGTTAATAAAAACTGAAGGCTTGAACAGTTACGAAGGGACAAGGGTACATCCCAACAAAAGTTTTGCCTATAAAAGCCGCATCACCATTAACGAACCTATCCGCTGGTACCAGGAGGATGCATCGCCAACCGAGCAATTATGGGCGCGCGAAGCCATGCTGAAAACCATACTGACCCAGTTGGTTGAAACAGAAATTTATGCCGAGGTGCAGTAAGCAAATGGCATACATTCAGCTACGTACACAATCAGGGAAATCCCAAAATCCTTGAATCATGGTCAAAACACTAATTTCATCCCATCATAAGCCAGTTTGATATGGGGTGGCAATTGGGCGGTAATATCTGTATGCCGGCCCAGCCGGTGACTGATGTGGGTAAAGTAAGTGGTTCCGGCACCCATTTCTTCGGCAAAGGCAATAGCCTCTTCAAAAGTAAAATGCGATATGTGCTTATCAAATTGCAGGGCATTGATCACCAATACTTCCGAGCCTTTAATTTTCGCCTTTTCACTTTCAGTTACCGTTTTGGCATCAGTAATATAAGTGAAGTCTTTAATGCGGAAACCCAGCACCGGCAGCCGGTAGTGCATCACTTCGATAGGGGTAATATGCACCTGGCCGATATCAAAAGGATCAAGCCCGATGGTATGCAGGTTTAATTCGGGCACACCGGGATATTTAGTATCGTGAAAAATATAGGAGAACTCTTGCTTCAGGGCTTTTTGTACCCGTTCATCCGCGTACACATCTATTGCCCGCTGTTGCCTGTAATTAAAGGCGCGTATATCATCCAAACCGGCAATATGGTCCTTATGTTCATGCGTAAACAAAATGGCATCCAGGTGTTTAACCCCGGCGCGCAGCATCTGGTAACGAAAATCAGGACCCGAATCAATCACAATCACCTGTCCCTCAGCTTCAATTAAAACCGAGGTACGCAGGCGCTTATCGCGCGCATCGGCCGATGTGCATACCTCGCAATCGCAGGCAATAACAGGTACGCCCTGCGAAGTTCCGGTTCCTAAAAAAGTAATGGTCACAGCGCTAATTTAGTTTGTTTAAGCTGGTGCAAAAAAGCGGTTTGCTTATCATCCAGCAGGGTTTGATCAATCTCCAGTTCGCGGGCCAGTTCGGCAATGGCCTGTATGCGGCTTTCCAGGTTACTAAATTTGTTAATTACTACCATACGGTTATGCTGCAACAGGCAAGCCCCGGTTTTAAAGTTCCCACGCTCATAACGCACCCGGTAACCGGCCGTTTTCAGCAGCAGTTCCAGTTTTTCCAGCGTATGGTTGGTAAGGGTAAGCATCGGTATCAAAATTAGCATTTTTTTGATGTGCAGATATGTAAAATGTGCAAATATGCAGATGAGGAATTTGTATGGTTCCTCATTTGCACATCTGCATATACGCACATTTGCACATTAATTTTAAGCCACTATCCAGCGTCGCCTCTACTGTACCAATAGCCGGGCCGCTGCACCGCCTAAGTTTAGCTTAAAAATTCACACCAATATTCCCCTGTTTGTGTATTAGCCTTAACCTTATGCATATTAGATTTAATTTTATGCTGAAACGAAACTTATTTTTGGGGATAATTCTGCATAATAAACCAATATGAGAAACTTTAATCAATTTTTACGTACATGCCTGACATCGGCTGCCTTTAGCGGGATAATCATTGCCGCACAAGCACAGGAAAAAAATATTTACCACAAAGGGTGGGTCGATTTTAACAAGAACGGCAAAAAGGATGTTTTTGAGGATCCCGCCCAACCTATCGAAAAACGCATTACCGACCTGCTTAGCCAGATGACGGTGAATGAAAAAACCGCGCAGATGGCCACCCTTTATGGCTATGGCCGTGTATTAAAAGAGGAAATGCCCACCCCAAGCTGGAAAAACGAAGTGTGGAAAGATGGGATTGCCAATATTGATGAAGAACTGAACAGCCTGCCTTTTAACGATAAAGCTAAAAGCCAGTATTCTTTCCCTTACAGCAAACATGCCGGCGCTATTAATACCGTGCAAAAATGGTTTGTGGAAGAAACCCGTTTAGGGATCCCGGTAGATTTTACAAACGAAGGAATCCATGGCCTTAACCACGACAGGGCTACATCATTACCCGCGCCTATCAGCATTGGTGCAACCTGGGATAAAAATTTAGTGCGCCTGGCCGGTAATGTGGTTGGCCGCGAAGCCAAAGCACTGGGCTATACCAATGTTTACGCGCCGATATTAGACCCCGCGCGCGACCAGCGCTGGGGCCGCGTAGTAGAATGTTACGGCGAAAACCCTTTCCATATTGCCGAACTGGGCAAGCAAATGGTGCTGGGCATACAGGAGGAAGGTGTAGCTTCAACCTTAAAGCATTACGCGGTGTACAGCGTACCCAAAGGCGGCCGCGACGGGAATGCCCGTACCGACCCGCATGTGGCCCCGCGCGAGATGCACCAGATTTACCTGTACCCGTTCCGCAGGGTAATACAGGAAGCGCACCCTATGGGGGTAATGAGCAGTTATAACGATTGGGATGGCGTACCTGTTACCGGCAGCTATTACTTTTTAACCGAATTACTGCGTCAGCAATTTGGTTTTAATGGTTATGTGGTGAGTGATAGCGAAGCGGTAGAGTATATCTTCAGCAAGCATCACGTAGCCGATACTTATAAGGAAGCCGTAAGGCAAGCGGTAGAGGCCGGGCTGAATGTGCGCACCAATTTCACCATGCCGCAAACCTTTATTAACCCCCTGCGCGAACTGGTGAACGAAGGCAAGATCTCCATGAAAACCATCGACAGCCGCGTGGGCGATGTGCTGCGGGTAAAATTCAGGCTGGGTTTATTTGACGATCCTTATGTGAAAGACCCTAAAGCGGCCGATAAAATTGTACAAAATGCAGAGGCGCTGGAAATGGGCCTTAAAATGAACCGCGAGAGCATGGTGCTGCTAAAAAACACCGGCAATCTGCTACCTTTGGATCTTAAAAAAACGCCTAAAATACTGGTAACCGGTCCCCTGGCCGATGCCACCAGCTATGCCGTGAGCCGCTATGGCCCGTCGAACAATAAAGTGACCAGCGTTTTAGATGGCATTAAGAATTATGTAGGCGATAAGGGAATGGTAGCTTACACAAAAGGTTGTGATATAGTTGATGCTAACTGGCCCGAAAGCGAAATAATTGAAACCCCGCTTACCCAGCAGGAAGAAGCCAGTATTGCAGTTGCCGTTACCCAGGCTAAAAATGCTGATGTGGTAATTGCCGTTGTGGGCGAGGATGAAAAACGCGTAGGCGAAAGCCTTTCGCGCACAGGCCTTAACCTGCCGGGCCGCCAGCTGAAACTGATACAGGCTTTAGTAGCTACCGGCAAACCGGTGGTAATGGTAATGATTAACGGGCAGCCGCTTACTATTAACTGGGAAGACCGCTTTGTGCCGGCTATTTTAGAGGCCTGGTTCCCCGGCCCCGAAAGCGGTAAGGTAATTGCCGAAACCTTATTTGGCGATAATAACCCCGGCGGTAAACTGGCTATTACCTTCCCTAAAAGTACCGGTCAGTTAGAGTTTAATTTCCCTTTTAAACCGGCATCGCAGGCAGGACAGCCATCAAGCGGCCCTAATGGCTATGGCAAAACCAGTATTAACGGCGCGCTTTATCCATTTGGCTATGGCTTAAGCTACACTACCTTTGAATACAGCAACCTGGTAGTGCCGGCTAAAGTAGCTAACCAGTCCGATATTACCGTAACTGTAGATGTAACCAACACCGGCACGCGCAAAGGCGATGACGTAGTAGAATTATACCTGAAAGATAAAGTAAGCAGCGTAACGGTTTATGATAGCGACCTGCGCGGGTTTGAACGGATCACCCTTAATCCGGGCGAGAAGAAAACCGTAACTTTTACCCTGCATCCGGACGATCTGGCCATACTGGATAAAAACATGAACTGGACCGTTGAGCCGGGCGCCTTTGAAGTGCGCATAGGCCAGTCGAGCGAGGATATTAAATTGAAGAAGGAATTTGTGGTGGAGTAGTTCGAAAGACGGGAAGACTGAAGTCTGAAGTCCGAAGTAAGAAGCGCCGTTGTTAAAGCAACGGCGCTTCTTTTGTTTAACTGGTTAATGTTCCATATCGGTAAGGATATGCTCTGCTTTTTCAAGGTTGCTATCATAATAGCGTAGTACACGCCAGGCAAATGCAAATAAAAACACCAGCATAACAGGGAAGGTAATGCTCCAGTAATGGGGCATTTTACCTATATCAATTCCACGAATGGCCATTATTACCGGCATACCCGTTATCATTAAAACCACTGTAAATAAAACACTTAATTTTTGAAACCGCTGGAACCGTATTTTTCGGTGCGCATAAGCCGAAATAGTTTCCGAATATGTTTTTGATGAAACATTTAAATTCCCCATACCTTTTAAAAGCCAAAGAGAAATAACCGGCAGAACAGCTAATATAGCTATCCCGATAAGCGCAAACACCTGCAGGTAAACCTGGCTAAGCTTTGCAAAATTAAAGATCACATATCCCGCGCTTGCAAAGCAGATCACCGTACCGGATAATTCCCATTTGGTGATGTTATTTAATTTCGATTTAAAGTTTTGTTGTGTCATGTTTTCTATGATTTGTGTGGTAAGTTGTTCCTGTTTTTCTACTTTTTTACTGAGTGCCTCCCACGAGGCTTTCATTTCTTCTAATTCCATTATGCTTTGGTATTAATAATTTGTGTCTTCAGTTTTTCCCTGATCCTGGAGATCTTTGTCCCCACGTTAGTAACGGAGAGGCCAATGATCGTTGCGATCTCTTCGTGGCTCTTCCCTTCAAGATAAAGCAGTATGATCCCTTTTTCCAGTAAATTCAACAGCTGGATATGTTGATAAAGCGTTTTTATTCTTTCCTCGGCTCCTGTGTCTTTTTCGTCGGCAAACCTTAGCGCGTCCATATTTATCGGTGTTGTAGCTATCCCTCTTTTATTTTGCTTCAGGTGGTAAATGGCGGTATTCAACGCTACCCGGTACATCCAGGTGCTTAGTTTAGATTGCTCGTTAAAAGAGCTGAACGATTTCCATAGCTGATAGATGATCTCCTGCGACAGGTCATTCCTGTCTTCCGGGCTGTTAGTGTAAAGGGTTGTAACCTTATAGATCAGCCCTTCATTTTCCTTAATAACTTTGATAAACAGCTCTTTTTTGTCCATGAGATTTTTCAATCACACAATTAGTGTAAGAAGTTAGAAAAAAATCACAGACGGGGATGATTATTTTTGCGCAACTCATCTATCCACAGCTGATTTCTATCTTTATCGAAGCTATTTTATTCCTTTCAACTGGATTTCCTGCCCTTAAACATGTATATTTGCTTACAAGCTACACTGAAACGAACAAAGACACGTGATTTCACGTATAAAAGGGCACAAATACGCTGATCATCTTAATTTGATCAATATCAAACATCAACATTATAATACAGTTTATTAGACTGGTTAAAGGGCTATTATATTGACGATGACTCGATACAAAAGGATAGTATTACTGATAACATTTTTACTGGGCGCCATCCCCGCGCTTTCTCAATGCACCCTAAGTGTTAATATAACCGCTAATAATAATGGTGTAATATGCGGGGGCAATAGCGTTGTTTTAACAGCCAATGCTTCGGGAGGTACGGTGCCGTACAGCTATGTGTGGAGCACCGGCGAGAACACCGCATCAATTACTGTCAATAAAGCCGGCACTTATACTGTTACCGTAAACGACAATTCGGCATGCCCGGCGGTTAAAGAAAACTTTACGGTAATAGCAACATCGCCCCCGCCTGCGCCAACGGTAGCCGGAGCGATTGTTTGTAAAGGCAGCCCGGCAACGCTTACAGCCACGGCACCCGCCGGCGGCGTTTTCCAATGGTATGATGTAAATGGCAATATTAAGTTTACTGGTGACACCTATATTACAGACCCTATTACCGCCAGTACAACCTTTTATGTAGAAGCCACAGTTGGGAGCTGCACCGGGCCCAGAACCCCTGTAGTTGTTGATATTACTGCCGATCCTACAGTTACTGGCGCCAGCATTTGCGCGGGGAGTACAGCTACAGTAACAGCAAGCGGTGGCGATACTTATACCTGGTATGCTACTCCCAACGGTGCTCCGATATCGCAAGGGCCAACTTATAGCACAACATTTACAACCACTACCACTTTATATGTGGTAGCCGTAACTAATGGGTGTACCAGCAACCCTGTACCTGTTACAGTTAACGTAACCCCCTACCCGCAAACGCCTGTACCTGTACAAACAAATTTTACTATTTGCGCCGGCACCTCTGCAAACCTGCATGCCGATGTGGGCGACGGCGGGACCATCGCGTGGTATGATGTACCCTCGGGTGGTGTGCCGCTCATTATCAGCCCCGATTATACTACACCCAATCTTACCGGCACTATTACTTATTATGCACAAAATTCGCTGGGAACGTGTGAGAGCCCACGCGCTGCTGTAACCATAACCGTTACCCCCGCCCCCGACGCACCTACGGTAACACCATCCCCGGCTACCACCTGTTCGGGCACCAGCGCGGTATTAACGGCAACATCCGCCTCGGGCACCAACTTTGCCTGGTTTGCAGATGCCACGGGCACTACGCCATTACCTAATAATACCGCCAATCCATTTATTACTCCGGTCCTTACTGCTACAACAACTTATTACGTACAAACCATCAATGGCGCTTGCTATAGTAGCCTGACACCTGTAACCATAACCGTTACCGACAACCCTGCCCCCCCCACGGTTGCCCCTGTTACGCAAGTATGCCCCGGCACAGCCGCTACTTTATCGGCCATTGCACCCGGCGGCACCTACAGCTGGTACGATGCCGCTACCGGGGGTAACCTGCTATTTACCGGTGATACCTTTAACCCCATCGTTTCGGCCAATACCACATATTATGTGCAGGTAGCCAATACCAATGGCTGCGTTAGTACACGTACCGCCGTAAATGTTACTGTGCTACCAACGGTTACGCCGCCTACAGTTGGCCCCACTACCATATGTTATAATACTGCTGCAACACTAACCGCTACAGGGTCTGATAACTACAAGTGGTATGATGCCGCTGCCGGCGGTAGTCTGCTTTCATCAAGCGATACTTTTACAACGCCGGCTTTAACCACCAGCACTACCTATTATGTAGAAACCACGGTTAATGGCTGCACCAGCGCACGTACCGCTGTAACTGTTACCGTAAGCCCAATACCCCAGCAACCTACGGTAAGCGGGGCAACTACCATTTGCCCACTTACATCAACCACATTAACCGCATCGGTTACTGATGGCGGCACTATCAGATGGTATAATGTGGCTACAGGCGGCACTGTTTTGGCTACTGGGAATACCTACACACCCACCGTAAATACCACAACAACCTATTATGCCGAAAATACTTTGGGTACCTGCGTTGGCCCCCGCGCAGGTGTAACCGTTACCACCACGCCAGTCGCTTTTCCGCAATTTCAATATTCATCGGCCACTGTTTGTAGCACTACCCCCACTTTTACACCAACGTATATTGACGCGGCAGGGGGCACATTTACCGCTTCGCCTAATACGCTTGCAATTAACAGTACTACAGGACAGATAAATGTTGGCGCCAGTCCTTTAGGTAAATACACCATTACTTTTAAAAGTAACAATTCGTGTCAAACCATTACCAGTACTACGGTATCGATAGTTGTAACCCCTGATGCTAATTTCACTTATAGCAGCAGCACTTATTGTCAGTTTGCTGCTAATCCTGCACCGGTATTTTCGGGCATAGCAAGCGCCGGTACATTCTCTGCCTCATCCCCAAATTTGGTTTTCACCGATATTAGCACAGGTGTTATCGATCTGCAAAATAGCCAGCCGGGTACTTACACCATTACTAATACCATTGCGGCCAGCGGTACCTGCCCGACAACTTCAGCCCAGCAAACCATGGTTATTAATCCCGGGGTTGATGTTAATGCAGGCCCTAACCAAACCATCAAAGCAGGCAATACCGCGCAATTGGCAGGCAGTTTTACACCTACAGGAACAGGGATCAAATGGACCACCAGCGGGACGGGTAGTTTCTCTGACGCCAATATTGTAAACCCGATCTACACACCGGGGCCGGGAGAAACATCAGCTACGTTGACCCTTGCAACCACATCAGGCAATAATTGCGGCACTACATCCGATCAGGTAGTTATCACTATATCGCCAAAGCCGCCCCCCCCTACGGTGGCCCCACCGCCTGCTGTTTGCGCGGGTAGTACGGTAACACTTGTAGCAACAGGTGGCGGCAATTATCAATGGTTTACCGTTGCTACGGGCGGCAGTAGCGTATTTACCGGCGGCACATTTACCACACCGCCTTTACCATCCTCCACTACTTATTGGGTGCAAACCACAGTAGGGGGAAATACCAGTGACCGTACCCAGGTAGATATTACCGTAAACCCCTTACCGCTTGCACCCAATGCCCCTCCTGTGACTACTTGTTTTAATACACCGGCCGTATTAAAAGTAAACCCTGTGGCGGGCAACACCTATGAATGGTATGCCTCTGCTTCGGGTGGCTCAGCACTTTTACCGGGTGGTGATACCTACACTACTCCACCTTTAACCGGCCCTGCATCCTATTATGTGCAGGCTGTAAGCAGCGCCGGCTGCCCCGGGCCCCGCACTAAGGTTGATGTTACGATTATACAACCACCAACGGTTACCAGCGTCCCTACAGGGCAGGTTTGCAGCGGCAGCTTGTTAAGCTATACCATTACATCAGATGTGGCCGCAACTTACAGCTGGGACAGACCGGCAGTTGCCGGTATTAACAATGCGGCGGTTATTGGTAATACTTCGGGTAGTATTAACGAAACTTTGGTCAATAACGGCAATACGCCTATCAAAGTAACTTATAATATAACAGCCACGGCAGGCACCTGTAGTTCATTATTTAAATATGTGGTTACCGTTAATCCATTGGGTAGTGTAACCAGCGTCCCTTCATCTCCTGCCTGTAACGGCGAACCGGTAAACTACACCTTTATGTTCAGTCATCCCGGGGTAAATTTCAGATGGAGCAGGGCCGCCGTACCGGGTATTAGTAATATTACCGTATCAGATCAGGCTGCTGCAACTATAAAAGAAAGTTTGTTTAATACTACAACCGCTCCGGTAGATGTAACCTACGTTTTCACCTATGCAGAAGGCAACTGTACCGGCACCTTTAATTTTGTAACTACGGTAAATCCCGGTGTTAGCGTTACCAGCCCTAAAGATTTTAGTGTTTGTAATGGCATCCCCTTTAGTTATAAGATAACGTCTGACGTGCCCACCGCAACTTTTACCTGGAGCCGTGCTGCATCGCCTAATATCAGTAACCCACCGGTAAATAATCAACCGGGCAGTAGTATTGATGAAACACTTTTTAATACGGGCACTACGGTAAACTATGTGCAATACACCATTATACCATCGGCCTATGGATGCCAGGGGCAGCCATTTATTTTTTATGTTGGCGTGTATCCCCTGCCTCCTGCCCCTGTTGCTAACAGTAATTCGCCTGTTTGCGAAGGGAACACGATCTATTTACTAACGCCTTCAATAGCCGGGGCAACCTACTCGTGGACCGGCCCCAATGGTTTTACATCTAACCAGCAAAATCCCCAGATCAGTAATGCTACACCGGCTGATGCGGGCAATTATAGCCTTACCGTCTCTACCAGTTGTCCAAGCCCGCCAGCTATTGTTAGTGTTGCAATAAATGCCAGGCCGGTAGTAACTGTCGGTCCCGATCAAACAGTTTGTATAACACAAAACGCTATAAATGTTACCGGTACCGTATCCGGCGGCACTACCACCGGGATATGGCAACCAACAACAGGCACCGGAAGGTTTAGCGCTCCGTTAGATCAACTTAATAATCAATATATCCCATCGGCACAGGATAAAGCCAACGGCTCGGTTATACTTACCTTAACATCTACCAGTAGGGATGATTGCACCCCGGCTTCGGCTAATACCGTTATTACCTTTGGCCCTACCCCGGCGGTTGATGCGGGCCCCGATCAGGAAGTTTGCGCGCAAACCACCGGCGTAGTATTAAGCGGAACTTTATTAAAACCGGGCAGCGCAACCTGGACTACATCGGGTACGGGCACATTCTCATCGCCCAGCCAGGTTAATGCCACTTATAAGCCAAGCGCAGCAGATACTATAAGCGGCTCGGTAAAACTTACATTAACCTATAATAATGCCAGCGTATGCGATATACCCGCAGATGAGATGATTATCAAATTCACCCCGCCGCCTACAGTATATGCCGGAGGGACAAGATATGTACTAAAAGACCATACCATTGTTTTACAGCCAACAGTAAGCGATGAAAATGTAACTTACTTATGGACGCCTAATATTGGCATTAATGATAACACCTTAAAAAACCCGGTTATTACCGGCGGCGATAACGACCAGCTTTATACTTTAACAATAACTGACGCCCTGGGCTGTACCGCCTACGATCAGGCCCTTGTAAAAGTATCGCCGGTTATTGTAATCAACAATACATTTACCCCCAATGGCGATGGAGTTAACGATCTATGGACCATTAACGGCTTATCGGCTTATACTGACGTGGTAGTTGATATTTACAACCGTTATGGGATTGGGATGTATCATTCCATCGGTTACGGCAAACCCTGGGATGGCACCTATAACGGCCAGCCCTTGCCCGCCGCAACATACTACTATGTGATCAGGCTAAATGTAGGCGGACAAGTACTTTCGGGATCAATAACTATTATCAGATAAAGCTTATCATTACGCCATTAATCCCCGTCATCAGCAGCCCCTTGCAGTTCGTCTTCTTTTTTACCTTTACCTAAACGTATTTTGGGCTTATCCTGTGTGCCGGTAATCGTCATGGGGATACCTAAAATACCTAAAGGAGGTAAGCCTAACCTGAACTTAATGTTGATAGCCTTATCAAAACTGGCCTGCCCCTCAAACCTGATCCTAAAGCCGGCCATACGCATTTTGGTTGGGGCAATGGTAATGATATTTTTGGCGATAGTAGTTTTAATTTCTACCCTGGTCAGGTCGGGGTTATTGGAAAGGCTATCGTGATTGGTGCTGCTGCCAATTGCCCCGGCCAATTTAAACCCGTGCATTTTTATTTTTGATGCAGACAATACCCCACCACCATTCAGCGATGCGTATACCGGCTCCATATTATTGTTTAAGCGCCCGCTCAGGCGGTAATCTAACGATACCAATCCCTGGGCATGCGCGGCCGAGGTAGCCATATCATGAAATAGTTTAATTTGGTTATACGCTTTTTTAATATCAAAATCTTTAGCGTTGATGTGATAATTAAAGAACGCCTTTTGCGGGCCTTTATTAGTATAATCGGCATCCATGCTTACGGGCGATCCAATCATATTAAAGCCGGTTTGTTTTAAAGCTACACTTCCCTGCTTAATGGTCATTTGGCTTTTGGCATCGTTAATCAGCAAGCCATTATAGGTTAGTTTTTTTACGGAGGCATTAATACTCACATCCAGGTTTTGCGGTACCATGATCACACCGCTTGTTTTGCCGGCTGATACCCCGGGCATATCTGTACCCGAAAAAGCCATAAAGTCATCCATTACCATATGATCGCTTTGCAGGTTAAAATCGCCTTTCAAAACCGCGCCCGGCTTTAGGGCATAATCTATTACATTTGAAATAGCGCCATCCAGCACCAATTGCGATGTACCATATTTAGCCGTAAAAGCATCAAACCGCATTTTATCCTGATTAAAGCTAAAAAGGCCTTTACTAATGATAAATGGTTTGGGGAATAAGTCGGTACTTAATGCAACACTGTTCACTTTAAGTGTGCCCGAGTTAAATAACTTATCGTAACGCCCGGCAACCGCATCGCTTTGTTTACCTTTTAAATTAAAATTGGCAGCAATGGTCCCTTTTACATCGTAACCTTTCAAAGCAAATACCTGGTAAATTTTACCAATGTTAAGGGTGCCTTTAGCTGCAATATCATACGCTACGTTATCAAAATTGTGCAATTCGGCCTTTACAAAAAACGGCTCGTTTTCAAAGCTGAAGGAAATGGGCTTAACAGAAATACTGGTGCCTGCAAGCGTGCCCGTACTGTTATTAATAGTAGTGCTTACCTGTATGTTTTGAATAGGGTGCGGATAGTACCTGGTTTGAATAGCGCCATTTTTTAAACTAACATTAGCCACGGTTACCGGGAAGCGCTTTTTGGCAGGCAGGTAACTGCCTTTGGTATGCAGGCTTGCGCTAAGGTTGCCTTGTAAACTGATGCTATCAAGCGGATAGATCTCTTTCAGATCAGCCAGGTTAAACCTGGCTTCCAGTGCCGCGTCAACCGGGGCATTGTCAGTATTACTGTAATTAAAATTGCCTTTGATATAATTATCCAGCGCCTTGATATTTAGGTTGGCCAAAGCCAGTTTGATATGCTTGTAGTTATGATCGGGGCAATCGGCCGTTACATCAAACGCAATATGATCTATAGCGCGCGGTAACGAAGCATACTTCAGATAACCATTTGTAAAAGATGAGCGTAAGCTAAAACTGGGTATACTAACAGGCAATGTATCAACCTTGCGCAAACCCGTACGCACCGGCGCGGTAATATATTTACCCTGCGCTAATAAATGGAGCGCGTAGCGGCCTTTCAAATCAACCGTTTTTATGCCGAACGCCTTGTTCCATTTTTCCAGATCTATTTCGGTATTTATTTTGGCGTAGATATCCGGTTGTTTAACCCCTTTTATTTTAATTACCGAACTAAAATAATCCTTATCGATATTAAAATAAACAGAATCGATATTGAGGTATAAGCTATCGGGGTTTAACCCAGGCACCTTCGCATCCATATTAATGAAAAGGTTTTTTACCGGCGAAGGCGATTTTTGGCTGTTAATATAACCATCTCTCACACTTAAGTTAATGCTGAGGTTGGGTTTAATGTTATCCTTTACAATGTATTTACCGGCCAGCGTTAGCTGGATATGCCCCGTGCCATTTACATCGGTATGTTCCAGCATTTTTTGGTATGATGAGGGTAAAGCCGTAAACATATTACTGAGGTCACTTTCGTGCGAGTCTACCTTAAAATTCATGTCATACCCATCTTGCAGGAAAGCGAAATTGCCTGTAAACTGTACAGGAAGTTCATTGATCATCAAATCGTTCTTCTGAAATATAAATGCCAGCGATTTGGTATTGATTTTGGTTACCAGGTCGGCATTAACCTTTTTTGATAAGATATAGGCCTGCTTAGCATAATAAAAATCGAACGATTGGATATTGGTATGGGTATGCAGGTCAAATACATCCTTACTTAAATCGCCGCTGCCGCTATAGTTGAAACCGCGGGCAATAATTTTCATGGGCAATGATTCATCATTATAAACCAGGCGACTTTTTTCAACTAAAATTTGTTCGATACCTAATGATGCCCCGCTGCTATCGGCAGGCGCATTGGTCTGGCTGGCGCCAGATTTATATATATTGTAATTAGCCCTGCCGGCGCTGTCTACCTGTATATTAATCAACGCCTGGCTAAGGTATATTTTGTTAATATTGATCTTGCTTTTAAATATCGATGAAATATCTATGCCCAAAGAGATCTCCTTTGCCGCCACCAGGGTATCGTGCTGAAAGGGCGCGCTCCCCTGAAGATTGACATCATAAAGCGTTAAGGTAAGCGCCGGGAAATGCTTAAAGAACGATAAACCGGTACCCGAAAATGAAACATGCCCGTTAATACGCTGGTTAGCCCACAAATTAACCTTCTTAGTAAAAGTTTGCGGAAATACAAAAGGCAGAAGGAACATCAATAGCAATAAGCTGCCTACTATAATGCCACTTATTTTAAGGGTTCTAATAAACCCGCGTTTAACGGCTGAACTCATGGTGTGTGATTAAGGAAGCTGACCATGAAAATGGAATCATACCCCAGCCTTGGGGCAAAAATAATAAAAAACAGTTATAAGCTAAGCGCAGGCGATGGAGATTAGCGCACGGTTTACCTGTTGACTAAGCAACCGGCACCCAAATGTTTACCGAAGTCCCTTTACCGGGCGATGAGTAATAAACCACCGTGCCTTTCAGATATTCAATACGGGTGGCAATATTTTTAAGGCCAATGCCATCAAAACTATCTTTATGATCGGCATTAAACCCGATACCATTATCGGCTACTACAGCGGTAATGCCGGCAGTATCCCGGTTAAGTATAATATCCAGTTTAGATGCCTTAGAGTGCTTAATCACATTGTTTACCGTTTCCTGTATCACGCGGTACAAAACCGTTTCCACATTACTTTCAATGCGGTTTTTAAAACCAATAGCTTCCACATTTACCTTTAACCGCTCCGAGTCTATCTTTTCGATAAAGCTTTTCACATCCGATGCTATGCCCGACCGCAGCAGCATATTAGGCATCATCTGGTGCGATATTACCCTTACTTCCTTGCAGCTTTCCTCTACCAGCGCCATGGTTTTCTCGGCCAGGAAACGGTCTTCCTCCCGTTCCATTTTAACCCGGTCTATCAGTCCGCCCAGGTTCATCTTTACGGCCGAAAACAACTGCCCTACGCCATCATGCAAATCGCTGGCGATGCGTTTGCGTTCTTTTTCTTCGGCTTCAATTACCGCTTTGGTCAGGTTATCCTGCTGGTCCAGCATTTGTTGCTGCATTTGGGCCTTTTGTTTTAATTTATTACGGTTGTAAAACAATGCGCCAACTATGCCCGCAAGCAAAATAAAGCCAATAATTATCCCAATGGTTTTATTGCGGTTAATGATAGACAGTTTTTGGATGGTATTTTCCTGGTTTAAGGAGTTGATCTGCTGCTGTTTTTTCTCGGTTTCGTATTTTACCAGCAGACTGTTAAATGCTTTTTTATTGTCGGTAATATCAATCGAATCTTTTAACAACCTGAATTTATTGCTAAAAAAGTAGGCCGAATCCAACTGGCGGTTATGCGCGTAAAAAGCCGACATGGCCTCAAACGAATCCTGTATCTGCCTGGTATTATTCAGCTTTGCCGCCAGGCTGTGGGCCTGTTTCATATAGGTTATCGCTTTAACTTTATCGCCCAGTTGTTCATAAGCCATCCCCAGGTAGTTTAGCGTATAGCTCAGGTTTTTAGGTTCATCTATTTTTTTACGGATGGTTTCGGCCTGCTTTAAACAGTTAATGGCTTGCTGATAGTTTTTCATATCAAAATAGGTTTCGCCCATATTGTTGTAAATATCCGCTACCCCCGATTGATCGTCCGTTCCTTCCAGTATTTTTAGCGCCTGTTTAAAATAGTTTAATGATTTATCGTAATGCTTTAACCTCGATTCAACTAAACCAAGGTTACCGGTCTCCTGCGAAATAAAGGACACCAGGTTTAGTTCTGTATAAAGCTTCAGGGCCTTTTGATGATATTCTATTGCTTTAAGATACTGGGTTTGCGTTACAAACATGGCCGCTATCCCAACGTAGGCGTCGGCTATGCCCGGTTTATAATTCCCTTTTTCAAAGTACCTGATAGCTTCCATATAAGCGGTTATCGCATCGCTGCTTTTATCCTTCATCCTCAGCATCATGGCTTTTAACTGGTAGCAAACCCCGGCTTCAATAACTCTTTTAGGGATACCCGGAAGTATTTTACCAGCCTTATCTGCATATAACAAGCCCGAATCTAACACCCCGCTTTGCTGGTATATCATACCGTATGTCATATAAGCCATCCCTTCACCTTCGCGGTAATCGGCTTTGATAGATTCGGCTAAGGCCTGGCTGGCAAACGCTTTGGCGCGGTCGCTGCTTTTTCTTACTAAATAAGTGGCTAACTTATTGGTGATATCAATACGTGCGTTACCGGTTACGGTACCTGTTTGCAAAATGTTTTCAAGGCTATCGGTAATCCGTTTTACCTGTGCCGTTGCAGATATGGAGCTACTCCACAACACTGTTGTAATCAACAGGGCTTTTGTATGGCCAATTAGGTTGCGCATGGATAGTTCAAATTGGTGTAAGGTGTACAGTACTAATTGACGCCATTTTTCCATTGCCGTCAATACTACATATGGGGTATTTTGCCGGGTTGCTTTACGCCCCCCGTATCTTTTATAATTGGTTGGTTGTAGCAGATGGATCTGCTACCGGCCGCTGATCAGGGGTACCTTTCTCTGCCCGAAATCTATCATGCAAAATAGCATAAGTAATTGATTTTAAAAATACTACATATGAGTTATTGATGTGCCTGCCAATAAGCCGTTGCTTAGCAGTGTGATTTAACAGACACTTTCACACAATTAATTAACACTTTAATCAACCATCAAAAACTTAATCAAAATGAAAAAGAACTTTACCTTCGCAATCGCCCTGTTGTTATCAGTTGTTGCACTTTCTGCTTCGGCACAGGACAAATCTTCCGAAAAATTCCGTATCGGCCTTGGCCTTGAAGGCGCTTTACCCACCAACGCGGGCTACAAAGTAGGTGCGGGTGCAACCTTACGTGTTGCCGTGCCTATCAGCGATAACAGCGCGGTTACCGGTACTACCGGTGTTATGGCCTTCATCCCTAAAAGCATGACCGGCGTAAACACAAAGGCCCAGCTTAACATACCCATTAAAGCGGGTTACGAATATATGTTTAACGGTACCCTGTATGGTTTGGGCGAAGCCGGTTTTACCATAGCCAGGGTATACATTCCATCTACTACCACTTCAAGCCTGTCATCGGTTAGCAGTACCGATTTTACTTACTCATTTGGCGTAGGCGCGCATTTAGGCGCGTTTGATCCAAGCATCAGGTACGAAGGTTATAGCAGCGCCGGCTTTGTTGGCCTGCGCTTAGGCTTTACTTTTTAAACGCTACCTATAAAAAAACTCTAACTTCAGGTTCAGCAAGTGCAACCTGTAGGCGTGTGAGGTGTGGGCTGCCTCTTTTTAGAGGCAGCCATTTTTACTTTGGAAATACCTATGTTTATACTAAACTTATTGATCATCCTTTTTTAATCCAACCGAAATGGGCATCCGAATTGCAGTTGTTGACGATAAGCGCTTGTTAAGAACAACGCTATGCGAGCAGTTAGCTTATTACGAAGAGATAGCGGTTGTGCTGAAAGCCGCCGATGGCGACGAGTTTTTGCAGGCCATGAAAATGCTGAAGCCCGAGCAATTACCACAGGTAGTGCTGATGGATATTGAGATGCCCAATATGGATGGCATTGAAACCGTAGGTATCACCCGCGAAGTTTACCCCGAAGTGCTATGCCTGATGCTGACCGTTTTTGATGACGACGAAAAACTGTTTGAAGCCATTAAGGCCGGAGCCTGCGGCTACTTACTCAAGGACGAAAAGATAGGGCATATTGTAAGGGCCATAACCGAGTGCGTTTACGATGGCAGCGTGCCCATGTCGCCGCGGATAGCGCAGAAAGCCTTAACCTTGTTAAAAAATACCAGCAAGCCCGAAGAATCGGTGGCCGCGCAAAACGATTGCATCCTGTCATCGCGCGAGATAGAGATATTGCAGCGCATTGTTGACGGACTAAATTACCAGCAAATAGGCGAACGCCTGTTTATCAGTCCGCACACCGTACGCAAGCATACCGCTAATATTTACGAAAAACTACATGTAACCAACAAAGCATCGGCCATTAAGCTGGCCATTCACAAAAAGTGGTTTAATTAAACCAGGCTTGCATGCAGTGTAGCGCACAATTCAGCCACGAGCATGATACGATTGCTGGCTAAGGGTGTACCGGCCAGGATATTGCTACCTAATGATTTGGATGGCAGGAAATGGCTTTAATATCGTCTGAAATATGTAACGAATAAACTTTTACCGCGTCTTACGGACAAATAAAAGTTTATGAAAAAAATTCACAAAAGTACTTCACTTATTTTTCTAACAATATTTTTAATAGGAACCCGAACATTTGCCCAAAATGATAAAGCAGCTTTAATAAATACTTATTTACACGAAGCAAACCAAGCAGGCCTTTTCAATGGGAATATATTAATAGCCAATCACGGAAAAGTGATTGTTAGAAAGGCAATCGGATTTGCAGATGCGTCGAAAAATATTCCGCTTACCCTGCAATATCGCTTTCATATTGGGTCGATAGCGAAAGAGTTTGATGCAGTAGGCATTATGATGCTTCAAGAGCAGGGTAAATTAAGTATCAATGATAAGGTATCTAAGTTTTTCCCGAATTTACCGGCATGGGCAGAAAAAATTAGTATCAAAAATTTATTACAGTATACAAGTGGACTACCTGAAATAAAATACCAGACTGTTCATGGTGATTCGGATAATTGGAAGAATCTGGACTCCCTGCACAAATTAGATTTTGAACCTGGCAGTAGTTATGCATACAATAATAATAATACTTTTTTACGCAGACAGATAATTCAAAAAGTAACTGGTATTACTTTTAATCAATTCGTAAAGCAGAATATGTTCCAAGAAGCAGGTATCAACAATGAGGTGATTGATCCTACTGATAGCGATACTTTTGTGGCCAGATCATTTAATAATGATTTTAAACAGGATGGACTTGAAGTGCCCATATCGGGTTGGACCAGTTTAAACGTAGACGATTTTTACAAATGGTCACAATGTATCACCAGTTTTTGCCTGATCAATCCCGTGTCTACTCGCAAAATCCTCACTCCGATTGGACCTGACAAGCAATGCGGCCTGGGCGCCGGTATAATGAAAGGCAATAAGCTTATTAAACATACGCATGACGGTATAGCAGCGCATTACCAGGCATTGGAATTAACGGATGCTACCAAAGGCAGAACAATCATTATCCTATCTAATCAAAGACAGGGGAATGTTTATGACATTGCAGCCGGTATACAGGCAATTTTAGATGGTAAATCCTACCAAGCACTGTCCAAATCCGGTTCAAAATAGGTGCTTATTGTCACAGTCGATGTTATTATGATTAACCAAAAATTTATGCCCCTGCGTGGCATCTCGTTTGTAGAAATCTCTCCGGTTAAAAACTATCCAGCAACTGATACCTGGCCTCGGTAGCCGACATTCTTTGCCGGCAATTAACATCTATCATCATTACCCGAGGCAAACCGGGCACTACAATTTCCCAATTGCTTAAGCCCGGCCCGTTAGGGTTCCCTGTTTTTACAAAATTAACGAAGTACGATTGCATAGCTTCCGATACCCGATAATCTTCCGGTGTCCAGGCGTAAACTTTATTGGTAGGCAGGTTGCCCAGCGCATATTCAATCTCGGCCGAATGCACCGCGCCAAAGCCGGTATTTACCTTTCCGCTTACTGTAGTTGGTCTTTTGCGGGTAAAATAATAACGGTAAACCGGACGCCCGCCGGTTTTACTTTGCATATCGATAAACTTCCAGGTGCTGAAAGCGATAAACTTGTCTGATGCCAGTTCGGTAGCTACCTGCCGCACCTCGGCATCGCTTGCCGGGGCGTATACTTTTAATATATCCGCAGCCTTATCACCGTATAGCTTTTGCACAGCATCGGTATAATTAGCTACGGTTGGTTCAGCTTTACCTAAGATGCTGCCCGCGCCTGATTCTTCCGAATTCCAGCCGGCTAATAAATTTACATGCATTTGCTTGCCGGCCTCAAAAATGGCTTTTGGTGCTTCGGGTAAAAAATAGCCGTCTACAGTAGTACCAAACCGGGCATTGGCCGATAGCTCCAGCAGTTTATCGGCCGGGATGTTGCGTAAATCGACTAACGATGTGGCACCCACCGTGGTGGCAAACTTAACCCCATTTTGCTCGGCAGTAACCAGGGGCATAGGCGACAGGTTACCTAATAACGCCCCGCTTTCGCCGATAGCGCCAATAAATAAGCCTTTTGATAAGGGTGATGCCACTTGTCCGCAAACCGACATAGAGCCTGCCGATTCGCCGCCGATGGTTACTTTTTTAGGGTCGCCGCCAAAGGCCGCTATGTTTTTTTGCACCCAAACCAGCGCCGCGTGCTGGTCCAGCAAACCATAATTGCCCGATGCATGGTTTGTCGATTCCTTAGTCAGTTCAGGGTGCGCCATAAAACCAAAGATGCCTAAGCGGTAATTTACCGTAACGGTTATAATTCCTTTTTTAGCCAGCGTCTCGCCATCATAACGGTATTCCGATCCATCGCCGGCGGTAAAGCCGCCACCATAAAAATATACCAGTACGGCCAGTTTCTCTTTAGCTGATTTGGCCGGGGTCCACACATTCAGGTACAGGCAGTCTTCGCTTTTACCATCGCTGCGGAACATCATGTCGCTATAAATATATCGCTGCATGGCCTGCGGGCCAAAATGATCGGCCTTGCGTATGCCCTCCCAGTTTTTGGGTGCCTGCGGTTCGCGCCAGCGTAAACTACCAACCGGCGGTTGTGCAAACGGGATGCCTTTAAAGGAGTGGATGCCGCTCACTTCGGCCACACCCTGTAGCGTGCCATTAGCCGTTTTAACTACCGGGCCGTCCTGGGCGTACGTTTCAAAACACATCATTACAAGCAGCAAAAAACAAATATTTTTCATGGCGATAGCATTAAGAAGAGGGTATTGGGCTTTATTGGTTTCAGCAAATTTAATATTTATGCGGAGGGATTTATAGGTCTGCGTAAATATTTACTGCCTGCAGCAATCAGTCCCTGTCGAAACTTTTCTTGTACTTCTTCAGCGCGCGCAGTATAGATTGCGCTATCTCGTTCTGCCCTTCGTCTGATGCCAGGTATTTCTCTTCATCCGGGTTATTGATAAACCCTGTTTCTACCAGTACCGATGGCATGGCGCTATGGGCCAGCACCAGCAAACCCTGTTCGTGCACCCCTTCGCCCCGGCGGTTATCCTGCTCGCTGAACTCCTTGCTTACCAGCCGGCCAAACTTAATGCTTTGCTCGCGGTAGGTTTGCATAAAGGCATTTAATAAAATGAAGTACGATGGGTCATTATCCTTATAACCCTGGTATTTTTTGCTGTAATCTTTCTCCTGGTAAATAGCCGAGTTTTCGCGCAGGGCCTCTAATTGTTCGCCTTTACGGTGGTAGCCATACACCAATAGCAATGTCCCTTTACGGGTGCCGGTACGCTGCGGCGTTGAGTTGCAATGGATGGAGATAAACAGGTTGGCCTTGGCATCATTAGCAATTTGCGAGCGTTGCTGCAGTTCCACAAATTTATCGGTAGTGCGGGTCATGATCACTTTTAACGAGGGCAGCGTTTCGTTAATGGCATCGCGCAGTTTCAGGGCTATACCCAGCGCCACATTTTTCTCTTTGGCCGATACGCCATGCGCGCCGGGGTCTTTACCGCCATGCCCGGCATCAATAACTACCGTTTTAAATTTAAAGCCGCCAGCCTCATTAGCGCCTGTATTGGTTTGCGCCTTCGCGCAGGCAAAGGCCAGCGTAAAAACAAGGGTAAAACCTAAAAAGGCAGTAATTTTTTGTCGATAGTAATTTTGCGGCATATCTTTTTTAATAGCGTATAGACCTTTAACTGGTTAAATAGTTTATAAGCCGCAAATATATTGCAATATGTTTTAGGATAGGTGATTTAATTATAGCCCGGTGATGCTGACCTTTTATTTCATTATTTAGAGATTTCTTGCTCCGCCAGGAGCAAAAGCTTTGTAGAAACATGTATTAAATTTAACAGTGTGCCGTAGGTACACAACACGGAGTGCTGCACCTAAAGGAGCAGAGAAACGTTCTGATTATTTTCTACAAAGCTTTAACCTCTACGAGGTATGTCAAATCTCAAGCTTACGAAATAAATTAAGCGTGGACGCTTAATCAGGAAGTACAGTCAAGCGTGGACGCTTGACCGGGCGGGTGCTTGCCGAAGACTAACTGGTTTAAATAGTCTTACTTTCCCCTCTTTCCGCCGCAGGCGAAGAGGGTGCCCCAGCGAAGCGATGAGCGGGTGAGTTAACTCGCCGGCTTTGCATTACCGCCGCGACTCACCCGACGAGGCTCCGCCCGTCTGCCCGCTCTTCGCCTGCGGCGGAAAGAGGGCAGGATTATTTATCTACACGTTTAAACGCGCGCAAACCTCCGCTACCGATTGGCTAACGGGCTTAAAATTAAAGGCGATGGCTTTCTTCAGCTTACTGTGATCGTAATTGCGTTCCACGCTGGCGCTTTGTGCCGATACCTTATCTATGGCGGGTGTGCCGCCGCTAACAGTAGCCCAAAATGCCGCGCCGCGCCAGGCCAGTTCCATCATCCAGGGTTTGGCCAGCATTTGAGGCGGCGTTAGGTTAAAGCATTTAGCAATTTCGGTGGTGATATTTTTATACCCGCGGTTTTCGGCACTAACTATAAAGCGTTCATCGCGGACATCGCTGTTCATTAGGGCGATCATGCATTTAGCCACATCTGCTACGTCCACAAATCCAATGCTGCCCGATGTGTAAAATTTCAGGCCTTTGCGCACCGTCTCAAACAAGGCGCCGCTACCTTCAGTACCTGCATTAGGCCCAATAATAATAGATGGGTTAACAATCACGGCATCCAAACCCTCGGCAATACCCCGCCATACTTCCATCTCACTTTCCAGTTTAGAGGTAGCATAACCGTCATGACTGACAGCCTGGTCCAGGTGGTGATTTTCAGTGATCAGTTCGCCGGGTTTGGCGTCGCCAATAGCCGCTACCGAACTTACGTGCACCAGCCTTGCTCCATACAGCATACACAGGTTAACCACATTAGCCGTGCCTTCTACATTAGTGCGGATCATAGGCTCCTTATCGGCTGTTTTAAGGGATACCCAGGCAGCGCAATGGTACACTTGCGTAACGCCGGCAAAGGCATCATCCAAATCTGAATAATTCAGTATATCGGCATCAACCCAATCAATAATCTGGCTGTAAGGAACCAGCAAAGCCGGGATAACAGATTTAGCGCGTTTAATACAGCGGACAGGCTTACCGGCTTCAGCCAGTTGCTTTGCTACTTCCGAACCCAGGAAACCCGTTGCGCCAGTTATAAGGATCATTTTTCTTTAATGTGCATATTGCAGATGTGCAAATGTGCAGATTATTTTTGGATGTTATAATTAATCAAAGCACGCATTTCCTCCATTCGCATATCTGCATATTTGCACATCTGCACATTCAAAAAATATTACCTTTGCAAAGTATGTCCTTGTCTGATTTCTTTTCGCCGGTCGACTTAAAAACCATTGTTCCTAAAAACGGGTACTACAACAGCCATTTGGGTAGTAAGATCGAGCATTTTTCGGTCGGTTTCCCCGATCTTGAAAATGAAAAGATAGATATAGCCATCATCGGCGTGCAGGACGACCGCCATGCCGTCGGCAATTCGGGCTGTGCTTTGGGTCCGGATTATGTGCGCGAAAAATTATACCAGCTTTACGAGGGGCATTACAACTCTAAAATAGTTGATTTGGGCAATATCCGCCAGGGCGCCAAGGTAACCGATACTTATTATGCGGTGAAAACCGTTGTGGCCGAACTGATCAAAAAGGATATCCTGCCTATCATTATCGGCGGCGGGCAGGACATTACCTACGCGCAATACCTGGCCTATGGCGAACTGGAACAAAAGGTTGACCTGGTGGTGATTGATCCCCGCTTCGACCTGGAAGACGATACCGCCGGCGAGAGCATTGAAACTACATCAGCATCGTACCTTAATAAAATATTTCTGCACGAACCTAATTACCTGTTTAACTATAGTAACCTGGGCTATCAAACCTATTTTGTGAACCAGGACAGCCTGCGGGTAATGGACAAGTTGTATTTTGACACTACCCGGCTGGGGGAACTAAGCGGACAGGTAGCCGTTACCGAACCGATTATCCGTAATGCCAATATGATCAGTTTTGATATGGGCGCTATCCGTTCGGCCGATGCGATGGGGAATGCCAATGCTACGCCAAACGGCTTTTACGGCGACGAGGCTTGCCAGCTTTGCCGCTACGCGGGCTTTAATGATAAGCTAAGCTCTATCGGTTTTTATGAGTTTAACCCTGCCTACGATAACAACGGCCAAACAGCTACTCTGCTGGCGCAAATGATCTGGTATTTTATTGATGGCTTTTATAACCGTAAACGCGATTTCCCGCTCAACCCAAAATCGCAATACCTGATCTATAAAACCAGCCTGAAGCATGATGACCACGAACTGGTATTTGTGAAAAGCAAAAAATCAGACCGCTGGTGGATGCAGGTACCTTACCCAACAGGCGGTTCGCAAAACGAGCGGTTCCATTTAGTGCCCTGCCGTTACGATGATTATAAAACAGCCGTATCCGGCGAAATGCCCGACCTGTGGTGGCGCACCTACCAAAAGCTAAGCTGATAATTTAACCGCTTATCGCACGTTATTATTTTTTATGTATTTAAAAATGAAGAAGATATTTTGCTGCATCATAGCGCTGTTCCCTTTGCTGGCCAGCGCCCAGGATGCTTTTACCGTTAAAGGGCAGATAGGTAAATTAAATGCCCCTGCCAAGGCCTACCTGTTATACCAGTTAGGCGCTAACCGTGTGCTGGATTCGGCCTATATTGTTAACGGCAGCTTTGCAATAACCGGGAACGTATTAAGTCCTGTTGGCGCTATACTGGTGATAGACCGCGAGGGAGTGGGCATTACACGGCTGGATAAAAGTGCGGATAACCTGAGCTTTTACCTGGAAAAAGGCGAGATCAACCTAAGTGCGGCCGATTCGGTAAGTAAGGCGCAGATCACCGGTTCGGCTATTAATGATGATAATAAAAAATTGAGCGCCCGGTTAACCGTAGTAAATGATAAGGCCAAAAAAATTACTGCCGATGCTAAAGCCGCCCCTGCTGATCAGCAGCAAACCGCCGAGTTTCAAAACAGCATACAGGCTAAGCTGAAAGCCGTGCAAGCCGAACAGGAAACCATATTGAAAGCATTTATTACCGCCAACCCAAACAGCTATTTAAGTTTGCTTGCCTTAAGCTCCTTAGGCGGCCCCTCTGCCGATCCCGCTGAAATAGAGCCCCTATATAATCAACTTTCGCCATTATTAAAAGCCACCGAGGCGGGATATGCCATGAAAGTGGCTATTGATAAGATGAAGGCTACATCCATAGGCGCCATAGCGCCTGATTTTACCCAAAATGATGCCAACGGCACGCCTGTTAAGCTATCATCCTTCAGGGGTAAGTATGTACTGCTTGATTTTTGGGCGTCATGGTGCGGCCCCTGCCGGCAGGAGAACCCCAACGTAGTTAAAGCCTATAATAAGTATAAAACCAAAAAGTTTACGATAGTAGGCGTTTCGCTTGACCGGCCCGATGGCAGGGCCGACTGGATGGCCGCGGTAAAGAATGATGGATTAACCTGGACACAGGTATCCGACCTGAAGTTCTGGAACAACGAGGCTGCTGCTTTATACTTTGTAAGTTCTATCCCGCAAAACTATTTAATTGGCCCCGATGGCAAGATCATTGCCAAAAATCTGCGCGGCGAAGATCTGGAGAACAAACTGGCCGAGATTTTTGGGAAAATTTAACAAAAGTTTTATATTGCAGAAGATATAATCATTAACCAAACTAATTTTTTGCGGATATGAAAAAAGCATTGTTTACTATACTTGCAGGTTTACCTGCACTGGCTTTTGCACAAACAGCATATACCATTAAAGGCAACGTAGGGAAGATCAGCGCGCCATCGAAGGTATTTTTAACTTACCGTGCTGATAACAAAACCATCACCGATTCTACAGTGGCTACAAATGGCGCTTTTACCTTTAGCGGCAGCGTTAAAGATATTACCATGGCAACTTTGCTGGTTGACTACAAAGGTGTAGGCTATATGAGCCTGGACCGCAAGGTTAAACAGGATATGCTGCCTATTTACCTGGAGCAGGCTACCATTACGGTAAGCAGCCCCGACTCGTTATCAAAAGCTAAAGTTGGCGGTGGCAAGATCAACCTGGATAACGTAGCTTATAAAGCTTACATTAAACCGGCTACCGACAAAATGGCCACGCTGATGGCTGAATACACCGCTACTCCCGTAGAAACCCGCAAAACCAAAGAGTTTGACGCAGCCTTTATGCCAAGATATGAGGCCGTACAAAAAGAGCAAACCGAATTGGTTAAAACTTATATTAAAACTCACCCCGACTCGTACATGAGCCTGGTTAACTTGAACAGCGTTGGCGGATCATACCCTGAATATGCAGAAATGGCGCCATGGTACAACGCCCTATCACCCGAAGTAAAGAATACTACTTTAGGTAAAACGTATGCCGGGTACCTTGAAAAATGGAAAAGTGTAGCCATCGGCGCTATGGCCCCTGAATTTGCGCAAGCCGATACAGCCGGCAAAATGGTGAGCCTGTCATCATTTAAAGGCAAATATGTACTGATTGATTTTTGGGCATCGTGGTGCGGCCCTTGCCGTGCAGAAAACCCTAACGTGGTTAAAGCCTTTAACAAGTACAAAGACAAAAACTTCACTATCCTGGGTGTATCGTTAGATCAGCCAACCGCTAAAGACAAATGGATCGAAGCTATCCACAAAGATGGCCTTACCTGGACCCAGGTTTCTGATTTAAAATATTGGGACAACGAAGTTTCAAAAGCTTATGGCGTACGTGCCATTCCGCAAAATTTCCTGCTTGACCCAAGCGGCAAAATTGTAGGCAAAAACCTGCGCGGCAAAGAGCTTGACGATAAATTGGAAGCCTTATTAGGTAAGATCTAATAGCCCGTTTCAAAACATAAAAAAGCCCGGTGTAATTTGCACCGGGCTTTTTTTGTGCGCGAAAGGATCTCAACGAAAAGAGGGCTGTCACCCAGCCCGTCGAAGGGTGCGTGCGTAAGCCTGCCCACCATGGTTCGACAAGCTCACCATGACACCCTGCGCTCAATTGCTACGACAGGTGATAGCAAGCATGAAAAGCATTCACGCCTTCCGCTGCGCTTTATCCCATGCCGCGCTCTGGCTGCCTTTGTAATAACGGATAATACCCGCCAGCACAGCATAATTCATTACGCAAAAATAATACGGTACAAACAGGGCTTTCACACGTATTTGCCTTTTCTCCATCATATAACCCAACATAGCCAGGCCATAAAAAAGCACTTGCCCGGCCATCAGCAGTTGATAAATAGCTCCACCCGGGCCAGCGACAATCAAGATATTGGTTATAAAAGCCAGGATCATAAAAAATGGGGTCACCGTCCACCGTAAAACCCGGTGACTGATATATTGGAACGACAGGATGGGGTACTTAAAAATATTGAACAGCCCTTTCAGCCACAAAACAGACTGTATGCCACCTGCGGCTATCCTTACTTTACGTTTTAACTCCTCGCTCACATTGGCCGATGCTGACTCTATCGCGTAGGCATCGGGCTCGTATACAATACGGTAACCCTTTTCGGCAATCAGCATCGATATCATAAAATCATCCAGTATAGTATCGTTTGATACCGGGCGGTAAAGATCGCGCCGAACGCTGAATAATTCGCCGGCCGCGCCAACTACCGTGTATAGTTCCGAATCCCATTTTTTAAGCGCCGATTCGTATTTCCAGTAAAAGCCCTCGCCGGCGGCGCTGGCATCATCGGTTGCTTCTATTTTTACGCGCTTTTCACCGGCAACCGCGCCAACAGTTTTATCGGCATAATGACGGCATATTTTTACCATGGCCTCATCGTTAAGCATGGTGTTAGCATCGGTAAAAACAACTATTTCGGTATCTACATCATCCATAGCGCGGTGTACCGCCACAATTTTACCCGACCGGCCCGGCTGATGCAGTAACTTGATCTGTGGATATTCGGCAATAATATTGGGGGTATTGTCTGAGGAACCATCAGTAACAAAAACCAGTTTTAGTTTGCCCTGAGGATATTTTAAGGCTAAGGTATTTTCAATTTTCTCGCGAATGATATCAGCCTCGTTATAGGCCGCTATTACCAGCGTGCATTCGGGCAATAGTTCATCGCTGCTATCGGCCACCTGTTTGCGCCCATAAATGGCCCGCTTTATTTTAATAATGATAAACAGCAAAATACCATACCCAACATAAGTATAAAAAGCAATGAACAGGCTTACCCAAAATAGTATCTTCATGTTATCATTATTTAAGTGTAATCCCTAAATACGTACTATCCTTCTTATTTGTTACGTTCCACCAAATTGCTTTAAATAAATATTTAATAAAACCGCTGTTGCCGGCCCGTATATAACTGATGATATTGCGGGGGACTACCATCAGCATAAAATAAATGTAAAACAGCAGCGCATGCAAGGGTGGCGCATTACGCCGGGTAAATAAAATACGGTTGCGGTTCATAAAATATTCCTTCAGCCAGCTGTTTTTACCTACGGATACAGATTCCTTATGATAGATCACTGCGTCGCCACGCACCCAAAGCTGGTAACCGGCTTTTTTTACACGTTCGCACCAATCCATTTCTTCGTAGTATAAAAAGTAGTTCTCGTACATCAGGCCGGCTTTTTCAATGGCGGCCTTGTTTACCATTACGGCAGCGCCATGTATAAATGCCGTTGGGCCTGTTACGTTATTATAATCATCGCCGTTGCGCTGATATTTACCAATCATGCTGTTACGCGTGGTAATGTAGTTAATCGGGGTCGAGCCTGCATATTGGGTCATGCCCGTATCCGGGAAAAACTGGATACGCGGCGATACCATTCCCACTTCGGGGTGCTGGTTTAGCACATCGGCTAATTTTTCCATCAGGCCGGCTGTAAATTCGGTATCGTTATTTACCAGGAAAAAGTAATCGCCGGTAGCGGCGTTAATACCTATATTATTCCCCCCCGCAAAACCCAAATTAGTATCCGAACGTATAAACCTTACATTAGGGAACTGTGTAACCAATTGAGTAACCGGGCCGGTAGTGCTGCCATTATCTACAACTATTATTTCTGTATCTTTATAGGTGTTTACCTGTTGAATGGATTGCAGCAACTCCTGTGTTACCTGGGGTTGATTAAAATTAACCGTTATAATTGAAATTTTTTTCATTTATTAGCCGATACTAATATACATTTTATAAACCCTGCCGCCTGGCTTTACTTTATGCGTTTAATATCACTATTAAATTACACAAAACGAAATGGATAACGTATCGTTAATTGAAGTTAAAGTTGATGAACTGGCCGAGCTGTTGCTGAAAACACCGCTCGATAAGGAACAAACACAGCATATTAAAGATAAAATAAACGACGCGCTTGATGCCGCTTCGCTCCCAAAAAAAATAGAGGCTTTCCGCGAGCTGGACCCCGGGCTAAGCCGACTTGAATTGATTGACGACCTGGAACTTTTACTATCGCAACACCAGCTGGATAATACCATTACCCAAAAATTCCTGTTCAGGGAAAAGTTTAACCGGATGCTGGTGATCATTATTGGCTGCATTATGATATTGCTGGGTATGGGCATGATCATTATGCCGGCCCCGCCTTATTTTGAAATGTATACCCTGTTTTATTTTAACCCTAACGACGGGGTGACCATAATGGATGTAATTTCATTGCTTATTGTGTTTACCGGTGTATATTTGTTTTCGAGCGCTATTATCAAAAAGCCAAAAACCTGAAAGACCACCCATGCCTGCATCACATAAAATACTTCTGGTTGACGATAACCCGCTTGTTTTAATGACGATGGGCCAGGCCTTAACCCGCGAAGGCTTTATTTGCATGAAAGCCGATTCGGCCCCGCACGCAATGGAATTGCTGGAAAAAGAAACCCCGGATATTATCCTGTCCGACTATGATATGCCAGGTATCAACGGCTTCCAGTTTAGGCAGCAGCTGATGGATAGCAAAAAGTTTAAGCATATCCCGTTTATGTTTTTAACATCCATGAACAATGCCGAATTAATGCTGGAGGGCATGAACATGGATGCGATAGATTATATTGTAAAGGATGTGCCCATACCGGTTATCGTTTCTAAAATAACCAATGTATTAAACACCATCCGCGAGCAGCACGAGCGTTCGATCAGCGAGCTGAGCCGGGCAGCCGTGGCGCTTAACCTGAATTCGGTACCGCAAAACACACCAGCCATGAATGGCTTTGCGCTTGATTTTTGGCATAAACCATTTCAAAACTATCCCGGAGGCGATTTTATTGATTTTATCAGGATCGATGAGCGTTATACTTTTATAGTGCTGGGCGATGTGATGGGCAAAAAGTGGGGGGCATGGTTCTTCTCGTTCGGGTTTTTAAGTTATGTACGGTCGGCAGTGCGCCTTTGTATTTTTGACGGCGACCTGTCTACCAAAAGCATCATGCAAAAAATAAACACCGTGGTCCATTACGATCCGGTGGTGAGCGAGGTGCTATCCACCCTATCGTTAGTGATGATAGATACCGTGCAATCGCAGATTAGCTATTCGGGCGCGGGCGATCTGCCTTTGCTTTATTATAATCATGCCGAAGCTAAAACAAGCAGGATCCAATCGGCCGGGTTATTGTTAGGCTTAAGGCCCGATGGCGATTATGATGAATTTGCACTTAAACTAAACCCGGGCGATCAGTTAATGATGATAACAGACGGGCTGATAGATTTTGAAACAGCAGGCCGCAAACGATCGGATTATGCGGTTTTTGAAGCGGGGGTTTTGCCCTTTTTAGGCAAGCCCGATACTTTTACACAACTAAAAGCAAGCGACTTTATAATAAAAAAAGCACAGGAACAGGTAGACGATTGCAGCCTGATCTTTTTAGAAAAGGAGATTTAAAACGATGACATTAAAAACCCACGACAACAACGGCGTAATCATTGCCGAAATATTGATCCAGGAGGCCAACCTATCGCAGGCTGATGCCCTGAAGGCTGAAATGATTGTACTGATTGACCGACAACCAAAAAAAGTACTGGTTGATTTTAACCGGGTACAATATGTGGATAGTTCCTTTTTAGGCGCTATGGTATCATCGTTAAAATACGCGGTGGCTAATAAAACAGATATAGCGGTAATTAATTTACCAAAGGATATATACGATCTGTTTGCACTGATCAGGCTGGATAAAGTTTTTAAAATATATCCTAACGAAGCTGAAGCACTTGCCGATATTAATAAATAGATAAAATGACTGCCTGGCCAATTAAGCACCTAATGATCTTTCCGAACAGGGCGGAAAAGATATATCCTTTTTTGCAGGATGTAATCAGCTTTATTGAGCGGCACATCCCCGAAAAAGCCGAACAGGTTGCTTTTAGCATCCGTGTAATTATTACCGAACTATTAACCAACGGCATTAAACATTCCCGGCACGAACCAAGCGGCATCGAACTGAATATCAGTCCAGATCTCCTGATCATCAAAAAGATAGATAACGGCGAACCGTTTCAGCTTAAAGGACCGGGCATGGAATGGCCATTAACCGATAAGGTTGACAACCATGTTACCATATACGCCGATGAACTGAATGGCTTGTTTGCCAAAATTATTGCGCCATATAGTTTAAGCTTTTATGCTGAAAGTTACCCCACCAACGATGAGCGGTTTATAGACATATCCGAACATTATGGTTTAGTTATTATTTGCCGGGCAAGCAATAGCTTTGTTTATCAATATAACCCGCGCAGCCAGCAAAACATCTTTACGGCAACCATTAACCTGGATTAATTGAAGATCAGCTATAGGCTATTTGGGAGCCTCGTGCGCGGTATGGATAAACTTTTTATTAGCGCCTTTTAGTTTAAACAACAAGGCAAACATGGTAAAAAATATAAAAGGCAGCCTTAATACGGCGTTCAATAATTTTTTATTAAAAAACGCGGGGGGTATAGCAATAATAATGGCCAAATAACACAAAGCCGTAGCGCCCAGCCACCAGTGCCATGAAGGACCGGCGCCCAGAAAAGACAAAGCCAGCATCATGGGCATAATGCCCAGCATTAACACCCGGGGCAAAATGGATAGCTGATATATCTCGTTAAAATGATCACGGTTACCGTGTTTAAATAATTCAGACAGCCCGGTTTTCCAATAGCGGCCAAACAGGCTAAACTGCGCGGAAAGCCAGCGCTTACGCTGATTTTTAAAATTATCGGGCTTGCTTACCTTTTCATCATACATCAGGGCTTCTTCGGCGTAGGCTACGCTTATTTTATCGCCGGTAAGCAGTAGGCCCATTTCCTTATCAAAGCCGCCAACGGCATCTATACGCAGCATAACCGCTTTAAAAAGCTGGTAATCCAATGCCATCCCCGAACCAATGATAGCCGCACTGAGGTTAAAAACGCGTTGTGCCTTACGGAAAATATGATTATTGATCTCTTCGCTAATGGCATCCAGCATAGCTATGGAAGTTTCGCTGTTTAATGCTACCCTGTGCCCTTGCACCACTTTGTTGCCGGCTACCAGGTAGCGGTTAATGTGATGTAGAAAATCGGGCGCGGCTATATTATCAATATCGTACACTACCGCCGCGTCAAAACCTTCTTCGGTATTTTCAATGGCCTTATGCAGGGCTTTTGATTTGGTGCTGCTTTCAAAAAAAACTTCTACCACCTGCAGCGGCATCTGTTTTAATAGCGCTACGGTTTCGGGCTGTAGTTTATCGGCAATTACGCATACGTGATAGCTGTCTTTGGGATAATCTATTTTTAGCGCCTGGGCTGCGGTGTTTAAAATAATGGCATCTTCTTTATAAGCCGGTATATAAATTACAAACTTTAATAGCCGGCCGGTCACCGGCGGCTCGGGCACCCGGATCAGGCGGCCCGCCAAGGAAAAAACAAATAAGTAAAGGCAATATATGCCCAGGTAAATAAAAAGCAATAAAAAAACAATATCCGCTATGCTTAATAATATCTCCATCATATCAGTCCCTTGATCTTTTATACGTTTAAATCTACAATTAAGATATTGGTCTTGCTAACTTATTTTGCTTTACGCAGGGCTTTAACTGCTATGCCTTTTAATTCGGCATAACCCAGGGTAAAGATATCCCTCATGGTAAATTTCAGATATTTTTTTAAACTCCAGTATCCAAAAACAGTACCTACTGTAAATGTTAAAATAGATGCAAGCGCTACGCCGTATATGCTATGAAATATTAATAAACCCGCAATATCGCCCGCAACATTTACAGCAAGCATAATATATACCTTTATCATATTTACACGCGGCTTATTGATCATATCCAGGGTAATGCCCATAAACCGGTCCACGGGCAGCAGCATGGCAAAAGTCATAAAGATCCTGAAGATGAGCGCTGCCTCTGATCCTGCAAACTTTTTACCGCCAATGATGTCGATAATTACACCGGCGCCAATAAAACCACCTATACAAATGGGCAATAAAGCAATGATTAACATGCCGGCAAACTTTTTCATCAGGTATACCACGCGGGCATCATCGCCATTATTTGAGGCTGCCGAAATAAGCGGCATAGCTGTTGATGTAAAGCTGCGTATAGGTATCTCAATAATCTCCATCAGCCTTTGCGGGATACTGTAAACACCCACTGCCGCGTCGGCGCCCCTGCCCATCATAATTTTAATAATATAGATATCCGAGCTGCGTAATAAATTAGAGGCGAATGATGTGCCCACGCTAAATTTGCCATAATGAAACAGTTCTTTAATCCCTTCGCGGCTCCTGTTCCCTATCTCCTTTATCCTGTCCCAACCGGCCACTATGGTAAATATGCTGGCAGCGCCCGATGAGATTAGATTAGCCAGAACGGTGTTCCTAACTGTTAAATGGTGGAAAACGATGAGCAGGATCACAAAAACAAACATTAAACCCTGGTTAAATACACGCAGGTATAATATGATACCAAAGCGCCCTTCGGCCTGTAATATCCATAAGGCCACGCTAAACGGCAGTGTGGCTATAAAGGTGATGCCAAACCAGTTAATAATGGTTTGCATACTCTGGTTATCGCTATTGTGGAAAATAAGGTAAAGTACCAGGTTAATGATACAGGCCAGCAGGGTAATACAGATACCGATGTACCAGGCCGAGCCGGCAATATTTTTTGAACGTTCGGGCCCCGACCCGGCATAAAATTTAATCAGCGAGTTTTGCAGGAAGCCCGTGCGGAATACATCGGCCAGGGTTAAGTTTTGTATAAAAAAGATCCAGTACCCTACTTCGTCCTTACTGCCCAGGTAATGGTAAAGCAAAAAGGTAACCAAAATCCCCATAGCTGCTACAACCACATTGCCGGCAAACGATAAAAAGTGGTTATTACGGAGTTTTTTCAGGATCATTAAACGGTTTTTAAAGGAATATTATTTGCTGAATTTAATGATAAATACTTTTCGGTATCCAATCTTTTTAAAACATTTATTAAAGCTATGGATAAATAAAACATAATGTTTGAGGGGAACTGCACAATAGATTGTTGCGGATAACTGCCAATATTAAACGCAAACAATACCAGCACCATAGTTAAACACAAATTACGCAGTTGCGGATCGCGAATGAGGAAAAAGTTATTGATGCCCATTTTTAAGGCGGCAAATATTAAGGAGCAAAACAGCAACAGGCCAATCCATCCCAGTTCAACCGCTACACGTACATAGGTACTATCGGGCGGAAACTTGGATAAAGGCGCGTTGGGCGCAAACCGCTGCCCCCATATACCTACCGAACCCAGGCCCCCGCCAATGGGGTGCGTTTGGATATACGGTTTTATAAAAGCCTGATTTTTGGCGCGCACATTAAATGAGGCATCGTTACTGGGCTTAAACGCGCTTTGAAAACGCTTGATCAGGCCGTTTGATGTGGGCATAAATATCAGAACGGCAAATACTACAGCGCCAAACAAACTCACTATCAATACTTTTTTATTGAAATACAGCACTACCAGCATCATTAAACAAGCCGGCACCAGTACATAAGCGGCCCTTGTACCCGAAAACAGCATGGCGTACATAAAAAGCAGGATCATAAAAACCAGCATTGTTTTTTTAACAGTGCTGTAAGGCCCAAAAAGTAAGCCTATACACATTACGGTACCAATGCTCATATTATAGGCATACACTACCGGATCTGAAAATATAGAGAACTTGCGCCAGTGCCCCGCCTGGAAGTTGAGCCACATGGTAAGCGGACTTTTACGTAATACGGCCCATTCATAAGGGAAGTAGCCGTTTATCTCCTGCGCGTAACCATATATAGCAGCCAGTACCGATAAGCCCAGCCATACTTTTATCAGCAGCTTTACAAATTTCAGGTCGTTTATCTGGTAAACGAAAATAAAATACATAATCACAACTACCGCTACCGTGCGCACCGTATAAACCCAGGCCAGTACGGATACCGCGGCCGGGTTAATCACTTCTATAAAGTTATAAGCTATCCAGCCCAATACCAGGTAACTAACCGGGTCGGCAAAAATTTTCCAGTTGCGGTTATATTTCTGTTTCAGGAAAAAGCTGATGATCAGCAAGTACTCCAGGGCGTCCATGGTGGTGCCGACAGGCGCGTCGCTGGCAAATTTACCCGCAAAATTTACCAGATACGACCAGATAAACAACGATAATATGCCAAATTTGGGATAGGCAATAATACCATACAGCACCGGTATCCCCACAACAACGGCCAGTATACCAGCGCCGCCAAACATGCCATAACGGTATACTACATAGCTGATCAATACCGCCACCGATAAAAAAAATAGCCATATTAAAGGGGTCGACAGTTTGCTGGCAACTATCTTTTGCCAAAGGGTCTGTTTATTGGCGTTCCTGGTCAGATCGATCTCATACATTGCCGGTCCTATAAAAACAATATTTTAACAAACCAAAAAAACACACCTGCAAATGCAAATATCAAAGCTACAATGCGTGTAGTGTTTTGAAATTTGGTGAGATGTTTAAAACGATCTTCGGCTACAACTTCCGGTTCTTCTTTCATATCACATGAAATTGTATAAGCTTTTATAATAACGGCAGCCTTAACCAGGTATTACCGTTTTTCTTTCTTTTTAGTATTGTATACCGCCCTGTTAAGCACCCAGCCTGCAAACTTCAGATCCATTGCCTTCAGATACTTAACCAATTGTTTTTTGCTGGCGCCGATGCTTTGTCCGGCTTCAAAAACAGAAATAAACTTGTTAGTAAACAGCAACCATTCTTTAGCCTTATTCATGTTTTCGAGCGCTGGTATCTCAATCAGTATCACATCGTACATGCTTTTTAATTCGTTCAGCCTATCGCGCACAAATTGTTCATCGGCTATCTCCAGCAAGGTGATATCACCGCCATAGTTGCCAATAACGCTGTTAGTATTACTTAAGGGTGTGTGCTTGCCGGGTGTGTTTTTAAAAACTTCCTCGATATACAATTTGGGGTTTACCGTTTTACTGATGGTAGGGTTATCAAAGTTCCCATCAATCAGCAACACCTTTTTATTGATCATGGAATAAGAATAGGCCAGGCTGATGGCCAGCAGGGTTTTACCTTCGCCGCCACGCATGCTGGTAATGCCCAGCACCTTATCGCCATCCAGTTCCTGATCGATCTCAAACCGGATAGAACGCAGCAGATCCTTAAATTGCTGCATTTTATCGCGGTGCTCCACATCCCATAACTTACGCAGGTCGATGCTCGATCCGCTGATATGGTTTAAATAACCCAGTACCGGTAAATGGGTAGTATTAGATAGTTGAGTTGGGCTTTTAACGCTATCATCCAGAAAAAACACCACAAATAGCACCATTACACAAAAAACGCCGCTAACCAACCCGCTCAATATCACCAGCAGCATCTTTTTTGATGGCTTGGCCCGCTCGGGCGAGGCATATTCTACCTGCATGAGTTTCGAGGCCGAATTGTTTTGCAGGTTAGTATAATTGTATTTGGCCAGTACGTCCTGGTATTCCTTGGTGGCATTGTCGATATCAAAGTTGTAGGCCTTTAATTTAGCATCGAGGGGTACCAGCGCATTATAACGGGCATTTAGTTTTTGCAGCTCGTTTTGTATGGTTTTGATGCTGTATTTAGCCAGATCTGACGATACTTGCAAAACATTCCTTTGCCGCACCAGTTCATCTTTCCCGATCATCGGATTACTGATATACTTATCAGAGGTTTGATTCATTTGGGATACCAACTGCTGCTGCAACGAATCTATAGATACTTTAAGCTTTGGATCGAAGCCGCTGCGCACATATTGATCTGTTAACGCATGCATTTTATCATAAATACCCGTTACTTCAACGTTTGATGGCATAATCTGCGCTTCCAGATATTTTCGTTCGCCCGGCTGGAATTTTTTTTCAATATTGGCAATAGTCCCGCTGTACGATTCTACCTCCTTTTGGGCCTGCAAAAGCTTCTCGTTATTGGCATAGATCTGGTTTGAAACGGTTTTTGACTGATCATCTAAATTTAATATTCCGTTTTTGATCCTGTATTTCTGAAGACTATCTAATTTATCACTCAATACCTGCCGTTTCTCCTGCAAAAGCTTAAATAAGTAGTTAACCGCAGTAGCCTGGTTCTCTTTTACAACATAACTGTAATAGGAAATAAAACCCTGGCATAAAGAATTGATCATTAAAGCCGACAGCTGCGGATTTTCGGATGTTGCCATTATGGTTATAAAATCACTATTGTCATCCCTGTATATGACTATAGCTTTTCTTAGAGTGTTTTCATCATACCCTTTTTCAATGATGAGGTCATTTAACCATTTTTCATATTTATCATAAAGCGACAGTGGTTCCAGATGCTGTAATTTATAGGTATATTTGGCAATAGCCGCGGTTTTATCGGCGGCAGTCATCTGTAAATAATCTTTAGGCATCGGCTTAAAAGGGATGTCTTTACCGTCCAGATCATGAATAATGAGTTTGTAGGAAACCATATCCATCATCTTTTTCAGTTTCATCATCTCTATCAGATTACTAAACTGTCCGTATATTTTGTTTTCCTGAAGATTAATACCGAAAGGGTCAAGTATTTGCCGGTTTTGGTCAACCAGGCCGGTTGCTATCTGGCCGTCTGATTCATACACATCGGGCAGGTGCCGTACCAAAAAAAAGGATATCGTTACTGTTACCAGCGGAATAACAATAAGTATGTATTTGTATTTTAGTAAAAGTTTAAAAAACTCTTTTATTTCCATTATTTAATATCTTCAAGGCGTTTGCCTACAACTTCTTCCAATCCCACTTTCGCATTAAAAAAACTAAGCTCGCCCATTAACTTATTACTGTTTTGCGAGTATACCAAAGCTTGCGCATTGCTATATTCGGCAAGTGTGATCTCAACTTTTTCGTATTTATACTTTAACTGTTCGGCGTTACTTTGCGCGTCTAATACGGCTTTTGTTAATACGCGTAAATTGGCTTTAGCTTCAATGTAAGCAAAATATAATCGTTTTACCATTGCTTCAATGGTATTATTAAGCATCGACTCGTCTAACTGGGCAATCTTTACCGCCTGGCGGGCATTATGTATTATAAAAGGTTTTGCAATTAACGTGCCTAAATTTAAGCTAAGTGATACCTGGTACCCATTGAGCAAATATATTGATCTTTGGGGATTGTATACATAATACGGAGTAATTACATCAAACCACGAAGTTTGTGCCTGGTGATAAGCAGTAAGGGCTATATTGGTTTGAGCGGCCTTCATCCTAACCGGCACATAGTATTTTTTAGCCGTATCTATCAGTTTTTGCAGGTAGGGGTAGGAAATATCCGGTACAAAACTTTCCTGGGCACGAAGCCGGCCGGCAAAAACACAAATAAATAAAACCGGTAATAATAGTAGCTTTTTGGACATCGTTATACTTTTTCTTTTTGAAACAAGGCGGGGATAGTACTGAATATGATCTTCAGATCAAGTAATATGGAGTAATTCTGAGCATAAAAATTATCCAGCTTTTTTCTTTCCCTTTCGCTCATATCGTCCTTGCCGCGTTTGGTTACCTGCCATAAACCGGTTAAGCCGGCAGGCCCTAAAAAGCGCATGGCCCATTCGTTCGATGTCAGCATTTCAGCTTCGTAAACAGGTAAGGGGCGGTTACCTACTATCGACATATCGCCTTTTAAAATATTAAAGAATTGCGGTAATTCATCAATACTGCTGCTGCGCAAAAATGCGCCCAGCTTGGTGATACGCGGATCGTTCTTTATTTTAACAAACGATGCCGATTGCCCGCCGGTTTCTTCGGCTGCATATTGGTTATTCTCTACAGATAGTTTGGCCAGCAGCTGATCGGCATCGCTGCGCATAGAGCGAAATTTATAAAAATCAAATACCTTATAGCCTGTACCTACGCGTTTGCTTTTATAGATAATAGCGCCTTTCGAGTCTAATTTAATAGCGATGGCCACAATGATAAACAAAGGCGACAGCAGTAACAGCGCCATGCCCGAAAAGAAGATATCCATAGCGCGCTTGCCTGTTGGCAGTGTATAAGTGGTATCTACTTTTTTAGAAAGCTCGGACAGGGTTGGTTTAATCAGTTTAAAGTTTACCAGGAAATTTATCCGTTCGCGCAGATGCATCAGGTTAATCGGCATGGCATACAGATCGTTCACCCTTAGTTTAATAGCCTTCTGCCTTAATTCCAGGTCGGGTTTGCCCGATACCAGTACAATCAGCATTTGTTTAAACAGGCTGTTCTTCTTTATCCGCTCAACAAGCTTTAACGTTTCGCCCGCGTCGTCAACCTCCACTACAATAATATCGGGCATACTCAATATCGATTGCTCGGCCAGATATTCATCCAGCTTTTGGGTATCCGGACTGGCAAAAATTTGGTAATGCGCCGGCAGTTCGGCAAAAATCATGTCGCGCAGTTCGGTCCCGGCATAAGCCAGTTTAACTCTCAATCCTGCACTTTCGTTCCAGTCAGTTGTTATGTGTGTCATAAACTTGCAGAATTTTGCTGATTTCGGATTTTAACATAGTGGGGTTAAACGGTTTATGCAGATAGGCATCAACCTTAAATGGCATGGTTGTAACCTGGTCGTCCAGATCGTGCGCCGCTGATAGTAATACAACGGGGATATCTTTATAAAAACCGCTTATTTTAACATTTTTTACAAAAGCCTGCCCATCAAACGTAGGCATAGCCAAATCGGATATAATCAGTTCGGGCATGTTACCATCTTCCAGCCAGTCAAGCGCGTCAAAGCCATTGGTTTTAACTACAATATCGTAATCTTTCGACAGTATAAAATTAAGCAATTTTAAAATACTTAAGTCATCATCAACAATCAGTAAAAGCTTTTTCATCCTAAATAATTACAATTTACCGGCATCACTTTTTTAAACATTCCAACCTTCGCTAAAACATGTTAAAATAGTAAAAATGCTCCACTCTTCCGTCTTAATTTAATTTTAATAATAAATATTTGCCAGGGCTTAAAAAATCGTCTTGCTAATCCTATTATGTATTCATTACTTGTAAATGCGGTTTATCAATTAAAACAAGCCTATAATTTTTGTTCGCCTTTATATTTTTCAACTATGGTATGCAGTATCTCTTTTGTAACGTCGGGATAGTCTACCTTAACAATCTTGCCATTTTCGAGCCAATTTAACAGTATGTGATGATGTTTTTCTTTTAAACTCTTCATAACCGGTACGCCCATAGTGTTTAAAGCGGCGGCATTAAGGTGTTGCTCATACTGGCTTTTCATCGGGATAACCAATAGCTTCTTATTCATAAACAGTGCTTCGGCTGGTGTTTCAAAACCGGCGCCGCATAACACACCTGCCGAACTGGCCATGCTTTTAATAAACTTTTCGTTATTTATTGGCTGTATATGTACATTTTTATGCTTTAAAACCTTTTTATTATGCTTCGAAAAAACATCCCAGGTAATGTGTTTAATTTCGGATAAACACTTAATCAGCCTGCGGTCATCGTACGCGGGTAGGTAAACCGTGTAATGCCCTGCATTAGTAACCACTTGCTCCCTTACTTGTTTACGAATAACGGGTGTAAAAGTTTTTTTATCAAACTGGGCGAAATGAAACCCGTATTGCACACTCACAGGGGCATAATGATTGAGAATAAAATTCCCCATCATATCCACATCTTGTGGTTTTGGGGCATGTTCTGCTACCACTGCTGCCTGGTGGCTTAACCCGATACAAAACTTGTTTTTAAGCTTACAGGCCCAGGCCGATACCGGCTCAAAATCATTGATCACCAAATCGTAATCCTCTACAGGGAGTTTGTTAATTTCTTTTATAAAAAGACGCAACTTAGCTTTATACAGGCTTTTCCATAGATCTACCCCGCCTTTTTTCCCAAAAATAAACCCCAGGCCGTTAAACTTGTATTTAACCGGAAAGGGCAACGACAGATCGCCCTGGTTGCCGCTAACCAGTACATCAACCTGGCCCATCTGCTGTAAAATGGGCACAATATCCATAGACCGGCTCAGGTGCCCGTTGCCGGTACCTTGTATAGCGTATAAAATTTTCATATCTGCTTGTTTAAATGTAATAATACCTTGTGTTTGATATTTTAAATATTTATTAACAAATACCCAATAACCGGGTATTACGGCTAAATATCCTTAATTTAAACATAACGTAAAGCCACTTAACAAACAGATAACATACATTTAACACCGCAATAAAGTATTGCCTAAAAACAAAAGCCGGCTGTTGGGCCGGCTTTAATATGCTGTTAATTTTAATGACCAGGTTAGGTTTAACCTTACCTTGGCCCACGGCGCCAGTTACGGTTACCGCCGGCTTTATTTGCATTCGGGTTTTTTTGTGCCGAAGCATTACGCTGGCCCGAACGGTTGCCTTGCTGTGGCTTGCCTTTTAACTCCTTTAATATCCGCTCCTGCGTGGTTAACTCCTTCATCGGGTAAGGATGTTCGGCCTCAACCGGGATAGCTTTTGCAATCAGCTTGTGGATATCCTTTAAAAAATCTTTTTCATCCTCGTCGCAAAAAGACAGCGCTATGCCGCTTGCACCGGCACGGCCTGTACGGCCAATACGGTGTACATAAGTTTCGGGGATGTTGGGGATCTCGTAGTTAATTACGTGAGTCAAATCGTCTATATCAATACCGCGGGCGGCAATATCGGTAGCAACCAATACCCTGGTAGTGCGGGCTTTAAAATTGGTTAGCGCCCGTTGCCTGGCGTTTTGCGATTTATTACCGTGGATAGCCTCGGCAGTGATACCGGCGCGGCTTAAATCCTTCACCACCTTATCGGCACCGTGCTTGGTACGGGTGAAAACAAGGGCTGTAGCAATGGTTTTATCTTTTAAGATATGCTGCAGTAAAGCGCGTTTATCTTCCTTACCTACGTAGTATAAAGCCTGCTGTATGGTATCGGCGGTTGACGATACCGGGGCAACTTCTACCTTTTCGGGCTTGTATAAAATGGTATCGGCCAGTTGCTGAATCTCGGACGGCATGGTAGCCGAGAAGAACAGCGTTTGCCTTTGTTTAGGCACCTTGGCGATGATCTTTTTTACATCGTGCACAAAACCCATATCCAGCATACGGTCGGCTTCGTCCAGCACCAGTATTTTCAGATGGTCCAGGCGGATAAAGCCCTGGTTCATCAAATCCAACAAACGGCCGGGAGTAGCCACCAAAATATCCACACCACGTTTTAAGGCGTCGGTCTGCGGATTTTGCGATACCCCGCCAAAAATTACCAAATGCTTTAAGCCTGCATGCCTGCCGTAAGCGGCAAAGCTTTCATCTATCTGGATAGCCAACTCGCGGGTTGGGGTTAGTATCAGTGTTTTAATGGTTTTTTGCTCTTTGTGCTGTTGCTTATCCTGGTACAATAACTGTATAATAGGGATAGCAAAAGCGGCAGTTTTACCGGTACCGGTTTGCGCGCAGCCTAAAAGGTCGCGTTGCTTTAATATAATGGGGATTGATTTGGATTGTATAGGCGTAGGCGTGGTATAACCCTCGGTTTTTAGGGCCCTGAGGATAGGCTCAATTAAATTTAAATCTTGAAATGACATGTATTGTTTCTAAATATTATGTGCTAACGCGATTGCATAAGCGGATCTGAAGAGTCTCGTCGTGGAATGATCAAAACCGTAAGCTAACGGGTATTATTTGCGCAAAGATACGGTTTTTATTTGGGAATAGTCCGAAAGTCGGGAAGACGGCAAGTCCGGAAGATTAAATGACTTTAATTAAGCAATTGCAATACACAGCCCCCGGCATTAATAATGCTCTTACTCACCGGGGATTGCTTCGTACCTCGCAATGACGTGGTAGAAAACAAAAAAAGCCCTCCAATCTGGAGAGCTTTCTGCTTTTACCTTTCAGCTTTCGCCTCAAGTAATATTACTTCTTAAAATACTTAAAGTTCTTACCGATAAACTTAGCGTTAGCGCCCAGTTCCTCTTCAATACGCAACAACTGGTTGTATTTAGCGATCCTGTCCGAACGTGAGGCCGAACCGGTTTTAATCTGGCCGCAGTTAAGGGCAACAGCTAAATCGGCAATGGTAGCATCTTCGGTCTCGCCGCTACGGTGACTCATTACTGAGGTATAACCGTTAGTTTGTGCCAGGCTAACCGCGTTAATGGTTTCGGTTAACGAACCGATCTGGTTCACTTTTACAAGGATAGAGTTGGCGGTATCTTCATCAATACCACGTTGCAAACGTAATACGTTAGTCACAAACAAATCGTCGCCTACTAACTGTACTTTATCGCCAATACGCTCGGTTAATAATTTCCAGCCATCCCAATCATCCTCGGCCATGCCGTCTTCAATCGAGATTACCGGGTATTTTTCGGTTAACGAAGCCAGGTATTCGGCCTGCTCGGCGCTGGTGCGGATAGCGCCTTTTTCCCCTTCAAACTTGGTATAATCGTATTTGCCGTCTTTGTAAAATTCAGACGCGGCGCAATCAAACGCTAAACAAATATCCACACCCGGTTTATAACCTGCTTTTTCAATGGCCTGCATAATGGTTTCAACACCATCTTCGGTACCTTCAAAGGTAGGGGCAAAACCACCTTCGTCGCCTACAGCAGTAGATAATCCACGATCATGCAAAATCTTTTTCAGGTTGTGGAACACTTCGGTACCCCAACGCAAAGCTTCAGAGAAAGACGAAGCGCCAACCGGCATGATCATAAACTCCTGGAACGCGATCGGCGCATCAGAGTGTGAGCCGCCATTTACAATGTTCATCATGGGGATAGGCAGCGTGTTAGCATTTACACCACCAACGTAGCGGTATAGCGGCTGGCGGCTTTCCTGGGCCGCGGCTTTAGCAACAGCCAGGGAAACGCCTAATATCGCGTTAGCACCTAACTTACCTTTGTTGGCAGTGCCGTCCAGTTCAATCATCAGCTGATCGATGGAGTTTTGTTCAAACACATCAAAGCCTTTCAGTGCGGGGGCAATAATATCATTTACGTTGGCAACGGCTTTTAATACGCCTTTACCCATATATTTTGTTTTGTCGTTGTCACGCAGTTCAACCGCCTCGTGTACACCGGTTGATGCGCCTGATGGTACGGCAGCACGGCCAAGCGCGCCATTTTCGGTTAAAACTTCTACCTCAATGGTAGGGTTACCGCGAGAATCGAGTATCTGGCGGGCGTGAACATCAATTATTAAGCTCATTTTTTGTGGTCTATTTTTAGAGTGTATAAAGTACAATAAGAAACGCGGCTAATATACCACCAAAATCAGGAAATCGCAATCTCTTTTTTATGATTCCACCGATTATAGGATATGATTTCACCGATTACACAAAACCGATCGTGCTGATTACGTTTTGGTTACAACGATTTAACACACAGGCGCAATACTGAAATTGATAGCAGACTGCAACTGATCAATCGCTTGTACTTGGCAAATGTTCGCGTTTGGCGCTATTTTTACGGTTAATGCGGTACATCAGCATTAGCAGGATATTGTTTTTATCGTTACTTTGGTTGGGGATATAATTGTACTGGTTTACCCATCCGGCCTGCACAATCCACTTTTTATCAAACTGGTAACCCAACGCTGCCGAGATGCGGTTACGCTCGAAATTAGGCTCTTTATTGTTCAAAAAGATCTCATCAAAAACCGATACAAACCAGGTTTTGGCCTCTATCTTTTTGCTATTCAACGGGATAAACAGATTTAAACGGTAACGGAAACGGTTGCGGTAAATGCCGTTCAGCCAGCGCTGTTCTATGCGGTAACGGTGCTCCAGTTTAATGCGGCTCAGGTACTGGCTTACGCTCATTTGTTCCCACATGCGGGCCTCGATAGTGGTTGGCCCGGCGCCTAAGTTGTTGTAATCGTATGTGGTATAGCGGCCGCCGCCAATCAGCGCGGTGAAGTATCTATCCAGATCATAACTGATACCCGCCTTAGCCTCGTAGTATTGAAACTGGTTAAACGCCGGGCCATTACTGCGCACCTGCAATTCGCTGTAGCCGCCCCAACGATGGGCGCTATCGCCGGGCATCAGCACGGTTAATATGCCCCAGGTACCGGTTTTATTGTTTTGGGCCGAGGCCGTAAATGAGATAATTGCAACTAAAAGGAGGGTATAAAAAAACTTTGGCATTGTTAAGTTATTGTTAACAATGCCAAAAGTATAACTTTATTAATGATTTGTTTATATTGATTTCACCGATTAGGGATTGATTACACCGATTTTTTCATTTGCATATCTGCACATTAGCATATTTGCACATCCATTCCCCCTTTAGGGGGTTAGGGGGCTACTCCCATTTAAAAGTTTTAATAGCCACAGCATATATCACAATGCCCCATATCAGCAATATCAATAACTGATGTGTTACATCGCCCAAACCAGCACCTTCAAAAGCTACTTTGCGCATGGCGTTATTAAGGTGGGTTAAGGGCAAAGCCTCGCTTAGCGGCCTTAACCAGCTTGGGAACGACGAGGTTGGGAAGAAAGTGCCCGACAGTAAAAACTGTGGCAGCGTAATGATATTGGACAGCGGCGGCACCGTACTCTCGTTTTTTGCAATACCCGATACCGTGAACCCAAAACCCATAAATATAATGAGGCCAATGAGGGAGAGTGCCAGCATATTAAGCACTGTGGTTATCCCGTGGATCAGCGTAAAGCCGAAGGCATAATGGCCTATCCCTATAATGATCAGCGCGCCTAATAAGGCAAATACAATGCGGGCCATCATTTCGCCAAGGATAATGCTGTAACGTTTCACCGGCGTAGCAAAAAAACGTTTGATCACCAGCGTTTGCCGCAAGCCCAGGAATACAAAAGCTGTACCGAACACTCCCGAACTGAGCAGCGAGAAACCCAACTGCCCCGGCAGCATAAAATCGATATACCGGTATTCGCGGCCGCTTACGGTGGTTTCCTTTAAATCGATAATACTGGGTGCCTTAATGCCCGAATAGCTGGAGATTTTACTTAAATAGGCTGATTGGATATTGAAAAAGATGTTGTTCAACACCGATTTCAGTATCGCGCCCTTATCGCCCGATGCCTTGCTATACTGGATGCTCATGGCAAAGGGGCTTTTGACAGGTACGTTAGCTTGCGCCGATAATGGTGGGTACACGGTAAAGCCGCCGCTTTGTTTTTTGATATCTATCACGGCATCAATAGCGCCCTTGGCCAGGTTTTTATCCATCTCGGCCGTAGTTTGGGTTTTGATGAGGTTAATTACGCTTACCTTTTTAAGGGCCTGGTAAATGGGGCTCAGCGTATCGCAGGTTTTGGCTACACCTACATCAACCCGCACGCCGCCGCCACCAATATTGGCAAACACCATAATAAATATCAGCGGAAACGCTAAGGTAAACACCACAGCCGAAGGGCTGCGCAATATGGAACGTAAGCTGGCCCTGGCTATAGCCATTGTGGCGCGGAAGTTACTATAAGGTTTCATTTTCTTTGAAAATAGTCCGGAAGTCGGAAAGACCGAAAGTCCGGAAGTTTGTGATTGTGTTTACTGTTTAGAAATGTGTAATATCTTCCGGACTTCCCGACTTGTGCGGACTTCCGGACCTCTTTCTACCCCTCCCGCCATTCCTTGCCGGTTTTGGCTATAAAAACATCCTCCAGATTGGCTTCTTTTACTTCTTTTTTGCGCTTGAAACCGCCGGCTATCAGTTCGTCTATAAAATGGTCGGGGGTATCTATACCGATGATATGGCCGCCATCTACAAAGGCAACACGGTCGCACAGTTCCTCGGCTTCGTCCATATAGTGAGTGGTGATGACAACCGTAGTACCATTGTCGCGGATCTGGCGGATCAGGTCCCAAAGGTTACGGCGCGCCTGCGGATCAAGGCCCGTGGTAGGTTCATCCAAAAAAATGATGCGCGGATTGTTGATTAGCGTAGTAGCGATAGAAAAACGCTGCTTTTGTCCGCCCGAAAGATCTTTGTATTTAGCTTTGGCCTTATCGGTCAGCGCTACCTTTTCCAGCATATCCATAGCGGCTACTTTTACGCCATACAAACCACAAAACAGTTCGATCAGTTCTGATAAATTCAGGTTGGGATAATAGCCCGCCGCCTGCAGCTGCACGCCGATGCGCTGTTTAATGCTGTCGGCATCCTGTTCAATGTCAAAACCGTCTACCGTTATGCTGCCCGATGTTTTATCGCGCAGGGTTTCAATAATCTCCAGCGTGGTGGTTTTGCCGGCGCCGTTGGGGCCAAGCAGACCGAAGATCTCGCCCTCATAAACTTCAAAGCTGATGCCTTTAACGGCGGCAAAATCGCCGTAGTTTTTCACCAGGTTATTTACTGTAATAATAGGTTGTTGTGCCATGATGTAAAAATGGCATACAGCAGCCATATTTCCATCACTTTTTCGGCGAATGGCAGAATTTTTACGTTGAATGGTTGGGACGAGGGGCGAAAGGTAAAAGGATAAGGGCAAAAAGGTTAGTGCGTCAACCCATTACAGGCTATACCGGGCAATTGCTATAACTGTCTATAACAACTTTCCTGTATAATATAACCTCACTAACACCAGGCCCGCGCAAACAAAAACCAGCAAATTAATATACCAGTTGCGTTTAAACCATCCCCAAAAAACAATACTGGTGAGGATGCTGATCACCAGCAGCAACAGCAGGAAACATTTAAGCGATAACAGCGTAAGTGTTACTGATAATTGCTCGCCGGTTAGGTAGCCTATAAACGGAATAAGGAGAAACACGCCAAAAAACAGGGCTGTGCTCCAGCCATACATAGCAGCCGGGCTCACCATTATTTTGTTTAACCAATTCATTGCCCCTAATATAGCGGATAGCAGCTGAAAGGGAAAAGCACAAAGCCAAAAGCTTTTAACCAAACAGGGCCCCGGAATTCGGGGCCCTGTTTGGTATCTATCATATCAATATACTATTTAGCACGCTCAATATAAGCGCCGGTTGCGGTATCTACACGTACCTTATCGCCCTGGTTAATAAACAGGGGCACGTTAATTTCGGCACCGGTTTCAACGGTAGCCTTTTTCATAGCGCCGCTGCTGGTATCGCCTTTTACGGCTGGTTCGGTATAAGTGATCTCCAGCTCGGCCGATCCCGGTGTTTGCGCCATAATCGGCTCGTCGCTTTCAAATGCTACAATTACATTCATGCCTTCCTTTAAAAACTTTAAACCGTTGCCAAATAAATGCTTGGGAACGTTATGCTGCTCAAAGGTGCTGTTATCCATAATTACCAGGTCGTTGCCATCCTCGTACAGGTATTGGTAATCGTTGGTTTCTACACGGGCAATGCTTACCTCCTCGTCTGTACGGAAGCGGTATTCAACCAGTTTGCCGGTTTTTACGTTACGCATACGCGCCTGGTAAAACGCGCGCAGGTTGCCCGGGGTGCGATGTATAAATTCTTCTACCTGCACCAACTCGCCGTTAAAGCGTAGTATGTTTCCGTTTTTAATATCTGATGCTTTAGCCATATTCAATAATTGAGGCGCAAACTTAGGGACTTATCAGCAAACAATCAAGCACTTAGTTTGATGTTGTTACCGGGTCGCCATCGGCGTTTAGTTCTACTATTTCGTAACCGTGTTTTTTAAGGTCGGGCAATATCCGTGCCTTATCGCCAACCAGCAAAATATTCATTTTATCGGTAGGCATATATTTGTTTGCTATCGATTTTAACTGTGCCGGGGTAACGGCGCTTAAAATAGCGGCTTGTTGCTCCAGGTAATTGGGCTGCAGGTTATAGTTTAATATACGCGATGCGAAACTTGCTTTCTGCGTGCCAGTCTCGTAACGCAAGGCGTTCCCCTGGCCAATGGCCTTCTTCAGGAAGGTTACTTCCTCTTCGGTTGGGCCAGTTTGGTTATAGCTGTTAATACCATCAATCAAAGCAACTAAGGCGCTGTCTGTAGATGGTGCGCGTATGCCAGAACTAAAGGTGAATTCGCCCGCATATTTATCGTTTGTAAAACGGCTGCTGGCGCCATATGTCCAGCCCTTGGTTTCGCGCAGATAGGTATTCAAACGACTGGTAAAATCGCCGCCTAATGGATAGTTAGTTAAATAGGTGAGGTACGAATCGCCAACCGGGCTGTATTTTAAGTTAGTACCATAACCAACATAAAATTGGGTTTGTGCGGCCTTAGGCACATCTACTAAATAAATTTTGGTTTTGTTTACTGCCAGCGCCGGCGCGGGGTTTTGTAATTCGATCTTTTTGTTAGGCAGCTTGTTCAGGAAAGCCAGCTGAGCGGTAGCCTCAGCCTCGGTAATATCGCCAACTATAACCACTTTAGCACCGTTTGATGTAATGTAGTTACTGTAATAGGTCTCTACATCGGGCAGGGTAATGTTAGCAACCGTTTTCTCGGTACCGCCGGCCGATATACCCAATACATTATTAGCCCCATAGTTGATTTTATCGTACACAACCGGGGCAATAGATGCTGGTGCTGCTTTTTGTGATTTGAACGATTCCAGCCTTTGTTTCTTATTCAGATCGAAAGCCTGCTGGGTGAATTTAGGATTAAAAACGCGCTCCTGTAACAAGGCCATGGTTTTACCGAAATTGCTTTTCAGCGATTGCACTGAAAAGGTAATACCATCTATACTACTGCCCACGCTAACACGGCTGCCCAGTTTTTGCAGTTCGATAGCGAATTTCTCGGCGGTGTAGTTTTTGGTGTCCTCGTTCATCATACTGGCAAAGAATGATGCAAGTCCGTCTTTAGACATATCCCGGGCATCTGACAAGTGGCCGCCCGGCATGGTTAATGTGAAGGTGATCAGCGGGATCTCGGTATTTGGCACACCGATAATTTGCGCGCCGGCTACCTCTTTACGCCAGAATACAGGCGTTTTAACCACCGGTACCGGGCCAAGCGGTGGCGTTGTGGCACGGTTAAAGTTATCCTTAGCCTTAACGTATTTCAGTTTATCGTAACCGTAATTTGGCGCTGTATAGTGGGTAGTATCCACAGTATAATTATCGGCTTTAGCCGGACTAATATTACCCGTTTTGGTGAGTACGCTAACAATTACCGCGCTTTTATTTTTGATATAGGTGTTGTAAACCCGCATTACATCGGCCCTGGTAACGGCAGTGTACATTTTAAGCAGTTCGGCAGTTTTGTTTGGGTTACCGGTAAAGGTTTGAAACTCGGCCAGTTGCGACACCTTGCCCGATACACTTTGCAGGCCGTTTACAAAATTAGATTGTATGCTGCCTTTAAACTTTGCAATATCCTCGTCGGTAACACCACGGCGCTCAAAAGTATCCAGCGCGGCGCGGTACATGTTTTCCATATCGGCCAGGGTTTTACCCGGAACCGGCACAAAACGGAAGGTCATTACGCCCGCCAGTTCGGCCTGATCGCCAAAGGCGCTGGCCTGTAAAGCCAGCTGCTTTTTAACCATGGTTTGGTACAGTACCGAGTTTTTACCCTGGCCCAATATTTCGGCAAGGCAATCCAGCGCCACCATATCCTTATCATAGTTTTTTACAGTTGGATAAGTGATAGATAGTAATGGTAAACGGGCATAGTTATCTGTGTACGATACATAACGGTCGCCGGTAAGATGCACCGGTTCTACCACCACAGGTTTAACTTCCGGCCCGCGCGGTATCGCACCGAAATATTTCTCTACCATTTTCATAGTGGTAAGCGGATTGATATCACCGCCAATTGTCAGGGTGGCGTTATTAGGGCTATACCAACGCATAAAAAAGTTCTTCAGGTCGTTCACATTGCTGCGGTTCAGGTCTTCAATATAGCCTATGGTTAACCACGAGTAAGGGTGACCGTAAGGGTATAAGTTTTTGTTTGTATACTGACCAACCAAGCCGTACTGACGGTTATCGTAGTTTTGTCCGCGCTCGTTCTTTACGGTAGCACGCTGTACCTCAAAGCGATCCTGTGTTACCTGGCCAAGTAAAAAGCCCATACGGTCGGCTTCCAGCCATAGCGCCTGTTCAAGTACGTTCTTGGGTTCGGTCTCATAATAATTGGTACGGTCGTTATTGGTCGATCCGTTGTTGGTGCCACCATTGCCGATAGTGATCTTATCATGAATGCCTTTATGCGCATTGTCCGAGCCTTCGAACATCATATGCTCAAAAAAGTGCGCGAAGCCTGATTTTCCCACCTGCTCGCGGGCCGACCCTACGTGATAAGTTACGTCTACATGCACAACCGGATCGGAGTGGTCCTCGTGCAGGATAACGGTCAGGCCGTTAGGCAATACATACTTTTCGTAAGGGATAACCAGTTCGGTGCCTTTTTTAGTGATCTTTTCAACCAGTTTGGCCTGCCCGAAAGTTAATGTAGCAGCCGTGCAAATAGCGGTAGCGGTAAGTATTAGTTTTTTCATGTTTAAGTTTCTGCGAATGATAAAGATAGTGATTAGGCTATTAATTCCCTATGTTCATTTCGAACGAGGTACAAGGAGAGATCTTCCACGCGCGGCAGGCATGCCATGGCGAGCATAGTGGAACCATGGTGGGCAGGCTTGCGCACTACCCATGATGTATTTTAATCATGTTTCCCCTCTTTCCGCCTGCGGCGGAAAGAGGGCTGGAATTACGTTATGCCAGCCGTCAAAGTGTAGCCGGGTTTTGATAACCCTGAAATTTAACATCGGTATTATCTTTTAAATGCTCGTCGGGGTTTGACAATTCGAAATGAACATATTTTTTTAACTTTATTTAAAATTTAGCTCATGAAAAAAACCACCATTATTACCAGCTTGTTATGCTTGTTCGCCGTAACGGCTTTTTGCCAAACCGATGAAGCTAATATCAAAAAAACAATAACCACATTTTTTGATGGGATGCGTAATGCGGATACAACGCTGATGCGGGCGACCATAGCTAAGGATGTTGTTTTGCAAAGCATCGCCAATAAAAAGGACGGTACAACGGCCCTGGTTACCGAAAAAATGAGTGATTTTATGGCCAGCGTTGCTAAACCACATAAAGAAATTTACGATGAGCGCATCACCTTTAACGACCTGCGTATTGATGCCGATTTAGCCATGGTATGGGCGCCTTATAAATTCTACGTAGGCCAAACCTTTAGTCATTGCGGGGTTGATGTGTTCCAGTTAATGAAAACAGTGCAGGGCTGGAAGATCATTTATATTGTAGACACCCGCCGTAAGGATAAATGTGTGGAGTAGAATTAAAAGTTAACCCGCAAATCGAGTTGTTTGATGTATAATTGACCGGCAGGCTTGCTTTCCTGAAGTTGATAAACACTATTAACAAGCAGGTAATGCAAAACACTTTTTGTTTCTGGCTCAATGATAAAGTACTCGGGGATGCTGTTGCGCTGATAAAGGTTAAACTTCATTTCTTTATCAAAACTTTCATTGGACAATAGTATTTCGATAATAAGGTCAGGCCGGCCCATTATTCCTCGTTTTTCAACAATATGGCATCTATCTGCTTTAATGAAAAATATATCGGGCTGAACAATCGCTTGCCCGCCATCCAGGTAAACATCGCAAGGGGCCATTAGAATATCTCCTAACTGACAAGCTACTTCGTATATTTCAACGAGAATATCACCTAATACACGTTGATGAGTAGTGGTACGTGCAGGAGGAAAATATAAAGCATTATCTATAACTTCACACAATGTGCCTTCAGGAAGCGTATTGAAAACATCTAATGCCGTGCGAGGTATGCCGAATGGGTATTCATGATAACTAATATACGAAAAATGAAAGTAACTACCCCTTATCAACCAATTTATAAAAACCTTCCCGGTAATTATCTCCAACAGGGATAACCTGATCGGCAATACTGATACGGCCACGCTCAATAGCGTTGATATGCCGCAGCGATACAATAAATGATTTATGCACACGCACAAATTCTTTTTGGGGTAACTGTTCTTCTAACTTTTTCAACGTTTGCAGGCTGAGTATGCGGCCAACGGTAGTAACAATAGCCATGTAGTTTTGCAAGCCTTCTATGTACAGAATATCCTTCAGATCAACCTTTTGGATGCGGTACTCGGTTTTTACAAAGAGGTATTCGGGCGCGGCTTCTGATTGTGATAGTTGGGGCGCGGTTTTATCAGCCGGGGCTATGGCTTGCAAAGCTTTTTCAGCAGCGCGGTAAAAGCGGTCGAAAGCGATGGGTTTTAGCAGGTAATCTACCACATCGTGCTCGTATCCGTCCAAAGCATATTCGGCATAAGCGGTGGTAAGGATAATTTTGCATTGCTTACCGGCTATTTTGATAAACTGCAAACCTGTAAGCTCTGGCATTTGGATATCCAGGAAAACCAGGTCAATGTTTTGTTCGCGCAGCAGGTGCAGCCCTTCAATGGGGTTGGTAGTTGTACCTATCAACTGCAAAAACGGCACCTTGCCGGCATAATCGGCCAATATATCAATAGCCAGGGGTTTATCGTCAATAATCAGGCAACGGAGCTGCTTCATGTTAATTGTAATTCTAAATTAACGGTATAATACCCGGCATCGTCATTAATTACTAAGCTATGTTTATCCGGATAGATCAGCAATAGCCTGCGGCGCACATTTTGCAAACCAATGCCGCCTGTTTTATCTTTTTGGTCGTCGTTCTTTTTATTCCTGACCTCCAGCTGCACTTTATCGTTAGTAGCCAGCAAGGTTATTTTTACCGGGTTTTCCGGATCGGCCAGTATGCCATGCTTAAAAGCATTTTCAATAAAAGCGATAAACAGCAGGGTGGCTATTTTTTGATTGCCGACATAGCCCTCCACAGTAAAATCAATATAAGCATTCCCTTTGGCGCTGATACGTTGCAATTCTATCACATTCTCCAAATACTTTATTTCGCTTTGCAGCAGCATAAAATCGTCCTTGCCTTCGCGCAGCATATAGCGCAATATCTCGGATAGTTTTAACAAGGCCACCGGTGCCTGTGCAGATTGCTGGTAGGTAAGCGAATAAATATCGTTAATACTGTTAAACAAAAAGTGTGGGTTAACCTGCGACCGAAGGAAGATCAGTTCGGCCGCAGCCTGTTCCTTTTGCAGTTCCTGTTCGCGTTGTTTGGTGCGGTACCAGTTTTCGGCAAAAAAATAAATGATACCGTAAATAAAATATGCCGGGAAATAGTAGTAAAAAACATTGTTGATATAAAACCGCGCGCTTACCGCGTGCCCCATATAATTATCAAAACCTAATACCGGTTTAAAAAACCAAAACTCCACCAAGTAGCGCCAGCAAATTATGGCAACCAGTATCAGCGCCACATAAAGCGCGGCCTTAAAGTATTTCTTTTTAACAAATAGCTGGGGCGCAACCAGCAAATAATTACTGTAAAAGCAAAGTGCGGTTATACTGCTAAAGCCTATTTCGGTAAAAAGATATTTAAAGAACAGGCCTGTGCTTTTGGGCTGATCTTTAAAAGAATGGAAAGTGTTATGAATAAAAAGCGGTACAGCATGGTTTAAGATGAGCAATGCCCAAACAGCAATATGTAAAAGGATAATATACTTACGCTTCATCAGCTAAATATACCGCCGGTTTTTGGTTAAAGGGCTGATAAATACACCAACTGCCAAATTTTAATGACCAACTGCCAAATTTCAATCGGTTAGCTTAAGGGCACTTCGTCAATAAAAATAGCGTGTTGGTCAATCGCAATCGTTAATCCGTTCATTCAGCCTGATTTTAGTAGTATCAAAATCACCCATAAATGAAAAAATTATTATTGATCTGCTTAACCGCGCTAATGCCCTTAGCCGGCTTTTGCCAGGATAAACTGAAAGTAAACGTGCACCCCGGTGTGGAGTTGTTCACCATTATCCAGATCCTGGCCGATAAATACCCGCAGCCTAACCCATCGGCCTACAGCAAAGAAGCACTGGCCTACTTTGGAAAATATAAAGACCACCCGGCGGTTAAAAAAGTAGCCGGGTTTGATAAAGTATATACCGACCTGGTGGAACTGGGCTGGTGCATGAGCGATTTCCCCAACATCAAAATTTATGAACCGGCCGACTTAAGCTGGTATAAACACTACGGTAAAGAAAACACACTGGAGTATATTAAACTTTGCAGGGACTTTTTTAATGATACTCATTTCTGGGATTTCTTTCAGCAACACCAGGCGCGGTATACCAAATGGGGCGATGAACTGAAAGCCAAGGTTGATTCGGGCCGGTTGATTGAGAAGCTGGAAAGCTTTTACGGTTTTCAATCGGATGTGAAATGGGATATCTGTATCGACCCGCTGAATAGCTGGGGTTCGCACGCTATTATGACTAAAACCCTAAACCCACAGTTTAGCGACTGGCTGGTTTATAATACCGGCTATTTTAAGCGCGATGCCAATAAGGATGCCGACCCCATATTTGAGTTTGCCGGTTTTGAAAACCTGGTTTGGCACGAAGGCAGTCATGTTTACATCAACAGTTTGATGAAACAATACGAAAAAGAAATTGCCGATTTGGCTTACCTGTTTAACAAGGATGATGAGGGCATGAAACGTAATACCATTGGTAACTGGGCTTATTGCTTTGACGAGAATATGGTACGTTCTATCACCGCTGCGCTATATAAAAAATACCGCACCGAGCGACAATACAAGCGCCAGGTAGCCCGTGAAACTGGCAGCGATTTTATTTATGTGGAAGACCTTACCCCGCTGATCTATGATAAATACATCAACAGCCACAAATACAAAACCTTTGCCGAGTTTTTCCCCGAGATACTGAAGTACTTGAAAAAGAAATACCCGAAGCAGGCCTGATTACAACTCGCCCAGTTTCACTAACGCGTAAAACAGCCCGGTGCAATGCAATGCCTGGGCTATTTTATTATCGGCCAGCAGCTGTTTTATTTCGGCTATGGTATATTCTTCAACTATAATTTCCTCGTGTTCGTCCAGGTTTTGCTCCTGTACTTTTTTGCCGCCTTTGGCCAGGTAGCAATAGGTGTGGTTATTAGCTGTTGACGGGTTGGCGTAAACGGTTGCTATCAGTTCTATCTCATCAAACTGGTAGCCGGTTTCTTCCAGCAATTCGCGGCGCATGGCATCGGCCGGGGCTTCATCCCCATCAATTACCCCGCCGGGTATTTCTAAGGAAACAATACCTGCCGCATGGCGGTACTGGCGCACCATCAAAATTTTGTTCTCTTCGGTTATGGCAACCGCGTTTACCCAGTTAGGGTATTCCAGTACATAATATTGCTCTACAATACGGCCATCTGGCATTTCGCATTTATCGCTTCGTAAAGTAGCCCAGGGGCCTTTATGGATATATTCGGACGAACAAATTGCCCATTTAAGATCGTTCATAGTTATTGTTTAAAAAGCGGTATATCGTATTTCGTTTATCAATGTTTTCAAAAGAGTCGTAATGATGTTTTTGTTCCAGGATATCAAAAATGATCAGCACTTTTTCTAAAAGCAGTGCTACATCCCCGGTTGGTGCAAATGGCTGGGCAAATACGTAAAGCATCTGGCTTAAGGCGTTCAGCTTTTCGGCGCTATAAACGGCTTCCTGTAACCTGGCTTTAAAATCCTGTTGAGATAAGCCAACCAGCGCTTCTAATTCAATATTATACTCATCCTGCAAAGCCTGGTTAAACTCCTGTGCAAACTCTTCTTCTTTACCTTCAGATTTTAAACCCATTAACCGGGCTAAAAGCTGGGCAAACTTGCGCGCCTCGTTAAGCAGATAATCCCGCTGGTACATATTGACTATAAAAGAATGACTTAATGACCCGATGACTCAATGACTGTGGGCTACCAGCTCCCGCTTGATCCGCCGCCGCCGAAGCTGCCGCCGCCAAAGCTACCGCCACTGCCGCCACTCCATCCACCGCTGTCACCGCCGCCGCCAGAGAATCCTCCCCAGCCGCCACCACCGCTGCTGCGCCCTAATGCCGAACCGGCCAGGAACCACCAAAACGGACTTGCACCGCCGCGGCTGCCTATAATGTGCCCGCCACCACCACCGCCACGTTTACGAAATATCGCGATCAGGATAACAACAACAATGATGACGATAAACCCAATAGGGCCTCCGTTACCGCCATTACTACGGCTTTTCTTTTTGCTGGGTTCGGCTTTGTACTCGCCTTTGGTGTATTTAACAATGTCATCAACTGCGGCATCTAATCCGCCATAGTAATCGCCCGTTTTAAAACGGGGTTTCATATCCTGCTGTATAATACTTTGTGTAATCGCATCGGGCAGGGCACCCTCCACACCATAACCGGTTTGGATAGACATTTTACGGTCGGCCATGGCCACCAGTATCAGCACACCTGTGTTTTTATCTTTATTACCGATGCCCCATTTGCGGCCCAATAAGGCGCCGTATTCATTAATATCATAGCCACCTGTCGATTTCATGATCACTACGGCAATCTTTATGGCCGAAGTATCATTATGGTTAAACAGCTTTTGTTCCAATTGTTGCTGCTGATCGGCAGAAAGGGTATTGGTATAGTCGGTAAGCAGTGTTTTTGATTTCTCAGGAAACTCCTGCGCGAAGGCGAAAACTGTGCAAAGCAACAGTCCCCAGCAAAATATCAGTTTCTTTAACATCTATCGGTTAATTAATCGCCATCCATAAAAGCAATGTCGTCCTGCAGTTCGTTGCGGTCGCCGGCCTGGTAGGGGAAATATTTTTTCAACTGCTGCCCTGCCATTTCCACGCCGGTAGCAATGCCTTCAACCAGTTTGCCGTATTTAAACTGTTCCTGCATGGCCAGTTTGGTATCATCCCAAAAGGTACCTGCAACAACTTTATTAATGCCGGCATCGCCTATAATGGCAAACTTACGATCGACAGTGGCCACGTAAATCAGCACACCGTTGCGCAGCCGGGTTTTATCCATATCCAGCTTGTAGAAGTATTTGGCAGCACGGTCAAGCACCTCCTCGTTGCAGTTCTTCTCGATACAAACCCTAATCTCGCCCGATGTATTCTTCTCGGCGTTTTCCACCGCGCGGCGTATCAGTAATTGTTCTTCTTCGGTAAATACAGCCATACTGTCGTTTGATTACACAGATTGTTTTGGTGATTTCACAGATTTTTGAGAAAGGATTTCACCGATTTATAATCGGTGAAATCATCCCCCAATCGGTGAAATCTTAGAAAGAAACTTTAGGCGCTTTATCAGAACCTGCCTCGGCGGCAAAATAGCCTTTTGGCGCAAAGCCAAACATTTTGGCCGTCAGGTTAGCCGGGAACGAGCGGATCTTGCTGTTGTAAGCCTGTACCGCTTCGTTAAAGTCCTTGCGGGCAATGCCTATACGGTTTTCGGTGCCTTCTAACTGTGCCTGCAAAGTATTAAACGCGTCGTTTGAACGCAGCGTAGGATAATTCTCTGATGCTACCATTAAGCGGCCCAACGCAGTGCTTAACTGGCCTTGCGCCTCCTGGTATTTCTGGATGGTTTCGGGCGTAAGTTTGGTAGGGTCAACCTGTATAGATGTTGCTTTGGCGCGGGCCTCGGTTACATCGGTCAATGTTTTCTGCTCAAAATTAGCCTGGCCTTTTACGGTGGCCACCAAATTAGGGATCAGGTCTGCACGGCGCTGGTACTGGGTTTGCACCTCGCCCCATTTGCCTTTAATGTTCTCGTCCATTTTAACCATGCTGTTATAACTGCACGAGCTAAGCGACATAACGGTCGCTATCAATATAATTGCTGAAAGAAATTTTTTCATTTTTTTAGTGTTGTTTGAGTGTTAGATTACAAAACCCATACCGTTGTTACAAACGTGGTATTGTTATGACATAATGGCAATTTAGTGATTTTGTTTGGGTTTAAACATCAAAATAAATTTGACGGTTAGGTTTAACCACAAAGCGCACAGAGGTTTGCACGGAGACCCTAGAGGCTTTGTTTAATTAACTCACTAAATCTCTGCGGACTCTGTGTTTCCTTTCTCTGTGAGCTCTGTGGTTAAATCACCATTAAGCCAAATTTTATTTTATACAGCCCCATGAAGCCTTATATTTGGCCCATTAACTATTTGCTGCATCTCTTTTATCTATGAAAAAAATACTCCTGGCCGCCTTTAGCTGTTTAGCTTTAAATGCCGGCGCGCAAACCCTGGTACAATACGTAAAACCAATTATCGGCACACAGCGGATGGGCCATACTTATCCCGGCGCTACTGTTCCTTTCGGGATGGTGCAATTAAGCCCCGAAACCGATACCCCCAGCTACGAACTAAACGGCCGCTATAATCCCGATGTATATAAATACTGCGCGGGCTACCAGTACGATGATAAAACCATTGTAGGTTTTAGCCATACCCACTTTAGCGGTACCGGTCACTCTGATCTGGGCGATTTCCTGATCATGCCCACAGTAGGCGCTTTGAAACTGAACCCCGGCACGGCTGATAAACCGGGCAGCGGCTACCGTTCGGCTTTTTCGCATGCTAACGAGGTGAGCGAGGCTAACTATTATAAGGTAAAACTGGACGGCCCTAATATTACTGCCGAAATGACAACCACCACCCGTGTAGGTTTCCATCAATATACCTTCCCTAAATCCGATCAATCGCATGTGATACTGGATCTGATGGCGGGCATTTATAACTATCCAGATAAAAACGTGTGGACCTACCTGCGCATGGTAAACGATAGTACCGTGGTGGGTTACCGCAGTACCAATGGCTGGGCGCGTACCCGTACCCTGTATTTTGCCATGACATTTAATAAAAAGTTTATCCAGATGGGCTACCGTAAGTACGATAAACGTGAAGTGTACGGAGGTTTTTGGGGCCAGTTTGCAAGAACCAAGAACTTCCCCGAATTAGCGGCCCGCCAATTACGCGTTTATTTCGATTTTAAAACCGAAGCTAACGAAAAGATCAAGATCAAGTTCGCGCTGTCACCGGTAAGCATGGATGGCGCTTTAGCCAACATGAAAGCCGAACTGCCCGGCTGGGATTTCGAGAAAACCAAAGCCGAGGGACAAGCTGCCTGGGAAAAAGAACTGCACAAAATTGTGGTTAAAAGCACCAATAAGGACGAACTGGTTGATTTTTATACCTCGATGTACCACGCCATGATCAATCCTACCGTTTATATGGATGTGGATGGCAGCTACCGCGGGTTGGATCAAAACAACCACAAGGCCGAAGGCTTTACCAATTATACTACCTTCTCGCTTTGGGATACTTACCGTGCACTGCACCCACTGTTTAACATCATCGACCCTAAACGAAATGCCGATATGGTACGCAGCATGCTGGCCCATTACGATCAAAGTCCTGAGCACATGCTGCCGGTATGGTCAAACTCGGCTAACGAAAACTGGTGTATGAGTGGTTATCACAGTGTATCGGTAATTGCCGATGCCATCATCAAAGGCAATGCCGAAGGCATCGACGCCAACCACGCGCTGGAAGCCTGTGTAACCACCGCCCGCCACCGCGATTATGCCGGAATAGGCTATTATATGGATCTGGGTTATATCCCCGACGAGCGTAACGGCAACTCGGTATCATCAACCGAAGAATATGCTTATGATGATTGGTGCATTGCCCAGTTAGCCAAAAAGTTAGGTAAAAATGATATTTACGAGGAGTTTTACAAACGATCTCAAAATTATAAGAACGTGTTTAACCCGGCTTCGGGCTTTATGCACCCTAAACTGACCGATGGCACTTTCCGCAAAAAGTTCGATCCGTTTACTACGTTAGGTATGGGCTTTATTGAAGGTAACGCCTGGAACTATACCCTGTTTGTTCCGCATGATCCGGCTTCATTAATTAAAATGATGGGCGGCAATAAGCGCTTTAACGTTTATATGGACAGCCTGTTTAGTTATGATTTGCCGGATAAATACTTTGCCGAAACAGAGGATATTACCAAAGACGGCATCATCGGTAACTATGTGCATGGTAACGAGCCATCGCATCACGTAGCTTACCTGTACGATTGGACCGACAAGCCCTGGAAAGCCCAGGAGAAGATTCGCATGATATTGAAACGCATGTACAAACCAACCCCAGACGGTTTGGGCGGCAACGATGATACGGGCCAAATGAGCGCCTGGTATATCTTCAGCACGCTGGGCTTTTACCCGGTGGCGCCGGGGTCAGATCAATATGCCATTGGCAGCCCGGCTATTGATAACGCGGTACTTAATTTAGATAACGGCAAAACCTTTACCGTTAATGTGAAAAACCAAAGTGACAAGAATGTATTTATCCAAAAAATTACGCTGAACGGTAAAGTATTAACCACACCGTTTTTAACCCATGCTGATATTATGAACGGCGGGACGATTACATTTGAAATGGGTGCGAAGCATAAATAACCCCCTAACCCCCTGAAGGGGGAATATATAAAAGAAGAAAGGCTTGCAAAATTGCAAGCCTTTCTTCTTTTATACCAAATTGTCATTGCGAGGAGCGGCGTTGGGCCGTGTGATAGGGCGACGTGGCAATCTCGTAGTTCGCAAATCAAACTACGAGATTGCCACGCTATCGCTCACAATGACAAGCTATTTCTAAACCAATTCCTTTTTCTTCACATTAACCGGTTGCGGAACTTTTACATAATAGCCGGTACCATCATACACACGCTTGCGCGGATGGCTTTGGCAGGCATCGCTGCAGCAGCCTTCTAATTGCTCGCCGCAGGCATCGCATTGGGTAAAGTGCTCGTTACATTCCGGGTTGGCGCAGTTGATCATCTTATCGGTTACCGTACCGCAGTTGCGGCAGGTAGATATCACCACCGGGTTAACTGAGTTTACATCAACCGAAAGGCGGTTATCAAACACATAACATTTACCTTCAAAATCCTGGCCGCCGGCTTCCTTACCGTATTTTATAATGCCGCCGTGCAACTGATAAACGTCACTAAAGCCCTCGTGCAACAGCAAAGCCGATGCCTTTTCGCATTTAATGCCGCCGGTGCAATAGGTCAGGATCTTTTTATCCTTAAATTTTGCCAACGCGTTAATCTGGGCCGGAAAATCGCGGAAGTTCTCGATATCAAGCGTAACCGCGTTTTTAAAGCGGCCAAGCGAATGCTCATAGTCCGACCGTACATCCAATATCACCACATCGTCGCGGTCTTTCATCGCTAAAAACTCGGCCGGCTCCAGGTGCTTGCCGGTTTGGCGGTTTGGGTCGATCATCTGCGGATCGCGCAGGCCCGAGTGTACAATCTCCGATTTATAGCGGCAATGCATCTTTACAAACGAAGGTTCTTCAACGTTATCTATTTTAAAATCGGTTTTGGCAAAACGCTCATCGGCATGGATAGCCTCCATGTAAGCTTTGCAAGCTTCCACCGTGCCCGATACGGTGCCGTTTAAACCTTCTTCGGCCACAATAATGCGCCCCACCAGGTTTAAACTTTTACAAAATTTTAAATGATCGGCCGCGAATTGCTCCGCGTCCGCTATTGTTGAATAACAATAGTAGAGTAGTGTTTGATATTGTTCCATGAAACCATTGATACTGTTGCAAGCAGCGTTTAATGCGGTGCAAAGGTAACAAATTGGGCGGAAAGGTAAAAGGCAAACCGAAAAGCTACCCTGTCAATCTTTTGTATAATTAATTACCGGCGTTTACCTTGTGCTTTGGCTACCTGCTTAACTGCTTCGGCTAACAGGCGTTTGCCATCTTCGTTAAGCGCCGTAGTTTGGTCGTCGTCATTTAATTCGTAAACAATGTGGCCATTTTTATCGCACTCGGCAGTAAGCTTTTCATCATTGTGCTTGTATTTAAAATAACTGAGGGGCGCCATGCTGCTGATGCCGGTATTATCATCGTTAAAAACAATACGGCCTGAAAATTCGATCTTTGTTGAATTACGGCCATCGTTTATTGAAATAACGGAGTGTTTGCCGTGGTGGCATGCTGCTGCTATAACCGATAGCGACAGTGCAATAAATAGCGTTTGTATCTTTTTCATGTCTGTTAATTTTATATTGAACAATACAAAGATAATATTAAACATGGTACTATACAATACATAGTACTATTTATTTACAAAAAATATCGAATGCGTTTTGCGCGGGCCGAAATGTTATTTCAAGCCGTAAAATATTTTAATGCCCTGCATCACTTTGTGGTTCCCATCATAAGCAAAGCCATAATCAAACCTAAAGAACAAGCGTTTAACCCCCACATAAAACTCGTAGTAATTGCTTTTACCTTGTTCGGTTAAGTAGTTGCCCCCTACTATTTCCTCCAGCTTTAATTTGCGCAGGCCGGGGATATTGTTTAACAGGTTGCCGGTAAAATTATGCTCATAATGGGCCTCAATAAAGGCGTGGCTGGCGCTATAGGTATAAAACGGCAGGTAATGGAAGCCGCCTATTGCCGGATCGAACACGCTGCCCTGGTTACCCAAAAAATGGTTATAATCCATATAATACAGCTTACCGCGATTAAAAAAATCGCCGGCTGTAATTTTATAGGCCGAATACCCCCATAAACCCAGCGTGACATGATCGTCAAAAAGATCGGCCGAGGCAAAATCATAATCCACACCCGACATCCCTTTACGATAGTTAATGCGCAGTTGCGGATAGGCCGGCGGTTCATAAAACCGGCCTGTAGGCCTGGTAACGTAGCGCTGGTTAAATGTAAACAGCAACGATGCCTTAAATGTAAGCGCGTTATGATGCGGGAACAAAGGCGTTTCGGCCAAAGGTGTAAACGGATTATTTGACGTATACTCTTTGGTTTTATTATCAAACCAATGATTGGCCGAGTTATTATATAACTGATCGCGGGTTGAATAAGACAGTTCGGTATTCAGCAATATTCCGTTTGATAGCTCCCGCTGATAACCAAATTGAGCGTATCGCGAACGGTAATATTTTACATAGTTGTTTTCGTACAGCAAACTGCTCAGCGTATTAAACGTAAGCGACCGTGTGCCTACATTACTCAGGTCCAGCTGATCGCTGCCAAAGGCTGCAAAAAAGGCGCCCTCGTGTGGCGGATCATACTGATAGGCCAGGTTAACATTGGCATTAAACATTTTACCGGCAAAGCCATAGCGCACCATGGGCGTAATAGCAAACGAGCGGCCATCCAGGTATGTCCGGGTGAATTTTACCTTAGGGATGATACCGTAGCCCTCTACCGTATTATAATATACAGTTTGATAAAACGGATATACATACAACACATCTCCCTTGCGCCTGTTGCTGTAGCGATACCCCGTTACCGTAAAGTTAAAGGGGCTTAGCTGGTTATTGGCATGCTCAACCGAATCAAGATAAGGCAGCGATTGCCTGATGACAGCCACACTATCTTTTTTACGATAATCTTTCAGCTCCTGCGGGGTTAAAGGCAGCGGCCGTGTTTTGGCCCAGTAGCTGCTATCCTTTTTATTAGCCGCGGTATCAATCCGCATAATCTCGCCATCAAAAAAACCTTCCGGAAACTGGGGGTCCAGGTTGTAATTGTTATATATGGCGGCATAATAGCCTTCAAACTTAAATCCCAATACATTCCCCTTAAAGTTATATTGAGTGGCGCCCGGCATCCAGATGCTATCCCTTACGGGGATATACTGCTGGCTGATCTCCAGCGTATCTACCAGGTTGATATTAGCATCCTTGGTGATCAGCAGATCGGTACCGTATATGCGCCAGTCGCCTTCCACAATATAAATTACACCGCGGAAAACGGGATCGTGTTTACGTTTAGGTATCACCTGTATCTTATCAATGGTTTTACCATTTTCAATAGTCGACCCCAATAGTTTATAATTGTAAAACAACATGGCTCCCGCTGCCACCGGCGAAACAAAACTACGCGGACTTAACCCATTTATACGAAACAGGTTACGGTAAAAATTCACCTTCAGGTCTGACGCCTTATTATAGCTGAACGCGGTGTTCTGCCCGGCAACTTTAGATGCGATCATCACCTCCTTAACTTTACCCGGCTCTTTAAAATTGTAGTTTGATAACGATTCTGATTGATACAGGATACCCTTACCGGTACTATCCAGTTCAAGCATCGCTGAAACATCCCTCCCTAATAGTTTTTTCGGGGCGCTTATTAATTTCTGCACCCCTTTTATATAAACTGTGGCCGTATATTGCTTTACCTGGTTAAGGTAAAACTCGCGTTTATTAATTACCTGCTGTATAATTTCTTTCGCCACATCCCCTCGCCTTGAACGTACAACCGCGGTTTTCAGCAGGAAGCTATCGGCTACCATAATGATATCCCGGTGCTCGTCGTGATCGGCAATGGTTATGTTTTCCGTACGTTCTTTATAGCCTACAAAGCGGTATATCACGCTATAGTTACCGGGCTTAAGGTTGAAATTATAATAGCCATTCTCGTTAGCGGATGTGCCGTGGGTAGTATTTTTAATATATACCGAAGCAAAGCCTATCGGCTGGCTTTGTCCGTCCGTAATGCGACCGCTTAATTGGTATGTTTGTCCCGATGCATGAAGGGTGATTAGGGAAACAAACAGTAAGAGTAAAAATTTTCTCATATAACTATATTTATAAAGCATTTTTATAGCGGAAATGTTTGTATGCAGGCATAATAAATCAGCCACATACACGCTAAATGCCCGCTAATGCTTAAATTTGGTGTTTTATAAAACATCAGCTATGTACGATACCCTTAAGCCTGTATTAAAACAGGAATTGGCCGAAATAGAAAAAGCCGGATTATTTAAACGCGAACGCATTATCACATCGGCCCAGGGGGCGGATATTACCGTGCTGGGCGGGCAGGAAGTGATTAATTTTTGCGCCAATAACTACCTTGGCTTATCGGGCAATGCGAAAGTGATTGAAGCAGCCAAAAAGATAATGGATCTACGTGGCTACGGCCTGTCGTCGGTACGTTTTATCTGCGGTACACAGGATATCCATAAAGTGCTGGAGTTAAAAATATCCCAATTTTTAGGCACCGAAGATACCATCCTTTACGCCGCGGCATTTGATGCCAACGGCGGCGTGTTTGAACCGCTTTTTAACGAGCAGGACGCCATTATCTCCGACGAATTGAACCACGCTTCCATTATCGACGGCGTGCGCTTATGCAAGGCCCAGCGCCAGCGTTACAAGCACGATGATATGGCCGATCTGGAAGAAAAACTAAAGGCTACCGAAAGCTGCCGTCACCGCATTATTGTAACCGACGGCGCCTTCAGTATGGATGGCACTATTGCCCAACTGGATAAAATTTGCGACCTGGCCGATCAGTACAAAGCTTTGGTGATGATTGACGAAAGCCACTGCTCGGGCTTTATGGGCAAAACTGGCAGGGGTACGCACGAACACCATAACGTAATGGGCCGTATCGATATCATTACCGGCACTTTGGGTAAAGCATTAGGTGGCGCATCGGGCGGTTTTACATCCGGAAGGAAAGAAATTATTGATATGTTGCGCCAGCGTTCGCGTCCATATTTATTCAGTAACACGCTTGCCCCTGCAATTACCGGCGCATCTATAGCAGTGCTGGATATGCTGAGCGAAACTACTGAACTGCGCGATAAGCTGGAAAGCAATACCAAATACTTCCGCGAGGCAATGACCGCCGCCGGCTTTGATATTAAACCTGGCATACATCCTATTGTACCGGTAATGCTGTATGATGCCAAGCTATCGCAAACCTTTGCCGCCAAAATGCTGGAAGAAGGTATTTATGTGATCGGCTTTTACTACCCGGTAGTACCGCAAGGTAAGGCCCGTATCCGTGTGCAGATTTCCGCTGCGCACGATAGGGCGCATTTAGATAAAGCCATTGCGGCGTTTACTAAGGTGGGTAAAGAATTAGGGGTGATTAAGTAAAACAAATAGTCGTATTTTTGCCTGTTAAGATGGTACGTTTAATCGTTTTTCTTGGAATTATTGGTATTTGCACCATTAGCCCGGCTGCTTACTCTCAAAAAAAGGATAAGGGTGACGATGTGTATGGCATTCCGGCCAGCCCGAAAGACACCGTAAACCATCATCAAACTTTGATTGATGACCTTAATTTTATCATAGATGATTTTGTTAAAGGCTATGTATTGCTGCCATCGGGTGTTAAGCTAAATGGACTGGTTAGGTTTAATGGCGTTACGGCTATTTATAAGGATACTATTGCCGATAAAACCACAAGATATGACCCAAAGGAAATAATGGAATTTGTAGCAGCGGCCGATACATTTAGAGTGCTTACAGATACAACAATTGTACCGCCCAATCCTCATATGGCATCGTTTGGCGATAAGCTTTTTATTAGTAAAGTATTTGTTAAAGAAATGGTTTATGGTGCAAAACTTTGTTTATATAAGCAAACTTTATTTTCGAACACGGCCCCAATGACCATGATGATGCCGGTAGGAGTGGGAAGAAATATGGTGATGAGACAAATGCCCGGCTCAATACGTAAAAGCATGTCGAAAAACAATTTTTTCATAAAGCGACCTGGCGAAAACCGTTATATCATCATACCCGAAAACAACAAAGAATTTAAAAAAGTACTGGCTAAATACTTTAAGGATAGTAACAAACTTGCAGAGGACATAAAAGCCGATAAGTTAGTTTACGAGGATATAGAAGAAATAGTAAATCAATACAATAAGAAGAGTTAATGCAAGATCAGATCAATCAATATACTTTAGAGATAGAAGAATTTGCACCGGCAAACGCGGCGCAGCTGGAAGAATTCCGCATCCGCTGGTTAGGCACCAAGGGGATAGTGAAAGACCTGTTTGAGCAATTTAAAGCCGTTAGCCCCGAAGAAAAGCGGGTGCTGGGTAAAGTATTGAACCAGTTTAAACAAAGTACCGAAGCTAAATATAACGAGTTTAAAGAGGGTTTTGACTCAGAACTTAAGACTCAGGACTCAGAACTTGATCTTACCCTACCGGGCGAAGGTTTCGCAGTTGGCTCGCGGCATCCGCTTTCGCTGGTACGGAACGAGATCATCGATATTTTTAAGCGTTTAGGATTTGTGGTGGCCGAAGGGCCGGAGATTGAAGACGACTGGCACAACTTCTCGGCCCTGAACTTCCCGGCCGAGCATCCTGCGCGTGATATGCAGGATACCTTCTTTATTAAAAAGGAAGAAGGTAATGATATTGCCCTGCGTACGCATACCTCATCGGTACAAGTGCGGATGATGGAGCAGGGGAAACCGCCGTTCCGCGCCATTATGCCGGGCCGCGTTTACCGTAACGAGGCGATATCGGCCCGTGCGCATTGCTTTTTCCACCAGGTAGAGGGTTTGTATATTGATGAGAACGTATCGTTTGCCGATCTGAAACAAACACTGTTTCATTTTGTGACCGAACTATACGGCGAGGGTACCAAAGTGCGTTTCCGCCCGTCGTATTTTCCGTTTACCGAACCATCGGCCGAAATGGATATCTCCTGTACCATATGTAAAGGGGCCGGCTGCAACATGTGTAAATACAGTGGTTGGGTTGAGATTTTGGGCTGCGGCATGGTTGACCCCAATGTGCTGGAAAATTGCGGCATAGATAGTAAGAAGTATACAGGCTTTGCGTTTGGTATGGGTATCGAGCGTATTGCCAACCTGAAATGGGTGATCCGCGACCTGCGCCTGTTCTCGGAGAACGATGCGCGCTTTTTAAAACAGTTTAAAACAGAAATTATATAATGATGAGGAAATTGGGCTTGCTGGTTATCTTAACAGTCTCTTTTCTTTCGTGCGCGAAGGATAACGGGAGCAGTATACCCAGCGTGCCCGTAAATTTCCAGGCCGCCTTGTCGGATACCCGCATTAACAAGTTAAACAGTCCCGGTAGCGCGGTTGTAGTGAATGGCTATGGTGTGGCAGGCTTGCTGTTATATCGTGATGCTGCCGGCTTATACCATGCTTACGACCGTTGCAGCAGCTACGAGCCCGAAAAAAAATGTGCGGTTACTATTGATGATAGCGGCTTTACCGTAACCGACCCTTGCAGCGGCTCTAAATTCTCGTTAAATGATGGCTCGCCGGTAAAAGCGCCGGCATCAAAATCGCTTCGTGTGTATGATGCGTATGTAAGTAATTTCCAACTCTTCGTTTCGAACTAAAGCACATGGAAGCCGACAAAATTAAAGAAAGTATCAAACGGGCCGCGCAGGACCTGTTCCGCAAGTTTGGCTACCATAAAACCAGCGTGAACGAGATTGCCAGGCGCGCCAAAATAGCCAAGGCTACCATTTACAAATACTTCGACAGCAAGGAGGATGTACTACACTCGTTACTGATGGATTATATCCGCGTAAGCGTAGACGACCTGGTACATGCCGACAACGCAGATATGGACGAAGAAGCCCACCTGAACAGTTTAATTATGAAAACCAGCCGCCTCTCCTACACCATTTGTAACGAGTTTATCGGCTGGGACTTTATCCGCGAATCCACAAACTCGCAGGAGTTTCTGAAAAACCTGAGTAACGAACTGGAAGAATTGCTGATCACCTCCTTTGCACAGCTTGGCGGCATCCGCAAGCACGAGACCTATTTACAGCGCCTGCGCTTCCTGATTAAGTGCAGTAAAAGCATTGTATTCAGCTTTGCCTTTACCTCGGTAAGCGATTCGGATGTACGGAAAAATTTTGTGTCTTTTCAAAAAGAGATATTGCCTTATTTGGTGAAGGCGGCGATAACAATATAGTTATCCGGAACACATCTCCTGCTTAATATCTGGTACCCTTTTTTATTGAAAACATCCGGGAATTCACCATCTTTAGGAAACCAAAATCAACAAAATGGAAAGCGTATTTAACCCCGTCGATGTTAAAGAACTAACAAACCGCATAGGTAAATTAACGCCCGGGTCGGCAGGCCAATGGGGTAAAATGAATGTATCGCAAATGCTGGCACACTGCAATGTAAGTTACGAGATGGTTTACGAGGAGGGCAAGCACCCCAAGCCTAAAGGGCTTCTGAAATTCATCCTTAAGTTATTGGTTAAAAATAAGGTAGTTGGTCCCCAACCCTACAAAAAAAACAACCCAACGGCCCCAGCCTTTATTATTAAAGAAGATAAGGACTTTGAAACAGAGAAAGCCCGCTTGCTTGGTTATCTCGATAAAACCCTGCAATTAGGCGAAGCGCATTTTGACGGAAAGGAGTCGCACTCGTTCGGCGTACTAACTGCTGGCGAATGGAATACCATGTTTTATAAACACTTAAACCATCACTTAACACAGTTTGGGGTTTAAGCATCAATTAAGCGCTTCAATTTTTTTAATGTAACCATTGGAGTGATTTTTAGGCGGGATAAGGGGATAATCCTAAATAATGCTGATATTACATTACCAAAACACCATGAAAGCAGCATTTAAAACACTCCTGGCTTTAGCATTAACTATCCGTTTGCAACCGCTATTGGCCCAAAGCCCGCTCCAAATAGCACCTGAACAACCCCAACGCGGGCAGGATGTTACCATTACCTATCATGCCGGCGCACCGGGCGCCAAAATACCAGCCGATGCCAAGGCCATTAACCTGGTGTTTACTTATTCTACCTTTTACGAGTTACCCTATAAGCTGCCGCTGGTACAAAACGGGAACGACTGGTCGGTTACGTTTAAGCTGCAGCGCTATGCCACTTTCGCTACGTTTTATGTGCAAAGCGGCACTTTGATTGATAAGCCATCCGAAACTAAACAGTATGCCATTGCTGTATATAAAGATGGCAAACGGGTGGAGAATGGCTACCTGCACGAGGGTTACAGTCTTACCGCGCAGATGGGCCGCTCGCCGCTGATCCATGATATGCAGCGGGAATTGCTGCTAACCGAACTAAAGAACCATCCCGATAACTACGAGGCCAAAGTAAGACTGATCACCAATAGCCTGGCCGCTACCAAAGATGCCGCCGAACGCAAAAAACTATACGACGAGGCGCACCGGGTAATTGCCGACCGCTTTGCCAAAGCACCAACTACTATGGGCGTGCTCAACACCGTTACCATGGGATACCTGATATTGGGCGAAAGCACCCGGGTAGATTCGGTACACCGGGTGGTGATGACCAGATATCCCGCATCTGATGCCGCGCTGGATTTCCTGGGTGGCGAGATCGCTAAAGAAAAAGATACCACCAAAAGGATCATCCGCCTGGAGCAGGCCCTAAAGACGGCCAAAAACCCTAAAGGCGATGGGGCCATATCCATCCATTCGGATTTGTTTGATTATTATGCCGCCCGTAAAAACACGCTGAAGGCCTTATATCATGCCCGCTTTTTCAGGAATGATACCAGTCCGTACCGGGCCAAAACCTTAAAGGGCATTGCCGAAACATTAACCAAATACCACCTGGCGCCTGATACAGCGCTGAAGTATGCCCAGCAAGCCCTGCAAATTGTAGATAGTTACCCCGTTGGCATCATCCGTTATTTCCCCGAGTTTGGCTATATCCCGGCTTATGTAGCCGATAGTACCCGCACAAAGCAGGTAAGCCAGGCCAAGGCTAATTTGCTGGCTACCATGGCGCTTAATCATCTAAATAAAAAGGATAACGTTGCCGCGTTAAAAGAGGCCAGCCAGGCCGAAGCCTTATCGGATGATAAGCAAACCCTAAAAGATATAGCCTACGTATATCAGCGCCTGCAGATGCCCGAAAAGGCTTTTAATAATTACTGGAAGATCCTGTTAAAGGAACCATCAGACAGTGAAGCCTTAGCCGCATCGCAAAAAAATTACCGCTCGTTTAAAGGATCGGACGAGGGTTACCAGGAAAAGCTGGACCAGTTAGCCAAAATATTAAAGCAGCAAATGACCCGCGTGGTTAAAAAGGAAGTGCTGAACCTGCCCGGTCCGCAATTAACCGCCATCAGCGATTTAAAAGGCCAGCCACTGAATATGGACCAGTTGAAAGGCAAAGTAGTGATTATGGATTTTTGGGCCACCTGGTGCGTGCCCTGTATGGAAGAATTGCCCTATCTGCAAAAGGTATATAATCAGTATAAGAACAATCCCAACGTGATGTTTATGGTAATTAACAGCGGCAGTAAAAACACGCTAACCGATGCGCAAAACTGGGCCAAACAACACAGCAACTACACCTTCCCTTTGTATTATAACGGCGACAGGGATATTGGCGATAAAGTAGGCTTTACACTGATACCAACCATAGCGGTGCTGGACCGGGCCGGTAAAATGCAGTTCCGTACCATAGGTTTTGAGGGGATGGTTTTAGAGCAAAAGCTAAGCGCGCAGATAGATCTGTTATTAGAGGGGAAGTAACAACAATCAGACTGTTATCATCTTATAAATAATTCTTATTTTCGGGTACCATTATCAACCGTTTTTATGAAAAAGCTGATCCTTGTTGCCCTCATGGCTATTGCTACCCGGTCGGTAGCGCAGCTAAACCCTATTCCATCCGGCGCTTACCACGTAGCTGATGCGCCTCTAACAAAAACCGGCGACCGCGAAAGCCGCAAGTTTGTTGAAGGCACCACTGCCGAGTTGAAATACTTCAGGGTGCATACCAGCACCCAGGCCAAGGGCGCGGCGCCCAAGCCACCACATGCCCAGGCCGATACCGAAGAACTGATATTTATTACCGAAGGCACCATGAAGTTTACCATGGGCGCTAAAAGCCAGATTTTAAAAAAGGGCAGCATTATATTGGTACCCCCGCACGAAATGCAGTCGACAGAAAACGTTGGCGATGGCCCGCTTACCTACTATGTGTTCATGTTCCGCTCCAACAAACCAATGGATTTGGAGCGTTGCGCCAAAGCCGGCGGACCAATAATGCTGAGCGCCGACTCGCTTAAATATGTGCCATCGGCCCGGGGCGGGGGCATTAAGTACTTCGACAGACCCACAGCCATGTCGGAAAAACTGGAGATGCATATTACCGAACTCAAAACCAAAGGCCCCAGTCATGCACCGCATGCGCACGTAGATACCGAACTGATACTGGTGCTGGAAGGTGATACCGAAGAAACCATTAACGGCAAAACCTACAAAGCATCGGCCGGAGATTTCTATTTGATGAACAGTAACGAGATGCATGGGATTAATAATCCTAATGATACGCCGTGTAAGTATTTGGCGATTAGGTGGAAGTAGACTGTTCCTATCGGCAATTAGGCTAAAGCCTTTTTTACATATGCATATATCCGTTGGCTAAAGCCAACGGCAATGACTATTAATATCACAATTTTCAGTTAATTGCCGTCCCATTTATGGGGCGGTTATCAGTTCAAATAAAGTGGCTTTAGCCAAACCCGCTCTGTACGCAGATCCACTTATTGGGGTAAGGGCTACATTCAACAGCGGTTATGAATCCAACAACAGCATCCATAATAGTACGCTATTATGGCCTCACCCAACACGCTCAACTGATTAGGCTGGGCTTGGTAAGCTGGAAGCTTACCATATTATAGGTCGAAGTTACGCTCCGCTAAACTTCGACCAGTTAAGTAACTACGTTAAACAAAAAACCCCTTAGATTATCTCTAAGAGGCTTGATTTTTAAGTGGGAGTTACTGGGTTCGAACCAGTGACCCTCTGCTTGTAAGGCAGATGCTCTGAACCAGCTGAGCTAAACTCCCTTGTTTTGGGACTGCAAATATAGGCGCATTAGTCAATTGTTCAAAATAAAATTTAAATTAATTATAAAGGGCTTATTTGAAGCCTTTTATAATAAGCCAGCAACCCTTTCTTTATTATTTACCCACTTCAAATGCGCCTAATTCGGGGGCTTTGCCTTTAAATGGGAAGCCTATATCTACGCCTTTATCTACAAACTGACTTTTGGGTTTTAGCTTCATAAAGCCGGTATCGGGGAGGCTGCCATCAGGCTTGCGCGGGGCAATCAGCAGGGTTTCGTCCAGGCTTACAAAATCATCGGCAGTGGCGGCCATGTTCAAATCAAAGTAATTATGGCTCAGGTCGCATTTAGCAACATCCAGCATATCTACTTCTTTATTGCCTTTGTAGCCCAGGTTATTGCGCATTTTGTGGCCATAGCCTGGCACATCGGCCATTACTTCTTCTTTCAGGCGGTTCAGCATATTAAAATTAGTGCCGTTGCGATAGGCGCTGTTATTGTACCAAAAACTGCCGTTAATATGGTGGTTGCTGTAAAAGCCGTTAGCCTTGTTGCCAACCGCCAGGCAAAACTGTATCGTATTTTGCGGGATAGGATTGGGCAGTTGATTAGCCGGACGGCGCGCATAGCCCCCTGCTTTAAAACCGTTACCATCGCCGGCGCTTTTAAAGTTAGCATCGAAACCGTTGTAAAAGGCCCAGCAGTTATCAAACGTGGTGGCTTCAAAGGCGTTAATGCAATCGTAGCCGTCGTCACTATTAAACCAGGCGCGGCAACCTCTAAATACATTCCCCTTGCTGCCCGGCTGCGGGTGGTTACCAAAGCCGTCACTATTACCGCCGCGGCCGTTTTCCGAAAAATTATCGAAGTTGCGATAGGCATCGCAATTCAGTATCAGGTTGTTCGATCCATTTAACAGGTAAAAGCCAATGGCCATGCTATCGTGCATGCTGAGCTGCTCGTAAATATTATTGCTGCCGTGGTTCTCAAAACACTCGGATTGGGTATGGGTTTTAATGGTCACCTGTACGCCGGTCACTTCAAAACCTTTCAGGTGGATCCACGATCCGGTTACGTAAAATGCAGCCACCCTAAAATTAGCCGGCTTAACGGCCGAATATTCAAACACCGGCTTGTCTTTATCCTTGGTATAGGCCCAGTAGTTAATATATTTATTAGGCGTGCCGCTTTTATCTAAAAAGGTAACACAGGCATATCCCCGTAATTTCTGACTGATCTGGTCTTCGGTCATGTGATATACCCCGCCGCGGATATAAACCGTATCACCGGGACTTACCAGCGATTGCGCTTTTTGCAACGTAGCCAGTGGTTTTTTAAACGTGCCGGGGTTATCGTCTTTGCCATCGGTGGCAACATAATAAACAGCCGGGAAGGCTAACAGACTTTGTGCAGTTAAAAACAGCGTGAGCAGGATCAGTTTTTTCATATCCGGGGGTGTTTTATTTTATGATAGTTCCGCGCGGGCGGTTAATACAATTGGTAACAGTAAATCTCCGACTTTGGGGATAATTACCCATCCTGCCGTATCCTGCTTTAACCGTAACAAATAGGATAGGGAAAAGGGCTTTATACATTCGGCTTGAAGAGTTGAAAGGCCTCTTCCCTGTTGCGCAAAGGCCGCAATGTGTATAAAAATATGCTTACCGCGATAGCGACACTGCCAATCACTAAAAACTCGAAACAGGACGACCACGTTGTACCCCGATCGCCAAAACCATAGATCAGGACAGCGAATAATAAAAACAGCAGTAACTCCAGCGTTCCCCAGGCTATCAGTTTTTTAACTATTAATGAGGTATTGGTTTTGCATATCAGATTAAGCGCTATAAAAAACACAAACCAAACCGGCACAGATAGTAACAGCGACTCAAAAAGCAAAATCAGGTACCCCCAAAGCGGCAAATAAGCGCTGATGCCGCGCGAAGCAAAGAAATAAAGAATATAGATGTGCGGAACGGCCAATGACGTGCTAAGCCATATACGTGCCGAATACTGAAACGAATTGTAATGCATACTGCGGGTCGGGGCAAACAAATATAACTAAAAACTCCTACACGGCGCTAACGGGGCTACCCGCCCAACTGGTACCGGGCGCCAAACGTTCGCCTTTCATCACCAGGGATAGCGGTTCAATGTTATTATCATTTCCTACCTCGCTATCGTACAAAACAATGGTGCGGGCGCCAACATTCACCCGGTCGCCTATTTTAACGTGGCCAATTTTCATTACCCGGTCTTCAAACAGGTGGGTTTGGGGGCCGCAGTCCTCATTCATAGCGGTATCATCGCCAATCTCAATCATATCATGCTCGGTAAAATCGGTCGTGTTCAGCCAAACGCGTTTGCCGGTTTTCATGCCCATCAGGCGCAGGGCCATGGGCAACCACGGCGTGCCTTGCAGGTATTCCAGCAAAAAGGGAACAGCCAACGCTTCGTAGGTAGTAGTAATAGCCTCGCTGCGCCAAACCTTCCAGGTCCACATGGGCTTTTGTTCGGCTTTATATTTGCCAATGAATACCCATTTCAGTATCACCGTGAGCAAAAACGCGGGGATACCCATCAGGCCCAGGTAATAAATAGGGAACCAAAACAAGCCCTCCTCAAACGATTTATCTATAATAATATCGTGCCCATAGGCGATGAACAGGATACTGAAGCAAATAATGGCGGTTTCGGGTAGGATGATCCGCACCAGCTCTACCGAACCGCGTGCAATCCTGCGTCTGCGCGATGGTTTGGAAATGAGCGAAATATCAAAAGCATTACTTTCCTGCCGGCGTGGGATAGCGATAGCCGGCGAACCAAACCAGTCGCGGGCAGTATTCTCTGCCATTTGCCCTGCCGTTGGCGGGGTAGATAGTACACCAATAAGCATATTAGGCGGCAGCGTATACCCTTGCGGTATCAGCGCGCTGTTGCCCACAAAGCTATCATGATTGATAGTGGTTTTGGCCAGTATCAGCTGCTGGGCACGGATATCGGCCTCGCCCAGGGTAACCGCATCGGCCACGAAGGCATTATCGCCAATTTCCAGCAGAGGATGCGTAACGCTGCTGGCGGTTGACACCTCGGTATTTTTGCCCACTTTAGCCCCCAGCGCCCTAAAAAACGAGCCGATATAAACCGTAGCGTAAATAGGGTGCATCACCACCAAACTTAAAGACATTAACTGATCGGCAAACCACTTGCGTACATACATCAGGCTATAAACCGGGTATTTACCGGGCTTGATATTGTGCTGCAGCAAGCGGGTTAAAACAATGGTCTCCAGGGCAAACAGGGTAATATAAATGGCCGCCAATACCGGCACATGTATCATGTAGCTAAAGTTATAATCGGGGGCGGCATTGTCCAGGTTGTTAACCGTTACAATGGTTGGGATAAGCGGCACCAGGATAATAAAAGGAAACACAAATACAGAAAGTATAAATATCAGCTTATACTTTAGCATAGTGGTTTTGCTAACAGGTAAGGGATGCGGCAAATCGGCTATGTTTTTGGTTTCTTTTAATACCGCCGGGCTACCTTGCCAAACCTCGCCGGGCTTAATGGTTTTACCGGCCTGCAGGCAGCTCAGGTCCTGCAACTCCGACCATTCTTCCATCCGGGCGGCGCCGGCTATCAAAGCACTGCTGCCAATATAGGCGTGGCTGCCCAGGCTAATACGGCGCAGTTTCAGCCAGCCGTCTTCCACAAAAGCATTATTCAATGCCACTCCCGAACTGATGCTTACATCGCTGCCAATAATAACCAGATCTTCGGCGCCAATGGTTATGGCGCTTAATTGCGCATCGGGGGCAACTTTAACACCCATCAGGCGCAAATAGGTTGGGTAAAGCGGCGTGCCGGTTAAAAACTGTACCGGCAGCAGGTTTTGCAGGGTGCGTACAAACCACCACCTAAAATAATAGCTGCCCCAAAGCGGGTAATCGCCCTCCTTCATTCGGCCAATCAATATCCATTTTGATGCGATAGCGATAATGGTAAAAAACGGTGGGATCAGGCAAAACAGCACCAGGGCGGTACCAATAGCATAGATCTTACTTTCCATATCCTGCTCCACATAATAATAGCCCACGTATGGGATAAACACCTGTACGGCAAACAGCCCGTATATCACCATCAGCGATAGCGTTTGCGCCACCCAGCAACTGTAATAGCGCCAGTTTTTTACGGGGTTAAATACCCGTGGGGGCTTTTGCTCAATTACCTTTTTTTCCCAGCCGGCTATCAGCGCCTGCAAGGGACGCTGCATATATACATCCCTTATCGATGCCTGTGGCATGCCCGCATCGCGCCGCACGCGCGAAACAAACACCGCCGCCAAAAGCGAATCGCCGCCCAGATCGTTAAAAAAGTCCATATCGGGCTTAATCTCTTTACCTGGGAATGTTTTGCGCAGTACCCCGTAAAAACGCTCTTCTGTAGTCGCGTTGATATCAGCAGTTTCCTCGTCCGGGTTTAGTAAAAGCTGCGCGGGCACAGGCAATGCCTTCCGGTTGATCTTGCCGCTGGGCATACGGGGCATTTCGGGCAGGGCAACAATAACCGAAGGCACCATGTACAACGGTAGCGCTTTAGCTAAGCCCGCACGCAGCATCTGCTCATCAATCGCCTGCATCTCTGCCGGTACCACATAACCTATTAAATGCTCATGATTGTTCGCATCCTTTTTTACCGCTACCACCGCCGATGCTATACCCTCAAAAGCGTTCAGTCTTACTTCTATTTCGCCCAATTCAATGCGGTAGCCCCGCAGTTTTATCTGATCGTCAAAGCGGCCATGCAGGTCTATGGTGCCGTCGGGCTTTATCAGCGCGGCATCACCGGTACGATAAACCCTATCGCCCGGCATATGCTGCAAACCCCGGGGCTTGGCCACAAATTTTTCGCGGGTAAGCTGGGGCAGGTTTACATACCCCGCGGCCAGGCCGGGGCCGCTGATAACGAGTTCGCCTTGTTCGCCCGGGGGCACCAGGTTCAGGTTTTCATCTACCACTGCCAAATTGTAGTTGGGCAGTGGGTCGCCAATGGCAATTTCATCGCCCGCTTTCAGGCGGGCTATCGTTGCGGTAACAGTTGTTTCCGTTGGGCCGTAGCTGTTGTAAAATGCGCGGCCGGGGTTGGCCCCCCAACGGTTTAATACTTGTTTGGTACAGGCTTCGCCGCCGGCGTTAATTAAGCGCAGGGTAGGGATATCATCATCCATTACTGCCAGCAGACTGGGTACCGCATGCAGCACCGTAATGCGTTGCTGCTTTAGCGTGGCCGACAGTTCATCAATGGTTTTTGAAGTGGTATCATCGGCTACCCAAAGTGTGGCCCCGGCAAAATAGCTGAGCCACGTTTCCTCGCACCACATATCAAACGACACGGAAAAACCCTGGTACACCCGGTCGGTATCGGTAATATTAAATACCGTTTGCTCGGCCCGTACCAAATGACAGATATTACGGTGACTGATGGGGATCCCCTTTGGTTTACCCGTACTGCCCGATGTATACAGCACATAAGCATCGTTATCGGGGTCGGGACCGGTTGTAACAGGAATAATCTCACCCGCGCCCGGCATGGGCACCACAGCAAACAGGGGGCAGTTTAAATTCAACGGATCCTCGCTGATACAAGCCGACGCGCCAACTTCGGCCATTACCAGCTCTACCCGTTGGGCGGGTTGCTCATGATCTACAGGCACATAGGCCGCGCCGGCTTTTATAATGCCTAATATGGCCACGTGCAGTTCTATCCCGCGTTTATGCCATACGCCCACTTTATTGCCGGGCACAATTCCGTTTTGTGTAAGGTGCAGGGCCAGGGCATTGCTCCAGTTATCCAGTTGGGCGTAGGTAATACTCTGGTATCCGAAAATAAGGGCGGGACGGTTGGCGTGCGCTATAGCGCTTTGCCTGAAAAGGCTGGCCAGGGTTTCATCGCGCAGCAAATCGGGGCGGTATGCGCCCGCGATAATACCGGCAGGGTTGATCAATAAGGTTAATTCAGGGCTCACAATAGGGGTATTATAATGATATGCCTGGTTAGGACATTCAATACTAAGGAATGTTTAACAAGAAAAATAATTTAACAGAAATTTAACGTTTTAAGCCCGCTCCGGTTAGTGGGGGATTATTCACATAGCCAGATTTTGCCCCATGCGGGGATCTTCGGGCAGTATTTCCATTTCGGGGAAATCCAGGTAATCGGCATACCATTGTATGGCATCTATTACATCAAGGGCATCATCGGGCGTAACGTTAATGGTTTCAAACGCGTAAAGCTTGCTGTTAGCGTAGGCATATAGCTGGATCTCGTTACTGTTGGGCTGGAACCGTTCATTATCAATGCAGAACACGTTCACCTTTAAGCCCGTATCGCGCGAGTGTATCACATCCCGGCAGGGGTTATTAGGGTCGGTGGCTAATAAGTATACATTGTGGTCCATAATAAAGCTTAACAACGTATTTGCTGCTTAGTTTACATTATCTCAATATTTTATCCCCATCTCAAAAATTAACCATCAAATAACCAGCGAGTTAAAAAATACCCGTTTTGTGGATGTTTTTCCCGTAGAAAAGAACCATATCTATAGTAAAAACCCTTTTTTTTACCCGATTTAACCTTTTGTTAAAATGGCATTAATATTGGGTTAGATATTATGCCCTTCCAAAGGGCTGTTTTTCATAGGTAGATGTAGGGCCGGCAATACTGCGAGAGTATTTCCGGTCTTTTTTTTTGCACCCAGTTTCTGTTGCCGCCCTCAAACCCGTTCCAGCATCACCGGGTAGGTTTTACCCGAATTCCATTGCGGGATATACAGGTTCTCATTCTCATCCACACATACATCATGCGGGTGGATAAAGGCACTACCGGCTTTGGCCTGCGGCTGCAGTACCCCATCTATATAAACCGGTTCGGTTCCACCGGGTGTGGAAACAACATGGTCATGTTCATCCATAACCGTTATATACCCCGAACCGAAATTCTGGTTATCGCCCGAGCGGAAAACAGCGCCGTAAACGTTTCTTCCACTAACCACCGGTCGGCAGATGAACGAGCCCGGCAGGTGGATAGTGCTGAGATATTCCCCATCCATGGTAAAACGTTTCAGGGCATTATGGTTGCGCGATGTGATGAGTAACGCAGGTTCATCGCCACGGTTATCAATTGCTATCCCGTGCACACAATCAAACTGACCGGGCCCATCTCCTTTCCCGCCCCAGTGCCGTATATAATTGCCTTTACTATCGTATTGAATAACCAATTGGTGCCCGTAACCGTCGGTCACATAAATATCGCCATTGGGGGCTACAGCGGTTTCGGTAGGTTTGTATTCTCCGGCCGCTGTGTACAAGGGTATTTCCCTGGGATAATCTAATACTAATAGTTCCTTTCCAGTTAGCGTGGTTTTAATTACCTGGTGCCGTTGAGTATCGGTGATGTATAAAAACTCTTCGCCGTTCTCGTCATTGATAGTTAAACCGTGCCCGCCGGGATAAGTATGTCCCCAGCTGGTTTTAATCCGGCCATCTTTGTGATAAACTAATATATTATTTTGTGTTTCATTAGTGAGCAGGTACAATAAGCCGGTTTTGCTTAATACCATTTCATGGCAATCGTTCACCGGGTATAAACCGCCCTGAGGTGTCCCCCAGGCAGCATCTACCTTGTACTTGTAATGGTGATGGCCAATTAAACTATCCCTGCCCTGCATATTAACCGGTGGTTACCGACTGGCCTTTAGCATGATCTTCCAATAACTGAAAGAAGCCTACTTCGGTCAGTTCGGTCTGTAGCTGGGCATAGGCATCGTCTGATAAGGCAGTAAGCGGTAAGCGTGGATCGCCCATATCAATCCCCCGCATTTTCATAATAGCGCGCTGGGCGGCAATGGATGGATACTTAACAATGCACCTGATAAAATCAACTACCTTTGCCTGCAATTGACGGGCCTCATCAATATGGCCGTTGCGGTAGTTTTTTATGATATCTAAATAAACCGGGGCGGCAAAAGTATAGGTACTGCCAATAGCACCTACCGCGCCAACCACCAATGCGGGCAACAGCATTTCATCGTACCCAAACAGTACTTCAAACTTACCGTTCTTGTAATTCAGGCAGGCCTGGTATTCGTGCAGGGTAGATGCTGTATATTTAATACCGGCCAGGTTTGGGATACGCTGTTCGCCAAGCATTAAAAACTCAACCATATCCATCCCTACACCGGTTAATGCCGGCATGTGGTAGTAATAAAACGGCAACTGGGGCGCAGCCGAAGCAATTTCGGCCATGCAATCCACTAAATTTTGTACCGATACCGGCTTAAAATAAAATGCCGCTACCGATGAAATAGCATCCGCACCTATTTGTGCAGCATGCGCGGCCAGTTTTTTACTTTCGTGGATAGAGGTATGGCCCACATGCACCAGTACCAGCACCCGTTTGCGCGCCGCTTTAACATAAGCCTCTGCTACAGCCATTCTTTCCTCTACCGTCATATTCGGGCCTTCGCCATTGGTGCCGCAAATGTAAACCCCCGAAATGCCTTCGTCTATCAGCTTATCTACCAGCAGTGGTATAATGCCGGTATTAAGTGAACCATCGTTATGATAAGCGGCAAATGTTGCTGCAACAATCCCTTGTATTTTCATGTATATATTAGTTTTTATAGCCGGATATCTATTTACGCGGCAGTCATTATTTGGATATTAAATATTTGCTTCAAATTGTTTTACTTCATCAAATTTGGTGTTCCCCCTTACCAGCCTGCCCAGGCGCGGTTTCCCGTTGTTATAAACTTCAATAGCGTCGGCATCGGCATATCTTAAAAACAGGATCCGCCTGTCGCGGTCGGCCGAATAATTCCCGTCAGATTTATGCAGCATCCAGCAGTTAAATATCAAGGCGTCCCCGGCCTTCATTTCCATCGGCACGGCCAGGCTCTCGTCGGCCTCAACCACAATTTCCGATTGGCTTTTTTTTTGCTCTTCGCTTTGTTTAACACGGATCTGCCCTTGCTTATGGCTGCCGGGAATTAACCACAAGCAGCCATTGCCGCGGTCGGTATCGTCAAGCGCAGTTAACGTTGTTAAAGCGTTGTAGGGCTCTAACTCGCCATAACCGTTATCCTGATGCCAGCCAAAGGGTTTGGTATTTCCTTTCATTTTAAACGTAAGCTGCGAGGTAGCGCCTTTTACGTTAGGCCCGATGATTTGCGCAGCGATATCAACCATCGGCCCGTCAAAATAATAATCGCGCACGGCCGGCGCCTGATGATGAATATTAACCAACAGCGAGTTTTGTAACCAGCTTTTATTGGGATCAAACGCTTCCTTTTCTTTTGCCCATGCTGCCATGCATTCCTCCCGCATCTTCGCCAGTCCTTCCGGCTTTAGTATCCCTTTTATAATCAGGAAGCCTTCATCCTTAAATTTCTCCAGTTCTTCCGCCGTTAACTTGTTATAGTTAAACATCTCTTGCTTTTTCATCCGGGTTAGTGTTTATTACTCCTTTAATTTAGCTGTTAATAACCAGGTGTTTGTACCAGGTTGGGATTTGCCGCCAACACTGTTGTGGCTAATGGCCAAAACAATGGCGTGGTTTTACCCTTCAAATTCGGTACGTAGTTGTAAGCATCAATAGTGCCGCCATAATGGAAACGCACCACATCATACCAGCGCTTGTTTTCAAAAAACAGCTCGCGGCCACGCTCATCAAATATGGCGCGCTCAACTGTTGCCTTATCGGTAGCGCCGGTATAATTACCATCGCCGGCACGCACGCGCACTTTATTTAAATAGTTAATAGCTTGCGTGGTATTATTAATACCGGCGTAGGCCTCGGCTTCCATCAGATAAATATCGGCTAAACGCCACATAATCACATCATTGTCTGATACGCGATCATCAGCATACTTTGTGCCGGGCATTTTGGTTATCCAGGCGCTTTTTTGTACCGTACCCTGGCGCTCGATAATATAGGTATAAGGGATACGCTTATCGTTTGATAAACCATTGAACAGCGTACGGCTTAGCGGACTGATCTGGTACCCACCCTGTCCGTTAACCGATGTTAAGCAATAAGCAATACTATCCAGGTTGGTAGCGTTGGATATAGCGGTTAAAAACGGCAATGCATTCAAACCGTAATTGGCGCCGGTTTCATCGCGACTGTAATAGGCCGACATAATTACCTCGGCATTGGCACGGGTAGTGGTAACATCCTTAAAGTTTGGCAGTAAGCTAACGCCTGTTGCCTCAACGGCTGCTGCCGCTGTCAGGGCGTCATTAAAATCGGGCGCGCCGCCGGCTAAAACTTTCGCGCTCCAAAGCTTGGCATCGGCTTTTAAGGCTTGCGCTGCACCATAGGAAAAGCGGTATTTGTTGGAGTAGGTTTTATCGGGAAACAAACTGATAGCGAGGTCCAGATCGGTAAAGATCTGTTTCATTACATCAACCGCTTTGGCACGCGGCAGCAAGGGTACATTATCATCGGTAATGGCCTGCAGCATTAAAGGGGTATCGCCAACTACCCTCACCAAAAAGAAATAAGTATAAGCCCGCTGGCAAAGCGCTTCGGCCTTTAATTTATTTTTTAAAGTGGTATTGGTAAAGTTGAAGCCGTCCATTTTGTCGAGCAGTAAGTTCACATTACCAATGGCTTTGTACTGGCCATTATAATTAATGGCGCCAACCGTAGGGCTTAATATTTGCGACCAGGCTGTAGTTAAACGGGCGTTTGTACCGTTAATCAGTTCTTCGCTGCGCTCATCGCCATATAATATGGAATTAGCGAATGCCCGTATGGAAGTATAGGTACCAATTACATAAGGCTCAAAATCGCTCTCGTTTTTAAAATAAACCTGCTCGGTAATTTGCGATTTGGGGGTAACTTCCAGCAATTTCTTACATGATGCCAGGCTAACTGATATTAAACCAGTTATAACGGCTACCGTATATATATTTTTTATTTTCATGATGATAAAAATTAAAATTTCAATGATGCGCCTATTGTGAATTGCTTTGCACGCGGATAACCACCCGGATCAAAACCGGTAGTAACCTCCGGATTTTGCCCCTTATAGGCGGTTATATATCCCAAATTGGTTGCGCTGGCAAAAATGGTCAGGCCTGTAGCTTTGATCTTTTTTAACAACTCTTTAGGCAGATCATAACTCACGTAAACTTCGCGGAAAGCCAGGTAATCGCCTTTAGATATCAGGGTAGATACATCGGCACTATAAGCGCTGCCGGTACCAACATCACTGGCAGCCTGGCGGATGAAGTTCTTTTGTCCAAAATCGGCATCGCCAAATGAGAAACGGGCATACTTTTTACCTTCGTCGCCCGGTTTTTGCCAGATATCCGGCCCCAGGGCTTCAACAGGCGCGCCTTCGTTATAGGCACGGCCCTGCCCCAGTTCGCGCCCAAGCGAGCCGTTATCTATCATATTACCCAAAGAAAAGTCGACATTCACCCGCATCGAGAAGTTTTTATAGGTGAAGGTGTTTTGCATACCGCCTGTTTTATTTGGTGTTTTATATCCCATAAAAATAAGGTCGCGGCTATCGATAATGCCATCGTTATTTAAATCGGCAAATTGATAATCGCCGGCGTGCTTACCAACCGTAATACCGGATGCGGTAGCAATACGGTCGACATGGGTAGCCGACCAGGCCCGTGCTTCTTCTTCGGTAGAAAACACTTTTACTACCTGCCAGGCATAATAACCAAACGGGCGCTCGCCTTCGGCATAACCGCCTACTTCTATTTCCTTGCCGGTGTTCGGGTCAATTACTACCCCGCCACCCTGGCGGTTTTTATTACGCCCATTATAGGGCAGCGATATTACTTTTTGCGCGTTATAAGCAAAAGATACATTGGTGTGCCAGTTAAAGTTTTTCAGGCGAAGCACGGTGGCCCCCAGTTCAATTTCAACGCCTTTATTTTGTATGGTGCCGTTGTTAAATTTGATGGTTGAAAACGGGGCTTCGGCAGGCAGTGGTTTTAAATCAAGCCGGTCTTTAGTCAGTTTATTATAAAAATCCACCGTTAAGCTAATCCGGTCTTTAAAAAACCCTGCATCCACAGCTATATCTGTAGTTTGCGTGGTTTCCCATTTCAGGTTTGGATTTGATAAGTTGGCACGCTGTATGCCCGAAAGCTGGTTATAAACATTATCGGTATAGCCGCCATAAGTATCGGTATAACTGAGGTCGTTTCCACCGGCTGTACCCCAGCTGCTGCGTAGTTTCAACATACTCACAGTAGGATTTTCTTTCCAGAATGCCTCCTTATGAATGTTCCAGCCTACTGATACTGATGGGAAAGTACCATACTTGTTTTCGGGCGCGAAATTGGAGAAGCCATCTCGTCTGATTACCGCGCTTAACAAGTATTTAGATTGATAATCGTAACTAAACTGACTAAAAAAACTGGTCGATCTTGTTTCGCTTAAGCTGGTGCTAAAATTGGTGACATTGGATACCACGGTTGGCACGCCATTAACTATTATGGTTGTTATTGTTGGTTCGGTAATGGTAGTGATATAATCGTTAGTACCCCTTTGCGAGCCAATATCTATTACATTGCCTGTATTACGGGTATAGTTAAACCCGCCTAACAGCATAAAGTGATGATCTTGCTTAAAGGTAAAATCGTATTGCAAAATCTGGTCGACCATTAGCTGACGGGTATTGTTTTCATTCTCGGTTTTTAAACGCGATGTGGCAAACTGTATCGGGTCGGGAAATGCTTTCCTCGAAAAAAGCGTCCGGCCATCGGTTATCAGGTATGATACGGCGGGCCTGAAATGCAAGCCTTTAACAATGTTCCAGTCGGCATCAACTCTTGATACTACCCGTTCTGTTGATACATTGGTATTATCATAAGCCAACGTATGGAAACGGTTGCGTGTAGTTAGGTTTTCGCCGGTGGTAGGCGTGCCGTCATCTTTAAAGATCCTGATCAGCGGTGTAATACGGGTTGCCCTTACCAGGTCGTTCGTATACGCGTCTACATAATTTGGCAATACGTTCGAGTAATTAAGCATAGCGTTAATCTGCACGTTATTGGTTGCTTTAAAACTAAAGTTACCTAACGCGCTGTAACGCTTGTAGTTAGTCCCCACAAAGGTGCCGGCCTGGTTAATGTAGTTAAACGATACATTGTAGTTAGCCGTTTGCCCGCCGCCATCTACACCAACATTGTAGTTGTTGGTCATAGCGGTGTTCCAAAGCAGGTCCTGGTAGTGGTTATCGGCAAAAAGCAGTTTTGTGCCCGGGTTAATAGGGTCATCCATGGTTTCCCAGCCATGGGCCAGCAGGTTATCCACATAAGCCTGGCCTTCAACCGCTACTATATTACTATATAAAGCGGTAAGATTGGTAGCAACCCCGTACTGGCCTTTAGCGGTGTACACCTTTGTACCGGCCGAAAATCCGCCGTTATTCAGCAGGGTGTTTTTATCTATCCCATCAAAGGTGTTTTTAACGGTTGTACGTGCCAGTGTAAGGTAATCGCGCGCACTCAGATATTTTTGCGCACCTGTTGGCACCTCCCAGTTGGTACGGTAATTAAAGGTGATATTGGCCTTGCCCGACCCGAATTTGCCGCTTTTAGTTTTGATAACAATTACCCCGTTGGCGCCACGTGCACCATAAATAGAGGTTGATGCAGCATCTTTCATCACTTGTAAGGATTCTATATCATCCGGGTTAATATCCTTCATCGGCCTGAAAACGCCATCGACAATGACCAGCGGACTTGCAGCATCGGCGCTAAGCACCTGATCGCCGCCCGAGTTGCCGGTGCCTGTTCCGTATACGTTCAGTTTAGATCCACCCCTAATAATGATGTTAGCGGGCGCCGATCCCGGCTGGCCGTTTGAAATTGGGATAGATACGCCCGCTATTTTCCCCTGAAGGGCGGCAATCGGACCGGCATTGGCCGTATTCACTAATTGTTTAGGATCGATCTTAGATACCGCGGCAGTGTTTTTTTCACGGGTTTGTTGCGAGTAGCCCACTACCACAACTTCCGAAAGCGACTGATTGCCGGCAGCCATGGTTACATTTAAGGTGGCACGTCCTTTTAAGGGGAGTTCCTGCCGGTCGTAACCGATAAACGAAAACACAAGGGTAACATCAGGCGATGGCACTTTTAGGGTGTACTTACCGTCAGCACCTGTGGTGATCCCTATTGTAGTGCCTTTAACCGATACACTTACGCCGGGCAATGTTTCATTTTTAGTCCCATCGGTGACTATCCCCGAAACTGTGAAACTGTTTGTCTGCGCGTACACCCGGTTTACGGCGAGGCTGCAGATCAAGAGCCATAAATAAATAATTTTTCTGTTCATAATTGGTGGTTTAGTAGTAATGTACTACATATAATTGGTTTATAATTTGGTGCTTAATTGGCGTTATCTTTTTTTAAACTAAGGGTTGATGAGCTGTTTTAAACTGATTGTTTTAAACGCAATACCCTCATAGGGCTTTGCTATGCCGGCTTCGTATAAACAGGCTACCTCTTTATGATATACGGCTATATCACTATAGGCTGATGGGCCGGGGTGCACTACCACGCTATTTGCCCAGGTTTTGCCATCATCAAAACTAATCCGCAGCGTTACATTCGACCGCGTTGCTTTATTGGCCGGGTTTATAAACAATAATACCGGCTGTTTTTTTGATAAGGCATAGTTTAGTAAACTGCCCTGGCAAATAGGTTCTATCAGGGTGGTATCGGTTTGTACCTCTCCCCAGTTTTGCCCCCCATCGGTACTGATGGATGTTAACCTTGTTTTATGGGTACGGTCGCTGTTGCGGATGTTCAGCATCAGGTTGCCCTGACTTATTTCGGCAACGGTTGTTTCGTTGGTTTTATCCTGCGGGGTGTTATTCCCTAACTTCCAGGTAGCGCCATGGTCGTCGGAGTATATGATACAGGCAAAGTTTTTGGCCGAGGCAGCCTCCACATGGTTTACCGGAACTACCAGGCGGCCTTTATATTTCCCGGTCGAAATTTGTACGCCATGGCATGGGCCGGTGGCATACCAGGTCCAATCGGGCATTTTTACATCCCTGGTGATCTCTTTTGGAACCGACCAGCTCAACCCCTCATCAGCCGATGAAAGTACATACACACAACGGCCGCTTTTACTGGTTTGCCCTCTGATCTCTTTTTCATGATCGGTACCCAGGTTCCAGGTACTGATGAGCCATATTTTACCGGTGCTGATATCCTGTATAGGTACCGGGTTGCCGCAGGTGTTTGTAGAATCGCTCCATACTACCTGCATAGGGCTCCAGGTTTTCCCGCCATCGGTTGATCGGCGCAGCACTAAATCGATATCTCCCGAATCGCCGCAGTCTTTTTTCCTGCCTTCGGCAAAGGCCAGTAAAACCCCACGCTTAGTCGTGATCATAGCCGGGATACGAAAACAGCTATACCCATTGTCGCCGGGTTTATAAATATAATTTAAAGGTGTTTCGTCTGTTGCCTGGCCCAGTTGATTAGCATACACACTACCGCTTTTAAAAACCAGTAATAATGCCATTAAAATTGCCATTGCAGATAAAGTCTTCCTTGCCATCATTGTATAAAGCATTATTGATATAATTGGTATAACAAAATTAGTTATTATGTAGTACATAATAACTAATTTTTTGAAAATATTTTTTCATCATATAATTAATAACCTGCCGGTTCGGTAGCCCCGTTTAAGATCCAGGGTAAATTAAATTTCACAAACTCGATAGAGCGATGGCTGGTGCTGCTATCACCGCCATCTTCATTAAATTCGATCAGGGCGCCAACCATAAAGTCGGCTGTTTTGACCATGCTGGAATAACCGCCAAATTTAGCCGGCGCCGGCGCGCTGATCGTTATGTTCCGGTCAATTGCCCAGGTAAGGCCTTCATCATAAGTTATCCTGATTTTCATGGCAGTGCGGGTGGTGGCGCTGGCCGAATTAAGGAACATGATACGATTGGGTTTCGGATCATTGTACCGCATAATAGAACCTTCGCATTTCGGGTCGGGCAGGTGCGGGTCCGACGTCCAGGTAGAAAAGCCCCCTGCACCTATAAAGCCAACCGATACCTGCCTTTCATAAGGCGCGGTTGATATGCCGCGGTCGTTACGCATTAAATCGCCGTTTAGTTTTTCAACAATGGTGGCCTCTGTTGATTTTGATGTACCGCTGGCATAGGTGGCATTATGCCAGGTAAGGCCATTGTCGTCACTGTAAATATTGCGCCCATAGGCCGGGATAATCAGCCTGCCTATATTGCTGCCGTGGGCCTTTTGTATCCCCACACCGGGTCCGGTATAATCCTGCGTGGCGCCCGCGGGCTGGGTGCTGCTGGTCAGGTTAACCGGCGCCGACCAGCTTACGCCATCATTTGTGCTATAACAGGCCCAAACGGTACGGTCGCCGGGTTGAAAAGCCAGGTAGCTACCATCGGGGTTAGAGTAATGGGTTGAGTCGTTGTGCATCATAAATACCCAGATCTTGCCGTTGGTTTTGTCTACAACAGCTGTGGGGTTGCCATCGGTATAATTATCCGGGCCGGCGATAGTCTGCAGCGCTTGCCAGGTTGCCCCATTATCTGAAGACCGTTTGCATACGATGTTGATATTGCCATAATCGCGGTTATTGTCCGTACGGCCTTCGCAAATCGCGATCAGGGTATTGGCATTGGTGCGTACAATAGATGGGATACGGTAAGAATGGTAACCTTCCTGCCCGCCGGTAAATATTTTTTGATAAGTAAAGCTTGGCGCGGCATCCGTTTTTTGTTGTGCCTCATCTTTTTGTTCGTCGTTGCCGGATGCCTGGATCGCTTTTTTACAGGAAATGGTTGATACAGGTGCAGCAAGTATAAGAGCCGCGGTAAAATATAAAAACACAGGGTGTACCCTTTTAGCAAAGTGCAGCTTCATTTTTTGTTTTATTTGGTTTATAACTGGACCGCAATAGGTGATTGCTAAACAAATATATAGTTATGTACTACATAATAACAAATTTATTTTTTTATTTTTGTTTTGACCAATGATTACCCGAATGAAAAAATTAACCATAGCGGCTATCTGTGCTGCCGCATTATTTGTCAATTATTCGCTAAAAGCGCAAACGGTTATCAACCTGTATAAAACGGTGCCCAACGCCAAAAAAAGCGATGTGCAGGAATTGAATGATACGACCTCAAAAAGGGGGAAGGTAAGCCAGGTGGTAAACCCAACTATTACCGCGTTTTTACCCGATGCCTCCAAAGCCAATGGTACAGCGGTAATTATTTGCCCCGGCGGGGGATATTCATACTTAGTGGTAAATGACGAGGGCAGCAACGTTGCCCGAGAATTAAACACCAAAGGTATTGCCGCCTTTGTTTTAAAATACCGTTTGCCTAACGACGCGACGATGCAAAACAAAGAAATCGGGCCGTTACAGGATGCCCAGCGCGCTATACAATTAGTGCGCGAACGCGCGGCCGAATGGCACATCGATACCGCTAAAGTAGGTATTATGGGGTTTTCTGCCGGCGGGCACCTGGCATCAACATTATCAACCCATTACCAAAAGACAGTAATTGACAATCCGGGTCATATTAAGCTCCGTCCCGATTTTTCGGTGCTGCTTTATCCCGTTATTACTTTCCGTGATAGTATTTTACATAAAGGATCGAAAAAAGCCCTGATCGGTGAAAACGCTGCTGATGATAAAGTAAGGGAATATTCAAACGAACTGCAGGTAACCGCCGATACGCCCCCTGCCTTTATTGTACACTGCAGCGATGATAAAGTGGTGCCTGTAGCCAACAGCGTTAATTATTATACCGCCTTACAAAAAAATGGCGTAAAGGCCGAAATGCATATCTATCAGGCCGGTGGCCATGGCTTTGGTTTAAACAACAGCAAAACGAAAGATAAATGGTTGGACCATTTATATAACTGGATGATGCTTAACCACCTGTTATAAATTATTAAAAAAGACAGTTAACCATCGTACACTTTATTCGTTTTTTACCTTTACGGCTAATAAGCACCATGCCGCTATCACCATCAGTACGGCTGAGATCTGGTAGATGATGGATAGACTGATATGGGCATCCATCAGCATGCCGCCAATGTAAACCATTAATCCGCCGATAATCGTGCTCAAAAAATTAAGGAAGCCGTAGCCTGTAGCGATATATTTCCCGTCTATCACCTGGCACAGGATGGGCATCAGGTTACTGTCGTTAATGCCGCGTGCTAATCCGTATACGATCATGGCGATGATGGCTATGCCAAATATCTGAGTTGATGCCATCAGGAACAGGAACGGTGCGCCTAAACTAAAGCCGGCGATAATCAGATATAACCTGCTGCGTTTATTGCTGCGGTACCACCGGCCGGCCAGCAGGCCCCCCAGCATAACGCCTATAAACGACCCGATTTGTATATAGCCTGTTGCCGAAAGCCCGGCCTTGCCTAAATCAAGCACAAAGTGCTCCTTTAAAAAAGTGGGCAGCCAGCTGTAAATCATCCAGTTTACAACGCCCAATACGCAGAAATAGAACATCAGTACCAGGAAAGATTTTTCTGACACAAGCATTTTAATAGTTGGGAACAGGCCCAGCCGTTTTTCCGGCGCATGGCTTGCCGCAACCGCTTCAGGCTCGGGGTTGTTTTTATGCTCGCGCAAAAAGTAGATCAGGATTAAGCCATATACTACCCCAACCAATCCAATAACCTGGAAACCATACCGCCATCCCCAATGCATGCTCATATAACCGCCCACTCCACCAAGTGCCTGGCCCGCGTATAAGCCGCTCATGTGCAGCCCGGTAGCTAAGGACCGTGTTTTACCCTTATGATAATCGGCTATCATAGCCAAACCGGCCGGGATATAACAAGCTTCGCTGATCCCCATAATTACCCGGGCAATCAGCATTTCGGGGAATGACGTTACAAAGCCTGTCCACAGCGTTACCGCCGACCATACACATACGCTGAAAATGATGATCCGCTTGCGTCCGTATTTATCTGCAAGATAGCCGCCTAATGGACTTAAGATCCCGTATGAGAATAAAAACACGGTAGTAAGCAGGCCAAACTGGGCATCGGTCAGGGTAAATTCGCTTACAATAGGGTCGCGCATAGACGCGATCAGGTTGCGGTCGAAATAATTCAGGAACGCCACCAGCCATAATACACCTACAATTGCCCAGGGGTAAAACCAGCTAACCGGTTTGGTATTTGTTATATTCATCATTAATTGATCTATGATCTTTACTTAATCCATTGTTTAATAACAGCTGTTAACACCCTCGGTGTACGTACAGCCGGCCTCACTTCCCCTCCGGGGAAAACGATCATTCCCCGCCATATTACCGATGTGGTAGTTACCGGCGCCCAAACGCTTCCGTTAGGATTGGTTGCTGCATCGGGCTTTTTATCGGTTGGTATCTTTAACCCGTCCACATCCAGCCAGGTATTTTTGTCCTGCTGATACATCAATATATGATCTGAAAAGCCGGGGTGTTTTTCCTTCAGGTTGGCGGCATCGTCTGCCAGGCGGCCATCATCGCCGCCAAAAATGAGCAGGCTATTTTTACGTGTGTTAACAACCAGACTTGGGGCCGCCACCGTTGCAGCCGGCATATCCGGCAGCCGCTCCCAGCCTTTGCCTATGGTATATTTATAAGCATCCTTTAAGTATTTACGATGTGGTGCACCAGCTTTATCTTCTAAATCTGTCCCGCTAAAAAGGAAGAACGCGTTATTGGGCAGCATTCCCGCTGCTGCAAGCATGCGCGGCGGGCCGGGCCAGGCAGGTAGTTTTTGCCAAGCGGCAGTTTGAGGCCTGCTTAGATCAAACGACCAGAAAATATGGGCCGTGCTTTTAGCATCGGGTGTAAATAAGCCGCCGGCAATGTAAACAGTATGTCCTATCCATGTACCGCAGGCGTTAGCCAGGGGCTGGGGCAAATCAGGCCAGGATGTTATCTTAATTTTTCCATGTACATAACTAATGGCCAGCACGGTTGCCAGGTGCCCGCCCGCGTTGCTGCCGCCAATACAAATCAACTGATCCTGATAACTAACGGCAACGCCATAACCCATTGGCTGTGGCAGTTTACCGGCTATTTTCCATTGGCCTGTGGGTTTGTCCAGTACAAATATTTTATCGCTCCACACTTTTTTCGAACCTGTCCACGGCGCACCTCCGTCGGGGAAGTTTGCACCGCCCGCTACGATCAGCGCGCCGTGCGATGTCCCTGCAAAAGATCCGGCAAAGCCATAATTGTCGGGTATTGCCGGCAACTGCCCCCATTGCAGCTTTAGTGGTACCCGGGGCTGCTGGCTAACTGTAAAAACTGACATAATAAAATAACTGACGGCTAATAAACTCCACTTCATTGGTGCTGTTCAAAAAAATACGGGATCAATTGTTTCGCTTTTTCGCGCACGGGCGCTACCTCCTGTTCGGGTATCCATTTATATGGCCAGCGTAAACGCAGGCCTGTTTGATAATGGCCGCCAACTGTGGCTAAAAATTTATCCAGCGCGGGATTTGAATAACCTTGCTGCTGCAGCGGCGCTATACAAACAGAAAAGAAATGCAGGATCTCCCGCTGTATCTCCAGTGCGCGTTCCATATCGGTATGCATCATATCCCACCATTTTTGCGCGGCCTTAGGATTAATGCAGGCCACATTGGAGTAGGCGCCCGATGCTATCCCGCTGGCTACCCCGGTAGCCAAAAAATGCCCCGGAACAAAAACAGACAAGTGCGATGCATATTGCTTCATGGCGGCAACCCAGGCATCGTTTCCGCTTAATAGTTTTACACCGATTACCTGCGGCACTACTTTTAAAGCCCGGTAATCTGCCGGCTGCAATACCTGTTTGGCATGGGGCGGGTTATATAATACTAAGGGGATATCGCCCGCAGCAGCTGCCAGGCGCGCTAAAAAACTGATCTGTTCGGCGGGGGTAAGGATCACCCAATCGGGTAAAATAACCTGGATCGCATCAGGCTTTAATTTTACTGCCCTTTTTACACGCTCCAGTGAAATAACCGGCGAAGGGTGGCCGGCGCCTATCTGGAAACGCATACCGGCCTGCAGGCACTTTTGGGCCAGCAGTTGGTTAATGGTATCAAATTCGTCTTCAGTTTGATTATGAAACTCTCCGGCGGTACCATTTGAGTATATACCATCCACACCCGCGGCTATCAACATATCCAGCTCGGCAGCCAGTTTTGGATAGTTGAACGAGTCATCAGCATTTACGGGCAGCAAAAGCGTTGCCCAGTTACCTTTTAAATTTCCGGCAGTTAGTTTTTCATTCATGGTACAGGGATGCCTGTTAGGGCACAAGTACAGGTTTATACCACAAATGTAAAATTAATTTATTATGTAGAACATAATAACGTAAAAAAAGATTTTTACGTCGCGTAACTATCAGCCCTTATCGCCCGGATTACTTTTTCAGATTATCAAAGTGCGGCAATAAATGCGCATACATGCCTGCTTTAAAATCCTCTTTAGTCCCGGTTTTAAGGATGTTAACCAAATCAAGGTGATTTACCTTCCCGGTGCGGTATTCGCCTTTTTCCATAGAGGTAACGTAACCAAAAACAGGCAGCAGCATCACCTGGAAACGTTTTAGGGTATCGTTACCGGTGATCTCGTATAATTTTCCGTGGAAGGCTATTTCGTTTTTAACCCTGAATTTTTTAACCTCCTCTTTGTTTTCGTTTTTAGCTATCTTTTCCAGTTCGGCAATATCTTTATCTGTTTTTCTTAAAAAAAGCAGATCGGCCAGACCCATTTCCAATACCAGGCGCAGTTCAAAAAGGTCCTGTAAAATATGATCATCGATGATCAGCGGATCAAGCACCCGCTCAAAAGTCCCCAATACATCAGGGCGGGCCAGTATCATGCCTCTTTTTTTCTTGGTTTCAATCATTCCAAGCATCCGCAGACGGCTTAGGGCCTCGCGCACTACATTACGGCTAACTCCAAGCGCCTCCACCAATTCCATCTCTTTGGGCAGCGCGTCACCTGGTTTAAAAGATTTCTTTTTGAAAAACTCGCGCAGGCGCAGTTCCACAATGTCGGCCATTGTTTCGGTTGAAATACGTTCCAGGTCCTTACTTAAATTTTCTATAGCCATTATATATTACCTCAATCACAATAATACGCATTTATATGTAGAACAAAAGTAACACTTATGCCTTTTTAATCATTTCATGGCGATAGATGATCAAACGCTTATTACAGTAAGGTGGATTACTTGAAAGTGCGAGCTATTTGAAATTCGCGTTGCGGATCATTTCCTTTAAAACTTCCTCGTTGGCAATCCTGATGCATTTGCCATTAACCGCTATCCAGTTATTTTGAATAAAATCGTTAGTGACTTTAAAAAATGTCTCGTAGGAAACGGCGGCAAAGGAAGACAGGTCCTGCCGGGTAAGCTCAATATTCAACGCGCCGGTTTCGTCAGCTCCAAATTGATTTTTTAAGGTCAGTAACGCCAACGCGATGCGTTCTTTTACGGGCATGTGGACTAAATTCCGCATCCGTTTTTCAGACTCCTGCAATTCGTTGGCGAAAAACTTCATCAGCGAATAAGTAAGCTTCGGGTTCACATTTAAGGAAGATTCAAAAAAAGGCAGGTCGATATAGCAGACTACGCCTGGCTCGATCGCGGTGGTCGATACCGGATAAACGGGCTCATTCCCTAAGCCTAAATGCCCCAGGATATCCCCCGATTTTGCAAAACGAAGTATGATCTCTTTATCATCGTCCCAGCGTTTATGCACTTTTACTTTCCCCGAGAAAATAAAATAGATCCCGGTAACCGGATCGCCTTCGCTAAAGATCCGCTGCCCTTTCTTAATAGTGAAGTTTTTTTTATGCACGGCAATAGCGTGCTTCCAATCTCCCGTGCAATGCGTACACAGATAGCAGCTGGTTAAATCACAATCGTGTTTTGTTTCCTTCATTCAGAGGCTAAGTTGCAAAAAATAAATGTGAGACAAGTGCAGGTGCCGTAATAGCACCTGCTTTATATTCATTGGTATTGCCTATACAATAAAATAAACTATTTTTGTAATTAAAATTAACAATTAAATATTGTTAAAACAATATTAACCATCAATGATTAACAATAAGCAGTCCGCACGTATCCCCATCTCTCCAATCTTAACATCGTTAGAAGAACAGGACGTAAAATATGTCAGCTTTAAAAAAAGCCGCTTAATACAAATATCCGCCTATGCGGTATTGGTAGCTGTCGCCATCAGTTTTATCGCGAAATTTTTGGTGCTGCTCATCAACTTCGTCACCAATATTGCTTTTTACGGCTCATTTGATCTAAGCTTTCATAGCCCGGCTGGCAATCACCTGGGGTTATGGGTGATTATTATACCGGCAATTGGCGGCGTTTTGGTGGGCTTAATGGCCTTATATGGCTCAAAAGCCATCAGGGGCCATGGCATCCCCGAAGCCATGGAACAAATTTTAGTTAACCAAAGCAAAATCAAGCCGTCTATTACTTTTTTAAAACCTATATCGTCGGCTATAGCCATTGGTACCGGCGGGCCTTTTGGTGCAGAAGGACCGATCATCGCTACCGGCGGGGCCCTGGGTTCAACACTGGGGCAACTCTTAAAAATCACTTCAAGCGAGCGTAAGGTTATATTGGCGGCAGGCGCTACAGCTGGTATGTCGGCCATATTCGGTACACCTATCGCCGCTGTTTTTCTGGCGATTGAACTGCTGCTGTTTGAGTTTTCGCCTAAAGCAATCCTGCCCGTTGCCCTGGCTTGTATTACAGGCGCGGCGGGGCATCATTTACTTTTTGAGGCAGGGCCGGTATTCCCTATGCCCAGCCTGGAAACACCATCCAACCTGGCATTAGGGGTTTACAGCTTTATAGGGATACTCATTGGTTTTCTTTCTTTACTATTAACAAAAGCTGTTTACCTGATAGAGGACTGGTTTGAAAAATTACCTATCCATTGGATGTGGTGGCCGGCATTGGGCGGTTTGGCTGTTGGTCTCATCGGCTATTTTTATCCGCATACCTTAGGCGTTGGGTACGATAATATTACCAATTTGCTTTCGGGGCAGGTGCCCTTAGCCCTTATTTTAAGCTTATGCCTGTTTAAGTTCCTTTCCTGGGCTATTGCTTTAGGCAGCGGAACATCAGGTGGTACGCTGGCCCCCTTGTTAACCATTGGCGGAGCTGCCGGTGCAATTATCAGCACCGTTTTACTGGTGTTGTTTCCGCATATCGGTATCAGCATACCCATGGGGGCATTAATCGGCATGTCGGCCATGTTTGCAGGGGCATCACGCGCCTATTTAACCAGTATTACTTTCGCTTTGGAAGCCACCATGCAATCGCATGCCCTGTTGCCCTTATTAGGCGCATGCACGGCATCCTACATCGTTTCTTTCTTTTTGATGGAAAATACCATTATGACCGAAAAGATAGCGCGGCGCGGTGTTGTTACACCCGATTCGTACGAGCCGGATGCGCTTCAAAAAATCAGCGTATCGCAGGTAATGAGCAAAGAAAACGTTAAACTAAACGCCGGTATGAGTATCCGCGAAGTAAAGGAATGGTTAGCGGTTAACCCGGTTACAGATAGTTGCCTTACCGTTGTTAATGATCAATCAGAATTTCAGGGAATTGTAAAACTGTCGGATATCTATTTTATAAAGAACGACGAGAGTTTTAAGATTGCCAGGATCTCGAAAAAAATAAGCTATGCCATAAAAGCAAGCGACACCCTGCGCAGCGCTGTTGAATTAATGGCACAGCAGGATGTTGAAGCGTTACCCGTAATTGCCAATCATAAAGTAGTGGGCATATTAAGCTACCGGAACATCATATCGAGCTATAAACAACACTTTGACGAAAATGAAACCGCTACCACGCATATATCCTTAAAGCGCCAGCGGATGAAAATAGTATTAAAGGGGAAAACGATGTTTAAAAGAAGCGATACAAAATAGGATATCCTTGCTAAATCGATCTCTTTGTCCGATATCGATCACTTTTTGAATTTCACAAAACAATCAAATCGCTATATATCAAAGTTTTAACTTTGGTACGGCGCTTGCAAAGTCTTGTTCAAAAAAAGGTAAATGGACAAGGAACTGGCGCCGGAGATCGTCGCGAAAAGAAAGAACAAAAACATCATTATTGCCGTAACCTGCGTAGCCGTATTGGCCATAAGCGTATGGCTGTTGCGCAGCTATCTGAAATCATCAATTAACCGCGCTGATATCCTTACCGCTAAGGTAGAGATGGGTGATATCGAAAATACCATCAATGCATCGGGCGAGGTTTTGCCCGAGTTTGAAGAGATCCTGACCAGTCCAATCAACGCCTCTGTCAAAAGCGCTTTGATGGATGCCGGTAATAAAGTAAAAGCCGGGCAATCTATCCTTACGCTTGATAAATCGGCTTCCCAAACCGAATTTGAAAAACTCAATTTCCAGCTGGAAACCAAACAAAACGAGATCAGTAAGTTGAAACTCGACCTGGATAAAAGCTTTTACGATATTAAATCAAACAACGATATTAAGCAGCTGCGCATTGCTAACCTTACCGATGCTGTAGAGAATGCCAAGCGCTTGTTTAAGGCCGGCGGTGGTACCCGCGAAGGGATTGAGCAGGCCGAGCTGAACCTGAAAGTAGCCCAGCTGGAAAAAAAACAGCTGGAAAACGAGATCAAAAGTAAACAGCAAACCATGCAGATCGAGATCAGGGAGGCGCAGATAGCGGCCGATATCCAGCGGAACGATCTGAAGGAGTTGCAGCGCAAACTCAACCTGGCCAATATTGTAGCTACCCGCAACGGGGTAGTTACCTATGTCAATAAAAATATAGGCGCTAACGTTAATGCCGGCGAAACCCTGGCCCGTATTGCCGATTTGGGCAGCTTTAAAGTTGCGGGCAGCATAGCCGATAACTCGTTGGATCAATTGCATACCAACACCCCGGTCATCATCCGTATTAACGAAACGCAGTTGCGCGGGCACGTTACCAACGTATCGCCATCCGTGCAAAATGGGATTGTTTCTTTTGATATCCAGTTAGATGAGCGTAACCATAAGCTGTTGCGCCCTAATATGAAGGTAGATGTGTTCCTGGTTACCGCTACTCATAGCAAAATTATGCGGGTTGCTAATGGCCCGGCATTTAAGGGGCCAAGTGTGCAGGATATTTTTGTAGTGAGAAACGGGAAAGCCGAACGGCGCACCGTACACATTGGCCTCACCAATTTTGATTATGTGGAACTGCTGGACGGCGTGAAACCCGGCGATATGGTGATCACATCAGACATGAGCGAGTATAAAAATTCACCCGAACTTACGATCAAGAACTAAGATGCGGCGCCTATTTAACATATCATACTTAAAATATTTCCTTGCGATGGTATTCATCAGCCTAAGCGTAAAGGGCTGGTGCATATCGCGCACGGATACCATCCGCTTTACCCTGCAACAGGTGGTTGAGCTGGCCCGTAAAAATGCTATAGCTGCCAAGCAAGCCGCCACCGTGCGCGAAACCCGGTATTGGGAATGGCGCACCTTCCGCTCTAACTATCAGCCACAGTTATCTTTAAGCGGCATTTTACCGGGCTATAGTAAAACCTATACCCAAATTGTGCAGCCCAACGGTACCATCCTGTTTCAGCCGATCCATAACGACAACTCGTCGCTGACGATGAATTTCAGTCAGAGTATTACCGCTACCGGCGGCACCGTTTACGGCACTACGCAATTACAGCGCTTTGACGATTTTGACCGCCACAATGTTTTATACAACGGCGTACCTTATGCTATCGGCTATAGCCAGCCATTATTTCAGTTTAATAGTTTGCGCTGGGATAAAAAGATAGAGCCGCTGAAATACAACGAAAGCAAGCAGGCTTATATTGAGGCCCAGGAAAAGATAGCCATTAACGTAGCGGGGTACTTTTTCGATCTGCTGCTGGCACAGGTAAACCTGCATGTGGCCGAACTGAACCTCACCAATACCGAAAATATTTTGCGGGTAGCTAACCTAAAATTTGAATTGGGTAAGGTATCAAAAAACGAGATCCTGCAACTGCAATTAGAGCAGCTGAACGCCCAAAAGGCCGTAGGCACCGCTATGCGCGATATGGAAATAGCCACGCTTGACCTGCGCAGTTATACCGGGCAGGAAGGCAACGAAAAGATAGCGCTGGAAGTGCCCACCGCTATCAGCGATATGACGGTATCGACAGATAAGGTATTATCCGAAGCATTAGCGAACCGCTCGGACGCGATTGCATTTGTACGCCGTGTGGCCGAGGCTAAGCGCGATGTGGCGAAAGCAAAAGGCCAGAACGGCTTGGTAGCCACCTTATCGGCTAATATTGGTTTCTCTAACAGCGCTACCAATATCCCCGATGTGTACCGTTCGCCGCAAAACCAGCAGGTGGTGCAGCTGCAATTTTCGGTACCGATACTGGATTGGGGAAGGTCGAAATCGCGCGCGAAAACGGCCGAAGCTAACGAGCAATTTACAACTTACGCCGTTGAACAGGATAAGCAAACCTTTAAGCAGCAAATTGTAACCCAGGTTACCCTGTTCAACATGATGAAGGAACAACTAAAACTTACCGCTAAGGCCGATAGCATTGCATCAGAAAAGTACCAGATAGCCCGCGAGCGCTACGTATTGGGCGACCTGAGCATTACCGACCTGAGCATCGCCTTTAAAGAAAACGACCAGGCCAAACGCGATTACGTAGCCAGTCTGCGCGATTTTTGGAGCGCCTATTACCAGTTACGCTACCTGTCGCTTTACGATTTTGAAAAACAACAAAAGATCACCTACAAGTAAAATCAATCATTCAATAATTCGATAAATCAATAATTAATAAAACCCGATGATACAATTACAAAACATTGAAAAGGTGTACCGCACCAGCACCATTGAAACCCTGGCGCTAAACAGTATTAGTCTGGATATTGCCAAGGGCGAATTCTTATCCATTATGGGCCCATCAGGCTGCGGCAAAAGCACGCTGCTGAATATTATGGGTCTGCTGGATAACCCATCAAAAGGCGAGGTCAAAATAGCCGATCAGAAGATCGATCATTTTACCGATAAGCAACTGGCGCAGTTTCGTAATACCAAGCTGGGGTTCATCTTCCAAAGCTATCACCTCATTAACGATCTGCAGGTGCTGGATAACGTGGAGCTGCCCCTGTTATACCGCAACTCCACCGCTGCCGAACGCCGGAAACTGGCCAGCGCAGCGCTGGAAAAGGTAGGCCTTGCTAACCGGATGAAGCATTTCCCAACCCAACTGTCGGGCGGGCAAAAACAACGTGTAGCTATTGCCCGCGCTATAGTCGGTAACCCCGAAATTATATTGGCCGATGAGCCTACCGGTAATCTGGACAGCGCCATGGGTAACGAAATTATGGATATCCTGATCCGCCTGAATAAGGAAGAAGGTACAACCATTGTAATGGTAACGCACGATGAGCACATGGCGCAAAAAACACATCGCCTGGTGCGCTTATTTGATGGTTCGCAGGTTCAGTAACTAACCGCTAAATATTAAAAGATCATGCTTAAAAATTACTTTAAAATAGCCATAGCGGTATTACGGAGGCGTAAGTTCTTTACGTTTATCAGCCTGTTTGGTATCAGCTTTACGCTGACGATATTAATGGTGCTCACTGCTTTTATTGATAAAGTGGTGAACGATAATTACCCGGATAAAAAACGCGACCGCTCCTTATACGCCAATAAAATAGAGTTACGGGGTAAAGAGTCGATGAACAGCAGTCCCCTGAGTTATTACTTCTTAAAGCATTACGTTGGCAAAATGAAAACGCCGGTAATGGTGGCTATATCATCGGAATTCGGCTCTACCAATACCTATGTAAACAACCGGAAAATTGTGATTAACTATAAATACACCAATACCGATTTCTGGAACGTGCTGGAGTTTGATTTTATAGAAGGCAAAGCCATCAGCAAACAACAGATAGATAATGCCGAACGCGTTACCGTGATATCAGCAGATATGAAAAAAGAATACTTTGGTGATGATAATACGCCGGTGGTAGGTAAATACATTGAGGCCGATAATATAAAATATCGCATCTGCGGCGTAGTTAAAAGCTTGCCCATCACATCGTACCTTTTTTATGCCGATATCTACCTGCCTATCACAACATCTAAAACAAATTTGGAGGCCGGCAAAGGCTACATGGGCAATTTCACGGCTGTACTATTGGCAAAAACACCGGGCGATGTACCCAAAATGAAACAGGAGTATGCATCCATTATAGCCAAGTTGCCTATGCCCAGTAAAGAATTTGATCATATTTACAGCCATGCCGATACTTATATTGAAGGCTATGTGAACAGCGGGAACGAACAAAAATCGGGGATGGTTTATGCCATAACGGCTATCACCTGTTTTGCATTGTTTGTAATGCTGTTACCAACGCTTAACCTGGTGAATATAAATATTACGCGTATTATGGAGCGTTCGTCAGAAATTGGTGTGCGCAAGGCTTTCGGCGCTTCATCAAAAACACTGGTTTACCAGTTTATTATAGAGAATTTGATCCTGACATTCCTGGGCGGGGGAATTGGTGTAATGTTATCGGTAGTAGTTATGTATGTGATTAACCGCGCGCAACTGATAGCCAACCTGCATCTGAGTTTAAATATTACTGTGCTTTTATACGCCTTTGCAACCTGTATAATTTTCGGGCTACTATCAGGGGTATATCCGGCCTGGCGCATGTCTAAGTTAAACATTGTAACGGCTTTAAAAGCCCAATAAATTTATCAACCTTAATATTAAAATATCATGTTCAAGCATTTACTTAAAATGATCTGGAATAAAAAGAAGCAAAACTCATTGCTGATTACCGAGATCCTGATCTCGTTCCTGGTCATATTCGCAGTGTTTAGTTTTGCATTGAATGCCTATAACAATTATGCAAAGCCAATGGGCTTTAATTATAAGCACGTTTGGGCAATAAGCTACAACCATACGCTAACAACCAAAAACCCCGATTCGGTAACGCTGGTTTACCAGAGTTTGCTCAGCAGCATCAAATCCATGCCGCAGGTAATGGATGCCGGCTATACCAGCGGTAATATTCCTTTTTCTAATAACCACATGAGTACCGGCATAACAAGTAACGGGCAGCAGATACACAACATTAACAACTTTTTTATGGATGATAACTATGTGAGCACAATGGGCGCCAAAATGCTGGAAGGGCGCTGGTATAATAAGGGCGATGCAGCTTCAAAAACCGAACTTGTTGTGATCAATAAAACCCTTAAAGAAAAACTTTTTGGCAAAGCCAATGCCACAGGCAAGTTGTTTGGCGGCGACGACGATAAACACAAGCGCAAAATTATTGGCGTTATAGACGATATTAAAACCGACGGCGATTACGTGGCTGCCAACAGCGGAATTTATAACCGGCACGATACCTCTGCGTACAAATGGCTGGGTAAAATACTGGTAAAGGTGAGTCCCGATGCTGATGCATCCTTCGAAACTAAGCTTTATAAATTAATGGCCAACACATTTAAAAGTTCCAATATCGAGATAGAGCATCTGGATAATAAACTGACGGCCTACAATAAGTTTACCCTGGTACCACTTATCATTCTTTCTATCGTGGCCGCATTCCTTATTATTAATGTAGCATTAGGCATATTTGGCGTGCTTTGGTACAACATTAACAAACGCCGGGGCGAGATTGGCCTGCGCCGTGCCGTAGGGGCCAGCGGCAGCGCTGTTTCAACACAAATAGTTACCGAGGCTTTGGTACTGGCTACCCTGTCGCTTATAATCGGCTCGTTCTTTGCCGTCCAGTTTCCGTTATTGCATGTGTTTGATTTAGCGGCGGGTGTTTACATTACCGCGATATTTTTAGCGATATTATTCATTTATTTGCTGGTGCTGGTATGCTCGCTTTATCCGGGCAGGCAGGCTGCGGCAATTTATCCGGCGGTAGCCCTGCACGAAGAATAGGTCTCACCCAACCCTCTCCTTTGGAGAGGGCTAAAATAAAACGCGATTGTGTTACTTTTATAAATAAATATGATCCTGATCATTGACGATGATATTGCCGTACGAACTTCCCTCACACTGTTGCTAACAGGTGAGGGATACGAGGTTATGGGTGCTGCGTCGCCGGGCGAAGCCATGAAAATCATGAATAAGCAAAGCCCCGAACTGATCATCATGGACCTTAACTTTTCTGTCGATACCTCCGGAAAGGAAGGGATGGAATTGCTGAATCAGATCAAGCGGATCAACAGCGCGGTACCCATTATCCTGATCACCGGCTGGGGCAGTATTGAACTGGCCGTACAGGGCATGAAAGCCGGGGCCAACGATTTTATTAATAAGCCCTGGAATAACGACCATGTGCTGCAATCGGTACGGACACTGCTCGATCTGCAGGATAAAAAAACCACGCACCTAACCCGTAAGCAATTAGATAAAACTTATAATTTTCAGCACATTATAGGCGAAGACCCGCAAGTACTCACCATTTTAGAAACCATAGGCCGGGTAGCCGATACTAATGCCTCCATATTGATTATGGGCGAAAGCGGCACAGGTAAGGAACTGATTGCCGAGGCCATCCATCAAAACGGGAACCGGCGCAATAAGCCCTTTATCAAAGTTAACCTCGGCGGCATCTCGACCTCGTTATTTGAAAGCGAGATGTTCGGCCACATGCGCGGGGCGTTTACCGATGCCCGGTTTGATCGTATCGGACGCTTTGAGATGGCCAATAAGGGCACTATATTTTTAGATGAGATAGGCGACCTGGATGCTGGCAGCCAGGTAAAACTGCTGCGCGTATTGCAGGACCGTACCTACGAGGTATTAGGCAGCAGCCGCACCAAAACCGTGGATGTACGCGTAGTATGCGCCACCAACAAAAACCTGAACGAGATGGTAAACCGCGGCACTTTCCGCGAGGACTTGCTGTATCGCATCAACCTCATCACCGTTTACCTGCCCCCTTTACGGGAGCGCCCGGGAGATATCCCTTTGCTGGTTGGCTTTTTTGTAAATAATTTAAAAGAGATCTACAACCGGCCGCATTTAACGGTAAGTCGCAGTGCTATTAAATGGCTGCAGCAATTACCTTTGCCGGGCAATATCCGGCAGTTAAAAAACCTGGTAGAGCGTACCATCCTGATCAGCAAAAAGGATGAACTGGAAATCGAGGATTTCCGCGCGCAACTGGAACTGTCGCCGGTTAAAAAGGGCGATACGCAATTGCCCGGGGTAGGTACATTAACGCTGGAAGAGGTGGAAGTAGCCATGATTAAACGGGCGATGGAATATCATAAAAATAAGATCTCAAAGGCCGCCGCCTCGCTGGGCTTAACACGAAGCGCGTTATACCGGCGTTTAGATAAGTACCAGATCCCTTATGATGAAGCTGAGCACTAAGTATATCCTGTTTGTAGTAATACTGCATGTGGTAACACTGCTGCTTACCTGGTTTATTTTTAAGGAGGATAAGGTGTTCTTTATCGCATCAGAGGTGCTGGTGATTATTTCGCTGGTAATTGCAACCCAGCTATACCGCCAGCTGATACTGCCGCTTAAATATTTAATGCAAGGACTGGAAGCTATTAAAGACCGCGATTTTAATGTAAAGTTTCTCAGCACCGGCAAACACGAGGTAGATCAGCTGATAGATGTGTATAACCACATGATAGATGAGCTGCGGATTGAACGTACCCGGCAGGAACAGCAGCACTTTTTTTTGGAAAAGCTGATCCATACATCGCCCACAGGCATTATTATTTTAGATTACGACCACCGCATAGAGCACCTTAACCCCAAAGCGCTGCAAATATTAGCGGCAGATGCCAAACAGATAAACGGCTTTTTAATTGACGAGTTGCCGCACCCCCTGTTTAAACAGATCAGGCATTTGCAGTCCGGCGAATCGCTGGTGGTTAAGCCCGATGGTATCAGCACGTATAAACTGCAAAAGGCCCATTTTATCGACAGGGGGTTTTCGCGCCAGTTTATTATGATAGAGGAACTGACCGCCGAGATATTAGCCGCCGAGAAGAATGTTTACGGCAAGGTGATCCGCATGATGGCGCACGAGGTAAACAATACCATTGGCCCGGTAAACTCTATTATGCAATCGGCCTTAACTACGCACCAGCTTTGGGAAAACCACCAGTTTAACACACTGAAAGATGCCCTGCAGGTAGCAATGGACCGCAACCAAAACTTAAACCTGTTTATGCGCAACTTTGCCGAACTGGTAAAGCTGCCCGCGCCAAAAAAACTTCCTGTAGATGTATATAAGACGATCAATTCGGTAGCGGGTTTGATGGCCATAAAGGCCCAGGAAAAACAAGTAGTTTTTAAGTTTGATATGCCCGGCGATAGTTTAATAATTGCAGCGGACGAGCAATTACTGGAGCAGGCCCTGATCAATATTGTGAAGAACAGTATAGAGGCTATCCATCAGGAAGGCACGGTTAGCTTTGCTATCCAGCCGCGGCAAAAGATACTCACTATTACCGATACCGGCCAGGGCATCAGCGCCGCGGATAGTGAGAACCTGTTCTCGCCCTTTTTCAGTACCAAAAAGGATGGTCAGGGTATTGGCCTTACCCTTGTGCGCGAGATCCTGCTAAGCCATGGTTTTGAGTTTTCGTTAAAAACTACGGCTGCAAATTGCACGGTCTTTACCATTCATTTTTGATCTATAATTAAACTTACTGCCTTTAACCTGTTGTTACAGTTGATTTGGCCGGTTCCTTTTTACGTATATAAAGCTGATGACCTCGCTTTTCCCACCATTTTTAAACTTAACGGTATTTTGCGGATCTATAAATTGTACTACAACAGCATAAGTTTTACCCGATATCATGGCCGGCGAGCCCCTGCTGATATCATAATCGTACGAATAGGTATTAGAAGCCTCATAGTTCAAAAAAAAAGGTGGTTTGGGATTTGCCATAACATCCGCTGCCGATTGGCCATCAGGCACCTGCACAATCATTAATTTTGATCTGATATTATCGGGCAGGCCCAGTGGTTTTGTCCATTTAATGGTGAATTTGGCAGGTTGGATATTGGTTGCATTTATTTGTTCATTATTTCCTGGTGCAACCAGCACAGGGTTATCATAAACAACCAACGGGGCTACGTAGCTAAAACTGTAAATAACGCTTTTGCCCTGATTTTTAAAGTTAACGCTGGTATTAGGATCAACAGCTTGTACCATTACTGCATATTTTTTGCCGGGGTTCAGCCGCGGGTCTGATGGGTTGTATACATAAGTATTGGTCATGATGTTATTCTTATCAAAAAACAATCTGCCGGTAGCAAACGCGATATTGGGATCTTCGGATGTGCCACGCATCTCTACCATGCGCAAGTGATAATAAGTTGATGGCGGTGCGCCGGCCGGCGTGCTCCAGTTGATTACTACAATGTTATTTGAATTTGTAGAAACTTCCTGATTGTTATATGGGCTGATAATAGTTGGTGGCTCGAAAGCGGTAGTGCTTACCGAATTACTGCAACCCACGGGCTGCCCCACGCTTAAAGGAGCATCTGTATAATAATCAAAGGCCTGCAGGCAAAAACGGTAGTTGCCTTCGGGGAAGCCGCCGTTACGCACAAAATCCTGTTTAGTATAGCCGTTAAGTACTGCCAAACCTTGGCTAAGCAGGCTATAATCAAAAAAAGCAGGGATATCATTCCCGGTCATTACCCTTGTAGCGTTAGCATTTACAATAATGGGCGCGCGGCTTTTGTAGCCCCCGTTGGTTGTTATGCTAATGCCGTTATCGCCGCTTACTGTTCCCCGCAACTGTATATTTTGAGTTGTTGTGGTTAAATTGGTTATCGTTACCAGTATTTGTGATGGGTGCGATGCGTAGTCGGTTATTTGGGTATAATAAGGGGGCAATATCTGTATGGTTACATTCACCTGTGCAAAACCATATACGGGCATAGCCAGTAATAACATTAAAATAATTAGCCGGGTTAGTTTTGATATATCTTGCATATTAAAAATTGTAAATGTAACTCACTTCATTCCTGTATTCGCGAAAGCGTGCGTCAAACGAGCCTGACGGCGGGTTATTGATAGTTATATAGGTAACCACTTTTAAAGCCTGGTGCTTGCCTACATTGTAGCTAATGTTACTGGTAATATTATCAATAATAGTATTTCCTGTTTCTAAAACACTTTGCATAAGCGAATTACTGATATTGATGTTTAGTTTTTGCTTAAAAAATGCCCCATACGCCCCTACCATAATGCCTTGATATTTATAGTTTAATTCGGGGCTGATAAACTCGGTGCGGCTGGGGGTAATATAGCTGCCTAACCCCTTTTTAGGGAAGCTGATCACATAGCTCAATGAATACTGCCTGGTTTCAACCGAGCGGTTGGTGGAGTTGCTGCTGGTAATGATCTGGTTAAAATCTTTTAAACGGTTATAGGTTCCTGTAAGGGTAAAAACATGCACTATATCCGCCGTGGTAATGGTATATCGCGGCGCTATCATTAGGTTATTGGTTGATTGCACAATCCGTAGCGAATCGGGGAATTGCACCAGCGCCGGCCGCTGATCGTTTAAAAAATTAGTATAATTAGCATAGAGCGCAAGCCTGGGGCTAAGGTCTATACCAGCAACCATCGAGCCGATGACCTTGTGCGTTTCCGAACCCTTTTGTTGCTTCAAATTATCGTGCTGCAAACCAATGCTGCCGCTAAACCTCGCTTTGCCTTTAAAAAGCGTTGCCGCCGGCACTAATGACCACGATGCTACGTCGTTTTCAAAATAATACCCTCCCATCGTTTGGAAATTAGGATCCACGCGCCTGTATTGCACTTTTATATTATACAGCCTTGCCGCATAACCCACGCTGGCATCCAAAGCGGTAAAAAATTGGCTGGTGCCATTAAACGGGGCCAGCTTTTTAATGATCTTTAAAATGGCCTGCTTTACCGAATCTATACGGATAGGAGAATTTAGATCGTTGGTGAAAACACTGCCCGCGCCGGTGGCCCCAATAAAAAAATGTTTATAAGTAAATCTGGTAGCAAAACCCAGCACCGAGTTACCGGCAGGTGTAATATAATAATTGTAATTAGGGATATCCCTGTCAACCGAGTTGCTGTCGTCCCTGGCGCGCAGGTAGCTAAACTCCACAAAATTACTATCGGTGCCATATCCCAGTTTGGCTGCGTAACCCTTGCGCGAAAAGCCGTACGGAACCAGTGCCTGACGGGCGGTATCGATTTTTACGGCGCTGTTTAAGCGGCCATACATAAAGCCGGCACGCAGTTTACCGGGCTTTATATCAAACCCAGCCCCCAGCATGGTATGGCCGGCAAGCGTGTAAGGGGTGTATTGTATATTACGATAACCTAAATGCAGGGTTAACCATTTATAAGTAGGGCTTGCGCCAATTTGATTGTAGGGCTGTGCCAATAAAGGATCGGGCCTGGTGTACGAAAAAGCGATGGGGATATACACCCCCTTAGTGTAAACCCAGGGGTTACCTGTAATATAATAGGTAAAAGGTTGCTGGCGGTTTTCAATACCGCGCGCAGCATAATTTATGGTAGTGGCCTGTATACCACCGCCAAACTGCACAGCCGGCTGGGGCGGTGGTACTACCGCTGTAGCGGCAACAGTTGTATTGACAGGTGCTTTAACAATGCTATCGGCACCCGATTGGACGTGGATTTTTCCGGCAAGGGAATCAATTGTTTTTTTGGAGGTAGTATCGTTTACTTGCGCTTGTACCGAACTGCAAATACACAATAGGAGGCAGATGATGCATGGCGTTAAACATCCATACAGATATTTTTTATTCACAGTGATAAGGGTAAAGGCCGCGAATATATGGTAATAAAAGCAAATAACAGATTTATAATACATTAGCCACAAGTCATAATCAATTTAATTAACTTTTATGACCGGGCAACCAACGCAGATAGCCATTTGCATATCGGGCAACACCGTTTTATTTTAATTTTTACATCGTTCCATAAATAAGTGGACCACTATGCTTTAAACAAGGTTTTTTTCGCTTTCTTTGATGAAATTATTATCACAATTACACTATCCCACAAAACTTTATGAAAAAAATCCTTTTGGCTGCCATTTTATGTGCAGGCAGCGCGTTTTTTATAAACGCTAAAGCACAAACACAACCGCCGGCATCGCCACCGCCGGCAGCAAAACCAACACCTGTACCAACACCTGTAGTAGTATCACCAGGTTTTGAAACACCCGCCACCCCCAATACGCCTCCGCCCCCACCAAAAACAAACGGGTCACAACCCCCGCCACCCACCCCACAACCAGTGACGCTATCACCACGCCCAACGCCTGCCCCTGGTTTAGCTCCGGGTTCATTTGGCTATTTGCCAGCTGGTACAGCGCCGTCAACACCAACACCGCCGCCGCCAACAGCGCCAAAACCGCTAACACTACCGGCCGGGTCAACAGGGCCACAACCGGCCGGCACTACACCAGCAGGGCCAGCACCAAAACTGGGCGGCACTACACCGCCACCAGGGCCAGCAACTCCAGTTCCTGCACCTGCTAAACCACCAGGGGTACAATAAGCAAATGGTTATATAGATATTAAAGCCTGGCGCTATGTGCCAGGCTTTTTTTATGCTGCTTGTACCCTTTTGTAACGCTTTTATCACCAATCACAATTATTGCCGTTAAATTTTCGTTTAACATCATATCTTCACTATATTAGTATTAGGTATGGACTCACAGGGCAATTACGAATTACTGATCGGCAAGATCAACTTGTTTATCCGCAAGTATTATTTCAATAATCTGCTGCGGGGGCTTATCTTTTTAGGGGCGGGGCTTTTCTCGGCCTTCGTCGTCATTACCGTGAGCGAGTACTTTGGCAACTTTAATACAGTAGCCCGTACCATACTGTTCTATGCTTTTATTTTATTGAATTCGGGCTTGTTATTTTGGCTGGTGGTACCCTCGCTGCTGGCCTGGTTAAGGGTGGGCAAAACCCTCACACACGATGAAGCCGCCGAGATCATCGGCAGGCATTTTGCCGATGTAAGCGATAAGCTGCTGAACACGCTGCAATTAAAAAAATTAGCCGATCAGGATGTTAAGCACAGTCAGCTGATTGAAGCCAGTATCGACCAAAAGATAGAAACGCTGAAGCCCGTTAGCTTCCCCTCGGCCATTAACCTGCGCGAGAATAATAAATACCTCAAGTTTTTGATCTTCCCTGCCGGGGTGATCTGTATTTTGGCTTTTGCCGCGCCTTCTATTTTAACCGAAAGCACCAAGCGTTTAATCCATCATAATAAATATTATACCCCGCTGGCGCCATTCCAATTTGTGGTTTTAAATAGCAATCTTTCGGCCGTACAGGGCGAAGATGTGAAGCTGGAATTGAAAATGACCGGCAGCAAGCTCCCCGCCGATGTGTATGTGGAAACCAATGGCAATACCTTTAAGCTGGATAAAGAAAACCTGGCACGTTTCCATTACCTGTTCAGCAATTTGCAGCAGAATACTACCTTTAGATTGAGCGCCAATGGTTTTTACTCCGAGCCTTACCAAATTAAGGTGAACCTGAAACCATCGCTGCTTAATTTTGATGTGGAGCTAATCTATCCATTCTATCTGCACAAAAAAAATGAAACCCTGCTCAATGCCGGCGACCTGACCATCCCGGCAGGCACCACCGTGAAATGGCAGTTGCATACCCAAAACGCCGACCGCGTACTGTTTGCGCTGGATGGCAAACCTATGCGGATCAGTAACAGCAATAATGGCCTGTTTGAACATACCGAGCATATCCGTGCCAACGCTATCTACTCACTTAAACCCGAGAGCAATACCGTGGTCCGGGGCGATTCGGCAAGTTACCGCATTAATGTAATTGCCGATGAACTGCCGGCCATTACAGCGATAGAAAAGCAGGATTCCATCAGCTCGAAGGCCATTTACTTTAACGGCCGTATTCAGGACGATCATGGCTTTACCTCCTTAACTTTCCATTACAAGGCCGGTCAGCCGGGTACTAACAAAGATGAGAAAACCATTACCAAAGCAGTTAAAGCAGACCTGAGCCAAACCCAGGCCGACTTTTTTTACTATTGGGATATGAAAGACCTGGCCGTTAAACCGGGCGATGAGTTAAGCTACTATTTTGAAGTGAGCGATAACGACGCGGTATCAGGCCCTAAAAAAGCACGCACGCCCGAGCGTACCCTGAAAGTGCCGACAGAAAAGGAACTGGCCGATCAGCTAAACGCGGGGACGGAATCGGTAAAATCTAAACTGTCATCGGCGGTGAAAATTGCAGGTCAGCTGGAAAAGGAATCGGCCAAATTAAACCAGCTGCTGCTGAACAAGAACACGCTGAGCTTTGACGAAAAGAAACAGGTGGAAGACTTGCTGCAAAAGAAAAAGGATTTGAACGACCTGATCAAAGACATCCGTGACGAAAATCAAAAGAACCAGACCAATCGCCAGGAAAATCAGCAGCAAAACCCCGACCTGACCGATAAGCAAAGGCAAATGGACGAGCTGCTGAAAAACATCCTGGACCCTAAAACCCAGGAACTGATGGATAAGCTGCAGCAGTTAATGGAAATGGAGCGTAAGGAACCAACCCGCGATGCGGTTAACCAGATGAAGAACGAGAACCGGAACCTGAAAAAGGAACTGGACCGCATGCAGGAGCTGTACAAAAAACTGGCCTTTGACCAAAAGCTGAACCAAACGGTAAACCAGTTGAATAAGCTGGCCGAGCAACAGGACAAACTGGCGGACAAAACCCAGCAGCAGGATAAAGACCAGCAGGATAAACAAAATGCTGACAAACAGAACGCCGACCAGCAAAAAGCCGATAAGGAACAATTGCAAAAGGAGCAGGAAAAGCTGAACAAGGATTTCAAGGATATTGAAAAAACCATGGACGAGCTGAAGAAGGAGAACGATCAGCTGGAAGAAAAACAGAATTTTGACAAGCAGGAACAGGATCAGCAGAGTGTGGAGCAGGATATGCAGGACAGTAAGGAGCAGATCCAAAAGGATAATAAATCCAAAGCATCAAAATCGCAAAAGCAGGCTGCTGCCAAAATGAAGAAGATGGCGCAAAAAATGCAGCAGGACCAGGAGGAAAGCGAGCAGGAACAGAACACCATGGATGCCCAGCAACTGCGCGAATTATTAAAGAGTTTGGTAAACAGCTCGTTCGATCAGGAAAAAGTGATGCAAACACTGAAGACCACCAGCACTAACGACCCTAATTACGTTACCCTGGCGCAAAAGCAAAAGGATATCAAGGATAATTTAAAAACAGCCGAGGATACGCTGTATGCCATCAGTCGCCGTATTCCGCAGATCCAATCGACTGTAAATACCGAAATTGCGAGTATTAACGATCATATCGACAAGGCGCTGGAGCTATTGGGCGACCGCCGGACAGGCGAAGCTAACCGCGAGCAGCAATACACCATGACCAGCATGAACAACCTGGCCCTGATGCTGAGCGATGCGAAAGACCAGCTGGAAAGCTCGATGAAAAACTCCAAAAGTGGTAAAGGCAAAGGGAAAAAGCAGTCGAAACAATCTATGCAGCAGCTGAGCAAAATGCAGCAGCAATTGAACCAGAACATGCAGCAAATGCGCGACCAGATGCAGCAGCAACAGCAGCAGGGCAATAACCCCAACCAGGGGCAAAGCCAGCATCAAAGCCAAAGCGAACAGTTGGCCCGCATGGCCCGCGCGCAGCAGGAAATACGCCAGCAATTAGAGCGGATCAGTCGCGAAGAGAACAAGGATGGGCGCAAAGGTTTAGGCGATTTGGATAAAATTTCTAAACAAATGGAACAAACTGAAAATGATCTCGTAAACAGGAGAATAACTGATGAATCAATAAAACGTCAGCAACAGATACAAACACGGCTACTGGAGGCAGAAAAGGCGGAACAACAGCGGGACGAGGATAATAAGCGGGACAGCCATGCAGGCAAGGATATACCTCCGGGATATATTAAAGCATTGCAAAACTACCAGCAGGCAAAGGCAAAACAAACCGAACAGATAAAAACAGTACCGGCGGCACTAAATTTGTATTATAAGCAAAAAATAAAATCTTACTTTGATCAACTTAATGCAAAATAGTATGCAAGAATCGAATTTCCCCACTACCGAACTTTTTACGCTGCAACTGCCGTCGCAACCGGATAGTATTGCCCAGCTGGAAGTTTTGATAGAGGAGATAGCGGATAAATACCAGATTACCGAAGATACCTTTGCCAATATGATGACCTGCCTAAGCGAGGCCGTTAATAATGCCATACTGCATGGCAATAAGCAGGATGCTGATAAAAAGGTAATTGTAAATGCCGAGGTTGACGGCCGCCGTATTATCTGGACCGTTACCGACGAAGGCGAAGGCTTTGACCCCAACCATATCCCCGACCCAACCGCGCCCGAAAACCTGGAAAGTTTAACAGGCAGGGGTGTATTTATTATTAAACATTTAGCCGATCAGTGCGTGTTTAACGATAAGGGTAATGAGCTGGAACTTCATTTTAAGATTTAATGCCGGCTATTTGTTTTTTTGAGGAGGATATTAAGTACACGCTGAAAAATAAAATAGCGTTACGTAAGTGGATAAAAGATACCATAATAGCCGAGGGTTTTAAGCTGAATGAGCTGAACTATATTTTTTGCAGTGATGCCTACCTGCTGCGCATTAACCAGCAGTATCTGGATCATGATACCTATACCGATATCATTACGTTCGATAATTCGGAAGAAGAGAAAACCATTGTGGGCGATATTTTTATCTCGGCAGAACGGGTTAAAGAGAACGCCAAAAAGTTTAACGTACCCGAAACTACCGAACTGCACCGGGTAATGATACACGGCGCGCTGCATTTACTGGGCTATAAAGATAAGGGCGCCGCAAGTAAAAAGTTAATGACACAAATGGAAGATAAGTATCTGGATAAAATAAGTTTATAACTTGCGCTACCTTTTAACAAGTTTATACGTATTTACTAAAACCCATTTTAAATTATCATGAAAATACTTGTTGTTTTATTCGCGCTGCTGTTTGCGGCTGCACCCAGTTCGGTTTACGATTTTAAACTGAAAAACATCGACGGTAAAAACTTTGACCTGAAAAAGTACAAAGGCAAAAAGATCCTGATTGTTAACACGGCATCAAAATGCGGTTACACGCCGCAGTACGAGGCTTTGCAAACTTTATCTGAAACTTACAAAGACAAACTGGTGGTGATTGGGTTCCCGGCCAATAACTTTGGCGGACAGGAACCGGGTACCGCTGCCGAGATTAAAAGCTTTTGCACCGAAGGTAAATACCACGTAACCTTCCCGCTGAGCGAAAAAGTAAGTGTTAAGGGCGATGATATCGCACCATTATTTAAATACCTTACCGAAGCGCCAAACCCTGATTTCACCGGCGAGATCAAATGGAATTTCGAGAAGTTTTTGGTAGACGAGAACGGTACGCTGATCCACCGCTTCCGCTCAAAAACAACCCCGATGTCCGAAGATATCACCAAATATCTTTAAGCATAAAAAAGCCCTTCTGCAAACAGAGGGGCTTTTTGTTTGTTTTCAAAGTGCGCGTTTAGATACCATATCCCAGGATATAACCCATGTCATTTCGACGAACAGCGGTGGGTGAAGGGAAGGGGTAAGGAGAAATCTTATACGACTTGCTTATCGCACGTATAAGATTTCTCTTTCGCCCCAATGCTCATCCCCCCAGGCTCTATCGAAATGACACGAGGATTTTGATTTGCATATGTAAATAAAAAGCCCTTCTGTTTTGCAGAAGGGCTTTTTACTTTTATCGGTATTCCCAATTACTTGGTTACGTATAATACTTCTTTTACCGCTTTAATTACACGTTCGGCATTTGGCAGGTATTCCTGTATCAAAGTTGGCGCGTAAGGCAATGGTACGTCGCCGCCCATAATACGCAGGATAGGCGCATCAAGATAATCAAACGCGTCTTTTTGTACTTTAAAGGCAATCTCGGTTGCGATAGAACCTAAAGGCCAGCTTTCTTCTACCAATACCAAACGGTTGGTTTTTTTAACCGATTCGATAATGGTTGGGTAATCAATAGGGCGCACGGTGCGCAGGTCTATCACCTCGGCGCTGATGCCTTCTTTTTCCAGTTCGGCTGCAGCGGCGTTAACTACTTTCATAATTTTGCCAAAACCTACCAAAGTAACATCGGTACCTTGTTTGGTTACGCTGGCTTTGCCAATTTCTATATAATAGGTTTCTTCAGGTACTTCACCTTTATCGCCGTACATTAATTCCGACTCCATAAAAATAACCGGATCAGGATCAATGATAGCTGATTTTAATAAACCTTTTGCATCGGCAGGGTTTGATGGAACAACCACTTTTAAGCCCGGGCAGTTGGCATACCAGTTTTCGAAACACTGGCTGTGCTGCGAGCTAAGCATACCCGCGTTACCGGTTGGGCCGCGAAATACAATTGGCACCGAGAACTGGCCGCCGCTCATACTCATTATTTTGGCCGCGCCGTTGATGATCTGGTCTATAGCCACTAACGAGAAGTTAAAGGTCATAAATTCGATAATCGGTTTCAGGCCGTTCATAGCCGAACCAATGCCGATACCAGCAAAGCCTAATTCAGATATAGGGGTATCTATAACGCGCTTGGCGCCAAATTCATCCAGCATACCCTGGCTCACTTTGTAGGCGCCGTTGTATTCGGCAACTTCTTCGCCCATCAGGTAAATAGTATCGTCGTTGCGCATCTCTTCGTTCATTGCTTCACGAAGCGCTTCCCTGAATTGTATTTCTCTCATTATATCTTAAATGAACATTTTTTCGAACGCAAATATAAGTAATGAAGTGTTAAAAACAATCGGCCTGTAACGATAAACAACCGGCGAATAAATATTTTACAAACAGGGGCTATCGCCGCTAAAAGGGCCGGGATAAGCAAAGTTTGTAATTGCTGTTACATTAAATGGCTAAGCGCAAAAACAGCAGAATAATATTTTACAAAACAGGGCAATGAATGTGCAAATGCAGGGATGTACAACTATGTAAATGAAACGATGCTTCACTAATAAATATCTGCAAAAACAAACAACAGTTACTATTATCATTACCTTTAGCTATCAATAACCTATACATCGCAATGAAACTTCCATCTATTAAAAACCTAATCGCAAGCGCATCGGCCGTTATCAAACGTTTCCCTTTCGAAATGTTGTTTGCCCTAACGGGCACTATAGCGGGCATCTGCTATATCGAACTACAATACATTAAACCCACTGCCGAAAGCTGGAGCGTGCGGATATTGATGATGGCCAACCTGGGTTTATTGCTTAGCCTGGCGGTTACCTTGTACGCAGGCAGCAAAAAGCTATCTGTCCGTAATACCTTGCTGTTAAAGCTGGTGGCAGCCATATTTGCGGTAGCGCTTATCTTTATGATCAACCCATACGCCCGGGAAGCCGACCGTACGCGGTTTTTTCTGCTGAGCCTGGCATTTCACCTCCTGGTGGCGTTTGCGGCATTTACCAATAAGGGGCATGTGCAGGGTTTCTGGCAGTTTAATAAAACATTGTTTTTGCGGTTTTTAACCAGCGTGCTGTACAGCGTGGTACTGTTTGCCGGGATATCGGCGGCCATTGGGGCCATGAATTTCCTGTTTAATTTCGATTTTGAATGGGACTGTTTTGCCATACTATGGGTGTGCATAGTCGGCTTATTTAATACGCTGTTCTTTTTAGCGGGTGTGCCCGATGATATGCCCGCTTTGGATGCCGACGAAAGCTATCCTAAAGGATTAAAGATATTTACCCAATATGTGCTGATCCCCCTGGCTACGCTTTACGTGGTGATCTTACTGGCTTACGAAACCAAGATACTGGTGCAATGGAACCTGCCCAAGGGACTGGTATCCAACCTGATTTTGGGTTATGCTGTTTTTGGTATCCTATCGATATTATTGGTTTACCCGGTGCGCGAGCGCGAAGAGAATAAATGGATAAAAACCTATGCCCGCAGTTTTTACTTTTTAATGCTGCCGCTGCTGGTTTTATTATTCCTGGCCGTTGGCACAAGGGTTTCGCGCTATGGCATAACCGAAGACCGTTACTTTTTAATGGTACTGGCTATTTGGCTGTTGTTTATAACGATTTACTTCCTGGTCTCGAAAAAGCAGAATATCAAGCTGATCCCGATATCGCTCTGCATAATTACACTGTTGTCGGTTTATGGACCACAAAGTGCATTTACGGTTTCCATGTATTCGCAACAGCATATTTTGGTAAATGCCTTTAAACGGATGAATGCCTTTAAAGATGGCAAACTACAGCCGGTAGACAGCGTTAGGGTTAACCGGAAGGATGGTAACAGGGCTGTAGCTACGCTGGACTATCTGATTGCCCATCACGATATGGCATCAATAATACCTTATATGCCTGCCAAGTTCAGCATGGAAAGCAAAGCGACCAAAAACCCCAGGTTTGGTAAAGTTATGATGTATACGGGGTACGATTATAGATGGGATAAACTGGACCGGGTTAAACAGTACTTACATTTAACCCGTTTTTCGGGCTATGGTTATGATATGGACGAACCTGTGATGATCAGCAGTTATCAGTTTACCCCGATAGACGATGAACTGCTAAATGTAAAAGGGTATGATTATGTATTAATGGGGCGCCAGGTTAATAATGATACACTGGAAACGCAGACCGGTACTTTACATATCAGCCAACGCGCCAAAAATAACGACAGCCGTACGCTTAGTTTAAATAAAGAGGTAATGGTTTTTGATATTAAGGCAAAAGTAAATGAACTGCTAAAAGACGAAAAGGCTTTAGCAAAATATAAGGATACTGCTCATGTCACTGAGTTTGAAAGGCACTACACCATGCCTCAGGCGGTGCTGAATATCACCCAAAAAACAACCCATTTTGAGGTAATGCTAAATATTAACTCTATCACTTTTGAAGTGGACAAAGCCACGAAGGTTGACCACATTAATTTTATAAACGGGCAGTATTTAATAAAGGTGAAGAAGTAATAAACAATTTGTCATTGCAAGCGATAGCGCGGCAATCCCATAGGACGATCAAACTTTACCTGCCTATGAGATTGCCACGTCACCCCAGCGCTAAATCCCCTGCGAATACATAAAGTGGTATCCTGCTCCCCCTTCAGGGGGCCAGGGGGGGGTTAAAATATCGCCTCGGCAATGCGCTTGGTAGGCCCGGCGTTGCTCATGGTGTAGAAATGCAGCACTGGCGCGCCAAATTTGATTAGTTCGCGGCATTGGTTAATGGTCCATTCAATACCCACATCCTTCACCTCTTTTTCTGATTTGCAGGCATGCACCGCGTCGCACAGGTCTTCGGGCATATCAATATGGAATGTTTTAGCCAGGCCAATTAGCTGTTTGGTATTAGCCAGTGGTTTCAAGCCTGGTATTATCGGCATATTGATGCCGTTGGCCCTGCAGTTGTTTACAAAATCAAAATACTTCTGATTATCAAAAAACATTTGGGTAACAATAAAATTGGCGCCCATCTCTACCTTTTTCTTCAGGTATTTAAAGTCGGTTTTCATATTAGGGGCCTCAAAATGTTTTTCGGGGTAACCGGCTATGCCGATACAGAAATTGGTTTTCAGGTTATCCTCGCTATGTTCGTGCAGGTAAATACCGTTATTCATATCCACCACCTGTTGCAGCAGATCGGTAGCGTAGTTATGCCCGTTAGGGTTTGGGATAAACGAAGCATCGCCACGGCGGGCATCGCCACGCAATACCAATACGTTTTCGATACCCAAAAATTGCAGGTCGAACAAACCGTTCTCGGTTTCATCCTTAGTAAAACCGCCGCACAGCAAATGCGGAACGGTATCTACATGATACTTATTCATAATAGCCGCGCAGATAGCAATAGTGCCCGGGCGTTTGCGGTAGCTCAGTTTCTCTAACAGGCCGTTTTCGTGCTCTTTATAAATATAATCCTCACGCAGCGATGTTACATCAATAAACGGCGGCTTAAACTCCATCAGCGGGTCTATAGCATCATAAATTCCCTGTATGCTTTGACCTTTTAAAGGTGGGATCAGTTCGAATGAGAAAAGTGTTTTGCCGTTGGCTTTTTTTATGTGTTCGGTTATTTTCATACCCCCTAACCCCCTAAAGGGGGAATTTTGGTTAAGTTGTGTTACAAATATAATATTTAGATGCACCTCCTTCTCCCCCTTTAGGGGGCTGGGGGGCTTTAGTAGTTAAGGTTAGGTCCCAGCCATCTCTCTACATCTTCCAGCGGCATACCTTTACGTACGGCATAATCCTCTACCTGGTCTTTACTGATCTTACCCAGGCCAAAATACCTGGCTTGCGGATGCGCAAAGTAAAACCCGCTTACCGATGCGGCCGGTGTCATGGCCAGACTTTCGGTCAGGTGCATTTTGGCGGCATCTTCCGCTTGCAGGATCTCGAACAGTGTAGTCTTCTCCGTATGATCAGGACAAGCCGGATAACCCGGTGCCGGGCGGATGCCCTGGTATTCTTCCTTGATCAGGCCGTTGGTATCCAGTTGTTCGTCTTTGCTATAACCCCAGTACTCTTTGCGTACCAGTTCATGCATTTTTTCGGCAAAGGCCTCGGCCAGGCGGTCGGCAAGGGCTTTGGCCATAATGCTGTTATAATCGTCATGGTCTTTTTCAAATTCGGCCACCAGTTCATCGCAGCCTAAGCCCGTAGTAACAGCAAAGCCGCCCCAATAATCGGGCACGCCGCTTTCCTTCGGCGCGATGAAATCCGACAGGGCATAATACGGCTCACCTTTAACCTTCTCGGCTTGCTGGCGCAGGGTATAAATGGTGGTTAAAACCTGGCTGCGGCTATCATCGGTATACAGTTCAATATCATCGCCCACGCTGTTGGCCGGCCAAAAGCCGATAACCCCATTGGCTTGCAGCAATTTCTCATTTACAATTTTATTCAGCAGTACCTGCGCGTCGTCGAACAGTTTTTTGGCTTCAACACCCACGTATTTATCGTCAAATATTTTGGGATAGCTGCCCCTCAACTCCCAGGTATGGAAAAACGGTGTCCAGTCGATATACGGAACCAAATCTTCTAACGGATAAGCTTCAATTACTTTGGTGCCGGTAAAGGTTGGTTTCGGCGCTATATCGCCATCCAGACTAATCTGGAATTGCCCGGTACGGGCCTCCTCAATCGTTACAAAACGCTTGTCCGATTTTTTATTCAGGTGCGCTTCACGGGCTTTGGCATATTCGTCTTTAATACCCTGGATGTAAGCGGGACTTGTTTCCCTGTTCATCAAGCTGCTGCAAACCGTTACGCTGCGCGATGCATCCAGCACGTGGATAGCCGCGCCCGAATAATTTGGCGCCACTTTTACCGCCGCATGGATGCGTGAGGTAGTTGCCCCGCCAATGATCAGCGGAATGGTAAAGCCTTCGCGTTCCATCTCTTTGGCAAAATGCACCATTTCATCCAGCGATGGGGTAATTAAACCGCTCAGACCGATAATATCTACCTGTTGTTTTTTCGCTTCTTCAATAATACGCTGTGCGGGCACCATCACCCCAAGGTCTATCACCTCGAAGTTGTTACAGGCCAGCACTACGCCTACTATGTTTTTACCGATATCGTGCACATCGCCTTTTACAGTAGCCATTAATACTTTACCAGCATTGGCGCGACTGCCGCTGCTATCCTCGCCGGCATCAATTACGCGTTGTTTCTCCAGTTCGATAAAGGGCAGCAAATAAGCCACGGCCTTTTTCATTACCCGGGCCGATTTTACTACCTGGGGCAAAAACATCTTCCCGGCGCCAAACAGGTCGCCTACTACGTTCATGCCGTCCATTAAGGGGCCTTCAATCACCTCCAATGGTTTGGCGTATTTTTGCCGGGCTTCTTCCACATCATCGTCCAGGTATTCAATAATACCTTTCACCAGGGCGTGCGATAAGCGTTTTTCCACAGGGTCTTTGCGCCATTCTTCATCACGGACGATCTCTTTACCAGCACCGCCTTTAATGGTATCAGCAAAGGCTACCAGGCGCTCGGTTGCATCCTCGCGGCGGTTCAGCAATACGTCTTCCACCAGTTCCAACAGGTCTTTAGGGATCTCTTCGTAAACTTCCAGCATCCCGGCGTTCACAATACCCATATCCATTCCAGCATTTATAGCGTGGTACAGAAATGCAGAGTGCATGGCTTCTCGTACTTTATTATTACCGCGGAACGAGAATGAGATATTACTTACCCCACCACTCACTTTAGCATGCGGCAGGTTTTCCTTTATCCATTTGGTAGCTTTTATAAAATCAACCGCGTAGTTATTATGCTCCTCTAAACCGGTAGCTACAGTCAGGATGTTCGGATCGAAAATAATATCCTGCGGCGGGAAGCCTACTTCATCTACCAGGATATCATAACTGCGCTTGCAGATCTCTATCCGGCGCTCAAAGCTATCGGCCTGGCCTTGCTCATCAAAAGCCATTACCACGGTTGCCGCGCCATAGCTCAGGATTTTGCGGGCGTATTCCTTAAACTTATCTTCGCCCTCTTTAAGGGAGATAGAGTTTACGATACCTTTCCCCTGCAGGCATTTCAAGCCGGCTTCGATAACCGTCCACTTTGATGAATCGACCATGATAGGCAGCTTGGCAATATCCGGTTCGGATGCCAGCAGGTTCAAAAATTTCACCATCGTCGCTTCCGAATCGATCATGCCCTCGTCCATGTTCACATCTATCACCTGCGCGCCACCTTCTACCTGCTGGCGGGCAACGGTTAGCGCCCCCTCAAAATCTTCAGCTAAGATCAGCTTGCTGAATTTTGGCGAACCGGTAATATTGGTTCGCTCGCCCACGTTCACAAAGTTAGTTTCGGGGGTAACGGTTACAGCTTCCAGGCCGCTCAGGCGCATATATGGCTCAATTTCAGGCCTTTTACGCGGCGTTACCTTGGCTGCTTTTTCGGCAATAGCACGAATATGGTCGGGCGTGGTACCGCAACAACCGCCAACAATATTGACCATCCCATTGAGCATAAAATCCTCTATCAAATGGGCGGTTTCATGCGGGACTTCATCGTACTGGCCAAACTCGTTCGGCAAGCCGGCATTAGGGTAGGCCGATACATACACATCGGCTTTAGCGGCCAGTTCCTCTAAGTGCGGGCGCATTTCTTTAGCGCCCAAAGCGCAGTTTAAGCCTACCGAAAGCAGGTTGGCATGTTGCACCGAATCCCAAAAAGCCTCAACGGTTTGTCCGGATAAGGTACGTCCAGATGCATCGGTGATGGTACCTGATATCATCAGTGGCAAGCCTTTGTAAGCCGGGTTTTTATGACGCAGTTCATCCTCGTAACGCTTGGCGGCAAACAGGGCGGCCTTGGCGTTCAGGGTATCAAATATGGTTTCGATTAAGAGCAGGTCCGAGCCGCCATCCACTAATCCGCGGATCTGTGTGTAATAAGCATCAGCCAGGATATCAAAATTAACAGCACGGTAACCCGGATCATTCACATCAGGCGATAGTGATGCTGTACGGTTAGTGGGCCCAACGGCACCAGCTACAAACCGTGGTTTTTCCGGTGTTTTCAGGTTGTATTCATCCACTACCTCGCGGGCAATGCGAGCACCTTCGTAGCTCATTTCGTAAGCCAGGTCCTCCATGTGGTAATCGGCCAGCGATATTACCTGTGTACTGAAGGTATTAGTTTCGATAATATCCGCGCCGGCTTCCAAATATTCGGCATGGATAGCTTTGATCACGTCCGGCCGGGTCAGGTTCAGCAGGTCGTTATTGCCTTTCAGATCAGACGGATGGTCACGAAAGCGTTCCCCGCGGAAATCTTCCTCCGTCAGGTCGTACCGCTGTATCATGGTACCCATAGCCCCGTCAATAATCAGGATGCGTTTTTCTAATTCTTTTCTAATGTCCATTCTTTGCAAGTCGTAAGTCTTAAGTCAGGAGTAATAAGTACGGTAAATCAAGCAGCAAAAAGACTGTCGACTAAAGACTTAAAACTTCGGACTTAAAAAGCGGCTTATATCGAAAAGTCGGGTGTTGTGGTTGACTTTCGCTTATCTTTCCCATTGCCTTTTGGCTGATGAGTAGAATGTAGCACCTTGTAAGTACAGGTTGCTAAGACATCGCAGGGTCTAATCCCTCCGTCTTTCTCTATAAGCAGTGCAAAGATGCGCAATAGGGCTGTAAATTGCAAATGGAATGAGTAAGGGAAAGTCGGGAAGTAAGAAAGACGGGAAGTCCGGAAGATATGATGACACGTTGCGGATAAAAAAGTACTGCTGTACTCATCTGGCTCCAGCCGGGTGACTTTAGTGGAGTTAAAAATGCAATTGCAAACAATAGCGTGGGCTCCCAACCAACGGGAGTTTATTAAATCCTTAAAAGTAAGACGCCATTAATAGTTCCATAGGACAATCATACCCGAGCTGCCTATGGAATTGCCACGGCGCTACGCTTTTCGCAATGACAAGATAATAAAAAAGGGCTGCTTTCATTCGAAAGCAGCCCTTTTTTATAGCATATGCCTTTTACGACATCTTCAATTTTTTCTGAATATCAGCTACGTAGCCTTTAAATTTCTTATCGGTATCAATCAGATCTTCCACGGTTTGGCAGGCATAGATCACGGTAGAGTGGTCGCGGCCGCCGAAGAAATGACCGATTGATTTTAAAGAGCTTTTGGTATGTGCCTTAGCCAGGTACATCGAAATCTGGCGGGCCTGAACGATCTCGCGTTTGCGTGTTTGCGATTTTACCATTTCAATAGGTACTTCAAAATACTCGCAAACCAGGTTCTGGATGTATTCCATCGAAATCTCTTTGGTTGAGTTCTTGATGAAGTTTTTCAGCATTTGCTTGGCCAGGTTCAAATCTATCTCCTTGCGGTTAAGGGTTGATTGTGCCAGCAACGATACCATAGCGCCTTCCAGCTCACGTACGTTGTTATCAATGTTATGCGCAACGTATTCCAATACCTCATTTGGCAGATCGATACCATCCTGGTAAACTTTGGTTTTCAGGATAGCCATACGGGTTTCCAGATCGGGCACCTGCAAATCGGCAGATAGGCCCCATTTAAAACGCGACAATAAACGTTCTTCTAATCCAGCCAGGTCTTTCGGCGCTTTATCTGATGTAATGATCAGCTGCTTACCGGTTTGGTGCAGGTGGTTGAAGATATGGAAGAAGAAATCCTGTGTTTTCTCTTTACCGGCAAAGTTATGCACGTCATCCATGATCAGTACATCAATAGCCTGGTAAAAATTAACAAAATCGTTAATGTTGTTATGTTTCAGCGCGTCAACAAATTGCTGGGTAAATTTCTCGCACGATACATATAATACTACCTTATCGGGCAGCGAACGTTTGATCTCGTTGCCAATGGCCTGCGCCAGGTGGGTTTTGCCTAAACCTACGCCGCCATATATCATTAAGGGGTTAAATGATGTGCCGCCCGGTTTGGCCGCTACCGCGTATCCGGCCGAACGGGCCAGGCGGTTGCAATCGCCTTCCACAAAATTATCAAAGGTATAATTTTGGTTAAGCTGCGGGTCAACATTCAGTTTTTTAAGCCCGGGTATTACAAAAGGGTTCTTGATATCCTTATTAATAGAAATAGGAATGGGCATCGATTGATTTTTCCCTTCGGCACCATTGCCATTTGATGGCATATTGGTAGTGTAAGGTTTGCTTGATGATGATTGCTCTACCACTATATTATATTCTAAGCGTCCGTCCTCGCCTAATTGTTTTTTTATGGTTTTGCGCAACAGGCCCACATAGTGTTCCTCCAGCCACTCATAAAAAAACAAACTTGGCACCTGTATCGTCAGGATGCTACCCTCCAGCCTTAAAGATTTTATAGGCTCGAACCAGGTCTTAAAACTCTGGGCAGGTATATTATCTTTAATGATTTGCAGACAACTATTCCAAACGTTAGTACAAGTTTTTTCCATGCGGTTTTCTTAAAATATTGATTTACACCTCCCACAGAAGCTTTCGATGCGACGGTTACGGAACATCGAATATTCAAAAAAAAAAGCTATTAAAAAATTAAAATTTGAAATAAATTTTAATTGTCAGAATTGACCCAATTAAGGGTGTTTTCGACTCTTTTTTTGTTTTGAAAATTCACCTGGTAACCCAGGGGTTGGCGGGCTTCCGGGCGTTCCATTATCGGGAAAGCACCCGCTTTATCAACGCCGTTATACGCAGATTGTTTACAAGTAGTTTTCAATTTTCAACATTTAACCAAAATGATAAATTATTGACTATTAATTATTTACCAACGTAAAATGTAGTTGTATTTAGCTTTCGTAAAAATAAAATGTTGATAAGTTTGGCGATAAAACGCAGACAGACAGTTGTTTAATACTCTCCAAAAACACTGCGAAGGGCATCGGCAACCTCGCCCAAAGTGGCGTAATTTTCTACTGCCTGCAGGATGTACGGCATCAGGTTTTCGGGGCCTTTCGCGGCCGTTTTTAAACGGTCTAAATTATGGTTTACAAGGGTGTTGTCACGGCTATTTTTAAGGGCCTCAATTTGAGCGGTTTGCTGCTTCCGGATGGAGTCGTCAACCCTGAAAACATCCCCATGATCTTCCTCCGGCTGGGTGAATTTATTTACACCAACAATTACACGTTCGCCCGATTCGATGGCGGTTTGATAATCATAAGCGGCGGCACCTATCTCCTGCTGAATGTAATCCTGCTCAATCGCTTTTACCGATCCGCCCATGGCATCTATCTTATCTATATAGATTTTCGCGGCTGCTTCCATCTCGTCGGTCAGCGCTTCTACAAAGTACGATCCCGCCAGCGGGTCTACCGTATCGGTCACCCCGCTTTCAAAAGCAATGATCTGCTGGGTGCGCAGGGCTATCTTGGCTGCAGCCTCAGTCGGGAGCGATAAAGCCTCGTCATAACCATTGGTATGCAGCGATTGTGTGCCGCCTAAAACTGCAGCCATGGCCTGGTGACTAACCCGTACAATATTATTATAAGGCTGCTGTGCGGTCAGTGTCGATCCCCCGGTTTGGGTATGGAAGCGTAGTTTTTGCGCATCTGGATGGGTGGCGCCCAGCTCTTGAGTAATATGCGCCCACATCCGGCGGGCAGCACGGAACTTGGCTATCTCTTCGAAAAAGTTATTATGGCAGTTAAAAAAGAACGATAACCTGCGGGCAAATACGTTAATATCCAGGCCTTTTTCCAGCGCGGCCTTTAAATAGGCTTTGCCATTAGCCAGGGTAAAAGCTAATTCCTGCACGGCGGTTGATCCTGCTTCGCGGATGTGGTAGCCTGAAATGGATATGGTATTCCATTTAGGCACTTCTTTACTGCAATACTCAAACACATCGGTAATCAGCCGCATGGATGGTGTTGGCGGGTATATATAAGTACCGCGCGCGGCATACTCCTTTAATATATCATTTTGGATAGTGCCGGATAATAGCTTCAGATCGGCCCCCTGTTTTTTTGCTAACGCGATATACATAGCCAGCAGGATGGGTGCCGTAGCATTAATGGTCATGCTGGTGGTGATCTTTTGCAGTTCGATACCATCAAAAAGGATTTCCATGTCTTTTAACGAATCGATAGCCACACCAACCTTGCCCACCTCCCCTTCGGACATGGCGTGGTCCGAATCATATCCTATTTGCGTAGGCAGGTCGAAGGCTACCGACAGGCCCATGGTACCCTGACTTAGTAAATAATGGTAGCGTTTGTTTGATTCGGCCGCGGTGCTGAAACCGGCATACTGGCGCATGGTCCACAGGCGGCCGCGGTACATATCTTTTTGGATGCCGCGGGTATAAGGGAATTGCCCCGGCAATTCGTCCATGCCAGATGGTTCGGTATAAACCTCCTTTATAATAATACCCGATGTGGTATCCACGCGCTTTTCTTCGGCCATAATTAAAACAGTTCTTCCAGGTCGGCCCTGATCATATTAATGGCAACATCATAAGGGTCGTGCTCCATTTTGCTTAAATGCGCTAATATGGCCCGCCCAAGGTCTAACCCACTGGCTCCTTCGGGCAGGCTTTTGCTGGCGCCGTTGACCAGATTAAGCGAATCGTCCTTAATGCGTTTTACTAATGCCCAGGCACGGCTGCTTACATATAATTGCTGGGTAACATTATGCTGAAACTCGTTACGCACTTCGGTTACTATTAAACTTTGCAGCTCGGCAGCGGTATAAGCCGACGCGTTTAAGCGCACCAATAAGTTTGATGGGTTAATACGGTCTATTAATAAGGCAATACGCTCGTAGGCCTGTAAACGCAGCGGCAGGGTTTGTGCCGAGGTGGCTTTTTTCAGTTCGAGCAATTGCAGCTTCTCTTTATTTTCCAGGTAAGGTTTGGCCAGGTAAAAAGCTACCATAACAATACCTGTGCCCGCTAAAGTGAATTTTACAACCTCGATAAAAAAAAGATAGATATTCATGGTTAATTATAAATGTTAATCAGAGGTCATAAATAGGTTAGCGGGAACAAATTTGGACATTTTACCTTATATTTGAGCACATTAATTAAAATTAAGATGAGTACTGTTGTTGAAACTGCGATGGCGCCTGTCAGCTTTACGGAAGGTGCAGTGAAAGAGATCCATAAACTGAAAGACCAGCAAGACCTGGGCGATGAGTTTGGCCTGCGTGTTGGTGTAGAGGGTGGCGGCTGCTCGGGCATGAGCTATGTGCTTGGTTTTGATCAGCCAAAAGATGGCGACCAGGTTTACATGATAGACGGGGTAAAGGTTTATATGCATAAAGCACACGGCCTATACCTGGCCGGTATGCAAATTGATTTTCAGGATGGTTTAAACGCGCGGGGCTTTACATTTAATAACCCTAACGCTGCCAGCACCTGTGGGTGCGGTACTTCGTTTGCCGTTTAATTGTTGCCCGCCGGGACGCAGCAATAAAGGATATATAATAAGAAAGGCTTACCGTTTTAGGTAAGCCTTTCTTATTATCTGCAAGGACTGTTTATAAAGTGATCTTGTCGCTCTCCTGTATGGTTTTATCCAGCCAATAAGGCCCGTTCATATACCCACCCGAATAATGCAGCTGTACTTTGCCTTGTTTATCTATCACTACGTTTGTGGGGTACAAATTAATATTAAACAGTTTGGCATAATAGCGTCCATCGCCTACCAAATGGTAAGCTAATGGATTTTTCTTCATAAAGTCGGCTACCTCCCAGCTCTCATCAAGGGCTATGGCTATAAATATCACATTGGGGTTATCTTTATACTTTAAGGCCAGCTTGTTTAAATCGGGTATTTCGGCACGGCACGGCGGGCAGTTGATAAACCAAAAGTTAAGCACTACGGTTTTACCTGCCCAATCCTTCACATCAATTTTTTTACCGTCAATATCCTTTATCTTAAATGGCTTAATAGCTTCGCCGGTAGTAAAAAACTTACTATCCATGGGGCGGCCCATTTTACTTAAACGGGCGACTTTTTGTTGTTCGGTATACTTAACCAGTAAAAACTCGGTATCATCTTTACGGGGATCAACCGGCTTTACCGAGTAGTCGCCGCTGGCCAGCAGCTTTTGCCAAACAACATAAGGGTATTGGGAACCTGTCGAATCCTTTACAACCGTTGTTTCAGTTAATGTGATGCGGCGGGTAGTGCTGTTAGTTTGTGCACGGGTAATAACTGCAAAAACCAATAAAATAAGACTTAGGATAACCTTTTTCATTATGTGGATTTAAGTTGTGGTTAAATTACGCTATACATTTTAAATAGGCAAGGGTTATATTTATTACTACCCTTAATAAATTCCCCACGCGCTGTAACAAAGCGCTCCTATCCACAGTCTAATCCCCGGATTTCACTATCTTTATAACATGGCGGTAAAAACAACTTTCAGGGAAAACGTGGCAATTGCACTGCAATCAATAGGTGGCAACAGGCTGCGCACCTCCCTTACGGCCCTAATTATTGCCATTGGTATTACCGCGCTGGTAGGTATATTAACCGCCATTGAAGGCTTAAAGCAACGCACTAACGATATATTTTCGCAAATGGGGGCCAACTCGTTTACCATACGTAACCGGGGTACAGGCATTAAATTTGGCGGCGGCGGCCAGCGTAAAACCTGGACACCCATAAAATACGAGCAGGCTGTACGTTTTAAGCAAAGGCTTAAAATACCCGCTACTGTTTCTGTAACTACCTACGCGTCTAACTTAGCGACCGTTAAGTACGGCGACCTGAAAACCAATCCCAATATTTCTATTTTGGGTGGCGATGAAAACTATTTAAAAACCGCCGGCTACCAACTGGCAGCAGGCCGTAACTTTTCGCCGTCCGAACTGGAGCACGCGGCTAATGTGGTTATTATTGGTGATGATATCCGTAACCGCTTATTTAAAACAGGCGACCCGATTGGCAAGATGATTTTAATCGGTTCCAATAAATTCAGGGTAATCGGACTGACACAAACCAAGGGATCAAGCTCGGGCTTTAGCGGCGGCGATCAGCAATGTATCATACCGCTCTATCGCGCCAAGCAAATATCTACCAACCCTAATGCCAGCTATACCATATCGGTAATGGTTGATACGCCTGCAGAGCAGGATGCCGCAACCGGCGAATCAACCTCCTTGTTCCGCAATATCCGTGGTTTACGCATGGGGCAGGATAATAATTTTGAAATATCCCGCAGCGATTCTATGAAAGAACAGCTGGCTACCCAATTAAACGGCATACAGGCGGCGGGTTTTGGCATCGGCATTATTACACTTATTGGCGCTGCCATTGGCTTAATGAATATTATGCTGGTATCGGTTACCGAACGTACCCGCGAAATTGGTGTGCGTAAAGCTATTGGCGCTACCCCGGCCATTATCCGCAAGCAATTTTTAATCGAAGCTATCGTGATCTGCCTCATTGGGGGGATAGGCGGTATTATTTTAGGAATGGCCGTTGGTAACCTGATCGCTGTAAACATCAGCGGTACATTTATCATCCCGTGGCTATGGCTGTTTTGCGCCATAGTACTTTGTACTACAATAGGCCTTGTATCCGGCTTTTACCCGGCTAAAAAGGCATCAAAACTTGATCCGGTTGAAGCCCTGAGGTATGAGTAGTGAATGTGCAGATGTGCGTATATGCAGATTTGCAAATGAAAGAAGGTAAATATCAAATGGAATATGCGGTCATTTGCACATCTGCACATCTCCGTATTTGCACATTATAACAGCATAATATTTTTCAACGGTTGTTCGGTCATTAGTTTTTCCAGGTAGGGCATCAGCAAGGCGCTGTGAAATGCTGCCGCGTGCCGCGGATGATGCATATCACTCGAAATAAAATCAATCATCTCGTTATCCACTAATTGCTCGGCCACCTTTTTTATTTCGCCGCCATAATACCCGGTTAAGGATATGGTATTTAATTGCATATTGCAACCCCAGCTGCGGTACATTTTTAACTCATCAATACTGATATAACCGTATCTTTCGGGATGGGCCAATATGGGTTTATAACCCTTGCTTGTTAATTTTTGTATAATATTTAAAAGATTGGGCGGCGGGGTAATAAATGAAAGCTCAAAAAGCACGTATCCGCCCTTCATCACCATTAATCCGTTTTTTTCAATACGTTCTTCAAACGTCTCATCGAAAAAGTGTTCGGCCGCAGCCTCTACCGGGATATCAATACCAGCTACAATTAAGGCTTCTTTTAATACAGCTAAGGCATTATTAATCGTTTCGGGGGTATTTCGGTAATAATCGGCCATGATATGCGGCGTGGCAATTATTTTTTTTATGCCCACCTCCATCATTTGCCTGATCAGAAAAATAGACTCTTCGGTATTTTGCGCACCATCGTCAATTCCGGGCAGCACGTGCGAGTGCATATCTACCTGTAACGCGCTGTAGTCAAAGGTTCTTACCTTTTTAATTTTCTCCTTTTTTTTGAAAAGCCCGAACATAGTTAGCGATTAGTGTATTGTTCACTGTAATATTGCTGGTAATGGCCCGATGTTACATCATCCAGCCATTCCTGGTTATTAAGGTACCAGTCTACGGTTTTTTCCAGGCCTTCTTCAAAAGTAATGCTGGGTACCCAGCCTAACTCATTCTTTAATTTGGAGGCATTTATGGCATAACGCAAATCGTGCCCCGCGCGGTCGGTTACATAAGTGATCAGCTTTTCTGATTCGCCGGTTGGCCGGCCCAGTTTTTTATCCATGATCTGGCACAGCAGCCTGATCAGGTCTATATTTTTCCATTCGTTGTGCCCGCCGATATTATAAGTAGTACCCGATTCTGCTTTGTGAAATATCAATTCAATGGCGCGTGCATGGTCTTCTACCCACAGCCAATCGCGGATGTTTTCACCTTTGCCATATACGGGGATGGGTTTGTTTTGCTTGATATTGTGTATGGCCAATGGTATCAATTTTTCGGGGAAGTGATACGATCCATAATTGTTGGAGCAATTAGAGATAACCGCATTTAAGCCGTAAGTATCCTGATAGGCCCGTACAAAATGATCGGAACTGGCTTTTGATGCCGAGTATGGTGAATGCGGATCGTAGCCGGTTTCTTCGGTAAACATACCTTCGTCGCCCAAGGTGCCGTAAACCTCGTCGGTTGATACATGGTAAAAGCGGGTGCTGTCATAACGGCCTTTCCAGTGTTGCTTAGCGGCATTAAGCAGGTTTACCGTACCTATCACGTTAGTCATCACAAATTCCAGCGGATTAGTAATGGAACGGTCTACGTGCGATTCGGCAGCTAAATGCACTACCGCATCGGGTTGGTATGTTTCAAACAGCCGGTCTATAAAAGCGGCATCAACAATATCACCTTTTACAAACTCATAATTAGGCGCGTTTTCAATATCACGTAAATTAGCCAGGTTACCTGCGTAGGTTAACTTATCAAGATTGATGATATGATATTCGGGGTGCTGCGTTACAAACCGGCGCACCACGTGCGAGCCGATAAAACCGGCGCCACCGGTAATGATAATCTTTTTAATATCCATTACGATAATGGGTTTTGTGCAATATATTTTTCCCACTCCCAGGCCGATGACATCATGACATCAATCCCTAATTCGGTTTTCCAGCCCAGTCCTTCGGCAGATTTGGTTACATCTCCCCAAACCTGTTCCACATCACCCGGGCGGCGGGGGCCAATTTTATAGTTTAATTTAACTCCTGTAGATTGTTCAAAAGCGTTTATAACTTCCAGTACCGATGTGCCTTTACCTGTACCCAGGTTAAACATATCATAACCGGTAAAGGTTTCCCGCTCCATTAACTTTAATGCCGATACGTGTGCTTTTGCCAAATCAACTACATGGATATAATCTCTGATGGCAGTACCATCTGGCGTGTTGTAATCGCTACCGTGAACGGTGATAGGCCCGCGCTTGCCAATAGCCGATTGGGTAACAAAAGGGACCAGGCTTTGCGGTACGCCTATAGGCAATTCGCCAATTAAAGCGCTTTCGTGCGCACCTACCGGGTTAAAATACCGTAAGGCAATAACTTTATACTTACTCCCGCCCGATGCGATCATATCCTTTAAAATTTCCTCGGCTACCTGTTTGGTGTTGCCATAAGGCGATTGCGCCGGTTGTACCGGTGCATCTTCGGTTACCGGCAAAACCTCGGGCTGCCCATATACGGTACAGCTTGATGAAAAAACAAAGTTGACAGACTTGGTATAGTAAGCCTCAAGCAGGTTAATCAGCGAATAAAAATTATTACGATAGTATTTCATCGGCAAATTCACCGATTCGCCAACGGCTTTAAAAGCGGCAAAGTGGATAATGCCTTCAATATCCGGTTCGGCCAGGGCAAGGCTTTGTATATCAGCATCAAGGGTAAGATCAAGCTTGTAAAAAATAGGCGTAAAGCCTATAATTTTAGTCAGCTGCTCTAATATCCCGGCTTGCGAATTGGACAGGTCATCAACAATAACCGGTTCATAACCTGCATTTACCAGTTCAACAACCGTGTGCGAACCAATAAAACCCAATCCTCCGGTTACTAATATTTTAGCCATTATTATTTATTATAGTAAGTAAAGTCTTTATGTAAAATCTCTTTCTCGGGCAGCGATTTAAAGTAATCGTAAGTGATCTTTAACCCTTCGCTACGCGATACTTTTGGTTCCCAGCCTAAAATGCTTTTTGCCTTGGTGATATCCGGACGGCGTTGTTTTGGATCATCCGTTGGTAAAGGCAAACTAATCATTTCCTGATCGGTACCCGTCAGCTTAATAATTTCCTCGCCAAATTGCTTTATCGTGATCTCATCGGGGTTGCCAATATTCATGGGCTGTGCATAATCGCTGTGCAGCAGGCGGTAAATACCTTCTACCAAATCATCCACATAGCAAAACGAACGGGTTTGTGAGCCATCGCCAAACATGGTCAGCGGTTCGCCGCGCAAAGCCTGGCCAATAAAGGCCGGTAATACACGGCCGTCATTCAGACGCATACGAGGGCCGTAGGTGTTAAAGATGCGCACAATACGGGTTTCCAAGCCATGGAAAGTATGATAAGCCATAGTAATAGCTTCCTGGAAACGCTTAGCTTCGTCATATACACCACGTGGGCCAACCGGGTTCACATTGCCCCAGTATTCTTCGGGCTGTGGGTTAACATTTGGGTCGCCATATACTTCAGATGTAGAAGCGATCAACATCCGGGCACCCTTGCTGCGGGCCAGGCCCAGTAGGTTATGTGTGCCTAACGATCCTACTTTAAGTGTTTGTATCGGTATCTTTAAATAATCGATAGGGCTGGCCGGAGATGCAAAATGAAGGATATAATCCAACTCGCCCGGAACGAACACAAATTTTGAAACATCGTGGTTATAAAACTCAAAGTTTTCGAGCTTAAACAGGTGTTGAATGTTACGCAGGTCGCCCGTAATCAGATTATCCATGCCTATTACATGGTAATCCTCTTTAATAAACCTGTCGCACAGGTGCGAGCCTAAAAAGCCGGCAGCCCCGGTTATCAGTATTCGTTTACGATCTTTCATATTAGCTAACGATTTTACGACCGATACTGTTGTAATAGAAACCGCAGTCAATCATTTTTTGCAGATCGTACAGGTTACGTCCGTCAAAAATTACCTTGTTTTTCAATAGCTCTTCTACCTGGTCAAAATCCGGAGTACGGAAAACCGACCATTCGGTAACGATCAGCAGCGCATCGGCATCCTTCAATACATCGTATTGGTTTTCGCCGTAGGCAATCTTATCGCCAATTAAAGCTTTAACATTGTTCATGCCTTCAGGGTCAAACGCGGCAACCGTCGCGCCAGCCTTCAGTAAATCGTCAATGATATATAATGCCGGCGCTTCGCGGATATCATCGGTTTCCGGCTTAAATGCCAGTCCCCACAATGCAAATTTTTTGCCTTTCAAATCGCCTTTAAAGTAATTCTTTACCTTTTCTACCAATACCGTTTTCTGGATGGCGTTTACATCCATTACCGCGTTAAGGATCTTAAAATCGTATTTGTTTTCTTCGGATGCTTTGGCCAAAGCCTGTACATCTTTAGGGAAGCAGCTACCGCCATAGCCAATGCCCGAGAAAAGGAAACGTTTACCAATCCGGTCATCAGAGCCTATCCCCTTGCGTACCATATCCACATCGGCGCCTACCAGTTCGCACAGGTTGGCTATTTCGTTCATAAATGATATTTTGGTTGCCAGGAATGAGTTAGCGGCATATTTAGTTAATTCAGACGAGCGCTCGTCCATAAAGATGATTGGGTTACCCTGGCGCACGTATGGGCCATAAAGTTCGGCCATTAGTTTTTGTGCGCGTTCGTCGCGGGTACCTACAACCACACGGTCGGGCTTCATAAAGTCGTCTACGGCCACACCTTCGCGTAAAAACTCGGGGTTTGATACTACTGCAAATTCCACATTAGTGTTAGCCTTTAAAACAGCAGTCAGCTTATCAGCCGTACCCACCGGAACGGTCGATTTGGTTACAATAACTTTATATTCCTTCAATAATAGCGCGATATCTTTTCCTGCACCCAGTACATAGCTCAGATCTGCAGCGCCATCGGCACCTGGAGGGGTTGGTAGTGCAAGGAATATGATTTTGGCATCTTCAATAGCTTCGGCCAGGTTGGTTGTAAACGATAAGCGTTCTTGCTTAATATTACGCAGGAACAATAGCTCTAAACCAGGTTCATAAATAGGTAGTTCGCCATTTTTCATGGCCTCTACTTTTTTTACATTAATGTCAACACAGGTTACATGGTTACCTGTTTCGGCAAGGCAAGTTCCGGTAACTAAGCCTACATATCCAGTTCCAACTACGGCTATTTTCATTTGCTAATTTTTTTTAGGGTGATCTTTACGGCGAAGATAGTAATTTCGCACTAAATGTTGTTTACGTATACTATAGTTATCAGGTTTTATTATGCTTTAATTTTCCTGGCTTCTTTTTTTAATAAAAAAGCGGCTTTATGGATAAATGGGCGCAAAAAGCAGGTAATAAAACCGCACAAAGGCTGTATCTGGTTTCACTTTGCATCGCTGGGCGAGTTTGAACAAGGCCGCCCGGTGCTGGAGGCTTTAAAAATAAAATATCCCGACAAACCTGTTGTGGTTACCTTCTTTTCTCCTTCGGGTTATGAGATCAGAAAAAACACGCCATTAGCCGATGCGGTTTATTATTTGCCGCTGGATACCGCCGCTAACGCCTGCCGCTTTATTGATACCCTGCAACCCGAAATGGCCATATTTACCAAGTATGAATACTGGTATCATTTTTTTAATGAATTGAACAAGCGACAGATCCCTTTGTATATCATATCGGGTATATTTCGTCCGGGACAGGTGTTTTTTAAATGGTATGGAGGTCTGCACCGCAAAATGCTGGGTATGGTAAGCCACTTTTTTGTGCAGGATAAAGCATCAGAACAATTATTGCAAAATTTAAATACCGGCCAGGTAACTATAAGCGGCGATACGCGGTTCGACCGTGTTTGGGCCAATGCCCGGCAGCCTAAGGAATTGCCTGTAATTGCCCAGTTTAAATCGGGCCAAAAAGTATTTATAGCAGGCAGCACCTGGCCAAAGGACGAAGAACTGCTGGCCGGTTTGATTAGCCTGTACGCGGATTGGAAGTTTATTATCGCCCCGCATGAAATAGACGAGGATAAGATCAACCGTTTAATGGCATTATTACCACCAAATGAAAGTGCACGGTTCTCTCAAATCTCAAATCTCACGTCTCACATCTCTAACTTAAGGATCCTGGTTATCGATAACATCGGGATGCTATCATCCCTGTATCAATATGGCGAAGTAGCTTACATTGGCGGTGGCTTTGGTGCCGGCATACATAACACGCTTGAAGCGGCGGCTTTTGGGTTACCTGTTATTTTCGGGCCCAATTATCAAAAATTCAGGGAAGCGCGGGAGTTGATCGAATTGAAAGCGGGTATCAGTATTGATACACCCGAAGATTTGAAAAAAGCGGCCGCCCTGCTGATGAATGATGCCGGATACCGGGCGTTTGCAGCCGATACAATAAAGCAATATATAGCCGGGCATACAGGGGCCACTGCATGTATTGTGGATTATATTTCAAGAGATCCTAAAGCATTTCCAGCACGTGTTTAATGCTTTCCACGCTTTTAAACCTTTCGCTTTCAATGGTATGATCTACATGCTCGTGTGCCCAGGTTATGTGGTAGGGCACATGCACCGCATAGCCGCCAATACTCAGCACAGGTAACACATCCGATTTTAGCGAATTGCCTACCATTAACAATTCCTGCGGTTGTATATCCAGATGGCGCAGTAGTTTAAGGTAATTGGCGTCATCTTTTTCAGACATGATCTCGATATGATGAAAATAATGGCTCAGGCCCGATTTGCGCAACTTGCGCTCCTGGTCAAGCAAATCGCCCTTGGTAGCTACTACCAGGCGGTACCTGCCTTTTAACGCGGTCAGCACTTCTTCCACGCCGGCCAGTAACTCAATGGGCTCATCAAGCAGGGCTTTGCCTAACTGTAATATCCGGTCAACAATGTCAATACCGATGGTTTTGTCGGATACGGACATGGCAGTTTCTATCATAGATAATACAAAGCCCTTTACGCCATAACCATATAGCGGCAGGTTGCCTATCTCAATCTTCAGCAGTTCGCGTTCCAGATCATGCTGAGACAGGTAACCGCTCATCAATTCGCAAAAGGCCTCTTCGGTACGTCTAAAATAAGGTTCGTTCACCCAAAGCGTATCGTCGGCATCAAAGGCTATTACTTTTATATCCATTATAATCAGCGTTAAATCAATGCAATGATAATAAATAGGGTTTAAACAGCTTTGTTTTTCGAGGGCTTATATTGGGATAGATATGTTATAACCACATTTTTTACCGAATAGCTGCATATAAAACAAAATGTACCTGATTTATCTTATATATTACGTTGTTTTTAAATGGTGCCTCCTGCAAGCATATACCCTATGGAAAATATTGTTAAGATACTCGGTATTAAAAGTGTTACCCATGATGTAAAATCATTTAGGGTAGAAAAGCCGGAAGGCTATCATTTTGAACCGGGGCAAGCTACCGAAGTATCTATTAATTTACCGGGATGGAAAGATGAGAAAAGGCCTTTTACATTTACCAGCCTTAACCAGTGGCCCTACCTTGAGTTTACCATTAAAGGGTATGATGATCATAACGGCGTAACTAAGCAATTACACCAGTTAAATATTGGCGACGAATTGATATTACGGGACGTTTGGGGCGCTATCCAATATAAAACAGACGGTTATTTTATAGCAGGCGGCGCGGGCATTACTCCTTTTATAGCCATACTAAGGCATTTGCATAAAGACCGTAAACTGCGTACCAACCAGCTTTTTTTTGCAAATAAAACCGAAGCGGATATTATTTATCACGATGAGCTGGATGCCATGCTGGGTAAAAATGCCCAATACATTTTAAGCAGCGAGCAAAATAGTAAATACGACACCGGGCGTATAGATAAAGCATACTTAACTAAACATGTAAAGGATTTTACCAAACCTTTTTATGTTTGCGGGCCCGATGAAATGGTAGCGCAAATTACCACCACGTTAAAAGAGCTGGGCGCTGATCCTGATTCGGTGGTGTTTGAAAGATAGTTTCGCTATAGTACTTTTTCATAACAAACAAACCGTAATCCGGGGCGAAATTCCAGCCCTATTTCGCCGGCAAATACGTACCCCAGCTTAGGGAAAAGTTGCTGGGCCATCTGGTTTTCAATATTGGTATCGATACGCATGATATGGATGCCACGGCGCAAAGCCTCGGCCTCGGCTTCCTGCATTAACGCGCGTGCAATACCCCGGCCCTGGTACCGCGGACTAACCGCCAGCCGGTGCACCACTATTGCGGTTTGGGCGGTATCTAAACCGGCTTGCGCGTATTCGGCATATTGGTCGGTTGTTATGGCGGCTACGCCGCCTATATCGCCATCCATATCGGCTACCCAAAGCTGGTTAAGGCCAATATCTTCGGTAAAAACCTGCGGGTTGGGGTAAGTACTATCCCACTGGAAGTTACCGGCTGCCTGCATTAGCGGTACAACTTCGGTTATGAGCTGCATAATTTTAGGGATATCATTTAAGGTGGCGCGGCGTACTTGCATCATGAGTGCAAAATAGGGAATGTGGCTAATTTAACCACAAAGTACGCAAAGATTTTTCACAGAGGGCACAAAGCTTAGTGTAGTCAGGCATCAAATATTAAGTTATGCTGAACTTGTTTCAGCACCTCATTTGCAAGGTAACCATGCAAGTCTTTTTACTTTTAATATGGGGTACCGAAACAAGTTCGGGATGACTTAATCGCGTATCACACCAAAATCTCGCAACAATATCCGCTGGCTTTAAGTAACTGAGCTATTTTTTCGTAACAGATGTTTTCGCCTTCCACACGCAATACGCGGTCGCAATCTTCCAGATCGAAGTTTATCCGGCTTCCCGGGAACAGCAACAATAGCTTTGCTATCAGCAAATTGGCTGTTCCCGGTTGTTGTACATCTGTTTTAAAAACTTCTATCATTTAGCTATTGAATATATAAGCGTTGCCCTGCGGGGTTTCGTCTACACATTTTACCCAGGCATTTATTATTTTTTCAAGCGCCGGTTGCTTGGCCAGTACATCGGCCATATTATAAAACTTAAGCTCGCGCCTGTCTTTATGGTCGGCTTCCAGCAGGCCGGTGCTATCGTTTATAGTAGTACCCTTAGGGAATACCATAATCAAATGGACAAACTTTTGGTTCCGCAGGTTAAAGGCTGCCATATCATACCGGTAATAATAGCTGGGCGCGTTCCATTTCACGCGTTCCGCAATTTTGCTGCTGGCGTTTTTAATAATATCGCGCAGGGCTTCTATCTCCGTTTTTAGCGGATGCTCTATTGCGGCCATATAGGCGTTCACTTTCTCCACGTCGGTCATATTCAGCTTTTTTCAAGCACGCCCTTTAAATTATTTAAACTGGCCGCCAAATCCTTACCCAGCATTTTTTTTATGTTCATGGCCACGTGCATTACCTTCATTATAAAGTTGCGCTTACCCTTAAATACCCAGGTAACTTTGGTTTGCCCATTGGTAAGTCCTTCGGTTTCAATGTACGATTCAGACTCGGCCTGGAAGGGCTCAATGAACCGCAGGCCGTAATCAACCCGTTTATTTTCGGTAATGCCCGTAATGGTTTGCTCGCCTTTGCCTACCTGCTTATTATCGCTGGCCCAGGCATAAAAGAAGCCAACGGTGCCATCGGTGCCCTTAAATTCCTTGCGTACGTTGGGGTCTTTCATTACCCATATATTATAATGGGACTGGTTGTCTAAATACTTAACGTAATCAAATACTGTAGCAACAGGTTTGTTGATCACAACATCGGCCTCAACCGAATAATCGTCGGACGATAGCGCTGCCGCGATAAACAATACGGCTAACAAGGCGCCGATAATAATAAGGATGATAACTAATATGCTCATGACTATATTTTTTAATGGTGATGATTAAACAGCCTGTTTTGCAGCCAGCCTTTTATGGTGATAGATGTAAGATACCGCCAGCAGCGCGAAGAATGCCAGCATAGGTAACGATTGCACTACGGTAGCGCCAATGGCCATCCCCGAATAGGTAGCGCCAATCAAATCGAAAGTGAAGCCGGCGTAAGCCCATTCCTTTAATTTAGGGAAGCCGGGAGCCAATATAGCAATGGTGCCTAATACTTTAGCTACGCCAATAAACGGTACAAAATATACCGGGTAACCTAATTGGTCGTGAACCATTTTAACAGCTTCGGGAGTGGCCATGGCGTCCATAACGCCGCCGGCACCCATCACCAGGCAAATCAGGATGGTTGAGATCCAATAAATGATGTTAATCTTTTTCATGATACGATATTTTTAGGTGATTGATTTGATGCAATATTTTTCAGTGCTTCGTATTTGTTCCAGAAATAATAAGTGACAAACACATAAGCCAAAAATATAACAGGCAATATGGTAATGCTAACGGGGTCGTGCGCGCAAATGTGCGATACCAGGGCGCCTATAAAAGTAAAAGATAAGCCGGCAAATACCCACTCCTTAATACCCGCATATTTGGTTTGCAGCAGGGCCACAACGCCAAGCAGTTTCAGCACCCCGAACAAGGGCATAATATAAGTGGGGTAACCCAGGTGGTTTAAAGCATCTACGCCCGCTTTTTGTTTGGTAATACCGCCAAAGGCATCCATAATAGTGAACAGGCACAGGATGCTAACAAGCACCCAGTACGTAGTTTTAATTGTTTTAGGTTTCATTGTTTTGCGTGATTTTTAATGGATTACCGCTTATCGTTCTTATCATAGTTAAACATCCAGTTAATACCGTATTTATCTATTACACCACCAAAAAGATCGGCCCAAAAAGTTTTGCCTAAGGGCATAACAATGGTACCGCCTTCGGCCAGGTTGTTATAAAACTTTTTAATATCTTCCTCGCTGCTGCAGGCAAAGGCCAGTGACACGTTAGTGCCTTTGGTATAACCGCCATTAGGGTCTGTAAAATCGGTACCCATAATAGAAAACGTACCCGCGCGTAATTCCGAATGGTAGATCTGGTCTTTCGGGCCGCTTACATGTGCCTCCATCGGCGATCCGCCAACTTCCATTAATGTAAGTTCGCCGCCAAGGCAATTTTTGTAAAAGGTCATTGCTTCGCGGCACTGGCCGTTAAAGCTAATGTAAGGACTTAGTGTGCTCATCATGTTTTGGTTTATGTAAGTTATGATTTATAATGTTAATTCTTCCGTTTCGCTGCTTACCTTATCGGCCTGCATTAATACCATGCAAAGCAATTCTTTCGAGCCTTTATACCACTCTATGCAATGCGCCGAGCCGTCCAGCCGCTTATCGGCTACCAGCCGGTTAAATATGCTCATGATCATCATTTCGTTCTCTTGCCAGTCGGCTAAGATTTCGCCCAGGTATACCCCTTTTTGAATATGGAAGGTAGGGCAGCCTAATTGCGTCCCCTCGCCGTCAAAGTTCTCTGAAGCGGCAGCCCGGTAGCGGATTGCCCCGTCTTTCCCCGGTTTGGAGATGCCGAAGATGTGCCGCCCCTCCAGGTTTGTAACCTTATTCAGGCTGTCAAAAGCATCCCTGATACCTTTTGGGAAGGATTTTGCTTCTACGTAAAACACCTTGATATCATGCTTCAATTTATACAGTTCCATATCTATAAACTCTTGAACAATACAAACTTAGTGTAAACACCCGGTTAAAAAAGGGTGTAAATACGGCAATATCAGGAGGTAAATGCGACAATTGTTTTTTACTTTAGCGTTATGAAGCATGTATCCATCCTTGTACCGCTGGGGCACACCAGCTTGCCTAATATTGATGGCAGTCATCAGATATTAGCACAGGTAAATACCTTTATGGCCGACATGGGCCGCGCGCCATTGTTTAACATCCAGTTGGTTGGATTAAACAAACAAACGGTGCAGCGCAACGGCCTTTTCACTATCGAACCCGATGTGCTGCTAAGCGAAGTGCATAAAACCGACCTGATCATCATCCCGGCTATGCATGGCGATATAGCCGAAGCTTTAGCAAACAACCAGGCGTTTGCCCCATGGATAGTGGAGCAATACCATAACGGCGCCGAAGTGGCCAGTCTTTGTGTTGGCGCGTTCTTTCTGGCCGGCACGGGTTTGTTAAAGGGCAAGCAGGCGGCCACACATTGGTCCTTAGCTTCGCAATTCAGGCAGATGTTTCCTGATGTGAATTTGGTTGACGATAAGATTATGACCGAAGACGACGGCATTTATACCAGCGGCGGGGCTTACTCGTATCTGAACCTGCTGGTATACCTGGTGGAGAAATTTGCCGGTCGCGATATCGCCATCCTTATCTCTAAACTATTTATGATCGATATCGACCGCATCAGCCAGTCGCCCTTTATCATCTTCCAGGGGCAAAAAGCGCACGAGGACGCGCCGGTGAAAAAAGCGCAGGAGTTTATTGAAAGCAATTTTGCCGATAAGATAACGGTAGACCAACTGGCAGATATGCTGGCGCTTGGCCGCCGCAGTTTAGAGCGCCGTTTTAAACACGCTACCAGCAATACGGTTACCGAATATATCCAGCGTGTAAAAATGGAGGCCGCCAAAAAAAGCTTCGAAAGCAGCCGTAAAAACATTAACGAAGTAATGTATGATGTTGGCTATACCGATACCAAAGCCTTCCGTACCATATTTAAAAAGGTGACCGGCCTATCGCCGGTGGAGTATAGGAATAAGTATAATAAAGTGCTGGCGGCATAAGTCCCCCTAACCCCCTGAAGGGGGAATGGATGTGCAAATGTGCGGATATGCAGATGTGCGTATGAAATAAGTTAAACAACAAACGCCCCGGAAATCCGGGGCGTTTGTTGTTTATTATATATTGTCATTGCGAGGAGCGTAGCGACGTGGCAATCTCGTAGTGTGCAAATCAAACTACGAGATTGCCACGCTACCGCTCGCAATGACATGGGGCTTATTACGGCCTTGGCGGTGCAGGTGGCGGGCCGGGATGACGTGGCAGCTTGATATGCGGCAACGTAATAGCCGGGCGACGGCGGCGGTGTACTACCCTGCGGTGCGCTACCGGGCGACGTACTGTAATACGCGGGCGCGGCGGATGAGGCGGCGGTGGCGGCAATTGTACATACGTTACTTCGGCAGGGGCGGTTACTTCCGTAACCTCTGCATTTACCGACGCGGTGGTTGTTAACATAACCAGCGCCGCTACAATTATTTTGGTGATCTTCATTTTTTAATTGAGGTTAAATGAGTTGATAAGTTATCAACATAGGAATGACGGGATTGTTTTGCCCCCCCGCAAGAGTAATAGTCTATCAAGAAGCCTGCCTACAACATATCCTCAATTCTCCCGCTTTTTATTAGATTTGGAGTCATAACAAAACAGAAATGGTAACAGGTGTAGGCATAGATATGATTGAAGTTGACCGGGTAAAGGACAGCATGAAAAAGGAAAGCGGCTTTCGGGAGCTGGTATTTTCGGAGCATGAAATTGCTTACTGTCAGCCCAAAGCCAACCGCTTTGAACACTATGCCGCCCGCTATGCCGCTAAGGAGGCTTTTTTTAAAGCCCTGGGCACCGGCTGGCTGGACGGCACGGCCTTTAACGAGGTGGAAATAATTAATTTGCCTAATGGCAAACCACAGATCAACTTTTTGGGTTTAACAGCAACAACTATCAAGAAGCTGAAATTGAAAAATATCCAGGTTTCGTTAACGCACTTAAAAGCCATGGCATCGGCCGTGGTCATCATCGAAAAATAATGGCATTTACCGATAACGTTTCCCGGGACCAAATTACTACCATGCAGGAACAGAAATTACAGGACCTGCTGCTATACCTTTCCAAAAATTCCCCTTTTTATCAGGAATTGTTTGGCAAACACGGTATTGATATCTCCACCATAAAAACCCTGCAGGATTTAACCCTGCTGCCCACCACCGAAAAGGACGACTTGCAGCAACGTAATAACGATTTTTTGTGCGTACCGCCGGGTAAGATCATTGAGTATACATCTACATCGGGCACCTTAGGCAGCCCGGTCACCATCCCGCTTACGGAGAACGACCTGTTGCGCCTGGCGCAAAACGAGTATAATTCGTTTATGTGCGCTGATGGATCGGCCGCAGATATTTACCAGTTGATGCTGACCTTAGACAGGCAGTTTATGGCCGGCATAGCCTATTATTCGGGCATCCGTAAAATGGGTGCGGGTATTATCCGCTTGGGGCCGGGTGTACCATCGCTGCAATGGGAAACCATCCAAAGGTTAAAACCTACGGCTATTGTAGCGGTGCCGTCGTTCATCTTAAAACTCATTGGCTTTGCTAAAGCCAATGGGATCGATATGAACAGCACTTCGGTTAAAAAAGCGATATGCATTGGCGAGAATATCCGTAATACCGATTTCTCGCTCAACATGCTCGGCAAAAAGATCACCGAGGAATGGAATATCCAATTGTTCAGCACCTATGCGTCTACCGAAATGCAAACGGCTTTTACCGAATGCACAGCAGGGAACGGCGGCCACCATCAACCCGAACTGGTTATTGTGGAATTGCTGGACGAGAACAATCAGCCCGTCCCACCCCATACCCCCGGCGAGGTAACCATTACCACTTTGGGTGTAGAGGGTATGCCGTTGCTGCGTTATAAAACGGGCGATATCTGCACTCATATAGATGAACCCTGCACCTGCGGCCGCACGAGTTTGCGCTTGTCGCCTCTTATTGGCCGTAAAAAGCAGATGATTAAATTTAAGGGTACTACACTTTACCCCCCAGCCCTTTTCGATATCCTGAACGAGCGCGAGGAGATCCTGGATTTTGTGGTAGAGATCTATTCGAACGAGATCGGCCTCGATCAGGTGCAGCTCTATTTAGTCCCATCAGATACCAGCGAGGAATGCGACCATCGGATCCGTGCTTATTTGCAGGCCCGGTTAAGGGTTAGTCCGCATATTAAATATTTAACGGCAGAGGAGATGGTTAAGATCCAATTCCCGGAAGCGGGGCGGAAAGCGGTTAAGTTTGTGGATAAGAGGCCCTTACCGGCTCTTCCAGAAGGGGAGGGTTAAAACGAAAGGTCATTGACAAAATGGAAGGTCACAACTATTTGCGCCCCCATTTTTTAACGATCCGATTGATAGACCGATTGTATAGTTTATCCTCGTCTACCAGATGGTCAAAGCCATACCCTAAATTTACCAGCTTGTTTTGACGGTCGATCCTATAAAAAGAACAGCTTTCGCTACCACCCCACAAGGCAAATGAAGCTATAATGTTATTCGCAGTATCAAGTACCGGGTTTAGCACTTTTTCAAATCCATTTACCTTATTTAACTTTTTATTTGTGCTGTCTGCTATATAAAGGTAAAACCCCTCGTTTGATCGGGCGCTACTGTAATTCAACACCAGTAGGTCTTTAATGCCATCATTATTCATATCTTTCAGATCAACAATGAGAAACATGCAAGCCAACTGTTCTTTCATAATTATTTTATGCTTGTATGAAAAAACCAGGGTAGTGTTCGGGGCCGAATCCTTAAAATCGGGATTAAAGAATCTCAATTGCAATCGGTATGAAGTATCGGTAAATAACATAACAGTTGTATCGATATATTTCTCCTCCACTCGTGCCACTTTTAAGGCTTTCTTAATTTGAGAACTACCGGCGCTCTGTTGCTTATGCTTGCAAGCGCCGGCAAAAAGTAATAATAGCAGGACTACAAACAAGTATCGGTACATATGTGTTGATGATTCACATAAAGCTATTGAAAAAGCCGGAGTACTACAAATACCTTCCGGCTTAAACGTAACCGATATCGGCATAATGGCAGGGACTAATTGGTTTAATTTTCCTACTTTTAACGCCTTGTTAATCATCTATAATAAAAACTAATTTTTGCCCATGATACTTATTGGACAAAGTGCGCTTTCTCTAAATGATTTTGCCGAAATTATATTTAACCATCAGGATGTAGCCGTAGATAAGGCCGCGCTGGATAAGGTTGATGTTAATTATAACTTCCTTAAAAAGTTCTCGTCCAATAAACTGATCTATGGTATCAACACCGGTTTTGGGCCCATGGCACAATACAAGGTGAGCGAGGATAATATCCTGCAATTGCAGTATAACCTTATCCGCAGCCATGCCTCGGGTAGTGGTAATTTGATGGCTCCGCAACTGGTGAAGGCCCTGATGATTGCCCGGCTGAATAGTTTTATACAGGCCTATTCGGGCGTACATACCGATGTGATTGAACTGCTGACCGCACTTATTAATCATAACATTAACCCCTGCGTTTTTGAGCATGGCGGCGTAGGCGCCAGCGGCGACCTGGTGCAGCTGGCCCATTTAGGCCTGGTGCTGATAGGCGAAGGCGAAGTGATGTTTGAGGATGGTATCCATCCTACCATGGAGATCTTTAACCGCTTTAATATTAAGCCGCTCAGTATCCATATCCGCGAAGGGTTAGCCATTATTAACGGTACATCGGCTATGACGGGGATTGGGATGGTGAATATCATCCGTGCCCGTAAACTATTGAGCTGGTCGGTAATGCTGTCGGCCATGATCAACGAGGTGGTGCAGGCTTTTGACGACCATTACTCGTTTGAGCTGAATGTGGTTAAACATCATAAAGGCCAAAATAAAATTGCCGCTATGATGCGCGAGGTGCTGAAGGACAGTAAAATGATCCGCGACCGCTCCGAGCATTTATATAATCCCGATAACCTCGACCAGGAAGTATTTGAAGACAAGGTGCAGGAATATTATTCGCTGCGCTGCGTTACCCAGGTTTTAGGGCCGATATACGATACCATACAATACACGCAGGAAGTTGTGGTGAACGAATTGAACTCGGTGAACGATAACCCGGTGATAGATCATGAAAATGAGAACATCTTCCACGGTGGCAACTTCCATGGCGATTATGTATCCCTGGAGATGGATAAGCTGAAAATAGCGATCACCAAACTATCCATGTTAGCCGAGCGCCAATTGAACTACCTGCTAAACAGTAAGCTGAACCAGAAATTCCCACCGTTTGTAAATCTGGGTATTTTAGGCTTTAACTTTGGGATGCAGGGCATGCAATTCACCGCCACCTCAACCGTGGCCGAGAACCAAACGCTATCGTTCCCGATGTATGTGCACAGCATCCCTAATAATAACGATAACCAGGATATTGTAAGCATGGGTACCAACGCGGCGTTGATTGCTAAAAAGGTGATCGATAACTCGTTCGAGGTACTCAGTATCCAGCTGATGACCATTTTACAAGCGATTGATTACCTGGAATGCCAGGATAAACTATCCTCTGCATCGCACGGGGTTTATGTGGCTGTCAGGGCTATCTTCCCTAAATTTGTGGAAGACCTGCCTAAATACAAGGATGCCAAGCGAGTGAAGGAATACCTGGAAAATACTGATTTGATTATCCCGTTCTAATATCATGAAGTGCGCGTTAATCACCGGTGGATCAAGGGGCATAGGCCGTGCTATTTGTATAAAAATGGCAGCTATGGGTTATTATGTGCTCATTAATTATAAAAGCAATATTACCGAGGCCGAAAAGACATTATCGCTCATCCGCGAAAATGGCGGTAATGGCGAATTGCTACCTTTTGACGTAGCCGATAAGGATAACATTGGCTATGTGCTGGGCAACTGGATCACCACTAACGAAGACTATCATATTGATGTTTTGGTGAACAACGCGGGTATCCGCGATGATAGCCTGATGGCCTGGATGGCCGAGGAGCAATGGGAGAATGTGATCAAAACCAATTTAGACAGTTTCTTTTACGTCACCCGCCTGGTGCTGAACAGTATGCTGCAGCGCAAGTACGGCCGCATTATTAACGTGGTTTCCCTTTCGGGATTAAAGGGCCTGGCCGGTCAGGCTAATTATTCGGCTGCCAAGTCGGGCGTTATTGGCGCTACCAAAGCTTTAGCGCAGGAAGTTGGTCGGCAGGGCATTACTGTAAACGCATTGGCCCCCGGTTTTATTAAAACCGATATGACCGAAGGCCTGGATGAAAAAGAGTTGCGCGGCCTGATCCCTACCAAGCGTTTCGGTACGCCGGAAGAAGTAGCCTTTGCTGCCGGCTTTTTGGCCGCGCCCGAGGCAGGGTACATCACCGGGCAGGTACTATCGGTTAATGGTGGTTTATATTCCTGATCCTGTAGCTATGCAATTAGCCCCGCAAAATATTTTAGAACTGATACCGCAGGCACCGCCTTTTGTAATGGCAGGGCAGCTTACCTGGTCGGACGAGTTGCTGACCCGCAGTACCTTTACCATAGCGGCAGATAATTGTATGGTGGATAACGGTTTTTTCAGCGAAGGCGGCCTGATGGAAAACATCGCGCAAACAGCGGCGGCACGGGTAGGTTATTTGGCTAAGATAGCAAACAAGCCCATTGCAGGTGGCTATATCGGCGCGGTGAAGGATTTCGAGGTATTCTTTTTGCCACAGGTTGGTCAGGATTTATTGACTGAGATAAAGATCGAAAACCAAATCTTCAACGTAAGCGTTATTGCGGGGAGTGTGTGGTGTAATCATGAATTGGCCGCACGCTGCGAAATGAAAGTTTTTTTAAATGCGGACGAATAGCAGCGCGAGAGATGATAGTCAACAACCCCGGTAGTATTCCCGAAGTTTTTATTGTTGCCGATAATATCCTGTCGCCAATTGGCCGTACTACTGCCGAAAATATGGATTCGTTAAAGCTGGGCATCTCCGGCGTAAAGCACCATACTAATATAGATATTACACCCGACCCTATCGCAGCAGCATTATTTGAAGCTAATTTTATTGAAATAGATAAAAACTATACAAAGTTTGAAAACCTATTGATTTTATCAATAAAAGATACATTAAGTAGATTGGGAACGGGTTACCTAAGCGAAAAAACAGTATTAATTATTTCTTCTACAAAGGGCAATATCAGTTTGCTGGAAACAGAAGAGCATACCGAGGCTTTAAATACCCGTATGGCCTTGCATACCTCGGCACAATTAGTGGCCGATTATTTTGGATTTGCGAACCAGCCCATTGTGATATCCAACGCCTGTATATCGGGCGTGATGGCTATGCTAACCGGCATGCGCCTGCTGCAATCGGGGCAATATGAAAACGCGGTAATTGCCGGGGCCGATGTAGTATCAAAATTTGTGCTATCAGGTTTCCAGTCATTTCAAGCCCTAAGCAGTACAGCTTGTAAGCCATTTGATAAACACCGAACCGGTTTAAACCTGGGCGAAGGGGCCGCCACAGTGATTTTGTCTGCCCATAAGCAAAGCGATCATGATGTTAAAGTGCACAGCGGCGCTATCAGTAACGATGCCAACCATATTTCAGGCCCGTCCCGTACAGGAGAGGAGTTGGCTTTTGCTATAAAAAAAGCCTTGCTGGATGCGGGCATCACCGCGCACGATGTTGATTATATTTCAGCACACGGAACAGCCACCAATTATAACGACGAAATGGAGGCCAATGCCATCCATCATGCCGGCTTGCAGGATGTGCCGGCTAATAGTTTAAAGGGTTATTACGGCCATACCTTAGGCGCGGCGGGAATCATTGAATCGATCATCGCCATACATGCTATTAAGGATGGCATCATTTTCCCAAGTTTAGGATTTGAGGAAAACGGGGTAAGTAAACCCATTAATATTTGTACCAGGCTGACAGAAAAGCCAATCAAACACGCGCTGAAAACGGCATCGGGTTTTGGGGGATGCAATGCAGCAATGATATTTAGTAAATAGAAGATGGCAGCCGCAAAATATATCACCAGCACTTGCCGCATCAGCAACAACCGGGTTTACCATAACGGGGAACAGGTATTTGCAGGCGAGACAGGCTCTTTGGACGATTTCCTGCTGTCTGTTTACCAGTATTTGCAGCCCGGCTACGCCAAGTTTTATAAAATGGATAACCTAAGCAAACTGGGCTGGCTGGCGGCTGAAGTTTTACTGAAAGACCTGGATAAAACGTATTACCATCCCGAGCAGGTAGGCACGGTTTTGGCCAACGCCAACAGCAGCCTGGATATGGACCTGAAATACTACGACAGTATGAAGGATGTGCCCAGTCCATCGCTGTTTGTATATACGCTGCCAAATATTGTTGCCGGAGAAATTTGTATCCGGCATCATTTTAAGGGAGAAAATGCTTTTTTTGTACAACCGAAATTTGATACCGCATTTATAAAGCAGCAGGTTGATTATTTACTGGATAAAAACATTTTGCAGGCCTGCATTTGCGGTTGGGTAGATGTGTTGGGGCAGGAATACGAGGCTAAATTATTTTTGGTGGAGAAAGTTAAAAAGGAAGACGCTTTCGCGTTTTCCATAGAGTATATAAATTAAAAAACACTTGTCATTCTAAGCGATAGCGAAGAATCTACAGTTTGCAAAGCACACATTAATGCATTGGCGTTAGATTCTTCACTACGTTCAGAATGACAAGAAAAAATATAAAATGAACGCACCCATTTACATAGCAGGCTTAGGAGTGATATCCGCCATTGGTAACAATGTGCAGGAGCATCTGGCCGCGTTTAAAAACGAGGCTGCGGGGATGGGCGACATTACCCATTTTGAATCGGTGCACCGGGGTATAATACCCGTAGCCGAGGTAAAAATGACTAACCACGAGTTGGCCGAAAAAGCCGGAATGCCGCTGGATGCCAGTCGCACCACGCTATTAAGTTTATTAGCTGCCCGCGAGGCTTTGACTGATGCGGAGATCCCAAACCTTACCTCCCTGCGCCTTGGTTTTGTGTCAGCCAATACCGTAGGTGGTATGGACCGTAGCGAAGATTTTTTTATCCGGTTTTTAAAGGATAACAACAAGGGCAAACTCCGGAATGTGTACGATCACGAGTGCGGCAGCATTACCGAAGCTGTGGCAAATGAGTTGGGGATTACCGATTTTATGACCACCCTTAGCACCGCCTGTTCTTCATCGGCTAACGCGGTATTCTACGGCGCGAGATTGATTCGTAATGGTTTGCTGGATGTGGTGATTGCCGGCGGCGCCGATGCGTTGACCAAGTTCACGCTGAACGGTTTTAATACCTTAATGATTTTGGATAAGGAGTTTTGCAAACCCTTCGACCAAAACCGGGGCGGACTTAATTTAGGCGAAGGCGCGGGTTATGTGGTACTGGTATCAGAACAAGTTGCCAAGACTCTAAACAAGCAGCCATATTGCCGGCTAAGCGGCTATAACAACAGTAACGATGCATATCATCAAACAGCCTCATCGCCAGAAGGTACCGGATCGTACATGGCTATGCAGGGGGCTTTAAAAAAGGCAGGTTTACAGCCCGGAGATATTGATTACATTAATGTACATGGCACAGGTACACCTAATAATGATAGCGCCGAGGGTACGGCTATCCGGCGGTTATTTGATCCGCATTATCCGGCTATGAGCTCTACTAAATCTTTCACCGGGCATACGCTGGGGGCCAGCGGGGGCATCGAGGCTGTGTTTTCGGCACTGGCCGTTAAGCATGGCATCATCTATCCAAACCTGCGCTTTCAAACACAAATGGAAGAGCTGCCCGTTGGGCCGGTAACACATTTTATGGAAGAACAACAAACAGATCATGTCATGTCTAACTCGTTTGGCTTTGGCGGTAACTGCACCTCGTTAATATTTTCGAAAGTATGATGAAGGCGTATATCCGTTCAGCAGCCAGCATATCCGCCCAAAATACCTTTGGCGATCAGGACTTTTTAACTGATGTGGTGGCATATCAAACCACACGGCTAAAAGCGATTGAACCCGATTATAAGGCCTATATCGACCCGAAACTGATCCGCCGGATGAGCCACGTGATTAAAATGGGGGTAGCCGCGGCTATGGAAAGTTTGAAGCAGGCCGGGGTTGATCAGCCTGATGCCATTATTACCGGCACGGCCTTCGGGATTATGGAAGATACGGTGACCTTCCTCACCCGTATTATTGAAATGCAGGAAGAAATGCTGCCGCCTACGGCTTTCATCCAATCTACCCATAACACGGTTGCCGCGCAGATAGCGCTGATGCTGAAATGCCACAATTACAACAACACCTTTGTACATAAAGGCGTATCGTTTGAGAACGCCCTGCTGGATGCCCTAATGCTGCTGAATGAAGGCGAGGCCGCCAACGTTTTGGTAGGCGGCATTGATGAAATGATTGATACCAGTTTTACGGTGCTTACCCGCCTGGGCTTATACAAAAGAGGGCCGGTATCAAATCTTTCACTCTATCAGGAAAAATCAAAAGGGACCATAGGCGGAGAGGGCGCGGCATTTTTTGTGCTGAGCAATGAGCCTGGTACAGACTGCATGGCGGAGTTATCCAGCCTGAAATTCTTTTACAAGCCCGATACTACGCTGGATATCAGCGATACCATCACCGCCTTTTTAAAAGAGCAGGGTTTGGCTATAGCCGATATCGACCTGGTAATCATCGGTAAAAATGGGGATATTAATAATGATGGACCATACGATCAATTAAAAACAGGCTTATTCAGCAACACTACCTGCGCTAACTACAAACACCTGTGCGGCGAGTATCAAACCTCATCATCCTTCGCGTTATGGCTGGCGGCTAATATGATCTATCGGCAAACGGTCCCTGCTGTTTTATTGGAAGAAGCTATGAATGTAAAAGCGCCTAAAAAAGTGCTGATCTATAACCGCTATCAAAATAAATATCACTCGCTGATGCTGGTTTCGGCCTGTTAAATCTGTACCATGCTGAAAGATCATTTTTACCACATCATATCCACCAATCACCAGGATCATACCATCGCGGTAACGCTGCAGCTGAATATGGATCACGCTATCTTCGGCGGGCATTTCCCCGGGCAGCCTGTAGTGCCGGGCGCTTGTATGCTGCAAATGGTTAAGGAGGTTTTGAACAATGCGCTCAATATAGACTATCAATTAAAAAAAGCCGATCACCTGAAATTCATTGCCCCGGTTGATCCTCGCATGGTTGATGAACTGGATCTAAAATTAAACTATAAACAGATAGAAGCGGACTTGCAGGTTACCGGCAGCCTGAGCGCTAACGGTGTGGTATGTTTTAAAATGCAGGGTAGCTGGGCCGTTGCTAATTAACGTTTAGCCTCTCTGCCAGGTCCATTTTTTCTCCGGCGTTAAGCAGGCGTGCATCCAAACATCATATTCATTTACGTCTTCAATTGCCGGCACCGGTTCAAAAAACGATAGGCCGATAAACTGTGTGCCCGGTTTGCACAAGGCTGTAAAGCGGTCGTAGAAGCCTTTACCATAGCCAACACGGTAGCCAAGCGTATCAAAAATCAATAAGGGCAGCAGCACCAGGTCTACCTCTTTTACATCAACCATATTACCGGTTACCGGTTCGGGGATACCATATTTGTTATTAGCTAATTGCAGGGAATCATCATCGGCATAACTTTCCATAGCTAAGGTCCCGAAGTTTGTTTTGGGGAACACTATTTTAATATCGGGATGATTAGCCTTTAACCAGTCGCAGATCAGGTAAGTATCCGGTTCACGCTTTTCGCGGATGGGAAGGAACAGGTGAATACAGCGGACATGGGACAGATCCAGCTGCTGAAATTGTTGCAGGATCTGGTGATTAAGCGCATCATATTCCTCCATCGTTAATTGCCGGCGTTTGGCAAGGTATTGCTGGCGAAGGAGTTTTTTGGTCATAAAAAACAAATATAGACTATGCCATTTCGGATTATCGAAGGGTGCGTGTATAGGTCCTGCCCACCAAGGTTCAATAAGCTCAACATGAGGCCCTGTACTTCAAACTGAAAAAGGTCTCCTACTTTTTCACCAGCTTTACCTGGTACAAATGCGGCCATTTTTTGCCGGTTACAAAAAGGCGTTTGCCGGCGGCATCCCAGGCTATGCCGTTGAATACCTTATCGCTGCTGTCAAAATCAGCCGGGCGGTCTTTTAACGGCCACAGGTCAGTCATGTCCACATGCTGCAGTACGGCGCCGGTTTTAGGGTCTATCACCAGGATATCGTTCTTCTGATAAACGTTGGCGTATAGCTTGCCGTCAATCATTTCCAGCTCATTGATCTCCATTTTCTGCTCCTTATCGTCGCATACATCAATATAGCCCTGTGCCTTGTAGGTATCCTTATTCAGGAACCAGATGCGGTTGGTACTATCGTCAAGATATAGTTGTTTGCCGTCAAAGCACATGCCCCAGCCTTCCTTGCCTACGTTATTGGTGAAAGTGCTCAGGAGCTTAAGCGTGTTTTTATCGTACACATACCCTATCCTTTCGGTATAGGTCATCATAATCAGCTTATCGCCTACTATCGCAATGCCCTCATTAAAAACTTTTGGATCGCCGTTTACGGCTTTCAGGATTTTGCCGGTTTGCAGGTCCACCTTACGCAGGCTGCTTTGCCCGGTAGATTCGCCCGCGCGGCCACCATCGCTTTCGTAAAGTATGCCGTCCTGGTACACCAAACCTTCGGTATAACTGGCGGTATCATGCGGGAATGTTTTTTCCAGTACAAATTTCAATTCTTCGGGCGGTTTTGCCGCTAACAACATAAAGTTGGTAGCAATATCTATGCTTTTGCCGCCCTGGTATATTTTGGCGGTGATAAGGCGCGAGCCCAGGTGCAGGCTATCCGTTTTTAACACCACCGTTGCCGAATCCTTAGCCGAAGCAAACCGCACCGAATCTAACTCGTAAACAATAGAATCGGGTTTGATATCCGATGGATAATTCAGCTTTACACTCACCGGTTGCCCGGCATTATAGGTTTTACCCATCTCGGGACTGATGGTAATGCCTTGCCCGCCTTTATCTTTATCCCCACAGCCAAAAGCCAGCAGGGTGATTATGCCGAGGCTTAAAATATATAACTTCTTCATGTAGTTTTTAATGAATTAGCCCGCAAGGGCATTGCACAAATATATTGTATTTACCCTATCCCGTAAACGCCTTTTATAACGATTGATTAACGGTTACAGTACGGCATAACTAAACTATACAGCTATTTAATTTATTCCTGCTTGCCGGTATCTTTAAAATAACCCGAAAAGATCTTCATGTTTTGGGGTGATATGCTCCAATCGGGCGCTTTAATGCCTCCCCAGGCTTTGGGGTTATCGTACAGGTTAAAGTAACATACGCCAAAAACATGCTTGTTAGCTTTAAGGGTTTCGGCAGCCCCTTTCAGCCAATTCCTTTGATAATCTTCGGGGCCTTTTACGCCTATTTCGGTTACAAATAATGGTCTGTTTAAAAAGCGCATGCGGTAATATTTGCGTTTAAATATGGTGCTGAAGGGCTCCTGCTTATTAGGGTCGGTAATGTTTTTATCGGGCAGGCCATAAATGGCAACGCTTATAAAATCAACCACATCGCTGCCCGGCCACCAGTCTGCCGATCCGCGGTCGCCCGCCGGGCCCCAAACCCTACGTATGTTTTTTGCATGCCCTTTATCAAACAGCATAAAATACCTGAAAGCGTTAATATAGGTTACCGGGTCCTTACTTTGCCAGGCATAACGGTGGATAGGGATCTCCATTTCATGCGCCCAGCGCAGGTAAACCGTTTGCCCGCAATCAGAGATAATGCTGTATAACTTCTTTATCCGGGCATCATACCGGCCATCCAGCGTGCTTTGCAGCGCGTTGGAGTCGGGTTGATTACCTACATCTTTCCAGGGTTCCATGGTTACGATCACATCATGGTGACGGGCTAAAACAGAATCAAACCGCAGTTTAAATTCTCCGCGTTCTACCTCGCCCAAATCAACAAACATGTGCTCTACCGATACGTTCGGATCATGAAGCAAGCGCCTGGCGGGGTCAAAAACGCCTATGACAAAACCGGTCCTTTCGGCTTTAACCGCCGCGCTGTCGCTATAATTTTGCGGCGAATAAACGGTGGTTTTGTACTTATCCATGTAAGCATACTCCCAGGTAAGCAAATCGCGGTAAAAATTACCGGCATTAGCAGCAGGAGAACCAATGATGAGTACCGGCTTATTTATAAAACGCATGCGGTGCAGTTTCAACCGCAGCAGTTCGGGCACATTGGGGTTAAATTTGTAGGCGTCGGTGCTTTTTTCAGAAACACTCCCCAGGGTAATACTTGCATAGTCTACATTGGCCGGTCCGGGCCAGTATTCCGTATCGCCGGGGAAACCGGAGGGACCCCATACTATTTTTACACGGGGGGCCACATGCTTAAGCTTTACGGCTACATAATTAAATGCCTGGATATACATTTCGGGCCCCTGCAACTGCCATGGGTATTGGTAGGCCGGCACATCCATATCGGGGTTCCAGCGTACGTATACCTGGTGCTGGCTGTTGGCTATTACTTTACCCAGGCTCTCAATATCGCTATCAAATTTTCCTTTTATGGTCTCGTATAAAACGTTTCTTGTCTCCTCGCCTCCAAAGTATTTTTTTAGCCAGACTTCAACCGTTATCAGGGTATTGCCTTTCTTTAATTCTTCGGTCAGTAATTTTTTGTCGAAGCTGATTGCCGTACTTTTCCAAACTACGGTACAATGCGCCAGGTTAACCGGCGCTAAGGAAACAGCCGGGTGCTCCCTGTCATAAATGCCTACTACCGGCTCGGTCAATCTTTCATAATAATCGTTATAAAAAACCGACCGGATATAGGGCTGCCCTTTGATATAAGCCCCGGTTAACACCACTACCAGGATGCAGATAATGACATATAGTCCCGATCTTTTGCCTTTTGCCGTCGATATCATTTTAGCGGGATATTTAATATGGAAAACGCGGTTGTAATATCGTTACCCTTTGTACCTATCAGGTATAGCCGGTAATAACCAGGGTAACCAGGCACCGTATAGTTTAAGGCTGCGCCCTTGCCTACCAGGTTAATAGCTATGGGGTTACCCCACCCATCGGTACGTACCTGGTACCATTCAAAATTGAGATCTGTCTGCATGTATTGCGCCAAATGCCAGTTATTCTTTTGGTTTATCAGGGCAAAATAAGGCAAGGTTTGTCCAGGTATTGTAGTCACTGCCGGGCGCAATATTTTTATCTGCGGCAGGTGGTTATAAGCCACATTTCCACGCCAATGGTTCACTACCTGGTAAAACTCGGGCTTATTGCGGCCCCATATATCTTTTAAGCCGTTAAAGGTTACGGTTGATGCGGTTTGCTGATCCTGCCAGTTACCAATAAACACCCCGGCATTGTTATGCTTTAATTTAAAATACTGCTGCGCGTCAACATTACTGAAATAATAAGGCTGATCTAATTGATGGATCTGCGCGGTATCTTTCAGGCTCCTCTCCAGGATCAGGCCATACGAGTCTATTTGCGGCACGGCATCATGCAGCATGGCAACGGTTTCTTTCAGCGTAGGCGATATCAGTACATCAACAGTAACCATTCTTTCCGGGTCAATAGTTTTGATATCAGCTATTAATTTTTTTAACCAGCCCATATAGGCCTGCTGCCGGTAAAACAAGTCGGGTTTGTAATAATAATCGGCTAATTGTTGCAGGGTACAGTTGCCAATATTCCAGGCAACAATTTGTTTGTTGTTTTTATTCTTTTTAACCGTTTTCTTTATTTTATCGGCAAGCTTATCCAGGTACGATGCATCATCTATAAAATTATTAGGGTCGGGCACCCAAAAGCTATAGTGGATCTTTAAACCCAGTTTTGCCGCTAATTCAAGCGTGGTACGGTCATACACATTAGGGCCATATAACCTGATGGTGTTAATACCCACCTTTTTTATATTAATAAAGTCGGCGGTGATAATCTTTTTAGTGAGCGCGTAAGTATTACCATACCAATTTTGCCCTTTGGTATACAGCACCCCATGCACCGAGTTAAAAGTGTTTTTGCCTGGCAAATGATTTACCGCGGCTGTAACAGGCAAGGCAGGCTTAGCCGGTATCACCTGTTTTGTTTTAGCCTGCTTGTTTAGCAATTGCCCCAGGCCCTTCAGGTGCGCGGCGCGCCAATTGAGGATCCCTCCCGAACCATCGGGCACGTTTTTATCAAAGCCCGAATTAAACAGCACAATCCCCTTTATCTCGGGGAAGTTTTTGTTCATTATTTTAACACTGCTGTTTAACCAGTTCTGCTGTTTATCGTTTTGCTGCAGGCTGCCCAGCTCGGCAATCATTACCGGCAGGCCCAATTTCATCACTGGTAATAAATGGAATGGGCGATACAACTTTTCAAAAGAATATGATTTTTTATCAGGGTTGTATTGGCCATAATTTAAACCGGTAATGCCTATCCAATCTACATAGTTTTTACCCGGGAAATAAGCCTCGGCAGCTTCAGGCTTCCAGGGGTTCCAAACCCAAACTACGTTATAAGCTTTATGGGTTATAAAGGCATCGTGCACATATTTCCACGCGGCTTTAAACTGTTCAGGCGTGTTGCCGCCGGTTGCCGACCAGGGGTAAAAAGGGTTATCGGCCTCGTGTGCGAAACGTAGAAATACCGGGCGGTTCAAAGCTTTTAATTGCAGGGCGAAGCGTTGGATATAATTATCAAAGCGCCCTTTTACGATATTGGCAAAAACATGTTTTTCGTTATCGGCCTGTCCGCCTGCAAACAAGGTTTCCCAGGGCTCCCAGGAGATCATGGGTACCGAGTTGTTTTTATAAACGTTTTGCATATCCGCCACCGGCACAAAGCATTTCTGTTCATCGCCCCAGGGGATATAAAACGATACGATATCAAAATGCAGCTTATATTTTGATTGATAAGCTTTTACCGTATCCATTGGCGTAAGGCCGTCATCGGCCTGCGCGGGCGCAAACAGGCCTGTCAAAAAGATGTCCTTTTTGCCAACATATACAGTTGGGTCAACATCATCGTCCGACCGGTTAACTACGTAGCTAAGACTGATAATCAGCACGATGAGCATAAGCCCGACGCTCCGCATGCCCGAATACAGTCTGCGCCTGAACAGCCAGAAACGCCTTTTTACCAGGCTGATGTAATTGCCAACTATAAAAAGATACCTGTGCCGCTTACTGTACGACCTGAATTTTAACTGCTCGCTGGCCATCAGCATAAAAATCATAAAAAAGCAGTTGATGCTGCAGATCCAGGCCATTACAAAGGTAAAGGGGTTCCAATCGTTATATAAACCATAAACAATGGCGATGATGGATAACACCAGTACGCAGATATTGGGGAGATTGATATTCAGGTTCTTTTCTTCTTCAATACCTTTAGGCGTGGGTATGTAGGGTACTTTTTTACGGATGATGGTATAAACAAAGCCCACAATAAAAACCCACCAGGTACCAATCAGCAATAGCCCGCCAATTACGTGGAAGCCGCGTTCGGCATCTTCCGTGACCCATCGCTGCACATAATGCCTGATTAATATAATGGAGGTAACCAAAGGCAAACTGATAATGGCAAAGGCCGAAAAATCCATATAAAGCGGATACACATCGGCAATCAGCGAAACAATGGGAATTAAAAAGTTGATGAGGAATACAAAGCCCGATAAATAAAACAAGGGAATAAGGCCGTAATGCAGTTTTTGCCGCCAGCTAAATTTGGTGAACAAAGTAACGTACGAGGTAACCAGTAACTCAAATACCCCCCTCGACCATTTTAGCTGCTGCTGATAATAAGCCGATATGGTTGCCGGCACCAGTCCCCTTGCTAATACGGCCGGCACGTATACCGATTTCCAGCCTTTGGCGTGCAGTTGCATGGCGGTATGCATGTCTTCGGCCAGGCCCGCGGCATGGCCGCCTATCGACTCTAACGCCGTGCGCCTGAACGTGCAGTTTGCCCCAATGGCCTGCACGGTGCCATAGGCGTTCATGGTCATCATCATGGGGCCGTAAAACTGGTAGGTTTGCTGGGCCGCGCCCTTGGCTATCCAGCCCTGGTCCTGGTTTGAGTAAGCCTGAACTACCTGTACAAACCCAACCTCGGGGTTATTAAAATGCCCGACAATGGGATCAAGGAAATCGGGCTGTGGCACATGGTCGGGATCAAGCACCAGGCACAGTTCACCGTTTGATTGGGTTAGCGCATTGTTGATATTACCCGCTTTCGCGTTAATTTTTTTGATACGTGTTACGTGGTTAACGCCTAATTTTTTACAGATATCCTTTAAATAAGGATCATCGGCCTCATCACATAAATAGGTTTGATGCGGATAGGTTATAGCCTGTATAGCCTCCAGCGTTTCCACAATCATTTCGTAAGGCTCGCCTTTGCAAAAAGTAGTAAAAATATCAACCGTATAGGTTTTTTGGGCAACAGGAGTAACCGGGACTATAATAGACCAGTAATGATACCACTCGTACAGGATTTTGAACGAGGTATATATGAAGGTAAAAACCAATAAATAGTAGAGCGGGCGATAACCAATTACCGTTTTGTTAAATAAGCTGAATAAAAAAAACGCCATACAACATATCCCGATCAAGATCATTAATCGCAGATTGAGTAATTGTTTTTTGGTCGGTGTTGCTATCATCAATATTAATTATTGGTCTTCCACTACATAAAAAGGCGTGTTACACGCAGCGAAATAGCCATTTTTATTATACACTTTAACAAAAACACGGTAAGGCCCCTCTACTAACGGGGTACGGAATGTAACCGACGGCCCGTTTGTTGAAACAATCAGATCGGTTAAAGGCTTCAGGGGTTTCAGGTTATGGATATGCTGCAGCCTGAACCAGTCTTCGGGCTGTATTTGCCATTCAAACCGCAGGTCTTTATTGCCGGCATCGTTAAGCATAAAAACCCGGGCATTTACAATGCTATCGGGCTTATAAATAATATTATCCTTTGCACCCTTGCCATCCACAAGCATATAGTTAATGGAGGGTGCGTGTTGAGTGGCTTCGGTACCCGTCCACAAATACTGCATCACATTCACCCCTTCAGACATGTTGCCTTTTTCATCAAACAGGCCAAACCAGGTAGGTGTAGATTCCTGCTTTTGCCCCCAATAAAACACCATGGCACCCAAATACCGGGGATTTTTTACCGGCATAAAATTTTTATAGGTAGATAAATATTGCTCGGCTTTTTTATTGCTTGGGCTTTCAATATAAGCGCCCCAGGCGGTTTGATCGCGCCCCGGCCAGGGCCCTTCAATACCCCATTCCGCTATTAAAAACGGCCCGTCCCAGGCCCAGCTAAAGCTCTCCAGTTCGGCCCCCAACGTCCTGAGTCCGCCAAAAACATTAAACGAAAGGAAATCGATATCTGTGCGGTGTTTGATATTAAAAAGGTCTTTCCGGTGAAAGTTATTCATGGTGGTGGTAACCGGATGGTTAGGATCATCATGGTGGATCATATCAACCAGGGCGTTAAACACCTTATAAAACTTGTTATAATTAGGCTTAATGGGGAAGGCAAGCTCGTTACCCAGGCACCAGCTCAATAACGCTTCGTGGTTTTTGTATTTGTTAACCAGCGACTTATAGGCTTTATATTGGGCTGCAACCAGGTTGTCTTTTTTATAAAAAGCTTCCATGTCGTCGTTATAAGGCATGGGTAATTGTATAATTACGGCCAGTCCGTTATCTTTTGCCTCATTCAGTATCCGGTCAATATTTAAGGTATCCCAGGTGCGTATGGTATTGCCGCCTACCTCTTTTAGTTTTTTTAAGTTGGTATAACCCGCGCCCCCTTTTACAATAAAAGGTTTGCCGTTGCGGTAAAGGGTGTACTTGCCCTTGCTATAATCAATATACACCGATTGCTTAGCATGAATATTGGTTTTACCGGGTTTAGTGCACGAGGAAAAAAAGGATATCAGCGCAAGCAGAAATACACCTGCACGTAAAATTACAGACTTCAAAACCAATTAAATTTTATTCAAAACCATAGTGATAAATGTAGTTTTTTTTTACTTAAAACAATAAAATTGTGCACATTAATTTCAAAATCCTAATAGTTAATAAATAAACTTTCGCGATATCCTGCCTTTACTATTATCTAAATTCTGCTATTCGGGTTTGGGCCAAAAGGCATCTTCAATATGGTTTAACCGGTAGCTCCCGCCGGCATTAAACAGGATAGCGATAATATCAAACCGCACATCGCCATTATGGCCCATCAGATAGATGTACTCGCCGGCTGCTTTGGCTAACAGCTTTTGCTTACGCAGATCAACAAAATCTTCGGGCTGGCCAAAGCCGGTGCCGGTGCGGGCTTTCACTTCGGTAAAAATGATCACGCCATCTTTGTAAGCGATCAGGTCTACTTCGGCTTTGCCGTGGCACCAGTTCTCGTCCATTATTTCATAACCGGCATTTTCCAGATGGGTTTTGGCTAAAGCTTCGCCACGGCGGCCAAGATCATTATGCGTGGCCATTATTTAAGAATCGTAATTCCCAATTCATCAGCAATTTTTTTCTCTATACCTTTCATATATTTATGCTTATTTTGAAGGTCTTCTATTATTGCTGGGTCTGTAACGTCTTTCATTGCTTTCCATAGAGAATCAATAATTACTCCTATTTTCTGCTTTTTAAGATGATATATAGCCTTCATCACAGTTCTCTTCAAGTCCTTCTGTTCATCATTGGTTGAAATTTTATGCATTTCAGCCCAATTCTCACTTAAAATATACATAGGAGTTAGAAAATCTATCACCATATCAACTATTGGTTTGTCATCTAAATAAATGAAATGTTGATCATCTGGTATAATTCCCTTTTCCACTTGTTCACTATATAACTCTACAAATTTTTTATAATTTTCGTGAACTAACTCTACGTCATTAATTTGAGTTGTGATAAATGGGCCTATATATGTATTGGCATTACCATCTAAATTAATTATTTGATTTCCATATAAAATCATCAATCGCACTATATCTCTTTCTTGTTTTTCACCATCTGCGATGGCAGGTTCTGGTACAGGTTCGGTAGCTATCGGAGCGTCATCAAATGGTGTTAACGGCGTATGTCCCTGGCTATCCTTGCGGGCTTTGGCCTGGCGCATTTTGTTCAGCTCGGTTAGTAAGGCGCGCTCATCAATCTGCATCAGGTTGCTGCACTCCTTAATAAATACCGATGCTTTGATCGAGTCGGGAATTTTGGCAATACTTTCCACCACCTCGCGGATCACGCCGGCCTTCAGGATGGGGTCTTTACCAGCCTCCTTTAACAGGATATCGGTTTTATAAAGGATAAAATCCTTGCGGTTATCGTCTATATATTTTTTAAAGGCGCTGCTGCCCAACAAGCGCACATAGGTATCCGGATCGTGCCCATCGGGGAACAGTACAACCTTTACATTCAGTCCTTCCTCTAATATCAAATCCAATCCCCGTAAGGATGCCTTGATGCCCGCCGCGTCACCATCGTATAAAATGGTGATGTTTTTGGTGAGGCGACCGATCAGCCTGATCTGTTCTACCGTTAACGATGTGCCCGACGATGCCACCACGTTCTCAATCCCCGCCTGATGTACCGATATCACGTCGGCATAACCCTCTACCAGGTAGCAGTTATCCTCATCGCGCATGGACTTTTTGGCAAAGTTCAGTCCGTATAATACGTTCGATTTATGGTAGATCTCACTCTCTGGCGAGTTCACATATTTTGGTACGTTCTTATCGCTTTTCAGCGTACGGCCGCCAAAGGCAATTACCCGGCCGGTATAGCTATGTATCGGGAACATTACCCGGCCGCGGTAGCGATCGTACAAACTCCCATTCTCCCGTTTAACCGACAGGCCGCTTTCTACAATAAACTCTTCTAAATAACCCTCCTTTAAGGCCTGGGCCGAAAACGCTTCCCACTGATCGGGCGAGTAGCCCAGTTCAAATTTGCGGATGGTTTCATTGGTAAAGCCGCGCTCTTTAAAATAGCTGAGGCCTATGCTTTGCCCTTCGTCGGTTTCCCACAGGCTATCCTGGAAAAACTTAGCGGCATAGCCCGATACGATCATCAAACTTTCGCGGCGGTTCTCTTCTTCCTTGTTCTCTTCGGTTACTACGGTTTCCTCAACCTCTATCCCGTACTTTTTGGCCAGCCATTTCAGGGCTTCGGGATAGGTGAACTTTTCCAGCTCCATTAAAAACGTAACGGCCGAACCGCCTTTACCCGACGAAAAATCTTTAAAAATGCCCTTAGCCGGCGATACCGTGAACGACGGCGTCCGCTCGTTTGCAAAAGGCGACAGCCCGATATAATTGGCCCCGCGTTTTTTTAATTGTACAAATTCACCTATAACCTCCACAATATCTGTGGCTTCCATTATTCGGTCTACGGTGCTTTTTAAAATCATGCGTCAACCACAAATGTAGGGCAAAAATGGGTAGGGTTGTTTACTTAAACTTAACATAATTTTCCACGCTAATCCACAATTTAAACCACCTTATAAACGTATTGTAGCGTTCGCAGCAAACTATTCGTAATATTACAAAAGCCATAATATGAAAACCAAACTAACCTTCCTTATTGCTGCCATTGCCATTTTGGCTATCTCTTTCGGTTGCAAAAATAACAAATGCTGTACACTGCCCAAGGAAACCAATACTATCGTCGCCCTAAAAAACAATGCCGAATGGCGTACGGACGGGTATTTGACCCAGTACCATGCGCGCAAGGATACGGTATTACTGTGGGGAACTAAAGGCGATGAATCACTGACTATGCAGTTCAAAAAAACAGGTGATGGTTATACCCTGATCGATGCCCATTTCACCATATTACTGGGCGGGGACGTGATTATGGCTACCTATATTTTGGACACGTCGAAAAGCAATACATTCAGCACAATTACAAATACTAATGACCTAATGGAAGGTACGTTTGAGCTTAACTTTAAGCTGACCTATGGCTATGGAACAAACACGTATCCGGGAACCGTAGTTTTTAAAGGCGGGCAATTCAGGATAAGATGGGACCATGTGTATACAGGGCCGCTGGCGGGTTAATTGCCATTTCAGAGGGCAGTTTTAAGTCAGCCGGTTTGCTACCGGTTATGCTATTTCTTCACCATATAGGTAGCCAAATTGCCCTTTGCAAATATGTTATTGGTTTTTATAGCTGCCTGATAATCATCAACCATGGCATTATTGGCTTTAATCATCGGATCGGGCTGGCCGGTCAGCTCGTACTCAAACTTGTGGAAAATGTACGACCTTACCAGGAAAGCTTTCAGATCAAGGTCTACACCTACATCATTTAGCAGGGGCGACAGGTAATCTTTATCTAACAAATAATCAAGCCCTACAATTGATTGCATTAAACCCAGTAGTTTAAAACTGTTGTTTTTAGCGTCGGCGTTGCTATACTTATTGGGCGTAGCATTGTATTTCCGCATTTCTGTCACAACCGGACTTAAATCGGCAAACATTTGTTCTTTGGTATAAAACTTAAAACCTCTAGGCAGCAAAATAGGCGCGCTGCTGTACTGATCGGTATACAGCGTAATAGTATCCTTGGTGCCGGCTTTAGTTACACGGAACTGGTCGATATTAACATTGTTGATCATCGAACTGCTTCGCGACAGCCAGATGATTTGCGAGCCATCGGCCCAAAGCAGCGCTTTGTAAAAACGGTTCAGTTGCAGGCTTATTTTCTTTTGGTCGCTCAGGTCCTCCACGTACGATCCAACGGGTATCGGCAGTTCGGGTTTTAAGCCATAGCCTTCGGGGGCAGGGGTATCGGCATGTTTTAACACCATATACTCATAAAACGCATCGGATGGCGTGCCGGTAACAGGCGCGGTTACAACAGCAGCCGGTGCCTGGGTTTTTGCAGCAGGTTGTTTAGCTTTGGTGGCAGGTTTAGTTTGTGCCTTTGCGGCAATGGCCAAAAGCACCAGGGGAATCAATAATTTTGCGGTCTTCATAAAAAATCTGGCATGAAGATTAGCATAAAATAGCAACTAAGCAAATAGTAGGATAATAATCTGATATTTTTAACAAATCTTTGCTTTATAATTGCAGTAGCTGCCGGATACGGGCAGCAAAAACAATAAGATCGGTTTATGAAAAAATTATTCTTGCTGGATGGCATGGCCCTTATTTACCGGGCGCATTTTGCTTTAAGTAAAACTCCCCGCTTTACTTCGGGCGGGTTAAATACATCGGCTGTAATGGGCTTTACCAATACCCTGCTGGATGTACTGAAAAAAGAGAAGCCAACCCACATGGCCGTGGTTTTTGATACCGAAGCCCCAACCGAACGCCATATCGAGTTTGAAAGTTACAAGGCCCAGCGCGAATCTATGCCCGAAGACCTGGCCAAGGCGCTGCCCTATATATTTAAAGTGGTGCTGGGCTTTAATATCCCATTGATCACATCCGACGGTTACGAAGCCGACGACATCATTGGTACCCTGGCCAAAAAGGCCGAGCAAAAGGGCTACCAGGTTTATTGTATGACCCCCGATAAGGATTTTGCCCAGCTGGTGTCCGACAATATCTTTATCTACAAGCCTGCCCGCATGGGTAACGATATGGAGATATTGGGTGTAAAGGAAGTGCTGGAGAAATGGGAGATTGAAAAGGTAGAACAGGTAATAGATATTTTGGGCCTTTGGGGCGATGCGGTAGATAATATCCCCGGCATCCCCGGTATTGGCGAGAAAACAGCCAAGGCGCTCATTAAGCAATATGGCTCGATGGAAAACATCATTGCCAACAGCCACGAGCTAAAAGGCAAGCAGCGCGAAAATGTAGAGAACTTTGCAGAGCAAGGCCTGCTCTCCAAACGTTTAGCCACCATTAACCTGAACGTGCCCGTTGAACTGGATGAGGCCGGGTTGGAAATGTGCGCCCCAAGCAAAGATCTGTTAGAGCCGCTTTTTGCCGAGCTGGAATTCCGTACGCTGGGCCGCCGTGTTTTTGGTGATGATTTTAGCATTACCGAAACCCGGATGGTGGGTATGCAAACCGATTTGTTTGGCGCCCCTGTAGCCGAAGGCCGCACCACCATGACGGTGGAGCTGACCGATATTGCCGAAAGCCCTACCCATGCCGCTAAAAACATTAACAATGTGGAGCACGAATATCATTTAGTGAACACCCCGGCCGAACGCGCCGAACTGATTACGATGCTTGCTCAACAAACACATATTTGTTTTGATACCGAAACTACCGGTACCGATGCCAATAATTGCGAGTTGGTGGGCTTGTCGTTCGCTATTAAACCCGGGCAGGGCTGGTACGTACCGGTTCCTGTTGATCAGCCGGAGACGCAAAACATTGTGAACGAGTTTAAGGCCGTGCTGGAAAACCCGGCCATTGCCAAAACCGGGCAAAATATCAAATACGATATCATGATCCTGAAATGGTACGGCGTGGAGGTAAAAGGCGACCTGTTTGATACCATGATGGCGCACTATATCATTGATCCGGATACGCGGCATAATATGGATATCCTGTCGGAAAATTACCTGGGTTACAAACCGGTTTCCATTACCGAGCTCATTGGTCCCAAGGGCAAAAATCAGGGCACCATGCGCGATGTGGAACTGGAAAAGATCAAAGAATATGCTGCCGAGGATGCCGATATTACCCTGCAGTTGAAAAGTATTTTTGAAAGCAAACTAAAAGAAGCCGAGGCCGAAAAGCTGATCCACGAGATTGAACATCCGCTGATATATGTTTTAGCCGATATGGAATACGAGGGTGTGCGGATAGATCAAAACGCGCTGAAAGATTTCTCAAAAACGCTGGAAACCGACATTATTGTGCTGGAAAAAACTGTTTACGAGAAAGCCGGTGTGCGGTTCAATATCGCATCGCCAAAACAACTGGGCGAGGTATTGTTTGAGAAGCTGATGCTGGATCCAAAAGCTAAAAAAACCAAGACCGGCCAATACCAAACCGGTGAGGATGTGTTGCTGGCCCTGGCCAACAAAAGCGATATTGTGCGCGATATCCTGGATTTCCGCCAGTTGCAAAAACTCAAATCAACCTATGTGGATGCGCTGCCGCTGATGATCAATAAAAAAACCGGGCGGGTGCATACTTCCTATAACCAGGCGGTGGCAGCAACCGGGCGCTTAAGCTCCAATAACCCCAACCTGCAAAATATCCCTATCCGTACCGAACGCGGCCGTGAGGTGCGCAAAGCCTTTATTCCGCGCGATGAGAACCACATCCTGGTATCTGCGGATTACTCGCAAATAGAGCTGCGCATTATCGCCGAGATCAGTAAAGATGTGAACATGCGCAAGGCATTTATTGATAACCTGGACATTCACACCGCAACTGCCGCCAACGTATACGGCGTACCGTTGGATCAGGTGGACGGCACCATGCGCCGTAATGCCAAAGCGGTTAACTTCGGGATCATCTACGGGCAATCAGCTTTTGGCCTGTCGCAAAGTTTGGGGATCCCCCGCAAGGAGGCTGCCGATATTATTGAGCAATACTTCGCGCAGTTCCCCGGTATTAAAAACTACATGGCCGATACCATGAATTTTGCCCGCGAGAACGGCTACGTATGTACCCTGATGGGCCGCCGCCGCTATTTGCGCGATATTAACTCGGCCAACCAAACCGTGCGAGGTTTTGCCGAACGAAATGCCATTAACGCCCCCATACAGGGTTCGGCCGCGGATATGATCAAGATAGCCATGATCAATATCCACCGCGAACTGAAAGCCCAAAACATGGATGCCCGCATGACCATGCAGGTGCATGATGAGTTGGTTTTTGACGTACCGCATCACGAGGTAGAAAAGATTAAACCCATTATTGAACACCACATGAAAAACGCCATTAAAACCGAAGTGCCGATTATGGTAGAAATTGGTACAGGCGTAAACTGGCTGGAAGCGCATTAACCCCCCCGGCCCCCTAAAGGGGGAGCTAATGTTCAACCGCCGCTGGCGCAAGTTTAAGGGCGGGAATGTGCGCTAGGTTAACTTGTGCCCGGGAATGCCTGAAGTCTGAGACTTCCGGCAATGTTACCACGGTTACACAATGCTAAACCTGCGGTAGCCATGCCTTTACTGCTTCTTATTTATTTCATGATAGACGGAATCACAGCGTTTTAAGTAATCCTTTATCGGGTTTAACCCTACCGATAACCGTCTTTTATCAAGGTTAAGGGTATCTATGCAAGGCTTTATGGTAGTGCCCTTTTCGCTCATGTTAATTTGGGTGCCGTAAACTTGCTGGTGGCCTTCGTTCAGGGCAATCCGGTCTATCAGGTAGGCATAATCCTGGCCCGAAGCGTTATGTTTATCCAGTTGTACTTTCATTAATATTAGGGCGCGTTTTTGAAAGGGCAGATCAAAGTCGCTGTGCTGCACCAGCATCCAGTAATTGTGCGAACTTTCCTTGCCTACCAGATCATATCCCGGGAAACCATATTGGTCTATAATACTTTTCACCAGCGGGAAATTACGGCGGATCACCAATTGAAATTCGGCCGCGGCCCGGTCTGCCGGTTTCATGCTTACCGGTTTTTGGTCTTCGTCGCGCAGACTATCGATTTGTTTGGATAGCGTTTGATTGATCTTTTTTTGACCAAATGAGGTGAATGAGAGTACGATGAGGGAGAAGAATAATATTAGTTTGTTCATGCTTTTGTTTTTAAGTTGATACAAAACAAGCATACAGCAAGCCGACAAAATTGTACTTTTCGGCCAGCTTACTTTTTTACAAATTGGAAGATCAGTTGGTCGTCGCCTAATTTCTCTACCGCGTTAAAAAATGCTTTGGGGTTGCTGCCGGTTAGTTTCTTATACATCTTAATAAAGTACGACTGATCGTAAAAATTACTGTTATAGCCTATCTCGGTCAGCCTTTTAAACTGGTTGACCAGCAGCTTATCGTTCAGCGACCGCCTGAACTGGGCAATGCGCCGGTACTCCACAGGCGAAACGCCAAGCGCTTCCTTAAAATAACGGTTAAACGTACGTATCGATACCGCCAGCTGTTGGGCAATGGCGTCAACAGACCAGTTTTGCTCAAAATTGCAAAGCAGCGCTACCGCCTGCTCCAGGTCGGCCAGGTTAACCGGGTTTAGCTTTTGAAGCAGGAAATGGTCCAGGATCTCCTTTTTGCGGTTAATATCATCGGTGGCAAAAAGGTCGACGATAAACGGGGCAAATAGTAGGTCGCTGTCCCACTCCCTGAACCGTTTATCATCATAACCCATTACCCCCGCCAAAGGCTGACTGATAAAATGGTTAATGCCAAAATCCTTAAACAAAATGGTAGCCCGGTTTATCCGGCCTGAAATATCCACCATCAGTGGGGCTTGTTGCTTCTTTTGGATAAATGTGCTGTAATTGGGGATAGCGCTTTCGGTCACCTTAAAGTGCAGTGGGGTAGCCTCAAAAGCACTGTCTTTATAAATATTCAGCGCGTTATACGTATGCGGGAAGGAATAATGCCTGCTGACAAAGCCGGAATCATCGCTCTTAATAAAATAATAGCAGGCTATATATTGCTTTAGCGCATCGCACGGTTCAATCGACAGGAAGGGGCCTTTCATCAAATCAAAAGACGTTAAAATTTCTGAAATGTTGTGCTGGGTGAGCAAAGCCGTCCTGTTTTCAGGGATGGCCACGCTGTTATGGCGTAGATATGATCATAGAAAAGGCCCCTGATCAATATCAGAGGCCTTTAAAAAATATCAGATCGAAAGTCTTCTTACAAGCCCGAATCCTTAGTTACTTCTACTGCATCCTGTACAGACTGTGGCAGGGCCGAAAGCAGGTTATAACCTGTAGCCTGCTCAATACTGCGCACGGTTACAATGTATTTGGTCCAGTCGGAGTTGATGGTGTTGATGTTTGGCGTATTTACCGCTATGATGCGGGTAGTAGCGCTTACACGGTTGATATCGGTATTGCCAACCGGGATAATTACCGCCACCTTCCACACATTGGATGGAACGGTGATATGCCCGCTGTTAATCGTAGTGGCTGTACCATTGCTGCCTGTGCCGCCACTACCGTAGCTGCCCATAATAACATAAACCTCGAAACCCTGCAGCGTTTGCAGGCGCAGGTACGATTCTAAGTTATTCCAGGTTTGCTGGTTGTTTTGCGGGGCTTGCGGAATCATATTGGTCATCAGGAAAGTAGCGCCATTAGCCGCGACAGAGCTTGTCCTGTCGGCCGACGGGCAATTGTGCCCCCTGTCAAAACCCGAACCCGAATAGCTATTGCTTTGCACCGCGTAAAAGCCGGTTGGTAAACCGCTCCAGGCGGCAAAGTTATCCAGGCGGCCGGTTGCGTTGGTGGTATTGCTTGGGTCCAGGTGCCAGCTTACCCAGTTAGGTTCGCCCCGGGTAGCGTTGTATGATTCTACATAGTATCCCTGATCGATCAGGTAATTATCGCCCATAACCAGCGTAGTCTGTGCCCCCGACGGGTTCCCGAAAAGCATATTGCTGTTATCGCCGGTTGCGGGTGGGGCATCCGCGCCAATCACTACAGGCCTTGAGCCTGCGGGGGTGCCGCCGCCGGTATCGGTATCGCCGCCGGTATCAGGCGTGCCAACAATAAAGCCCGGGTCGCCGGTGCCGGTAAATACCACGTCATCAATATTAACGCGGGTAGTACCGGTTGATTTTAAGATCCGGAAACGCACCTTAGTGGTGGCGGTCACCTGGAATGAATCGGCCACCAGCGTGGTTGATGTTTCGTTAATGGCGCTGCCTAATGCCGTAAAGGTAGTACCGCCATCGGCCGACATTTGCAACTGCCAGGTAGAGGTTGCATCCGTGCCATATTTGGCGTGATAGATCTTGATCTGTTTAATACCGCTGATATCAAATTTCATGGTGATGCTGCCGGTGCGTAATCTGACTGATTTGGTGCCGTTTTTAACATCAGGGGCAGTGCTGCCTACCAGGGCATCGTTAAAATCCCATATGCCGGTGGCTAAATTAATATCGCCATCGGCATAAGCTGCTTTAACACCGCTTTCAAAATCTTCGGTTATTTTGTAAGATTTTGGTACAACCGGTGTGTGTGTAGTATCGACTGGGTTTGGAATTCCGTTGTCGCTTTTACGGCAACTTGCTGCAATTAAAACAATTAGGACGGCGGGGTAAATGAGTAGTTTGTTTAATTTCATAAATATGGGTAAAGTGTATCCGGTTACAAATTTGTGGTTTTAATATTAACTTACAATTAACAAAATGCGTTTTAGCAAAAAATAATGCAACAAAATTGTAAATATAACTTATCCTATTACGAAACTTTGGCTCATAAGGTTACGCTTTGCAACAATAACAGGCAGGTTTTTGTACTTTTGCGCAATGGATATGTTTGATAATAAAGGAACAACAGGGATTGAGCATTTAGGCGAATTTGGCCTGATAGATCATCTGACAAAAAATATAGAAATAAAACAAGCCGGCACCCTGAAAGGTATTGGCGATGACGCCGCGGTGCTTGATTTCAGCGGCAAAAAAGTACTGGTATCTACCGATATTTTGCTGGAAGGCATCCACTTCGATCTGGCTTATACCCCTTTCAAGCATTTGGGTTACAAAGCTATACAGGTTAACCTGAGTGATATCTATGCCATGAACGGCACGCCAAGCCAGGTTACGGTAACGATAGGCGTATCCAGCAAATTCCCGCTGGAGGCTGTTGAAGAATTATACCAGGGTATTTACCTGGCATGCGATAAGTACAATGTAGATCTGATAGGCGGCGATACATCGGCATCAAAACAAGGCTTAATTATCAGCGTAACCGTTTTAGGCTATGCCGATGAAAAAGATATCGTTTACCGCAACACCGCGCAGGAAGGCGATTTAATTTGCGTATCCGGCGATTTGGGCGGGGCTTATACCGGCCTGCAGCTGTTAGAGCGCGAGAAACTGGTTTACCTGGAAAACCCGCAAATACAACCCGACCTGGAAGGTAAGGACTATATTATTGAGCGCCAGCTAAAGCCGGAAGCGCGCAAAGATATCATCGACCTGTTGAAGGCCTGGGAAGTAGTGCCAACCGCTATGATAGATATATCCGACGGCCTGGCATCAGAGTTATTACATATTTGTACCCAAAGTAATAAAGGCTGTAATTTATACGAAGAAAAGATCCCGATAGATCCCATGACCTATGATACGGCCCGTGAGTTTAACCTCGACCCTACCGTATGCGCGCTAAGCGGCGGCGAGGATTACGAACTGCTGTTCACCATTAAACAAACGGATTACGATAAGATCAAAAACCACCCAGATATCAGTATCATCGGCCATATCACCGAAGCATCCGCCGGGCGTAACCTGATAACCAAAACAGGTATCGTACACGAATTAAAAGCACAGGGATGGAACGCGTTTAAAAATAAATAGGTGGATCTATTAAGCGCGGAGACCCGTGCGATTCTCCCTCTTGAAAGCTGCTATGTACCCATATCTTTTTCATGCCCCTGTAGGGGGCTACCTGTTTGTAGTAAGTAAAAAAGAGCGAAAATGCCTCGGAGAGGCTACCCGATATCGAAATGTATGATTCGATTTGCAATTGAGGGCAGCACCTACGGAGCTGTGACGTTGTCTTCGATCAAATGCTACAAACAGGTAGCCCCTCCGGGGCACCAAAAGCAAACGCGCTGCCGAGTTAATTTAATTGTAATGATTTTGATGATAATTAATCACATCATTAAAACTTAATGCTTTTTTGTAACTTTATCTTTCAGGATAAAGGCATTGAGCATGAAAAAGATAGCAAAGGTAAAAAGCAGCTATAAAGCGATTGGATTTTCGGGCGGGGTAATTGGTTTAGCCCTGCTGGTGTGGAGTTTTAATGACGATCTGTTCCAGGTTTCTAAAAACCTGGATGTATTTGCCTCGTTGTACAAAGAGGTAAATATTAATTATGTTGATGATATCAATTCGGCAAAAATGCTGAAGAATGGCGTAGATGCCATGCTGGATAACCTGGATCCCTATACCGAGTTTGTCCCCGAATCGGAAATTGAAGACTATAAGCTGCGTTATGTAAGCACCCAGTATGGTGGTATTGGCGCCGGTATTTTTGTGCGCGATAATAAAGTATTGGTATCCGAAGTATTTGAAGGTTTCCCGGCCCAAAAAGCCGATATCCGCCCCGGCGACCAGATCCTGAAAATTAACGACATCGATCTTAACGGTAAAAATAACGATCAGGTAAGCCTGTTGTTAAAAGGCGCTAAAGGCGCCGCCATTAAAGTATTATTAAAGCGCGATGCCGCCACCCCGCCGGTTGAAAAGAACCTGGTGCGCGAAGAAATTAAACAACCCAACGTAACCTATTCGGGTATGGTTGATGGCAATATGGGGTATATCAAACTGGATAAATTCCTGGAAAACTCGGCCGATGAAGTGACCGGCGCATTGATATCCCTGAAAAAGAATAACCCCAACGGTATTATCCTCGACCTGCGATCAAACGGTGGCGGTATTTTGCAGGAGGCTGTAAAAATTGTGAACCTTTTTGTGGCCAGGGATGTGGAAGTGGTATCGCAAAAAGGAAAAGTAAAGGAGAAAAATTACAGCTATCGCACTGTTAGCGAACCGCTGGAACCCAATTTGCCGCTGGTAGTATTGGTTAACGGGCACTCGGCCTCGGCATCAGAAATTGTGGCCGGCGCATTGCAGGACCTGGACCGCGCCGTTATTATCGGTCAGCGCAGTTATGGCAAAGGCCTGGTACAGCAAACGTTTAACCTGCCTTATAATAGCCTGGTAAAGATCACTATCGCCAAGTACTTTATCCCATCGGGCCGTTGTGTGCAGGAAATTGATTATGCCCACCGTAAAGATGATGGCAGCCTGTCTAAAATTGCCGATTCGCTGATGCATGAGTTTAAAACCAGGGATGGCCGGTCTGTTTATGATGGCAGCGGTGTTTACCCCGACCTGTTTATCAAACAGGAGAAATTTGCCGATATTACCCAAACACTGGTTGGCAAAATGCTGATATTTGATTATGCCAATAAGTACCGCAACAGCCATCCGCAAATTGCAGATGTAAAATCATTTAGTTTAAGCGATGCCGATTATGCCGATTTTGTAAAATACCTGGCAGATAAAAATTACACCTACAGCACCACTACCGAAAAAGTATTGGCCAGCCTGAAAACCGAGGCCACCAAAGACAAGCAATTTGCCGAGGTACAAACCGAATATGATGCCCTGAAAACCAAATTAATGGCCAGCAAAAAGAACGACCTGCAACAGCATAAGGAAGAAATAAGGCAGGTGCTGGAGAACGAAATTGTAGCCCGCTACTATTTTGAAAAAGGCCGTTACCAGGTAAACTTTAAATACGATAAGGAACTGGCCACCGCCGTAAAAACCATGCAGGACAAAAACCAGGTAGCCGCCATACTAAAAGGCGATGGCGCTTATAAGGTAATTGGCAAGCCTGTTTTGGCCATGGCGGGTAAGAAGGCGGAGACTAACGAAAATTAATCTTAACAATAACAATGTTATCAGATATCATTGGCAAGTTGGCTGATAAAGAGAATTTTTTTACAATCACTATCTAAAGAAAAAGATTTCTCTTTACCAGCCATTACCTTCCTGGTCTGTCAGTAAAAATGACAGCTAAAAACTTGCGCATTATACTAATACCGCACCGCCATCAACCACTACCACCTGCCCGGTGCTAAATGTTTGCTTCATCAAGTATAAATAACTCTGCGCTATTTCATCGGCTGCGCCTACATGTTTAACCGGCAGCGAATTAGCAACCGAAGCATACATTGCTTCGCGTTCGGTTTCAGGGAAGCCATCCCAAAGCGGCGTGCGAACGAAACCCGGGGATACCAGGTTTACCCGCACGGGCGCTAATTCAATAGCCATAGCACGCATAAATCCCTCCATAGCGGCGCACATACTGGCACCCATGCCCCAGCCAGCTTGCGGCCGCACGCTGGCTATGCCGCTTGTTAATGTAATTGATCCGTTAGTATTAATATGGGGTGCAGCATATTTAACCGCAGTAACAGCGCCCCAATAACGCAGGGTAAAGTAATGTCGGGCATCATCCATCAAAGTGTCTTTCAACACCCCTAACTTAATGTTTTCGCCTGCTGTATATACTAAGTGATCAATTTTCCCCGTTTTTTCAAAAAGCGCCTTAATCGCTGCTTCGCTGGTTAAGTCTGTGGCATAACCTTCGCTGTTTGCCGGTAACTGACTAAGCGCATCTTTAATGCGCTGCTGGTTGCTGGATACAATGATCACTTTCGCGCCTTCATTTGTGGCTGCTTTGGCCGTAGCCAGCCCAATCCCCGAACTACCACCTAATATGATAACCCGTTTATTAATCAATAATCCGTTGGTTGTTTGGTCTTTCATTTTGATATTGTTTGTGCCAGCAAAGTTCGGCACACGAAAACCGGCGGCAATTACCAAATGGTAAAAAATCAAGATCAGCGGATATTTTTACGGATGCGGCTCAATGATTGGGGCGTAATACTAAGGTATGATGCAATATCATTCAGCGATATACGGGCAGCAATATCCGGCTGCTGTATGAGGAATAGTTTGTATTGAGTGGTGGCATCATGCCCTAAATAAGTATTACGGATGCGGATCTTATCCAATAAAGCTTGCTGAATAATCTGATCCATCAGTTCTTTTAAGTAAGGTACCTGCTCATATAATTTCAGAAGTCGGTTACGCGTAGCTACTAAAATTTCTGCGTCACAAGCCGCCTGAATGATCTCTTCGGCCGGTTCCTGTTTATTAAAACTGTTTAGTATAGTACAAAATTGGTTTTCTTTTAAAAAGTAGTGCGTTACCGGCCTGCCATCTTCGGTATTCACCATAATACGTAGTATTCCACGGCAGATAAAATAGCGCTCGCGGCATATACCACCGTTAAAAAGTGTATCGCCTTCTTTTACTATCCTTGGAGTAAAAGCTGCAGCAATTAATTGTTGATCGGGTTCGGGTATTGGCTTAAATAGTTGCAGATAATCAATTAACGTTTGATCCATTGTATTACATTACCTTGTTTTTTATAAAGTAAACTAAATTTTTGAATACATAATACAGCCAACTTCAAGCTTTTTGAGATTAAGTAATGTGAATTTGACGTTTGTAACCAAACCTATACAATAGATCTTCTAAACCTTTTGCAGGGTTTGATTGTCATACCTTCAAATAAATTCAAAACTATGAAAAAGTTAATTTTAGGGGCCGCTTTACTTTTAAGCAGCTTCGCCTTTAAGGCCGATGCCCAGTTAAAGGTCAATTTTAATTTAAATATTGGCAGCCAGCCCGAATGGGGCCCAACCGGTTACGACCACGTAGAATATTACTATATGCCTGATATTGATGCCTATTATTATGTTCCGGGCCATCAGTATGTGTACCTGCAAAATAACGCCTGGATACGTACTACTAACTTACCAAGCCGTTACCGCAACTTTGATGTGTATAACAGTTACAAAGTAGTAGTTAACCAGCCCGAGCCATGGCGTAACCAGGCAGCTATCCGTGCCAAATATGCCCGTTATAAAGGTAAAAGGGGACAAACCATCATCCGTGATAGCCGCGACAACAAATACCGCAACCATTGGAAGGGTGATAACCGTGGCCGTAACGACAATGACCACGGCAAAGGTAATGGCCGCCCAAACAGGGGACACGGACATAACTAATTGTTGAGCATATAATAAAAAGCCGCCTCGTAGGTATATGAGGCGGCTTTTTTGTTGGAATTGAGTTTAGATGTATATTTTCTACAACTGTATTTGGCCTGATAAAATTTCACTGGTTCAACCGGAGTTTTGCACCATCCGGCTTCCTATTTGCCCGTTTTGGTTTAAAAACGTAATTAACCTGCTATCTATTAGGTAACTTTATCTTTATGGACGAAAATTTACCCGTAAAACGTTTAAATCGCCTCAGCTGGTTACTGTCAATCATTATTGGCATTATCTTTTATATCATTATTTCGCACGATGGGTCTCAAAAGCATATCTATGTTTATACGCTGTTCACGGTTTTGGGTATCGTATCGGTGGGTTATGCCGATGTTGGCTTTATGATTCTTTTAGCAAAAAAGTTCAATTTCAGATCAAAGCAGTTTACGCTATACCGGCGTCTGTTAACTTACCCTGTCAGCATAATGATCTACCTGGTGTTGTGGCCAATTTTTGCCCGCCTGGCCGGCTCGGCATGGTCGTTTAAGGATGTTGGTTTATTTTTTGCCTTCGTCGGATCGGGCATCGTCATCAACACCATGATCATCATCCTGCACGATTCGGTTTTATTATACGAACATAAATTGTATAGCGAGCTGGAGCTTTCACGGTTAAAAGCAGCCAATGCCGAGGCTTCTAACATTCTTTTAAAGCAACAGATCCAGCCGCATTTTTTGTTTAACGCGCTGAATACGCTTAAGGCACTGTATCACAAAGACACGCAAACTGCCGATATTTACATTGTACACATGGCCAATTTTTTAAGGGCGTCTATTTTTCACCATGCGTCTAACGTATCAAAGCTGGAAGATGAGGTAAGGCTGTTATCTGATTACCTTGAGATGCAACGGATCAGGTTTGGTACAGCGTTGGTTTGCACCATCGCCCTGCCGGATATAACTTTAAAAAATTACTACCTGCCTTCATTTTCCCTGCAGCCGTTATTGGAGAACGCTATTAAGCATAACAATTTCACGCAGGAGGATCCACTGATCGTAAACATCAGCCAGGCGGCCGAATGGCTGGTTATCAGTAACAATATACAAAAGAAGAAAATGCAGGCCGCTTCAACCCATTATGGCTTGGCTAATCTGGCAGAAAGATACCGCCTATGGTCGGGGGACGACATTATGATTAAAGAAGATGAAAACTCTTTTTCGGTAAGTATTAAATTATTAAAAAATGAACATAGTAATTATTGAGGACGAAGCGATTGTTGCCGATGAGCTGGAGGCGGATATTAAAAAACTGATAGATGAGCCGGTAGAGATCGTCAAGCTTAAATCTGTAAAGGAAGCGATTGCCTACTTCAAAAAAGCCGATGCGCCCGATCTGATCTTCAGTGATATCCAGTTAGGGGACGGGCTCAGTTTTGAGATCTTTGTGGCCGAACCTGTTGCTGTGCCGGTTATTTTTTGTACCGCGTATGACGAGTACGCCTTAGATGCATTTAAAGCGAACGGGATAGATTATATCTTAAAGCCATTTACCCGGCAAACCCTGGATAGCGCGCTCCAAAAGTACAGGCAGCTTAAAAAGATATTCTCGGCCGATCAAACCCCGCAATATGACGCACTGATGCAAATGCTTACCGGCAGGGGTACCCAAACGGCAGCGTCGGTGCTGGTTTATCATCAGGATAAGATCATCCCTGTAAAAATGGAAGACATCGCATTATTTTACCTCGAAAACGAGATCACTCATCTGCTAACGTTTTCGGGTAAGTGCTATTTTCCCAATAAAAACCTGGACGAGCTGGAAAAGCTTTCGGGCAATATCTTTTTCAGGGCAAACAGGCAATCATTGATCTGCCGGAAGGCGATTATAGATGTATCCAGCTTTTTTTCCAGAAAACTGTCGTTAAATCTCAATATCCCCTTTAACGATAAAATTATTGTAAGTAAGGGGAAAGCCTCCCAGTTTTTGAACTGGCTGGCCAAGGGCTGATTACGCGGCTTACCCTACCTTTAAGTTAACCCATAAATAACCGCAATGAATTTCCTTGCATGTTCTTATTCATTGCCGTTGGCTTCAGCCAACGGATAACATGCGAGTAGTCCTGGCTTTAGCCAAACCTCTATCCTTACCTGGTGTTCAGTTTGGCTAAAGCCAATAGTTGATACCTGTTTATCCGTCCCATAAATGGGACGGCAATGAACAATAGATCATGTCTCGCCCTAAAGAAAGTTTACACTATTAATTATACATTTTTACGCTCCATCAGAACGTTTGATGCTATGAAACTTGCTCCAAAATACAAAGTAACCTGCTTTATTTTATAGGTTAACTTAAAACCCTACCACACCCTGCACAATAAACCTTTCAGATACTCTCCTTCGGGGAAGGACGACCTTACCGGGTGATCTTCGGGCTGGCAAAACTGGTGGATAAACTGCACCTGTTTGCCGGCATCAAGCGCGGCCCAGGCCAGCACCTGTTTAAAGGTTTCCATATCCATAGCGCCTGAGCAGGAATAGGTGGCCAACAATCCACCTTTATTTAGCAGCAACATGGCCAGGCGGTTCAAATCCTTATAAGCACGCAATGCCCTGTCGAGCGCCGAGCGCGAGGGCGCATATTTGGGTGGATCGAGAACGATCACATCAAACCGGGCATCCTCATCTCGGAACTTGCGCAACTGGTTATTTACGTCGGATTTGATGGCGGTATGCTTAGCAGCATCCAACTTATTTAATACAATATTTTCGTTCAAAGTCTCAATAGCCAATGCCGAGCTATCCACGCTGGTAACGGCCGTAGCCCCCTGTTTTAAACTGTTCAGCGTAAAGCCACCGGTATAGCAAAAACAATCCAGCACGGTTTTACCATCAACATAACCAGCCAGGATCCGGCGGTTATCCCGCTGATCGCAATAGAAGCCTGATTTTTGCCCTTCGGCTATGTTAATACCGTATTCAATGTCGTTCTCTTTCACCATTACTATATCAGGCGGCGGGTTTCCGGCCAATACACCAAAAGATTCGCCCAGGCCTTCATGGGCGCGGGATGAGGTATCGCTTTTATCAAAAATGCCTTCGGGTTTTAGCAGCTTTTGCAATTCGTCAATAATTACCGGCATCACCCGTTCCATGCCCGAAGTAAGGATCTGTACCGAAAGATAAGCGGCGTATTTATCAACGATCAGTCCCGGCAGGTAATCGGCCTCACTAAAAATGAGGCGGCAGGTATCGGTGCTTTTATCAGCCAATAAATGGGCACGGCTTTGTACGGCCTGTACCACGCGCGCACGGTACCAGTCGTCGTTGATGTCTGCCGTTTCATCCCATTCCAATAAACGTACCGCTACGCGCGATTGATCGTTATAAAAGCCGTAAGCTAAAAACACACCCTTGGCATCGGTAAGCCGCACCACATCGCCATTGGCTGGTTTGCCCTTTACCTTTTCTATCGCGCCCGAAAACACCCAGGGGTGGCGGTGTAAAACTGCTTTCTCCTTACCTTTCTTTAATAAAACATCAATCATAAGGGCAAAGGTAGGTTTTTGCGGCTTAAGCCAATTGTTTTTATCCTACGGGTAATAAAAAACAAAAGGTACTGCCCGCGCCTATCTGGCTTTTTACGCTGATTTTGCCCGATTGCGCCTCGATAAAATCCTTTGCTATGGCCAGACCAAGCCCCGTACCGGTTAGTCCGGCATTTACCCCCGGGACCTTAAAAAACCGGTCGAATATCCGGGATAGGTATTGTGGCTCTATCCCCGGGCCGTGGTCTTTCACTTCAAACCCAATGCTGCGCCCCGTTTGGTAAACACTTAATTCAACCGGAACATTTTCGGGACTGTATTTAATAGCGTTTGATAATAAGTTGATCAATACCCAGGTTGATTTATCCAGGTCGGCCAATACGTTGGGTAAATCCTCATCATAGCGGGTGCTGATGGTTACGTTACGCTGGTCGGCAATAAATTTCACGGCCTTAACGGCATATTCAACTATGTTTTGCGGGTGGGTGCTACCAAAATTAAGTTTAATATTACCCGTCTCGGCCTGGGCCAAATCCAGCAGTTCGCCGGTAATTTGCAGCAGGCGGCGCGTATCATCATTTATGTTTTCCAGTAATTGCCTTTGTTCGATATTGATATGCCCCACCCGTTCATCTTCCAGTAATTTCAAGCTCATTTTAATAGCCGATATCGGCGTTTTCAGTTCATGCGATATGGTGGCGATAAAGTTTGTTTTAGCATTATTTTTTAGCGTTATATCTTCCATGTCATCGGTAAGCTTATCAATGGGCGTAGCTATATAATCCGGGAAATTAACCATAAAGGTAAAGCCTATCATAAAACAACCCGCCCCTATCATGGATACGATGATGAGCGCGTGGTTAGCCGTATCATTAGCCGTTTTGCCTTTTTGCATAATGGCATTGCGGTTTAGCTGCATAATAGCATAAATAACGCGCCTCATTTTTAAACTTAAAGCCGATACTGTTACCACATCATTAGCGCCTTTATATTGTGTAAATAAAACCTGCAGTGAGTCAGTTAATTGCTTTTCGCCGTGTTCGGTAACATTATGTTGCTGGGCCGCTAAATCCTTACTAATGGTTTGGATAATCTGCTGCCTGGTTATTTGGGGATTATCTAAGGCCGAAGCAATATTTTCTACATAATTTAATGAGCTGTAATTATCCTTCAAAATAACTTTAGCTTCATCAGATAGTTTTTGCAGGTAGTAAACAGCGAAGCCCGAGCATAGCAGTGCCAGTAAAAAGAGAAAGGTAATCCCCACACGCAATTTATTTTTAATGCTCATGACTTGAAATATTTACAAGATCGATATTTATTGCTTCGGTTTTATAAAGCCGGGTCAACTCTTTTTAACGCGATATTAGTTACCGGCTTAACAACCAAAGGTATTTTTTCAACCCGGGTTTCGCTGGTATCCAATCCAAATGCTTTTGCTTCTGACTGCGCCAGTTTTTTAATGGCGAAGTAACTGCGTAAAATAAACCCTTCGGTAACGCTGAACAGGTTATTGTACGACAGGAATTTTTCCATAATGATAAACCTGAAATCGGCGGCTACGTTGTAATGCCGTAATGATGGGTAACGGCTGGTAATATCAACCTCGCCCCGGACAACCATGTCTTCCACTACCTTACGGAACAGCACATTAACTTTTGGCTGGATCCTGAAGCCCAGGCGAAACTCTACCCTGATCACTTTTCCTTCTTCAATAGGGTTAACGCTATACTCCATGGTGTATGGTTCGTCGGTACGTTCAATATGTACAAACCAATAAGTATCCGCACGCTTAGGCCTGCGGCTTAAGATTGAGTACAGGATCTTTTGTTCAATTTGCTTACTGTTATTTGCTTTGGTAAGATAGATTAAATGCGTTGAGTACTTGGGAATAGATACATCATTAGTCAGGGCATTTAATATGGGCAACTGATCTTTCAGATCTACAAAATGCAGGAACCGGTTATTGATCTTCCGTGCCCTGAACCAGATATACATGGTGAATATCAGCCCAACTTCAAATACCAGGAAGAACAGCCTTTTTACTATTTTAACCGCGTTGGCTACAAAGAACGAGCATTCTACAGTTAAAAAAATGCAAAGTAACAGCACTACAACCCAAAACGGCCAGTGCTTTACATAACGCATATAGTACGACATCAGGATAGTGGTCATCAGCATGGCGATGGTGATAGAGAAGCCGTAGGCCGCCGTCATGGCCACCGATGTGCGGAAATACAACGAAACCGCTATACAGCCAAAACACAATATCCAGTTAATGCTGGGGATATATATTTGCCCGCGGATGTTTGACGGATATTTAATGGTGATACGCGGCCAGAAATTCATGCTCACGGCCTCGCTGATGAGGGTAAATGAGCCGCTGATGAGCGCCTGGCTGGCTATAATGGTAGCTAAGGTGGCTATGACAATGCTGGGGATTAAAAAGAAATGCGGCACTATTTCAAAAAACGGGTTTACGCCGGTAAAATCTTTAGCGGCCGGCTGCATTAATACCCAGGCGCCCTGCCCCAGGTAGTTTAGCATTAAGGTGGTTTTAACAAACATCCAGCTTACCTGGATATTTTTACGCCCGCAATGGCCCAGGTCTGAATACAAGGCCTCGGCACCCGTAGTACATAAAAAAACCGCGCCTAACAGCCAAAACCCTTTTGGATGATCAACCAGTAGCCTGATACCATAATAAGGGTTTAAAGCCTTAAATATTTCGGGGTAATGCAGTATCTGTATAGTGCCTAAGGTGCCCAGCATAACAAACCAAATTAACATGACCGGGCCAAATGCCGAACCAATTACCTTAGTGCCAAACTGCTGAAATGCAAACAACAGTACCATAATGGTAATTACTATACCCAATACCAGGTGGTTGCCCGGTACAATAACGGTGGACAGGGCCGGTACCAGACTTAAACCTTCAATGGCCGATGTAACAGATATAGGCGGTGTAATGATACCATCGGCCAGTAAAGTACCGGCGCCGATAATGGCAGGTATGGCCAGCCATTTACCATAACGCCTAACCAGTGCATAAAGCGAAAAGATACCGCCTTCGCCCTTATTATCTGCCTGCAGCGTAATAAAGATGTACTTAAAGGTGGTTTGCAGGGTGAGTGTCCAGAAGATGCAGGAGATAGAGCCCAATACCAGCGCGGTATCTACTTTGCCCCCCTCTATCAGCAGGGTTTGAAAAACGTATAAAGGAGATGTGCCGATATCGCCGAAAATAATACCAAGGGTAACCAGCATCCCCGCAAGGGATAATTTTTTTAGATGGGTGTTCATGTTTTAGTACAAATGCTTATGATAAGCAAAGTGCATGGCAAGCCCAATGCCAGTATCTAAAAACCGCAAATAAGCGCATTGAGCGGCATATTTAATTTTTTAACCGGCGACAAACCATTTCAAAATGGTATGGTCCCTTTCAAAATGGGGCGGTAGAGACGAGTAGTTTACGGGGATCAGTTTAACTGGTATTCTTCTATTTTGCGGTATAGGGTTGTTAAACCGATGGCCAATAAGCGGGCCGCTTCTGTTTTATTACCATTTGTATACTGCAGGATTTTGCTAATGTGATGCTTTTCAACCGCGGCAAGGCTAAGCGATGCCGGTGAGTTGCCCGGTTCATCATAAAAATTAAGCGGGAGCAAATCCGGTGTCAGGGTATCGGTATCACAAATAATAACCGCTCGTTCAATCATATTTTTCAGTTCCCTGATATTGCCTTTCCAGTGATGTTTCTCTAAACAGGCTACAAACCCGGGGGCCATGCCCGAGATCTTTTGGTCAACTTTACGGGTATATTCGGCCAGGTAATGCTCGGCCAGTAAAGCAATATCCTCTTTCCGGTTGTTTAAGGATGGCAGCGTGATCTGGAAAACCGCCAGGCGGTAAAACAAGTCCTGCCTGAAGTTGCCTGCATCAATCTCTCCTTCCAGGTCCCTGTTGGTAGCTGCTATCATGCGCACATTAACCTTTGTGGTTTTGGTATCGCCTACTTTTATAAACTCGCCATGCTCAATTACCCTTAGTATTTTGGCTTGCAGGTCTATATTCATTTCGCCAATCTCATCTAAAAAAAGCGTGCCTTCGTTGGCTTCTTCAAACAATCCTTTTTTATCTTTTAATGCACCGGTAAACGCGCCCGCCTTATGGCCAAATAATTCGCTCTCCAGTAATTCTTTAGTAAATGAACTACAGTTAACTGCTACAAAATTTTTAGCCTTACGCGGGCTGTTGTAGTGTATAGCGTTTGCAAAAACCTCTTTCCCGGTACCGGTTTCGCCTAACAGCATCACGGTAGTATCGGTTACCGAGACTTTTTTGGCCAGGTCGATAGCGGCAAGTATAGGTTTTGATTGGCCGATGATACTTTCGAAGGTATACTGCTTTACTATTTTGTTTTGCAGCTCCAATACCCGCAATTGCAGCAATACCTTATCCATTGCCTTGCTTAGCATGGGCAATATTTTATCATTATCATCGCCTTTGGTGATGTAGTCAAAAGCGCCGTTTTTGATGGACAGTACACCGTCGGCTATGGTGCCAAAAGCGGTAAGGTTAATAATTTCGACGTATGGCTTTTTTGTTTTGATCAGCTTAACCAGTTCTATCCCGTTAATATCGGGGAGTTTAACATCACTGATCACTACATGGATATCTTCCTGCTCAACTATTTTTAAACCCTCTTTACCGGTGTATGCCTGAAAAACCTGATAGCCCTCTAAGCCAATAATGCGCGTTAGCAGGCCATTCAGTTTCCTTTCATCATCAATGATCAGTATATTATGTTGCATATCGGCAATTTGTAGTGTTTTGAAGAATACACCCAAACTTAGAAAAATTGTAAAACAATTACCTGCACCCGATAAATAATAGATCAGTGTTTGTTCTTATGAGCAGTTAATTGTAAAACCCGACTATGAAACCACACGCGGTTTCACCACTTTAGAGGCAATGAGTGCAAACAAACCCTGGAAAATGCCAAACACTACACCAAAGGGTAAAGCCATGCAAAGCATCATAACACGTGGGTGGGTACCGAAATAGGCTGAATTGCTCCCCATCAGCGCCATATCCGGATGATGCGCCGCCCAGCTGTTAAAAAAGAAAAAGTGTACTGCCGTTATCCAGATGCTGTTAAAAACACTCACCATCAGCCCGTGTAAAAAATATTTGCCCGTGCCTACTTTAGCAATTACATAAGCAACAAACACAAATATGAAGAGCCAGAAAACCCATTCAATTTTTTCAGGGATCAGCGAAACTGTGGCAAAAGCCATAATAAGCCCAAAAAGGGATAGTTGGATAATTAGTTTAAGGTTCATGATGATGATTGAGGTTAATACTTAAAGATAGGTATTAATATATCAACATACATGTAACACAATCGTTACTAATTACCGGTCGGTTGCCAGGCTTTCCTGATCGTAAAAGGGCTTGCGTTTAGTTAGCATCAAAACAATGCCGTTGGTAGCTTTTTCACTAAACATGCTTTTTGCCGCTTTATCCTTTAATATATTAAGGGGTTTAATGCCGCCAGCTTTAGCGACCGGCTGATTAATTTTAGCATCGGTTACCGGTGCAGTTTGGCTTTTAATGTGCGATACAAAACGGGCCTCCATGCTGCTGGTATCAGCAAGCCTTTCGTTAATAGCAGGTATTATAAATGTATTGGGTTGCATAGCGGCATCTTTACGGGTATCGGCAACCAGGTCATCCGTCAGCGAAAAACTGATAGGGGTAGTATAACGCTGCCTTACCGGTACGCCGTTTTGCATGGCCGGCACCCACCTGGGCGATTGTTTTACAACCCTTACGGCTTCATCGCTTAAACCACCGCCAGTTTCGCGCGCTACGCGGATATCAGATATGGAACCGTCTTTTTCAACGATAAAGTTTAACAACACCTTACCCTGGATCCTTTTTTCGCGGGCTTCCATAGGATAACGGATAGTTTTAGATAAATACCTGGAAAAAGCATCCATCCCGCCGGGGAACATAGCCGATTGCTCTACCGCGGTAAATACCTCGGTATCATTCACCGGTTTTGCCGGGGTATCCGATAAGGAGAAACTGATGGGCACGGTATACAATTGCCTCACATTGGCGCCGTTTTGGGTACCCGGCTCCCATTTTGGCATAGCCGATAGTACCCTTATCGCCTCTTCATCAGCGCCGCTGCCAATACCGCTCACTACTTTTAAGCCGCTGATACTGCCATCTTTTTCTACAATAAAACTGCAGAATACTTTACCCTGAACATTTTTTTGCCGTGCCTCTACCGGGTAGCGGATATTTTCGGATAAATAATCGCCAAAAGCCTGGATGCCGCCGGGAAATTCGGCGCCGCGTTCAATACGGGATACGATTTGCTTGCCGGATGCATCGGTTTGTGTGCCATCGGCAGTTACTGCTGCCATAGCGGCGCCTTGCTGGTGCTGTTTAATTACCGCCTCCAGATCTTCCTGATCGGCTTCGGATATCACACCTGTGCTAAAGGTTTGCGATGCGGGGGTTTTAAAAACATCAGATGCGGTTTGGTTTATAACCTGGATGGTTTTACTGTTGTTTACCGTGGCCGATGATAATACCAGCATCAAAGCAAACAATGGCGCCGACAGGCCGTACTTCATCAGCATGGCCCAGTGCGATTTATCTTTATGCAGCATTTGGATGCGCTGCTTTAACAAACTACTGTTAAAAAAAGGATTAACCAGGTGATAAGGCGGCGTAATAAAGGTTTGGCTAACCAGCAACATCGCATAATCGGCCTTGTTTAAGCCGGCTTTAAGGGCGTCCCGGTCGGCAATAAACTCGTGGATGTATTTTACAGCGTTGCGGTAAAGGTATACCACCGGGTTAAACCAGTTAAGGATCATGATGGTTTCCAGCAGCAGCACATCTGCCGAATGCCACTGGCGGGCATGCACCTGTTCGTGCGCGGTTATGGCATCGTTATCGGTATCCCGTTCTTCTATCCTGATGCGGTTAAAAAACGAATAGGATGTATCTGATTTAGGCTGACTGATGACATAATTGATAACAGCCAGCTGGTAAATAAATTTAACGGTTAATACCAGTATCCCGGTTACATAAATGCCTAATAAAATTTGACCTAAGGTAAGTTGTTGATGGTGTGTGGCGGCATTGGCGGTTACTTTAAAGCTATGCATTACGGTAGGGCCAACCTGGTAAATCGTTTCTTTTACCCGTTGGGTAATAAACAGGTTTTTTATCCAGCTCGACTGGATAATGGGGATAAAGAACGACAATAAGGCCGAGCTTACCAGGTAAACCCTGTTCAGGTTAAAAAAGGTTTCCTTACGCAAAAACAATGCGTAAAACAGGAAAAACAATGTGAGGTACACATTAGCCAGTAATAAATAATGCCACCAGGTCATAAATTATTTATTAATTCTCTTTAAGTCTTTCTATCAGTTTCATAATTTCATCAGCTTCTTTCAGGTCTATCTTTTCTTTTTGTACAAAGAAACTGAACATTCGTTTTACCGAATTGTCAAAATATCCGTTCAGCAGTTTATCGGTAGCAAAGTTTTGGTATTGCTCGCGGCTGATGATGGGATGGTATTGGTGGCTTTTGCCAAACGCGGTATGGTCTATAAACCCCTTAGTTTCCAATATCCGGATAATGGTGGATACCGTGTTGTAAGCAGGTTTAGGCTCCGGCAAAATATCGATCACATCTTTTACAAAACCCTTTTTCAGCTGCCAAAGTACCTGCATAATTTGTTCTTCGGCACGGGTTAATTCTTTAATTTCCATAATATCAGTAATTTAATTCCCCATATTGCACGGGGATTTCAGAATATTAAATAAACATAAAACTAATATCTTAGTTTCGCAAATTTATTTGCACATTTCAAACAATTTTGTCGTTCCAATTATTCCTTACCAACTATGCATATAACCTTTCATGGCGCTGCCCGCCACGTAACCGGCAGTAAACACTTATTACAGTTAAATAACGGCACTAATATTTTGCTGGATTGCGGCATGTTCCAGGGCATGGGCGAGCAAACCGGCGATATGAACGAGCATTTTGGGTTTAACCCCAAAAAGGTGAACCACCTGGTATTATCGCACGCGCATATCGATCATTGCGGCTTAATACCCCGCCTGGTAGCCGAAGGTTTTAGCGGCCCCATTTACTGCACCCCGGCAACGATGGACCTGGCCCGGATCCTGTTGCTTGATTCGGCTAAGATACAGGAGCAGGATACCAGTTTTACCAACAAGCACCGCGCTAAAAAAGGCCTCCCCCCGCTGGAAGTGTTGTATACCGAGGAAGATGCCATACGGGCTATGCGCCAGTTTAAAATAGTTGAATACCACGAAGAGTTTAGTATCACGCCCGATGTAAAGCTTTATTTTACCGATGCGGGCCACGTAGTAGGCAGCGCTGTAATGCACCTTACCGTAACCGAAGACGGCAAGGATACCCACATTACCTTTAGCGGCGATGTGGGCCGCTATGGCGATATGATATTGAAAAGCCCGCAGAATTTCCGCCAGTCGGATTATATCCTGCTGGAATCAACCTACGGCGATTCGCTGCATAAGGATATCGGGCCGATAGAGGACGCTTTGCTGGAGATCATCCGGCAAACGTGTATAATACGCAAGGGAAAAGTGATTATCCCGGCTTTCAGTGTTGGCCGCACGCAGGAAATTTTGTTTGCCCTGAACGCGCTGGAACAGAAAGGCGTTTTACCCGATGTGCCGTATTTTGTTGACAGCCCCCTATCAACCAAAGCTACCCAGGTGTTAAAAGACCATCCCGAAGTTTTTAACAGAAATGTAAATGAGGTTTTAAAAACAGATGCCGATCCTTTTTCATTTACGGGCCTGCGTTTTATCGAATCGACCGAGGAGTCGATCTCTTTAAATAACGACCCGCGCCCCTGTGTGATTATCTCCTCATCGGGCATGGCCGAGGCCGGGCGGGTAAAACACCATATCAAGAACAATATCGGTAAGCCCCAAAATACCATCCTGATGGTAGGGTACTGTGAGCCGGGCTCCTTAGGCGGCCACCTGATCAACGGCGATAAACAGGTATATATCTTTGGTGAAATGTATGATGTGGTAGCCGATGTGCAGTCCATCAGATCTATGAGTGCCCACGGCGATTACGAGGACCTGCTGCACTTCATCGCGGGCCAGGACCCGGATAAGGTAAAGAAGATATTTTTAGTACACGGCGAATATGAAGTGCAGCAGCATTTTGCCGCGAAGTTGAAGGAAAAGGGTTTCGAAAATGTGGAGATACCTTTTCAGCATCAGAAATGCCCCCTAACCCCCTAAAGGGGGAACCGGAACAGTGCATTTTTAGTTTCACGCCCCCCCTTTAGGGGGCGGGGGGTATAAAAAAATAGCCGCCCTACCATCCCGGTAAAGCGGCTTTCTACACCCTACCTTGCTCTTTTTCGCAGAGAGGCGGGAGGCAGACGTAAAGTTTAGGTTAAGGTGGAGCGTTTAATATTTTATGCTTTAACTAAGCTGAAGTTGATAGGGACGGTGTATTGTTGCCTTACTACCTTGCCATTTTGTTTACCGGGTTTCCATTTGGGACCGGCAGCTAATGCCCTAACGGCTTCCTGGTCGCAGCCCGAGCCTATGCCGCGTACTACTTTTAATTGTCCCAGCGAGCCATCTTTTTCTACAACAAAGCTCACAAATACTTTTCCCTGTACATTGCCATTACGGGCAGCCGCGGGATAATGGATGGTTTTGGCTAAATACGATGCAAACTTGTTTTGCCCGCCCGGAAACTCGGCCGATTGTTCTACCGCGGTGTAAACCTGGTTAGGATCGGTCTTCGCCTTTTTTTGTGCCGACGCATTGAAGGTAAATAAAGCCATGCCTATTAAGGCTAACAGGCTGCTTTTAAAAGAAGGTAGTTTCATTGTCTTTAGTTTTAATAGTTAATTGAAATCAATAACTAATTGATTAGTTAATCAAAACTAATACTTTAGTTATTTAAATGCAAGAGAAAAATAAAATAAATTTTTAGGGAGGTAAAAGCTGAAAGGTTAAAGGCGAAAGGTTTTAAAAACACAAAAGCGCCCCGGTTATCGGGACGCTTTGTGTTAATACAGATAAAGCTTTTCGCTTTAGTCTTTTTAGCTTTCGGCTAAATATTATCTGCCGCCTGCTGCACCTGGTGCCGGTGGAGTTGGCACCGCAGGTAATGCTTTACGCGGGATCATATCCTTACGCTCTGAAGTATGGTATACAAATGATGCTACAATGGTAGCCGCCTGCTTCAAATCGTTTTCAACCAGGCGGTCGTAAGTATCCTGGTTACTGTGGTGGGTGCGGGTGTTGTAGTCCATACCATCCTGTATGTACTGGAAGCCCGGGATACCCAGCGCATCGAACGATTGGTGGTCGGTACCGCCTGTGTTGCCTACGGTAACCGTGCCTGCGCCAAGGTCTTTAAAGGGATCTAACCAGGCCTGGAAAATTGGGCGCGCAGCCGAATCGCCCTGCAGGTAAATACCGCGGATTTTCCCGGTACCGTTATCCAGGTTATAGTAAGCCGAGATTTTAGCGTGCTCAGGAGTTAATTTCATGGTTGTACGATCGCCAAAGTGCTGGCCAACATAATAGCGTGAACCAAATAGGCCTTGCTCCTCGCCGCTCCATAAAGCAATGCGCAGGGTGCGTTTGGGTTTGTAGCCTACAGCTTTTAATATCCGCATGGCTTCCATCATTACAGCGCTACCGGCAGCGTTATCTGTTGCACCGGTACCACCATGCCACGAGTCGAAGTGACCACCAATCATCACCACTTGTTCTTTCAGGGTTTTATCGGTACCCGGTATTTCTGCTACTACGTTATAACCCATCGCATCATCAGTGAAAAACTGGGTTTTAACGTCGGCTTCCATTACCACTTTTTCGCCGGCTTTAACCAGGCGTAAAATGCGTTGGTAATCTTCGGTACTGGTTTCCAGTTCAGCGCCTGCAATTTTAGCTGTATCCAGGTACGATGCACCATTGGTAGTGAAAGTAGTACCATCGCTGCCGCGGCCCTGGCTTAATATTAAACCAACTTTTTCGCCCGCCAGAAATGTATTAAGAGTTCCACGGAACGCACGTGCACGCATGGCAGCGGCAAACGGGTTATTAGCACCCGGAGCGCCCGGCGCCCCACGGCGTGGGCCACCGCCTTGTCCGCGGCCACCACCCTGCAGGGTTGCTTTAGCCATTTCGGCCAGTTGCTCATCAGTATAGCGCGACATGTCTGCACGGATAGCACGCTCAGGTAATCCGGCTGCGTCAAATATTACAATTTTACCGGCCAGCTTACCTTTGTATTTTTCCAGGTCGGTAACGGTATCAGCTTTCATTAATACCACCTCGCCTTTAATAGGGCCGTTGGTACCAGCTGTCCAGGCTTTAGGTATCGCAATAATGGCGTGATAGTAAGGCACGGTAATAGCGGCATAGTTTTTTTGCACTTCCCAGCCCTTACCAAATTTGGTGCCCCATGGTTCGCGTTTGGCATTTACCAGGCCGTAGCTGGTTAATTGTTTAACAGCCCATTCCTGCGCTTTTTTTAAGCCGGGCGAGTTAGTTAAACGCGGACCGGCAACGTCAGTCATGTGGAAGGCAATGTCCATCACCTTCGAGTGGTTCAATCCTTCCTCGCGTAGTTTTGCATTCATGGCGGCATCAACAGGTTCCTGCGCAAAGGCGGTGCCCGTAATACCGGCAGCAAGCAAAAGGGAAGTAAAAAGTAAAGATTTTTTCATTTTGTTTGTCAGTTTTAGTTAGCGATAAACAAACTTAAAAAAACGGGTGCCCACTATTGCTATAATTGGGCTAACAAATTTGTTACAGGGAAGTGGCAATGGTTAATATTTAGGCTTGCGTGCATTTTGAAATTACCGAACAAAATCTCAACTAAAGTGCCGACATTTATTTCTAACAACAATCCATAACCATGTTAAAATTTGCCATACCTATTCTTGCCTCGTTAAATGAAAAAGAAACCGTTAAATTTTATACCGAAAAGCTGGGCTTTACCTTTCATAATAGTTGGGATGGTTACCTCATCTTAAGTCGCGATGGTGTTAATATCCACCTTTGGCCTACCAACGATGTGGAAATCCCCAAAAACACCGGCTGTTATGTGAGAGTGACCGAGGTTGAAAAACTATATGCCGAATATTTGCCACAAGGCGTTGTGCACCCCAACGGACCATTAAAAGAAATGCCCTGGCAGATGAAGCAGTTTAGCATACTTGATAATAACGGCAACATCATCCACTTTGGCGAAAGTACGGCTGATGATGAGGATTAATTGATGCCGGCGCAGGGGGAATAAGACTTATATAAAATCTTGTCATTGCGAGGAGCGAATGAGGGTGTACGTTGGGGCGACGTGGCAATCTCATAGCTATGCATCAGCGAAATACTTACTACGGGATTGCTGCGCTATCGCTATCCATGACGTGTTTGTCTTTTAGTTTTCCCGACAGCAAAAGAGCTTTCGGGTGAAAGCGGGCAGAACAAGCGTGGCCTGTGCGGTTGGAAAGGGCATTAGCTTGATGCTGAAGCGCTGGCTTGTGGGTGCGAAGCGGGGCATCAAGGTGCGGCCCTGTGGTTCTGTCCGGTTTGCAGGGCAAAGGCCACGTGCGGCAAAGGAAGCATTTTTGCTGTCTTGAATTTATTCACTTTCGTTTGTTTTTTTTAAGGCGTTCATGAGGTCGCTATCGCTCAGTTTTGTTACTTTTTTTTCAAGAAAAAAGTAATAGACCTCTTCAGCCTTGAGCAGACTGTCAATCATAATGCAGACCCGAACAGCTACGAGATTGCCACGCTATCGCTCGCAATGACAATCTTTTTAACGTCATTTCACCTTCAAAGTCCCGCCGGGATTCCAAAACTCGCAATTACCTGGATTTAAATTAATTCACCAGCAATTTATACCCCTTACCGTGTACGTTAATGATCTCTACAGTCGGGTCATCCTTCAAGTATTTGCGGATCTTGCTTAAAAACACATCCATGCTGCGGCCGTTAAAGTAATTGTCATCGTGCCAGATGTTCAGCAGGGCTTCCTCGCGGGTAAGCACCTCGTTTTTACGCAGGCATAGCAGGCGCAGTAGTTCCGCCTCTTTGGTAGATAGTTTTTGCAGATTAGCTCCAATGGTGATCATCTGCGATGTAAAATCGAAAACGTACTGGCCGATATTGAAATGGGTTTGTTTATCCTCTTCCTTTTTGTCGCCGCTGCCCATTCTTTTCAGCAGGGCGTTAATACGCAGTAATAGCTCCTCAATACGGAATGGCTTGGTGATATAATCATCGCCGCCCAGGTTAAACGCCATGGTTTTATCTTCGATCATCCCTTTGGCTGTGGCAAAAATAATCGGCACATCGGCATTCATTTTCCTGATCTCCTTCCCCAGGGTAAAGCCATCCTTTTTAGGCATCATCACGTCCAGTATCAGCAGGTCGTAGCTTTGCCTGGTAAATTCGCGCAGGCCTTCGTCGCCGTCTTTACACAAAACAACATCAAACTTACCTTTTAGTTGCAGGTAGTCCTGCAATAACATCCCAAGGTTGGGGTCGTCTTCAACAAGTAATATTTTCTTCATGTTTTGTGTGTTATACAACCGGGAACCTTAATTCAAATTCCGAGCCTTTATCTTTTTCGCTGCGTACGCTAATGGTACCGTCAAGCCGTTTTACTATGGTATTTACATAGCTTAAACCCAGGCCAAAGCCTTTAACATCGTGCAGGTTGCCGGTAGGGATGCGGTAAAACTGTTCAAATATTCGGGCCTGCTCCTCGCGGGTCATGCCTATGCCCTTATCGGCAATGGTGATCACTAAATTATTTTTTAAGGTAACGGTGCTAATGGTTATATCGGGCGTACCGCTACTGTATTTAATAGCATTATCTACCAGGTTATAAAGCACGTTGCTAAAGTGCAGTTCATCCGCACTAATGGTCGAATACCGGGCATCTAAATGCAGTGTGGTTTTAGCCCCATACTTTTGCAGTTTTAGCGACATGCTGTCTACCACGGCAGTAATGGTATCGTTCACCTCTATCGGTTTAATATCCAGCTTAAAGTCGTTCTTTTCAATACGGGCAATATTCAGCACCCGTTCAATATGGCTGCCCAGGCGGGCGTTTTCCTCGTAAATAATATTGGCCAGACGGGTGATGCGCCCCCTGTCTGCGGTAACCTCGTCATCTTTTAAAGCCTCGCTGGCAATCATAATGGTTGATACCGGGGTCTTAAACTCGTGGGTCATGTTGTTGATGAAATCGGTCTTCATTTCCGAGATCTTCTTTTGCCTTAAGATAGAGAAGATGGTATAACCGAAGCAAAATATCAGCACCAGCAGCAAACCGCCTGATGTGCCCATGCTAAAAGCCATATTACTTAATATCAGCGAGCTTTTTTTAGGGAATACCAGACGCAGCATCCCCGGATCGTTGATAACACTTTTAGCAAAAATGGGGGTTTGATAAGGCTTATTGGCAACCGTAAATACCGGCCGCTCGCCACTAACATCATTGGCTTTTGAGTACAGCACCGAATCGTTATTGGCTGTACTTACCTCGTAACTAAAGGGCAGTGAAATGCCTTTGTTTTGCAACTCAAAACGCAGCAGGGAATCTATCAGCAAGGGATCGAGACGATTACTAAGCGGCTCTTTACTTTTTTGGTATTCTTCGGAAATGTCTGCAAAAACGGCTTTGCTGTTAGCAGCCTTCAACATATCTACCGAGTCGAGTTCCAGCAGTTTATTAACCGCGCGCAATTGCCTTGTTTTTTGCTTCCGTTCCTGCTCGGCTTTCCATATTGGGTTTTCCTGTATATGGCTCAGCACCTGCAGGCCAAATTGCGGGTCTAAATAATTATAGTGCAGCGTATCAAACTGATGCAGCTTACCCGGACTTAAAAACGAGGACGGATTTTTAACCACCTCGTTGATCCTGCGCTGATGAACGATGCCGCTTTCATCGGTATAAGCTTCAAAACGGATGCGAAGCGTAACCGAACCCAGTCCCGATTCGGCCAGATCCTCGGCAAGTGCCCGGCGCAGGCGCTTTAAACTATCGCGTATAATTACCTTACGGTTAACAAAATGAAGTTTTTTACCGGGCAAGCCATCTTTATCATAGGTAAAACCGGCCTCTATATTATCCGCCCGGTTTTGCGAATCGATATACCTGGTTTTCTTTTTATAAAACTTATTGGCATCTTCTTTCGCCACCTTATCTACCACAATTTTAAGCGCGTCGGTAACCTGGCCGTCAAATAATTGCGATTGCATATTATAAGTTTGCACCAGGAAATACAATTGCATAGCCATTACGCCCAATAAAGCGCAACCCATCAACCCTATAATTAAACCAATGCTCTTCTTTTTCATTTTTTACCACAACAAAAATAATTTTAATTAAGCCATATAGGCCCGCTTTAACATTTTTTAACAGTTGCCCTTATGGGTTTTAACATATTGACTGTTAAATGTTTATTAGCTTTGCGTTCAGATCTGAATTTATCATCATGAAAAAGCTTTTAAAACAACCCGGTTTCGAAGCCATATTTTACACCGGTATTTTGCTGCTGCTTGTTTTACCTGCCATGGTTTTTGCCCAGCAGGGCAATAAATTATATGCGATGCCCAACGGCAAGCCAATCATATTAACGGATACTGTCCAAACACCAGTATTTAAGTATAAAACCCCCGGCGGCATGATGGATAACCCGGCCTATAAATTGGGAACAGGCAACTTACTTAATAAATATGATAGCTATAAGGACGGGAAAAATGAACTGCGTGTAAATATGGACGACAGGATAACCTATGCAACCGTAGATCACATGCCAATCCTGCACCCCGACATGGGCCAATACCGCGTACAGAAGATAAGCCCGCAGCAAAGCCTGCGTAACGACCTGGATTTTAACTTTTATTTGATAAATAACAATGGGAGTGCTTCCGCCCCAACTGATCTGGCTATTGTTGACCGGACATTTATCCCCGGATTTTCTACCAGCAACACGCTGCTACTTACCCTACCGGTAACCACACCAGCCGGTAAGGATGGCAAAGCCATATTGAGCGGGAAAATCACCGGCAAATAAAAACGCTTAACATCAGCTACCCCCCTTCCGTAAGGGGTATGGGTTATCGTGTTTAAAAAAGTTTCTACGGCATAAGTAGACAATTGCCCGCCCGGTCCGTTAATATTAAAATCGAACCCGTGCGTGGCCCAGGGTAGTTTTAACCAGTAATGCCGGATGTTGTGCTGCTGTAATTTCAGGTTCAGCCTGTGGCTATGCCCGGGCGATACCAGCACATCATTATCACCATGAATAATCAGGGTTGGTATCGTTTTATCATCCACAAATTCAATAGGCGAACAGGCCGCGTATTTTGCAGGCATCTGTTTATAGGGGCCACCAATGTACCGCTCCATCACCCCGCGCGAATCCATAATAAGCGGGTTAGATGGAACAGCATATCCCCAAACCATATCTGCCGGGCCGTAAAAGTCCACCACACCCTTTATGCGTTGATCATGTAAAGTATAAGCCGCCAGTAAGGCTATCTGCGCGCCTGCCGAGCGGCCGAGCAGCACAAATTGATTGGTATCGATATGCAATTCGGCAGCGTGCCGGGTTAAATATGCTAATGCTTTTTTAATGTCTTCTATTGGTGCCGGGGTTTGATATTTTGGCGCCATGCGATAGTTGATGGATGCCACATTATAACCCCGTTCTGCCAGGAAACTATTTAATTCGGGCAACTGCTGGCTATCGCCGCTGCTCCACGAGCCACCGTGTATAATGATGACGCAAGGGCGCAACTCAACCGGCGGAGTATCATGATAGGGGATCAGCTCAACTCTGTGTTGTTGCTGCCCGCCATTGGTTAGATAATAATCTAAGGTTAAACGGGTATCTGCTGTATAAGTAGCGTACGTGATTGTTTTATACGATATTTTGGGTGTCGTTTTAAGCAATCCCCCTAAGCTAAAAGGCGCGCGCGCCGGAAAAACAGGCGGACTGCCGCCACCCGTAAACGAGACCGCCATATCTGCCTGTAAACCGGCACCAACCATATAAGCGCGTACAATAGGCGATAAAAAAAGGAGTATGGTAATTAGGCCGATTACATTTCCGGCTGTTTTATAAGGGATGACCCAAATGCCCCAGGCAGTTAGCGCGGCAGCAATAGCAACAAATATTAGCGGGTATTCTGTTACGGCTACAGCCAGCAACCACAGGTAATAAGCCGGAGCCGGGCATACCGCCAGCAGCGAGATCAGGAAGAACACGATAAGTAATACCAGCCGGGCCATTATTTCATATGATCAGACGGATCACTACTCATAACTATGCCGCTCAAAATCATAATCCGACTGGGCGGTGATGATCTTTTTGCGCCGGGCTATATCGGCATCCAGGTTATGATCGAAGGTGTTGTCGGTTACGGCTATATCACGGTCTTTATCTTTTTCGGCATAATGGATATTGGCTTCGGATATTTTAGCCAGCGCCACATCATACGGGCCTTTGGGCGACATCAGCTTTACAAATACAGGTAAGCACTCAAACAAAATAAACAGGTAGCCTATAAAGGAAATAGCCAGGTAGGTATCCAGATCGCGCGTGCCGTTTTCATTGTAGGATAATTGCCCCAAAGCCCAGTTACGGTCGGCAAAGCCGGCTATGGTAGTCAGGCTGTCCAGTTGTTTGGGGGTAAACAGGCGCAGGTCGTTCAATCCCTCAAACTGTTTGCGGCTGGCCAGGTACTGGTCCATTTGGCCCAGATCGTCGGTTACGGTTTTCAGGCGGTTTTGTTTTTCTATCAGTACGCCTTCCTTTTGTTTGGCGTAGGTGCCGTAGCCGGTAATACCCGATGTTTGGTTGGTTTTATCGCCAAAAACTTCCTGGTTTAGCTGATAGCGCGATCGGTTGATATCCTTCTCCAGCGAGTCCTTTTCCTTTTTCAGGTCGAGGTTTTTGTTCAGCTCCATGGCATATTTTTGCTGATAGGTTTTTTGCAGGGTATCAATCTTACGGTTCTGACCTTTCAGGTACGATGATTTCAGCTTCTGGCGGATCTCCTTATCAAAGATCTTCAATTCCAGCGGGCGCGATATTACGATGCCTATCATTATCGCTAATAAAATACGCGGCGATGCCTGCAGGATCTGCTGGTTGGTAGTGCCTTCCTTATTAATGCTGGAAACGATGTAGCGGTCCATATTAAAGATAGCCGTACCCCATATCAGCCCAAACAAAATAGCGAACCCTACCGCGAAGGCATCGCCGTTAAAAACAAAATACATGGCATAGCCCCCCGATAGCGAGGCAAACAACGCGGTGAAAAATATAGTAGCCCCAATGCCCACATACTTATTGTGTTCGATAGGGTATTTTTTTAACGTCTCTATATGGGCCCCTGAGCAGAACCAGAAAAACCGGGTAATTTTCTTCATGAAGTATTAATTTCTATTATAAAACGCTTTAAGGGCGTTATTGTTACAAAACTGAGTATAAATGTGTGGTTTGATGTCGGTTGCGGGTAAAATTGAGAATATACCCTATCACATTCATCACCTATCTGCAATTTACATTCATATTGTACAAGCAATATAACAAAACTATACCTTTGATTATATTTTACAGATAACCATGAAAGAAATATCAGTACAGGAATTAAAAGAAAAATTAGATAACGGCGACGACTTCCAGCTGGTGGATGTACGCGAAGATTTTGAGTACGAAATGTCGAACCTGGGCGGGTTACATATTCCGCTGGGCGGGATCTTGATAGAAACCGATAAAATTGAAACCGAAAAGCCGGTAGTAATGATGTGCCGCAGCGGCAAACGCAGCGCGGTAGCCATTATGCAGTTAGAGCAGCAGGGCTTCACCAATTTGTATAACCTGCAGGGTGGCATTACCGCCTGGGCGCAGGAGATTGACCCAACCTTACAAGTTTATTAAGCTATGGCCCTTAAACTGTTTTTAAATGTGCTGTATACTATCGGCATATTTGTATGTTTAGCCGTTATTTACTGGGCTTATCCGCTTAAACGGTATGAGTTTATTATGGGTGCTGTGTTTATTGGCGGCTTGTTCATTATCCTGAAAATAAAATTACTGAAGGACCTGAGGACGCCTAAAAAATAACCTTAAAACCATACCATTATGTTTATCGCAATTTTGGGAGTTATTGTGCTTGTTGTAGGCATTGTACTTCGCCGTTCACCCGAACCGGGCAACCGTTTTGGCGGTATTACCACATCAGTTGGTATCGCAATTTTTGTACTGGGTATTTTACTGTCCATCTTTAAAACCATTGAACCAGGCAAGGTTGGCGTACAGGTACTGTTTGGCAAGGTGCAGGACCAGGTGCTGGAGAGCGGCCTGCACGTGATTAACCCCCTGGTTGAGGTAACTACATTTGATGTGCAAACCCAAAACTATACCATGAGCGGCACCCATAACGAGGGCGATGTGCAGGGCGACGACGCCATCCGGGTATTATCATCCGATGGTTTGGAGGTAACTATCGATCTATCGGTATTGTATAACGTAATGCCTTACAAAACGCCCTTTATTATGCAAAACATAGGGGTTGATTTTAAGGATAAAATTGTGCGCCCGGTAACCCGCACCGCCTTGCGCGATAACGCGGTAGCCTACCAGGCGGTAGACCTGTATTCTACCAAACGGCAGGAGTTTCAAAATAAGATCAACAGCACCATCAGCAAAAACTTTGCCCGTAACGGGTTAGAGGTGCAGCAGATCCTGGTGCGTAATATCAGTCTGCCGGCATCAGTAAAGGCCAGTATCGAATCAAAGATCAACGCCGAGCAGGAAGCGCAGAAAATGCAGTTCGTACTGCAAAAGGAACGCCAGGAGGCCGACCGTAAACGCGTGGAAGCACAGGGTATTGCCGATTACCAAAGGATCCTTTCAACCGGCCTTTCGGATAAGCAATTACAATACGAAGCTATTAAAGCGCAAAAGGAAATAGCCCTGTCGCCAAACACAAAAGTGATCATTATGGGCGGCGGTAAGGGTAACCCGATTATGATAAGCGATAAGTAGGCGCATGTTTGTAATGCTGTAAAGTGCTAAGTAGCGGCAAAAGGGCGGATTTAACCTCATATCCGGCCTTCTTCCCCAACACTTAAAGGATACCTATTTTTAACCGACAGCAGCACACTAAACACCAATGCCGGGTACAAATGCTGTATCAGCCGGTTCAACGATGTGCTTAAATGCCAGTTAAGATTATACGGCGTAGTAACATAGATAAACAGATAGCCCGCGAACACGATTAACAAGCAAATAAAGGCCGCCGACTTAAAATACCGGCGATTGATCATTATCGCCAAAACAAGCAGCGCGGTCAGGATGATATACTGATCTGTCAACATACCGGTTAAAAACTTGATAATGGTGAGATACCTGCCGGCATCGGTGATCATCTGGATAGTATGATGATGATTGGCCGCCACCAGATCATTTACCGGTGCAAAAAAGATCTTAAAGGAAAGCGTAAACAGCAAAGGTATCAGTGAGCCGGCGGCATATTTTTTTAAGCTGGTTAGATCCTTATAATTTGAAACTGTAAAAACAGCGGTAAATATCAGGTAAAACAGCCAGCCTTCATTTTTAAGCCAGGTGCATGACGCGCAAATAAAAGCAATCAAATAGATGATATTACTTTTAGTATGATTAACGCGGCTGTTTAAAACAAATACCAGCAAAATCAATAATGACAATAGGGTGTCGGCTGTTTGAAGCGCGCCAATAGCTTTATAATTATTGTCAACCACAAACAGCAATAAACCAAGGCCGGCATATAGGTTATACCCCTTTTTTACAGATAGTGCCGCATAAATTAATGAGGGGATTAAAAGCAGCACCACAAAAGAGAGAACCATGGGGACAAGCGGAGTAATTACACCAGCACTATTCCAAAAAAAGGCGATAATGGCAGGCTGCATTAACGGATAATCGGGATGAGAATAAGCTAAGCCGGGCGAGAACATATTAAGCCAGTAAGCCGGGTTGTACATAAATTTGGCATGCAAATTCCATATAGCCCAGGCATCCCAGCCGCCGTGTTTGCTGGCTTTTAAAAGCAAGTAAATAATAATTAAAGATAAACCACTAAACAGGATCCCCGCGTCAATGCTGTATAATTTTTTCGCGTTAAAGCTTATTCCTCCCTTTAACGATTGCATTAAATAAATATGCGCCATATTAGCCAGCGACAGAATGGCTAAAAGCCATATAAACGCAAAGCCACATACCAACATTAAATAATATAAAAAACTAATTATGGCTAACGCAATAATAAAGGATGTGATTACCCTGATAGGCCGCTCAATTTGGGGCAGTTTGTTTTTTATGGCACAGCTAATACCCCGGCATAATAAAACAATATTTAGTATAGCTATAATCAACTGCATAGCTACTTGTTTTTAACCATTAACGAAGCGATGAGCACCCCTTGTTTGTTAGTACAGATTGCTTTATAACCCCGAAAATCACGTGTTTTAATGGTGGTGTCCTGAATAGTCAGTATGGTATCGCAATCCAGGCGGTTTTGCAGCGCAAGGGGTGCCATAATATACCCGGTTTCAATAAACATAGCCGACGGCCGGTTGGTATAAAAACCAACCGATGCGTTGCAGGGTAAAAGTTTTTTTACAGGGGCAAGCTGGTTGCCAAGTATATCTATATCAAAATTTGTTTTATTAAGCTGGTATAACCGGCCCGTAACAACCAATATAACTATTGCAAATAGCAGGGCGGCGTATATTAATTGTTTACTCATACCGGTTATTTTACCTCAACCCTAACCCTGCATCCCCATTCAACACCCATTTACCATCCTTAAATTCCGGATCGGCATAGGGGTTATTGCGTGTAAGGAAGGGCCCATCTAAATCGGCCCAATCGCATTGCGGGGCAAGGGCGGCTGCTGCTAAGGTTGCGCAACTGGTTTCGCTCATGCAGCCTATCAGTACTTTCAGGTTTAATTGCTTGGCGCGCTGTATCATCAGGCGCGCTTCGTGCATTCCGGCCGATTTCATCAGCTTTACATTAATACCGTGATAAACGCCTTTGGCCTTATCCACATCAGCCAGGCGCTGTACGGCTTCATCACCTACAATAGCTATCGGACTGCGCTCGGTCAGCCAGGCGTTGGCATCTATATTATCTTTGGCAAAGGGCTGTTCTATCAGTTGTACACCTTGTTCTTTAAGCCAGTGGGTCATATCCAGGCTCTGTTCCAGATCTGTCCAGCCCTGGTTGGCATCAACATAAAGCGGCACGTCGGTGGCCGAGCGAATGGTTTCTATCAGCACTTTATCCGTATCGCGGCCAAGCTTTACTTTAATCACTTTACAGTTTGCCGCTTCTTTTACTTTCCTTAATACTACCTCAGGCGTATCAATGCCAATGGTGGCGCTGGTTACGGGCATCAGGCTGGGGTCACTCCCCATTAATTGCCAGCAGGGCTTGTTTTGCAGCTTACCGTCCAAATCGTGCAGGGCAATATCTACGGCCGCTTTTATGGCCGGGTTGCCGGGGGCAATGCTATCCAGGTAAGCAGTGATGCGGGCATAATCAAAGGGATAATGCAGTTCTTTTACCTCAATCTTGTTTAAAAACCAGGCGGCGCTTTGATGGCTTTCGCCCATGTAGGGCACCATAGAGGCTTCGCCATGGCCGGTAAAGCCTTCGTGGGCTATTTCTACCAGCATCAGCGGGGTAGATGTGCGCGAGAAACCCGATATGGTGAACGGGTGCCGCAGCTCTAATTCAAATGGGCGATAAGTCAGTTTCATGTTAAAATTCAAAGCTAAAAATTTTCGGATACTTCAATGCTTATCTTTGCGGCTTATGGCTGTAGAAATTTACAATCCTTTTGAGGCTTTTAACTTTAGTAACCGGATCTGTTTTTTAACAGGGCAACCCGTTAACCCCGACGAAGAACGCATCCAGGTGTTTCCGCAATGGCTGATGACCCGTTACCAGTTAGAGGAAAAACCGTTTAAACTGCTCGATGAAAGCATCACCACCTATAAAGAACTGAAAGTGCCCTGCGCTACAGCCATCAATAACCAGTTTTTTGTACCCCTGGAGGATGAAATGGCTGCCGCTTTTAATAAAGGGTACGATGCCGTAAAACAAGTTGACGAGCTAAAGCTTTTCCAATGGGCGGCCAAATTTGTATACGGCATGGTGTTTAACGAGATGCAGGCCGGCATTAAATTACAGCATACGCAGGGCGAGGATTTTAATATTTCGCAATCCATTATTCATAAATTCAGCCACCTGCACCTGATGCTGCAAAGCATTAATAAACCCATATTTTTTGATGGGTTTAAACCGTTCAGCCTTTTTCTGTTCAGGGTAAATAATGCCGAAGATGATTTTGTTTACCGCGATGAGATCAATACCCTTACCTTCTCTATCCGCGTGCGCGATATGGGCCTGATCATTTGCCTGCAGGATAACGGCGCCAACCAGCGCTATCACCAGGAACTGGTTGATAAAATTGGCGGCCAGCCCCTGCACCCCATCCAGTTTGAGGAATTTTGCGGGCGGGTATTTTACTCGGCCTACCTGTTTAACCGGATGCCCGAATATAACCTGCTGCCTGTTGGCGAAGAATTATATATAGAGGCCATGCCCCTGCGTGGCATGAACAGTAAGCCATTGTTTGATCACTGGCAAAATAAAACCTACGGACAGGTGCTGGAAAACTTTTGGGGGAAATGGGGCTTCCTGCTTTTAGAGATCATTAAAAAACCCGAACAGCCGATGAGTTTTTTAACCACCGCCGACGGGGAATTTATACCGGCAGAAGAAATCAGTCTGCCGGCTTAAGCTACCTAAGTCATGGATGCGCTGCAGTAATAGCCTAAAAAATATTGAACAGGTTATACTCCAGCCTTACCAGGTACATGTTTTTACTATTACGCGTCATCTCATTATAAAGCGGTGTGCGGTACGATAGATCAACCCTGAATACGCTGTTAAATATCAATTGAGCGGCTGGCGCGGCATCCAGATAACTTTGCGCGTAGCCCGGGTTACTTTTGCCCAATAGCTCTACATAGAGATTTAAATTAACCTGCTTATAATCGGTATAAGTTTTAGGAAACACCAGGTACCCGGCAGATAAACTATAGCCAATGGCATCGCGGGCATTGCTGATGGGCAGTTTGTACCCGCCCCGGTTATCAAACGCCCGCAAATAACTTGCCGAGCCCGATAGGGCCAGTTTATGTACTAACTGGGTAAATATCACGCCGCTTTGCCAGCCCGAGTTATCGCCCTCCAAACTAATTTCCTGGTTAATAAAAGGATTGTTAATGGTGGATAGCTTGGCGAAAACCGCCCCGCGGAAATGGCTTTGTACCGAATCTACCGACAGAAAGCGGTATTTGGCATAAGCGCTTGCCCCCTCAAAATGCTTGGCCGACTGATTAAAGTTCGACGCGTAAAAAACCGTGTGCAGCATCAGGTTTTTGCTGGCTCCATACATCAGCTCTAAAGTGCTGCGGTCTTTTAACCCATTGCTGTTAAAGCCCTGGTTTTCCAGCCGAATGCCTAACGACCGGGTAGCCATATTGCTGGCGGGTTCGGTATTTACGTACAGTTCCTGCGCCAGCAAAGTGCCGGCCGGGGCCATCAGCCCCAGCGCGACAATGATATGCCTGATCATCAGCTTAAATAATTACCCGGTAAACCTTGCCTGTTTTTGCTTCGGCTGTGGTTTGGCCCGCGTACTTTTTATACACGGATGCAGGGGCAAAGCCTTTTTCCACAACAGTGAAGGCAGCCGGCCCGCCGGTGATCTTATCGGCGCCGCTTACCACTAAATAGGTATCGCCCGAATAGCTAAACGTATTGCCGGACAGTTTAGTAGCGGCAAAATTAAAGGTAGCCTTCAGGCTGTTAACCGAAAAGCCGGCGTTCTGTACTTTTTTACTGATCTGGTCGAGGTTTACCGGTGCATTGCTTTTAAAGGTAAGCACAAATACATTGCGGTTCAGATCGGGTTTGATATCGCCGATAAAGTCGATAGTGCGCAGGGCTTTTTCGGTAGCTTTTGAGCACATGGAGCAGGTTAGTCCGCTCACTTGTACTTCGGCTTTGGTAAACTGGGCTTGTGCGCCAATGCTGAGCATCAGCAGCACGAAAAATATTTTCAGGAATTTCATTTTATAATCGAATAATTAAACGTTAAAACAGACCGGCCATAGCGAATTATATGCTGGCGATCAAACTATTAAGCGGGAAATTATCGACAGATCAGATTCGGAAATTACAGTTCTGGATGTATTTGGGGGTAACCGAACTTCGGTCGGGCGGGCCACGGTCGGTTGGGGTGGCAACCGCTACTTCTTCTGCCGGGAAAAGATAATCCTCGAACGGAAGTTTAGGCAGATCAACAAAAAACAGCTTGCTTAAAAGCGACGGTGTTTTAGCCTGATGGGCATCCTTAACCTTTACAACTACATGTTTATCCCGGCAGCATTTCATTTTAACCGGGCTGCATTTTTTGGCAGGCGCATCTATTTTTATGGATGCGATAGTGTTGCCGCAATAATGCAAATTAAGCGCAAAGCCCGATGCTGTAACCAGGTACAGCAACATCAAAGTTAATACGCTTACTTTTTTAAACATAATGCAAAGGTATGTGACGGTTTTCGTATTTACAAACGAAAAGGTTAGTTGAATATTGTGTATGGTTAATATTATGATGAAGATATTTTTGGTGGATATTTCCCTGGATAATGCGGTCGGTATTCTGCGGCTTTCGTGGCGTTGCATATATTTGTGAGCACTTAGCCATAATTTTTACAAGCATCTGGTATCAAACTCATCATAATTTGACACATTTGCAATCTATATTACCCCCTTGAACAAAAAGAAGATTATAAACGACCCGGTTTACGGGTTTATTACCATTCCGTCGGCGCTGGTTTTCGACCTGATCGAACACCCGTACTTTCAGCGCCTGCGCTATATTAAGCAGTTAGGGATGACGCACCTGGTATACCCCGGCGCGCTGCACACCCGCTTTCACCATGCTTTAGGTGCCATGCACCTGATGCGGATGGCAATAGAGACCATTTGCAATAAAGGGAACGAAATTACCCCCGAAGAGCAGGAAGCCGTAACCATAGCCATCCTGCTGCACGATGTGGGCCACGGACCATTCTCGCACGCGCTGGAAAAAACCATTGTGCAGGGTATCTCGCACGAGGATATCTCCACCGCCATGATGGACCGCATAAACCGCGATCTGAACGGGCAGTTGGATATGGCCATCGCCATTTTTAATGACACCTATCCGCGGCGCTTTTTGCACCAGCTGGTATCCAGTCAGCTGGATATGGACCGGATGGATTACCTGAACCGCGACAGCTTTTTTACCGGGGTATCCGAGGGCGTGATCAGTTCGGAACGGATCATCAAAATGCTGAACGTGGTGGACGATCATATTGTGGTAGAAGAAAAAGGAATTTATTCAATAGAGAACTTCCTGATCAGCCGCCGGCTGATGTACTGGCAGGTTTACCTGCACAAAACCGTTATAGCGGCCGAGCAATTATTGGGCAAGATCTTAAAACGCGCGCGCGAACTGGCGCTGAAAGGTGTACCCCTGTTTGCCACACCTGCCCTTAACCATTTTTTGGTGAATACCATTAATAAGGAGGCCTTTAAAAACGACGCGCAAAACCTGGATATATTTTCATCGCTGGATGATACGGATATCATGTCGGCCATTAAGGTTTGGGCAAGCTGCGATGATTTAATTTTGGCTACCTTATGCCATAACCTCATCCATCGCAAGCTGTATCATGTAGATATTTCAACCAAGGTATCTACCCAGCACCATTTGGACGGCCTGATAAAACAAGCGGTTGAAAAATATCGTATAAGTGCAGATGAGGCCGAATATTTTGTGTTTACCGATACCATACGCAATAATGCCTACCGGCAGGGCGATGGCAACATCCGTATCCTGATGAAGGATAACAGCATTAAAGATATTGCCGATGCCAGCGATTACAGCAGCCTTGGCGCGCTGACAAAAACGGTAAAAAAGCATATTACCTGTTATGTAAAAGATTTGGATTATTGTGGTTAATTTAACCACAGAGTGCACAAAGAGAGAAACACAGAGTGCACAGAGATTATATGGAGATTGATCGGGCAAAAAGGCTCTGTGACCTCTGTGCAGGCCTTTGTGCTCTCTGTGGTTAAGATATTATTTGTAATTTGCCCCTTAACCAATTAACAACTAAATTTGCCGGATGCAATTTACTGCCAGCGATATAAGTTTACTGCTTAACGGAACTGTAGAAGGTGATGCTTCGGCCACAGTTAACCGCCTGGCAAAAATAGAGGAAGCCACTACCGGGGCATTGTCCTTTTTGGCTAACCCCAGGTACGAGAGCTTTTTATACAGCACCGGCGCATCGGTTGTTATTATTAATAACGACCAGGTTTTGGCCGAACCGGTAAAGGCTACCTTAATACGGGTAGAAAATGCTTACAGCGCCTTCACCCTGTTGCTGAACCAGTACAATTCCATCAAATTAAATAAAAGCGGTATAGAGCAGCCCAGCTTTGTACATGAGAGCGCTAAGGTTGGCAAAAATGCCTACATCGGCGCTTTTGCCTATATTGGTCCAAATGTAATCGTTGGCGATAACTGCAAGCTTTACCCTAATACCTATATTGCCGATAACGTAACGCTTGGCGATAACGTAACGCTTTTTCCCGGTGTAACCATTTATTTTGATTGCGTACTGGGCAACAACGTTACCATCCATTCGGGTACCATCATCGGGGCCGATGGTTTTGGCTTTGCCCCCAACCCTGACGGCAGTTACACAAAAATTAGCCAGATAGGCAATGTGATCATCGAAGATGACGTTGAGATAGGGAGCAACACCACAATAGATAGGGCAACGATGGGGTCGACCATTATCCGCAAGGGAGTTAAGCTGGACAACCTGATCCAGGTGGCCCATAATGTGGAGATCGGCACCAATACAGTAGTGGCCGCGCAAACAGGTATATCGGGCAGCACCAAAATTGGCGAGCAGGTAATACTGGGCGGGCAGGTTGGTGTGGTTGGCCATATCAGCATAGCCAACGGATCGCAGGTACAGGCGCAATCCGGCATCAGTCGCAATATTGCCGAAGAAAGTAAAAGGTGGATGGGTTCGCCTGCTACCAAATATAACGAGCACATGCGGTCGCAGGTAGTGTTTCAACGCCTGCCCGAGCTGGAAAAAAGGATACAGGAATTAGAAAAAATAATTAAGGATGCCTCACCTAAATCCTCTCCAGAGGAGAGGACTTAAAAGGTAGGCTGTTAAATAAACAAATTCAAAAGCCCTCTCCCCTGGAGAGGGTTGGGTGAGGCTTTTTATGAACGTAAAACAAAGAACTATTAAAGGCCCGGTATCAGTATCCGGGACGGGCTTGCATACCGGCGAAAAGGTGACCATGACCTTTACGCCCGCGCCGGATAATCACGGCTATAAATTCAGAAGGATTGATGTGGAAGGCTCGCCGGTGATTGATGCCGATTGCGATAATGTAACCGATACATCGCGCGGAACAACCATTTCGCAAAACGGAGCCAGTGTAAGCACCGTTGAGCATGTTTTAGCCGCCCTGGTAGGTTTAGAAATTGATAACGTACTGATTGATATCGACGGCCCCGAAACCCCTATTATGGATGGCAGCTCCATTATGTTTGTGGATGCCCTGGCCGACGGCGGGTTTGTTGACCAGGAAGCCGACAGGGAGTATTACCATATCCCATATAACATCCATTATTCGGAAGCCGACCGTAAGGTAGAGATGGTGGCTATGCCGCTGGATGATTACCGCTTTACCTGTATGGTTGATTATAATTCGGCCGTGTTGGGCAGCCAGCATGCCAGTATCTCAACCATTGCCGAATTTAAAAAGGAAATAGCATCGTGCCGCACTTTTTGCTTTTTGCACGAACTGGAAATGCTGCTTAAACACGACCTGATAAAAGGCGGCGACCTTAACAACGCTATCGTAGTGGTTGATAAAGAGGTAGACGAAGAAGAGCTGGCCCACCTGGCCAAGCTGTTCAACCGTAAAGATATTAATGTAGCCCCGCAGGGGATACTGAATAATATTGAACTGCGCCACCAAAACGAACCGGCCCGCCACAAACTGCTGGATATGATTGGCGATCTGGCGCTGGTAGGCGTTCCGCTGCGCGGCCATATTATGGCGGCAAGACCGGGCCATGCCGCTAACGTTGCCTTTGCCAAAAAAATAAAGGCCTTAATTAAAAAAGAGCGCAGCCGTAAGCACGTAAAAGTTTACGACCCTAACATGACGCCGGTATATGATACCGTGCAGATCATGAATATATTACCGCACCGCCAGCCGTTTTTAATGATAGACAAGATACTGGAGCTATCAAAAAGCCACGTGGTAGGGCTAAAGAACGTAACCATGAACGAGGACTTGTTTATGGGCCACTTCCCCGGTTCGCCGCTGTTCCCCGGTGTTTTACAAATCGAGGCGATGGCGCAAACCGGCGGTATCCTGGTATTAAACACCGTTCCTGATCCTGAAAATTATATTACCTTGTTCCTGAAAATAGAAAATGCCCGCTTTAAGGATAAGGTTGTGCCGGGCGATACCATTATTTTCCATTGTAACCTGCTGGCGCCTATCCGCAGGGGTATTGCACAAATGAAAGGCGTAGGTATGGTAGGATCGCGCATTGTTGTGGAGGCCGAGCTGATGGCACAAATTGTTAAAAAAACTAAAAACACCGAAGAATGATCCAACCCTTAGCATATATCCATCCGCAGGCCAGGATAGCCGAAAACGTAGTGATCGATCCGTTTGTAACCATCCATAAGGATGTGGAAATTGGCGAGGGCACCTGGATAGGGTCAAACGTAACCATTATGGATGGCGCGCGTATTGGCAAAAACTGCCGCATTTTCCCGGGCGCGGTTATATCCGCTATCCCCCAGGATTTGAAATATAAGGGCGAGAATACCCATGTGGTAATTGGCGATAATACCACCATCCGCGAATGCGTAACCATTAACCGTGGCACAAACGACCGCTTTAAAACCGAAATTGGCAGCAACTGCCTGATTATGGCCTACTGCCACGTAGCGCACGATTGTTTGGTGGGCAATAACTGCATATTCTCAAATAACACCACCCTTGCCGGCCATATCACCATTGGCGACAATGTGGTTTTAGCGGGTATGGTAGCCATTCACCAGTTTGTTAAGGTTGGGTCGCACGCGTTTGTAACCGGGGGCTCGCTGGTACGCAAGGATGTACCGCCGTATGTAAAGGCCGCGCGCGAGCCATTGTCCTACGCCGGCATCAACTCGGTTGGCCTACGCCGCCGTGGCTTTAGCGAAGACAAGATTAACGAGATACAGGATATTTACCGCACCCTTTTTGTACGCAACTATAATGTAACCAAAGCCCTGGAGATCATCGAGGCCGATTTTCGCCCGACGCAGGAACGCGACGAGATCCTGAACTTTATACAAGGATCGCAACGCGGTATCATGAAGGGGTTTGGAAACAACTAAGGTTGTTGGTCATTACGCTTCGCTGTCATTGGGTCATTACGCTTCGCTGTCATTGATCCATTGTGTGTTGCGATATAACAATGACTCAATGACTCAATGACTCAATGACATCTCAGATTACCATATCCCTTAAAGAAATAGGCCGCCGCTTTAACCGCGACTGGATATTTAAGGGCGTGGATTACACTTTTACTTCGGGCAACAGTTACGCCATATTGGGGCCAAATGGTTCGGGCAAGTCTACCTTATTGCAGGTGGTTAATGCCAGTTTATCCCCTTCGGCCGGCACAATCAGTTATAGCCTGAACGGCGCAGTGCTGGAACCCGAACAGGTGTTTAAGCACATTAGCCTGGCTGCGCCTTATATGGAACTGATAGAGGAGTTCAGCCTGGCCGAAATGATCGGTTTTCACTTTAAATTTAAACCCTATCTGAAGGGATTCAACAGCGATAAGGTAATCGACCTGCTGGATATGCCCGGGGCTAAAAACAAGCTGATCAAATACTTTTCGTCGGGTATGAAACAGCGCTTAAAGCTGGCTCTGGCCTTTTGCGCAGACACCCCTATGCTGCTGCTGGACGAACCCACCTCTAATCTGGACGTGCAGGGTGTCAATTGGTATTTAAACCTCATACAGCAATTCGCGCAGGGCCGCCTGGTCATCATCTGCTCCAACCAGGAGCACGAGTATAACTTTTGCAATGATCAGTTACGCATAACCGATTATAAAGGATAATATCAACCTGGTTTATTGCCGGTCATTCAAACCCGGTCGAGAGAGTAACTCTTCGCCTATCTTGTTTGAAAATGAATTCACGCAAGATCATATCACTTCCAATACCACATATCCCTTCCCGTTCAGGCTAAATTCATCGCCCGCCTTGCAGCCCATCATTTTAAACCCGACAGGCGATGCCGACGATATAGCAAAATAGCTTTCACCGGCCACATTTAAAACACCCGCGCTTACCGCGATATAAAAGTTGCCGTTATTGGTTTTCACCACGCTGCCTTCTTCCACCTTGTCCGATTTTCCTGCCGTGCTGATGCGGTTAAGCGCTACCAGCAGCTTATTGGCTCCGGTGAGCTGGGCCATGCCGCGGTTTTTTTCCTGCTGCAGCATTTCGCGGCCGGTTTCGTACTTATCACCCGCGCTGCTTTTGGTATCTTCGGTAGATGATTGTTCGGCCGATTGGATGGCTTGCTGTGCATTGTCCATACGTTGCTGTACAAAAACCGTACAAAGCTGGTGAAGTTGTTTTTTCAGTTGATTCATGGGCGGATGCAAATATGGGAAAAAGCGGCTGGTTTAAAAGCCAACGCCAGCACCTATGTGTGGACGGCCTCCAGCGGTTGTTGCTCCAGTAAAGCCTGCTCCTTTTTTTGAAGCTTTCTTTTTTTCAGAAACCGTAAATGCAGCCCACCGATCAGCAGGGCTACGCAACCCTCGGCCAGGATGGTATTCTGCACGCCTATCCACTGGGATAACCCGCCGATGATCAATCCGCCCAACGGCTGCATCCCGAAGAAAGCCATGGCGTAAAAGCTGATCACCCGCCCACGCATTTCGGGCGCAACGGAGGTTTGGATAAGGGTATTGCTGACGGTGATCTGCGACATCATGCCAAAGCCGCCTATCACCGAAAACACTAAGGCCAATGGATAATTAGTTTCATGCGCGAATAATACCAGGCCGACACCAAAAATAAAGGTATTGATGGCCAGGATCTTCTTCAGATTATGCCCGGGTTTTAACGATGCCAGGAATATGGCGCCCGAAAACGCACCGAGACCGATCACACTATCGATCACCCCAAAGGTAGATGCCGAACCGTGGAAAATATCTTTGGCATAAACCGGGATCAGGGTACTGTAAGGCAGCACCAATAAGCTGATAGTACCCAGCATGAGCAGGATAAAGGAAATGGATGGGGTATTTTTGAGATAAACAAAGCCTTCCTTTAATTCGCCGAATACATTTTTTGGGTGCGGCTTAGCCTCGTATTTAGGCAGTTTCATCATTAGCAGCGAACCAATTACCGCTATAAAGCTTACCGCGTTTAAACCAAAGCATGCATCGGTGCCCAGTTTTTCAATAGCTATACCGGCAATCCCCGGCCCTATCAATCGCGACAGGTTGACCATAGACGAGTTAAGCGCGAGGGCATTAGGCAAATCGGCTTTATTATCTACCATATCATACACCAGCGATTGGCGGGCCGGAACATCGAAAGCGTTAATGATACCCAGCACCACGCTCAGCACTATAATTTCCCAAACATTGTAATGCCGGGTAAACACCAGCACGGTAAGCAATATGGCCTGTATCATACTGGCTACCTGCGTTGCCAGTAACAACCGGAAACGGTTGTACCTGTCAGCCGCCACGCCACCCAAAAACGACAGCAGGAACGAGGGGAACATGCTGGCAAACAGCGTCATCCCCAGCATAAATTTAGATTGTGTTAACTCGTACACCACCCAGCTTACGGCGGTTTTTTGCATCCAGGTACCAATCAGCGAAACGGATTGGCCAAAAAAGTAAAGGCGGTAGTTGTAGCTTTTAAAAGCTTTAAATGTATTGATGTTCATAGTAACCTCTCCCAACCCTCTCCAAAGGAGCGGGCTTTAAATCCATCTATTTTATATAAACCCTCACTCATTCCTCCCCGTTAGGGAGGTTAGGAGGGGTCCCAATCAACCAGTTTGGTCAGCGGGCCTAATGCCTGTTGCAGCAGGGCTTGTTCTTCGGGTGTGCAAACCTCGTTCAGCGCTTTGTTTAGCCACTCTTCGCGTTCGTTACGTACCTTGTATAGTGTTTCTGTGCCTAATGGCGATAAAGAAATGATCACTTTGCGCTTATCCGTTTCGGAAGCCGTTCGGATGATCAGTCCCATCTCAAATAAATTATTCAGCACCTGCGACATGGATTGCGTGGTAATATGCTCCATAACAGCCAGTTCGCTGGGCAATAATTGCTGGTACTGATCCAGCAGCGCAATGGTCGAGCGTTCGGTCAGCGACAGCCTTTCGCCCGTGGCCGATTGCTTGCGCAGCTTTTTGGTTAAACGGGTAATTACGTTACGCAGGTTGCTGGCTAATTGCCTTGTGGTTTGATCGCTCATTTTTTATTGTTAAGTAAACTTGTAAGTTTACCTTACAAATATAGGATTTGTTTTGTTGAGAGAAAGTCATAATGCTTAGATTAGAATTTAACCACAAAGGACACAGAGGTAGAAATCACAAAGGACACAAAGCCATTATTTATTATCTTGCCTCTAATATTATGAGCCGAAAAATATTCTTATTGCTTATTCTACCTGTTTGCTTTATAATGGCATGTAAGCAAAAGCATGCCGGGCAGATCAGCAAAGCATCGTACCAATTGGTTAAAAACTGGCCGTCTCTGCCAGATACCATGGTGCTGGGTAACCCTTCGGGGATTGGCGTTGATAGCAATCAAAACCTGATTGTTTTCAGGCGGGGTAATCGCGACTGGCCGCTGATTGGGTCCATGCCTAAAACGCCTATCGCGCAAAAAACCGTTTTAGTGTTGGATCATCAAACCGGAAAGATCATCAATAGCTGGGGCGATCACCTGTTCATTATGCCGCACGGACTGACTGTTGACAGCGCCAACAACGTTTGGGTTACCGATGTTGGCCTGCACCAGGTATTCAAGTTTACGCATGATGGTAAACTGTTGATGAAGTTGGGCGTAGTCGGAGTACCGGGCAATGATGCCGGTCATTTTGATCAACCGACGGACGTAGCCATTGCTGCCGATGGTTCATTTTATGTGAGCGATGGTTATGGCAATAGCCGGGTGGTTAAGTTTTCGCCTGCCGGGAAATATCTGTTGGAATGGGGTAAAAAAGGAAACGGCCCAAGTGAGTTTAACGTTCCGCACGGCCTGACGCTGGACAAGGCCGGTAATGTATACGTAGCCGACAGGGCCAATAAACGCGTAGAAGTATTTAACCCGCAAGGTAAATTCCTGAAGCAGTTTGGTGATGAAAGCTTCGGCCGGATCTGCGGGTTAACGTTTGATAAAGTTAAAAACCAAATAATAGCGGTCGACGATGAAACCTCCTGGTTTGATATCCGGCACAACGGATCGGATATTATCGTATTCGATATCACCGGCAAGATCATATCCCGCCAGGGAAGAACCAGTCACTACAGCGGCCCCAAATGCTGGTACCACGATGTAGCGGTTGACAGCGACGGCAATATCTACACCGCCGATATCCTGGGTAATATCATCCAAAAATTAAGCCCCGGACGGTCTAAAAAACAACCGATAATCAAGTAAATCTTAAAATCCTAAAAATCATGGTTAACTTCGGGAAATGAAACTATCCGAACTCACCAACTACCTGGAAAGCCTGGCACCGCTGGCCTACCAGGAGGATTACGATAACTCGGGGTTGATCGTCGGTCACCCCGACAGGGAGATCCAGCAGGCGCTGGTATCGCTGGATTGTACCGAAGCCGTGGTTGACGAAGCCATTGCCCGCCATTGCCAGGTCATCGTATCGCACCACCCTATTGTATTTAAGGGCCTCAAAAAGTTCAATGGCAAAACCTATGTGGAGCGTGTGGTAGAGAAAGCCATTAAAAATAACATCGCCATTTACGCCATCCATACCAATCTGGATCATATTAAAACCGGCGTTAACGCCCGCATTTGCGAAACGCTGGACTTGCAGAACTGCCGCATCCTGTCGCCGAAACAAGGCCTGCTGAAAAAGCTGGTCACCTTTGTGCCGCATGCCCAGGCCGAACAGGTGCGCAATGCCCTGTTTAAAGCCGGCGCGGGGCATATTGGCAATTACAGCGAGTGCAACTTCAGCGTGCAGGGCCACGGCACCTTTAAGGGTAACGAACACACCGACCCCTACGTAGGCCAGCCCGGCGAGCGCCATACCGAACCCGAAACCCGTGTAGAAACCATATACCCGGCCAACCTGGAAAGCAAAGTGCTGATGGCGCTGTTTCTGGCCCATCCGTACGAGGAGGTGGCTTATGATCTGTACCCCATTACCAACCAGCACCAGGAAGTTGGCGCCGGCATGATAGGTGAGGTAGAGCATCCTGTTGACGAGAAAACCTTTTTGCAGCACGTAAAATGGAAAATGAACGCCAGCGTGATCCGCCATACGGCCTTTACCGGCAAAATGGTTAAAAAAGTAGCCGTTTGCGGCGGTGCCGGGGGCTTTTTACTGAAGCAGGCCATAGCCGCCGGGGCCGACATTTTTATGACCGCCGATTACAAATACCACGAGTTTTTTGATGCCGAAGGAAAGCTGGTTATTGCCGATGTGGGACACTTTGAAAGTGAACAATTTACGCAACATTTATTGTGTGAAATAATTCAAAAAAAATTCACTAACTTTGCCGTCCGTTTAACAGAAATAAATACAAACCCCGTCAAATACTATATTTAATGGAACAAACCGTAGAACAGAAGCTAAAAGCTTTATACGAACTACAAAGCATCCACTCACAGATCGACAAAATACGCCAGGTACGTGGCGAGTTGCCGATGGAAGTTGCTGATTTAGAGGATGACGTTGCTGGCTTAGAGACCCGCATTCAGAAAATTAAATTCGAACTGGATGATTTGGAAGATGAGATCGTAACACGCAAAAACGTGATCCGCGACTCGCAAGCCAATATCAAAAAATACGAGGCTCAACTGAACGAGGTTAAAAACAACCGCGAGTACGAAGCTATATCAAAAGAAATTGAGATACAGGGCTTAGATATACAAGTGAGCGAGAAAAAGATCCGTGAGTTTGGTTTTGAGATCACTACCAAAAACCAGGTTTATGAAAAAGCCCTGGCCGATTTGGAAGAACGCAAAAAAGACCTTGAATTAAAAAGGGACGAATTAGGCACCATTACTTCCGAAACCCAAAAAGAAGAAGAAGAATTATTAGCACAGGTTGATAAAGCCAAAGCTAATATCGAAGACCGCCTGTTATTTGCTTACGACCGCCTGCGTACCAACGCTAAAAACGGTTTGGCAGTAGTAACTATCCGTCGCGATTCGTGCTCGGGCTGCTTTAACCAGATCCCGCCACAGCGCCAGTCAGATATCCGTCAACGCAAAAAGATCATCGTTTGCGAGCATTGCGGCCGTATCCTGGTTGACGAGCAAATGGCTATGGAAGTTGAAGAAGCATAATTTAGAGATGAGTTAATTAGTGATTGGAGATTAGGGATCACTAAGATGATATAAGAAAGGCGTTCAGATTTGATCTGAACGCCTTTCTTGTTTTCACTACATCGTGAGCAGAACAGGTAACAGTCCCTCCCCCGGGCCGCGTGCGCCTTAGCTTTAGCGGCGGAGCAAGGGGTGCGGCTGTCTGTGTGTTGGCAGGGAGGGGTTTCACCACCCATAACCCACCATCCCGTCATTGCGAGGCACGAAGCAATCTCATAATTGGCAGGACAGTAGTACATGTGAACGGCTGTGCTGTAAATTAACGTCAGTCTGCTCTTAGCCGCAGGGGCCAAGATACTTTTGGCTTGGGCCCAAAAGTATCCAAAAACCCAAGTCAAAAAAAAGCTTCAACGCTCCCTGCCTTGGCAACTACCCGCCGGAGGCGGTTGCCAAGGGCATTCCCGCCAACGCGGGCCCGCTTTTTTGACAGGCCCCCGCTCTTTTTAAAGACCTCCGGCCGAATTGGAGCGAAGCTCCGCTTCTCTTCTCCGACAGCGGTGCGGCTTCCGGAAAGATCGGGCAAAACGATGCTGGCCCGTGGGCGGAAAAGGGAAGCGGATTTGCCTGAAGCGGGGCCACGTGCGAGCGGGAGCAGGGGCAAATTCTTGCGTACCGTGGTTTTGCATGATGCGGGCGAAGGCCCTGTGCGGCAAAGGAAGCATTAGCGCTGTCTTGATTTATTCACATATTATTTATTTTTCAAGGCGTTCATGAGGTCGCTATCGCTTAGTTTTTGGTTACTTTTTTATCAAGAAAAAAGTAACAGCCCTTCCGGCGGCAATTGAGCCGGACTAACGGTCACTATCCGCACAAACATTCATAAAAAGCACAAACCCAACAACATCCCATAAAACAAACCACCCCTACCCCCTGTTAACCTAAAAAACTAAAACTATGCAGTGGTTCGGCGGACGCGAAAGCGATAATGTAGAAACAGGGAGCAGCAGCGGCGGTGGCCGCGGACTGGTTTTTGGCGGTGGTATTGTAGGCATTATTGGGGTGGTGATTTACCTGCTGACGGGTGTTAACCCCTCCCAGTTGCTTAACGGCGGCCAGGGCGACCCCGCCCAGCAGCAGCAAAACCAAAAGCTAAGCGGCAACCTTACCCGCGAACAGCAGTTTGCCAGCGTAGTATTTGCCAGTACCGAAGACGTGTGGGACAGCCTGATGCGCGCCGAAGGGCGCACTTACGAGCGGCCTACCCTGCACCTGTTTGAAGGCGCGGTTGAGGCCGAAGGCTGCGGTTTTGCCAGCGCGGCAACCGGTCCGTTTTATTGCCCGGCCGACCGTAAAGTGTACATCGATCTTTCTTTTTTTGATGAACTGAGTCAGCGCTTTAATGCCCCCGGCGAAGCCGCCCGCGCCTACGTAATAGCCCACGAGGTTGGTCACCATGTGCAAAACCTGCTGGGACTGAGCGCCAAAATGGAGCGCGCCCGGGAGCAGCTCGGCACCGAAGATTTTAACAAGCTATCGGTTAAAATGGAACTCCAGGCCGATTTTTATGCCGGCGTATGGGCCCATTACCTGCAACGCGCCCGCAGCAAAGGCATAGTGATTAACCGCAGCGATATAGACAGCGCCCTGGTGGCAGCCCACGCCATTGGCGACGACCGCCTGCAGCAGGAAAGCCAGGGCCACGTAGAACCCGACAGCTTTACCCACGGCACCAGCGCCCAGCGCGCCTACTGGTTTAAAAAAGGTTTCGACACGGGGGATATCAAACAGGGGAATACTTTTGCGGTGAGGACGGAGGATGAGTATTAGTACTTAAATTTGTGCTATGGCCGATGTGCACAGTAAGGAAACCCGAAGCTACAATATGTCGCGGATCAGGAGTAAGGATACTAAGCCTGAAATGCTGGTGCGGAGATTTTTGCATAAACATGGTTTCCGCTACCGGCTGCATGTAAAGGATATGCCCGGCAAGCCCGATATTGTTTTACCCAAATACAAGACGGTTATTTTTATTCATGGATGCTTTTGGCATGGACATGAGGGGTGCAGATATTATGTTGTGCCGAAAACCCGAACCGAATGGTGGCTAAATAAAATTAATGGCAATATTGCCAATGATAGTATTGCTGAAACTTCCCTAAAAGAATTAGGCTGGAATATTATTGAGATATGGGAGTGTGAATTGAAGAAAGCATCGCTTGATGCTACGCTTAGCCATTTATTAGTTTCTTTAAAATAATAAAAAGTTCACTTATATCCGATTGACTTATAGTCGAATAGACAATAGCTTGCGTAATGGATATCCGCAAGAAAATCGGGCTGCGCATAAAGGAACACCGAACAAATTTAAAATTAACACAGGAAGCCTTAGCCTTTAAGGCAGAGATAGATAAGACTTACGTTAACGAGGTTGAAAACGGCAAACGAAATGTTTCTGTAATTAACCTTGAAAAAATAATTCTTGCACTGGAAACCAATATCCGCGATTTCTTTAATTCCCCAATCTTTTCTGATACCGTAAATTCTAATGTTTAAATCTATTCCAATTATCGACCTGTTTGCCGGGCCCGGTGGACTGGGCGAAGGTTTCACTTCTGTATTAAATGATGAAAATAAACGGGTATTTAAAATAGCCCTATCTATTGAAAAGGACGACTTTGCGCATCAAACACTAACGCTTCGTAGCTTTGTACGCCAGTTTGAACCGAATCATTTGCCTGAAGAATACTATTCCCTGGTTAAAGGTGAATTAAAAGGAGTTGAAGAACTGTATCATAAATACCCCGAACAGGCAGCCGCGGCTAAGCACGAAGCCTGGAAAATTGAGGTAGGTGATAACGCAAAGCATAAGCTAATTGATAAAAGAATAAAAGATGGTTTAAAAGGAGAAAAAAACTTTGTTTTAATAGGTGGGCCGCCTTGCCAGGCCTACTCCCTTGTTGGAAGATCAAGGCGCCAGGAAAAGGATGGCCTTGATGAAAAAGACCCACGCGTTTATCTGTATCGCGAGTACTACCGTATCCTTGCAGTTCACCGGCCACCTGTATTTATTATGGAAAATGTAAAAGGTATTTTATCTGCGAAGGTTAATACTGAATCTATTTTCAACCAGGTTGTCCGTGACTTAAAAAATCCTTTCGAGGCTTACCGTAAATTAAAAGGTCAGGAAGACTTAACGTATAAGCCACCCGGTTATCAAATATATTCTTTAGTTACACCAAGGAAAAAAAACTTACTTGGTGAAGATATTTTTGAACCCCGGGACTTTATTATAAAGTCAGAAGAATATGGAATACCACAGACTAGGCACCGGGTTATACTCTTAGGTATTAGAGATGATTTAAACATTACACCTGATACCTTACATAAAGCTTTGTTACCAATAACTGTTAATGATGTGATTGGTGATTTGCCATCATTAAGAAGTGGTATATCAAAAGAGAAAGATGGAAGTAATGAATGGATTGCGTTGTTACAGGAAAGCCTTGAAACCGGGATATGGAATAATATTGAAGAACCGGTTAGAGAAAGGATTATAGGAGTAATTAATCAATTAAATTTGCCGGAAAATAACCGTGGGGGTTTATTTATTGATGGTAATGCAACAATAGCCTATTTAAACAATTGGTATGTTGACCAGCGTTTACATGGGTTTGCCAATCATGAAACACGTAGCCATATTAAAGATGATTTATACCGCTATATGTTTGTTGCCTGTTTTGCCGAAATTGAAGGGAGGTCTCCTAAATTGTCTGATTTTCCGGATAGGTTATTGCCCCGGCATTTAAATGTGAGGGATGGGATTGATGAAAACAAATTTGCCGATAGGTTTAGGGTGCAATTGTTAAATGAACCATCAAAAACGGTTACCAGTCATATTTCAAAGGATGGGCACTATTATATCCACCCCGACCCGGCACAATGTAGAAGTTTAACGGTGCGTGAAGCAGCACGAATACAGACGTTCCCGGATAACTATTACTTCTGTGGGCCGCGTACAGAGCAATATCATCAGGTTGGAAACGCAGTGCCGCCGTATTTGGCATACCAGATAGCATCGATCATTCAAAAATTGTTAGCTTATGGGTAAACTTTGAGGCTTTATTTTATTTAATAGATTAATGATTTCTTCTGTATTAAACAAGGGGAGAAATTTTACGCCACCAAATAAATTTAAATTTTTAATTAACTCTCTTGTTTTGTCTTCACTTCTGGCAATATCTGAATTGAGTTTCAGAAACTCCAATAGCCCAGTTCTGATAGATTTGCTAGTACCAATAGCACGCTCGGTTATTCCCACAGCTAAATCTTGCCTCTGTAACATCGTTTCAAGAAGTTCATACTTTCGATCACCTTTGCTGATGTCATGAGTTATGTGTGCATACCACCATAACCTTGATATGCCATTCCTGGTAATTGATTCAAGTTTTAAATTTCTTAGAAAGTATCTTTCTTTAACGCGCCCTACGGGGTTTTTTGCAGCTTCAACAGGCCATCTCTCACGCATGTAATCCCAAAAAAAATCATGTGTTAAACTTACCCACAATCGTTCATCTGACGCTTCAACTTCAGTCAATGTATTGAAAGATTCATAAAGAACTATACTATTATCCATATCCTTTTTTTGATCAGGATTTAGATATAAATTTTGATCAAAAAATATTCCAGTTGCCCCTTTTGAATAATTTTCTTCAAAAGGGAATTTGTCTTTTAAATAGTTATCGTGATTTTTTGTTGAATAAACGTTCCTAAAAAGCTTATCAACATACAAGGTCGAAAAAAAGCGCACTTCATTCTTATTCATAATCTGAGTCTGTTGTTAGGGATTCAAAACATTTATTTAAGGGCTGATCAAGAATGTTTTGTGCAATTTTTATGGGTTCAGGATGCTTTTTAGATGCGTCTTTGATTTCTTTTAATGCCTTATACCATTTATTTTCAGCATAGTCCTTAGCTGTCGGATCATTAAGAAAGTGGAGAGCTTCGAGTAAAGCTGGAAAAACCAATGAAGATAAAATTAATCCAAAATACTGTTTATTGCTTTTAAATAACTTATAATTATTATAATCTTCAATGCATAACATAATAGTTATTTTTTCCCCAGAATAATCTAAATACATCGGAGACTTACTTTCTCCTGTACAATCAATATTCATAAGTGCGGAAATTGATTTGAGTTCTAGTGGGCTTTTATTTGCATAAAACTTGCCTTTACCTGCGTAGGCCATTAGATCCGACTTATCAATTTCAAAACTATTTTGCCCATAGTCAATATTGAATAAAGAGCTTTTATACTTATTAATTGAAGCTAATGCGCAAATAAAAAAATCAATTTCCACTTCACCATTTAGTTTAGTAGATGGAATCAAAATGGGGTCAGCTAAGCTTTTTTGGCTTCTGAATACTTCCCGATACAACGTACCCCTGCAATAAACATGCGATATATATGCCGCAGAATCTTTTTGAATAAGTATATTTATATCTGGATTATTAAGAATAAAGACTGGTGTGATTTCTATAAAATCGACTTTCGAGGATATTTTCAAATCAACTTTTAGACTACTGTTCAAATAGTCATCAGCAATACCCAAAACAGGATGCGGATAATTTCTATTGTTATATAACATGGGCTTCAATTTTTAAAGCCAGCTTAAATGCTGAACTGATTTCTACGGTAAATTCCTGACTGATATTTTTTAGCAATTGCAAATGCCGTATTAAATTTTCAGAATAAAAGTACTTGCCGTTATTTTGATCATAAATATTTAAAATTTTCAATTTCTCTGTTCCTTCTTCACCAACAGCAATCAATTTTATATTACATCGTATGTTTTGACTGTTTTTTAAAATCACTTTATAAGTTAATTTTTCCTCGGTTTGAGAAATCAAATAGGCCCTTGATACCAATCCTCTAACTTTTCTTACAAAACTTCCTTTGCCACTGCCACCGGCACCACTATTTTCTCCCCTATCCCCTTGCTCACTGTCTTCTGCTTCTTTATCATTTATAATAGAGATTTTATAGGGAGTTATAACAACCTGTGAATTAAATCCTTCTGCTTTTTGAATGGTTTTGGAAGTTTCTTTTGTCCCCTCATTATTTGTATATGTTATTTCTCCCCCGCTGCCGTCTCCTGAATCATCGCCATCGTCAAAAGGTAAAAACCTTTGTAATTCCGGTATTTCAAGAACACCAAAATTTTGACTCTTTTTAACTTTATCTAAACAGCCTCTAATGAATTTGGTTATTTCAGCCATTATTGTTTCTCCGTTTTCTTTGCTCCTCTTAGGATCCCATTTGTCATGTGCTGGTGGTTCCATTTTCCTTAATTTTAAATTCCCCATGTCATTATCACAAATAAATACGCCAGCAAAGTTTCCTGGAAAGTTAAAACGCCTTGAGTATATAACCATATGAGATCTACGAAGCATTGCAACATAATTCATATGTGATTCAATCATTTTAAAATGAAACTTACATTCTTGCAAAGATGGAAGAAATTCATTGCCTCCTAGTTCTTGTCCCTGAACTACAGCCAAATAATATTGTAAAGGATTGCCAATCGGTTCTACGTAATCTTTAAAAGGTTCGGTTGCAAAATATCGAACAAGGTACTCAGATAAATTATTGGAATTAATTTCATTTCCTTCAACGTCAACTTCTAAGTCATTAGAATGGATTGCATACCAAAAATTTCTTAAAACAGACTTTAATAAATCTTCGATCCAATCCTTTGTAACTTTATAACCGGCTAAAAGAATATCTGTCCCTTGTGTCCTTCGCCAAAAACGATCAGGAATTTGCTCTGCCTTTCTTACAGATTGTTGCGCAAAACCAAAAGAACCACCCCCTCGTTTTTTATCCCCTTCACTATCCTGAAAACTAACAAGTTCTGCTTTTCCTTGAAATACGGATGTTGCCGTTTCATTTTTTGTTGAATAAAAAACCACTCTTAAATCTGAAGCCGCAAAAGGGGCTCCCTTACCTATACCAAAAGATCCGCCTTCGCCGGCACTTTTTGAACTCGCGCCATTCGACTTCACAAGATTAAACCATCCTCCTTTCATGTCATCATCATTACCACTCAATCCTATTGTATTGTAATCAGATATCCTTAAAAATGGAATTTTTTCCAGCCCTAAACATGTTATAGCGTTTTCAAGGAAGTTGATTGTTTCATCATGATGGCGCCAAAAATCCTTTGCAGACTTAACGATATTGTTAAGTTGAACATGGCCGGGAAACTCTTCTTTTGTGAAATATTCTAATCCAAAAATGACCTTAACCGGCTCTTTGATTTTTTTATCTTTTGCATCAAGAGAGTTTTGGATTATTTCCCGAGCGAGGAAATAATTATAATTTCCGCTAAAATGCTCAATCATAGAATTGTTTAACCCGTCTATGTCACCACCACCGGTTGACGCAAAATTCCAATCTAATATTTTTGACATATTATCATTTAAAATTCAAAAGTTTGCTTATTCGTTTTACTATTGTTGGCCTCAAAGGAAACCTTTAAGTAATTAACTTTTTTGTTAATCGCTTCCATCATTTTTTTTACCTCAGCATCTGTATACTCATATGTTGAAGTATTCGAGCAGTTTGCCAGGCTTTCTAAATCGTCCAGTACCTTTTGAACTCTTCTGCCAGCGACATTCTTGAATCTCTCTTTTTTTGTATTTAACGCATTCATGATATTATATATTTTAATCAAATATATAAAAGTGATTTTATTTATAAAAATAAAATCACTTTTATATATATAAATATTTTAATTAATATTATCACTATTCCACAAACAAATCACAATGAAATACATCAAAATATATTTCATTATATATATGAAGAGAGAGAGAGAGGAAGAGGGGGGGGGGCGATGTTAATAGGCGCTTCACGCTAAAGCCAATTGCAACTTAATATCATATCCGCGAATTAGGGGAGAGGGATTGCAATGTAAAGTTGGATTTTCTCCTTTATCGCAATGCATAGCAAATCCTGCGCAAGAGAGCGTAACCGTAAAGCAATCCTGTTAAGCCTTCAAATCAAAAAAATCAAGGTCTATTTCTGCCTGAAGAAGATCTGTACGGGTACCCCGGTGAAATCAAAGTTCTCGCGCAGCTTGTTTTCGATAAAGCGCATGTACGATTCCTTAACGTATTGCGGCAGGTTACAAAAGAACGCGAACATAGGCGATGTACCTTTGATCTGCGTAATGTATTTGATCTTTACAAACTTGCCCTTCAACGCCGGCGGCGGATAGTTTTCGATAATAGGCAGCATCACATCGTTCAGTTTTGATGTAGGGATCTTTTTGGCCCGGTTGGCATACACCTGGTTGGCGGTTTCCAGCACCTTTAACACCCGCTGCTTTTCGGTTACCGAAGTAAATACGATAGGCACATCGGTAAACGGCGCCAGTTTCTGGCGGATGGCTTCTTCAAAAACCTTAACGGTCTTAGTGTTCTTCTCAATCAGGTCCCACTTGTTCACCACTACCACAACGCCTTTCTTATTCTTCTCGGCCAGGTGAAAGATATTCACATCCTGCGATTCCATCCCTTCAACGGCATCAATCATCAGGATCACTACGTCGGCTTCTTCCAGCGCCTTAATAGTACGCATCACCGAGTAAAATTCAATGTTCTCCTTCACCTTGGTTTTTTTACGCATCCCGGCCGTGTCGATCAGCATAAACTCGTGACCGTACTGGTTATAGTGGATATGGATACTATCGCGCGTGGTACCGGCAATAGGGGTAACAATGTTACGGTCCTTACCAATCAGCGAGTTGATGATGGATGATTTACCCACGTTAGGGCGGCCAATAATGGCGTATTTAGGCAGGGTATTTTCCGCTACCACTTCATCGTCGAAGGTTTTAATTACCTCGTCCAGCAGTTCGCCGGTACCGCTGCCGGTCATGGATGAGATATTGTAGATCTCGCCCAAACCCAAACTGTAAAATATACTCGCGTCTGATTGCAGCAGGCCGTGATCAACCTTATTCACTACTACAAACGTTGGCTTTTTGCCTTTACGCAGCAGGGTAGCAATTTCATCGTCCAGGTCGGTAATGCCGGTGGTAACGTCAACCACAAAAAGGATAACGGTAGCCTCTTCAATAGCGATGTTCACCTGCTCGCGGATAGCGGCTTCAAAAACGTCGTCGCTGTTGGCTACATAGCCGCCGGTATCAATCACGGTAAAGTTGCGCCCCACCCATTCGGCCACGCCGTAATGACGGTCGCGGGTTACGCCGCTAAAATCGTCCACAATAGCTTTGCGGGTTTCGGTTAAACGGTTGTATAGGGTTGATTTGCCAACGTTGGGCCTGCCTACTATGGCTACTATGTTACTCATTGTTAAGTCGTAAGTTTTAAGTATTGAGTCTTAAGTCAACACTAATTTATAAGAAAGTTGTGAATAATAAGACGGGGAAATTTAAGACTCCAGACTTAAGACTCAGAACTTAGAACTAATCATCGTACCCAAATTTCTTCAGGTAGTTTTTTTTGCTGCGCCAATCGCTGATCACTTTAACAAACATCTCCAAAAAGATCTTCTTCTGATAAAAATCCTCCATCGACCGGCGGGCGTACGTGCCTACTATTTTCAGCATGCTGCCACCCTGGCCAATAATGATGTTCTTTTGCGAATCGCGCTCCACAATAATTTCGGCGCTGATGCGGTATATTTTCTCTTCCTCCTTAAACGCCGTGATAATTACCTCGGTGCTGTAAGGGATCTCTTTTTTGTATTGTTTAAAAATCTGCTCGCGGATCATCTCCGAAGCAAAGAAGCGGTCGTTCCTGTCGGTCAGTGCGTCCTTTTCGTAATAAGGCGCGTGCTCAGGCAGGTAGCCAACAATAAATTTTAACAGTTCAACCGTATTAGGCGCTTTCAGGGCCGAGATAGCAAACACAGCCAGCGGCTCCAGCTTCTCTTCCCAATCGGCCACTTTTTGGTTAATGGTATCGGCATCGCTCAAATCGGCTTTGTTGATCAGTACGATCACCGGCGCCTGCGAGCCTTCCAGCCTTTTCATCACATCGGTTTCGTCGTGCTTCTCGTTAATATCGGTCACCAGCAAAATCAGGTCGGCATCTACTATCGATCCCTGTACCTGGTTCATCATGCTTTCGTGCAGGGCATAGTGCGGCTTGATGATCCCTGGCGTATCCGAAAACACCACCTGGTAATCATCGGTATTTACCATACCCAAAATACGGTGGCGCGTAGTTTGTGCTTTTGGAGTGATGATGGACATTTTTTCGCCCACAAGCGCATTCATTAATGTGGATTTACCCGCATTAGGTTTGCCAATGATGCTTACAAAACCTGCCCTATGACTCATAAAAAAATAATTAAAATATTATTTGGACTGCAAAGAAACGAATTATATCTTTGCAGTCCAATTAAAAGGAGTTACAAATTGCTTTTTTACAATTGGAAACAAACATTTCGGGTTTATGACCGTTATGTACAATACCAAAAATAGTGCGGGATGGAGCAGTTGGTAGCTCGTCGGGCTCATAACCCGAAGGTCGTAGGTTCGAGTCCTGCTCCCGCTACCCAAGCACCTTTCTTAATCGGAAGGTGCTTTTTTTATGACCTTTTCGTTGTTTTTGTTAAAACATTCCCTCTTTAATAAAAATCCTACCATTTTCGGTTCGAGTGCTGCTTCGTTAATAAAATAATACAAAATATTTTAGTTATTTGTCTTTAGTAATGACTGTCTGATTAATCATAAAAACGTGAACTAATCTGATAACCAGAAATATGCAGTTTTCAAACGATTTAACAGATGTACAACTTATTCGACTTTTAAAGGAAGATAATGAGACTGCATTTGCCGAAATTTACAAACGTTACGCAAAAAGCCTTGCAGATTTTACAGTATCAAAATTATTTAACCTGGAGGATGCGCAGGATATTATCCATGACCTTTTCGTTAAACTTTGGGAAGACAGGAAACAGTTGAATATCACTTCTAATTTAAAAACCTACCTGTTTACAATTACCCGCCATCGCATCATCGATAAAATACGCCGGAATATTACCCGTGAAGAATACGCAGCAATGCTGCAATCATTAGCAAACGCTTATCAGCCTAACATTGAGCAACAAATAGCCGTTAAAGAACTTCAGCAAACTATCGAAAATTCGCTCAATGAATTATCTCCAAAAGTAAAAGAGATCTATCAGTTAAGCCGTGAAGAAAATCTAAGTATCCCGGAAATTGCTGAAAAGCTTCAATTATCAGAGCAGACCGTTAAAAATCAGCTATCCACTGCATTATCGCACCTAAGAAAATCATTACCAGGCATTTCTGCCTCAATTCTTTTGCTTTGGTTGTTGCCTTAAACCCACGTTTATTCCTTATTAAAAAATATTTCATTTTCTTATAGTACTAAACGGCAGTTCATACGACTACTGTTAAATTTCTATAAAGATGGACCGAAATATTATAGAAGCCTTATTGGATCGTTACCTGAAAGGCGAAACTTCGCAGGAAGAAAATGAATTGGTAGAAAACTGGTTGCAGGAGAACAATAATCCCCATTCAGAATGGCAGCATTTTAATCAAAGCCGGAAAGATCAATGGCTGGCAGATGTATTCGGCCAGGTACAAGATAGCATCAAAACTAATGAACCGAAAATAGTTGCCATGCCGCAGCGCAAGCATTTATGGCGGCGCATTGCTGCCGTCGCAGCAGTATTAGCTATTTGTTTTACGCTGTACCTGGAATGGCCTGCCTTGCAAAGTCGCCTGCGTCCGGTACAGTTAACCGCGTTAACGGTTTCCTTAAATCAACAAAAGCAAATCACCTTAGCCGATGGAAGTAAAGTTTGGATTAACGCCAGCTCTCAACTAAAATACCCCCAACAATTTAATGGTAAAATAAGAGAGGTTTATCTTTCCGGTGAGGCTTATTTCGATATTCAGCATGATGTAAGTAAGCCATTTATTATCCACACAGGAAAAGTAGTTACTACTGTTTTGGGTACGGCCTTTAATATTAAAGAGGATAAGAACAGCCATACCATAGTAGTAACGGTAACACGAGGGAAAGTAAGTGTTGCTAACGGCATTAAGCAGTTAGGTATTATTACGCCTAACCAGCAGATCAGCTTTAATTTATTGAATAGTAAGGCTACTCAAACTGAAGTAGATGCCAAACAGGCTATTGCGTGGCAGAAAAACGAGCTGCATTTTGAGGACATCACCTTTGCCGAAGCAGCCTTACAGTTGCAACAGCGTTTCCATATCAAAATAAACTTTAGTAATGATAAGATAAAAGATTGCCGGTTTACGGGCACAGCCCTAAATGGCGACAAACTGGATAAAATATTAAAAGTGGTCTGTGCTTTTAACAATGCGACCTATCAAACAAAAAAGGATGGCAGCATTATGATCGATGGGAACGGATGTAATTAATAACAAAATGGACGGCAAATAGAATAGCAAGCAAAGGCTGATTTGTACTCAAGGTAGCATAAACAGCAAGAATAGAACCTGCAAGCCGACGGCAATCGGCTTACAGGTTTCCGGAAAACCGGAGTTTTAAATCATTTGGTAATCACTTAAAACATTTAAAAGTATGGAAATTTCTGCAATAAAGCAGGACGAGGGGATGCATTATGCCCACCCTTTTAATAAATCACAACAATACAGATTAAACTTTATACAATTTATGCGCGTCAGCTTCCTTATTACTGCCTTGCTTATCGCCACGCTACAGTTACTGTTGGCAGTACCGACACATGGCCAGGATATGACCGTTGAAAAGGTGACCGTAAGACTAAAACAACAAGAGCTAACGGACGCGCTTAAACAGATTGAACAGCAAACCACCCTGCGCTTTTTTTATCGTAAGGCAGAGGTAGATAAGTTAGCTAAACTAAACCTGGCGCCAGAGAGGCGTACCATTGAACGGACGCTTTTTGAGTTGCTGCATAATACGGGCTTTAGCTTTAGGCAGATAGATCAGAATATCCTGATAGAAACTAACGGGCAATTACCAAACGCAAAAATTGGGATCAGCGGCAGAGTATTGGCGATGGATAATCAGCAACCACTACGTGATGCCCGCGTAGAGCTATTACGTAGCATTGATTTGCAATTGGTAGGGCAAGCCTTTACCGATTCTGCCGGTCGTTTCGCGATCAGCACTCAGGATAACTCACCGCATATCATCAGGATAGCATTGATGGGCTATCATGTATACCGGGCCCCGGTTGCAGATGGCGGTGAAGTTACCCTGCCGAAAATTTATCTGGAACCCGATCCGAAGCTACTAAAAGAGGTGGTTATTGCTGACAAATCACCACTGGTTAAGCAGGAAGTGGATAGACTGGTTTACAATGTGCAGGGCAATCCGGATAATAAAACCAGCACCGTCCTGGATATGCTGGGTAAAGTCCCATTGGTATCGGTTAATGCCGACGGCGATATCAAACTAAAAGGTAGTTCGAGCTTTAAGGTGCTAATAGATGGCCGTACATCATCTTTAGTAGCAAATAACCCTGCGGATATTTTTAGGGTGATGCCGGCAAGCAGTATAGCCAGTATTGAAGTGATCACTATCCCGCCCGCGAAATATGATAGCGAGGGATTAGCCGGCATTATCAACGTAATTACCGTAAAGAAAAAACTGGACGGTTATACCGGCAATCTGGGCTTTCAGTATAAGTTCCCCAACGGGCCGCGCAACTATGCTAATTTCACGTTTAAAAGCGGCAAATTCGCCATGGCTGTATCAGGGGGCTATAACATCAACAATACCCCACAAACGCCTTTTTCTATCTCCCGGCAAAACATTAGCCCGGTTAATTCCACCATTAACCAGGAGGGTACGGCCCATACCATTAATCATCAAAGTGTTGTTTATTCCCAGTATAGTTATGAGATTGACAGCCTGAACCTGATTTCGGCAATTATTAACTACGCTAATGGTCTCAACCACCGCCTGGGCAGCAGTTTTACCCGCAAGACAGACAACACGAACAGCAGTTATCAATCAGACGAGGACGGCCGTAACACCCAACATGGGTATGACCTTGGTTTGGATTACCAAATGGGTTTTAAGAGAAAGAAAACGCAACTGCTCTCGTTTTCCTATCGCTATAGCGATAACGACTACAACCAGTTTAACCTGTTTACTGCATCTCAGCAGGTTAATTCCAGTATTAACGATTATAACCAGGGAAATACATCAGGCACTAAAGAACACACCTTGCAACTGGACTATACCCATCCTTTAAAGTATGTGGATATAGAGGCAGGTATCAAAAGTATTTTCCGGAATAATTTTAGCGATTATGTAACCACCTTGTTTAATACAGGCAACAGTTCAGCAAACGGGTTTAATTACGATCAGGATATTTATGCAGCTTATAATTCCTACCAATTTAAGCTGGATTCCTGGACGATTAAGGCAGGAGCAAGATGGGAGATGACTTCGATGAAGGCCGACTTCTCATCAGTTGGTATCGTCAATATTCCCGATTATAACCGGGTAGTACCAGCCATTGCCGTTCAAAAAAAGCTTTCCAAATCAACAAGTATTAATTGGGGGTACACCGAACGGATCAGCAGGCCGGGCATTAGGCAGCTAAACCCTTATATCGACCGGCAAAATCCATTGTCCATTAGCTATGGCAACCCCAATCTGCGGCCAGAGTTAAACCATACTTTTAGTTTCAATTACAGTACGTATAGCAATGGTTCTTTTAATGCCGGCTTAAGCTATACTTTTTCCAACAACTCTATACAATTTATAAGTCTGTTAGGAGCAGACGGCGTAACTAATAACACCTACAGCAATTTGGGAAAAAACGCCAAGCTCTCGGGCTATATAAGCACTAATTATCCGCTAAGCCAGCGCCTAAATCTGGATACTTATGCGGAGATCAGTCGGGCACATCTGACCGGAATGATTGACGGGCTAAACTATGTGAAAAACGCCATGTTTGTTAACACTAACATTAACTTAAGTTACAAAATGGATCATAACTGGCGTACGGGCTTTGAGTTTCAGTATTATAGTCAAACGGGAATAGCCTTGCAATCAACCTTTAGTCCATATTATTATACTTCCTTTAGCCTGGCTAAAAGCGTATTCAATAAAAAGCTGAGCATCCGCGGCACGGTAAGTAACCCTTATTTAAGATATCTTAATTACAAAATCAATTATTCAGATCCGCATTATAACCAGGTTATACAGCAGGATATTGTATATCGCAGGTTCAACATTTATTTAAACTACACTTTTGGAAAACTGCGGGATGCTTCTGTAAAAAAGAACAAAAAATCGGTTAAAAACGATGATACTTCAACTATAGCACCACCAACGCCGCCCGGTAATTAACTCAAACATTAAACACTTTAACATGAAAACCATCATCATTATGATATGGGCAGGCATTGCGTGTACCTTTTGTGCAAATACACAGCAATACCTGGCAAACTTGAACAAAGCAAATATCCGTTCGGCAAGTTTCATTAACGCATTAAAAAAACTTACGTCTTTAAATTAAATTCACTTAATCATACATTATGAAAAACTTTATGTCATTTCTAATTCCTCTTTCTCTCTCCATAGGAGCAACGGCCCAGGTCCATACCGTTCCGTTCAAGTCTTCAAGTACTCGTCAAATAAATATTTCACTTAACAATAGTGATGTTGAAATTATAGGTACTAATGAAGATAGTGTAACTATTACTGCATCGAACTTTGTTGAGTCCGACAAAAAACTTCTTGGAGAGAGCGCTACTGGCGTAAACGTAAAGGTTTCAGGAAAAGTTTTGGATATTGAGTCAGCAGCCTCTTATGTGATTAGAGTGCCCAAAAAATGTTCTTTATCCTTTCAAGAAGAATTTCGTGCTCCTAAGCTAATTAGGATTTTAAATATTAGTGGTTCCGTAGTAGCCAAGTCATGGGTTTCAAGGATAATCCTAAAGGATATAGCAGGGCCGGTACAGGCATCAAGTATGGCTTCAGATGTCTCCGTCGAATATTCGTCTTTGTCTCAGTTCAAGCAAAGTACCATCGAGTCATTCGGGAGAGTTGTGGAAGTTATTTTGCCACCCGATTCAAGGGTTACTGCAAACCTGATTGTTACAGCAGGTAATGTAGAATCGGAATTTGATTTAGGCTCTCAGAATCAACAATTATTAAAAAAGGTAGGCGGAACCCGAAAAATTGTGGCTAAGCTTAACGGCGGGGGGCCCTCATTAAATATTACAGCTCATACCATAATACTCAAGAAAACGAAATAATCATTATAGTATTCTACCGACACCTTTGTTAATGGTGACGAATAGGATCAAGAACACATTATCACTAAATATAGCTATCTAAACGGATGGCTATATTTATTATCTGTTTTTTCCTCTCCCAACTAATTGTTAACTACTCATAGCGTTGGCAATACCTTCTCCTCTCTTTTCTACTAATTCGTTGTCATAACCCTCACCATTTTGTACATATAAAAGTGACCTTGACCACACTCCTTACGGAAGGTGTTGATGATGAACTGAATGGTATAACGTTTATTAACGGCTCGTTGATCACCGAATTTAGTCTAAATGGACGCGTAAAGACAACTATAGGAATAACTAATTATCACCTCTCAACAGGTCTTTCAATGTTTTTATAATGATGATGACCAGTATGAAAATTATGATTACAAAAGCGACTTCGATAACGGTTACATTCATTATATGCTATTAAAAAAAATATTTTTTTAGGCCGTGTTATTAGCCGGATATTGTCAGGCAAGTATGTTGTCCGGATCATACACCACAAATTCAATTTCTTTTGTTGATAGATGTTTAAATATCCATTTGGTGTTTCGTCCCTATATTTCAACCGGTAGTTTAAAGCGACCGGCTTTGCCACTTTTAGCTAAAAGCGGTCGCTCCGTTGCCGGGCGCGACCGCTATCTATTTGTTAATAATTATTGACCAGCACAGCTGCTTGCGCGTTAACCCCAGTGCCTGATGGCAGGCCGCGCAGGGCTATCGTATAGCTTTTGCCCAGCCGCGTTAGCATTAAGGCTGTGGTTAAAGTATAACTCGTAATCAGTTTGTTGGCTGCCGCAGGGTCGTGTATCTCAAAAATGTAGCTCGCGGTTGCCGGGTTGGTTTTCTTTGCCGAAAAGCTAAAATAATTTGATGCTCCCTTATAGGCCAGGTCGTTAACCAGGTTGGTGGTCTGATTTTTGATATTTACAGTAAGGGCCGGACTTCCTTTCGACGCATTTACAAATCGTATACCTACTAAGCTATCGGCCGGGGCAAAAGCCGGCACTTTATCGTTCGTAAAAACGGTATCGACATCTGTTAACGTACCCGTTAAAAACAACGAGCGAATACTGCCGGCCTCCAATTTCACCGTACCCTTATAAATGGTATGCAGGGTATCGGTAGTAAGCGAAACGCCTAACGGAAAGCTACCGATATGACTCGGAAACTCCATAAACGGCGAAGCGTTTGAATAAGCCGGTATAGGTGTAACTATTGCCGCCTTGTAATACTGTAAGGGGGAGGTATTATCAAAATTAACCACCAACGCCCCGGCCCCCGAAATCGTATTCACAATAGTGAAGGACGAAGAAACAATGGGCGTATCGGTGTTTTTTTTGCAGGAAATAAAACCGCTTACCAGCAGCAATATTGCAATTGCATATGTGAGTTTTGTTTTCATTTTTAATGTCGTTTTTAATTTATATATCCTGTTTAGGATTCATGGCGTTTTTAATACGGCTTTGCAGGTCTTTTAAATGATATAAGGTCATCGCATCCTGCACGTGTGGCATGGCTTGCTTTATTTCACCTTGCAATAAAGCCAAATCAGCCTTAATGAGCGACGATGCATCAGTTTCGTTGTTAGGTGCGTCCTTAGAAGTCATCATATCCAAAATAGCCCCCAGATATGATTTTTGCAGATTGCGGCGGTAACCATCAACCTTTATCGCCCCTTTAGCTTTTAACTCTTTCCAGATACCCCTGTGAATAGTTGCAATAAATTCATCGGCGCCAAAGGCCCCGGGGCCAAACTGGTTACGTGTTTCTATCAGCTTGTTAATGAGGGTAATATCCAGCAAGCTATTCAAAACCTTTACCTGGGTATCTTCAACAAAATTCGACAGGTCTTTCCCTTTTGCTTCAGCCATAATAGGCTCACCGGGGTTATTTACCTTATCGAGCACGCTTTTGTTCAGTAACCAATAGGGGGTATCAAACAATTGCCTGTTAAAAAAAGCGAGGGCCTGTACTTGCATAGATTTGGGCGTTTCCGCATAAACCGGACCAGGTTGTTCTTCACTTTTAATAGTATAGTACACACCACCTACATTTTTAAGCACATGGCCCATATACCTGAAATATTGCTGGGCAAGGGCTTTGTAGGCGCTGGTCAGGCTTTCATTTATGCCGCCGTCTTCGTGTGTCCAGGCGGGCAGGTTGGCCATAACACGTTGTAAGTTCTTTATCCCGTAGGTACTTGCTTTCATCGCGTTATCGCCCAGGTCTTCGGTTTGATTACGGGGGTCAAAGTGTTGTGTCTCGCCATCGCCAAACCATAACCTTGTATTTTTTGACGTTCTGTCAACTATCCACTGCTTAACCAGCTTTTTGTCCTCATCTGCATTTGCGGCTCCTGATCTTTTATATCCCCATTCAATGGCCCATTTATCGTACTCACCAATACGCGGGAACAGATCTTGTTGCGGGATATGATCTTCGGGCTGGGCAACATAGTTAAAGCGGGCATAATCCATAATGCTGGCAGTATGGCCGTGCACATCTAAATAATGCTTGCTGCGCAAGCTATCAACCGGCGTTTGGCTGCTGCTGCCAAAATTGTGACGTAAACCCAGAGTATGCCCAACTTCGTGACTTGATACGAACCGGATCAACTGCCCCATTAATTTGTCGTCGAATTTGGCTTTGCGTGCTTCGGGGTCGGTAGCTGCTGCCTGTATCAAATACCAATCGTGCAGTAACGACATCACATTATGGTACCAGCCAATATGCGTTTGTATGATCTCGCCGCTCCTTGGATCGTGTATATTAGGTCCGTAGGCGTTTTCAACATCCGATGGAAAATAATTGATCATCGAATACCGGGCATCATCTACATGCATGGTGGTATCATTCTCCGGCCATTCCTTACCAATAATGGCGTTTTTAAAACCTGCCTGCTCAAAAGCTTTTTGCCAGTCGTTAATACCGGCTATCAGGTACGGCCTCCATTGTTTCGGAGCGGCGGGGTCAACATAAATAACAATTGGTTTTTTAGGCTCAACCAGTTCGCCCCGTTTCCATTTTTCAATATCGGCGTCTTTAGGCTCAAGTCTCCAGCGCAATATGAATTTGCGCTGTTCCGATTTTTGCTGATCATCGGCAAAAGCATTGTAATAATCGGCAAAGTAGCCTACACGCGGGTCGGAATAGCGGCGTTGTAAAGGCACTCTGGGCAAAACAATAAACGATGTATGCGTTTCGATAGTTGATGGATTTGCATTTGGCACACCGCCTTTAGGGTCCATGTTCTTACTGATACTAACCTCAACATTAATAGGATACACATGGACAGACTCGATATTGTAATCCTTCATTACAAGGATGTTGGCGTTTTTAGCTAAGGCGGTACTTGCATCTATGCCGTTAACTATGCCTTTGTCTTTTAAAAACTTGGTAGCATCTATTACGTAGCTTTTACCTCCTTTACCGTAAGCTACGATAGGGAACGAAACCACTACCGGGTTAAGGCTGGCATTTACAACCGCTTTATAAATATTGCTGCTGCTATCGGCTTCGTTAACTACCAGGTTAAACCGGATGCGGATGGTTGAATCGAGCCCTTTTTCAAAAGCAATGGTCTTCTGGTCCAGTACTTCGCCGGGATACATCCCCATACCGGCACCTACCTTACTAAGCCGGTTAATCAGCATAATATCCCGGGTAAGGATAGAATCGGGGATCTCAAAATAAACGATGTCTTTGGATTGATGTACGCCAAAAAGGCCCATTTGCGATTTAAAGGCCTTTGTAATTACCGACGCATAAGATTTGATCTTACTGCGCGGGATGATCTTGCTTACCGAATCCTTTTTTACAGAATCTTTCTTAGCAGTATCGATAACTATAGGGAGCTTAGCGGGCAATTTGGGGATCTTCTGGCTTTTGGCACCCAGGCTTAGCAGCGCGAGTGTTAGTGCAAGGGAGCAGGCTTTTATATATTGATTAAATTGCATTTTTAGTTTCTGATGTTTTAAATAGTGTAATAATTAATAAACGGCTGTACTACCTTCCGGATGCAAACCTTATTGGGTCATCGCCGGCGGTTTTGTTTAGTTTAAGATAAGGCACATCGTCAACCATAGATTTAATAAGCGATACCCGGTAAGAAGATGCCGCATCCCAAATAATAACTATTGGGATGGAATAATCATTACCTTTTTGCATTACATAATCTGTGCGATGCGTGTTTACGCCGTTATGCCGGCTCAGGTCAATCACTACCCCGTTGCGTTGTTGCTGCGCCCAGGCTGCAAGCATGGGCATAGCAAAAGGCTTCATGGTATTGATAAGGCTGATAGCCGCCGAATCGGTACCGGCATCAGGCAAGGGGATGGAAACAAACCCACGCTGGCTACCCTCAAATACCATATCAACATTGGTTGGTGCAAAGGCAAAGCTGCCCTGTTGCGGCTGGCTGTTGCTGCTGCTGAAACCGCCACCTTCAATGCCATCTAACGAGTTAAATTCGGGCATTTTTTTACGGGCCGGAGCAGCGCCGCCACCGCCACACCCATACAGGGTTATGGCAATGAGCAGTACAGCAATAATTTTAAAAAAACTGGAACTATTATAGGTATTCATTTCTGTTTTGGTTAGGGGTAATTAATATCCTGGATTTTGCACCATGTTAGGGTCGTTGGTAAGCTCTAATGGCGGTATCGGGTACAGCAATTGGAAATCGCTAAAAGGTTGCTTTGCGGCTATTGCGCCAAGTGCCGCGCTTGCTTTGCCCGTGCGTTTCAAATCGAAGAAGCGATGTCCCCATTCAGAAAAAAGCTCAACGCGGCGTTCCTGCGCTACAGCTGCAAGCAGGTCGGTTTGGCTGGTAGCAGGCGTGGCACCTAAACCTGCACGGCTGCGTATAATATTAATATCATTTGCCGCATCGCCAAGGTTATTTTGCTGCGCACGCGCTTCGGCACGGATAAGATATTGCTCGGCCACCCTTAACACCATATTGTATTGTGTTAACACAGCGTTTAACGCCTGTGCCTGGGTGTATTTAAAAGGGTAATAAGTTACAACGCCGTTATATGGTGCAGCCGCAGGGCTTGGCGTATTGCCTGTCCACACGGCTTTACGCTGATCGCCAGTTTCAAACGCACCCGCCATTTGAGGGCTAAGGTTATAAGGCGGAGTAAAGAATGAGCCATATATAGGGTAGAAAGCCGGCTGAAGAAATGTAGCCATATCCGCAGCACTTAAAGACTGCCACAACAGGGTTGGCAAAAAGTATCGCGAATCGATACCATAAGGTGGGTTGGCAGCGGTGCTTGGTTTAAACTGCCAGATGGCTTCCTTACTGTTTTTTAAAAATACGTTATTTAAAGGCGTTACCAACCCGTAAAGGGTAGTGTTGTTTATAATGGCACTTGCTTGTGTTTCGGCATCTTTCCATTTTTTTTGATACAAGTAAACGCGTGCAAGTAATGCGGTCGCCGTCCATTTATTGGCGCGTATACGTTCGCCTAAAGCAGCTACGTTATAATCGGCAGGTAATGTACTTTGCGCATCAAGCAGGTCCTGCACAATTTGATCGTATATTTTACTTTGGGGAGCGCGGGGCAGTAAAGCTGTTGTATGAAAATCGATATCGAGCACCAGCGGCACATCTCCAAAAAAATTGGTAAGATAGAAATAAGAAAAAGCCCTTATAAACTTAGCCTCGCCCACAAGTTGGCGGCGTACACTATCAGTAAGCGCCCCCGAGGTTGATCCGGCAACACCTTGCACTATTGAGTTTGCATTATAAATGGTTTTGTATTGCGGCCCCCATATCTGTGCTTCAACAAGGGTATTCCTGGCTTGCAAAGTATTGGTATAAAACTGATAGTCCTGTTGATTAGCCACTCCAGCGTAAGGCACCAACTCATCAGACGACATCCCTGCATATAGGGTTAACGATGTAGAAAGCGAGACATATAAACCCGAAAGCACCGAATTTGCATTACCATCGGTTGAGAAAACAGCGGTTGAAGTGATGGTGTTATGTGGCAGATCTATCTCTACCAGTTTTTTACAGCCAAAAGCAAACACGGCGCACAGGGCAGCGATGATTGCGAAGACCTTATTTTGATGATTAATTTTCTTTGTCATTTGATATGATTTTTAAAATGAACAACTTAGCCCTGAAGTAACTGTACGCACCGGTGGCATGCTCGGGAAGGTTTGAACCTCCGGATCGAGCCCTTTGTATTTGGTAAGCACAAAAATATTTTGGCCGCTAAAAGTGATGGCCAGGTTGCTTAAGCCAATTTTATGAATAAGCTTAGCCGGGAACGAATAGGAAAGCGCCAGCGTTTGCAAACGGATGTAGCTCGCGTCGGTCCACCCTAAATTTGAGCTGCCGATGCTATTGTCAGACGTTGCCGGATTATTGGTTAACCGGGCTGCAAGCGCAACCTGGCCGGGATATTGCCACCTGTTGAGATACTGATACAAAGATAAATTGCGCATATCGCCCTGGTAGGTTAGCCCATTGCTGCCCATTTGTTTACGGAAACTAAAGTTTACATTTAGCGTAATCCCTTTGTAGCGTATTAAACTGCTCATACCGCCGGCGTATTTAGGCGCCCTGTTTATGGCTACATAGCGGTCGTCGTTTTGGGTACCCGGCGCAACGCTTTCGTTGGCGGTTATTTTACCGTCATGGTTGTGGTCTTCAAATGTGTACTGCCCGGTTAATGGGTCAACACCGGTATAGTTATACACGTACACATTATCTAACGACTGGCCAATAACATATAATTTTCTAAACGGAGACTGATCTAAGTTGGGGTAACTAAGCAGTTTGTTATGGTTAAACCCTATGTTGAAGATGGTACGCCAGGTGATGTCTTTTTTTTCGATAAGGTTTGCATTCAGGGTAAACTCATAACCGCTGTTTTGCACATTGGCGGGCGAGTTGGCTATAACGCTTGTAAAACCGGTAATTTCGGATATCGGGAAACTTAATAGTTGGTTGTTACAGCGGTTATCGTAATAAACGGCTTCCAGGTTTATCTTGTCGTTAAAAAAGCTGATGTTAAAAGCGCCTTCAAGCTTTTTGTTTACCTGCCACTGGTAATCGGTATTAGGCATTAAACTTGGCGTGAGTGTTGGCACGCCGTTATAGGTTATAACATTACCAACCGCATATTGGGCCAGGTACTTATAATCGCCAACAGCATCACTGCCGGTTAAACCATAGCTGCCGCGAAATTTGATAAAACTGATAACCTTTGGCAGCGCATCCTTCAGCCATTTTTCATCGCTCACTATCCAGGCTGCCCCGATAGCGCCAAAATTACCAAACTGTTTGCCCGGCCCAAAACGACTGCTTCCATCGCGCCGGCCGCTCAGGTTAATAATGTACCTGTTTTCCCAGTTGTAACCTATACGCGCAAATACACCTGTATATTTGTATTGGCCGTATCCATCAGATGATGTTATTGTAGCAGGCACGGCGGCACTGATGGTATTTAAAAGCGCATCATTTGTGTAACCGCTACCGCCTACCGCCATACTTGATGTTGTTGTTGATTGCAATGTACCGCCCAGCAATACATTAAATGTTCCTTTGCCTATCAAATTATTATACTCTAACTGGGGTTCCACTATCCAGTTGCTGTTTTTAGTAGTGCCGAATCTGGCCGAACCGGTGCCCTTTACCGCAGGTGCAATAGGATTGGGATCTAAGGACGCTAAGGGAGTAAGATAAGCTTCGTCTGTAAGGGCATTGGTATAACCCAGGCTCACCCTGCCAACCAAAGCTTTTGTTATATTATAGTTGACCGCGAGATTAGTGTTTAAGGAATTGTTTTTACTGCTGTACGGCCTTAACAAGGGGCCAAACGGGAAGCTACCACGTTGCGAGCCCCAGCCCGCGTAATTAAGGTTACCGTTAGCATCAAAAGCGGCAGGGGCATTAGGGGCCAATTGAGCAACGCCATTGATACCTATCTCGTTTAACAAACTATGCGCATAATTTGCCGTTAGCGAAGTTGTTAAGCGTTTATTAGTGCTATGGTTTGTTAAATTGAACGAAGCCGAAGCTTTTTGGTTGGCGCCGCTAACCGTAGTAATATCGGTAGTCCGGTTAAAACCGCCCGCTATACGAAAAGTGGTTTGGCCGGTACCGCCCGAGTAACTGGTTTGAGCATTGGTCCACTTACCCATGCCACCGTAAGCAACCTTTTGCCAGTCGGTATAATCTGTCGGGCTCCAGGTAAGCAGGTCTGGCGCGGCAGCGGCGGTTGGCGTAATACCGTCATTCCTGAAAGCCTCACGGCGTGCATCTAAGTATTGTTGTGTGTTCAGCATATCCCAATGGCTGGTAACAAAACGCAGGCCTTGCGATGCCGTTGCCTCTAACCGGGCCTGGCCGGCTTTCCCTTTTTTGGTTGTGATCAGCATTACGCCATTGGCGCCACGGCTACCGTAAATAGCGGTTGCATCGGCATCTTTTAAAAACTCTATCGACTCGATATCGCTCGGATTAAGGTTAAACAAAATGTTTTGCCCTCCGGATAGCGATGTGATGCCTGCCTGGCTCATCCCGCGCGATAACGCACTGCTGCTATAAGCGGTGGCTAAGGTTCCACCGATATCAAGCACGGTTAAGGGTACACCATCTATAATATACAACGGATCTGACGTAAAATTGGCGCCAACAGAACCTCGGCCCCTTATTTCAACTTTCATGGGGCCGCCTTCATAACCTGTTTGTGGCGTTACAATTACGCCCGGTATTTTACCTTCCAGGGCAAGGGAAATATCCATTACAGGCTGTATGGCAATATCCTTAGCCGTAATTTTACCAATATTACCGGTTGTGGTACGCTGAGTGGTTTGGCCGTAAGCCTGTACAACTACCTCATCTAAGCTATTGGTGGTTTCCTGCAGCTTTATGTCATAGAACGCTTTTTTTAATACCACAGGCACCATCTGCGATTTATAACCTATAAAACTACAGGTAATCGTATCGTTAGCTTTCGCATCCCTGATCATGAAAAACCCGTTTGCATCGGTTGTAGTGCCAAACTTAGTGCGCTTTATCACTATCACCGCACCGTTTAGGGGTTCACCTTCTGCGGTGGTTATGCGGCCGGTGACGGTAAAAAACTCCGGGTCGGCAAACAGTTTGTCTTTTATTTTTTCTAAAAAGCCCTTTTCTTTAATTACCACGGTTTTATCGGTAATGGTGTAGGTTAAAGGCTGATCTTTAAATATTTCATCCAAAACAATTTTCAGTTCGACGCCGGTTTTGTTAATATCTACAGGCTTTGAGTTTTGAAGTAACTCGTCGGTATATAAAAAATCGTAATTGCTTTGTTTACGCAAATCGGCGAAAATGCTTTTTAGCGTGGCTCCTTTTTTATTGATGGTGATTTTTTGTGCCAGCCCGGCTGCGGTAACCTGCATTAAGGTTGCTACTAAAATAATAGTGGTTAAACGCATAATCAACAACAGTTTGGATAAGTGCCATGTAGGCACACGAGTTTTCTTAGTATAAATTTTATACATTTGTTAGTCTGGTTTTAAGAGTTGATGTAATCGAAAGTTTTATCGGCGTAACCCCAGGCATTGGGCCAGTTGTGTTGCTGCACTTCTGGCTTTTTTATTTTGAGGTATGCACAGTGAGTAGTGTAATTATTTACTGACCATGATCCTCCTTCCTTCAATTTTAAAATGAACTTTATTGGTTAACTCAAGCTTATCGAGCAATTGTGATACATTGGCAAAACGGTTAACCGAGCCGCCAAACTTATCTGTTGGTATGGGGCCATCAAAAACAACATCCACATCGTACCAACGTGATACCTTGCGCATAATAGATGTTATGCTTTCACTTTCGAATATAAAATAGCCATTCTTCCAGGCCATCGCCTCTTCGGTATTAGCCTCGCTAATCACCACATGATGGTCTCTCAAAACAGCTTGCTGACCTGGCATAAGCATGCCGGTTTGTTTAGTTTGCAGGTCGGTAACTTTTACGCTGCCTTCTAATAAAGTGGTTTTGGTGGCAGGCTCATCCGTATAGCTGTTGATATTAAAGTGCGTTCCTAACACCTCAACATCTTGCTTATCTGTTGATACGATAAAAGAATGGGCCTTATCTTTAGCTACCTCAAAATAAGCTTCACCTTTCAGCTCTACTTTACGGTCGGCACCGGTAAATGCAGTGGGATAACGTAAATATGACGCCGCATTTAACAACACCCGGGTGCCATCGGCCAAAATAACCCAGTACTGCCCACCGCGCGGGGTATTAATGGTATTGTATTCTATCCCGGCATTTTTTGCCGCTGTTTGCGAGGCGTTAACCACATATACGATTTGCCCGCTGGCGGTCTTTTTAACCGAGGCATTATTTTCGTCGGCCAGTTTGCCGTTTTGTGCCGTGGTTAATATGATTTGTTTACCATTGGCCAGGGTTAAAATGGCACGGTTGCCACCAGCTGCAATATCCGGTGTTGTGCGCTTATGCAATGCAAACCAGCCGCTTACAGATAGCATCAGCAAAACCGAGGCGGCGGCAACCATACGTTTCCACGGGAACAGGGATTTAACGTTGTGTACCGGAATATTTTCTTTTTGAAGAATTGAACTGTATAGCCTGTTTTTCAGATCGGTTAACGACTCTGCTGAAGAATACTGAAAGTTGGTGTCGTCGAAAGAATTATACCAGGTATCAAATTCTGTTTTTTCCTGATCGGTAATTTCACCGGTTTGCCATTTTTTGGCCAGGCTTTCCATATAGTCGTTAGTTCTTTTCATCGATATATTGATGGCTGTTTAATATAAAGCCAAGCGAAAAGAACAAAACCCTTAGTCTGGAAATAAATAATTTAATAAAAAGTCAAAAAAGGTTGATTTTTGTTGACAAAATCAATAAAAAGTGCAGAAAAAACTTAAAAACTACCTGCTTTTATTAAAGCATAAGCCCTAACAAATTACCAAAAGTGCCGCGAAGGGTTTTCCGGGCCTTTGAAAGATGGGCTTCGACTGTTTTTGTGGAGATTTCGAGCTCGTCGGCTATCTGTTGTTGCGTATAACCTTTTTCGTGCTGTAGTTTAAATACTATCCTGCATTTTTCGGGCAGGGCATTCACAGTTTGCTCAAACTGCCGCAATAACTCATTATAATCTAATTGCTGAATGGTACTTTGATCTATTTCTGATAGTGCAAGCGCGGCTTCTTTTTCATAAGCGGTTGCTTTAGCATGTTTTGCCATGCGGTTTATCACCTCAAACTTAACAGCAACAGCAAAATAATTATCAAATCCTTTGGTTAAATTGAGATTTAACCTGCGGCGCCACAGGTTACAGAATACATCCTGAACAACTTCTTCAGCTTCTTCGTTATCTCCCAAACGCTTTTTCGCTATAACGTAAAGCTTATCCCAATAGCGTTCATAAAGTAAACGGAATACAAGCTCACTATCTGCCTTCAACATGTCAGATAATTCAAAGTCAGTGAGTTTGTTAAGGGGTACCATCTCCGTTTGCAATAACGAATATACAGATAAATTAACGCAATATAAATTTACCGTTAGGTTATCGCTTACAAGGCTGTAAATTTGCTGATTTATCATTGATGCCCGGAATGTTACCCCGCTGGCATCAATTATAGCGTGAACCCCTGGATACTTTCCAGATCTTCTGAAAGGTTCGGCATTTGTCGCGTTCATCCTACCTCATAAACAGGCAGTTACATTAGAGCAAATACCCGGCTCTTTCCATGTAATTGAGGTTGATAAATAAACGCTCCTTCTTCCCTAATTAATAAGGGCCGCTTGCTTAACCGCAGCGGCCCTGTTTTTTATGTATGGAGTGATGGCCAATTATAGTTTGATCTTAGCCGGCTCGAACGAGTGGTTGCGATAGAATACCCGCATCATACTTGGCAACACGATCAGGAGCAACGGCAAGGCTGCAATAAAGCCCCCTATTACCGCGATAGCTAAGGGCTGGTGCAATTGTGCCCCCGCGCCGATACCTAATGCCAATGGCATTAGGGCAATGATAGCGCCTAAAGCCGTCATCAGCTTGGGGCGTAAGCGGGTGGATATAGCGTAAATGATGGCTTCGTCAACACTGCTTTCCCTTGCGCTTTCACGGAATTGCCAAAAGGTAAAGATGGCGTTCTCGCCAATGATGCCGACGATCATAATCAGCCCCGTATAGCTGCCTACGTTTAACGGTGTATTGGTTAAAAACAGCGCCAGGAAACTGCCGCCAATGCCCAGTACTGCAATCACCAGTATCAGCAAAGCAATGCGAAACTGGCGGAACAGGAATAGTATCACACAAAACACCAGCAGACTGGCCGTGACCAAAATGGTCAGTAATTCTTTAAACGATTGTTGCTGCTCGGCGTAAGCGCCGCCGTATTCAATATGATATCCTGCCGGCAGGTGAATATCCTGCCGGATCTTTTTTTGTATCTCGGCAATGGCCGTGCCCAGGTCAACATTATCTAAACGGGCGCTAATTACCCCCATAGCTTGCAGGTTTTCGCGCTGAATTTCGGCATCGCCGCCGCGCAACTCAACTTTGGCTAACTGGTGTATAGGTAACAGGCGGCCGTCGGGTAAAAATATATTCAGCTTGTCTAACCCGGTTACATTTTGGCTGCGGTTACCCGGATAAACCATGCGGATGGGCGATAGCTGTTCCTTCTCGAAAACATTCCCTACTACGTTGCCATCCATTGCCGATTGCACCTGCGTTTGCAGCATGGCAGGGGTAATATTGTATTGCGCCAGTTTAGCATAATCGGGTACCATAGTTACCGATGGGCCGGCTATCACAATACCGTCAAACACATCGGCGGTGCCTTTTACATTGGATACCACTCCGGCTACCTGTTTAGATAGTTGCTGCAATTTAGCCTGGTCGTCACCAAAAACTTTGATCTCGATAGGTTGGGTCGATGTCATCAGGTCGCCCAGCATATCGCCGATAACCTGCCCAAAGTCAATACGTAATGCCGGCTGGGTAGATTCGATCTGTGTACGCAAGTCGCTTATTACCTCTTCACTGGTTTTCTTGTGGCTTTTTTTCAGTTGGATCAGGTAATCGCCCGTATTGGGTTCGGTTATAAAGAAACCCATTTGCGTACCCGTACGGCGCGAGTAGGTGGCTACTTCGGGATCTTTGATGATGATCTTTTCTATCTCGCGCAGCATACGGTCGGTTTCATCAAGCGAGGTACCCGGTGGCGAGGTGTAATCCAGCACGATACTACCCTCGTCCATATCCGGCAGGAAACCTGTTTCCATTTTGCCGGGAATGATGATAATTACCGCTATCAGCGCGATTATCATTACGATACTGATTACCGGGCGCAGGATAAAAAATGACACCCATCGCTGTTTTTTTACGTGGTGTTCTTCCTCTTTTGCCTGGTTGGGGGTTTTCTTTTTATCGCGGCTTAGCAACAAATACACTACCGGCAACCCTATCCAGGTTACCAAAAACGAACAGGTGAGGGTAACGATCATCGTACTGGTCATTACCTGGAAATAGGCCCCTGCAACCCCGCTCATCAGCACAAATGGTATAAATATCACAATGGTGCTCACCGACGAACCTACCATAGCCGGGAACAGGTAACTGATAGCTTTTTGCAGCAGGTTCAATGTTGGCTCGTCCGGATGTTCCTCGTGCGTGCGATGGATCTGCTCTACCACCACAATGGCATCATCAATAATTAAGCCTATGGCGGCGGCAATAGCACCCAGCGTCATGATGTTGAAGGTATACCCCAAAACATATAGGATGATCAGCGTAAAGCCCAGCGTAATTGGGATGGTGATGAGGATAGCCGCACTCGCTTTAAACGAGCGCAGGAAGATAATGGCCACAATAATGGCCAGCGCCAAACCTATCCACAAACTATCGCTTACACTTTTGATGGATTCGTTTACAAAATCGGCCTGTACGTAATAGGGTTTAATGGTAACGCCTTGCGGCAATACCTTTTGCAGGTCGGCCACTTTTTTTGTCATATCCGCCGACAGGGTAATCAGGTTGGCGTTTGGTTGCTTGATCACAGCAATCAGTACCCCCTCGTGCCCGTTGGCATTTATTTTGGTGTATTCGATACCGGGATTGATTTGCACTTCGGCAATATCTTTTAGCTGTATTACGCGCTTGCGGTTATTGCTGATCACCAGTTCGGATAGTTCATCGCGGGCATTTATGCTGACATCCATCACGGTTAGGTACAGCATTTTATAATCAGACAGGTAGCCATTTGACTTGATGAAGTTGGTTTGCGCCAGCGTATTGCTCACCATATCGGGCGTTATCCCCAGCGAACTCATTTTCGCGGTGTTCAATATCAGCCAGTACTCTTTATTCTTACCACCAATCACCCTGATTTCGGAGATGCCGGTAACCTGCGACAGGAAGGGCTTCACGGTATAAGTAGCCAATTGTTTTAACTCAATGGGCGACAGGTTGTGGCTCTCCAGCGTATAACCGCTCACGGGCAGGATAGAGGGGTTCATTTTCTCTACCGTGATGTTGGCTTCGGGCGGCAGGCTGCTTTTAATTTCGTTAATGCTCGATTCTATGCGTTGCTGGCTTAAATCAATATCGGCATCCCAATTCATAAAGGCCGAGATCTCGCAACTGCCACGGCTTGTGGTACTGCGCACATATTGCACATCGGGCACTTGTTTAACGGCGTTCTCCAAGGGCTTGGTGACCGTAACCATCATTTTATTAACGGGTTGCAGGCCGGCATCGGCAATGATCTTTATTTTAGGGAAAGTAATTTCGGGAAACAGCGAAGTTTGCAGGCGGGAATAAGCAAAGCCCCCGCCCAGCAGTATGATAAATAAAACCAGACTGATGGGCTTTTTATGCGAAACAAAGAAGTTATTAAATTGACTCATGGCTTCACAATTTTAATTTTAGCCGTATCAGCCAATCCATAATTGCCGGTAACAATAATGCGATCGGAAGGTGCAAAAGCTGGCGATAGTACTTCTATCCTGTTGCCCGATTCCAGGCCTTTTTTTACAGGTATTTTAATGGCCGTGGTATCGTTAATTAGCTTCATTACCCAAAACGCGGTTTGGGCTTCATCGGCCAGGATAGCCGATTTGGGCAAAGTAGCCGCATTGCTTTTTGCCGATCTGATCAATCGCGCCTTAGCCACCAGGTTTTCGGGCAGGGGCTGCGGACTATCTACCTTAATAACCACACCCTGGGTTTGCGAGAGCGAATCGACAGTAGGCATTACCGAGCTTACTTGTCCGTTCAGTTGCCTGCCATCGGGCAGGGTGAGTTGGATGGTTTTGTTACTGGCCAGCAAGCCGGTGTATTCATACGGTAATTGCAGCAGGAAGGCAAAGCTGCCCCTGTCGCTAATGGCGGCCAGCTGTTCGCCGTCCTGCACATAATCGCCCAGTTGGTGGTTTAGTTGCGTAACATAACCGCTGCTGGCTGCACGGATATGGTTTACCCCCGAAAATTTAAAAGTGGTATCCAACACGTTTATGGCATTGCCTATGCTTTGCGCCTCTTTGGTTTTAATGGAAAATAGCAGTTGCCCTTTATTTACAAACTGCCCCGGTTTAATATTTACCTGTGTGATATAACCAATGGCATTAGCCTTTACAAAACTTTTCTGCTGAAATTTAGAGATGGCACTTAACACCACCGAGTCGGCCATGGCACCGGTACTTATGGTGATTACAGTAACCGGAGTTTGTGTTATGGCTGCGGTTTCTTCTTCGGCTACCGGTTTGCTGCCGCAGGCGCTTATCAATAACATAGCCGCTATAAAACCGCTATTGCTTAACCGGGTTATATATTTTTTATATGGACTATTCATTTTGCTATTTGTTCCAATAATTAAGTTGATTGATGAGTTGCAGTTGGCTGATCACATTTTGCGTCAGCAGGTTTTTTACCGACAGGTAGCCGTTAATGGCCAGCACCAGGTCGGCAATGCGTAAGTCGCCGGTTTGCATCAGTTGGGTATCAACCTTTATCAGCGATTCGGAATATTTAAACTGGTCTTTTATTTCGGCCAGCAGGGTATCAAAACCGGCAATTTGCTGCCGCAATTGGTTGATCTGCTGATTGTACTGGCGTTCAAAAAAATTCAGGTAGTTGCGGCGGGTATCCTCTTCCAGCTGCAGCTTTTTGTGGGCCAGTTTTTTCTGCCCGCCATCGTACAGGGGTATAGTTAAACCAAAGCCCGCGCTGGCGCCAAAGTGCTTGTAGTATTCTTCGGTCAGATCCGAGTTATAACCACCATCGGCAAATACATTGAATTTAGGCTTATAGCTATAATCTATCAGCGCGTGGCTGTTTTGCAGGCGCATACTGTCAATTTTAAACTGGCGGAAAAAGATGCTGTTCTGGCGGTCAAACATCATGGTGCGGGCCAGTTCGGGTTTAGCAATGGCTGTTACCGTAGTATCGGTTATACCGGCCAGGTAATTGAGTGTGGCAAAATCTGTTTTGTATTGCAGTTTAGCTTGCGATAGCTGTATCTGCGCCTGCTTAAGTGTTACCAAAAAGGTAAGGTAGTCGGCCTGTTTATAAACATTGGCGCGGGTAAGTTTTTTCAACACGTCTTCTTCTTTGGCCAGCAGGTCTACTACTCCCTGGTTAAAGTTTTGTTGTTCTAAACTGCCATAGGCGGCAATATATTGGCTGGTGATGCTTTTACGCAGATCCTGTTCGGATAGCTTAACGGCGTTACGCAACGAATCGCGCTGGAACAGCAGGCTATTTAACTGCGCGTTGAGGTAGCTTTTACCAATAAAGGTTTTATTAACGCTTACCTGCGCGTTTAACGATTGCCCGTTGGTAATGGCCGTTGAATAACCAAAGCCATGGATCACCGGGGCATACAAACCACCGGCAATGCCGCTCACCTGCGGACGGAAGCCAGCCTGGATACGCACACTATCCAACTGCGCAGCTAATTGCTGATTGTTCAGGTCTTTAGTAAGCGGGCTGTTTTGTATGGCTGCACGCAGGTAATCATCAAGCGTGCGTTGCTGCGCCCGGGCATCGGGATAAATTAAATAGAGCAAAAGGAAGCAAAATAAGTATCGCATATAGCTAAGCTACCACTTAATTCTGTATAAAAATTGTACGGCGCTTAAAACTTTATACTAAACCTGTGGAGGTTATTTACAAAGCCGCAAGTAAGTTCCAGGCTGTAGTTTTCGCAAATTTGCCGGGCCAGGGTAAACCCCAATCCACTACCTTCAGACTCGGCCGATTTATGAAACCGCTGGTGAAGTAGCCCCAATTATACCGCAAAGCCTTCAGATAAAATCTGAAGGCTTTTGTATAAAGCATGATTATATCGCATCCCCGATATTTTCACCTTTTATTGAATGATCCCTGTAAGCGTGATGACGGATCGGGCCGGGATAAGATTTTTATCTCCGGTTACTTTACCCGCCTTAAGATCATCTGTCTGCGATGTAGTGTATGCCGAGGTGAACCGAACTTTAACACCACCAGTATTAAACCTAACGGTTATATCATCCGGATTGGGGTTAACTATCACCACCGTTAAATCCCTGCCTTTTTTAAAGGCCGAAACAAGTATAGGCGCGCTCCCGGCTGCGGATAAAGCCCCGGCATCAACCCTGATAGCGCCAGGACTGATAAACCGGCTGTAGTTACCCATAGCCCATAGCATTTTGCTGGCGTAAAAATTGCCGTCGCTTTTATTTCTATCGATGTAGATGAGGCCATCTTTGTAATCGTAGGCCGAAATAGCTGTCCACCATTGCCATGCCGAAACATTGGCTACGGTTAGATCAGTATGAATTACCGAGGCTAAGTAAAGCGCTGAAGTGATCCCCAGATCGCGTTTGTTACCGTTTATTTCGCCTGCGTTATCGCCCAAAATGCAATACTCTGATTGCCACAGATCAAGGCCCTTAATAGTGGCTACGGTATCTGCCAGCGCCTTACGAGCTTTTATAGCTGTTGCCATTGGCGATGTGGTAAAATAACTATGCCCCGCTATGGTTTTGCTTATGCCCGGCAGGTTACCAATATAATTTGCAGCCCCTGGTTTAAAAAAATCATTAATCTGGTTTCCTTTTCCCGGTTTATCGCCAGCTGTAAATAAATAGTTGATGCTCCCGGCTTCGCCTACTAATATTTTTGAACTGATATGGTCATTTACAAAAGTTTTACTAATGGATCTCATTAACCCTGCTATCTCGGTGTTAGTATACGGGCATCCTTCCTGACCGCCGTCACTCCAATCCCATTGGGGTTCATTTACCGGGCTTATGTAATCAAATTTAACTTTGCTTACCTGCTCAACCCCCTTAACAACCTTTGCCAGGTATGCAGCAAAGTCGTCATATTTATCAGCTGCGATATTTACTTTGCCGCCATTGGTATAAGCTTTGCCATTAATGGTAAACTGCACCGGCGGGCTATTATTAAAACCTAAAAACTGTTTTACCCCGCGTTTTTTGGCGGCCTTTAAAAACCATACTTGCCCGGCCTGGTTTTGCCAGTTGTAACTACCATCGGTGTTTAAAAACGATTCGGCACGGCGCCACTCATCTTTAATGCCACTTAAACCCGCTTGCTGGGTGCTGCCTGCGCCAATGTTAAACCGCCATAACGATAAACCTATCCCTTTTGGCGAGCCATCGTTTTTAGTACCATGGCTAAAAAGCAGATCGGCAATTTTATCCCGTTTAGCATCGGGCCAGTTGCCCACAAACTGACACGACCAGGCATCAGAGGCGCCAAAGTTGCTGATAGTTTGATATGTTTTTAAGAGATTGATATCGATAGTAACTTCCTTAACCTGGCCGTTTGCAAAATGGATAGTTAATCCAAAGGCTATAACCACACCAAGTATTTTTTTTATAGTAGCGCTTAGTATCATTTTTATTTAAATCAACAGATAAAACAGCACTTTACAGCACCGTTTGATGTAAAATTATTGTTGGACAAGCTGCCATTGCTGGTTATTACCACCAGTCCATGGCCTCTGTATTATCCCCACGCCATTTACATCGAGCGCCAAACCGCTGTTACGGTTAATAGCCTTGTAAATGCCATCGCTGGTTGTGGTAAGCTGCCACTGCTGGCTATTGGCCCCGCTCCACGGCCATTGTACAATGCCTGTGCCGTTAGCTGTTAAACCGCCGTTAACATCAAGCGCCAGCCCGCTGTTACGGTTGGTTATTTTGTAATAATCGCCGCCGTTACTGGTTAGGATCCATTGCTGGTTGGTGCCGCCATTTTGCGGCCACTGTATAATACCCGCGCCGTTGACAGTTGAACCGCCGTTAACATCAAGCGCCTGCCCGCTGTTAACGTTTACAAAGCGGTAATAAGCGCCTGTATAAAATGTATTGGTACCGCCATCGCCTACACCCCAGCCATATTTAATACGGCTTAAACCCGATGCGTTTGTGGTTGATACGGTAAGGTTTGTACCCGTTCCGTTCAATTGCTGAATGGCGTAACTATCGCCCGTGCGGATACCCGGCCAGTAAACAGCGCCCATGCCAAACGCGCGCACCTGGTTGGTTAACCCCTGTAAATAGGCAATTTCCTGATCGCCGTTAATGGCCGCTGTATAATTCTTACCGGCAGTCATAGGTATACCAAACTCGGTCAGTACTGCACGGTTGCTATAAGGGCCGATATTCCCTTTAAAGCGGTTTTCCCATTGCAAAGCAGATGTATTTGTACCGTTGCTAAAAAAGGTATAGTCGTGTATGGATAAAAGGCAGCCCGAAAAACGGCTATCAGCACCCACCCCGGTAATATCCTGCGAGTAAGAGGTCCCGCTGATAAGGATGCGCCCTTGTGGAATTGATGGGTACCTGCTTAGCCATTGGGCGCAAATGGCGGTCCAATCGGCTAACGAATAGCCATGCGGCTCGTTAAATATCTCGAAATAAACATGCCCGTTGCCGCTATATTTGGTAACGATAGTTTGCCACATCGACCAAAACTCGGTTGCGTTATCAACTTTTCCATCTTTAGATGAATTGGCTTCCCAATATCCCAGTATAACATTCATGTCCCTGCTCAGCGCTTTATCAATAATCCCTGTATAGGAGTTCCACCAGGCTTGCGATACGGTTGAATAATTAACCGGCAATCTCACCGTATTGGCCCCGGTATTGGTTTGGATGCCCGAAAGCACCGCATCGGCCTTGGCCGATACAGTAGCATAACTATCTGACGAAGTGAGACCGCTCAGCACAAGTATCCCATCGCTGAAATTATCGCCGTCGGCTGCCCAGTTAACCCCCTTTAGCGTGCCTCCGGCGGCCGGGACAATCGGGCCTGGATCGGGCTTAACCACTACAGGTTCGGGCGTTTGTTCTGCGGTAACCGTGCTTTTTTTACAGCCGGAGATCAAAAAACATAACGCTAATAGTAAAGTGCAGGAGTTCTTCATATAATTCGATAGGCTGTAGGTTAAAAAAAGGGGAAGGAACGAATATCCTTCCCCTTTTTTAATGATAAATTAGTATCCCGCGTTTTGCTGCAGTTGGCCACCCGATGCCTGGATCTCTGCCCGGGGTATAGGCAACCAATAATGTTTGGCTGCAAAAGCACGCCCATCAAGCGCTACTTTTGATGTATAACTATAGCTGCCATTGGCGTTTTTGGTAATAATTACGCCAGCCGCAGGTTTATTCTCGGTAACGTCGGCAATTTTCCAGCGACGCACATCGTAAAAGCGGTGTTCTTCAAATGCCAGTTCAACCCGGCGCTCGTACCTTACTGCATCGCGCATTTGCGATTGAGAAAGCCCTGCGGCCAATGCCGGCATATTAACACTTGGGCGGGCACGGATAAGATTGATTGCCGTGCGTGCTGATAAGGTTGACCCGGTTGGGATGATATCCGGACCGTAAGCTTCGTTCGCCGCTTCGGCAAAGTTTAACAGGATCTCGGCATAGCGGAAATAGATCCATGGCTGAAAACCGGCATTACCCCATGGATTTTGAAGCGGATAGGCATCATTCATAAACTTTTTCAGGTAATAACCGGTTTTGGTCGTATTCCAGTTATCGGGCCCGTCTTTACTGTCTTTGCCGCCGGGGGTAAAGGTTTCAACTGTTTGGCCCCTGTAAGTAGCTCCATTATAAAGTACAGTTGCAGCAAACCTTGGGTCGCGGTGCTCGTAAGGTTTAGTAGGATCATAGCCCGATGTTGGGTCGGTGATAAACTTACCGTTATCCATTTCATAATCATCAACCAGGTTTTGCAACGGTGTGTTACCGGCCCAGCCGCCATAGCCATTTGGCCCATTGGCTATTTCGAGGTGGGTATGATTAGCGTTTTTAGTGTATAAACGTGCAAAAATGGTTTCGTTTGTTTCGTTTATCAAAAACAGGTTGTTATAGCCGCCGGTATAAATCCCATATTTGTTAAGGCTGATAACCGCCTGTGCCGCAGTAGTGGCGGCGGCCCAGGTACCCGCGTTATATAAAGGGCTTGCCGCATAAAGCAACAGCCTTGATTTTAAAGCAAGCGCCGCGCCTTTAGTTGCACGACCCAGCATCCAGGAGCCGTCGTTATTTAAGGGAAGTTTTGAGGCAGCATCGTCAAGCTGCGCAACCGCATAATCAATACTTTCCTTAATACTTGCTCTTTTAAACAGCGATGGATCCTGCAAGTTGTCGCTAAGGCTAACCACTTTATCGCCCATTAAAACAACCCCGCCATAATTACGGATCAGGTCCTGATAGCGGAATGCCCTGATAAATTTCAACTCGCCTTCGATACGGGTTTTGTGCCCTGCGCTTAACGGCAGATTTGGCAAAATACTTAAAGCATAGTTGCACTCTCTTATGCTCCGGTAACTGCGGCCCCAAAGTACGCCCGCGCCACCTAAATTTTCGGGGGCCAGCAAGCCTCTTTGTACAAGCCAGGTAGCATCGTCATTGTTATAGATGGATTCGTCTGTTAGCGAACTCCACATGCTATACTCAAAGCCGCGCCCAAAGCCGGGGTTTGTTCCGTCGCCCTCTTTATCCTGCAACTTAGCGCCAATGTAGCGGTTGGTTACATAGGCTTCATATACCGCCGTATCCGATTCGATGGCCGATGTGGCTATCCTATCGGTAGGCGTCACATCTAAAATATTTTTTTTACATGCTGTAATTCCCAGCATACCGCACATTATTAAATATAGCGGGGTTTTATATTGTAGTTTCATTGTCGTCTGCTGATTAAAATTTCACGTTAATACCTAAGTTTAAAATTCGTTGCTGCGGGTAAAACTGGCCGCTGCCGCTGGTACCTTCAGGGTCATAATCCTTCACTTTGGTTACGGTGAACAGGTTAAATGCGCTGGCATAAACCCTTAAGCCCCCTATTTTAATTTTTGAAAGGAACGCCCCGTTGAAGTTATAGCCTACCTGCACATTCTTTAACCTGAAGAACGAGGCATCGTTAAGCCAGAAGGTGTTATTATACAGCCCCCCGCTAATGGCATTAGATGCACGGTCGGTTACCCTTGGGTAAGTGCCGCTTGTATTAGAAGGGCTAAACCGGTTATCGGCCCAGCTGCTGTAGAAATTGCCTACACTGCCAGATTCTGGCAAAACATACTGACTAACCTGTGCCTGGCCTGCAAATAAAAGGGAAAGGTCAAAACTGTGGTAAGCCGCGTTAAACGTAAAGCCATAGGTAATTTGCGGGATATTGCCGTATTTGGTACGTGTTTGATCATCGGCAGTAATTTTATTATCACCATTATAATCCTGGTATTTTAAATCCCCCACTTTAGCACCGGTTACGTGCGGATAACTATCAAGATCCTGCTGGGTACGGAAGATACCGATGGCATTGTAAAGCAGTGAGGTATTTAACGGCCTGCCGGTTTGGCGCTGATAGTCTAAAGTGCCGCTGGCTTCGTCAATAAAGATGATCTTACTTTTAGCATAGGTTATATTGCCGCTAACTCCCCAGCTAAATTTGCTGCTGTTGTGGCTGTAGCCTAATGTGGCTTCAAAGCCTTCGCTGTTCACTTTCCCGATATTTTCTGATGGTACCAACGGGTCGGAACCATAAGGGTTTACAATACCCGACGAGCCGGGCAGCGAAGCATTTCTGGCGGCCAGGATATCAGATCTTTTTTGTTGGAAATAGATGGCCTCTAAAGTAAAATCATGAAGAAATACCGCGTTTATACCAACATCCAGCTTTTTAGCAACCTCCCATGTAATATTAGGATTGGCCAGCTTTGCAAGATTAACGTTTGGCTGAATAGTGTTTGAGCCACTGCCCGGAACGCTGGCCACAAAGCCATTGTTAACCAAAACGTAGTTATCAAAGTATTGAAATCCGTTAACGTTATCGTTACCCAGCGAGCCGTATGACGCCCTTAATTTTAAATCGTTAAAAAACCGTGTGCTGTTTTTAAACCAGTCTTCTTCCGAAACCCTCCAGCCTATGGAAGCCGAGGGGAAATAACCCCATTGCTTTCCATTAGGGAATATCGAGCTGCCATCGGCACGTAACTGGCCTTCAAACAGGTATTTTTCTTTATAAGTATAAGCTAAACGACTGATTACGCTGCGACGGTTATAGTTTGAGCTATAACCCGAGTTAAGGTAATCGGTTGCCGCGCTACCACCCTGGGATAGCTCGGGCAATTGCGATGACAGATAGTTGTAGCGTGTAGCATCAAAATACTCGAGGTGATTTTTGCTTTGCTCATAACCAACAAACGCGTTAATATCATGCGCACCGTATCTCCTGGCAAAGTTCAGTTTAATGTTTGAGGTAATAAGCGCCTGGTTGTTTTGCGACTCGAACAGCATAGGGGCGCTGTTATTACCGCCAACTACAACCTTGTTATAATTTTGAGAGGTTGGGTCATAGCTGTACAAAATGTAAGGCTTGTTAAAGCTTTTATCGAAAGCGCCCGATTTATCAACCGAAAAGAACCCATCAAGTGATAAACCACTGATGCCTGGGATAGCATAGCTGCCTTTTAAAATGCCGTTAAAAACCTGGGTAGGGTTATTATTTGTGCCGCCAATATCGGTTACCTGTACAGCAGGGTTGTTGTTTTCGATACCCGTTGTAGGCAGGCCGTTAGGATAATAAGCCGCTACTATAGGTTTAGCACGATAAATTGAGCGGAATATACCACCTGCGCCAACCTGCGGAAATAGCCTGTCTTCTTCGCGGCCGGAAAGCGATAAACCTACTTTTAAGCGCTTGGTTACGTTTGCATCGATATTTGAGCGGAAGTTGTACTGATGATACTTGGTAGCGCCGTTCTTATATAATCCATCCTGGTAAAGGGTACCTAACGATATAAAGTACTTCACATCCTCGCTACCGCCGCCAACAGAAAGGCTATGCTGGTTCTGTTGCGCCGATTTTTTAAGCGTTTGTGCTTCCCAGTCGGTATTTGGATAGTTAAGCGGGTCTGATCCGTCACTAAATTTCTGAATCTGCGCGGCAGTATAGGCCTGGTTTAAACCGCCGGCCGGATTAGAGTCATAATTGATCTCGTTCATGATTTGGGCGTACGTTGCCGCATTGGCCATTTTAGGCAGGCGGGTTGGCGAACTAAAGCCCTGGTTAAAGCTGTAATTAATGGTTGGCTTACCGGTTTTACCTCTTTTTGTAGTAACCAAAATAACGCCGTTAGCCGCCCTGTTACCATAAATAGCTGCCGAAGCGTCTTTTAAAACCGATAGGCTTTCGATATCATTTGGATCAAGCCTTTCCAAACCGCCTATTTGCCCGGGCACGCCGTCAACTACAATAAGCACATTGTTGCTGCCTGTTGTAGCCAAACCGCGTACGGTAATGTTTGAACCGTCGTAACCCGGCTCGCCGCCGCGGTTGTTAACGATTATGCCCGAAAACCGGCCTGCAAGCGCGTTTGAAAGGTTGGGCTGAGGGCTTTTAACCAGCTCGGCGCCTTTAACCTGCGATATGGAGCCGGTAAGGGTAGCCTTTTTTTGCGTACCGTAGCCTACTACTACAACCTCATTTAATGATTTTGCATCGGACTGTAATTGTACGTCGACTGTGGCCTGTCCTTTTAAGGCAACTTCCTGCGTTAGGTAGCCGATAAAGCTGAATACTAATGTACCCGATGATCCATCAGGCACATCGAGGCTAAACTTACCATTAACATCGGTAACGGTGCCGGTTGAAGTTCCTTTTAAGACTACACTTACGCCGGGTAATGTTTCACCTTTTTCGCCGGTAACTTTACCGCTTATTTTTACGCTCCGCACGCTGAGCTTTTTATAAGCATTTGCCAATGCAGCCGAAGGCATCTGGCAGGTGATAAAACAGGCAATGGCTATGCCGGTAATCAGAAGGGAAAAGCGGGGTAACCTTTTCCGGTGGGGGGAATCCTTTACGTGTAACTTTAGTTTCATATGGTTTTAAATTTGGTTTTTAGCCGGTTTAAACCTTACTCCGCTTAAGACATTTTTACAACAAGGCAGGCCGCTAAAACCGGGTTGCCCAGTGTTTTGCCTTGCTTAGTATATATGCTGATAAGAAAAAGTTGGTTTACACCGTGGTTATTGGTGAGGCTAAATTGCGGCTTAAATGCAAGGATAAGTGAGGGGTAAACTCTGATTAAGTCAGGGGGTATTCAAGAAAAAGCCCTATAAATATGGCTTTTTACATAGCGGGATAAAATAATAATATCAGTTTTCTTTAATTACCTCGCGGCTAACATTGTAATTATTGTGAAACGATTTACGGTATTTCTTTTTATAATCGGACGGATTGACACCAAACAATTGGTGAAACTGTTCCCGGAAATATTTAAGGTCGTTTAGCCCCACCTTGTAGGCTGTTTCGTAAACAGTGCTATCGGTAGTGAGTAATATTTCGGCAGCTTTGCGCAGCCGTATAAAACGGATAAAACTATTAGCCGACTGGCCCGAAATTGATTTGATGCGCTTATACAGGTTGGAGTGGCCCATACCTATTTCGGCCGCGAGGGTTTTAATACTGAAATCGGGATCTGTTAAATGCTGCTCAACTATTTGAAGACATTTTTCAAGAAACTCCTTATACTCCTGCGATATTTTCAGATCAGTTGATTTGTTAAGCGTTATCTCGTTATAAAAATACTTTTGCAGGTTATTCCGGCTTTTCAGGATCCCGTTAACCCGGGCTATCAATATCTCTTTTTCAAACGGTTTACTGATATAATCATCGGCCCCGCCCTCTATCCCTTTCAATTTTATTTCGGGTGATGAACTGGCAGTAAGCAGGATAACCGGGATATGGTTAAGGGCGGGGTCTTCCTTAATACGGCTGCAAAGTTCAATACCGCTTAGGCCCTGCATCATCACATCGCTTATTACAATATCGGGCACCAACTGATGAACCAGATTAAGCCCGTCAGTGCCGTTATCGGCCTCAAAAACTTCAAAATGGCTGGCAAATATTTGTTTAAGATAGGTACGGATTTGTTGGTTATCGTCAATAAGCAACATGGTTTTGGTATCCGAACTTAAAGCTTCGGGGCTTTTGGGTGTTATTTCACTGTCGGCTTCAGCTGCAGCAAGCATTTCATTATTGCTCTCCATCAACTCGTCTAAAAATATCGAGGGTTCGGGCATATCTTCAAAAACCAACTGCTGCTCAAAATGCTCCTTCCCTTTTAACAATGAAATATTGAAAACTGTGCCCTCGCCCTGCCTGCTGGTATAGCCTATCGCGCCCTTATGGCTTTCAATAAACACTTTTACCAGATAAAGGCCAATACCAAAGCCGGCCGCCAGGGGGGCCGGACTTTGCAACTGGTAAAACTTGCTGAACAGTTGATCGCCTGTGCCTTCGGCTATGCCGCAACCAGTATCTTTTATCGCTATGGTAACTTTATCATCAAAATCAGTTATGGTACACGTTACCATGCCATGCTCCGGAGTAAATTTTAAGGCGTTTGAGATCAGGTTAAACAGAGCTATCTCTATCTTTTCCCTATCGGCAAATATTTCGATATCCTCTTTTTCGCTCAAAAAATCAAACTGTATATGTTTAGTGCGCGCCTGGTGATTAAAGCATAAAAACACCTCGTGGCATAGTAAAACAATGTTTAGCCTTACTATTTTCAGCTTATCGGTATCGCTTTCGGCTTTTCTGAACAGCAATAACTGATCTACCAGGCTTAACAGGCGGCGGGCGTTGCGGTAAATAATCTGGAGGTTTCCGGGCTCATTGGCCTCGTCGCTTTTGCCAAACAACATATCCTTTACCGGGTTAATAATTAATGTTAAAGGGGTACGGAACTCATGCGAAATATTGGTAAAAAATGAAAGCTTGCGCTCATTAAGTTCTTTTTCATTTTCGGCCGATAGCTGGGCTACCTTTATTTCGTATTTCAGCTTTGATTGATTGATCCTGTACAACCTGTAATAATTGATCATAAAACCGGCAATGGCCAGATAGCAAAGGTAGGCCCACCAGGTTTGGTACCATGGCGGCAGTATCCGTACCTGCAATGTGGCATAATTGTTAAACCAAACACCATCCTGGTTAGAGGCCTTTACTTTAAAAACGTACGTCCCCGGATTAAGGTAGCGGTACGTGGCCGAACGCTGATTGCCCACATAATTCCACGATTTATCAAGCCCTTCCATTTTATAAGCAAAACTTCCCTTTTGCGGATAGGCATAATTTAACGCGGTGTACTGGATAGAAAATACGGATTGATCTGGCTGTAAAACCAATTGTTTTGTTTCATTTAGCGCGTTGGGCAATACAGCACCGCTTTTGTTGCTGCCGTCAACCTCTATTTGCTTTCCAAATATCTGCAGGCCGGTTATCAATACGCCCGGCACATAATTGCTTTTATATACCTGTCCGGGATCAAAAGCGTTTAAGCCCTCTACTCCGCCAAAATACATTACCTTATGCGGGGCATCGTACATTACCGAACCTACGTTAAACTGCCCGGCTTGCAATCCGTCAGACTGATCATAGTTAGCCACTTTGCCGTTGAATGGCTCTATACTTGATAGGCCTTTATTGGTGCTTAACCAAATTGTTCCGTTATTGGCGTCTTTAATAGCGTAAACAGTATTGTTGGCCAAACCATTTTTTTCGTCAAAAACCTTAACCGTTTTGTTTTTAAGATCGTAAACCAGTAATCCGTCGCCTTCTGTACCTATCCAAAGCCGGTTATGCCCGTCATGATAAAGTGAAAATATCACCGCGCCCGGCAGATATTTTTTTTCATCGGCCGCTTTTAAAAACTTACCGAACCTGTTTTTTTGCGTATCGAAATAATCGAGCCCGCCACCATACGCGCCTATCCATAAATTTCCTTTTTCATCTTCGGCAATGGCGCGCACATCGTATGAACTGATATTACTATTAGCCGGGTTATAATTGGTGAATAACCGGGTAACCGGGTCAAACAGACTTAACCCGCCGCCATTTGTACCTATCCAAAGGTGTTTACGCTTATCTTCATAAATAACCCGCACATCATTACCGCCCAGGCTTTTAGCAACAAAAGGATTATGGCTGAAATTGGTAAACGTATCAGACGCCCGGTTATATAAAAATAACCCTTTGGCATAGGTGCCAAACCAGGTGTTATTATAACTGTCGGTATATGCGCTCAAAATGGCATTGTCGGTTAAGCTGCCGGGACGGCCATCGGCTTTGTATTGCTTTATTAAAGTACCGTCGGCTCTGGCTTTCAGCAAACCATCGCCATCAGTGCCAAACCAAAGCAGGCCATCGTTATCACGGCACATACCATAAAACCTTACCTGGCTTTCGCCACCGGCATCAACATGTTTACGTTGTATACGGGTAAACTTTTCTGTTTTGTTGCTTACCATATAAATACCGTCTCCGTAGGTACCCAACCAGGTGTTTTTATCCCTGTCAATGTAAAGCGTTTGCACCGAGCGTTGTGTAATGTTAAAGCCATCGTCGCCGGTAACCGGTTCAAGGAAAAAGGAGTTGACATCATAATTAGCCGAAGCGCCCAGTTCCAGTTTAAACAAGCCGCCATCCTGCAGCCCGATCAATAATTTTTTATCGCTGCCTTCATTAAGAGAAATATACGTTTTGCTTTTTATGCCGGGCTGCATATTGCGCAATTGATAAAATTTACCGGAACTACGGTTATAATAGATCAGTCCGTTACTTGCAGCTATCCAGATATTATGAAAATGATCTTCAAAAATATCGTTGATGCGTGATACGGGCAGGCCCTGGCCAAGATGCAGCTTAGTACTGATTGCCCCATCTTTTTGTGTAAACACGTTAATCCCGGCATCCTGCGTGCCGATCCACAATAAACCCTGCGAATCTTCTAATAATGAAATAATCCGGTCGTCGCTTAACCCGGGGAGATTGCTCTGCCTGTAGTTTATAAAACTGGATTTTTTGGTATCGAAATAAGAAAAGCCTATCCCATAAGTTGATACCCAAAAATTGCCGCCATGGCCGGGCGCAATTATATTTACATCCTCTTTAGCTAAGCGGCCGGTATTAACTTTATAGTGCGTAAAATTCTCTGTACGGGTATCAAGCCTGCTTAACCCGTCTCTGGATCCTACCCAAATAATACCAGCGTTGCCGGCATAAACTTTTCCAACATAGTTACTTGAAAGGCCTAAAGAATCACGCTGTTTTAATTTAAAGATCTTAAATGAAGTACCGTCGAAACGGTTAAGGCCATCACTGGTGGCAAACCACATAAAACCGTTAGCGTCCTGAGTAATGCTATTTACTATACCAAACGATAATCCGTCCTTTAATGAATATTTTAATACTTTATTTTTTATGGGCGACTGTGCATACGCCAAAAAACACAAAATCTGTAAGGCCCCAATAAAACAAAACCTTACTGCAAAGTATTTCCGGTGTTCACACCTCAAAAATCCCAACATGCCCAAATTTGTTAAAATATATCTTAAGCCCAACAGCCTAAAAGTGCATAATTTAGAAACGCAAAACAGTAAATGCAGAGAGCAAAAACTGCGTACGCCACTTGTTTTGCAGGTTTTTATGATTTATAACTAATAAGCAAGATAAGTATTTAATTGTCGGAAAAACACTTAATATTTAAGATTTAGTAAACTAATATAATGGACACGGCCCCTGCATTTTTTTGAAGCGGCGATGCTGGCTGTAACTTCCTTTTTCACGCTACAGCTATTTTCCATCTTAAGTTGCCAGCACCGGTAAATCAAAATAAAACCGGCTACCTACACCAACTTCACTTTCTACGCTAATATCACCACCCTGGGCTACAATAAATTCTTTTGAAATAGCCAGGCCCAGGCCCGAGCCCGATTTGTTTTGTCCATCTGTTGGTACCTGAAAATAACGATCAAACAACCGCTCCTTGTACTGCGCATCAATTCCCTTACCAAAGTCCTGTACCGAGAACTCAACGCTACTTGTTTTTAAACTTACGTTAACCAAAATTTTTGACCGGGCATGGCTATAACGTATGGCGTTTGATAAAAAATTGATCATAACCCAGGCCGTTTTTTCTACATCAACATTAAGTTGAGGCAAATCGGGAGCAATAGCTTGTTCTATAATGAGCCCTTTTTGGTCCGCTTCAAATTTCACCGCTTTAATGGCATAATCAATAATTTGTTCGGGCCGCGCCGGTACAAAATTCAACTGTATATTGCCTGTTTCAACTTGCGAAAGATCAAGCAATTCATAAGTTATCTTTAATAAACGCTCGGCATCGCCGCTAATATGTTTAACCAATTGCCCCTGTTCGGTATTTAATGCGCCTACCCGGTCGTCAGCTAACAGCTTCGCGCTCATCTTAATTGCAGATATTGGCGTTTTAAGCTCATGTGATATGGTTGCAATAAAATTGCTTTTGGCTTCATCTCGTTCTTTAAACTCTGTAATATTTCGCAGGATGTAAACTTTACCTGCCGATTTTTGCGCTTTAACTATGGTTTCTTCCTGATCGGTTGATAGGTTGGGTACAGAAATCTCGCTTGTTTCCAATTGAAAATGCGAATCCTTTCCGTCGGCAAATATTTTAAAGTGCCTGTCGGTTTTTTCGTTCGCTATGATTGATTTGAAAAGGTCGTTATCTTTAATAACACTGGCTATTGATTGACCCTGTTGTTGCTCTTCTTTTAACCCGAGAATATTTTTTGCCGCGGTGTTTATAAACAGGATTTCCTGCTTTTCATTGATCCCTATGATGGCATCGTGCATTTGTTCAATAATCGTTTCGATACGCAGTTTCTCCGACATTATTTTTGACAGGTTACTGTTCTCCCATTCATTCAACCGCGAGGCCATATCATTAAACGCGTTTGCTACTTCGGCAAACTCATTATTCTTATCAAATTGAATGCGTTGGTTATAGTTCTTTTTGGCAATCTCTCTGATACCATCCAACAAAGAATTTAGAGGGTTAGATATAATACCGGGGAAGTTTATGCTGAAGCTAAACAATATCAGGAAGGTAAAAGTGCCTGCCAGGCCCAGAAACAGGCTGGCATTTTTTACCGAAGTGTGGGCCTTATCGTTTTTAACAACAATAGCGTGCATGTTAAGCATATCTATCATACGCAGGTATTTCCGGGTTTCCCTTTCCGATTGCTTCAGCAGGGCCGGAGTAGCTGTAGGGCTTTGGATCTGGATAAAAGCCTCTCTCAGGCTCTTTACCGCTTCCAATTCACCCGGTTCGGTTATATTATGTTCTTCCTTAACTAATTGTGTATTAAAATACTTGGCGGCCTCACGGTCCAGCGGGAGGTTATGTTCGTCCAGAACAGTACGCATCTCTTTTGTAAAGTTCAGCGTTTCATAATTATCCTTCAAAATTACTTTGGCGCTATTTGATATTTCGTTGATATAAAACAGCGATATCAATCCAAAAAACAGGACAACAACAAACAAAAAGCCGAATCCTAAACGGAGTTTATTTTTTACTTTCATGATAATATAACTAAATCAATTTCTGTAGCTGCTATTTTTTTAAGCAGTCCATTAAATACAGCGGTTCTCAAAATTACCTGGAACAGGTTTAAGTGTGGCTTGCCAATACAAATGGTGGTTATTTCCCTTTCTTCGGCCACGTTCATAATGGTTTGAGTAACCTGGTCGCTTTTTACTTTTAAAACTTCGCCACCCAATTCGGTCGCCAGTTTAAAGTTGTTTATCAAATGCCTTTGTTTATCCAGTTTAATCCGGTCCATACTTTCACTGCTGCTTTGCACATATAGCACAATCCAGGGTGCGCGGAAATAGGAAGCCAGCCTTGCTGTTTTTCTGATCACTGTTTTCGAAGTTTCTGCATTTGATGAGATACACGCCAGAAACCTTTCGGGCCTTACCTTAATTTGTTTGGGTATTTCAATATCAATTTTACGCTCTAAATGGTGTGCTACTTCCTTAAGTGCTATCTCTCTTAACTGCAAGATCTTTTCACTGCGAAAAAAGTTTTGTAAAGCCGTTGCTATTTTAGCCTTATTGTAAATCTTGCCTTCTTTTAACCGGTCTATCAGTTCGTCGGCAGTCAGGTCAATATTTACAATCTCATCGGCCATTTCCAATACTTTATCGGGTATCCGCTCGGTAATGCTAACGCCGGTAATGTTTTGTATTTCTTCGTTCAGGCTCTCCAGGTGCTGTATGTTTACAGCCGATATTACATTAATACCCGATTCCAGTATGTCCAGTACATCCTGCCAGCGCTTGTTGTTTTTACTGCCTTCAATATTGCTATGCGCCAGTTCATCTACAATGACAACTTCGGGGTGCCGGTTCAAAATACTTTTCAGGTCCATTTCTTCCAGCTCCTTACCTTTATAAAATATTTTGCGGCGGGGGATTACGGGCAAGCCTGCTAAAAGCGCGTGCGTTTCTGCACGGTTATGTGTTTCTATGTAGCCTATTTGTACATTAATGCCATTGCGCAATAAAGCATGGGCCTCCTGCAGCATCCGGTAAGTTTTGCCTACGCCCGCGCTCATCCCGATATATATTTTAAACCGGCCGCGCCTTGAGCGCTTGATCAGTTCAAGGAAGTGTTCAACCGGTTGTTCTGTTTTTTTTTCGGACATAACTTAAAAGCTATAAAAGAGGATGTAAAAACATCCCCTTTTGTATGAACTACAGGTAATTGATCAATCAACAAATTAGCTTTACAAGCACACGCTATCTTCATTTATTTAATTCATCCAGCGCTATATTTAATTTAAGCACATTAACTTTAGCAGGACCGAATATCCCCCATAAGGCTTTTTCGGTATGGGCTGCAATTATCTGGCTGACCTGAGCCGCGGCAATTCCACGGGCACGGGCAATACGTGCAACCTGCACCTGTGCACCTGCAGGCGAAAGATCGGGGTCCAGGCCGCTGCCCGAAGCGGTAACCAGTTCGGCCGGGATCTGTTCCTTTTTAATATCCGGATTGTGCTTTAAAAAGGTATCTATACGGCCCTTAACATCTTTGTTTAAGTAATCAGGGTTTGACGGCCCTTTGTTTGAACCTGCCGAACCGGCAGCGTTATAATCAACGGCTGACGGGCGCGACCAAAAGTATTTATCTTTTGTAAATTTTTGCCCAATGTTAGCGTAACCAACTACCCGGCCTTTGTAACTAACGGCCTGTCCATCACCATGTCCCGGTGTAAATTTCCCAATGCCCGCTATAGCCAGCGGGTATAAGCCCGATACGATCACTAATAAAATTAAAGTTAATTTTATGGATGGTAATAAGTAAGTTTTCATAATCTTCGTTATTAATAATTATATTAAAATTCCTACAATAAGGTCTATCATTTTGATGCCGATAAATGGTATCAGCACACCGCCTAAGCCATATATCAGCAGGTTTCTGCGTAACAGCGCGCTGGCGCCTATCGGCTTGTATTCCACACCACGCAGGGCAAGCGGAATAAGCAGGGGTATAATAATGGCATTAAATATTACAGCCGATAAAATAGCTGATTGAGGACTATGCAGTTCCATTATATTCAATGCCCTTAATGATGGTATAGACACCATGAATAATGCCGGAACAATAGCAAAGTATTTGGCAACATCATTAGCTATAGAGAATGTGGTTAAGGTGCCGCGCGTCATCAGCAGCTGTTTGCCTATTTCTACAATCTCGATCAGTTTGGTTGGGTCATTGTCCAGGTCAACCATATTGCCGGCCTCTTTAGCAGCCTGGGTGCCGCTGTTCATAGCTACGCCAACATCTGCCTGTGCCAGGGCCGGGGCATCATTTGTACCATCGCCCATCATCGCCACCAGTTTGCCTTCCTGCTGCTCTTTCTTGATATAGTTCATTTTATCTTCAGGCCTGGCCTCGGCAATAAAATCGTCAACACCGGCCTTTTCAGCAATAAATCTGGCGGTAAGCGGATTGTCGCCGGTTACCATTACGGTTTTTACGCCCATTTTACGCAGGCGTTCAAAGCGTTCGAATATGCCGGTTTTTATAATGTCCTGAAGCTCTATTACCCCCAGTATTTTTTCATTTTGCGATACCACTAATGGTGTGCCGCCATTTGAAGCGATGGTCTTTACGCGCTCTTCTGTTTCAGCCGGAAACGAGTGCCCCGCTTTAACCGCTATGTTTTTTATAGAATCAAAAGCGCCTTTACGTACACGCAGTCCATCAGGTGTATCCAGTCCGCTTGAGCGGGTTTCGGCCGTGAATTTGATAAACACCGAGTCTTTGGGGGCCTTTATAGCCTGCATATTTTTGTTTTGCTCGGCCAGTTCAACAATTGATTTTCCTTCGGGAGTTTCATCAGCCAATGAGCTTAAAACGCATGCCCTTACAAATTCATCTTCGTTTATACTATTGGCCGGATAAAAGTTGGTAGCCTTGCGGTTGCCAATGGTAATGGTACCCGTTTTATCCAACAGCAGTACATCCAGATCGCCGGCGGTTTCAACAGCTTTACCCGATTTGGTTATTACGTTGGCACGCAATGCCCTGTCCATCCCGGCAATACCGATAGCTGATAAAAGCCCGCCGATGGTGGTTGGTATTAAACAAACAAACAGCGATATAAAAGCGGCAATGGTAATGGGTGTATTGGCATAATCGGCAAAGGGTTTAAGGGTGACGCATACGATAACAAACACTAAAGTAAAACCGGCAAGCAAGATGGTTAACGCGATCTCGTTTGGTGTTTTTTGGCGGGATGCCCCTTCAACCAGCGCAATCATCTTATCCAGAAAACTTTCGCCGGGTTGGGTGGTAACCTGTACTTTTATATGATCTGACAATACCTTTGTGCCACCTGTTACTGATGATTTATCGCCCCCCGATTCGCGGATAACCGGGGCTGATTCACCGGTTATCGCCGATTCATCAATAGTAGCTATACCTTCAATAATTTCACCGTCTGTGGGTATCGTATCACCCGCTTCGCAGATAAATACATCGCCCTTTTTTAATGAAGACGACATTACAACCTGCTCGTTACCGTTTACCAGTAAACGGGCGGGGGTTTCTTCCCGGGTTTTGCGCAAGCTTTCGGCTTGTGCCTTGCCGCGTGCTTCGGCAATCGCTTCGGCAAAATTGGCAAACAAAACAGTTAACAGTAGTATAAAAAATATAGTGAAGTTATAACCCCAGCTTCCCTGTCCGCTATTGGTAAAAGAAAATATAGTTACTATAAGCATTACAACGGTACCTATCTCCACGGTAAACATTACAGGGTTACGTACCAAAATGCGCGGGTCGAGCTTGATGAACGATTGCTTAAAAGCATCCGCCATTTGATCGCCCTGGAATAATGTATTTTTATCAGTTCTCATGATGAATCTCTTTTGATTATTTAAGTGAAAAATGTTCGGCTATTGGCCCCAGGGTTAATGCCGGGAAAAACGACAGGGCTGCAACGATAACAATGACAGCCAGTATCATCACGCCAAATGTTGTGGTATCCGTTTTTAATGTTCCTGCCGATTCGGGAATAAATTTTTTGTTGGCCAAAATACCCGCGATAGCCACTGGCCCTATTATAGGCAGGAACCTGCCAATAAACATGATCAGACCTGCGCTTACATTCCAGAAAATGCTGTTATCTGCCAGGCCTTCGTATCCCGAACCGTTATTAGCCGAAGAAGAACAAAACTGATACAGCATTTCCGAAAAACCATGAAAGCTTGGGTTATTTAGCCATGCCGATGGTTTCTCGGCCCAATTTATTCCCGGGTGGTAAACAAATATGTAAGAGGCAATGGCTGTGCCTGCCAATATCATAAAGGGGTGCAATAAAGCGATGAGCGAGGCTATTTTCATTTCGCGGGCCTCTATTTTGCGGCCCATAAACTCGGGCGTGCGGCCAACCATCAGCCCCGAAATAAATACCGCGATGATGATGAAAATATAAAAGTTGAGATAGCCAACCCCTGCACCGCCGTAAAAAGAATTGATCATCATATCAAACATTTGCGCAACGCCCGACATAGGCATCATGCTGTCATGCATCGCATTTACCGAACCATTTGAAGTTACGGTAGTGCTTACGCCCCAAAAAGCCGAAGCAATTGCGCCAAAGCGTACCTCTTTGCCTTCCATTGCGCCGCCGGCCTGGTTGATACCCATGTGTGCTATTGCCGGATTACCGCCCACTTCGGCGTTGATAGAGGCATAAAGCAGGGTGAAGTAGCCCACCGTCATTACACCAAAAATAACCCAGGATAGTTTTCGCTTATTTAAATAGAAACCCAATGCAAAAACTAAGGCGATAGGGATTAGTATGATGCTGATATTTTCAACGATGTTAGTCAGGTAGTTGGGATTTTCGAGCGGATGGGCCGAGTTTGCACCATACCAGCCGCCACCGTTGGTGCCCACCTGTTTTATAGCGATCATACCGGCAGCGGGCCCGCGCGAAACGTGGATGGTATCGCCCTGCAAACCAATTATGGTGTCTTTGCCTTTATAGCTGGTTGGCGTACCGTTAAATGCTAAAATAATAGCTACTACAATACTTACCGGCAGTAATATCCTGGTTATTGATTTTACAAAATAATCCCAGAAATTACCAAGCTTATCGGTTACTTTATCTTTCATCGCCCTAAAAACAACCAGCATAGCTGCAATACCGGTGGCGGCGCTCACAAAGTGTAAAAAATTAAACACAAATAGCTGTGTATAGTAGGTTGCACCTGTTTCGCCCGAATAATCCTGCAGGTTGGTATTGGTGATAAAACTTATAGCGGTATTAAAAGCCAGGTCGGGCGTTTGATTTGGATTGCCATCTGGGTTTAACGGTAAATGCGACTGGAACAATAAACAGAAAAAGCTATAAAACAACCATAAGCAATTTATGGTGAGCAATGCTTTTAAATGCTGTTTCCAGTTCATTTCCCTGTGCGTATCTATGCCGCTGAATTTAAAGATCAGCCTTTCAACCGGGGCCATAAAGTCGAGCCAGGTTTTCTCGCCTTTAAAAACTTTGGCCATATATTTACCCAGTGGTATAGCCAGGGCAAGGGTAGCCAGGTACATAAAAATAATACCTAAGTATTCCGTATTCATAATGATTGATTTTTTGTTGATTAAAATTTTTCGGGATTAAGCAGTACATAAACCATGTAAATAAACACAGCCACTGCTACGATGAATAGTGCTAACATGATGGTTAAATTTTTTCGAAGTAGTTAACGGATTTAAAGAGCAGCCAGAATACAACGATAAAGGCCAATACATAAAGTGCGACTTGTAAAAGATCCATAGTTTTTCAATTTTCTAAAGGGTTAACCAAGCCCATGCCATAAAAATCAATTAATTGATTTACAGATATTTATATCATATTTAGATTTGAGATACAAAAAACCCCTACCAAAATGGAAGGGGTTTTTATCAAATAGGAGTGCTATCAGGAGAGGGTAATAACCCATGAATAGACCTTTTAGGGTAGCCCCTGGCCGGGGCATTATCGTTCCCGTTACGTTTTCTACAAACAGGTAGTCCCTCCGGGACATAGAACCGGGCTTACACCATCAATATTCGATGATGCTTCTGTGTCCCGGAGGGACTATCTGTTTGTAGCATGGAAGAAAGAAAAGGAATTGTCCCCCAGCGGGGACTACCCTAATAAACACATATCCGTAATGTCTATTCGTGGGATATTATTATCAGGAGAGGGTGTAATGGTCCAGTTTCCGGTAAAGGGTAGTAAGGCCGATGTTTAATAGCCGGGCCGCTTCGGTTTTATTGCCGCGTGTATGGTGCAAAACTTTGTATATATGTTGCTTTTCTATCGACTCGAGGTCGAGGGCATCAACGTCTACACGCGCCGTTCTAAACTCAACAGGTAACAGGTCAACGTCTATAACCCCTTTTTCTGCCAGTATCACCACACGCTCTATAACGTTTTTAAGCTCCCGCACATTTCCTTTCCAATGATGTTGGGCAAGCACATGCATAAATTCGTCGCTTATATGTTCGATACGGGTATTCACTTTATCAGCAAACTGCTTAAGGTAATGCCTGGCAATTAACTCAATATCGGCCTTACGCTGATTGAGTGACGGCAGATTGATGGTAAAAACAGATAACCTGTAAAATAGATCGAGCCGGAAATGTCCTTCCTGCGCCTCTTTTTCCAGATCACGGTTAGTAGCGGCCAAAATGCGGATGTTTACTTTGGTTGTTTGTGTATCACCTATCTTAATAAAAGTTCTGCTTTCTATAACCCGGAGTAGTTTGGCCTGAAGCTCTAAGCTCATTTCTCCTAACTCATCTAAAAAAATGGTGCCATTATTGGCTTCTTCAAACAGGCCTTTTTTATCTTTTACGGCCCCGGTAAATGCCCCGGCTTTATAGCCGAACAACTCGCTCTCCAATAATTCGGATGGGAAGCTGCTGCAATTAACAGCTACAAAAGGCTGCAAACGCCGGCTACTCTCATAATGTATAGATTCGGCAAATACTTCTTTCCCCGTGCCGGTTTCACCCAGCAATAATACGGTAGTGTCTGTTGCGGCTACCTTTTTAGCAACAGCTATAGCTTCGGTAATTGCTTTTGATTTCCCAAGGATCTGGTCAAAGCTGTATTTGCCGGTTATCCTTGCCTCCAGGTTAAACACCCTTAATTGAAACCGGGCTTTTTCTGCTGCTTTGTAAACTAAGGGGATGATCTTATCATTATCATCGCCTTTGGTGATATAATCAAATCCGCCGTTTTTCATGGCTTGCACACCATCCGCTATAGTACCATGGGCCGTAAGGTTTATAATTTCAACGTAGGGTTTCTTTTCTTTGATTAATTTAACCAACTCTACACCATTCATATCAGGCAGCTTAACATCGCTGATAACAACATGAATATCTTCCAGCATAAGCACTTTCAAGCCCGCTTTAGCTGTGTAGGTTTTAAATAGATGAAAGCCTTCCAGTTCTAATATCCTTGCAATTAATGCGGCCAGGCCTTGTTCGTCATCAATGATGAGGACGTTTGCCAATGGGGTTGTTTTAGTTTCCATGCAAAAATTGCAGCTAAAAGGGTGCCTGCTATTAATTAAACCCCAAAAGCAATATAAGTATTTGTATTATAGGATGTTATTTTAATAAGCGGTTAATACTTACCCTCCAAACAGTGTCATAATGATATGGTTTTTTATCAAAATGGTTATTGGCGAGGTATGCAACCATACGATAACCTGCCACCCCAATTTCGCCATCATTCCTTGATACTACCATAAATGCCGGTGAATTTGGCAATAACGGATATTGATAAAACAGAATGCATTACAGGCTTATTGGTTTGCCTGCAGTAGTTTCATATCGAAGCCGCTCGGCTAAACTGCGAAGCGGCTTTTTTGTGGGTGCAAAAATTGCGTAATTAAATTATTACACGCCGCCGCTATCACTTTCAAAACATTTTTACAGTTATATACATTGAAAAGAAAACATTACCTGCCTATGCAAAGTGGAACATCTACTTATGTTGCCAAGGAAAGTATATATCGTATCCCTGTTAATTCTTTTGAATTCGGGTGCATTAATAGCACAGGACAGTACGCTACTGGGCAGGCCGTTGCGCTGGAACCTGGTGCAATGCATCGAATATGCCAAAAAGAATAATATCCAGATCAATTCGCTGCGGCTGAGCAAGCTAACCAGCCAGCAGGAGTATTTGCTGGCAAAGGCGGGGCGGCTGCCCAACCTTTCGGGTTCGGCCTCGCAAAGTTTCATACACCAGAACCGGCAGGGCAACGCATCCATTGTAAATGGCAACAGCGTGGTAACCGGTGGCAGCTCGGGCATTACTTCCTCAGGGCAATATTCATTAAACTCGTCGGTAACGCTTTTTAACGGCGGGTACATCAACAACAACATCCAGCAAAAAAACATCGCGGTCGAATCGGCAAATCTGGATATCATCCAGCAGGAAAACGATATTACGCTGCAAATAACACAAGCTTACCTGGCCATCCTGCTCGACAAGGAAAATGTTATTTCGGATACCTCGGTGGTAAATACATCTAAAGCGCAGGTAAAACTGGAACAGCAGCGCTTTAATGTAGGCAGCGTTGCCCGCAAGGACCTGATACAGATGCAGGCGCAAAATGCTACCGACCAATACAATCTCACAACGGCCATGAATACCGAAAGGGCCGACCTGCTTACCCTGAAACAATTGTTATTGTTGCCGGCAGATGTTGACTTTGATATTCAGAAACCGGTTGCACTGGGTATAAATGCCAGCCTGACACCATTGAAACAGGCTGAAGACACCGCCATGAAATACCGGCCCGAAATAAGGAACGGCCAGTTGGGTGTGGATATAGCACAATACGATATTAAAAAAGCGCGGGCGGGTTACCTGCCAACCCTCAGCGCGGGCGGCGGCCTGGGTTCGCAATACAGCAGCGGCAGCGGGTATTTTTCGCAGCTGAATAATAACTTTTACCAGCAATTGGGCGTCACGCTTTCCATCCCCATTTTTACCCGCCGGGTTGTAAAAACGCAGGTTGAAGAGGCAAAGATCAACGTAGATCAGGCAAAACTCAATTTCAGTAACACCAGGATAACCCTGTCGCAAAGCGTGGAGCGGGCCTATATCAATGTGCAGAACGCCCAAAGCCAGTATGATGCCGCGCAGGTTCAGTTCAATTTTAACCAGGAAAGCTACCGGATAGCCAATGAACAATTGAAGATCGGGGCGTCGAACATGGTTGATTTCCTGTTGCAAAAAACACTGTATGTACAGGCACAGCAGGCGGTTATACAGGCAAAATATAATCTATTGCTAACACAAAAAATATACGATTTCTACAGGGGCATACCCGTAACCTTATAATTAACGGCCGACATGAAACCAATCTATAAGAGAATCCTCATCATCCTCACTATCCTGATCGCGCTGGTGCTGGTATGGTATTTCTTCATCAGGAAAACTGAAGAACCAATAAAACTGGCGGCAGAGAAACCAACGCGCGGTTATATTGCACAAAGCGTTACCGCAACAGGTAAAATAGAGCCGGAAGATACCGTAACGGTTGGTTCGCAGGTATCGGGTATTATCAAAAACCTGTATGTAGACTTTAATTCGAAAGTTAAAAAAGGGCAGCTGCTGGCTGAACTTGACCGATCGCTGCTGCAGGCAACGTTAGATCAGTACCGGGGCAACCTGCAAAATGCCCAGAGCCAGCTTGTATTCCAGAAGACTAATTTTGACAGGCAAAGTCAACTCTATAAGGTTGATGCCATTAGTAAGGCCGATTATGATAGCGCTGTCAATACCTATTCGGCAGCAAAGGCAAGTGTGGAGAGTGCGCAGGCACAGGTTAGGTCGGCAGCAAAAAACCTTTCCTATGCCGACATTTATTCGCCCATAGACGGTGTGGTGCTTAACCGGAGTATCAGCGTGGGGCAAACCGTAGCGGCAAGTTTCAACACGCCTACCCTGTTTGTTATTGCCAAGGATATTACCAAGATGGAGGTACAGGCCAATGTGGATGAAGCGGATATAGGCGATGTAAAACCGGGCGACAGATCGAGCTTTACGGTAGACGCCTTTATTAACGACCAGTTTGGCGGCACGGTGCGCGAAATAAGGCTCCATCCTTCGGTTTCGGCCAATGTGGTAACCTATACCACCATTATCAACGCGCCAAATAATGATATGAAACTAAAGCCGGGTATGACAGCCAGCATTATCGTTTACACTAAAGAAGTAAATAACGCGCTGCTGATACCAGCCAAAGCGCTGTCCTTTACCCCCGACTCATCATTAATGAAAGATTACCAGATAGTGGGAAAAGTGCCCCACAAAGGCAAGCGCAGCAAAAGTGCAAACGCGGCGGCTAACGGTGGCAGCCCTACGGCCAACCAGATATCGCATACGGCAAAAAGCCGCACCGATACCTCTGGCGTAGCCAAGCAGCGAGCATTAATATGGGTAGTGCAGGGGAAAAAACTGGTACAGAAAAGGATAGAGATAGGGCTGAATGATAATACCCATGTAGAAGTGCTGGCCGGCCTTGCCGCAAACGAGGTGGTGGCAACAGGCATAAGCGGGGGCGCTGGTAAAACCGCGGCTGCAAATCCCGGGGCGAGCCCCTTTTTACCGCAAAGACGCGGCGGCGGAGGGAGGAACCGATGAGCAAAAAGATATTGGAAATAAAGGAACTCCGGCGCGATTTTGTTATGGGCAGCGAAACGGTGCATGCGCTGAGGGGGATTTCGTTTGATGTGAATGCAGGCGAGTTTGTGACCATTATGGGCAGCAGCGGGTCGGGTAAAACCACCTTGCTGAATATTTTGGGTTGTTTGGATAAACCATCGATAGGCAATTATTTTTTGGATGGGGTGGATGTGAAACAATTATCGCGCGATGAACTGGCGCAGCTGCGTAACCATAAAATCGGCTTTGTTTTTCAGGCCTATAACCTGCTTCCGCGCACTACGGCCCTTGAAAATGTAGAGCTGCCCTTGTTATACAACAAGGATGTGAGCGCTGCCGAGCGCCGCGAAAGGGCCATCAGCGCTTTGGAAGCGGTTAAATTAGCCGACAGGCACGATCATACGCCAAGCCAGCTGTCGGGCGGGCAGCAACAGCGTGTGGCGATAGCCCGGGCACTGGTAAACCAACCGGTAATGATACTGGCTGATGAAGCCACCGGCAACCTGGACAGCCGAACATCATACGAGATTATGGCGCTGATGCAGGAATTGAATTCGAACCAGGGAAAAACAATCGTGTTTGTAACGCACGAGCCCGATATCGCCTCCTTCAGCAGCCGGACGATACAGCTGCGCGACGGGCATATACAAAAGGATACGCAGAATGAAAATAAACGCTCGGCAAAGGAAATGCTGGACAGCTTACCGCCGACGGAAGATTATTAATTATGGAATAGTACAATAGGAAACGAAAAGTAATGAGCTTTATAAACCTGGTACGAATAGCATTAAAGGCACTGCAGCGTAATAAACTGAGGGCATTTCTTACCATGCTCGGTATTATCATAGGCGTGGGCTCGGTGATCGCTATGGTAGCCATCGGGCAGGGGTCGAAACAAAGCATACACGATCAGCTTTCCAACATGGGCACCAATATGATCACCGTTCAGCCGGCCAGTAACCTGAACGGCGGCGTACGCATTGCCGGCACAAGTTTCCAAACGCTTACCATAAAAGATATCACAGCGCTGAAAGCAGGTGCGCAATACATCACCGAAATATCCCCGTCGGTAACATCAAGGGGGCAGGCCATTAACGGCGCTTTAAACTGGCCCACACAAATGTCGGGCGTAGCGCCCGAATACCTGGATATCCGCAAACTGGCCCTTAAAGACGGTATAGCTTTCACCGATAATGATGTAAGGACTGCCGCCAAGGTATGCCTTATCGGGCAAACGGTTGTAGATAACCTTTTCCCTAACGGCGAAAACCCCATTGGCAAAGTGATCCGTTTTGGAAACATTCCCTTCCAGATCATCGGCATTTTGAGTCCAAAAGGCTTTAACGCTTTCGGGCAGGACCAGGATGATATCCTGATAGCGCCTTACACTACCGTTCAAAAACGGATCCTGGCCACTATCTATTACGGGAACATTTATGCTTCGGCTATGAACGAAGGCGCTACCGCTGCGGCTGTTACTGAGATGACACAGATACTAAGGGATTCGCACCGGTTGACAGAGAGCGAGGATAATGATTTTACCGTGCGTACCCAACAGGAACTGATTGCCACACTCAGTTCCACAAGCGGGTTACTGACGGTTTTATTAACCGTAGTGGCAGGCATTTCGCTGGTGATAGGCGGTATAGGTATTATGAATATTATGTATGTTTCGGTAACCGAACGCACTAAGGAGATCGGTCTGCGCATGTCCATTGGCGCGCGTGGGAAAGATATTTTACTTCAATTTTTGATGGAAGCCGTGCTGATCAGCGTCACCGGTGGAATAATCGGGGTGATTTTAGGCATCGCCTCATCGCAGGTTGTTACGCTGACGTTGAAGTGGCCCACCATCGTATCCGAATCGTCGGTATTGCTATCGTTTTGCGTTTGCGCCATAACCGGGATCTTCTTTGGCTACTACCCGGCCCAAAAAGCCTCGCGGCTCGATCCGATTGAGGCCTTGCGATATGAATAACCGGCAGGAAAATCTTACAGGTCAAATTTACATCTCTTATTCCACAGCCGCGTCAACCAATGCTTTTAGTTCTTTATAACGTTGGTTACGGCCATCGTTCCTGATGTAAAAGGTCATCATAAAGGCTGCGTAACCTTTGTTGTAATCCACCCAGGGGAAACTGCCGAACAATCCCGGGCTGGTTACCGCGCCCTTATCCATGGTCCACTCGCCGTAGCCGTAACCAAATCCGCCGGCTTCAGTTGGGGAATAAGCCACTTTAACATCGGGGGTCACCCGGTTTATCTGCATTTGAGCAATACTGGCCTCGCTTAATATCCGCTTGCCGTTAAAAGTGCCCTTATTTAATATCATCACCAAAAAGTTCATATAATCTTCGGGGGTGCTAATGCCGCTACCGGCCGGCAGCGGGACTTTACCTGTACCGTAATCAGTGTTTTTCATATGCAACGGGTTGGCTATTCGTTCGGCAAATAAGGTTTGGAAGCTTTTACCGCCTATCTTTTCAATCACGGCACCGGCTATCTGCAAACCCACGTTGCTGTACCGGAATACCTTGCCTGGTTCGCCCTCTATTGGTAGCTGCGCGATGTTCTGTATGGCTTCGTCCATGGTGCTGATGCTGCGCATTTCGGCCAGATCATCTTTTAACGAAGCCGCCTTAATACCCGTTTGGTGCGACAGGCACTGGCCAATGGTGATTTTCCCTTTGCCGTTTTTGCTAAGCACCGGCAGAAACTTACCTACAGTATCGGTCAGTTTCAATTTACCTTCATCTACAAAAGTCATCACTAATGCAGCGCTTAGCCATTTGCTGCAACTGGCAATAGCCTGGCGGGATGAGGGGGTGTAATCATCCACATCCGGCGTTTGCCCTTGTTTTTTAGCCATGAGTTTGCCCATCATCTTTTGCCGCATATTCATGTTGTTTACCGAATGCGTGTAAGTGATTTTACCATTTTGATAAACCATCAGGATCACCCGCCCGCCCATCGCGGAGGCGTTGTCCTGCAGCCAGGCATCTACTTTTTTAAAGTTTTGCTGCGCGTTTACACGGTTAAATCCTGCGCAAAGCAGCAATACAATTACAATCAGCCTTTTCATTTTACATTTTCATTTGCTCGCGCACTTTATCTTTCAGTTCATCTTCAAACTTTTGGTACTGCTTGTATTGTTCGGCGCTGAATACCTTTTTTAATTCGGCATCCTTATCTTTTTGTATAGCCATGGCAGCCCGGTATTTTTTAAATTTACCATCGTCTCCTTTTATAACGGGTTCCATTTTCTGCGCGTATTTAAGGTTAATGGCCTGCACCTTAACTACTTGAACGGTATCCAGCTGCATCTTGCTTTTCATAAAGCTGGTTTGAAACTGCGCCCTTTGTTCGGGCGTTCTATTTTTCATGCCGGTTAAATCCTGGGCTTGGGTGGGTTGTACCAGGGCTGCAATAATCAGTACGGTTAATACCAGTCCTATTTTTAATTTATCTGTTATCATTTTCATATCTGCTGGGTTGTTATGTGCTAATATAATATTTACCATTGAATGGTGTAAGATGCCCCGCTATTTAACACCAGCGTGGCTTTGTTTCCGCCCAAAAAGGTAATGACGCCATTAAAGGTAAAACTTTTGCCCGATGTGGAATTGCCTGAAATGGCCACAGTGGCGCTACCCGATAATATCTGCTGACTTATTTTATCAAGCACCAGGTTGGTTGAAGTGATGCCCAGTGTACTGGCGAAAGCATAGTTACGGCCAATTTTTGATGTTTGGCTACCGGTACGGTTGTAGGTAGTGCTTAATATGTAGGTGCTTGGCGTGGCCTGTAATACCAAACTACCGGTGCTGCTATCGTTTGATGACATGCGCAAACCATCGTAACTGCTGCTGCCTGTAAAACCGGCAGTGAACTGGCTGGTGGCACAGTTTAACAGGTAGTTCCATTTTAAAGAATAGTTGTAAGCTGGAATAGCGCCAGTTACGCTGGACCGGGTGATCGTAGAATCCTTTTGTGTGCCGCAGGTGAGCGTAACCGTTTTGTAAACCGTTACCGAGCTATTTATCTGTAAAACCAACCCGCCGGTTGAGGTAGTTACGGCACTGGTTGTTAGTTCGGCCACATCGGCTTCAGTAACTGTGTCCGCGCTTGATGTATTGTCTTTTTTGCAGGAATTAAGACTAAGACTTAAGCCCGTGGTAAATAGTAATGCCAGTATTATTCTGTTGGTTTTAAAAGTAGTTTTCATGGTTTTAATGTTTAAAGGTAATTATCAGATATTTTATTAGAGATATGTTTGATTAATGATGAACTACGACCACACCCCTGCGTACAGCAGGGCGTACCACGGTTACATACGGACGTACCACTACGGCCCTGGCAGGTGCCACCACAACAGGCCTGACTGGTGCTATTACCGGCCGGTGTACTACTACAACTTTGCGGGCGGGCCTTATAACTACACGGGTTTGGGCACTGGCATACAAAGTACCTGTTGTGGCCAGCGCGATGATCAAAATGAGCTTTTTCATGATTTGATAATTTTTTGTTTTAAATGATTTTCTTGTTTTTTAGGTATGACACGATGACGGGGCTTAGGTTTTTACTTTCGGGGTGAAGCGTCTAAAACGGGAGGTGAATTAACCGGCTGTGTAGGCGAACTTGCGGGTTTAAACCAGTTGATAAAGCCCTGGCACACGAGCTTAAAAGGATTATAGCTTAAAAATCCCGTAGTCAGGCCATAATTCACTTTTTCAGTTTCGGGCTGGTAGGTGCCAAACAGCCTGTCCCAGATAATAAGTACCCCACCAAAATTCTTATCGATATAAATGGTGTTACTGCCATGATGTACCCGGTGCGATGAAGGGGTATCCATTACTTTTTCCGCTACACCCAAAGTGCCTACAACCTCGGTATGTAAAAAAAACTGATAAGCCAGGTTAAGTACGTAAGCAATCACGATATAATCAGTTGGCATACCCAACAATGCGGCCGGCACAAAAAACAGTGGGCTAACCAGGGCCGAGAACCAATTGAGCCGGTAGGCCGCCGTAAGGTTCATGTGCATGGCCGAATGATGGATTAAATGGAAGGCCCACAATGGTTTCCAGCTATGAGATATGCGGTGAAACCAGTAGTAAATAAAATCGGCGGTAAGGAAAGTGATCGCGAAGATCCAACCGTTATGAGGCAGCCTGATAGGTGTTAAACCGGCAAAAAAGCCAAGTATACTTAACTGGTAACCGGCAAACAGATATTTAGAGAACTGGAAACCGACAAACACGGCCAGGTTAGCAAACGTCTCTTTTACATCATACGCGCTGCGGTCTTTCCGCCAGCTCCAGATGATCTCGGCGGTAATGATCATCAGCAGGAAAAGCAAAATATAAATACGGTATGGGCCTATATGATTTTTCATGGTCTTGATGTGATGTTTTATCCATCAGCTGTACAAATGTGACCATGAATAGCGGGCAGAAACGCCTAAAAAAAGGTGAAGCTGAAAAAACAGCCGGCGAATGGCATTAGCTGTCCATCCAGCTTTTAAAATCGGGGACACGGGCCTTACTTACCAGGATGCGTTCATCGGGTTGTGGTTTTATTTTGATCAGCAAACGGCCGTTAAAAAAGAAATCTATCTCGGTAACGGCATTACGGTTGATGATAAACTGTCGGTTGGCACGGTAAAACACCTGCGGATCTAACTGTTGCTCTAATTGCTCCATGGTGAACTCCATAATATATTGGCGGTCGTCTGTAGTGCGGGCATACACTATTTCATTAGCTGTGTAAAACCAGGCGATGCGCAGCGTCTCTACCGGGATCAACTTCTCTCTGAAATGTACCAGGAACGACCGTTTATAGGGTTTTACCAGTTGATTGATCTGCTGCAGTACCCGGCTTAACTGGTTATGTTCTGCCGTTTCGGGGGCCTGGGCAAACAGGGTTTTAAATTTATGCAGGGCATTGCTTATTTCCTGCTCATCAAACGGTTTAAGGATGTAATCAATACCATTATTCTTAAAGGCCCGGATAGCGTAATCATTATAAGCGGTTACAAAAATGGCGGGCCTGGTGATAGCTGCTTGTGTAAATATATCGAACGATAAGCCATCGGCAAGCCGGATGTCCATAAAAATAAGATCGTAAGCATGCGGATGCTCCTTAAACCAGGCCACTCCCTCGGCAACCGAACTTAAGGTACCCACAACGGTTAATCCTGCTTCCAGGCTTTGCAATATGTAGGCCAGGTTACGCGCAGTTACGGCCTCGTCTTCTACTATTACTACACGTAAGATACTCATGCTTTTAAAGGTAGTTTAACCACAAATTGCCCGTTGTTTTTTATTATTTCCATTTCCTGCTGCAGCATAATCTTAAACCGCTCATTTAAATTAGCCAACCCTACACCAGTACTGCTTTCGGGCAAGGGTACTTCCTGCAGGTTATTGCTAACAAGCAGATAACCAGGCTCAACATAAATTTTCACTTTTAGCGGTTTATTTATCGTTGCCGAATTATGCTTTACCGCGTTTTCCAATAAAGGTTGCAGGGATAAATGAGGCAACTGGCTGGAGAGAAAGCTATCGGGTACTTTAATATCTAATTCAAAAGCCTTTTCAAGCCGCATGTGGATCAGTTGGGCGAAAGAACGCAGCATGGTCAGCTCTTCATTAACTGTTACCAGGTTAACTTTAGATTTGGTAATGGTGTAACGGAACACATTGGATAATTCCCGGACATACTTTTGCGCCATAGCCGGGTTTTCCCGGATGACACCCGAAAGGCTGCTCAACGAGTTGAACAGAAAATGGGGGTTCATTTGTTCTTTCAGCAGTTCCAGTTCGGCCAGCATGTAGGCGTTCTTTAGTTGCTCGTTTTCAACTTCCTTATTCTTGCCATCGCGCATTAATAAAATGATTTTAATAATAATGGCTACCAATATACTGCTCAAACCCAGGCGCCCGAGGTATCCGGCGGCTATGCCTCCCGGTATCCGGTTGCCATCAAAGAAAAAGGCACGCTGCAATAAAATGCCGGTAACTATAGCTCCCAATAGTATCAAACCGTTAAAAAAATAATATAAGCCATATTGCTTTTGCCGGCGATAAACTGAAAGCGCTTTGCCTTTTTGCAGGTTAAAGTAAAACAGCAAATAACAAAAACCAAGATTAAACAACATCTGGAAGCCCAGCTCATAGGCATTGAAATGCCAGTAACGGGCTATAATGCCATTTTCGCGCAGGGCCAGCAATTTGCCCGAATTCATCATCAGGGCAATGAGCAGGGAACTATAGCGGGAAATACGCAGCTCGTTTTTATCCATCAGATAAAGTTATAGAAAATACCTGTTCGGGCAGGCTTCATTTACCGGCGAAGCTGAAAAAATCCCGGGTGAATTTACAGTGGGCCATCACGCATATTCTCTTATTCCCGGCTTAACCAGGCGGGCTCGCCTTAATTATTAAGCCCGGTTAATATACTATTGGTTAAACACAAGATAATCTACGGGTTAAAAAATGCCCGATTTGTGGAACAATATCCCATAACAATTTAAGTATCTTTTAATAATCCCTCTTTTTTGAAGCTACGCTGATCATCAGACTAAACTGGCATTAATGTTGGATTAGATATAATGCCCTTCCAAAGGGCTGTTTTTCATAGGTAGATGTATGGGCCGGTAACACTGCGAGAGTTGTTCCGGCCTTTTTTTGTAAATACCTATACGTATTTCAACGCGTGTGTAATAAAATTGCTGGTGAGCCCGTAATCCTCTGTCCCTTTGCGGCGGATAAAAAAGAAATCGCGGGTGATCTTTAAGCCCTCGATAGGCACTTCTACCAGGTCGCCCTCTGCTAACTGCCGTACGATGGAGGGGCGTGGCATAAAGCCCAGGCATTGATCGGCCAGCAGGAAGTTCTTTAGCGCCTCGGTACCGCCCAGGCGGATCTTAACCGACAGGTCGGCAGGTTTAATATGATGCGTCGCCAGCGATTTCAGCAAGGCGTTCAGCGTCCCCGAACCGCGTTCGCGCAGGGCTACCGGAGTTTTAAGCAATTGTTTCAGGGTTAAGGATTTGCCGGCCAGCGGGCTTTTAGCCGAGCATACCGGGATCACCTCGTCGCTCATAAAGGGTTTATAGCCCACCGTAGTGAGTTTATTATCAACCTCAATAATACCAATATCTACCTCGTGGTTAAGCAGCGCGTTCAGGATATACTCCGAGTTGCGGTTAACCAGCTGCACACCTACATTAGTATATTCTTTTTGAAAGCCCGAAAGTATAGATGGTAAAATATAAAGCGCGATAGTGGTGCTGGCGCCCAAACGCAAGTGCCCGGCCGCGTTAGATACATTGCTGAGGACAGACAGGTCATACTCTATCTTGCGTTCTATTTCGGTAGCCTGCAACAGGTACTCATTTAGCTTTTTGCCGGGCTCGGTCAATAAGATACTATTGCCCTTACGTTCGAAAAAAGCTACCTTGTATTGGTCTTCCAGGCCCTTAATGTGCTTGCTGATGGCGGGCTGTGTAACAAATAATACCTGTGCCGCTTTTGAGAAGCTCATGTTGGCGGCAACTTCCATAAATACACGATGGGCGAAAGAGATCATATAAAAGTATTTTCAAATATAGTAAACGCTATAAAATAAAGTTATAATGGTGGTATTATATTATACGTAAAGCCATGCAAAATAGTTGCCCTTACACATGATCTCCATAATTAAAAAACACAAAAGCCGCCAAAGCCGTTTGATGAGTAAACACTAAGCCCGATGAAAATATCTAAATACCTGCACTCGTGCCTGCTTTTTGAAAAAGACGGCTTTAAGTTGCTGATAGATCCCGGCACTTTCTCTTTTGCCGAAGGATTTATTGAGGCCGACGAATTTAACGATGTGGACGCCATCATTATCACCCATATTCACCCCGACCATTTAGATCAGGAAAACCTGGCAAAAATTGTAGAACTAAGCGATGCTAAGGTATACACCGTACCGCAGGTAATTGATGAACTGAAGAAGATAGAATTAAAAAGCGAGCCGATCCCCACCACTATCGGGCCTTTTAGTTTAGAACTGATCCCGGTTAAGCACGAGGCTATCCTGGATAACCCGCTGCCCGAAATGATGGCCTTGCTGATTGACGGTAAAGTGCTGCACCCTGTTGATTCCTTTGAAGATAAACTGCTGAAATATGCAGGCGTTGAACTGCTGATCCTGCCCGTTATGGCCCCTTTCACTAATGAAGTAACAGTGGCGGCCTTTGCTGATAAAATTAGCCCCCGGCGCGTTTTGCCCGTGCATGATGGCTTTGCCAAGCCTTTCTTTTTAAAGCAGCGCTACGCAAATTACAGCCGGCATTTTGCAAAACTGGGGATCCTGTTTCATGATAACGCCATGGAGATAGGCGCATCGGTAGAGGTGTAGTAGTCCTGATGTCATTGCGAGAAGCGGCCTGGCCTGCGTGATGGGGGGCGACGTGGCAATCTCGTAGCTATGTAATCGTAAACGTACTACGGGATTGCCACGCTATCGCTCGCAATGACATTTTTTTTTTAACAACCCAACCTTATTTTACAAAAGAATCACACTCCTTTATTTGGATTTAATTTAAATAAGACCTACATTTGAATCGTTCTAAATAACGCAAATGAGGCTTTCACAACTTAAAGTAGGTAGTAAAGGAATAGTAAAGGAATTTACTGATCTTGAAATGTCTGTAAAATTAATGGAAATGGGTTGTTTACCCGGCGAAGAGATCATGGTGGAGCGTATTGCCCCCCTTGGCGATCCTATTGCCATTAATGTATCGGGCTACCAGTTAAGTTTGCGTAAACGCGAAGCTTCAACCATTATCCTGCATAGTAACTGAATTGAAAGCCGATCTGAGAGTTGCACTTGTAGGGAATCCTAACACCGGTAAATCAACACTCTTTAATGTTTTAACCGGGCTAAATCAAAAAATAGGAAATTTTCCGGGGGTTACAGTTGATAAAAAAACAGGCTTTTGCGATTTGCCTGATGGCCGCCGTGCCGAAATTATCGACCTGCCCGGTACTTACAGCCTATACCCCAAAAGCCAGGACGAATCCATTGTATTTTCCATATTAGCCGATAGAGATAATGGCCTAAACCCCGATTTGATAGTTGTGGTTATTGATGCCACCAACCTTAAACGCAACCTGCTGCTTTATACACAAGTGGCCGATTTAAAAATCCCGGTAATTATAGCGCTTAACATGATGGACCTTGCCAATAAGGACCTCATTAGTATCGATATCAATAAATTCGCGATGAAGTTGGGTGTGCCGGTCATCCCTATCGCGGCCCGCAGGGTTACCGGTATAGATAAGCTTAAAGAAGCCATATCCTACGCTAATAAGTTTGCCTTACAGCAGGAAAGCATTGATGTAACCGCTATAGCGCCCTCCATCATTGCTGATATAAGCAAAGAATTACCTACCGATAACCCCTATTTTGCCCTGCAACTGGCACACCAGCATGAGCATTTAAAGTTTTTAACTCCGGCCCAAAGTGAGCGGATTGAAGAATTGGAACTGGAGCACGGTTTCCACTCGCAAAAGGCCCAGGCTACCGAAACTATTGCACGTTATTATTTTATTAATGAGCTGCTGGCCGAAACCGTAACCAAGCCCCAGGGCATACAGGGCGAAAGCACCAGTAACCGGATAGATAGAATACTAACGCATAAGATATTTGGTTTTGTAATTTTTATCGGGATCCTGCTGTTTATATTCCAGTCTATTTTTGCCTGGTCGGCCTACCCGATGGATCTCATCGCTAACGCGTTTGTATGGTTGCAAGGCCAACTGCACCATCTGCTGCCCGCCGGACCAGCCACCAACTTACTGGTTGATGGTATTGTAGCCGGACTAAGCGGCGTAATGGTGTTTATCCCCCAAATTGCTATCCTGTTTGCCTTTATATCCATACTGGAAGATACCGGCTATATGTCGCGGGTTACGTTTATGATGGATAAAATCATGCGTAAGGTGGGCTTAAACGGCAAATCGGTAGTGCCGCTGATTGGCGGCTTTGCCTGCGCTGTGCCATCTATTATGAGTACCCGCACCATTGAGAACTGGAAGGACCGCATGATCACCATTATGGTTACCCCGCTGGTAACCTGTTCGGCCCGTTTGCCGGTTTATACTTTACTGATAGCTTTGGTAGTGCCCAACCAAAGGGTTTGGGGTATATTTAATATGCAGGGTTTGGCTTTAACCGCTATGTATGTACTCAGTTTGGTATCGGCGGTAATTGTGGCCTGGGTGTTTAAGTTTATACTCAAAGGCCGCGAGCGCGGTTACTTTATCATGGAACTCCCCGTGTACCGCATGCCCCGCTGGAATAATGTGCTGCTATCCATGTACGATAGAGCAAAGGCGTTTGTACTGCAGGCCGGCAAGGTAATTATTGCCGTATCGGTTATTCTTTGGGTAATGGCATCCTACGGGCCGGGTGACCGTTTTGAGCACATTGATAAAAAGTATGCCGAACCACCATACAAAACCATGAACGCCGATGACCTGCGCCGTACCATTGCGACCGAAAAACTGGAAAACAGCTACGCGGGTATGCTGGGCCATGCGATAGAGCCCGCTATCAGGCCTTTAGGGTTCGACTGGAAAATTGGTATTGCCTTAATTACCTCCTTTGCCGCGCGCGAGGTATTTGTTGGCACCATGGCCACCATTTACAGTGTAGATGGCGATGCCGATAAATTAGAAACCGTGCAGAAGAAAATGGGGAATGCCATTAACCCTAAAACCGGCAAGCCGGTGTTTACCGTAGCGGTAGCCTTCTCGCTGATGATGTTTTACGCTTTCGCGATGCAGTGCGCCAGTACAGTTGCCGTAGTATACCGCGAAACCAAAAACTGGCGCTGGCCCGCAGCGCAGTTTGCCTATATGACGGTGCTGGCTTATGTGATCAGCTTGATCACATATCAGTTGCTGAAATAATGATTTCCGTGCCTCATTTCAGAACAATCGCTTATAAAATTAAAATGGTGATTATCAGCCGTCTATCCAAATGATTTGGGTTAACATTGAAAAATACTAATTGGCTTATTGTCAGTCGTTTAACTACAAAAACCATCGAATTGTGTTAAGTTGTGTTAACCCAATTTGACATGGCATTGAATGGAATTACGAATCGGGGCATAGAATTGCAATTACTCCTCAATAAATTTCTGATCAATCTGCTTAGTACTTTTTGCACCAAGTTTACGCAAGGTTTCAACACGACCTATCAAATTACCGCTGCCGGCAGATAGCTTGCTGAAAGCATCATTATAAGCATCCTTAGACCGGTCGATGTGGTCTCCTATCTTTTTCAAATCGTTAATAAAGCCTACAAATTTATCGTACAGGGCGCCGGCTTTGGTGGCTATATCAATGGCGTTGCGGGTTTGCTGCTCCTGTTTCCATATCGAAGCAACCGTTTTTAAGGTGGCCAGCAGGGTAGATGGCGTAACCAGTACCACCTTTTTGTTCCAGGCAAATTCAAACAGTTCTACCTCACGCTGTATGGCAATAGCGAAGGATGATTCTATAGCCACAAAAAGCAACACAAAATCGGGGGAATTGATCCCATAGAGGTCATGATAGTTTTTGCCGCCCAATCCGTTGATATGGCCTTTAATGGAAAGGATATGCTGTTTCAGGTGCATTTCCCTCTCCTCATCAGTTTCGCAATTCACCAGGCGTTCGTAGGCCAGCAGCGACACTTTAGAGTCGATCACAATATGCTTATTATCGGGCAGGTTAATGATCACATCCGGTTGAAAACGGTTGCCGTCCTCGTCGACCAAATTCATTCCCTTACCCTGTTTGGTATAGCTTTCGCCCTCTAATAAACCCGATGCTTCCAGCAGGCGGTCAAGGATCACTTCGCCCCAGTTGCCCTGCTTTTTGGTGTCGGCTTTTAAGGCGCGGGTGAGGTTGTTAGCCTCCTCGCTGATCTGCTTATTCAGTTCCATCAGTTTAGAGATCTCGCCCTTCAACACATTCCGTTCGTCTGATTCGGCTTTATATACCTTCTCTACCTTTTCTTCAAATAGCTTGATATTTTCTTTCAGAGGATTCAGCAACAGGTCCAGATTGTTCTTATTAGTCTCGGTAAATTTTTGTGATTTTTCGTCCAGCAGTTTATTCGCTACGTTCTCAAACTCCAGTTTAAATTTCTGCTGAATGTCCTGCATGTATATCTCCTGCTCGGCCAGGCGTTCGCGCTGGGCTTTAAAGGCTTCTTCGGCTTTGGTCATGCGGCTTTTTTCGGCCAGCAGCTCCTGGTTCAGGTCGCGCACCATGGCTTCATAGCGCAGGCGCTCTTCGTGCAGGTTACGGTCGGCCTTGTCGCGTTCAATGGCTAAGCCGCTGGCGCGTTCTTCCACTTTGGCTATATTAATGCGCAGTTGCTCGCCTTCTGCCCGTAAGCGCAGTAATTCATCTGCCGAAAGGCTATCCAATCCCTTTGGCTTTTTCAAGATTAATATCACCGCAATCAGTAATATCACCACAGCGGCACCCAGCACCATTAATTCCATTTTGATAAAAATATTAGCAAAGCTGTGAAATAATGTGCAGATGTGCAAATATGCGGATGTGCAGATAAAAAAGGATTTTGGGAATAGCTACCGCAGGTTTAGCGCAACGCAACTTGGGGTTATCCCCAGCAATGCGGCTGTGTAAATGTGCAGGTGACGTTATTCGAAATAGAACGACTTCGATTCAACACGGACCATCTTTTTAGATACTTCATCATAAATAGCAGCTACCAGCCTAAAGCCATCTTTGGTATAAAGCATATTATCAAAAAAATACGCGGTTTGATAATCGATCCCTTTAACTATTATTTTACCGTTTTTTATCATCCTGGCATTACAACTGTAAACAACCTCGTGCGGAACCCAAGTTTTAGTTTTCAATCCATTTTTTTGGTTGTTTGAAAGCGCTGTCGGCTGATAAAGTTCTTCAATAATAATTTGAATGTTGGCTCGGGTAGGCACTGGCTTACTGCCGATAGTTAATACCACATCAAGCCTTTCAGGTTTTGAAAAATAGCTATCATCGCCAATGTGGGTTAGTTCCCGGTAGCTATCCCTATGTTTTACCGTTACGGTATCATGATAAAATATTTTCAGGGTACCCGGTTGCTGCGCAAAGGCAACATCAACATTAAACGCTATCAGAAAACAAACGATACTTAATGTTTTCATTTGGTATGAGATTACTTCGCCTTCTCCACCCGCAAGCCCACATCGCTCACCTCGCGCAGGGGGTTATCGCGCATGTTCTGCTCAATTTCAAAGTGGTAAACGCCTTGCGCGGGGAAACGGTAGCTGGTTTTAAAAGGGATCTGGTAACTGTATAAATTGCCCGATCCGCTGCCCAGCCATTCGCCCGTTTTAGCAGCCAGGTGCAGTTCGTAGCGCATTACATTAGGGGCCATTTTGGGGCCGAAGGTGTGCAGCAGCACAAACATATTTGCGTATTTATAATCGCCGGTTACCCGTAAATTGAAGTAAAGGTTATAGGGCACGGTAGCATCATCTATTTTAACCACGTACCGTACCCTGTTTGAGTATCCCCAGTTATGGCCAACAATTTCGGTGCTCTGGTCAAACACACGGTTAGCGTCGCTACAGCCGGTAGTCAGGGCAATTAACAAAACAATTATGCCGCAAAAAAAATTACGCGCCTGTTTCATTACTGTTACCGTTAGGGTTGTTCCGGTTTTTGTTTCGGTTAGGACGGTTCCTGCGCTTATTATTGCCTGTCCTTTCGGGGGCGTTAGGGTCGCGCGGTGAATTGGGTTGTCCACCCTCTGCACGCGGCTGCGGGTTGGGTTGCCTTGACTGCTGGCCGGGTTGTCCACCCTGTTGCGGGCGCTGTTGTTGCGACTGCTGCGGCCTTTGCTGTTGGTTTTGGCGTGGCTGTTGGTTTGGATTGCCGCCTCCCTGGTTAGGTTGTCCACCCGGGCGGTTTGGTTTTTTATTACGGTTATTCTGGTTGTTCCGATTCCGGCTCCGCTCGTCCAGGCGGGTCAGGCTGTCCTGGCCAACCACATTTTCGTAATCCAGCGCTTTGGCAATCGGCGCGGTAATTTCTACCGGTTCGCCCAAATCGGCCGGAATAATGCCTTCGCGGTTCATCTTCTGAATTTCCTTTACGCGGACGGTTGATATAGGCACCCAGTTTTCATCGCGCGGGTAGCTAAACCACATCAGGCGTTTAAAAATGTCGGTCTTTTGCAGGCGGGCATCGCCTTTTTCCGTTTTAAGAAAATTAACGTTATCCGGGATATGCTTCAGGGCATCCATATAAGTGTCCAACTCATAGTTCAGGCAGCATTTTAATTTGCCGCACTGTCCCGCTAATTTTAAGGTATTTAATGATAGGTTTTGATAGCGTGCCGCAGATGTAGAAACTGTTTTAAAATCGGTTAGCCAGGTGCTGCAGCATAGTTCACGACCACATGAACCGATACCGCCTAAACGGCTGGCCTCCTGGCGCATACCTATCTGCCGCATCTCGATACGGATACGGAACTGCTCGGCCATTTTTTTGATCAGCTCGCGGAAATCCACGCGGCCTTCGGCAGTGTAGTAAAACGTAGCTTTGGTTTTATCGCCCTGGTAATCTACATCGCTCAGCTTCATGCTCAGGTTTAGTTCCAGCGCCAGGGTGCGGGCTTTGTGCATGGTTTCCCACTCCAAATCCTTAGCCAGTTTCCATTTATTTACATCGGCTTCGGTAGCCTTGCGATAGATTTTTTTAGCCACATCGGCTTCCTTTACGTGGCGCTTGGTCATTTGCATACGCACCAGTTCGCCGGTGAGCGATACGTGGCCAATATCGTAGCCGCCGGTAGTGGTTTCTACCGCTACCAGTTCGCCCGCCTCCAGGTATATATTATCCTGGTTAACGTAAAAATCCTTGCGCGAACCCTTGAATTTTATTTCAACGATTTGAAAAGGCTTATAATTAGCCGGCATGTCCATGTGCGACAGCCAGTCGTAAACATCCAGTTTGCTGCATCCATTTGTAAGGCACGCGCCGTTACTTTTGCAGCCAGCAGGGGCGCAACCGCCGCCCGTTGAACAACTTCCACATCCCATAATTAGCTTGGTATATATTGAGCCCCTTGCGGGAACGTTTTAAAATATAGTATTTTAATAATCTGTAAAGATACATCTAAAAACAATATCTTGGGATTAGCATTTCGCTCCACATGATAATGCGCTTTTTCCAGTTCGGCGCTGATGGCTTCAGCCTGCGCCAGGTTCATTACGCCGGTCATTTTTTGCGCGGTTTCCAGCTCGGCCGCGGGCAAATGTACCAGGTTACCGGCGCCGGCTAACAGCAAACAGCACTCGCGGATAAAGCTGATACCGTAACGTAAAAAGTTCTTTTGATTCTCGCGCCCCATCTTAGCCAACTGATCGGTAAAGCTGATGGCATCGGCACCTTTATTGGCAAAACACATGCGCAGCCATTTAATGAAAAGCAGGTGATAGCTGTTGCCCTCCTGGTTAATCATGGTCAGCGCTTCGGTCATATTGCCGTTGCTCAGATAGGCAATTTCTTCGGCGGCATGCTGGGTTTGGCCATGCTGATCGATCAGATAATCTTTGATATCGTTGTACTCCAGCGCCGGGATCTTGATCAGTTGCGTACGCGAGAGGATGGTATTCAGGATCTGGTCCTGGTTTTGGGCTACTAATAAAAACAGCGTGTTTGGCTGCGGCTCTTCAATGATCTTCAGCAAAGCGTTCCCCTCTTTGTCCAAATATTCGGGCAACCAAAGGATCAAAACTTTATAAACCGATTCAAAAGGTTTCAGGCTTAGTTTTTTGATCACCTGGTGGCATTCGGCAATGTTGATGTTGGCCTGCTTGTTCTCGGCATCCAAATATCCCCGCCAAACATCCAGGCTTAAATATGGATTGGCCAGTAAGGCTTCGCGCCATTGTTCGATAAAAGTGAGCGCGGTATCGTCTTTATGTTTAGCGAAGAAGGGGTACGAGAAATGCAGATCGGGGTGGGCCAGTTTTTGGTATTTACGGCAGGATGAACACACCCCGCAGGAATCGTCTGGCTGCTTATTCTCACAGGATACATACTGGGCATAAGCTATAGCTAAGGGCAAATTACCCGAGCCTTCGGGGCCTAAAAACAATTGCGCGTGGCTCACCCGGTTCTCGTTAACCGAAGTAATGAGTCTTTGCTTTACAGCCGCCTGTCCAATTATCTCTTTAAACTGCATTGGTGCAAATTAGGAATTTGATTTGAGATGTGAGATATGAGATGTTGATTTCTTAGATGTGAGACGTTAGATATGAGATTTGAGATACAATTTGATTAGTTATCTTTGGCCATATGTCAAGCTGGCTTTCGTCTCCTATCTCACATCTCAATACTCAAATCTCATGAGAATCATGGCCTTTGATTATGGTACCAAACGTATCGGCATAGCCGTAACCGACCCGCTGCAAATTATTGCCACCGGACTGGATACCATACACCCCAATGCCATTATCGAGTACCTGAAAAAATACCTGCAAACCGAGCAGGTGGAGCGTTTCATAGTAGGTGAGCCAAAGCAGATGGACAATACCCCCTCGCAATCGGCACCGCATGTAAAGGGCTTTGTAAACCTGCTGAAGAAAACCTTTCCCGAGATCCCTATCTCCATGCTGGACGAACGCTTTACCTCCAAAATGGCCACCGCCGCCATTTTAGCCAGCGGCCGTAATAAAAAGGACCGGCAGGATAAGGGTTTGGTAGATACGGTGTCGGCTACGATATTGCTGCAATCGTGGATGGAGGGCCGACCTTGATTAAAGGATTTAAAAATTCCCTGATTATGATCGGCTTGCTTAAATCCTGTTCATCCTAAAATCCTTCAATCACGGTCGGTTGTTAAAGAGTGTTAATCATTTCTCCGTTTTTAAATTATCCCATAGCTTCGCATAAAATATAATCCCGTATGCGTAAACTACTTAGCACTGCTTTTGCACTTCTGTTTTTCAGTCAGCTTTTTGCACAAAACGCTGGCGGTAAAAGCGCGGTGGACAACGGCTACAACCTGGATTTTGAACGTATGGCTGTGGGCGATGTGCTGCCCGACCTATGGTCGCGGTTTAACGAGGCTAAAGGGTATAAATGCGAGGCCGCTACCGATGTCCGGCATGGCGGCAACCAGTCGCTTTTAATTGAACGGGTGAGTGATAATGCCGATCCCTTTGCCAGCGTAACCAACGTGATCCCCGCCAAATACTTCGGCAAAGAAATTGAGTTTAAAGCCTGGATAAAGTTTCAGAATGTGAAGGACTTTATGGGTTTACTCATCCGTATTGATGATGCCAACCATCAAACTATTTCTTTTAAAACCATGGCGAATGATAAAATAAACGGCACTAAAGACTGGACGCAATACAGCATTAAACTCCGCATCCCCGACGACGCGCAAACCATCTATGTGGCCAGCATCCTATCGGGCCCGGGCTCTATGTGGACAGATGATGCCAAAATACTGATTGACGGTAAAGATATTGGCGAAGCTAAAGTTAACCCCGATTACAACCCCGCTCCGCCGCAATATGGCAACAATGCTTTTGCGGGCCATAAAATCCGCATTAAAGATGCCGAATTATATTATGAAACCTACGGCAGCGGCGAGCCTTTACTATTGCTGCACGGCAACAGCCAAAGCATCCGGGCTTTTAGTTACCAGATTGGCGACCTGTCTAAAAAATACAAAGTAATTGCTGTAGATACCCGCGGCCAGGGCAAAAGCACCGACGAAACTACCGGGGCATTGAGCTACGATTTGTTTGCTGATGATATGAAGCAGCTGATGGATTCGTTGCGGATAAAAAAGGCCAGCGTTTTAGGCTGGAGCGATGGCGGCAATACCGGCCTGATTATGGCGTATAAATACCCGCAATATGTCACCAAACTGGCTACCATGGGCGCCAACCTGTTCCCCACCACCCAGGCGGTGAGCGACACGGTATTGAACCAGGTAAAAGCCGGACTTAAAAATCTGCAAACTAAAACCGACGCTTACTCAAAAATGGAAACGCGCCTGTTCACCATGCTGCTGACCGAACCGCATATCACCTTTGATGATATAAAAACCATTAAATGCCCTGTGCTGATAATGGCCGGCGAGCATGATATCATATTAGACAGCCATACCAAAGCCATTGCTGCCGCTATCCCCAATGCAAAACTGGTAATATTTAAAGACGAAACCCATTACGCGCCGGTTGAGAATAAGCGATGGTTTAATAATACGGTACTGGAGTTCCTTGACCGTTAACCGATGCTTAAATATCTATCCTTTTTTTGCATACTCTTATTAATCGCCTGCAACAAGGTAGAAAGGCGCGTTGTTTACAGCTATAACAATGTAAACATAACTCGTTTTGATACTGATGAAGATAGCTTTTTTTATTACGGTAATGTAGCCGATAATAAAAGCGAACCTAATATCAAAATACATTGGGGGCAACGTGATGGTGGGTTTGACGGATTATTAGTGTTCAAGGATAATAAGGTTGAAGTTGTACCTATATCAGGTTGGTTTGATCTCAAAAAATCACCTTTTGTTTACCTGTCGCCGCAATGGGATAGCAGGACTAAAAGTTTTGACAATGTCGCTTTTATTAAATGGATAGATAGCCTGCAAGGCCGTTATAATAATGTGATGTATATCGCCTCGCCGCCTTGTGCAAGAGAAAGGGGGCGCAATAACAACAATAATTCACAAGTAGTTGCACAATACCAGGAAATGGATTAAGTAAGGCATCCTGCTCATTAGCAGGCAATATTTTCAAATTGCTTACCTTTGTAAGATGGAAATTTTGCCTGAAGACCTGCAGCTTTATTTGGATACCCATTGCGACGTTGAGCCTGAAGTGCTTAAAAAGATCAACCGCGATACGTATTTAAAGGTGCTGAAACCGCACATGTTATCGGGCCATTACCAGGGCCGCCTGCTGAGCATGCTGAGCAAAATGATGGCCCCGCAACGCATTTTGGAGATAGGCACCTTTACCGGTTATGCCACCATTTGCCTGGCCGAAGGCCTCGCCCAAAACGGCTTTATTGATACCATTGAGGTAAATGCCGAGCTGGAAGAGATGCTAAACCAACACTTTAAATCCACAAGTGTGGAAAAAAAGATAAGGCTGCATATTGGCCCTGCAACGCAAATAATAGCCGGTTTTGATGGTCCGCCGTTCGATCTGGTGTTTATTGATGCGGATAAAAAAAATAATTTGCTTTACTTTGCAGCCATACTTGAAAAAGTAAGACCGGGAGGTTTAATTATAATTGATAATGTTTTGTGGAAAGGAAAGGTATATGGCGATGCCCAGGATACTGATACCAGACTAATCCGCGAATTGAATGACAGCATTGCTGCTAACCCGCAGGTGGAGAAGTTAATACTCCCCGTACGCGATGGCATTTCGCTCATCAGAAAAAAGTAAATTATGAAGAAAACAGTACTACTTACCATTTTAGTGATCGCTACGCTGGCCGCTTCGGCACAGACAAAAAGCAAAAACACTTCGCAATCGTACATCGAAAAGTTTAAGGATAATGCTATTGAAATTATGCACCAAAGCGGTATCCCCGCCAGCATTATTTTAGGCATAGCCATGCACGAAAGCGGTTGCGGTAACAGCGCCATAGCTACCAATCTAAACAACCAGTTTGGGATGAAAGGCGGCGGCACAACGGTTTATTACAAAAACAAAAAGAAGGTAAAGTCGGCTTATAAGGCCTATGATTCGGTGCTCGACTCATTCAACGATTTTGCCCGGGTAATAACCGAAAAGAAAAAATTCAGCCACCTGGCCGAAAAATTCAGCTCGGTTGATTACGTTGGCTGGGTAAAGGGTATAGAGCGCAGCGGTTATGCCAGCAGTAAAAAATGGGGCAAACAAGTACTGGCCATTATTAATAAGTACCAGTTGAACAATCTTGACAGCAATGTAGACAGTACCGAATTTGCACAGGCACCGGTACAGCACCAACAATAAAATTTAGTATGTTTGGCTTAATGACGGCCAATACTTATAAATACAACGCGACACATGGCATAGCCGTAGTGTCGCTTTTTTGTTTACTGCTATGCGCATGCTCATCGCATAAAAAAGTTGTTTCCATATCCGGCCGCGATGCTAAGCGCAATAATGAGCAACTGCAAAAGGAGCGCAAAGCGGCTATCTCCAACTATCCCACCTATACCACGCTACAGTATATCGACCGCTTTAAAGCCATTGCAATACAGGAAATGAACCTGTACGGCATCCCGGCCAGTATTACGCTGGCGCAGGGCTTGTTTGAGTCGGGTAACGGCAATGGGGAACTGGCGCGGGTAGCCAATAACCATTTCGGTATTAAATGCACCAGCGACTGGAAAGGCAAAAGCTATTATAAGGACGACGACCAGGTGAACGATTGCTTCAGGGTGTATGACCGTGCCGAAGATTCTTTCCGCGACCACTCCGAATTTTTGAAACGCAAACGCTACGCCAAGCTGTTTGAACTGGATAAAAACGATTATGTTGGCTGGGCCAACGGTTTAAAGGAAGCGGGTTATGCAACTAACCCTAAATATCCGCAATTGCTTATCGGTGTTATCCAAAAATACAGCCTGGATCAGTATGACCGCCCCGAAGACAGCATCCAAAAAATAAAGCGCGAAGACCGGGTGCTTGCGCAGATCAACCAAAATATCGGCAAGGCCATTAAAGATTCGCTGGTGCAGGCCAGCCCTGTTGATAAAACCTATACCATAAAACAAGGCGATACACTATACGCTATTTCAAAACGTTTTGGCTTAACTGTTGACGAGTTGAAAGCGTTGAACAATATGGCCGATAATAATATTAAAATTGGCCAAAAACTGGTAATAGCCAAGTAGAAGCCTCACCTAAATCCTCCCCAAAGGAGAGGACTAAAAAGAACAATTTACACCCTCTCCTTTGGAGAGGGCCGGGGTGAGGCCTGTGTTAATATTTGTTAAATTATATATAAAACGGCGGTTAACGCATAGTTTTACACCACTGATGAAATTTGGGCTTTTAGTATTGGTTTGGGCGGGGATAACAGCAACATGCTTTGCACAGGAAAAAACTGTGGAAGGTATTGTGTTTGATCAAAACAGCAAGGAACGCATAGCCAAAGTAAATATCCAAAACCTGCGCACTAAACAATCGGTGTATAATACCCTTAAAGCCGAGTTTAAAATAAGCGTTTTGGCCGATGATCAGCTGATCATAAGCAAACCCGGTTACTTTACCGATACTGTAAAAGTACCGGTTAATACAGCCCTGGTTATTTATCTAAGGCCCACTGCCATCCAGCTAAAACAGGTAAATATCCGGGATACGCTGCAATCGCCGTTAAAAAGGTACCTGGCCATAAAATCCGAATACAGTAAGGCCTACGGATCAAACGCTTATCGCGATCCGCTCAGTTTGTCGCCTGGTTCAGGCGCGGGCATTAGTATCGATGCCATCTGGAACTCGCTCAGCCGCAGCGGCCGTAATGCCGAAAAACTGCAGGGTATTATCGAACGGGATTATCATGAAAGCGTGATCGACTTTCGTTTTAACAAAGCCCTTGTGAGCAGCATCACCCACCTGAAAGACCCGCAGCTGACTGATTTTATGTTTAAATACCGGCCCGGTTATTATACTGTGATCACCGCTAACCAATACGAGTTTATAGCCGCTATCAGGGCCAATTTAAAGCGGTACCTGCGCAATCCAAGGGCGTTTGCATTACCACCTTTAAGTACCCCCGAATAGTTACGGATCTTTCATGCCCGCATCTTTAATAAGCGGGGTAAAACAATTCCGGTTGAAATTGCTTTTACCTTTACTTTAATTACAAACTATATGAAAAAGATCTTTTTTACAGCAGTCTTAATTATAAGCTGCTTATCCTTCCGTATAGCCGATGCCCAGGTTGGTTTCAGGCTAAATATCAATATCGGTAACCAGCCAGATTGGGGACCAACCGGGTATGACCATGTGGACTATTATTACATGCCCGATGTAGATGCTTATTATGATGTGCCTACCCATCAATATGTTTATTACGAAAACAATGTTTGGGTGCACCGTACCTATTTACCGGCCAGGTATCGTAATTACGATGTGTATAATGGCTATAAAGTGGTAATTAACCGTCCTAATCCGTGGTTAAGAAACACTTACTATAGAAACACATACGCCAAATACAAAGGCCGCGGCGGGCAAAACATTATTCGCGATAGCCGCGATGTTAAGTACAAGGAACATTGGAAAGGCAATAACGGCCGTGGACCCGGTGGTAATAACGGTCGCGGACCGGGCGGTAACAACGGCCGTGGGCCCGGCGATAGGGATGACCATCGTGATAAAGGCAACCATGGCGGCGGTAAAGATAAAGGCAACCATGGCGGTGGCAAAGACAAAGGCAACCATGGCGGCGGTAAAGGCCATGGACACGGAGAATAAGAACCGTGCTTGATTAATACACAAGAAAGGATCGCCATAAAGCGATCCTTTCTTGTTATATACGTGCCCTCTGTGTGCCCTGTGTTCTTCTCTCTGCGGCTCTGTGGTTAAATTCTAAAATCCTATTTAAACAATTGCTTGTAAATTGCCTTCGCCCAAAAATCGCCTAAAATTACAGCCCCCTCTTTATTGGGGTGAAGGTAAAAGATGCCATCCTGCCCATTCTCATGCTGAAAGTATTGCCCGGCATGTTTCTTAAAAAAATCGAAAGCATCATTATCGCCCAAAAACACCTGCTTAGGATTGGTTTTGGCAAAACTTTTTACCGTAGCCTTTATCTTAGGGAAATAGCTTTGCAGCCGGGTTAACCCCTCCTGCATATAAGTTGAGCGGTTATGGGTATTAGGGCTGTACCAGATAGGTTGCTGAATGATCACCTTACACGCGGGGAAATCTTTCAACAGTTGGCTGATGATGGTTTGCAGGTTAGTCTGATAATCGTTTTTGCTTAGCGGGGCACCATTGGGGCCTTGTACCGCACTATCATTAGTACCCAGGATAATAGAAAAAACCAATTGCGCGTTTTTATTAGTGAAGGCCAGTGCTGCGGCTTCCACTTTTGGGAAATCTTTAGCGGTTACCGGTAAAAAATCTACAGTTGTATGGCCGCTATAACCCTGATTAGCAAAATCAACCAGGCCAACCCCGGGTTGCTGCTTTAAGTAATTAACGGTTTCGTTAGGCGGTGCCTCGGTTTTCCAGTCTTTTAACCCAGCGCCATGGGTAATGCTGTTGCCGATGAATACGATATTCAGATCGTGCTTAACGGTATCGGCAGTGGCAGCTTTGGCCGTGAACGCGCTTAAGCATAGGATAAATAGTAGGGCAGTGTACTTTTTGAATAACATGAGGGTTTATTTTTTGAATAAAGTTAGGTTTTTTTAACCACGCTGTCTGAACCTTGATTAAACGAATTTGCAGGGTTAGCACGATTTTAAATCCTGAAATCGGTTCAATTTGTTTAATCAAGGTTCAGACAATCTCTGTGGTTAAAATCTAAATTTCACCTTTCGTTTCAATAATGTATTTTTGACCTTATGCCCGATCGCCATAAATTATACTTCGCTTCTGATTTCCATTTGGGTACGCCTAACTATTTATCAACTGCCGATAGGGAAAAACGCCTGGTGCAATGGCTGGATAGTATAAAAGCCGATGCTGCCGAAGTTTTTTTAATGGGCGATGTTTTTGATTTTTGGTTTGAATACAAAACCGTTGTGCCTAAAGGTTATATCCGTTTCTTTGGCAAACTGGCCGAACTGGCCGATTTAGGCATTAAGCTCTACTTTTTTAAAGGCAACCACGATATGTGGATGTTTGATTACTTCGAAAAAGAACTGGGCGCTACCATTATCACCAACGAACTGGAGATAGAACGCGGCGGTAAAAAATTCTACCTGCACCACGGCGATGGACTTGGCCCCGGTGATCAATTTTATAAATTTCTGAAAGGATTTTTTTGCAGTAAATTGTGCCAATGGCTGTTTGCGCGCCTGCACCCTAATTTTGGTGTGGGGATAGCCAATTACTGGAGTACGCACAGCCGTTTGGCAAACCAAAAGAAGGAAGTTTGCAAACCCGGCGAGCAGGAATGGCTGGTGAAATTTTGTAACGATACCCTGCAAAGCCATTTTTATGATTATATGATATTTGGCCACCGGCACCTGCCGCTGGATATACAGCTTAACGAGCGTACCCGATATGTAAACCTGGGCGAGTGGGTAACCTATAACTACTCGTACGCGGTTTTTGATGGGACGGAACTCACCCTGCATTATGCTGAAACACAACCGTAAAAACATGACGTACGGCAAACCTTCTGCTAAATAATCTATTTATTAATTTGCTTACCTTTGTACACTTTTTGCAGGCTTTATAAAGCTATTGCATTGAATAATATATTATGTTAGAGAAATTAGAACTCATATTTGATCGGTGGAAAACAGTTGAAGGTGAATTAAGCAGTCCGGATGCCATGTCGGACATGAAGCGCTTTGCCCAACTGAACCGCGAATATAAAGAGCTTGGTAAAATTGTAGAGGAATATCATATCTACAGTAATATCATGAGTAATATTGATACCAATAAAGAGATTTTAGCTACCGAAAAGGACGAGGAATTCCGCGAAATGGCTAAAAGTGAGCTGGATGAATTGCTGGTGCAGCGCGATGAGAAGGAAGAGGAGATTCGCCTGATGCTGATCCCTAAGGACCCTGAAGATAGCAAGAACGCCATTGTGGAGATCCGCGGTGGTACGGGTGGTGATGAAGCCGCCCTTTTTGCCGGCGACCTTTACCGCATGTATATGCGCTATTGCGAAAAACGCGGCTGGAAAACCGAACTGGTGGATTATACCGAAGGTACCAGCGGCGGCTATAAGGAAATTGTATTCAATATCCTGGCCGAGGATGCTTACGGCACCATGAAATACGAGTCGGGCGTACACCGCGTACAACGTGTACCTGATACCGAAACCCAGGGCCGCGTGCATACATCGGCTGCAACCGTAGTAGTATTGCCCGAAGTGGATGAGTTTGACATAGATCTGCAGGTAAGCGATATCCGTAAAGATCTGTTCTGCGCTTCGGGCCCGGGCGGTCAGTCGGTAAATACCACCTATTCGGCGGTGCGTTTAACGCACATCCCTACAGGCGTGGTTGCCCAGTGCCAGGACCAGAAATCGCAATTGAAAAACTACGATAAGGCTTTACAGGTATTACGCTCGCGCGTGTACGAAATGGAGCTGCAAAAACACCTGGAAGAAGTATCCAAAAAACGCAAGACCATGGTATCAACCGGCGACAGGTCGGCCAAGGTACGTACCTATAACTACCCGCAGGGACGTGTTACCGAGCATCGTATTGGCCTAACCATATACAATCTACCCAATGTAATGAACGGCGACCTGCAGGAGATCATGGAGTCGTTACAATTCGCCGAAAACGCCGAAAGGTTAAAAGAAGGTACAGCAGCGTAATATAACAATGCTACTAAACGATATAAAATCGATGCCTGCCTAAACAGCGGGCATTTTTTTTAAAATTAACACCCACTGTTCCAGTTTTTTATAGCCGATAAAGCTGTTTTTCAAAAAAAACCTTGTGTAATAGATTTTGGTGCGTATATTTGCAATCCCAAACGGGAGGAGTGGTAGTTCAGCTGGTTAGAATACATGCCTGTCACGCATGGGGTCGCGGGTTCGAGTCCCGTCCATTCCGCTAAGAAGCCCCCAAAGCTTCGTAAAAACGCTTAGATTTCAGGTCTGAGCGTTTTTTTTGCCCCAAAATTGCGCAAAACGTCTCAGTATTTATGACTCATCGAATCACCTATTCGGTGATTACTTCTAAATACCTAATTAGTCACCTGGCAATCATTGATTTGATAATCAAATAATTAATTAGATGAATCAGGGTATTAAAACAGCTCAAAATTATTGCTTGTTGAGGGAGATAAATTAAGGTAGTGTTCAAAGTTTATGAGATGATTTCAACATTCTGTCTGAGTCTCTCAAAATCAGAATTTGTTGCCTTTTTTGGCATGGCATGTATAGGGATTTTAAAGAGGTGACCAATAAATATCCTTATGCCTGGGTTTCGGTCAGATATGGTGTAGACTTTAATTAGAAGACCGAAATGGCGATTCATTAACATATCCGTTCAAAATAACGGTAAATCTAGGGAATTATTAGATAAGCAGAATGAGCTGTTAAAATATGTTAATACAAGCAAATTTCATCCCAACTACAGAATCATGTGCTACTATTGTTTTAAGAACGGCAGGAAAGTCCCTTTTGCAATAGGTTAATGCCGCGTTCCTTGCCCCGATCAATCGCACGGGAAAAATCCTTATCATGTATTAAACTGTTTTTGCCAGCATATCGTTAAACATACATTAAAATAAAGATACATGAAGCCCCTGGTCATTATATTAATAAGTTTTTTCGCCAGTGTAACCTGGCTGGGCAATTTCAAAACCGCGACAGAAGAAGCAGCCAAATCGCACAAACTGATCCTGGTCAACTTTTCCGGATCGGACTGGTGCGGGCCTTGTATCCGTTTAAGAAAAGAGATACTGGAATCGGCCACATTTACCGATTATGCGGCACAGCACTTGATATTAGTACGCGCCGACTTTCCACGTCAAAAAAAAAATCAGCTCAGTAAGGAGCAGATTAAGCTGAATGAAGCGCTGGCTGATACCTATAACCCGGACGGTAAGTTTCCCTACACATTGCTGGTTGATGAGCGTGGCAAAGTATTAAAAGCATGGGATGGCTATCCGGATGAAACGGCCGGGCAGTTCGTTAATCAAATTAAAACCTGCACAGATGCCAGGAACTGAAATAACGGCACAACTGTCAGTTCATAAACGGGTGCTTAAGCTTATGGGTAACCGGTTCGAAATCAGCGTGGTTAGTGAGGATGCAAACTGGGCAAATAAACGGATAGACATGGCCGTAGCTGAAATCGGCCGGATCGAAAAGCTGTTGACTACTTTTAACGATGATAGCCAAACCAATAAGATCAATGCACAGGCTGGTACTGCCCCGGTGAAGGTTGATGCGGAGGTGTTCGGGCTGATCGAACGCTCGCTCAAAATTTCTGAACTCACCCAGGGCGCTTTTGATATCACCTATGGTTCCATTGATAAAAGCCTGTGGAATTTTGATGTTAATATGAAGGCCTTGCCAGATGCAGAAACAGCACGGAGATCGGTGAGCCTGATCAATTACAAGAACGTGCTGCTGGACCATCAAAACAGCACCGTATTCCTCAAGGAAAAAGGCATGCGTATCGGCTTCGGCGGTATTGGCAAAGGTTATGCGGCCGATTGTGCTAAGCTGATATTACAAAACGCCGGTGTCACAAGCGGTATCGTTAATGCGGCAGGTGACCTGGTTACCTGGGGGACGCAGCCAGGCGGCAAGCCCTGGACCATCGCCATTGCCGATCCCGACCAAACTGATACACCATTCTCTACATTAAACATTAGCAATATGGCTATAGCCACCTCGGGCAATTACGCTAAATATGCGGTCATCAACGGCAGGAAATACTCGCACACCATCGATCCAAAAACCGGGTTGCCGGTTAGCGGTATCAAAAGTGTGAGCATTATTTGCCCCAGCGCTGAATTTGCTGATGCCATGGCCACGCCGGTAACCGTTATGGGCATACGTGTCGGGTTGGATATGATTAACCAGCTACAGTACATTGCCTGTGTAATTATCGACGATAATAACCAGGTCTATACTTCAAAAAATATCAATATTAAAACCCTGTGATATGAAAAAATACCCTTTAATAAAAGTAATGCTGCTTGGTATAGCCATTGTGTCTGGCTTCACTTCTTGCACGTCGGTTAAGGCTTATCAGAAAAACCGGTTGAATGATTCGGAGATGGAGCTGTCGGCACGTAAATCGCAAAAGTTTGAACAAAGTTTCCAATTGTACCGCGAGGCCGGTTCGGGTGCTAATGGCGGCAAAAGCGGCGGTGGCTGTGGTTGTAATTAATTAAAAGAAAGCACCGTCATGAGGAAAATATATTTGTGCGTAGCCGCCCTTTACCTGGGGATAGTGGCCTCGCATGCGCAAATCAAGCCGCAGCCTGTTAAAGACACCAGCAACTACGAGGCGCGTAAATTAAAGATAGACGAGATCAATATCATTTCGGCCTACTATCATCAGGATGGCAATAACTCGGCCGTGACTGGTGGTATAGGTACGGAAAAGCTGACCGATTTTGCCAATACCTTCGATCTGCAAATGTCCAAATACAGCGCTAACGGCAAAAAACATACTTTTTTGTTTGAGTTAGGCATTGATCATTATTCGTCAGCTTCATCTGATAAAATTGATCCCAACAGTATTTCATCGGCCTCCATGAGTGATAACCGTATTTATCCATCTTTAAACTGGACGGTATCTAATGATAAAACGGGCAATGCGTTCGGCTTAACGGGTTCTTATTCACATGAGTTTGATTACCAGTCTTTCGGCGCGGGCTTAAATTTAACGCGCTTATCCAAAAACAAGAATACACAGTTTGATTTTAAGGCGCAGGTATTTATGGATACCTGGAAAGTGATATTACCGGTTGAACTGCGACCGCCGGGTTATGGCTCAGGTTCAGAACACGAAGACCGGCGACCGGTGGACTCCCGCCCGCGTAATTCGTTCAGTACGTCATTCTCCTTATCGCAGGTATTGACTACGCGGCTACAGGCTTTGCTAATTGTTGAACCATCATATCAGCGCGGCTTACTGGCCACCAAATACCAGCGCGATTATTTTACCGACGGGTCTGAACGGGTAGAGAACTTACCGGATGGACGTTATAAACTACCGATAGGTATCCGTTTCAATTACTTTTTGGATGACCATTTTATCATCCGTACTTTTTACCGTTATTATATGGATAGCTGGGGCATCAGGGCGCATACTGCAGAACTCGAAGTTCCCATTAAACTAACATCATTTGTATCTGTCAGTCCATATTATCGCTACAATAACCAGGCAGGCACCTGGTATTTTGCACCTTACGGATTACATAAGCCAACTGATACTTTTTATACCAGCGACTACGACCTGTCTACCCTGACCAGCAACTTTGCCGGTGCCAACATCAGGCTTTCGCCGCCAAATGGGGTATTTGGCTGGCAGCACCTCAACTCGCTGGAGATCAGGGCAGGGCACTATATGCGATCGACCGGATTAAACTCCAATATCATAACCTTAGCAATGAAGTTTAAATAGTAGCTATGCACCATGAACATCATGGAACCAGTTTGATACGTTTATTATAATAAGCTATTATCGGAAATATTGGTAATTTAATAATGGAGTTTTGGAGTAAATCTGAAGTTAATAACATAACTTCAGTATTGCTTCAAATTTGGAGTGTATCATTGATCAAACCGTCATCATAGTGAAGATCCTGGTTATAGAAGACGAGCAAGGGCTCCGCGAGAATATCACTACCTATTTAAATGTAGAGGGCAATATTTGTGAAAGCTGCGAGGGTTTAAACACGGCCATTGCCAAACTGGCCGCCTATCAGTATGACTGCCTGTTGCTGGATATTGGCTTGCCCGATGGCGAAGGTTTTGCCGTTTTAGATTATTTAAAAGCTCAGAATAAAACCGAAGCTGTTTTGATCATATCCGCCCGTAACTCCTTGGATGATAAATTAAAAGGATTAAACATCGGTGCTGATGATTACCTGACCAAGCCTTTTCACCTGGCCGAACTGAAAGCCCGGTTAATGGCCGTGTTTAGGCGCAAGGCCCTAAATACTAATAGCCGGTTGGTGTTTAACGAAATAGTTATTGATGTATTAGGCAGAACCGTTGAGATTAACAATTCGCCCATTATACTCACTAAAAAGGAATATGATATGTTGCTTTACTTTTTAGCTAATAAAGGAAAGGTTATATCAAAAACCGCTATAGCCGAACACTTATGGGGCGATGAAATGGATATGCATGATAATTTTGACTTTATTTATACGCATATCAAAAATCTGCGCAAAAAAATGCTGGATGCCGGCTGCAATGATTACCTGAAATCAGTTTACGGTATCGGTTATAAATTTACAGCACAATGAAACTTTCGGCACATTATACCAAAGCCAGCCTTTTTATCAGCCTGGCCGTGTTGTTTACCGGGGCCATTATCTATTTTTTCGCTATCAACTATATTGCCGATACGCAACTTGACCGGAACCTGGCACAGGCCCTGAATGAGGCCGAAGAGTATATTAAAACAACCAGCACCGAGCCGCAACAGTATGACCTGGATCAGGACCATGCCATTTTTATCAAAACCGATCAACTTGCTATCAAAAGACGTTATTTCGATACGGTTTACCATAATTTCAGGGAAAACAAAACCGAGGCGGGCCGTGCGGTAGAAGACTTGGTTAAAACTGGCAGCAAACGCTACAAAGTAGTGATTACCGTATCACGGGAAAGCACGCGGTCGCTTTTAGAGATCGTCAGTCTAATTACGCTTGCTTTGATCGCTGGCTTATTACTTGTGCTTTTTATCACTAACAAATACGTGTTGAACGGCCTTTGGAAACCATTCCACACCACGCTCAGGGAAATAAAGTCGTTTAATGTGGCTGGCAACGTACAATTTTCGGCTAAAAGCAGCAAAGTGGATGAGTTTACTGAGCTAAATGCTGCCATTTATGAAATGTCTACCCGCGTAAAAGCCGAGTACCAGGACCTGAAGATCTTTACCGAAAATGCCTCGCACGAGCTCATGACACCGTTGGCCGTGGTCACTACCAAATTAGACACGCTGATACAGGATGAAAGCCTCAGGCCGGATCAGTTGGCGCAGATCACCGATATTTATGCTTCTATCAGCAAATCAACCCGCCTTAATCAAATCTTGCTGCTGCTGATCAAATTGGATAATGAACTGATCAGGGATGATGAACCGGTCAATTTAAAAGAAATCATCCTGGAAAAGATCGTGCAGTTCCAGGAACTGGCGCAGTCAAAAAATCTGGTCGTCATCAACCGGCTGGATGATAAAGAAATTGTAGCCAGCAAATACCTGGTCGATATTTTATTGAATAATTTGTTCAGCAACGCCATTCGCCATAACCTGCAATTTGGCAAAATTGAGATCGATCTTAGCGCAGACCAGCTGGTTTTCAAAAATAGCGGTAGTCCCCTCAAACTTACCGGCGAACAAATATTCGAACGTTTCCAAAAGGGCAAAGATTCCCAGGGTACGGGTTTGGGCCTTACACTGGTCAAAAATATTTGCCGGCAATACGGCTTCCACATCAATTATCACTTTGCGGATAATTGCCATATTTTCAGCATTACATTCCCTAAAACCAGTTAGTACAAAGCCTTATTCAACTTCAGATTATCCTCAGAATCCGGTTTTAGTTTAGCAGGAGCAACTCTTTCCCTTAAACTGATTGAAGATCCTGTTATTTCTATGAAAAAAAGCGCCGTACTGCTGCTGGCCATAGCCTTATTTAGCCTTAAACTCAAAGCCCAGTCCAATTACGAGATACAAGTCTACGGTTCAAGTACCATGGCAAAGGGCCGTACAATGGTCGAGCTTCACAGCAATTATACCTTTAACGGCAGCAAAACAGCATCAGGCACGGAGCTTCCTACCCATCATGTGGCGCATGAAACCATCGAGATTACCCATGGCTGGACCCCCTGGTTCGAGACTGGTTTTTATTTTTTTAATTCGATAGGCAACGATGGCCGGACAGCTTATGTAGGGTCACATATCCGTCCGCGGGTGGCAGCGCCTGATAGCTGGCAGTGGCCGGTTGGTGTGAGTATCTCCACCGAGTTCGGTTTCCAGAAAGCGGCTTTTGACGCCAACACCTGTTCCCTGGAAATCAGGCCTATTGTAGATAAAAAATGGGACAAATGGTACGTATCCTTTAACCCCACGGTTGAAAAGAGTTTCGCCGGGCCCGATGTCAACCAGGGCCTCATCTTTTCTCCTAATTTAAAAGGCAGCTATAATGTCAGCAATTTAGTAGCGCTCGGGCTGGAATATTATGGCAGTACCGGCCCTTTTTTTCACTATTACGCTTATCAGCAGCAGGAACATCAAATATTCGCAGCTACGGATCTTAATTTCAATCCCAACTGGGAGTTTAACGCCGGCGTGGGTTACGGGTTTACCAACAGTACAGACAAAGTTATTGTCAAAATAATCCTCGGGCGCAGATTTTGACCAGAGAAGTGCTTGCTTAAATTCAAAAGGTTATTATAATTCTACACCTGCGATAAAAGCGCCACAAACAGGCGATTATAACCTGTTTCTATGGAGCGGAATAATGATATTCAGCGGAGTGGCATGATTTAAGGAATACCAGCCCTCTTACGCTTCCGCCATTTCAGCAGCTCAAACCAGATCACCGAGGCCGAGCCAATGGCCGTACTCACCGCCAGTTCAAAGGCACTTAATGGCGCAAAACCAAAGAAGTTGGCTAAGGGCCTAAGATAGATCAGTGCAGCTGAAATGAGCAGGGTGATACCGATGATGAGCAATACCAGGTTGTTTTTATACCTGATGGTGGTTAACAGCGAATAGTAAAACGAACGGTTAACCAGGGTGAGCAAAACATTGGCTGCGATAAGGCAGGTGAACACCATGGTACGGGTAAGCGGTTCGTCAGCTCCTTTACTTAGGGCATACCGGTAAGTAGCCAACGTACCCGCGGTGATTGCCAGCCCCTGGATGATACTTGTTGTTAGCTCTTTCCAGTTAAAGAAAGTTGTGCTGAACGGCCGTGGTTTTTGTAGCATCGTGTTCTTTTCTATGGGCTCGTTCTCGTAAATGATGGAGCAGGTTGGCCCCATGATCAGTTCCAGGAAAATAATATGTACCGGTGAAAAAATATTAGGGTAGGCCCAGCCTAAGGCCAGCGGGGTAAACACAGTTAATATAATAGGGATATGGATGGAAATAATGTATTGGATGGCTTTTTTTAAGTTGGTATAGATACGTCTGCCCATCGCTACGGCCTCCACCATTTTAGAAAGATCATCCTCCAGCAATATCAGTGATGCAGCCTGCTTAGCAATTTCGGTTCCCTTTTTACCCATGGCTATGCCAATGTGTGCGGCTTTTAAAGCAGGCCCGTCGTTTACCCCATCACCGGTCATCGCTACTATCTCACGGTTTGCCTTTAGCGCATTAATGATTTTTAATTTGGCATCCGGGAACATTCGGGTAAAAATGTTTACAGTTGCTACCTTGGCCCGGAGTTCGGTATCGGATAACTGCATTAGCGCATCGCCGCTTATACATTTGTCAAACCCATTAAAATCAATTTGCCGGGCAATAGCGCCGGTGGTTTCCGCGTTATCGCCCGTAATGATTTTAACCTTAATACCAGCCTTGTAAAAGCCCTGCAGCACGGCGTTAATGTTTTTCTTAGGCGGGTCATAAAAGGCAATCAGCCCTTTAAATACCAACTGGAATTCCTGCTGTGTTGCGGGGAAATCGTTCCCTGTAAAATTTGCTTCCCCTACAGCCAATACCCGGTATCCCTCAGCAGCCATTACTTCAATTGCCGATGCTACCTGCCTTTTTTCCAGCTCGGTTAAATTACTGATACGGATCAGGGCTTCCGGTGCCCCTTTAGCCGCGATGATGCGTTGCCCGCTTGAATTTTCAAACAGATGGGTCATCATGGGCGGTTTTCCGTTCAGGGGATATTCATGGATCATTTTGTAATCGGGGCGTTCATCAGGAAGTCCTGCTTTTGCATAGGCATCATGCAGGGCAATCTCCATGGGGTCGAAGGGTATCGGTTCGCTGGCCCACATAGCCAGTCTTACCAGTTCCTGTCCGGGCCTGTTTGAAGTTTTTTCAGTAACATCTGCAATTCGATTCTCCTGCAGGGTATACACTTTCGCCAGGCTCATCTTATTCTCCGTCAGGGTACCGGTCTTATCGGTACATATTACTGAAGCGCTGCCCAGGGTTTCCACCGTTTTCATTTGTTTAACAACGATACCCATTTTCATCATCCGCCAGGCCCCCAGGGCCATGAAAGTGGTGAATGCAACCGGGATCTCTTCGGGCAGGATACTCATGGCCAGTGTCAGCGCTTTGATGAGGCTATCCAAAACATCGGCCGACCGGAAATAGTTAATGCCCCACACGCCCACAAACACAATCAGCCCGGCAATTACCATTTTTTTTACAAAATTATTGATCTGTAATTCCAGTGGTGTTTTTTCTTCGTCAATTGCCTCCAGGCTTTTGCCTATCTTACCCAAACGGGTTTGGTTCCCTATGGCGATTATGGTGGCTATGGCCAGGCCGCTGGCTACGGTGGTTCCATGAAAAATTAAATTGTCGGCTGAAGTAGGGTCCTTATAAACGGCTAAGGATTCGCCGGTGAGGATGCTTTCATTGACCGAAAAATCGTTGGAATGTACAATCATACCGTCAGCTGTTATAGAAGTCCCTTCCTCTACCATCAGGCTGTCGCCAACTACAAGCTCGTTACTTTTTATTTCCAAAACCCCGCCGTTCCTGATCACCTTGCATTTGGGTTGCGAAAAATCTTTGAGTTTTTCGAGCGCGTTCCGGCTTCGGGAGTCCTGATATAAAGATATGCCTGCTACCAGCACAATGGCGGAGGCCAGAAAAATACCATCACCGGGCTTACCGCTGATAAAGTAGATACACGAGGTAACCAACAGTAAAATCACCATTGGCTCTTTTGCCAATCCTTTCAGGGCATCAACAAAGCCGTTTTCTCTGTTGAACGACAGGCTGTTTGCTCCATGTTTTGATCTGGCCGCAATTACTTCATCGCTGCTTAATCCCCGTATGTCAAAACTATTTACTGCCATTTATTATTATCTATTAATATGGGTGCAGCCTTTACAGGTCCTGGGTAATAATTTCATTTCGGATGAATCAGCTTTAGCGGCAGTTTCAGCGGAGTGTTTCGTGTTTTCTGAAACAGCAGTAAGCTTCATGTCCGATTTTTTAGATTATAAATCTGGCCATTTATCATCGGGGAATAAATGACGGGGATCATTAATGCGCCTGATAGCACTTACTTAAATTAGTATTATTAATTGGCTATTTTTGATATCATTAAAGAATATGCGGATATATTTTAACGCTTGGATGATAAGGCCTTTTTATCACAGACTTGTTAGAGGCGACCGCTCCCCAGTCCTTATTATCCCCGATAGGATTTGATGTAAAAACGCTTATATTGGTTAATAAAGAGCGCGCGCTGTAAAAAAATAACTCCATGATAAAAGAAATGCCGCTGACCGTAAAACGGGCCATAGAGCTCATTGGCCTGTTTGTTTTAGGAGCTATAGTGGTGGCCGGACATTCGATCATTATGCCCTTATTAATGGCATTTTTCTTCAGCCTGGTGCTTTTACCGGTATTTCGTTTTTTTAAAAAACTAAAAGTGCCTGAATCTATTGCTGTTTTCCTACCTATATTATTATTAACTATTGTTGTAGCGCTGATCATTTGGCTGTTCTCCAGCCAGATGGGTGCCTTGCTGGATGATTTTCCGCAGATCCAACGCACAGTAACCAAACATTTGGATAATCTGAGTATTTGGATCAGCCAGTCATTCGGATACTCCCCGGCAGAGCAGTTGAAATTCATTAATGTGCAGAGCAAAAAATTATTCAGCTCCCTGGGCGGTGTTTTGAGCGGTGCTGCGGGTTCTTTGTCGGGCATAGTCATCTTTATCGGTTTATTACCGATCTATATCTACCTGATCATCTTGTACCGGAACCTTTTTTTAAAGTTCCTGCTGATGTGGTTTAAAAAAGACGAGTACCAGAACGTGGAGGACATTGTTCGGCAGACCGAAAAAATGGTTAAAAACTACCTTGTCGGGCTGCTGATACAGATCACCTACATCATTATCCTTTTAGGCGGGGCATTGTGGCTTTTCGGCATCCAGAATGCGTTATTGATTGGGATCATTTTTGCTTTTCTGAACCTGATCCCTTACCTGGGGGCATTAGTTGGTAATATTTTGGGCGTATTGCTTACCCTGGCCTCATCAGAAAGCCTGGCCGATGTGCTGATCGTATTAGGCGCGATCACTGCAGTGCAATTTCTGGATAATAATATCCTCATGCCGCGTATTGTGGGTTCGCAGGTTAAGATCAACCCGCTGGTTTCCATTGTTGGCATTATAGTCGGCGGCGTCATGGCGGGTTTATCGGGCATGTTCCTGGCGATGCCGGTGCTGTCCATTTTAAAGATCGTATTTGACCGTACCGAAAACTATAAGCAATGGGGTGTACTGCTGGGCGATGAGCGGCCTGTAAAAAAGCCAGATCAAGGTTTAATACTTTAGTGGGTTGTTTTTTTCGGATGCTTTTATCAAGCTGAAAAATAGCCAGTGGCAGCAGGCTGATGGTTATGGCCGCTGCCCACAATTTAATGGAAAGTACCGTTAGCCCTAAAACTAAACGCAATCCGGGTACGGCAAAAACCATCAGGATAAGGCCGCTGCAGATCAAAATGGCGATCCAGACCCATTTGTTCCTGGTAATTTCATTATTCAAAAAGCTGGAACCACCCGAAGACATTGAACACATGGAATAACTGTGCGAAAGTAAGTGTGGTACCAGCCTGGACGGGTGCACTTTTGTAGAAAGATACATGAGGGCCTATTTAATTTTCAGCTGCTGCGAATCGCTGTATTCAACTTTACTTATTGTATTCCTGTTTATCGAGACTGTAAAAGTAACTGCCAAAGTATTGTCCAAGCGCCATACCGAAACCGTAATGTTGACTGCTGCTATTAATGTAGTGGCTATATTACTATTCACAAACCCGCTCTGCTAATACTTCAATCTCCGGGATGCTATAAAAAATATATTTTAAACTATTGTAAATATAAAAATAATATTTTATCTTGCTGATTACCAATAGCTAACCAAGCTATCGGTAATGATATTCCTATTTATTTAATATCGATAGGAAAGAGTAACGCTAAACCTTCAATTCACAACCCATTATGCAGGAACCCGTTGTCCGTAAACTCGTATTTCCAGAGGAAGCTTACGAAAAGCCGTTGATCGAGATCGATTCGGACGGCAGGGGTATCTTTGTGATCAGTGACCTGCACCTGGCGGCGGGCATTAATTCAAATAACAATTATGAAGGGACCGAGAATTTCTTTGCCGATCAGTCGTTCGTCCGGTTCATCGACCACCTGGAAGAAAAAGCAACGGCTCCCAAAGCATTGCTGGTCATCAACGGCGATTTTATAGATTTCTTAAGAATATGTGACTATCCCACAACTGACAATGATTTTGCTGACTGGGAAGAAATGCTCAGCATTGTCGGGATACCAAAAAAGCAGAAGGAACTTCGCGGGTCGATTATTAAAAAGGAAAAGACATTCGGGCTGCGAACCAATGACTACAAGTCTGTATGGAAGTTGCATGTGTGTATTTCGGGCCACCAGGCATTGTTCGAGCGGCTGGCTTTATGGGTATATCATGGGCATCGGTTAATAATTACCAAGGGCAACCACGACCTGGAATGGTATTGGAAGCCGGTTCAAAATTACCTGCGGTATGCCCTGGCCAGGCGGCTGTCGCAAACGCAGCATTTACCTGTAGACGATGTGCTGCCTTTGGTTAATGACCTTACCATCTTTGCCGATCATGCTATGATCATCGATAAAAAGATCTACATTGAACACGGACATTGCTATGAAAGGACGACCGCAGTACAAGGCAATATACTGAGTGCCAACAAGCAAGAACTGAACCTCCCGTTCGGCTCGTTTTTTAACCGGTACCTTATTAACAAAATAGAGCTGCTTTACCCCTTCATAGATAATGTAAGGCCGCGCCAAAACATTTTGCTTGTGCTGTTCCGGGAGCGTTTCCCGCTCGCCCTGAAAATGGTTTTTTATTATGTGCCTTTTACCGTTTTGCTTGTTCCCAAAAAAATGTGGTGGGAGATATTTAAATATGCCATTACCTTTTTGCTCATCATTATTTTACCGCTGGCCATTACGGGGTTTGCCATTTACAAAAGCCTGCCGCGCGACCAGCACCCCAGCGACACTTCCTGGCTTTTACAGCAAATACTAAACACCGGTAAAAACCTGGGGTTTCTTTTACTATCGTATTTGTTTGGCCGCCTCATGACCCTGGTCAAACTAAGCGGCCCCTCCAGCTTTGTCTCGTTCGCCGAAGCTATCTTACATAAAAACCCATCGCTCCAAATCGTAACATTCGGACACACGCATAATCCTGAACAGAAGAACCTACAGGGACGATGGTATTTTAATACAGGCACCTGGATGCCTGTCTTCGAGGCATCCTCGGCCGATATACGAATTGACAAAACCTACACCTTTTTACAGGTTGAGCACGCTCCTGCCGGGGAATTGATCATCTATCCTTTACAACGCTGGAACGACGATGCCCTGCGAACAGATACTTTACCACTCGTTGACAATGACCGATCATGATAAAGAAAATATGGTACTTAGCGGGATTCTGTATCCTGTTACTATGTAATTGCAATGCCTTTAAAAAGATAGGGAGCGACCTTGGAGAGGGGTTAAACAGCAAGGTAAAACCCATAGGGAAAAACCTGGTTGCGGGATTAGATGAAGGATTGGCAGAATCCGCGCTACGGGCAGAGTTGTACAAGACAATTGATTCGGCTATCACAATAGCAGGGAGTAGCGCCAATAAAAACCTGAAGATCGTATTAGATTCCTTGCTATCACGGAGGTTATTGACATTTGTACAGCAATTGGTAGAAAATGCTACAGGAAAGCAGACCCGGCAAAACATTGATAATTTAAGGGAAGCCGCCGTCGGCGCAAAGACCAAGGCAGATTTGCAGGCCTTGATACAGGCTGTTTTAAATGACGAGAACAGCGGCAAGCTGGTTAACTTAAAAAACAAGTTGCTTGGTGACGGAACCAAACAACAAATTGGCAATATCGTAGATACCGCCATGCAACATCTAACCACCCGGTTCCAGTCAGGCATCACCGACTCTACCCTGAATAAACTTTCGCGCTTTCTTAATAACGACTTAAAGAAAGGTATTGATACCAATCTTTCGGTCATTCAGAAATATGCCACCTGGTTTTTGGTCGGCCTGGCTGCTGTGGCAGCGGTGATTATCACCCTGGTGTGGCGTAACCGTCAAAAATACCTTAAGCTTACGGCGTTACTGGCTTCACACGTCAATGCCATACCGGACCAGCACGTCTATGACCTGCTTACCGCGCGTATCAAGCAAAGTGCAGTGACCGCAGGCGTAGAACCGGCCTTGCGGAGTGTATTAAGCACTAATGAACTATTGACCACCGGATCCTGGAAACCTATTGAATAAGTATTAACAACAAGCACAAAAATGAAAAAAGAGTCAGTTCCGCTTAGATCGGCTTCCGAAAGAACAACCGGAGGCAAAAGGGATAAATGGCAAAATTGCGTTTGCAACCAGATCATTGAGCCTCTTTTATATGAAAAACCACAAACACTGGATGATGTTATCGATATCATTCAAAGGGCCCAGCTTAATCATTGCAAAGTAAAGGCGGTGGGCTCCGGGCATTCTTTTTCTGATATCGTGCAGACCTCCGATTTTTTGATCAATTGCCACGGCATGAATAAGGTGATACCCCTGGATAAGGATTTGCTATATGACGAAAGCGTCCTGATAACCAGGGGCTATGCATCCCGCCATTTAGTACATGTGGAGAATGGCATAAAGATCAGGGACCTGAATACCTATCTTGACGAAAATAAGCTTGCCCTCGCAAATATGGGGGCCTATGATGGGCAAACGATAGCCGGCGTCATATCTACCTCCACACACGGCACCGGCGTTAGCTTAGGCCCGCTGCCCGACAGCGTTGCCGCCATAGTTATCGTTGGCGAAACGGGTATGGTCTATCGGATAGAACCTTCGGCAGGCATCACCGACCCCGGGAAATATAAAGCGTCCTATCCCGAAAACAAGCTTATCCAGGATGATGAGTATTTTAATGCTGTATTGGTCAGTATGGGATGTATGGGTATTATCTACTCTTTGATACTAAAAGTTGTGGACAGCTATTTTTTAAAAGAGGAAAGGTTCGGTAACAAGGGCGAAACCTTTTGGGAAGACTTGAAAGTCCCGGGCAAGATCGCCAGTCTGCTGAAGGCTAACAGGCACCTGGAGATCTGGGTAAACCCCTACGAAATTGATGGAAAGCATAGCTGTCTCGTCACCAAACGAAATATTTACGACGGTAATGTCGCCCGTCTTCCCAAGGGAAGCAGGTCCCGCCGATGGTTCATAGAACATGTTGTTTTGAGGTTCAGGAAGCTGCCGGCGCTGATCTTTAAATTGTTTTACAGTAAAAGCCCCCAGCTGATTTCGGCCAGCATGCACGGTGTGCTGGATTATGATGGCTACATAGATAAAAGCTATGAAGTTATGAATTTAGGGAATGCCAACTACGTCAAAGGATACTCCGGGGAGTATGCGGTATCCCTGGCGAACGACCTTTATATCCAGGCGATAGATAAGATCCTTGAACTGGCAAAAAAGAACATGCATATAGGAGAACTGTACCATACCGCGCCGGTATCGATGCGTTTTGTTAAAAGTTGCAACGCGCACTTATCCATGATGAATGGCGAGGATAAATGCCTGATCGAGGTTCCGTTGCTGGTAGGCACCAAAGGAAGGTTTCAGATACTTGATAAGATAGAACATGAACTTTTAAAACTCGGGAAGATCAGGCCGCATTGGGGGCAATACCACAATTTAGGGAACGATACGATCACGGACCTTTACCCCTGCCTTGCCAAGTGGCTGGTCGTCTTCCGCGAAATGAATAAGACCGGCATATTCAATAATACGTTTACAGACAGGTGCAATTTTAAATAGCCTTTATGAACCCTCAATTACCTTTACCATACCAGGAAAACTCAACGGTCTATGTGAAGACCGGGACAGAGAAAATAGCCGTGCTTGATGACGCGATCGCGGCTTCCGGTTTCATTCCCCGCCTGGAAAAACAATTCCTGCTTTCCGGGAAAAAGGAAGAGGATTTTCTGGTCGTTATTAAGGCCAACATCATGGAGGCGCCATCTAAGACCGATGCCGCGGCCTTTACAGATCCGGAACTCGTTGAGCATCTGGCAGGGGTAATCCGGAGCCATGGGTATTCAAATATTGCGGTCGCCGATTCAGAAAACTTACTTAACTGCTGGTACCCAAACAGGACCGTTCACAACGTTGCCGGCTCTATTGGTTACCAGGCAACAAATTATAACCTGATTGACCTGGCTGACGACCAGGTTGCCTACGATTATGGAAGTGTACTGGGCATGCATACCATCGCCCGTGCCTGGTTAACGGCCGACTACCGGATATCCTTCGGCAAGAACAAGACCGACTGCCAGTGCTTTTATACGGGCTGCTTAAAAAACATTTATGGCTGCCTGCCCCGGTTTAACCGGATTAGCTATTATGAAACAAAAAATATAAGGTTTTATGAAGCCTGCGTACTGGTGGCAACGCATTTCCCGGTACACTTCGGCTTTTTGGATGCCTGGGACAGTGGCTGCGGTTTCAGTAGCAGTATCAGGAAGCCTAAAGTCAATACTACCAACGCGGTGCTTGCTTCGCCCAATATCCTGGCGTTGGATTGGGTGCAAGGCGAGAAAATGGGCCTAAACCCGGCATTGAACTTTCTTTTACAGGAAGCGCTGTTGCGCTGGGGAACCGTTCAAATCACCAGGAAAGGCAATATGACGCCCTGGGAGGATTGGCAAAATATCCGTTCCCTGACGGTCGGCCTTTGGGGCGTGTTAGAAGTAATGCCTGCCCTCCATCACTTTATTTCAAAATTAATCAAGTCCACTCCAATACTCACTAAGCAACTATAGTATGGAATATCCAATGAGAAAATACGGCCGTAACATTTATGAAAACTTTCTTTCATTCACGCTTAACCTGGCCTCGGTAGTCAATTTTATATCCTTTATCCTTGGCTGCTGTTTCTTTAAATATCTATTCCCGGCTCATCCTTCACCTGGCATCATTTTGCTGGGCGGCCTGTTTTTCAGTGCAATGCTAACCGGTATTGCAGGTGCCGGGACAAGGCAAAACAGGGCGTTATTAGAACCCGCTACTGTTTTTTTACTCTTGACCGGATTATTTAGCCTGGTATACGGTACCCTTTATGCATCAGGCTATTTGCTATCCGGGGGTATTTTAGGCGTGCTGTTAGTTATATTGATCATGGGGTTAAACAACCTGGCGGTTAAACACAGGTTTAAACCACGTTTTTTTTCCCAAAGGCAGTTTGAAACGATGATACAGATAGCGGACGCGATGCTGGACACGGATGGCGGGGCTGCACTAAGCGCTATTGAAATTACGGTCAATGTAGATCATATGCTCAGTAATGTATCTTCACCTGCAGCTACCCGCGAAATGAGGACGGTTATTATACTGGTAGAATGGGTTTTGCCCATACTGCAAATGCGGCCCTTTCCCTTTAGCAGTCTGGGGTCGGAGGAACGGCGGCGGCTTATAGAAAAAGTGATCGGCAGTAAGGGCATCTTTCGTAATGTGGCCAAAGCGATGAAAGTACTTTTTTGCATCGGGTATTACGGCGATGATAAAGGCATGCTGCAAACCGGTTTTATCCCTTTTGAAGAAAGAGAAAGGGCACATCAAGACCAGGCCCCGTTTTTTTATCCAGACCCTTTTTAATTTACAACACCATGAACACAAAATTTGACGTGATCGTAATCGGTTCAGGCGCTGCAGGCAGCGTGATGTCTTATCAACTGGCCAGAAGAGGGATCAGGGTAGCTATTGTTGAAAAAGGCAGACGGGAGGACCCCCAAACTTTTGAACATAACGAGGCTAACATGTTCTCCAGGGTTTATAAAAACGGGGGGCTGCAAACTACAAAAGACCATTCCCTAACCATTGCCCAGGGTTCGGTCGTAGGTGGCTCGACCGTGATCAATAATGCTATTTGGCTACGGGCCGATCTGGACAGGATCTTACCGGAGTGGGCAGGAAAAAACGCCTTTTTGGATAAAGAAAAGCTCCTGAAAAATTATACAGAACTGGAGGGGGCCTTACATGTTTCACCGATAACGCCGTTGCTCGCTAATAAAGGTTCCAATGTATTTATGAAGGGTTGCCAGGCGATGGGCATTGAGGCCTCCTACCTTAATAACAACCGCAAAGAGTGCCTCGGTTGCGGCTGGTGTAATTATGGCTGCCGTTACAACCGGAAAACTTCTATGCTGGTTACTTATATCCCCTGGGCCGAGGCCAAGGGGACCGTTGTATTTGATCAGTGTCTTGATGCAAAAATCACGTTGAAAGGCAATCGGGCTACGGGCGTAAAATTCTCCAGGAACAACCATGAAGTGCACCTGACGGCGGACAAAGTAGTCGTTTCGGCCGGCGCCATCGGTTCCAGCGCCTTACTGCTGCAAAGCGGGATATTTCTTGACGGTTTAGTGGGGCAGAAGTTTCATGTTTTGGGCGGCGCGTTTGTTACGGCCCAAACCGAGGAGATCGTCAATGGGTTTGACGGCATAGGGCTTACCTGCGTGGCCAAAGCCAGCAGTAATTACGTAATTGAAAGCTATTTTGCACCACCCCTGGTCTTTTCCATCAGTACCGGCGGCTTCTTTTTAAGTCATTATAACCGCATGCTGAATTACACGCATTTTGCCGATGCGGGAGTAATGGTTGGCACGGAACCAAGAGGTCAAATTTCATTAGATAAAAAGAAGAATCCGATTATCGATATCACCTTCAGCCCGCAGGAACTGGAATACCTGAAGGAAGGGATCAAGAAACTCTCCATGATCTATTTTAATGGCGGCGCGGTGAAAGTGCTTCCTTCTACTTTTAAGATCGTCGAATTTTCGAATGAAGCAGACCTGAAAATACTGGACAAAGAGGTAATAAATAACAACGACCTTAATTTAGGCACGGCGCATCCCCAGGGCGGCAATGTCATGAACGAAGATAAGAAGAATGGCGTGGTAGGCTGTGATTTTAAGGTTCATGGTTATGAGAACCTGTATGTGGCCGACACCAGCATATTCCCTACAAATATCCGGACGAACTGCCAGGCAACAGCGATGGCGGTTTCTCATTATGCTGCTGATTTTGTTGCGGAAGCCTAACGTTTGAACACATAAAATTACACCCAAATACATTCTAACAATATATCAGGTACGATTGCTATTTTGAAAGAAAGCTTTGGGAGGCTGGCCTGAAAAGCTGCGGAAGTCTTTGATCAGGTGGTTATCATCATAATAGCCATGTTCCAAAGCTATTTGCAACAGCGCGTTGGAAGATAATGAATCCAAACTACGATAAGTATTCAAAAAGCGTCTACGCAATAAATAGTCTTTCGGTGATACACCGATGTGCTTTTTGAAGTTTCTTTCCAACCACTTGTAGTTTATACGTACACCACATTTTTTTGTAAGCTCCCTGACACTGAGGCTCCGCCCCTGTTCAATATGATGAATCAGGTCTCCTAACAGATTTGGAAATGCAATTGCGCAGATCCTTTGGGATAAAAAGTTAGTAACTACTTCAACTTTATGCTCAATAGCGGCATTGCTGTAAAAGTGATTATTGAACGCGCTAAAATCGTCAGCGACAATTTCCACGAGATCAAAAACCGGCTTATGCTTAAAAACATTTTCACGAATATTGAACAGCTTAAAAAAAGTAATGGGGTTAAAGCGGATAACAAAAAACTCCTCAGTACTGATGGAAGATTCGCAATAGATGTTTTTTAGCATGCCACCGCAAACCCATGCATTGCCAATGTTGATAATATCGCCGTTTATGTTAATCAGCATCTTACCCGCAGGGTGTTGCATCAGGGTAATTACGGGATAACCGTCATTGAAAAAGAGTTGTCTTCCATGCAAACCCTGGGTTTTATATAAATAAAACCCTTCAACAAAATCTCTTAAGCTTTCCGGCGGACTTATCCTGGTAATAAGCGCATCATTGGGCGTGTTGATATGTCTGAAAAAATTGATAGGCATTATGCGAATATACCAATTTGCTGATTAGCGAACAGATGTCTAATTTATACTGTCAGGGATAGCGCAAAGGTGATATTTTTGAAGCAAAACAGGCATGACGATAAATAACGAAAAAGAACTTCAGGCAATGCAGGCCGTTAGCGAAGCAGTGGCTATGACCTTAAAGGAAATGCGGACATATACCCGGCCAGGAATGAGTACAAAACAATTAGATAATTATGGAGGCCAGGTATTGAGCACTTTCGGTGCGCGGTCTGCGCCGCATCTTACGTACAATTTTCCGGGATTTACCTGCATTAGCTTAAATAATGAGGTATGTCACGGGATACCTTCAAATGACCGGATTATACAGGATGGCGATGTTATAAACATTGATGTTTCTGCCGAATTGAACGGTTATTGGTCAGATAACGGCGGTTCTTTTATTGCTGGGCAGGACCGCCATGAAAAAAAGCACCTGGTAGATACTTCGCGCGATATCCTTAAAAAGGCAATCAATAATATTAAGGGCGGTGTAAAAATCAATGAAATTGGCGGGCTGATTGAAAAAGAAGCCAGGAATATTGGCTACAAAGTGATAAAAAACTTAGGCGGCCATGGCATCGGAAGGAGCCTTCATGAACAACCGGATTGCATTTTGAATTGCAAAGACAGGCTTGATGAAAGACGGTTCAGAAAAAACAGTGTTGTGGCAATTGAAACATTCATCAGCACAGCCTCAACCTGGGCTGTAGAATTAAGTGACGGATTTACGCTTGTGGGCGACAAAGGTGGGTTTTCGGTGCAACACGAGCATACCATTGTTGTAACAGATGGCTTGCCAATTATCCTGACTGAAGCCAACGGAATTTGGGATTAAATGACAAACTGCCAAAGATTAGTTACCAACATCCATTGGGTAAACAAAAATACTTTGGGCCGTACGGGCCGGCTATTCTATGCCTATTGCTCCCTTATCGTTAAAGCATTTGGGCCTATTCCCGTTCGCGCAAAAAATTTACAGAGAGCATCACTACCATATTTAGCAGCACTATCCTGAGGCAAAAAAGAGTGGTTTTGCCTGCTGCTGTATTCATTTGGGGCAAGACCAACAGTTGCCGTAAACGATAATATCTTTACCGGCATTAATTATCCAATAAATTTATATTTTTGGTTAGACAAGAAACAGAAGAATGCCTTATCAACCCGGTCTACATATTTTAGCAGAGTTTTCTGTATCTAATGTTTTAAGCCTGTCAGCATCAGCACCCTGTAAATTGTTTTTCGACCGCCTGATTTCGGGGCATTCGCTTGAAAAAGTTGGCGAAGTATATCATGATTTTGAGGGAGCCGGTTTTACTGCGGTGGTTTGCTTAACCGAGTCTCATCTATCTATTCATACCTGGCCGGAATTTAACCTGGCCACGTTTGATATTTTCCTTTCAAACTACCAAAAAGATAATTCTGAAAAGGTAAGGGCTATTTACAGTCAGGTGTTAGCTTTTTTTGAAGCCACCGAAATAAAAAAAACAGAACTGGTAAGGTAAATGGCAACAATAAATCTCAAATCGTTCCCTTATCAAGAGGATGTAGCCTGCCCCAAATGCAAGCATCAGATTACCTTGTACGACCCCGAAGGAAGTGAATACTGCGTGTGTGATTCCTGCCACTCCTTTATTAGGTTTATAGCAAATGATACACCTGTTATTCAAAAACAGGCGCCCCCCATACAACAGGAACCGGTATTAAAATTGGGCAGCGTTGGCATATTTCGTGGCCATACTTTTAAAGTGATTGGCTATATCGAAAAGAAAGAGAAAGGTACCGCTTACGCCTGGCGCGAATACATCCTTTACAATTATGAAAAAGGCTATGCCAATTTTGCAGAGTACGATGGACACTGGACATTTGTTACCGGCAAAGAGTTTTATCCTGAACTTGAAAAAATCGGCGACCATAACTGGGATTTTTTGGAATATGAAGAGAACGAATACAAGGTTTTTAACAAATACACAGCTATAACCACCGCCTTAATAGGCGAGTTTGACTGGGATATTTTGCAGGAAACGGCCAAAACTTCGGAGTTTGTAGCGGCACCCAATATAATTTACAAGGAGCAGGATAAGAAAGGCAGCTCCGCGGCTGATTTTTATCTGGGTCAATACGCTCAGCCTGCCGAAATTGCCGATGCTTTTAAAACAGACATTGAACTGTTCCCCGTTAAAGAGGGAATAGGCGCCAACGAACCATCAGTACATGCCCAAAGATGGTTCGCGGTTGCTAAAGTGACCCCTATATTAATCATTATAACGGCTTTAATAGGGTTTATCGCATCGTTTACCAACCCGGCTTACCAGGTGATGGATAATGCTTACCAAATTGTAAGCGACTCGACTAAAGTAAATGAGTTTAAACCATTCATCACCCCGTCGTTCGAGTTAAAGAATGTGTCTTCATCGTTGGAGTTTTCGGTAACATCGGATGTTGACAATAATTGGATGGAAACAACCATTGTACTGGTTAACGAAAAAGATAACCAAAGCTGGGAAGTGACCAAAAGCATTGAATACTACCACGGCTACGAAGACGGCGAAAGCTGGACGGAAGGATCGCGCGAGGCTGAAGTACTGCTATCGTCTATACCGGCGGGCAAATACCATTTAAATATCTATCCCGCAGCGGGCGATACAGCCCTTAAAAGTGTGCGTATTGGTATAACCGCTAACCCTGTCATCTGGCGAAATGTATGGGTTACCCTGCTACTCCTTTGCCTTTATCCGCTATATACCTGGTTCAGGATGCGTATGTACGAGAAAAAGCGATGGATGAACAGTGATTTTTCACCTTACGAAACTGATGAAGAATGAAAACTATTAAAACCGTACCTGTTTATCTTGTTTTTGCAATCCTTATTATAGGATATTATACCTATAGCGCATTGTTTGGGGTAGCCTTTTGGGAAAGCAGCAGCATAACCCGCAATACCGGGTATAACAACAATAGCCACGTAAGGGGCGTTCACGTATTTTATCACAAATAAAACCAATAGCATTATGAGTTTACATGAATTAATTAACTACAAGTACATTGTAGCATCCGTATTGTATTCGGTAATTGGGATAGCTATCCTGCTGATATCGTATTGGATAATTGAAAAAATCACCCCCGAAAATTTGTGGAAGGAGATTGTGCATAATAATAACATCGCTTTAGCCATCGTTTGCGCTTCGTTTATGATAGCCGTGGCCATGATTGTGAGTTCGGCCATACACGGGTAGTGATATGAACAAAAAACTGCATGCCCTGCTGCTGATATCGGTTTTTGTAGTAGCAACGTGCGGACTGATCTATGAGCTGATAGCCGGTACACTGGCCAGCTACCTCTTAGGCGATTCGGTCACGCAGTTTTCTACCATCATCGGTGTTTACCTGTTCTCTATGGGGATAGGTTCGTGGGTATCTAAATACTTCGAAAAAAATATCATTTCGTGGTTTATCCAGTTAGAGATATTGGTTGGCCTGGTTGGTGGCACCAGTTCTACCATCTTGTTTTTAGTATTCGAAAACGTTGCTTCATTCCGTATTATACTTTACAGCCTGGTTGGCATAACAGGGATCCTGGTGGGCCTGGAAATCCCGCTGCTGATGCGGATATTGAAAGACCGGTATGAATTTAAAGACCTGGTGTCAAAAATATTTACCTTCGATTATATAGGCGCATTACTGGCCTCAATCGTTTTTCCACTACTATTAATACCCTACCTGGGATTGGTTAAAACATCGTACATGGTGGGTGTCCTTAATGTAAGCGTGGCCCTAATTGTTTGTGTAAGTTTTAAAAAGGAAATAAAAGCTGCCGCATATTTACAAACAAGTGCCATTATTAGTATCCTGGCGCTGTTGGTTGGCTTTGTTTATGCCGGCGTTATTACTAATTTTTCGGAAAGCCTCACTTATGCCGATACCATCATTTATTCAAAAAGCACACCTTACCAACGTATCATCCTCACAAAAAAAGGCAAGGTACTACGCCTGTTTTTAAATGGCAACCTGCAGTTTAGTTCGGATGATGAGTACCGTTACCACGAAGCCCTGGTGCACCCCGGTTTGCAGGCATTGCCCAACGCGCGCAATGTACTGGTAATGGGCGGTGGCGACGGCCTGGCAGTGCGCGAGATCCTGAAATACCCCAATATACAGAGCATAACACTTGTTGATTTGGATAAGGGGATGACCGGGCTGTTTAAATCAAACCGGATGCTGATGAATTTAAATAAAAACGCGCTGTTATCGCCCAAGGTGAAAGTAATAAACGCCGACGCGTTCACCTGGCTGCGGCAGGATAAAAAGAAGTTCGATTTTATGGTGATAGATTTCCCGGATCCCTCAAACTATTCGGTTGGGAAACTATACACCAACTCGTTTTACAAACTGGCTAAAACAGCCCTTGCGCCGGGTGGCATGATGGTTATACAGGCCACATCGCCATATGTGGCGCCAAAATCGTTTTGGACGGTTGATACCACGCTACGTTCGGTTGGCTTGCATACCATCCCCTATCATAATAATGTGCCGTCGTTTGGCGAGTGGGGTTATATTATGGCTACCGAAAACCCGGTATACAAAAAACCAACTGCCTTTTTACCGGGGATGCGTTTTATAACGAAAGAGAGCCTCGACCTGATGTTTTATTTCCCTAAGGATATGGCCAAAGTAAAAACAGAGGTTAACAAGTTAAACAATCAGGTGCTGGTAAAATACTTTGAAGATGAGTGGTCGTCCGTTTTATAAAGGCAGCGGTTTAACCGATGGTTTAAATCGTCGTTCATTCTTGCTTAAAGCGGGCATCGTTACAACAGGTATCTTACTAAGCGGCTGCTTGCGAAGGATGAAACCCAACGCGGCCTATAAAAATATTAAGGGCAGTATAAAAGGCCCAAATGCCAAAGCCGGACATCTCCTGCGCGATAAACTACCCTTACCCGCACCAACCGCCGCACGCCAGGTTAAAACCTTGATTATTGGTAGCGGTATTTCCGGCCTCTCGGCAGCGCGTTATTTAAAAAAACAGGGCTATCATGATTTTGAATTGCTGGAACTGGAAGACCATGTAGGGGGAAATGCCCATTCGGGCAAAAATGAGGTATCAGCCTATCCGCTCGGGGCGCACTATATTACTATTGCCAATAACGAAGATACGTTGCTCATGGACTTTTTAAAGGATTGCGGCGTAATTACCGGTTTTGAAAACAATCTGCCTGTTTATAATGAATACTATTTGTGTTTTGATCCCGAAGAACGTTTGCTCATTAACGGTCAATGGCAGGAGGGCATAGTTCCCGACTTTGGCCTGCATGAAACCGATAAAGTTCAGGTGAAAAAGTTTTTCGCACTAATAGAGGGTTTAAAAAAAGCAAAAGGCAGCGATGGTAAATATGCATTTGATATCCCGATAGATAATAGTTCGGCCGATGACCGCTACCGGGCATTGGATAAGATTAGTTTTAAAACCTACTTGCAGCAACAACAGTTAACTTCGGTTTACCTGTTATGGTATTTAAATTATTGCTGTAAGGATGATTACGGCCAAAAGATAGACAAGGTATCGGCATGGGCGGGCTTGCATTATTTTGCATCGCGCAGGGGCAAAGCGGCCAACGCCGAAACAAATGCGGTTTTAACCTGGCCGGAAGGTAATGGATGGCTAACAAAAAAACTATCCGCCGAAGTGAGCGAACATGTGCTGAAGAATAAGATGTGTTATAGCATTACCCATAACCAGCAAGGTAAGGTTGTGGCTGGTATTTATGATACGGTTAAAGGCACAACCAGCAACCTGATTGCAGATCATGTGATTATGGCAGTACCACAGTTTATCAACCAAAGGCTGCTGAAGGAAACGGTAAGCCGTAAAATGGATTATGCCAGCCTGAATTACTCGCCGTGGTTTATTGCCAATATTACGGTTAATTATTTACCGCAGGCAAAAGGCGTGGGCTTATGTTGGGATAACGTGGCTTATGATACCCCTTCGGTAGGCTATGTTAACGCCGGGCAGCAAACCGTTAATCTGGTTAACGAAAAAAGGGTTTTAACCTGGTATCTTCCTTTATGCGATCATGAGCCACGGGTGGCGCGCCTTGCGGCCTATACCCGTACTTATGAGCAATGGATGGACATGATGATGCCGGAACTGGAGTTTATGCACCCCGGCATCACCGATGCCATCGAAAATGTGGAATGTTGGATATGGGGGCACGGCATGATATACCCCGCCGTTAACTATATTTGGGGGCCGAACAGGAAGGCAGCACAGCAACCGGTAAACAATAACTTGTTTTTTGCCCATACTGATTTAAGCGGCGTGTCTATTTTTGAAGAGGCATTTCATCAGGGTATTCGTGCCGCCAACCAGGTTTTAGCCATTTATGGAAAGCAAGCCAACCCATAAGCAACCCTGGCTGCATTCGCCGGTTATTGATGGGGTATTTATCCTGTCGCCGCCGTTTATTGCCTTGCTGCTGGTTGTTTGCTTCCCGGCAACTTTCCAAACTTCAACCGCAATCCCGGTTTATTATTGGCTTTTCCTGGTGGTTTTTATCGATGTGGCACATGTTTACAGCACGCTTTATCGCACTTATTTTAACAGCGGGGCCTTTAAAAAAAATACTTTTTTAATGATAGTACCTGTCGTATGTTACGTTGCAGGGGTTTTACTGCATAATTATGATGGTATGCTTTTTTGGCGCGCCCTGGCCTACCTCGCTGTTTTTCATTTTATCAGGCAGCAGTATGGTTTTATGCGATTATATTCCAGGCAGGAGGGTAAGGGCTATTGGTTTAGGCTGATAGATAAAATGGCCATTTATGCCGCAACTATTTATCCGCTGTTTTACTGGCATTTTGAAGGGAAAAGAAATTTCAGCTGGTTTGTTGAAAACGATATTCTCTCCTACCGCTGGCCTGTACTGTTGGCTTTAGGGTTGATAGTTTACCTTGCGATAATTGCACTTTATGTAATTAAAGAGTGCGTTTATATCATAAATACCAAAGAAATTAACTGGCCACGCAACCTGCTAATCGGCGGCACCTTTCTTTCATGGTATTTCGGCATCGTTTATTTTAATGGCGACCTTGCATTTACCACGCTTAATGTAATCTCGCATGGCATACCCTATATGGCCCTGATATGGATCTTTGAGAAAAGGCGGCACCAAACCAACGGCTATAAAGGAAGTGTTATTTCAAAATACACTTTTAATAAATACGGCGGCGTGTTATTTTTTCTTGTGCTACTGGTTTTTTTAGCTTACCTGGAAGAGGGGTTGTGGGATGGTATGATATGGAAAGAGCACAGCAATATTTTCGGCATTTTCTCCCGGTTGCCTAAAATAAGCGACCAGCAAGTGCTATCGCTTTTGGTGCCGCTATTGGCCTTGCCGCAGTCTACCCATTATGTGCTGGATGGCTTTATCTGGAAAATTAATAAAAAAAAGCGTTCAGGCCTCCCGGATCGCCTTTGTTGAGGTTATAAAGACTAATACAATTTCTGCATAGGAATAGCCCCATGCTTTTTGTAATCCGCTAACGATTTCTTGATATAGTCGATCACTTCATAATCATTCCATTTCAACAAATCTTCGTGCGATGGGGTATACGCATCCATAAATTTCTGCAGCTCTTCATCGGGCAGGTTGGTTATTTTTTTAACAATGCTTTTGTTGTATTTTTTGCTGTCCTGCGCCGCTTCCAGGTCTTTTTGAGATATGGCTGCAAAGTGCCGTGCATTTTTAGGTTCTTTACCAAACAGCGAGTACAAACCATTTAACGGTGATGTGATTGCCGATATAGCCGACGGTTTGCCACCATAATAAACGCCTTTTTTGCGGTAATCGGTCATCGCGCTGTTTACCTCCTGCTGCTTGGTTTGGCCCACAATAGTAACTTCGGAAAGGTTGATAACCTTTTGCAAAAATATAACCATATCCGCCAAACCGGTTACTGGCAATTGTATGGTAGTGTACTCCTGTTTTGCAAATTCAAGGGTATCGCCAACGGCGGCTTTAATAGTAAAGGTCCCCAAATCATCGGTTAAAACCACCGTGTTTGTTTTTATATTGGTAACCAGCACCTTTGCCACACGTACCGAAGTTCCCTTGGTACAAACAAAGCCGGCAATATTATGCTCTGTGCGTGTTTGCGCCTGCAAGGCAAAAGCCATGCAGCAACCGCTTATCAGCAGCAGCATTTTTTTATATGTTAAAAGCATCGTGTTATTCCCGTTGTAAATTTAGTGATTGTGTAACAGTTTAAATGCTAAAAAATGTTAAAGTATTGCGTCTTACATTTTCTGCGTTAAACGTCATGATAAATTTATTTCCTATCTTTGCACATGATAAAATCCATGACAGGGTATGGAACGGCCAGTTTTGACTCGGGCACAACAAAATATACTGTTGAAATCAAATCCCTGAACAGCAAATTTCTTGAACTATCGCTCCGCATTCCCAAAAACTTTTCGGATAAGGAATTCCAGCTGCGTACCGAATGTAATAAGCAAATAGAACGCGGCAAGGTAAATCTTTCGATCAATGTTGAAAAAACCGATGCCACTGTAAAAGCGGCCGGTATTAACACCCAATTGCTTAAACAGTATTTTGATCAGCTGAAGGCCGTTAGTATTGATTTAAACGAGCCGACAGGCAATTTATTACAATTGGCCCTTGGTTTGCCCGATGTAGTGCGGTTTGATGAAGACAGCGTATCGGAAGAGGAATGGAAGATTGTAGAGAAAACCTTTCAGCAGGCATTAAAGAATTTTCAGCAATTCCGTGCTGATGAAGGTAACGTACTGGAGCAGGATGCTAAATACCGCATCGGCCTGATTATGAATAACCTGGCCGCGATAGCGGTTGAAGAACCCAAACGTGTACCTGTTATCCGCGAACGCCTCAACACCTTTTTAGCTGATGCCGTCGGCCGCGAAAATGTAGACCAGAACCGCCTGGAGCAGGAGCTGATCTATTATATTGATAAACTGGATATCACCGAAGAAAAAACAAGGTTGACCACGCATTGTAACTACTTTTTAGAAACACTGCAAAGTGCCGATGCCAACGGTAAAAAACTGGGCTTTATATCGCAGGAAATTGGCCGCGAGATCAATACCATCGGCTCTAAAGCTAACGATGCCGGCATACAAAAGCTGGTAGTAGGCATGAAAGAAGAACTTGAAAAAATAAAGGAACAACTCCTTAATGTATTATAAGTCATTAAGTCATTGAGTCATTAGGTCATTCTTTAGGCACTGATGCATCAATGACTCAATGACCCAATGACTTAATGACCAAATGATTAAAGAGGGTAAACTCATCATATTTTCGGCGCCATCGGGGGCGGGCAAAACTACCATAGTGCATCACCTGCTTAAAAAAATCCCCGAACTGGAGTTTTCCATCTCGGCCACCACCCGCGAGCCCCGCGGCGATGAGGTTGATAAAAAGGATTACTACTTTATCAGCAAGGAAGAGTTTCTGCACCGCATTGCTAAAAAGCAGTTTGTTGAGTTTGAAGAAGTGTATTCAGGTACTTTTTATGGTACGTTGCGTGTAGAGATTGAGCGCATTTGGGCAACCGGCAAAACCGTGATATTTGATATTGATGTGGAAGGCGGCATGCACTTGAAGCGCAAGTACGACGGGCAGGCCCTGGCTATATTTGTACAGCCACCATCACTGGAAGTATTGAAGCAGCGCCTGTCGGCACGTGGTACAGATAGTGATGCTAAACTAAAGGAGCGTTTTGACAAAGCCGAAAAGGAATTGAATTATGCCCCGCAATTTGATATTATCCTTAAAAATCACGATCTTCAAACAGCTTGCAACGAAGCGGAGGATTTAGTGAAAAACTTTTTGAACGCCTAACCCTTTAAAAGGGGAAACTAACTTAGCGAATGAAAATTGGATTATTTTTCGGTTCATTTAATCCTATCCACATCGGCCATTTAATTATTGCTAATTATATGGCCAACCATACCACGCTTGATAAGGTGTGGCTGGTGGTATCACCACAAAATCCGCTAAAAAAATATGGCGACCTGGTAAACACGTACGATCGCCTGGAGATGGCCAAACTGGCTACCGATAATTCAACCAATATTACCGTGAGCGATGTGGAGCTAAAGTTACCGCAGCCATCCTACACCATTGATACCCTTACCCATCTGAAAGAAAAATACCCCGAACATGAGTTTGCCATTATTATGGGATCCGACAATTTGGCCAGCCTGCATAAATGGAAAAATTATAAGCTCATCCTGCGCGATTACCGCATATATGTATACCCGCGCCCCGGTTATGAAAACGCCGAACTGGCATCGCATCCGTCGGTAACCATTACCATGACCCCGCTGATGGAGCTTTCGGCCACCTTTATCCGCAAGTCCTTATCCGAAGGCAAAAACATCCAATATTTTGTACCTGATCCCGTTTTAGCATTTATAGAAAGCAAGAGTTTGTATAAGCACTGATTTTCTGCTAACTTTATAAAAAGGAGAATAGCGTTATGGTGATTACAAAAGATGAATTGCTGCATGTGATAAATGGCATGCCCGATAAGATCGATGTTGAAGATGTATTCGATCGAATCATGCTCATTGCCAAAATTGAACAGGCGGTAGAAGAATCGGAAAAAGGTTTGGGAAAAGATTGGAATGAATTTAAACAAGAATGGCTAAAAGCAGATCAGTAAAGATTGAAATTTTACCAACCGCTCAAACTGATTTACAAGAGATTGTAGATTTTATAGCACAAGGATCTGTTAAATATTCACGCATTGAAAAGAGATTAATAATAGGTGCTATCGAAAGACTTTTTACGTTTCCTGAATTAGGCATATCATTTATCTATAAAAACATACCTGCAAGGCAATTGATATTTAAAAACTATCTGATCATTTATAGATTTAAGACTGAAAACTATATTGAAATACTGACTGTTCACCACCACTCCCGTTCCTTAGCTAAAAATCCTGCATTTGGCAACGAAGATTGACCCCTGACTGCTCCTTTGTTACCCTGTGATTAAATCACCGCCATTTCCTACATTTGTTCCGTGAACGAGAAAACCATCCTGAAACTGCAATTACCTACCGATCCGCTATGGGTGAAGAACGTAGTGGAAAGTAATATTGAAGAGCTGCTGACCGACCATGCCTTTTGCGAGCAGAAGGCGGCCAGTAATGCGATTACGCTAATTGTTCAAAACCCAAACTTATCCGACCTGGTGCAGGAAATGGCCCTGCTGGTACAGGAAGAGATGGACCATTTTAAACGGGTACACGATATTATTGTAGAGCGGGGCTTTTTATTAGGCAAAGAGCGTAAGGATAATTATGTGAACGAACTCCGCAAATTCATCATCATCGGTGGCGGCCGCGAAGCGCAACTGATCGATCGCCTGTTGTTTTCGGCTATGATAGAAGCACGCAGTTGTGAGCGCTTTAAAGTACTGTCCGAAAACATAAACGACCCGCAGTTATCCGCATTTTACCACGAGTTAATGATCAGCGAGGCTACCCATTACGCTATGTTTATCCGCCTGGCTAAAAAATATGCCCTTGCCATTGATGTAGACAAGCGCTGGAAGGAGTTTTTAGCATACGAAGCCGAAGTGATTCAAAATTACGGCAAAAGCGAAACGATACACGGGTAAACCTATCCCTTTTACCGCTTAAAAAGCGGACTGTTATTCCACGCCCTTTAGCCTTTGGTACTGTTCCCGCTCCATCCGTATGCCGAGGCGCGCCAGCATAGCCGGCATATCAAATCCTTGTTGCTGGTATTGGGCCTGTACCAAAGCTTTGGCATTTTTCAGCGCATCTTCGCTGGCCCAAAAAGCCATAGTAGTACAGCGGAAGTAGCCTTTTTCGTCTATGCGGATGTAGGCTTCATCGCCAATAAAACCAGGCAGCTTACTAATCAAATTGCGATTGATTTGCATCCGTTCCATAAATTCCGTTTTTGCCTCTTTCGGCATAATAAAACGATCGATAAATACTTGCTCCATTGTTTCTCTAATTAAGTTAAATGTGTACAGGCATAACCCTGCCCCATTATTAATTGTATAATTTGCTGGATATTGATAGGCCAGCCCCCCGATTCGATCCGCAGGATCCGGTCACAGTCTTCCAGGTCAAAATTGATCCGGCAATGCGGCAGCTCTTGCGATAACAGTTCGACCACTTCAGCCGCTTCGTTTACCTGCCGGATATCGGTTTTAAATATTTCAACCCGCGTCTTCATATTCAGTAAGCGATTTCAACCGTAGCCCGGTAGGTTTCACTGTTAGTAAGATGGGTTATGATGAAATGGGCAACATCCGCGCGTGATATTTTGAGGCAATCCTTTAAAAACTGGTTAATAGCCTTACGATAAATTCCGGTTAAAGGGCCATCCGTTAACTGCGGAGGGCGGACGATCGTCCAGTCAGTACCGCTCTTTTTCAGGATAGCCTCCATCCGCCGAAGGTCGGCATACATGTGTTTGAGCAGTTTTTGAACGATGTATTTGGCAGCCAAACGGACATACCAGGGAATCACCGGACTAATATCAAGAGCTGAAGCGGAGATACAAAAGATGCGTTTAACACCATACTGCTCCATCGCCTTCAATAAATTGGTATTACCATCAGAATATAATGTGGTGGGCTTATCGCTGAACAAGTTGCCGCCGCTAACCCCCAATGCCGAGATGACTACCTGCTGGCCTTTTATATGATGCGCGAAAGTTTCCGGCTGCATAATATCGCCTTTAACAACCCTTAGATTGGGGTGTACTGTTGGCAATTTTGCCGGGTCGCGCACCAGCGCGGTTACCTGGTAACCCGCATGTAATGCCTGCTCGACGGCTTTCCGGCCAATGCCGCCGTTGGCGCCTGCAATAAAAACATTCATCAACATATCAATTGAATTTAAATACGCTCAAAAAAATAACAAGCAAAAACAGCAGCATTTGTACCAGGTGAAAACGGCCCAGGTTACTTTTAATCCGGTTAACTTCAACGGTAAAGATGGGTCCGCTAATTGCCAGTATCCTGTATAGCTTGCTTCCCTGCCGCCGCCCGACAAGCAGGCCGTTTAGGATAATTAGGATCACCAGCCCGAATTTGATCCTGAACCAGAGCTGCTCACCAAAAACGCCATGTGTAAGCGCCATCATGCCGATACCGCTCAGGATCAGTATGGCTGCACCAATACCTATTACCCGTGGCAGCTTAGCCATCATATTTAATAAAGCTTCCGGTTGTTCGCCCTGGCTCAGGGATTTCCAAAGCGACGAATAAGCCAGATAATCAACCAGTGTTGTGCCGGCCATGAGCACCAATGCTGTTAAATGCAGCATCAGGAAAGTGGGAAAGAGATAAGGGATTGTCATGATATTAAACCTTTTGGAAGTAAATAATAGACAATATTATACCATTTGGTAGTATATAGCAAAAAAGATTTGTCATTTTTTTATAATTTTGCTACCAGATGGTAGTAAATCAAACAGTAGAGTTAGTAAAGCGCTGGGGCGCTTACGAAGCGCAATATCCAGGCGCGAGTATTGAGGACTTTTGCCGGCACCAACTGACGCAAGGGGCCGGGCAGGAAAACTATGCCACACCAAAGGGTGAGTTACGGCCAGACCTGAACGGGCAACTGGTGATCCTGTTGCGCCGCATCGGGAAGTTCCATATCGCCTATTCTAACAAGGCGCTGGAAGGAACCGGGCTTGACCAGATGGAAGAATTTGGCATCCTGGTAACTATCTATAATCAAAAGAACCCCATTAAATCGGAAGCGATATATAATAACATTATGGAACTATCCAGCGGGACCAATATGCTTATCCGTTTGAAAAAACGCGGCCTGGTAAGCGAATATGCGGACGGGCAGGATAAACGGGTGAAACGGTTAAAACTGACAGCCAAAGGCGAGGAAACGCTGCTGAATGCGAAAAATCTGGTACTAAAGGTAGCCCACATGATGGTGAATGACCTGAGCGATGAAGACAAGCGCCTGTGCATCCAGCTACTGAGCCCGATAGACCGGCGCTTTTCTGGTTTATTCCAAAAACAGCGGAGCAAACCTTTTGAGGAAATTTACCAGGAAAATATCCGTTAGAGGGACTGTAGCGTAGTTTCCGGCGTAATTTTTGCCCACCTTTGCGCTAAATGAATAAACTACGTATAGCTATTGATATGGATGAGGTGATTGCCGATCCCATAGCCAAATTTATAGATATTTACCAGCGCGAGCATGGTTATACTTATACCCTTGAGCAAATGAAGGGCAAAGAGTTTCGGGACCTGCTGCCCGAAGAACTAAGCCATACCCTGCGCGAATACATCAACCGCAAGGGTTTCTTCCGCGATTTGGAACTAATACCCGGCAGCCAGCAAGTTTTAAAAGCATTGCAGGAAAAATATGATGTTTTCATCGTATCGGCGGCTACCGAATTCCCTAACTCGCTGGAAGATAAATTTCACTGGCTGGCCGATCATTTCCCATTTATCTCCTGGACCAATATCATCTTCTGCGGTTACAAAATTGTAAATACCGATATCATGATTGACGACCGGATCCGTAATTTTATTGGTTTTGAAGGGCGTAAGCTACTCTTTACCTCGCCGCATAATATCCATATTACCGGGTACGAGCGGGTGAATACCTGGGATGAGGTGGCTGCTAAGTTGTTAGTCTGAGGTCTAAAGCCGGAAGTTAAAAAGACTTTCGACTAATAACTTCCGGCTTTAGACTTACAACGAAAGTATCTCCATGATCTTCAAAAAGTTGGCGTTGATATCTACGTGATGCTTAATGGCATTTTCAAAAGGGGTATAGGCAATCTCGTTATGTACGATACCCACCATTTCGTTTTTACGGCCTGCAATAAGCGCCTCAACGGCGGCAACGCCTATACGGCTGGCCAGTACCCGGTCCATGCAACTTGGGCGGCCCCCGCGCTGGATATGGCCTAAAATAGAGATCCGCGTATCATACTGCGGGTATCGCTCTTTTATTTGCCGGCCTATTTCAAAAGCGTCGCCGGCTTCGCCACTTTCGGCTACCATTACAATTTTGGATGATTTATCCTTACGGCCTTTTTCCAAACGCTCGTAAAGGGCGTTCAGGTCGGTTTTTGTTTCAGGGATCAGTATAGCTTCGGCGCCGGCGGCTATGCCGGTACGCAGGGCAATCAGTCCGCAATCGCGGCCCATTACCTCTACAATAAACAACCGGTCGTGCGATTCGGCCGTATCCCTGATCTTGTCAACGGCATCCACCACGGTATTAATAGCAGTATCGTAACCAATGGTAAAATCAGTACCGTTCAGGTCATTATCAATCGTACCAGGAAGGCCCATCATGGGCATATCATGTTCCTGACCAAAAATGCGGGCACCGGTAAAGGTACCATCGCCGCCTATGGCAACCAGGGCATCAATGTCGTTGGCCTTTAATTGTTCGTAAGCTTTTTTGCGGCCTTCGGGTGTACGGAACTGATCGCTGCGGGCCGTTTTTAGGATAGTACCCCCACGCTGAATGATGTTGGCAACCGATTTGCGGTCCATATTAAAGATATCCCCGCTAATCATTCCTTCGTATCCACGGCGGATACCGGCAACCTGCAAATCATAATATAAGGCGCTGCGCACTACCGCCCTGATGGCGGCATTCATGCCCGGGGCATCGCCGCCGGATGTAAAAACGCCTATTTTTTTTATCTGAGCCATTATTTTCCAAAAAAGCGGACATGCCGCTGTTCACAATAGTTTCGAGTATACTTAGTGTAAATATTACGCTTGCGAATTTACACTAATTTTTTAGTCGCAGGCGATAAATTTTAAGCTGGTGTACAATTGGTTATACATCAAACAAAAAAGGCGATACTTTAATAGCATCGCCTTTACAACGGAATAACGCCCGTTTAATTACTTTTTTTATACGCTGCAATACCGCTGTCTAAATACTTAACATACTCGTCCACATTAAAGTTTGCCCCTTGTGGCGGCACCAGGGTTTCGCCCTTTTCGTTAATGATCACATAATAAGGCTGCGCGTTTGAATTGTATTTAGATATCTCCAGATCCAGCCATTTAGCGCCCAGCGTAGTTACTTTTTTGCCGGTTAAAGCCGATGTAAATTGCTCGGACGGGATCAGTTCTGTTTTATCATCAATTACCAGTTGTACCACTACAAAATCGTTCACCAGGCGTTTCAATACCTCGGGCGACGGCAATACATCGGCCTCCATTTTGCGGCAGTTTACGCAGTTCCATCCTGTAAAATCAATCAGGATGGGTTTGTGCAGTTCTTTTGAAACGGCTATGGCCTGGTCGTAATCATACCAATCATCAATGCCTTTTACTTTAGGCATCCGTTTAAATATCTCTTCGTATTTTTTGGTTTTGATGGTGCTTGCACTGGCCGAGGCTGGTGCGGCAACGCCTCCCCCTGATGAAATATCAAAATCCTGGGTACTTAGCGGTGGTAAGAACGCGCTGATGGATTTCAGCGGCGCACCCCACAAGCCCGGGATCATGTAAGCCACAAATGCAAAAACAATCATAGCGAAAAACGTGCGCGGTACCGAAAGGTGAGTCACATCACTATCGTGCGAGAATTTGATTTTACCAATCAAGTACAAGCCCATTAGTATCCCAATAGCTATCCAAAGTGACAGGAATACCTCGCGGTCGAACCAGTTCCAGTGGTAAGCCAAATCTACGTTTGACAAAAATTTCAGCGCAAAAGCGATCTCGATAAAGCCCAATATCACCTTAACGCTGTTGAGCCAGCCCCCCGATTTTGGCATGCTTTTCAGCGCGGAAGGGAACATGGCAAATATGGTAAATGGCAGCGCTAACGCCAACGAAAAGCCCAGCATCACCACGGCTGGGGCTAAACGCTCGCCCTTGGTAGCTGCCTCTACCAGTACCGAACCAATAATAGGGCCGGTACACGAGAAAGAAACAACCACCAGTGTAGCTGCCATAAAGAAAATGCCGATCAAGCCGCCCTTATCCGAGTTTTCGTCCATTTTATTGGCTAAAGAACTGGGCAGGGTAATTTCAAACGCCCCCAAAAACGAGATGCCGAATATCACCAACAGTACAAAAAAGCAGAAGTTAAATATGCCGTTAGTGGCCAGCGCGTTGAGTGCCGATGGACCAAATAACAACGTAATAATAAAACCTAAGGCTACATAAATGATAATGATAGATAAACCATAAAGCGCCGATTGACCGATAGCCTTGCCCCGGCTCCCTCCTTTTTTAGTGAAAAAACTCACGGTTAAAGGCAGCATAGGATAAACGCAAGGCATTAAAAATGCCGCGAAGCCGCCTATAAAACCGGCTATAAATATTTGCCAAAGGCTTTTAGGTTTTTCAGCGGGCTTGGTTGCGCTAACCTTTGCTTTTGCAGCATCGGCTTTGGCGATGCTATCCTGTTTCTTTTTAAAAGCCTTTATACTATCGGCCTTAGTGGGGATGCTGGTAAATTGTACATCATCGGTTGATGTGGTATCGGCTTTTTGTGCAAATGCCACACCGCTGGCGGTAAGGGCCAGTAACACTACTAACATAACAAGCGGTTTTAAACCGCGGATGATCAGGTATTTCATTAAGGGATTATATAGCTACTTGTACAGCAAATTCAACAGTTTCGGGTGGCAGGCATTTATGGTCGTCGCAGGCGGTAAACTCCAGGCTGCCTTTTATCATAGCTTTTTTGCCGGTTAGCTTTACCTTTTGCTTAAACAGCACCGAGTTTTCAAAGTACTTCAGGTCGGTTTTAATATTCTTATCGTATTTGCTTAGCGGGGTTGGTTCGGTTACGGCGCCTACCATCGCATAATCCTTAGACGGAACAAACTTAAACGTTGTTTTTACTGACCCTGCTGTTGATTTATAGTTGGCCGAATAGATATGCCATTTATCATCAATACTGGCTTTCAGCATCACTACCGCTTCGGTTGCACTTACCTTTTTGGCAGCGTAGGCCCAGGTAACATGCCCCTCAATTTGCGCGAAGGCGGCACGGCCTGCAAACAGGATAACCAATACCAACAGCAGTTTCTTCATCAACAGGAAATTATTATAAAGCTACGTTAACGGCAAATTCAACAGTTTCGGGCGGAAGGCATTTTTGATCGTTACAGGTCATAAATTCCAGGCTGCCTTTAACGGTGGCTTTTTTACCTTTCAGCTTTACTTTTTGCTGAAACACTACCGAGTTTTCAAAATAGGTAAGGTTCATGCCAAAGTTTTTGTCGTATTTCACAATAGGCGCTGGTTCGGTGGTTTTGCCAACCGGGGTAAACTCGGCCGATTTGGTAAACTTAAATGATGTTTTTATCGGCCCGCCATCTTTAACATTAAGCGAGTAGATGTGCCAGCCATCATCAATAGATGCTTTTAACATCACAACCGCTTCGGTAGCGCTTACTTTTTTAGCGGCATAAGCCCAGGTAACGTGCCCTTCAATTTGGGCAAAAGCGCCGCGGCCGGCAAACATCACAACTAATACTAACAGTAACTTTTTCATTTATAGTAATAACTTATTATTTGTTTAAAAACTCAATTTGTTTCAAAGTAAACTCTTTTTCGGCGTTTTTGGTATTTAGTACTAAAAAACCGTTATCCCTTACACCGGTAATGGTCCCTTTAAACCCTACATTGTCCGACACAAAATCCCGCTCCTGGTTTAACCAATATAAATTGGCCAGGTATTGCGCCCTTATCTCATCCAGCTTATTAGCTTTCAGTTTTAAATACCAGGCTTCTATACCATTACAAATTTGTGATAATAAAACGTGCAAATCATAATCCTTTTGTAATATCTGTTTTACAGATACCGGGTTGGGCACTTCGGGCGGGAAACTTTCCTGGTTAATATTTAAGCCGATGCCAATTACCGAGTTCTTAATAACGCTACCCTGCACCAGGTTCTCTACCAATATGCCGCCTAATTTTTTATCGCCGTAATAAATATCATTAGGCCATTTTACCTGTATGGGCAGGCCCGTGGCACTTTGCAGGGCTGTCACTACGCCAAGGCTGATTGTCCGCGTAAGGTCAAATTGTTGCTGCAGGGGTAAAAAGGCAGGTTTAAGCAGCAGGCTGAATGTCAGGTTTTTGCCCGCCTCGCTATGCCAGCGGTTTGTCTGCTGCCCGCGGCCGGCATACTGGCTTTCTGCCATAATGACCGTTCCTTCGGCAACTGGCTTGGAATTTGAGAGTAAGTCTTTAAGGAAATTATTGGTTGAAGCTACTTCTTTTAGGGTAACTAAATTTTGTCCAACAAATAATCCTGAAATTATGTTATTTTGCAATGTATATTAGCAATTATCAAATCGGTTCAAATTTAAACCTTTTTAATGGCAAAAAATAAAGCATTAAAACAATCGGCTTATCTTTCTGAATTAGCCATCCATGGTATCCAGGAAAAGAAGGGGAATGATATAGTAAGATTAGACCTCCGGGAAATTTACAGTTCCGTATCAGATTATTTTGTGATATGCCATGCCGATTCGGGCACGCAGGTAAAGGCAATTGCCAACAGTGTTGAAGAAGAAATTTATAAAGCAACCCAACAGGAACCATGGCGTAAAGAAGGCCTTGAATTCGCCGAATGGATACTGCTGGATTATGTAGATGTAGTGATACACATTTTCAGAACCGACAAACGCGAGTTTTATGGGATGGAAGATTTGTGGGGGGATGCCGAAATTAAAAATTACAAAAGCGCTTAAACCAGCTCTCGAATTTTGTATCCCTTAAGATAATTTGAACAGATATTGAGCGTTTAAGCCTAACAAAAAGAAATGAAAGATAATCAATTGGAAAAACCAAAACCCATACGTAAAATACCCAGTAAAAAAATCGCACCTAAACCTCCTAAGTTTAATTTTATGTGGGTTTATGCCGTTATTATACTGGGCATATTTTTAGCAGCTAATATTTTCAGCATTAGCACCACTAAGGAAATTAATTACCAGGATTTTGAAACCAACATGCTTAAACAGCATGACGTGGAAAAACTGGTAGCCTATAAAAACGGCGACCTGGTAGTAGTAGAAGTTTATATTAAAAAGGACGCGCTTAAAAAGCAGCAATATGCAGCCGTGCGTGACCAGCGTAACCTGGGTATGAACACCAACGGCCCGCAGTATACTTTTACAGATGCATCGTACGATAGCCTTAAAAAATCTATCCAGGAAGCTGAAAAGGATTTCCCCGATAATCAAAAAACGCCGCTTAACTTTATCGTGCACGACAACATATTTTCTAACTGGCTTTTCCAGGGGATAATTATGGTGATCCTGTTTGCAGCGGTATGGCTGTTTATTATGCGCCGCATGAGCGGTGGCACAGGCGGCGGCCCGGGCGGACAGATCTTTAACATCGGCAAATCAAAAGCTACCCTGTTTGATAAGGAAGCACAGGTTACCGTTACTTTTAATGATGTAGCCGGACTGGAAGAAGCCAAGCAAGAGGTAATGGAAATTGTGGATTTCCTGAAAAATCCTAAAAAATACACCAACCTGGGCGGTAAGATCCCTAAGGGAGCGTTATTGATCGGATCGCCGGGTACCGGTAAAACCTTATTGGCCAAAGCCGTTGCAGGCGAAGCGCACGTACCGTTCTTCTCGCTGTCGGGATCCGACTTTGTGGAGATGTTTGTGGGTGTGGGTGCGTCACGTGTGCGCGATCTGTTCCGTCAGGCTAAGGATAAGGCCCCTTGTATCATCTTTATTGATGAGATTGACGCTATTGGCCGTGCCCGTGGTAAAAACAATATTGTTGGCGGTAACGACGAACGCGAAAACACGCTGAACCAGTTACTGGTTGAAATGGATGGTTTCGGTACCGATTCGGGTATTATCATCCTGGCTGCTACTAACCGTCCGGATGTATTAGACTCGGCTTTATTACGTCCCGGACGTTTTGACAGGCAGGTATCTATCGATAAACCGGATTTGATTGGCCGCGAGCAGATCTTTAAGGTACACTTAAAGCCTATTAAACTGGCAGACGGTGTGGACCCTAAAAAACTTTCGGCACAAACACCGGGTTTTGCAGGTGCCGAAATTGCCAACGTTTGTAACGAAGCAGCCCTGATTGCTGCCCGCCAAAATAAAGAGGCGGTGGATATGAAGGATTTCCAGGACGCGATTGACCGTGTGATTGGTGGTTTAGAGAAAAAGAACACCCTGATAACCCCGGAAGAAAAACGTGTAGTAGCTTATCACGAAGCTGGTCATGCTATTGCAGGCTGGTTCTTAGAGCATACCGATCCGCTGGTGAAGGTATCTATCGTTCCGCGTGGTGTTGCCGCTTTAGGTTATGCCCAGTATTTGCCTAACGAGCGTTTCCTGGTTGCCAAAGAAGAATTAATTGACGATATGACCCTGTCTATGGGTGGCCGTGTTGCCGAGGATATTGTGTTTGGTAAGATCACCACCGGCGCTTTGAGCGACTTAGAGCGGATTACCCGCCTGGCTTACGGCATGGTAAAAATTTATGGTATGAATGATAAAGTGGGTAACCTGTCGTTCTATGACCCGCAGGGCGAAAACCAGTTTAGCAAACCATACTCTGATACCACAGCCGAGTTAATTGACGCCGAGGTACGTAACCTGGTTGATATGGTTTACAAAAGAGCTACAGCCTTAATAAATGAGCATCGCGAAGGCCTTGAAAATGTGGCCCTGAAGTTGTTAGAGAAAGAAGTATTGTTTCAATCGGATCTGGAAGAGATTTTAGGCAAGCGCCCTTTTGAACACCGTACCGCTTATGATAAGTTTGTGAACGGCCCCGAAGGAGTGGTTATTCCACCTTTTACCGAAGAGATCGCCGATAATTCAGGTGTGATCACCAACCCTGAAATAAAAGAAGACGTTGCGACTAAAGAATAATATTTTTAGATTTTAAACTGAAAGCCACTATGTTTGCACATGGTGGCTTTTTTGTTTGTGCTTGGTGTTTATTTAACCACAAAGTACACAAAGGAGAGAATGCACAAAGGTCACAAAGCATTGATGAATATCCTACAAAGAATGGAGATACTTATTTTTCACATATAACTTTGTGTTCTTTGTGAAAAATCTTAGCGCCCTTTGTGGTTAAATCATCACTATACAGGTCAATTCTAAAATGAAAGACATTACTACAGCAAAAGAAAAACTACTTAAAAAGGTACGCAGCGCCTTGTTAGAGAAAAGGGATAACCCATACCCTAACCTGGAAAACCTGCCTTTATATGCCGCGCACGAAGAAGAGCTGCTGGAAGTAATATTTGCCGAACAACTGATGGCAGTAGCCGGGCAGTTTGTTTTTTGCGAGGATGAGATACACCTGATAGAACAGCTGCTTACCATTGCCGAAGAGCGCAGCTGGCGCAAAATATACTGCTGGGAGCCCGCACTTCAGCAACTGCTAAACACTTACGAATTTCCCTTTTTTGAAACGGATAAAGATTTTGAACAAGCTGATGCCGGTATTACACTTTGCGAAGCGCTGATAGCCCGTAACGGCAGTGTAATGATCAGTAATGCAGGCGCCGCCGGGCGCAGGCTAAGTATATACCCGCCCGTGCATTTGGTGATTGCCTATACCTCGCAACTGGTACCCGACCTGAAGGACGGCTTTAAGATGCTTAAAGAAAAGTATGGCGCAAATATCCCCAGCATGATCAGTACCATCACCGGGCCAAGCCGTACAGCTGATATTGAAAAAACACTGGTATTGGGCGCTCACGGGCCTAAAGAATTGTTTGTGTTTTTACTGGATGGATAAGGCCATTTCTTGCATCCCTTGCCTAACTCATCCCGTCTAAATTCTGCCGATAGTTCTCTCCAACTGGCACCTTCTCGCCGCCAATTTCCAGCTGCTGACGGCCAAGCAGGGTAATTGCCGATCTGTTGACCAGGTAAGAGCGGTGTACGCGGATAAAGGTACCGGCAGGCAGCAATTCTTCCAGGTACTTCATGGTCATATGGGTAAGATAGTTGCCCTGTTTGGTTTTCAGGTGGATATAATCCTTTACCGATTGCGCCATCAGCAGATCATCATGTTGTATTTTGACGAGGTTGCCGGCCACTTTAAAATAAGTATAGCTTTTTGTTGCTGGCAGCTTAGGCTGGCTTATCTTTAACAGTCTATCAATACTTTTTTGGAAACGCTCAAAGGTTATAGGTTTCAGCAGGTAATCAATGGCGTCGAGTTCAAAACCGGTTACAGCATATTCGGCATAGGCGGTAGTAAATATAACGGCAGGCGGTTGTTTAAGCGAGCGGATAAAATCTATCCCGCTGATGGATGGCATTTTAATATCCAGGAAAAGCAGGTCTATTTGCTCGTTATGTAAAACATCAAAGGCCTCCAGCGCATTGCGGCAACGGCGCGCCAGTTGCAGCTGCGGGCAGCGGCTGATATGGCTTTCCAGCACATCCAGCGCAAGGGGCTCGTCATCTACAATCATACATTTTATCATCTGTTTTGCAGGCTCAGGTTTAAACTATACTGGTGCTCATCTTCTTTAATATCCAGCACATATTTACCGGGATATAACAGGTTAAGGCGTTTAACCGCGTTCTGTAAACCAATGCCTTTTAACCCGGCGCTGTTTGCGGCCGGCTTGCTGTTGGTAACCTGTAGTATCAGTTCGGCATCAGACATGCAAAGTACAATATTTACAAAACCGTTACCGGTTTCCTCGTGCAGGCCATGTTTAAAGGCATTCTCTATAAAGGGCAGCAAAAGCAGCGGTTCTATAGTAGCATCAGCAGTAATGCCCTGCACATCAAAATTAATTTGGTTGCTGCTGTGGTGCCTTATTTTTTCGGCGTCGATATAATCGGTTAAAAATTGCACTTCCCGGCTTAGCGGCACTTTTTTACGATCGGCCTCATATAAAATATACCGCATCATATCGGCCAGTTTAGCTACCAGCGGGGCGGTTGCTTCCGATCGTTTCAGCGCCAGCGAGTATATATTATTCATGGTGTTGAAAAAGAAATGCGGGTGCAGCTGCGCTTTCAGGTAATTCAGTTCGGTTAATAATTGTTGCTCTTTCAGTTCCCGCATTTGCGTCTCCTGTTTGGCCGAGCGGATAAAATAAGCCAATGCAGCTATGCACAAAAACTCGCGGAACATATAAACCACGCTAAAATGGATCACTTTGGCTTTCGACCAGCGCAGGGCATCGTGCCGTATTTTTTCGGGTACCCAATCCATGTGCCCTACTACCATATAAACACCTTGCATATAATAATGCATCCCGATAAGGAACAGTATGGTATATACAATAAACTGTACCGGCTTTTTATTGATGAGCGATTTGCGGACGATAGCATAAAACACCAGGCCCGAAAGTAGATTGGTAGTGCCGAAAATCAGGTCGAAATCTATGTTTCTGCTAAATAGCGCCGCATTGTGCATCTCGTTATAGCTGTACTCTACATCGGTAAGTATGGGGAACAGGTAATAAAAGATGACAAAGAACAAGATCTCGATCCAGAGATATTTCCATTGCCTATCCGTGCGCCAATTATGCATAGTGCAAGTTAAGGCATATTCTATCAATCATTAATAGCCAAGCCTGGCGTTTTCGACTAATTGCCCTGTTTTTTCGACAAAGGCGGTTTTATTGGCATTGGTCTAATTATTAATACACCTGGTCTAAATATCAGTATCTGTATGTCACAAGCAGGTTTCTTTGTGTGCCTTATGGATATAATAAATTATTATTTCATCAATAAAATTAACATGAGAAATCACCTTTTTACTTTCATCGCATTGGTCGCTGTTATTGGCCTAAGCCAGGCCAATGCACAACAGAACCCGCCACCTCCGGCTTTACTTGCCATGGCTAAAAAGCTAACCGCGTTAAAGTCGGTTAGCTATCACTATCACCGCGAAATAAACAACATTGCAAACAATAATTACAGCAAGCTGGATGGCAATTGTTATATCGATTTTGATCAATCGGATAAGCGGAGTGTAACCAGGTTCCAGATGGAGGCCGACGATTACACGTCGATCTATAACGGTACCGAATCTTTCCTGCTGGATAAAGCCACCAAAACCTACCGTTTAACCGAACAGCCTAACCCGCGATCGTTCGGGAGCCAATCTTTTTTCTTTAATTCCCTGCAAACGCTGCGCAGTGTGACACAGCAGATAGCCGAAAACGACAGCATCCCGAAGCATCAGCGGGATACTACAATTCAAAATAAAACGTACAAGCTGGTACAGGTTAATCTGCATCGCAGTTCGCTTCAATACCTGGGCAGTACCATGCGTTTTACCAAAGATGTAACTGTTTACTATCGCATAGTAATCGATCCGGCCACCTGGTTACCCTATCAAATACTGGAGAGCAACAGTGTTGACAAAGAAGGTTATAACACCAAAACGGTATTTACAGATATTAATATCAACCCGAAAGAACCCGATGCCTACTCCTGGTATTACACCACTTATCAAAACGAGTATCAGCCCGCCAAAAAGGAAAAGGTGCAGCCGCTGATAGCCGCCGGATCAATGTTGCTGGATTGGTCGCTGCCCGAGTTTAGCACCGGCAAACCTGTGCAGGGTGCTGATGTAAAAGGTAAGCTGGTGCTGATGGATTTCTGGATAAAAAACTGCGGCCCATGTATGGAATCATTCCCTTATCTGCAGCAGCTGCAAAAAACATATGGCCCCGATAAATTCCAGCTGCTGGCCATTAACGCTTACGATAAAAAAGAAGACATCGCCTTCTTTTACAAGCGCGAAAAACCCGTTTATAAAATGCTGTACACCGGCGCGGCCATGGCCAAAACGCTGGGCATTGGCGGCTACCCCACCGTGATATTATTAGACAAAACCGGCAAGGTGATTTACGCCGGAGGTTTTGACCATGAGAAATTGGAGGCTTTGATTAAGGCGAATATATAGTGAGTGGAGTAGGTTAACCACAAAGGGCGCAAATAAACAGCAAAGTTATTAACCACAAAGATTGAACATAATAAATCTTTGCGCCCTTTGTGTTAGCCATATTGCAGATCCTTTGTGAACTTTGTGGTTAAATGCTCCCCCCTTAATCGTTAAAAATATCTTCCACCTGCCCTAACACCCACTTTAAAGCGGTTATTTTATGCTGATATTCGGTAACATCAAGCTTAGCCCTTTTATCATTGATAAGCATGCTTTTAAGTATGGCCAGTTCTATTTTAATCTCTTCTTCTGTTTTCATTTTAATTATTCCTTTTTATTTATGCTTTCCGGCTGGTGTTCTATAGCCGCAATCGGCGAAAGATAGGTTATCTTCATAAACTCTGCTACGCCCTCCTGATAAAATTATAAAAATATTATTTGCAAATCTAATCTCAAATCAGTTGCTTTGTGCAACAAAGTACTTTTACAGTGGAAGAAAATCAAGTACATCAAGACCTGGCCTCCATCCGCAATTTAATGGAGCGCTCCTCAAAGTTTTTATCCCTCAGCGGCCTGTCTGGCGTACTGGCCGGTATTTACGCGCTAATTGGGGCAGCATTGGCTTATCATTTAATTTATGATAATCCTTTAATGCGTCGGGAAGCCGGATGGTATAATAACGATGGAGGATATGTGGGGACACACAGCTCTGTCAGGGATCCAAACCTGATTTTCCAGCTATTAGTAATTGCCATCATTGTTTTAGGGGCTTCGCTGCTAACTGGTTTTCTTTTAAGTTTGCGTAAAGCCCGGCGCACCGGTCAAAAATTTTGGGGTGCCAGCAGTAAGGCATTAGTATTTAACATGGTAGTGCCCTTGCTTACCGGCGGCTTGTTAATTTTAATATTTGTAGACCGTGGTTACTTTGGCATTGTGGCCCCTGCAGCCTTAATATTTTACGGCCTGGCTTTAATTGGCGCCGGAAATTTCACTTTTAAGGGCGTACAATACCTCGGGATAAACGAAATTATATTAGGTTTGGCTGCTGCTTTATTCCCCGGTTATGGCCTGCTGTTATGGGCCATTGGCTTTGGTGTACTGCATATTATTTATGGTAGCGTAATGTATTTCAAATACGACAAGTGAGCATCGCTTTTGATAAATTAGATAAGGCTTTTGAGAACCGGGTAAGGTTACAGATCATGAGCATATTGGTAGTGAACGACCGGTACGACTTTAACTCGCTTAAAGATTTACTGGGCGTTACCGACGGCAACCTGGCATCGCACCTGAAGGGGCTGGAGAAGGAGGAGTATATTTTGGTCAACAAATCGTTTTTAGGACGTAAACCTAATACCAATTATGAAGCAACCGCTAAAGGCAAGCAGGCATTTAAAGCGCATTTGGATGCCCTGGAACAATTAATTAAACATCAAAAATCAAACTAAATTTTTTTACCCAGTTACTTTGAAATACAAAGTACTTTTAAATCACAAAAACAATGATCGAACAAGAAGAAAGAGTTGCTAAATGGTACGATGGATCGGCCATATTAATTAAACTGGGCATTATTGCCGTGATTATTTTAGCCCTGCTGATCCCATCGTCCTGGATCCAGGATATGGTTAAGGAACGCGAAGGCTACCAGCAATCTATGGTAAAAAATGTATCCGAAACCTGGGCGGGTGCCCAATTGGTGCAGGGGCCGGTGCTGGCATTGCCTTACAAGCACCAAATTACCATAACCGGGGCTGATAACAAAAAAAGCACCCGCGAACAGGTTTATACCCTGTATGTATTACCTCAAGAACTTAAAATTAAAGCCAATGTAAAGACCGACAAGTTTGAACGGGGCGTTTACGATGCTACGGTTTATAACTCCAAAATTGACCTGCAAGGCAGCTTTAACAAACCCGACCTGACCGGGCTGGGGATAGATCCCGAAACGATTATGTATGATAAGGCCCGGCTGGTGTTTAGTCTTTCGGATATGAATGGTTTGCAAAACAACCCCGTAGTTAAAATAGGCGCTCAGGATTATACCCCCGAACCGGTTACCGGTGGCAATATCCCATTTGAAAAAGGGCTGCAGGTACATTTTGCACTGCTAAAAGATCAGGGATTTACCTTTACCTATCAACTTGACCTGAAAGGCAGTAATGAGCTGGACTTTTTACACCTGGGTAAAACTACCGACGTGGAAATAAGCAGCGACTGGACGCATCCCGGGTTTAATGGGGCGCACCTGCCCGATAGCCGTACGATAGACGCAAAAGGCTTTAACGCCAAATGGCACATGATCTATTATAAAAGGCCGTTCCCGCAGCAATGGGCTAATGACGATTCGGTACTGACCAATGATAAAGTTAAAGCCGATGCTGTTGTTGGCGTTAAGCTGCATGTGCCTATCGATCAATACCGCAAGGTGATGCGGACTACCAAATATTCAACCCTGATAATCCTGCTCACCTTTGTTTCCCTGTTCCTGACCGAACTGATCAGGAAGCAGCGCGTCCACCTGTTTAACTATACGCTGATAGGAGCGGCGATGATTGTTTACTATACCCTGCTGCTCTCTTTTTCCGAACAGATTGGTTATAACCTGGCTTACCTGGTATCATCGGTAGCTACCATAGCCCTGATATCGTGGTTTACAGCATCGCTGCTAAAAAACGGGGCCGCCGCGGGCATGTTCGCCGGGATACTGACCGTATTTTACGGGTTCATTTTTGTCCTCATCCAACTGGAAGAACTATCCTTATTGGTAGGTAGTATAGCCCTGTTTGTGGTAGTTGCCGCGCTGATGTATTTCTCGCGCAAGATCAACTGGGCGCAGCATTAATATTGTGAAACCCTTCATGTCATTTCGACGAACGGCATTGGGTTGAGCAACGGAGTGAGGAGAAATCTTCTACACAATTCAGTCGGTATAGCATATCGTAGAAGATTCCTCCTCACCCTACTTCACAGCCTCTACCGTTCGTTCGGAATGACATAGTTTATTTTTAATACAGCATATATGAACCATCTTAAATATACCCTCAAGGTGTGGTTGACATCGGTATTTATATTGCCACTCATCATTCTTCTGTATGGAGTTATAAATAGTCATGGTAATATTGGTGATGCACCCGCCCTTGCCATATTTGAAATAGTTATTGGTGGCATAAGCTCTATGCCCAGCGCACTTTTACTATGGTTAACAGTTTATTTGTTGTCAAAAACCACCCTCAATTGCCAGGCTCAAAAAACTGTGTTGACCTTTAGCGGGGTATTGTTAACAGCACTCCCATTTTTTTTTATTACCGGCGACTTAAGTTTAGACACTGGCGTCGGTTATGTGATCGCTTTATATGCATCCACAATAATAGCCGGCATTTGGCTTTACCAGCTTCAGCCACCAACCGATGATGTTTTGCAGGATTAATTCAATTTATGGTATTTTTAGGCAACCCTTTGAAATATAAGGTGTCTTATACCTAAAACCAAAATACATGACCTCTCGCAGAAAATTCATGAAACAGGCCGGCCTGGCTGCTGCCGGGTTAATGGCACCACGGCTATCATTAAACGCTTTTGCAGGTATTGAAGACAAACGATTTCAAGGCTTACGCGAGGCAATTGCTGCTCATGCCAACTTCATGAAAATCCCCGGGCTGGTAGCCGCCGTGGTTGAAAATGGCAAAGTCACCTTTTTGCAAACCGAGGGTTTTGCCGATCTTGAGAAAAAAACACCGATGCGGCGCGACCATATTTTTCCGGTGGCATCCATCACCAAAACATTTTCGGCGGTAACCCTGATGCAATGCGAGCAGGAAGGCAAGATGAACATGGACGATTATGTGCTGGATTATCCATACCTGGCTATAGGTTATTTCCCGGAGCAGGTGCAGAACCCCAACGTGAAAATTAAACATGTGCTAAGCCATACGTCTGAAGGTGACCCCGGAGCCAACTACATTTATAATGGCGCCCGGTACAATATGATTTACGGGGCTTTTGAAAACATGAGCGGTAATACCAAACATTTTGAGGCCGCAAGCGACGAATTGACTAAAAGAATCATCAAGCCGTTGAACCTAAAGGATACCCTTGCAGGCTATCCTGCCGATAAAAACCACCCGGCCATACCCCGGATAGTGACCACGTATAACTGGGACAAAAAAGATCAGCAGCTTAAACCAGATAAAAATTTGCAGGGTCAAACTACACTGTATCCTTCGACCGGGTTGCTGACTACTATAGATGATTTGGCCGCCTATAGCACCGCCCTCGACCAAAACACACTGCTGACCGCCGAAAGCTATAAAAAGATGACATCGCCCTTTATCACCACAAACGGGCATGCCAATCCTTATGGTTTGGGCTGGGCTACACAGCAAATTGATGGCCGCGATGTACATTGGGGCTATGGCTACGGCGATTCGTACGCGGCATTGCTTGTGCGCATCCCGCAGGAAAAATTAACTTTTATACTGCTTAGTGATGCGGTGCCTGCCTCAGCGGCATTTTACCTGGGTTCGGGGGGCAATGTGTTACACTCGGTTTTTGGTCAGGCATTTTTCAAACATATTGTTTTCCGGCGCAGCGGACAGTTTTTATATGATGGATCGACCGTAAAACCGGGTGCTACCAAAGACGCCGTATTTTATGATGAAGTTTTCAGCCAGGCGCTGGCGCGCTACTATACCGAACAACAATATAATGAGCACAAAGGCGAAGCCGCGACATTAATGCGCTACCTGGCCCAAAATGACCCCTCACGTTTTAACCGAACAGACACTACCCTAATTTACCTGCTGGCCAAACTGAGCGATCCTGAATTGAAGGCACAGATGGAAAATGCTATAAAAGCATATGTTGCCAGCGGCTGGTTCCACCCGGATATCCATTGGGAAATAGCCAGTTGGTACGATCGTACCGGGAATCAGCCGGCGGCCATGCAGTATTATCACTTGCTGGCCGACAGTAAATATGCCGAGCAGCGCCCCGTACGTAACTCCTGTAATATGCTGGGCAAATATTATATGAAGCAGGGCGATAAAGAAAAAGCACGGGATTACTACTGGCGTGCCGCGCTATATGGTAGATACTCTTCACCAAATACAGATGGGGCGGTTCGCCAGATGGCGCTGATGAAGGCGCAATAGTACAATAGGCAAATTGGTTGTTTGGTATTTGAACGATATGACGCAAAATCAACATCATATTTAAGCCTTTTTAATACGTTTGTCTATGTATGGACCATGTATTAGATAACCCCGCCTGGAACGCCTTGATATCCGGCAACAAGCATTTGGCTAATGGCAGCCAGCAGGTGAAATATTTTGATAAAGAAGTTTCGCCTTTTGTAGGATTAATGGAAAACACTGCCGAAAACCTGCAGCTGTTATATAATACTGTTCCGCATAGCGGGCCGCTTGGTTTTATTAACCCGGTACCAATGGAAATCCCGGGTAGCTGGAAGATCCTGCAAACCATACCCTGCCTGCAAATGATTCATGAAGATGCATCAGCGCAAGCGGGAGAACAAGCAGAGTTAGTTACATTAAACTCCCAACACATCCCCCAGATGCTGGCCCTGACCAAATTAACCGCCCCCGGCCCTTTTGCCGAACGGACTATTGAATTTGGCCATTACACAGGCATTTTTGATGGCGATAAATTAGTAGCTATGGCCGGGCAGCGCCTGCACGCTTTTAATTACGCCGAGATCAGCGCGGTATGCACCCACCCCGATTATTTAGGCCGCGGTTATGCGCGGCAGCTGTTACTTCACCAGGCCAACCGCATTAAGGATGCAAAAGGTATACCCTATTTGCATGTACGTAATGATAACGAACGGGCTATTAAGGTTTACCAGGATATGGGCTTTGTAACCCGGCGCGAGATGTATTTTTATATTATGATGAAAGCCCGCGCTTAATGCCCGGCATTGTTTTGCGGGAAGATCCGGATGGTTTTCATATACCGCGATTGATAATAAGGCTTCAGCGATGTTTCTGTAACACCACGTGCCTTGCCCGATGTGGAGTGTATAAATACCACGTTATTTTCGGCAACCTCAGTGATGATGCCCATGTGCCCCACAACCCTGATAGTACTGTCGGTTCCGGTAAACAGGATCAGGTCTCCGGGTTTGGCTTCTTTAATATCAACGGGCTGTAGAATGTTTGTGAAACCTACCGATTGCCGGGGTACTGCAATATTAAAATGGTTAAACACATAAGTAACAAACCCCGAGCAATCAAACCCTTCTTTAGGATCAACCGAAGCATATTTATATGGGATCCCCGTAAGCGATTGCGCGAAGCTGATTAATTGGGCCGGTGTAGTGGTTTTAGTTTCAATTGTACTAATTGGCGCAGCATTTTCTGTAACCGCTATATCAGCAGGTGGGTTTTCGGCTCTTTTACAGGCGAAAAGAACTATAATTGACAGAAAAGCAACAACATACGGTTTCATAACTATGAGTGTGCAAAAACCCGTCCACTATCCCCTCTTCTTTAGATTTGGAACTTTCTATCAGCTATGCAGCTATCATGCAGATGTAATAAGTAGATGACATATCAAACAATTTAATTATCCTGCCGTTTCAAAATCTGTTTCACTGCTAAAAAATAAAACAGATTGAGTTTTAAATATTCATTTCAGCAAAGCAAGGCCCGCGGTAATTTTTCTTTTTTACCAAAGCTATTATTGCTGCCCTTATTGATGGGCATTTATAGTATTACCTATGGCCAGGTTGCCACAGCTGTTGATACGCTGAAGGTAGATTCTCTGCATAAAAATACCATCAGCCGAACCGAAAACCTGGCAGGCCAATATGATGTAGGCGATTTGTTCGATGCTATTTTTCAGCCCCATAAAAAGCCTGATTCGCTGCGTAAAAGATCGGGCATTACTATTATACCCAATATTGCCGCCAACCCCAGCATTGGCGCGCAGATAGGCATTAAGGCCGTTGCTGGGCGTAAGCTGGGTACCGACCCCAACACGCTGATGTCAGTCGCCGCCACCTCGGCATCTATTACCACTAAGGGCATTATTTATTTTTACATCAACCATAATGTGTATACGCCGGGTAATAAATGGAATTTTCAGGGTAACCTGGTTGTGGCTAAAACTGTGACGCCCGATTTTGGCTTAGGCATTGGCCAACCATCGTCGGGAAGTACTGACGACCAGGTGCTGGCCAATGCCGCGCGTAAGGGCCGTGCCCTGCATTCCATCTATTTTAACTTCAGGGAAAAGGTATACAAGGAAATTGAGAAGGGGCTTTTTGTAGGCGCGGGGGCATCATTCGATCTCAGGCGCGATATCGAAGATACTAAATCGACCGGACCAACGCCTTACAGCATTTATAACGACAGACATGGCTTCGATCAGGATAAGTATACAGCTAATGGCTTACTGTTTAACCTGCAATACACCACCCGCGATAATATTAACCGCCCTTATAAGGGGATTTATGTTGATGCCGGCTTCCGCATTAATCAAACATGGATGGGCAGTACAAAAAATGCCGTGCAGTTTACCACCGATTTCAGGAAGTATTTTAGCCTGTCCAGCAGCCACCCCGAGCACGTGATCGCCTTTTGGAATTGGGGTTCGTATCTCATCAGCGGCAACCTGCCTTATTTGGAACTCCCCGGCACGGCTAAAGATGCAGGCTTCCGTAGCGGGCGGGGTTATACCACCGGCTATTTTAAAGGAACCAAATTCGATTATTCGGAGGTGGAATACCGTTTCCCGATATTGAATAGTAAGTTTATCAGCGGTGTTACCTTCTTCAGCATGCAAACCGCCAATGACGAACAGGGAACAAACCTGTTTGAAAAATGGCAGCCCGGCGGTGGGGGCGGCTTACGGGTGCTGTTTAATAAAGCCACCCGCACCAACTTATGCCTGGATTATGCCTGGGGTAAATATGGATCGAAAGGTTTCTTCCTGGGCCTGAACGAGGCGTTTTAACCAGGCAATCTTAACAGATCAGCTTGTAGCCGAAGCCCCGGTGGTTAATGATCTGTACCATTGGGTCGCTCCTGAAATATTTGCGCAGGCGTGAGATATAAACATCCAAACTGCGCGAGCTGAAAAAATCATCGTCGCCCCAAACCTGCATTAAAAAGTCCTTACGGGTTAACAACTTGTTCCTATATTGATATAAAACTTTCAGTGCTTCCCCTTCGCGGGCTGTTAATTGCCTGCTGATGCCCTGGTGCGTTAGGATCAATCGCATCACGTCATACTGGTATTCGCCTATTTCTACTGTACCTGCTAAACCTGTTGGTGTATGTTCGAGCAAGCGGTTTTGATTAAGCAGCACCTTTACCCTCACCACCAGTTCGTCCATATCAAAGGGCTTCTTTAAATAATCGTTCCCGCCCGATTCAAAACCATCCAATACATCCTGCGGCATAGATCGAGCGGTCAGGAATATAATAGGCGTCTGTTTATCCTCCACCCGTATTCGCTGTGCTATAGCCAGGCCGCTTTCGCCGGGCAGCATTACATCTAATATTAAAAGGTTGGGCTTTTCGGCAAGATAGGCCGCGTAGGCCGCATCACCATCGCTCACATAATGCACGCCGAAGCCTTGACTTTCCAGCACATCTTTAATGATCAATCCAAGAGCGGTTTCATCTTCTACCAGTAGTATTTTGCGTGCCTTACTCATTGCGGTAAAAAGATAGTGAAAGTGCTGCCGTTGTTATCCGATTTAGTTAAAGTAACCGTACCATTATGCTTCTCTATAATCGCTTTTACATAATTTAAACCCAAACCATGCCCCTTAACCCGGTGCCCATCGGCCTGCGGTGCCCTGAAAAACTTATCGAAAATATGCTTCTGATGTTCTTTTGCAATGCCGGGGCCATTATCTGCAATGCTGATTTGGACCCCACCCGATACATCAACACAATCTACACGGATGTTTGGCGCGTTGCCGGCATATTTTACGGCGTTATCAACCAAATTATTGATGGCCTGGTACAAATAAGTTTTATCGGCACTTGCCAGTTCTTTAGCGGTGTAGGCTAATGTAAAAATAGTGTTTTCGGGTTGTGTTAGTTGCTGGCCCGCGATGATCTGTTCTATCATTTCCTTTAAATTAAACTGCGCGGGATTAACCGTAAACGCGCTGCTTTCAAAAACAGAACTATTGAGTATTTTGCCGGCCATTAACGATAGGCGCTGTAATTCGGCAGTGGCGGTATCTAAATATTGCCCGGCTTTAGCGGGATCTTTTTGAATATCGAAATAGCGCATGCCCTGCACGGCCGCCAGCGCGGTAGCAATAGGGGTTTTTAACTCGTGCGAGATATTGCTGATAAAATCATTCTTAATATCTGACACTTTTTTTTGACGCAGGATAAGCCTAAGCATATAGATGATGCAAAATCCCAGGAACAGCATGAGTAATAACGAACCAACAATGCTAATCAGCATCCTTTTAAGGATATAGGCGCCGGGAGCTTTTAGCGAAAGCAACAGCACCGGTGTTTTACCCATAAAAATATCGTTCATATTATAAAACAGCAGCCGGGCAACATACGAACTATCCTTTGAGTCGTTTAGTTTTTTAACATGATCACTTAGTTCCTGCAACTTTGCAGGCAGCGATTTTTCGTTGGGTGTAACCGATACAATTCGTTCTTCTACAACCCTGAAGGTGCCTGTCGCTGCCGGTGGTTTAGTTTTGGACTTAGCCGGTTGATAGATATAATTTACATTGGGATAATAGCGTACATTACCTTCAAAGCGCATCCTGTGACGCATAAAAGTATTTTTAAGTACGCGCTTTACAACGGCGGTATCTTTATACAGATTTTCATATTGCAGCATTAATTGATTTTGCAAACTATCTTGTATTGACTTTGGCGGATAGTCCCTACCTCCAACAAGGCTTCCATATAGCGGATGTAACTCATCAAGCGAGAGTGAATTGATTTTGGCCAGCACAACAGCAAATGGGTCTTTAGCAAGAGCGGCGGTATCTGCAGCACTGATGGGATAATCAATATAAGCATGGTTACGGTCGCGGAAACCAACCTGCAGGCCCAGGGAATAGTCGAAAATGGTGTAATGATAGTCCTTATCCCAACGGAGCACCTTTTTTAAGAGAGCACGTACTGTATCCGCCTTTAGGGCTTTGTATTCCAGTATACCTTCCTCAAATGCTTTTTGTATATCCGCTTCGGTTTGCTGTTTGCTAATTTTGTAGCTGTTAAAAAGCCACAAGCCTTGCAGGGTTAAAATGCCGGCAATGGCTAAGCAGGCCAGGATAGTCAATATCCTGATCTGTTTTTTGATGGGTTGATTGACCAGGCTCATTTTACTTGCAATAAATGGTTTAATTTATCGGTTACCGCTCCCAGCCCGGCCTGGTTGCTGATGCTGCCCATGGCATTACTCACCACCATGCCTTGCTTATTCACCATAAAGTGCGATGGGTAACTATGGAAACTGAGCACGTTATTCATAATAGCCACTTCATCTTTGTTAAGGTTAATAAATTCGGCCTTAATATCATACTTGTTTTTTATGGCCAGCATGCTTTGGGTAGTGGTATACGTGGTCATAAATATAAACTTAAGAGGCTTGCCATCCAAGGCTGCTATTAGCTTAGGGTAGTTGGGCATTTCCATCATACAGGGGCCGCACCAGTCGCCCCAAAAATCGAGGTATAAATTGTTGCCCTTCTCTTTTTCAAACAAAGCAATCAGGCGGGCTTTTAATTCCGGACTTACTTTTGATGATTTAAGCTTCTCTGCAATACTGTAAGCCGCAAAGCCGGCAGTAGCAGCTATTGTCTTTTTATCAAATAGTGTTTTAAGATACTCATCCTTTATCACCGTGTTGTATCGCCCGGCAAGCCGGGTTATATCGTCGGGATGATACTGCGGGCGGTAAATGTTATAGTAAAGTATTTGCTTAGACAGGCCGTTTGCTACCTGGTCTATTTTATCTAAATATAAAGGGACCGGATTATAACCATTTTGCTTACGCAGACTATCATAAGCCGGGTTAATATTGACAATGATCTCGATTCCCGAAGATAATGAACGGAGAAACTGATACCAGGCTGAATTAGCCGTAGCCGCGATATTATTGATAGGTATTTGCCTGATCAGGGTTAGTAGTTGATTGTGATTAATGGTTTTATTCAGCTTCCCGAAAAAGGGGAAGAATAGCATTTCATGCGCGGCGGCATAGATGAACTGGTTGCGCTGCCAGTTTTCAAATACCTTGTTCCGTATACCTGATTGTTTGATAAAACCATTTAGAAAATCCAGTTCCTCATTTAGCTGTGCTTTTCTGCGCGCGGCAAAAAGTGTATCTGCCTGGTTCTTGTCGCCAATATCCGCTTTGTGTTGAAAGTTATGCAGATCAAATGCGGCTTGAAAACTGAGCATGATGCTATTGATCGCGGCTAAATCACCTTCGGCCACAAAAGCATCTTTATAACCGGTGCTGCGCCCCAATTTATCATGGATAATATTAAGCACTAAATGCTTTCCGGGTTCTGCATAAATACTAAGATAGGCATCGCTATAGTTAAACCCGATATCACCGGCAAAGGCCTGGTAGATAGTTGCATCGTAGGTTCCATCGGCTTTTACCTGGAAGGCCACGCGTTTGGTTTCGCCGGTTAGGTTATTGATTGTAATTTTCACAAAATTATCGCCCTCAGCGGCTTTAAAGCCAATGACTTTTCCGCTAATATGGATACTGTCCGGCGGCAATGTAAACGGACTAATTTGCGCCATAGCGCAGATGCTTGTTAAGACAAGTAAAGCAGCAAGAAGTAGTTTAATTTTTTGCATGATAGTTTGAATTGATACCTCAAACCTATCGAGATCTGCTGCCATTAAAAAACGTATTCAGGTACGTTAACATTGGGTAGCCTGCGGTTGTATGAAATATTTGAAAATAAATTTGCGCAATTGAACGGTTGCGTTTATATTTGCAATCAAACGGTTGCAAATATATGAGACGAGACGTATTCCAGGCCATTGCCGACCCCACCCGCAGGGCGATATTAAGTTTGCTTGCACTGCAGGCCATGACGCCAAATGCCATTGCCGAGCACTTTGATAGCAGCAGGCAGGCCATATCTAAACACATCCAGATATTGAACGAGTGCCAGTTGGTACAGCCCAAACAAAGCGGCCGCGAGTTACATTACCATTTTAATCCTCAAAAAATGAAAGAAGTAGATATATGGATGGAGCAATTCCGCGCCCTATGGGAAACACGTTTTAGCCAACTGGACGATCTGTTGAAAAACCAAAAAGATAAATAATCATGAGTAAAAGAGAAACCGTCTTTACTAAAGACACCGCAAACAAAAAACTGAGTGTAGTAAGAACTTTCGATGCGGCGTTAGACCGTGTGTGGAAGGCCTGGACCGAAAGCGAGATCCTTGACCAATGGTGGGCGCCAAAACCCTACAAGGCCGTAACCAAAACAATGGATTTTAGGGAAGGTGGCTTCTGGCAATACTTTATGATGGGCCCTGCAGGCGATGGTTCCTGGTGTATTGAAAATTATGAGACCATTGAACTGCTTAAGCGTATTACTAACAGCGTTGCATTTTGTGATGAGCAGGCCCATCAAAACCGGGATTTCCCGATAATGCACTGGAAAAAGGAGTTTAGCGAAAACAATGGTGAAAGTACCGTAAACATCGAAATCACTTTTGATAAGGAAGCCGATATGGATACCATTTTGCAAATGGGCTTTAAGGAAGGCTTCACCGCCGGACTGGATAATTTGGACGATTACTTAAGCGCGTAACAGCATTGTCAGTCAACACAACTTCCGCAATGGTCACGATTAAACGGCCCGTTGCGGAAGTATTTAGTATGGCCTACATCTGACTACAGGGTTTCAAATACACTGGAGTAAATAGAAACCAGTTTGCCATTGCTGAAGTTAAGATCGACATTTATGTGTCTTTTATCACTTATAGATGTGCTGAAATACCATTGCGGCGAAGCGCTCATGCCAGGGTCGTATGCCTTACTAACATACTTTGAAAAGATGGAAATGCGCTCAAACTTATTTGCATACGCGCTGATATTTTTAATATTAACCAGCTTTTGGTAAACATCCGCTACCGGATCGTTAATAGCGATGGTGGCATTGGCTGCTGCGTTTAACGGCCACTTGCCTAATGAAGTCCCATCGTTTATAAATATCGCTTTCACTTTATCCTCTGCAAAGGAAATTTGGATACCCGTGCTTGTGCCCCGGCTCTCATCTAAAAAAACTGATTGGTATAATGGTATTTTGCCGTTAATACTTTCCAGGCTGGTAAATACATTGCTTACTACGCCCAAATAATCGATATGCTTGTCGGCTTGTATTTCCTTGATCTTTGCATAAATATCGGCGCTCGACTGGCCAATGGTGATGCCCCATAACTGCCCGGTTTTCAGCGTATCGCGCGAAATGAGCTTCTCATAAGGGGGTTCGATAATAATGTCCGGGTCTACTTGCTGCTTTTGGCAAGCCGAAAAGGTTACTAAAACGAGTAAAAGGATGGATAGGTATTTCATAAGATAGTGGTTTAAATAGCTATACGCAGCTGATATTAAAAGTGCGACAGGGTATTCCGAATTTTCTTACATATGGTGCCATCCCCAGGTAGTTAAACCGGCGATATACCGCACTTTAATTACTAAATTGCCCCGTGGAAAACTTACAGCCCGATCCTAAAGTTTTAATAGATAGTGTGCAAACACGGATGCCTTATGGCAAATATAAGGGCACAATAATAGCCGATATCCCTGTCAGCTACCTGGAGTGGATGGCCGGAAAGGGTTTTACCAAAGATAAGCTGGGCATGATGCTGTCCACCGTTTTCGAGATCAAAACCAATGGGCTGAGCGAAATATTGTACAGGATAAAAAGATCAGTTCAGCAAAACGGGAAATAATATGCATACCTTGCAATAATGGCAGACTATTTAACCATACTAAAAGACTGGATTATTGGCTTGGGCGAAAAGCACGAGGTTGACCCTTTGCTGCTTGGCAGCCTGTATTTAGTTAGCAAGCTGTGCTTTTTTACATTCCTTGGTTGGGTACTTAAAAACATACGGGCAAAAAAGCCATTCCTTGTGCCTCTGCTGTTTGCCTGCATGAGTTTTAGCATCCCCTATCTTTACCTGGTAATAGCCGGCCGTAATATCTCTGTTTGGGTTTATATATTTATTGGCCTGATGTTTATCTACGGCGCCTTTACCATATGGAAGAAGGTTACAGAGAAAACGCAGACGCTTGAAGTTTGATCATAACGGATTGAAATATAAAAGCCCCCGGTTTTAACCGAAGGCTTTAAAATCATCATTAAATTGGGTTAACATAACTTAACATAATTCGAATGAATTATTGATCTAAATAATTCATTATCAATGCATTACCTATATCCAGGGGCCAAAGAGTGTTAACCCTGAAAATAGGGCTGTTATTGCTTCACGGGCGCAGGTGTTGCCGGCGGCAATACCACCAGCTCTCCATTTACCACTACGTTTTCAAATTTTAGGCCTTCCAGACTACCCCTGTCAAACTCTTTGCTTTTTAAGGTCAGGTTAACATCCTTTAAGGTGATATCGCCAAAGGTGGTTAAGGGGTTGCCGGCAATCCTGCCGATCGATCCGCCGGTGCCTTTAACGTTCGAGATCTTAATATTACGAACCAACGATTTTGGCGGCTCCTGGCCTTTCAAATCAAAATACTGGCTCCACGGGGCTATCTTAAATATGGCGCCGCCATTCTCCATGGTGATATCGCTGATGCTGATGTTCTCGTATTGTTGCGGGGTGTCCGGGCGTAGTTTTAACTGGATCACCGTGGGTTTACGGGTAATACAGCGCTCAATGCGTACATCACGTACAATGGTTGCCTCACTGCCGCAGGTCATAATACCACCTCCGGCTTCAAATATACAATCGTGAATATAGATGCGCTCTACCGGCGGGCTGTCTTTATCATCCCTGGCAAAGGGGCCTTTCGATCCCTTCAGCGCGATATCATCATCCCCTACCGAAAAAAAACAATTGCTGATCTCCAGATCCTGCGAGCTATCCACATCAATCCCGTCCGAACTTGGGGCATGATCATCAGGTACACGGCCATCCGGGGCTACAAAGCGGCAGTTATTTACCAACACCTTTTGGCAGCGGTAAATATGCAGGTTCCAAAAGCCCGAATTGGTGTAGGCAATGCCGTCTATCTTCACATCCTTACAGTTTTGGATGAAAGTTAAGCGCGGACGCTCTACATTTAGGTTAGTGGTTTTAGGATTGGCCGTACGGCGACTGTAGAACTCTAACCAAAACGGCTTTCCGCTGCCATCAAGGGTGCCTTTGCCTGTAATGCGCAGGTGGTCTACTTTATCGGCATTCAGCAAGGCCGCGCGCCATGGCTCAAAGTGGCCCTCTATGCGGGTCATCATTTTAGGATAGTCCTCAATATTGGTCGAGCCCTTCAGTACCGAACCTTCCAGAAACTCAATATTAACTTTCGGTTTAATAAAAAGCGATCCTGATACAAACACACCCTTCGGTATTACCACAGTCCCGCCTTTTTGTGCAGCCTTATCAATAATGGCCTGTATGGCCGTGGTGTTGAGTGTTTTACCATCGCCAACAGCACCGTTCTCGGCAATATTGTATCGTTTTTCGGCAGCATTAACAGCAGACGGCGCACGCATTTTTTTCATAGCACCGGCAAACTGGGGCGTTACCAGCAACGGCGAAAACAACAGCATGGCTATCGATAATTTATTTTTCATGTAAGATGTTTTAACAGGTCAATAATTGTAAGGGCTAACATACTATATTTCTTTTAAAACAACCTTACTGGTCTTTCCTGATATGGCTATGGTTCAGTGTAACAATGCTGAAGCAGTATAAAGCATTCTCCATAAAAAAGCCCCCAATCTTTCGATTGAGGGCTTTAAAGTTAATTGTACGGGATACCCGTTATTTACTCATGGGTATCATATCAATAATAACCGTCCTGTTGTAAAAACGCTCTTCAGGCAGGCCATTTTCAAAAGGCGAGTGGCTGTCTTCTTCGCCAAAGCCCAATGTTTCAAACCTCACATTGTTTTTGCCCGATGCTTTTAATGCCCGTTCAATAACTGCCTGGGTTTGTTTAGCCCTGCTGTCAGATAGTTTTTGGTTGTAATCTTCGGTACCGATCACATCAGTATGGCCGTGGATGATCACTGTTGAACCATCGGCAATTTGTGGTGCCACCACATTAGCCAGGAATTGGTTATACGATTCGATAGTTTGCGCTTTATCAAAATCAAACACAATGCTATAGCGTAAACCCTGCGGAATATTGTTATCCTGTTTTACCAAATGGATAGTGCTCTCTTTTTGAATTAATGCGCCTTTTTTAGTGGTTTCCAATAAGGTTACCTTGTAATCGCCGGTTGGGCTGTTACCTAATATAGCTGCACCCGGTACGCTTTCCATATCGCTGGTATAAGGGCCGTAATGCTGTACCATACCCCGGCTGTCGGTAATATTGATAGACCAGCTTTGCAGCAGATCTTTAGCGCCATCAACATTAAATATCACATGGCTATCTAAAGGATTAATTTGTGTAGCCATAATTTTTACCGGCTTCATCATACCGCCGCCAACTTCGGCCAATAATTCGGCAGATGTGCTGCTGATATCAACACGGGTATCTTCGGTACGTAATAAAACCAGCTCTTTATTACCGCCGGGTTGCTCTGACGGATGTAATGGCTTGGTACGGGCGCTGGTGTTAATACGGGCAGCGTTAATGCCAAACACGCTTACCAGGTAATTTTTTACCGATTCGGCATAAGCCTTACCATCGGCATTGCCTGTAGATGATGAACCGGTTAAGGTGATAGTCGATGACGGGTTAGCCCGCAAACGATCTCCTAATACATTCAGGATGTTATGGTACACATTAAGCTGACGGGCTGAGCGGCCCGGCATGTTTTGATTCGATTCTTTTTGCAGCTCTGTTTCCGTAAAGGCAGCAGCCTGGCCGCTGTTTAATAAAACGTAGCGGTTAGGGATATTTACCGATCCTTCATCAAAAAATACCGAATTAAGCAAAGGTAAAGTTTCGCTTACCTGGCGTTTTACCGGCACCGTTTTAGGCCCGCGAACCGAGAACATTACCTCACGATCGGCAAGTGCAACAACCGGGGCGGCAGCTACAGGTGCAACAGCGGCTTTATGGGCTTTACCAAATTTAAGCGCTATACCGGCCCTAACGGTGGTAATAGACCAGCTTTCGATATTACGTGGCGAACGGCCAAAGTATGGATGAAAAGAAACAAAAGGCGACAGGTTAACCTGCGTTGTGCTTTTTGGCGATGAGATATTAATATCATAACCGGCGCCAACCTGGCCCGATACCAGTACGTTACGCATCTCGCTTAGTTCAGCCTGGGTATCGGGTTGTTTTAACTGCTGATATTTAAAACCGCGGGTCAGGTTAAAATCAATGCTCGGCCCGGCAAAAAAGAACAGGCCCGATTTTGGTACGCCTAAGCGTAACGCCGGCTCTACCGAAATATAGCTGGTATTGGTGCTCAGCAATGCCGGGCAATTGCAGGGTGCCATCTCATCGTTAAACTTTGCGCCGCTGCCATTGTAGCCTACATTTAACATGCCGCCTAATATGCCGGCTGGGCGGTATTCTACCAGGACAGATCCGTAAGGGCGCACACCGCGGCCCTTGTGGAAAGCAGTAGGGACGATCAGCGAATTATTTAACCGCTGGGTTGTACCATCGTAAAAATTGAAATTGGCTGCGCCCGATACACCGAACCACCAGGTGGGCGGCGTGTTTTGAGCTTGAAGTGTGGTGTTGATCAGGACTAATATCACCGAACAAATGATAAGCCTTTGTATTGTTTTATAAGTATGTAACATATTGATGTCTTTTAAATTGAAACTGTTGTTTGGATAAACCTGATCCCCTTTTTGGGGACCAGGTTTTTATAGGTTATTGTTGCCGATTATGGCAATACAATGGTATCGGCGTTTAGCGTAACTGCTGTTTGCGCTAATAACCTGCCGGTAACCTTGCTGTTGGTATTTACCGAGATGAGTGTTTTACTCAGGATAATCCCGCTGAAATCAACATTCGACCCAAGCGTGGCTTGCCCGGCTACTACCCAAACAATGTTTTTAGCTTGCGCGCCGCCCAGTAAGGTAATATTGGCTGCGTTGTTAACTGTCAGGTCCTGCGCTATCTGGAATACCCAGGTATCATTTGGCCCGCCCGTAAGGGTAACACCTGCGTTAGATATTAACACGCCCGTGCTCCATTTGTAAAGGCCCGGTGCCAATATCCTGCCGCTGATATTGCCGGCAAATACGTCAACAATTGGGGCCGGGGTTACCAATCCGTTTGCTGTAGTGTAAGCGGTTTCCATATTGTTTACAGCAACTGTCAGGTTGTTTGGAGTTGGTGCTGCATAATCAGCCGCGTAAACTTTGCCGGTTACTATTGGTGTGCGCGAGAACTGGCCCGATGCATCCATGATCAGGCCGAAACCTGTTATAGCGGTTGCTGCAGCCGGACTAACACCCAAATCGCCTTGTATGGATGTTACGCCAGTGGTAGATATGCCTGTTTTAGTCAGCATATTATAGTTACCAGCCAAACCAAGGTTTACCACACCCGGGCCAATAGCCGGGTTAAGGGTAAAGTTTGCCGTAATATTTTTATTGGCATTCATGGTAACCGTTAGCGGATTGGTTGAGCCGATGGCATCAACACTCCATGATGCGAAAGTATAACCCGGATTTGGTGTAGCAGTAAGCTGTACCGTGCTGCCGCTGTTATAGGTAGCCTGATTAGGGTTTTTAACAACTGTGCCATTTACGGCAGTTACAGTTAATGTGAATGTTATAGCTGTAAAGTTGGCTACTAATGTACGGTTAGCGTTTAATGTGAAAACATAAGCCGCGCTGTTAGATACAACAGTACCGTTTTCGGTCCAACTGGTAAAGGTATAACCGGTATTTGGCGTTGCGGTTGCAGTTACCGACGTACCGACTGTAAACGAACCCGAGCCGATTGTTGAACCACCTGCTGCCGGGTTTGATGATAATACCAAAGCCACCTGAGATGCCGGTATTACCTTAAAGTTAGCCACCAATGCACGGTTACCTGTTAAAGTGAACTGATAGCTTGAACTGGTTGAAACAGCTGTGCCGTTATCCGTCCAGTTAACAAAGGTGTAGCCTGTAGCCGGGGTGGCCGTTGTAGTAACGATTGACCCAGAGCTGAACGAGCCGCCGCCGCTTGTTGTGCCGCCGGCAACCGGGGCCGCTGACAATACAACTGCGAAATTGCCAGTTACCACCGCCGTAAAGTTGGCCACCAATGTACGGTTGCCTGCAACGGTGAACTGATAACTTGAACTGGTTGAAACTACGGTAGTATTCTCTGTCCAATTGGTAAATACAAAACCAGTATTTGGCGTGGCCGTTATGGATGCTACCGAGCCTTGCGCAAATGTACCGGTACCTGTAGTGGTACCGCCTGCTGCCGGCGCTGATGTAAGTGTTACTTGCGGAATGGAAGTAAATGTCCAGCTGTAATTGCTTACTAAAGCGGTATGGAATTTATCAGCAGCGCCGGTGGTAACGGTGCCTGTATAAACCACAAAAGGAGAAAGGGGAACATCGGGTGTGAAAGTATATACTGCTTCGTTAGCCGTAGGGGCTACCGTTCCCGAAATAAGCGTGCCGTTTTGGCTAACTGTAAATGTTGTTTTGGTAATGGTTGCCGCATCCATTGGGGTATTAAACGTAGCGGTAATTACTTTAGGTAATACCACATCAACCGCTTTATCCATCGGGTCGGTAGCAACTAAAGGGCAAACGCCCTGTACAGCAATAAAAGTGTCTTTTTTACATCCTATAGCTAATGCCATCAGGATTAATACCATTGACCACGTGGCATTGAATATTTTAGAATAGCCCCTGCTTTTACGCACCTGGGTACCATTCAGTGTCTGGGTAGATTTTTTTAACATAGATAGTTATTTAAATATTAGTGAATTAACATCCTGGTTCGTATTGGGTCGGAATTCAGGAATGTTACAAACCTACCCTACATACCTGGGCTGGGCGTTACACTATTATTTAAATAAGTTCTATAATTCACACATTTTAGGCAGCAGAGCGATTGCAATCCATGTGTTTAAAGTGGGTGGGGGTAATGCCGGTGACCTTTTTAAATTGAGTTGATAAATGTGCCACGCTGCTATAGTGCATTTTCCAGGAAATTTCGGTCAGCGTAAGATCGTCGCAGCAGAGCAACTCTTTTACCCGGCGTATTTTATTCATAATAATAAAATGCTCTATCGTAATACCCTGTACTTCCGAAAAAATGTTAGCCAGGTAGGTGTAATCCAGTTTCAGCATTGAGCTTAAATAGACCGAGAAATTGGTTTTTAAAGGATGATCGGAATAATTGACCATATCATGAATAACAGTTTTGATCTTTTCAACCAAAATATTCTTCTTGCCATCCATTAATTCTAACCCGGCATTATACAGGGCTATTTTTAAATGCTGCATTTGGTCAACCGAAACAAGGCCTAAGGTTTCCACCCGGCCAACCTCTACCGATGTACAAAACAAGCCCAATTTTTCCAGTTCGGCCTTAACCACCATTTGGCAGCGCAGGCAAACCATGTTTTTTATACGTATTACCATTATAACCTACATACGCAAAACAAGTGCCCCATCTTAAAAGCCCGTTTAACGTTTTTAAGGAAAGTGTTGAATTTAAGCCTATAATACAGGGCGGTTGCCTGCAATAAGCCTATTGTACCTTATACCCTGTTAATTAACCGGTAGCTATAATTAGATATTGCAGGTTGAGGAATTTAATTGCGGGGCAATTAAATAGCTTAATTGATTAGTATAGCAGACTATTTTAGTCAAATAACTAAAATAGCCTGCTTATTGCAAAACCATTGCTTTATTTCCTGATCCTTGTATCCGGCATCAGTTTAAGCAAGGCTTTCATATCCTGCACCTGGCTGGCATATGCCGGGTCATTGGCCAGGTTTTTCAGTTCAAGTGAATCTTTGGGGTGTTCAAAAAGCATCGCGCCATCCTGCCCCTCTTCCCATTCTACATAATGCCAGCGTTTGGTACGGACGGATTTACCGGTCTTGCCCCTGTAATCCACCACCGCGTACGATGGCAGATTGCGGTTGGTGGTTGGTTTCTTCAGTATAGGTACCAGCGTATGCCCTTCCTGGTCGGGAGGTTTGGGCAAGCCGCATAATTCGGCCAGGGTGGGGTAAAGATCCAGCAATTGTACTATTTGCGTTGTATGCTGCGCTTTTGCATTAGGAACGGCTATCAGCAAGGGTACACGCAAGCCGATCTCGTACAGCGAATAGCCTTTGCTCCATTTTCCTTTTTCGCCCAGATGGTAGCCGTGATCTCCGAAGAAAACCACAATGGTATTATCTTCCAGGTGGTTTTTCTTTAGCGCGTCCATCACGCGGCCCAACTGTTCGTCCATAAAACTGGTAGATGCCCAGTACGCGCGTTTCATTTCACGGGCGGTTTCGGGGGTAGACGGACGGCCAATAAATAAGTCGCTGTTTGTTGGGGCGATAGAGATCGGCGGGAAGCCTTCGGGCGCTTTAGGCACCGGGCCGTAATCAACCGGCAGCGGTATTTTGGTAATATCGTACAAGTCGAAGAACTTTTTGGGTGCCGTTGGCGGGCTATGGGGTTTTACAAAACCAACCGCCAGGAAAAACGGCTTATCCTTATATTTTTCCATCATGGCTATAGCGCGGGTTGCGGTATGGTAATCGCCATGCGTTTCGCCATCGCCATCCAGGGTAATAATACGGTCGGAAGAGGAATTAGCCGATGCCGAGCCGTTGCCCTCCACTTCAACCGGCCTTGGCCTTGCTGCCGTGCCATTTGCCGGCCGGTTCCCGCGTTCGGTTATAGCTGGGTTGGTAGGTTCGCCGCCTTCCGTCCACGATACCATATCATCAATACCGCCATGAAATATTTTGCCGCTGCGTAGTGTCACGTAACCGTTATTCATAAAATATTGCGGCAGCGTAACCCAATCGGGGTGGATCCTGCGGAAATAAGTATTGTTATCCATTACCCCGGTTTGTGTAGGATAACGCCCGGTTAGTAGCGAAGCGCGTGAACAATTACACACCGGATATTGGGCATAGGCATTATCAAAGCGTAAAGCCCGGGCAGCTATTTTATCAATATTAGGGGTTTTAATGCCGTCGGCGGTATAACAGCCAATTTCAGGGCGAAGATCGTCCGAGATCAGGAACAGTACATTGTACTTTTTTTTAGGTGTGCCGCGTTGCTGGGCCACTGCCGTTAATACGGAAACAGCGCTCAGCAGCATCAGGATACAGGCTGCTTTCTTCATCATGTTTTTACTGGTTAGTAAGATTGAAGTTAGAAAGTATCGCAGCAATAACTATCCTGTACAATCATGTGTGCCGGCACAGAGAAACTAAATTATTTGGACGTATCCTCCCGCATGGATCCCCTTGCCGCCCACAGCGCCAAAAAAGTAATAGCCGCCGCAAACGAAAGGTAATAACCCACATAAGCCAGTCCATAATTTGTGGCCAGTTTGGTGGCCAGCGCCGGGGTTAAGGATGCGCCCAATATCCCCGCAAGGGTGAATGCCAGTGATGCGCCAGTGTATCTTACAGCAGCAGGAAAAATACCCGCAAGCGCTGTACCGATGGGCCCATACGTAAGCCCCATTAAAAACATACCCGTTAGCAGGAATATAGCGGTAATGGCCCAGCTACCTGTACTGAAGAAAGGCGAAAAGAACAAGCCGAATATAAAAATCCCTGCCGTAGCCGATAGCAACATTTTTGAGCGACCATATTTATCTGCCAAAACAGCTGATATAGGGATGCCCAGGCCAAAAAACAGTACCGAGATCATTTGTGCTACCAAAAAACTGGTGCGCGAATAATGCAGGGCCGTTGTACCCCAGCTTAAGGTAAACACCGTCATTAAATAAAACAGCAGGAAGGTTGTAATGGTGGCCACCGTACCTAATACAATAGCTTTGGTATGTTTAACAAATACATCAATAACCGGCAGTTTTACACGGGTGTTATTCTCTACTATCTTAACAAAATCGGGCGTCTCGGTAATTTTTAACCGAACGTACAAGCCTACCCAAACTAACAACGCGCTGGCAATAAAGGGGATGCGCCAGCCAAAGCTAATGAACTGTGCATCCGTCAGTGTTTTGCTTAATATAAAAAATATAGCGCTCGATGCTAAAAACCCGATAGGCGCGCCCAATTGTGGGAACATGCCATACCAGGCTTTTTTACCCGGAGGCGCGTTCTCGGTAGCCAGCAGCACAGCGCCGCCCCACTCGCCGCCAAGACCAAGGCCCTGCCCGAAACGAAAAATAGCTAAAAGAATGGGCGCGGCTATCCCGATAGACTGGTAGCCGGGCAACAAACCAATAGCTACGGTTGATGGCCCCATGGTCATCAGCGCGGCCACCAGCGTGGCCTTGCGGCCCTTCCTATCGCCGAAGTGGCCAAACAGCGCCGCGCCAAGGGGGCGGGCAAAAAAGGCAAGGGCAAATGTAGCCAATGATTGCAGCGTAGCCGAAGCCGGATCGCCGGCGGGGAAGAACAATCGTGGAAATACGAGTACCGCCGCCGTGGCATAAATATAAAAGTCGAAAAACTCAATAGTAGTACCGATCAGGCTGGCTGCAAGTATCCGCCTTACAGGGTTTACGGCATTGGTAGTATTGTTCATCAGGCGATTGTGGTATTTTTATGTGAGGAATATGATTGATAACCAATATTAAGGATTATTATCCAAAATTGCCGCTCCCGGATAGCGCATACAAACAAAAAGGCCAAGCATAACGCTCAGCCTTTCCTGTTGCTCAATTATCTATACAGATCAATTACCACCGCTATGATGAACTTCCTCTTCCCTGAACAATTTGGCGCTTAGGAAATCATTATTCATGCGGGAGATATTGGTCAGACTGATCTCTTTAGGGCATTCTGCTTCGCAGGCGCCGGTATTGGTACAGTTGCCAAAGCCTTCTTCGTCCATTTGGGCTACCATGCTTTGGGCACGGCGGTAACGCTCGGGCTGGCCTTGCGGTAATAAGCCTAACTGGGTGATCTTAGCTGATACAAACAGCATGGCCGATGCATTTTTACAGGCTGCCACGCAAGCGCCGCAACCAATGCAGGTGGCTGAGTTAAAGGCCTCGTCGGCAATAACTTTAGGGATCAGGGTATCATTAGCATCGGGCACACCGCCGGTATTAACGGAGATATAGCCGCCCGCCTGCTGGATACGGTCGAACGCCGAACGGTCTACCGCCAGATCCTTAATAACCGGGAAGGCAGCCGCGCGCCATGGTTCAATGGTAATGGTTTCGCCATCCTTAAAGCTGCGCATGTGCAGCTGGCAGGTGGTGATAGCCCTTTTTGGCCCGTGCGGACGGCCGTTGATATACAGCGAGCACATCCCGCAAATACCTTCGCGGCAATCATGGTCGAAATGGATCGGCTCGGTACCCTGATGGATCAGGCCTTCGTTAACCACATCAAGCATTTCCAGGAACGACATGTCAGGCGAGATATCCTTAGCCGGATAGGTTACCATTTTGCCTTCGCTGTTCGCATCTTTTTGACGCCATACTTTAAGCGTCAGGTTCATATTTCCACTCATTGTTTTTGAGATTTGAGACGTGAGATTTGAGATGTGAGACAGAAGACTTGCTGTTTCCTCTGTGTCGTACCTAAATATCGCATCCTATTTAATATCTAACTTTTTAACCTTTGCTGAAATGCATAATTCATTTTTTGCAATTCATCAATTTGTTTTAATAAATCATCCATCAAGCTATTATCCAATAAAGCTAATTTATTAGATATCACTAACTGGGTTTGTAATTCATAGGATGAGCCGTTAGCTATGCCTAAAAAATGTGTAAACTCTTTATTAGAATTTCTACCAGCGCCCTCTGCAATATTTGAAGGGATTGACACAGCCGAACGGCGAGATTGACTTATTAAGCCAAATCGTTCATCAGCAGGGAATGTTGAAGTTGCTTTATAAACATCAACTGCTAAATCAATAGCCTTGTTCCAAATCTTTAATTCCTTTAAATTATGCATCTCTTTAATATTGAGACGTGAGATTTGAGATTTGAGAAATAGGACGAAGCTGTCTCAAATCTCACATCTAATATCTCACATCTAATTAAGCGTAATTACGCTGCGACAAATGCACAGCTTCAAATTTCAGTTCTTCTTTATTCAGCTTTTCAGGTTGATTTTCGCCCATAAACTCCCAGGCTGCAACAAAGGCGAAGTTTTCGTCATCGCGCAATGCCTCGCCGTCCGGTGTTTGCGATTCCAACCTGAAGTGGCCACCGCATGATTCGCGGCGCATCAGCGCGTCGTCTACCATCAGTTCGCCCAGTTCAATAAAGTCGGCTACGCGGCCGCCACGCTCTAACGATGCGTTAACTTCTTCGTTTTTGCCAACAATAATGGCGTTTTTCCAGAAGTCGGCTTTTAATTCCTGTATCAGGGCCTTCGCTTTTTTCAGGCCTTCCTCTGTACGGGCCATGCCGCAATATTCCCACATGATGTGGCCCAGGTCGCGGTGATACTCGTTGGTGGTTTTAGTGCCTTTTAACGATATCAGCTTGTTTACATGGTCAACCACATCCTGCTTGGTTTTTGCAAACGCGGGGTGGCTGGTATCAACTTTAGCCGGACCAATTTTAGCCAGGTAATCGCCAAGGGTATAAGGGATCACAAAGTAACCATCAGATAAACCCTGCATCAACGCCGAAGCGCCTAAGCGGTTAGCGCCGTGATCGCTGAAATTACATTCGCCCAAAGCGTATAAGCCGGGGATAGATGTACTCAGGTTATAATCAACCCAAAGGCCGCCCATGGTATAATGTACCGCCGGGTAAATGCGCATGGGTTGTTTGTACGGGTTTTCGTCGGTGATCTGGATGTACATATCAAACAGGTTACCGTATTTGGCCTTTACGGTGTCTTCACCTAAACGTTTTATCGCGTCGGCAAAGTCGAGGTATACGGCTAAACCCGATGCGCCAACGCCTTTACCTTCATCGGCCATTTCCTTTGCGTTACGTGAGGCCACGTCGCGCGGAACAAGGTTACCAAAGGCCGGGTATTTACGTTCAAGGAAGTAATCGCGGTCTTCCTCTTTTACCTGGTCGGCCGTCATTTCCTTTTTTTGTAGTTTCTGTGCTATCTCTACCGATTTCGGCGCCCAAACCCTGCCATCGTTACGCAGCGATTCCGACATCAGCGTAAGCTTTGATTGATGATCGCCCGTTACCGGGATACAGGTTGGGTGAATTTGCGTATAGCAAGGGTTGGCAAAGTAAGCACCGCGTTTATGCGCGCGCCATGCTGCCGTTACGTTTGAGCCGATGGCATTTGTAGACAAATAGAACACGTTACCGTAACCGCCTGTACATAATAATACCGCATGGCCTGCATGGGTATCAATAGCGCCGGTGATCATGTTGCGGGTAACAATACCTTTGGCCTGGCCATCAACCACAACCACATCCAGCATTTCATGCCGGGTATACATTTTTACCTTGCCGGCGTGGATCTGGCGGTTTAAAGCCGAGTAAGCGCCTAATAATAATTGCTGCCCGGTTTGGCCGCGTGCGTAAAACGTACGCGATACTTGCGAACCACCGAACGAGCGGTTATCCAGCAAGCCGCCGTATTCGCGCGCAAAGGGAACACCCTGGGCTACGCACTGATCAATAATATTTACCGAAACTTCGGCCAGGCGGTAAACGTTACCCTCGCGGGCACGGTAGTCACCACCTTTAATCGTATCATAAAATAAGCGGAACACGCTATCGCCATCATTCTGATAGTTTTTAGCGGCGTTAATACCACCCTGCGCGGCAATAGAGTGCGCGCGGCGCGGGCTATCCTGGAAACAGAAAGCCTTAACATTATAACCCAGCTCGGCCAGTGATGCCGCTGCTGATGCACCTGCTAAACCGGTACCTACTACAATAACATCGTATTTACGCTTATTGGCAGGGTTAACCAGTTTAAGGTTAAACTTATGCTTGCTCCATTTTTCGGCTAATGGGCCTTCGGGCACTTTACCATCTAAACTCATTTCTTTTCTATTTTATGTAGATAAGCTAAAAGCTTACTTATTCATGAAAAAATAAACAACCGGCATGGCGGCAAATCCTAATGGAACAATCACCGCGAAGAACCAGGTACCAATAAACTCCACTATCGGGGTATACTTGCGGTGCGTCCAGCCTAAGCTGCGGAACGCGCTTTGGAAACCGTGCAGCAAGTGGAACGACAAGGCCCCCATAGCCACAACATACAATACTACATACCACCAGCAGCTAAAGCTGATAGCTACAGTTGTGTGCAGATCTTTTACACGTACTATCTCGGTATCATTCTCGGTGGTGAACGAATGCTCAAAGTCTTTCGATGTTGGCACAAAATCAGTCACGGTACGCTCGTTGGTTAGTACGTTGGTGCGGTACTCCTTAAAACCTACGGTATCGGTGTATTTGTACTTACGCCAAAAATCGCCCATGTGGATCACAATAAACAGGAACAGGATTGATCCCAGCAGCCCCATGTTTTTAGATGACCATGATGCTGGTGATTTGTTTACCGATGCATATTTTACCGGGCGGGCCTTACGGTTTTTAAGGGTAAGGACTAACGCGTAAACAGCATGTACAATAATGCAGGCGTACAAAATGTAAGCTACCACCTCAATTGGCGGGAAATGCGTAAGGAAATTGGCATACACATTAAACGCGTATCCCTCATCGTTTTGGAAAAGCTGCAGGTTACCGCCCAGATGCACAATTAAAAATGTACACAAAAACAAGCCTGTTAAAGACATTATTAGCTTTTTGCCCAGCGATGAGTTAAAGGTTTCTTTAAATTCACTCATGAATAGTCAGTTTTATTGGCGCAAAATTATTTATAATAAGCCGAAAGATAGAAACGGTTTGCACCTATTGTCAGATTATTGTCTATTTAGAAACATTCTAAAATAAATATGGTTATTTAAGCCATTTTTTGGGCGAATTTGCCAATAAATATATTTTTAATCATAAATAATCGCGTTTTTCCGGCTTAAATAGCGATCACTTTATCTTTTAGCACGCCAAAAATCCGATCATGCCGGCTGTGTTGCATGGCTACCTTGCCCGTAAACTTCCCGAACGATGGCAATATCACCTGTTTACCGCCAAAAGCAAAGCAGGGCAGGGTAATACTTTGCCGCGCCCGCCCGCTTAAACTCACACCCGGATGGATGTGGCCGCAAAACACATAACCTGCGGCTTGTTCCAGTGCGGTTTGGCTTTGCGGGTGGTGCAGCATCAGGAAGGGACCTATTAATAAACTCTGATGCAGTTCCACATTCAGGTCCAGGTAATGCCCGTCGTGGATGATATCGTGGTTGCCCTTGATCAGGACGATCTGTATTTTTGGGAAGTGCTTTCGCCATAAGGCAAACCAATCCCAATCGTTATTCATATCGCTATGGAACAGGTCGCCTAAAAACAGGATCTTTTCGGGGCGGTGCTCATGGATCAGGTCAGATAATACGGCCAGGTCATCCTGCTCCATATCGCGCGGTACGGCTATTCCCGCTTTACGGAAATGCCCAACTTTGCCTAAATGCACATCGGCGGCAATCAGGGCCTTTTCTTCTTTCCAGTAAATAGCCTTTTGAGGCAGTAGTAAAAGGTGCTGGTTGAGTAATTCTATTTCCATCCCGCCGGTTGTCATCGTCATGATTGAAGGCAAAGATAAGGAAGATGAAGGAGTGTAAAAACCGGAAAGACCTGTAACAAAAAAAGACGGCCCACCGGGGCCGCCTTCCTGTTTTTCAAAGGTTGGTAAATTTGATTATAAGTTGAAGGAATAAGCAACACGCAGGCCTACAAAGTTAATGGTTGATCCATCGTAAGCTGTGTATTTGGTTGAACCTTCGTAACGTACACCCAGATCAAGGTTGCTGCTGGCGGTAAGCGGCAACAGTATACCTACCTGCGGCGCATAGATAAATGCGGTTGATTTAGTGTAACCTAAATCTTTTTTGTTCAGCAAAAATCCGGCACCGGCTTCACCCTGTACGTAGATATTGTTGGCTACAAAATACTTTAAACCTGCTTTTACCGGCAATAACTGAATGTTTTGCACATCGCCTTTAACAGCAGTGCCGCCAATGGTGCCAATGGTTACATCCTTTTTACCGAAGATGTTGTTGTAACCGGCATTTACCGTAACAAATAATTGCTTGGCAACAGGCAATTCTAACTGTGCCGAACCACCAAGGTTCCAGTTGTAGCCATCGCTCAGGCTTCCGGTTGGGATGCCAGCATCAGCACCAATACTTAAACGTGGACCAGTTGGGGTAGTTGTTGATTTTGTTTGTGCGTTTGCGCCAAAGGTGATTGCGGCAAGCGCGAATGCTAAGGCTGTAATTTTTAAACTTTTCATGATATTATGTATTAGATTAATGTCTTTGTTTTTAAAAGACAAGGCAAAGTAAATGCATAAGTTCCTTACGTTTTTTCATCCAAATGTCAGGAGTATTTAATCAATTGATTAACAGAAAGATAATTTTTGACCGATTTGGTATTAAAGTCAGCATATTGTAAATAAATGCCTTTTCTGTCATGCAAATGCGGTTTTTTAGAGCGGTGATTAAACTTTCAGCACCGGAAAAAAGACAGTATTTCGGAATATTTGGCTAACTTACAGGTCGCCCCGACGGGGCTCAACGCTGTGTCTTGTGCATTTTGCTACCAACATGCCGCTCCTATGGAGCTATGATCTAATTACAATCCCGCAGGGCAATGTCATTATTTAAGAAGTCCTTGCTCCATTAGGAGCAAAAGCTTTGTAGCAAATACAGAAACAACAATCGTGTGCCGTCAGGTACACAACCTGAGTGCAGCACCTGACGGCGCTGAAGAACACACACATTCCTTTTCTACAAAGCTTAAACCCCGCTGGGGTTCCTTAAATAATAATATTGCCTGCAGGATACCCTGTTGGTAGCGGATCAGGCTAAAAAAAGGAACTCCAGTGGAGTGGCCTGTTAAATAACTGCTATTGGCTTATCCCATAATTCACATCATATTATTTAGACTAATTATAAATAAAGTTTGTGTAAATCAATTTTAGCTTTACTTTTGCCGTTGTTTACAATTAGTCTAAATAACAACTATGAAAATCAAAGCCTTACTTTACTTATCTATTACCCTGTTCAGCATCACCAATGCTGTCGCGCAGCGCTACGCTACCCTAAAGGGAACTGTCAAAAGCGCTGATAATCAACCGGCCGAAGCGGTGAGCGTGGGCATCAAGTCCACCAGTTTAGGTACCATTACCAATGCCGCCGGCTATTACCAGCTTAATAAAATCAGGCCCGGCACCTATACCATCAAAGTATCTGCAATTGGGTTGATCCCCGAAGAAAAACAGGTAACCATAACCGCCGGTACCACTACCGTGCTTGATTTTGTGCTGAAACAAAATGCCAGCCAGTTAAACGAAGTGGCCATATCCGGTAGGAAACAGAAATACAAGGTCGACCAGCCTTCGCCAAGTCTGCGCTTAAGCGAACCCTTGCTGCAGATCCCGCAAAACATACAAGTGGTTACCGCCCAGGCGCTGGCCGATCAGCAGGTGATCAGCATGAGCGATGGCTTGATCCGCAATGTAAGCGGTGCCGTACGATTAGAGCATTGGGGCGATATGTACACCAACATTACCATGCGCGGCTCGCAGATCCAGGCTTTCCGCAACGGCTTTAACGTGGTTAACTCGTACTGGGGCCCGCTCACCGAAGACATGAGCTTTGTTGATCATATCGAATTTGTGAAAGGGCCGGCTGGGTTTATGCTGGGCAACGGCGACCCAAGCGGTTTATACAATGTAGTTACCAAAAAGCCTACGGGGCAAACCAAAGGCGAGTTTAGCCTGACCACCGGCAGCTTTGGCCTGTACCGTTCAACCCTTGACCTGGATGGTAAATTAAGTAAGGATGGCAAACTGCTGTACCGCTTAAATGTTGCCGGCCAGCAAAAAGGATCTTTCCGCGCTAACGAGTTTAACAACCGTTACAGCATTGCGCCGGTACTATCATACCAGATAGACAGCGCCACCAAAATCACGGCCGAATATGTATATCAGCATGCTAACATGTCGGATGTGGGTTCATTTTATGTATTCAGTCCTAAAGGCTATGCTGCCCTGCCACGCGATTTTACCGCCTTACCGGCTGGATTGCCCGCTACCAATATTGGCGATCATAGTTTTACCCTTAACCTGCAGCACCAATTAAATAACGACTGGAAACTGACCGCCCAGGCCGCTTACTACAAATATAACATGCTGGGCTCATCGATGTGGGCGGATACTGTTGGCAGCGATGGCAAGTATATCCGCAGCATTGGCCTTTGGGAAGCTAAAAGCGGGATGACCCTGGCGCAGGCATTTTTAAATGGTAAAGCCGTTACCGGCGGTATACAGCATAACATACTGGCAGGCATTGATATGGGCACTAAAGATTATTTTGCCGATTACGCCCAATCGCACCCCTTAGATACCAAAGCCAGCATGTTCGATCCGGGTAACCCTAACCTGGGTGTGCCAGTTAACGGTTACCCGATGTTCGATCGCAGCCTTAACCTGGAAGCGCGCGCTGCCGGTGGTTTCGGTATTATTAACCAAACCTATAGCAGCCTTTATGTACAGGATGTACTGGGCTTTGTTGATAACAAAGTACGGTTAACTTTGGCCGGCCGCTATACTTATGTAAAACAATCGGCCTTTGGTACCGATGTAACCGGAAAGCACTTTACCCCGCGCGTGGGCTTAAGCGTGTCGGTTGATGAGCAAACCGCGCTATATGGTTTGTACGATCAGGCTTTTACCCCGCAATCGGCAGGCCGCCTGGTTGAGGGTGGCGCCGTTAAACCCCTAACCGGTAATAACCTGGAGTTTGGTATCAAAAAAGACTGGGCCGGAGGTAAATGGAACACCAGTTTATCGGTTTACCGCATCCTGAAAAATAACGAGGCCCAGGCCGATCCAAGCAGCACGCCGCAAAACCCGGTATCGTTTTTACTTGGTCAAAAAACAGCTAAAGGTATTGAGTTTGATTTACGCGGCGAACTGTTGCCGGGCCTAAACCTGACCGCTAACTACGCGCTCACCGATTCCAAGGTGAGCAAGGTGGGGGAACATGCTGCCTCTATTGTTAAGGTAGGCGATGTGGTACCGGGTTATGCTAAACACACGGCCAATGCCTGGTTAGGTTACAAATTGCAGAATGGCGCGTTAAAAGGCACGGGTATATCTGCCGGGGCTACTTACCTGGGCGGGCGCGAAACCGATACCTGGAGCGTAGGACTACAGCGCCTGCCTGCCTACTTTAAAATGGATGGCGGTTTATTTTGGGAGGGCAAACAGTTAAAGCTTACCGGCAACGTGTTCAACATCCTGGATAAATACCTGTATTCGGGTTCGTACTACTCATCCCTGAACGCTTACTACTGGCAGGCGGAAGCGCCGCGCAACTATCGCTTAAGCATTGCCTACAAATTTTAAGCATGACGAGGTTTAAAAAAACCATACTATTTATACATCGCTGGCTCGGGTTCATCTCCGGGCTGGTGGTGTTAATTGTAAGTATTACCGGCTGCCTGTTTGTTTTTCAGGATGAGATACAGGACGCGTTGTACAGCTACCGCAGGGTGGAGGTACAAAGCAAACCCTATTTGCCGCCATCGCAATTAAAATCGAGGGCTTTAAAGCACTATCCTAAAGGAGCAGCCAATATTACCGCTTACTATGGCAATGACCGGCCGGCTGTGGTGATGGTAAACGACCCTAAACTTGGCACCCACTATATTTACATGAACCCCTACACCGGCACATTTTTGCATGATGAGGATATAGCCAAAAACTTTTTCATTATCGTAGAATATATCCATCTGTACCTGTTGCTTCCCGCAAACATTGGCCAGTTAGTGGTGGGGATCTCGGTAATTATATTTGTGATTTTACTCATAACCGGGATGGTGCTGTGGTGGCCCAAACGCAAAAGCGACCGCAAGCGCAGTTTCAAAATTAAATGGAACGGCCGCTGGCGCCGGGTAAATTACGATTTGCATAACGTGCTGGGCTTTTACGCGTTCAGCATTGCGCTGATTCTGGCGCTATCAGGGCTCTCTATCGCGTTCGACTGGATGCGCGAGGGGATCTATACGGCATCTAACCTGGGTAAAAACTATCCATCCGAAAAAAGGGAGGCGCAGTCAGATTCATTGCAAAAGCGTTTGGTAAATACGGTGCCTGTTGGCGATAGGGCCTTTATTTACGCTAAAACAAAGTCGCCCAGTGCGCAGATGCTCTTTGTGATAGATGGTGATGGGAAAGGCGGGAATACCACATCGGTAACGGCTTATTATACCCCTATGCATTATTACCGCAGCGATAGCTATGCGTTTGATCAGTACAGCGGCAAAATATTAACAACACAGTTGCACCAAACTAAAAGCCCGGGCCGTAAAATGAATGATGCCAATTACGATATCCACGTGGGGCAAATACTGGGCTTGCCCGGCAAGATCATTGCCTTTTTTGCCAGCCTGATCTGCGCCAGTTTGCCCGTAACCGGTTTTATGGTTTGGTGGGGTAAACGCAATAAAAAGAAAAGTCCAAAGCTGAGGCACCGTCAGCCTGCTTTGGCGTGATGTAAAGATTAGTGATTGGTTGATTAGAGATTAGGTAAAACACTCATAACCCGGTATCAACTAATCTCTAACCTCTGATTAACTGATCACTAATTAAAAATCTCTAATCTTTAAAAGCATGTGCGAAACAAGGGTATTAAGTAATCAAGGGGCTACACACATTAGCCAGTGTACCGATTGCCGGGCCATTTATATCTGGCATCAAAACCTGATACTAAATTTTACGGAAAGCCAGTTCAACGATTTTAAAAACTTTGCCAACGACATGGATTTTGAGGAGCGTTTGCTGCCTTTCCCCGATGGCGAAGACCGCGCGGTATTGCGTACCCCGCATAGCGATATTAACTTCACGTTTACCTATCCCGAATGGGAAAACTTTAAAGCGGCAATAGACGAAGCGCTTTATATGCTGGAGGTTTATAGCTTGATGGGGGATTAGCTATCTCATCAAACTCTTTTATACCCATTACACCTTTCTTAACAATCCGCCCCGCCATTTATCGGTATGGAAAAGATGTTTATTATCCAGCCAGTACAACCAAAACAAAGTGACAAATACCCCAACTGCCGAGCCCGCGGTTACATCCTCAAAAAAATGCTGACTTAAATACATGCGCGAGTAACCAATACAACAGGCCAGCGCCAGCATCAGCAGATCGAGATACTTGTTCCTGAACAGATAAGCCAACGTAATGCAGGCCGAAAATGCCGTAACCGTATGCCCCGATGGGAAACTATGATAACTCAGCATATCAATGCCCTTAACAAAATACATTTTGCTGTGCTGGCCTTCAAAATATAAATAAGGCCGAGGCATATCAAACGTAAATTTTAAAGCTTGCGCAACCAAAGCCGTAAAACCATACCCTGTTAGTAACAGAAAACTACGGCGATAACTAAACAAGCCGATGATCAACGCCAGGATGATCAGCGATAAGCCATCGCCCAGCATGGTGAAAAAGGGGAACACCACATCGCCCCAACTGGTATGCAACTTGTTAATAAAAAAGTAGATCTGCTCGCGGGTGTACAGGCTTTTAATGATCAGGCAGCCGGTCAGTATAAACAGGTAAGGTATCAGGAACAGCCATACTTTATTGTAAAGCTTGCGTAGCGTTGTCTTTTGAAATTCGGTACTCATTTAAAATTTTAAGATCAGTACAAATGTACCCGATATGATGAGAAATGCACCAACAGAATCTTTAAGCGTTAGTTTTTCGCCTAAAAACACGACGGCCAGTATAATAGCCAGCGGTACGCTCAGCTTATCCAGCGGCGCAACCTGCTCCACTTTGCCTAATTGCAACGCTTTAAAATAGAAGATCCACGACAGGCCGGTTGCCACTCCGGACAGTACCAGGAAGATCCAGTTGGTTTTGGTAAGGCCACTCATGTTATAATTACCTTTAACCAGCACAATGGCCCAGGCCAGCATCAGTATCACCACCGTACGGATGGCGGTGGCTAGGTTGGTATCAACCCCTTTAATACCCACTTTAGCAAAAATGGCTGTCAGGGCTGCAAAAAAAGCCGAAAATAAAGCGTATATCCACCACATAGCAATAAATTTGTTTAGCTAATATCCGAATTGATTTTGTATAAATGTTGAGATTTACTACATTGTTTCAATCCACATATATCCAACTGTAGCAATTATTTCAAACCCATATCGTCTCATGAAAAAACTCCTGTTGTTATGCTGTATCGCCGGCGCTTTAACTGCCTGCAAACAACAACCCGGCACCAAAACACCCAATAAAGATCTGGCTAAAGTGCTTGATGATTATTATAACGACCGCATGAAGCTTTTCCCCCTGGAATCGACCTACGCGGGGGATACTACCTATAACGACCAGCTGCCTAACGATGGTTCGGAAGCGTTTTTGAAACAGGCGCATGATTTTTATGCCGCTTACCTTGATAAGGTAAAAAACTTTAAACGCAATGATCTGGACGAGCAAGACCAGCTATCGTACGATATTTTTACTTATGAGGCGCAGCTGGCGCTGGACGGGTTTCAATACCATTTAGAATATATGCCTTTTAACCAGTTTTATGCTTTACCGCTAACCATTGGCCAGCTGGGATCTGGCGCGGGCGCGCAGCCATTTAAAACGGTTAAGGATTACGATAACTGGCTGAAACGCCTGGATGCATTTTCCGTTTGGGCCGATACCGCTGTTGTAAATTTTGGTAAGGGTGTAAAAACCGGCATGGTATTACCACAGTCGCTGGTGGTAAAAATGATCCCCCAGATGGATGCCATGATTGTGACATCGCCAGAAAAAAGCTTGTTTTATGGCCCCATTACCAATCTGCCTAAAACCTTTACCGAAGCCGATAAAACCCGCCTGACCGAAGCGTACAAAAAAGCGATTATGACAGTGGTTGTCCCTACCTATAAACGGTTGGATGATTACATTAAAAACGAGTACTATGCACATGCCCGAAGCACATCGGGATATGGGGCTTTACCAAACGGGAAAGCTATTTATACTTACCTGGTAAAGCAGCAAACCACTACCGATAAAACTCCTGAAGAAATTTATCAGTTGGGCCTGAAAGAAGTGGCTCGCATCCATACCAAAATGGATAGTATTAAAACGCTGGTGAAGTTTAAAGGCGATATGAAGGCGTTTTTTACCTACATGAACAATAACAAAGCCTTTATGCCCTACAAGCAGCCGAAAGAAATACTGGATGCTTTTGAAAACATCCATCAACGGATGGAACCGCATTTGAAAACGATGTTTAACCATGTACCTAAAACCCCTTTCCAGATCAGGCAGACCGAAGCCTTCAGGGCAGCATCGGCCAGTGCGGAGTATAACCAGGGCAGCGCCGATGGTACAAGGCCGGGTATATTTTATATACCGATACTGGATGCCACCAAATACAATATTACATCGGGTATGGAATCGCTGTTTTTGCACGAGGCTATCCCGGGCCATCATTACCAGATCTCGCTTACGCAGGAAAACACCTCGCTGCCCAAATTCCGCCGTTTTGATATGGGCGAAAATGCCTATGTAGAAGGCTGGGCGCTCTATTGCGAATCGTTAGGGAAAGAACTGGGCTTATTTGCCGACCCATACCAGCACATGGGCGCCCTGGGCGATGAAATGCACCGCGCCATCCGCCTGGTTGTTGATGTGGCCATCCACACCAAGAATATGACGCGCGAAGAGGCCATTAAATACATGACCGATAACGAAGCGATTAGCCAGGAAGGTGCAACTGCCGAAATTGAACGTTATATGGCTATCCCCGGGCAGGCTTTGGGTTACAAAATGGGCGCTTTAAAAATAAGGGAGCTACGTACGCGCGCCGAGCAAAAAATGGGTGCGAAATTTAACCTGGCCAGCTTTCACGATCAGGTGCTGAAAGACGGCGCTATGCCGCTTAGTGTGCTGGAAAATAAAATTGATACCTGGGCAGCTAAACAGTAATGCCCATAATAAGGATACAAAAACAGCGGCGGCTAAAACCCATCGCTGTTTTTTTGTTTATAAGGTATGGTGCCTTATAGAAATATAGCGGGTAATTCTGGCGTAATTGCTTATGCAATTAAGCCCGATAGCATTGCAGTGCAGTTTACAGATGGCAAGGTTTATGTTTACACGTATGCCAGTGCCGGTAAACGCAATATCGAGCAAATGAAAAAACTGGCTAAAAATGGCCTGGGGTTAAGTACGTTTATCAGCACAACCGTAAAAAACCGGTACGAGGAAAAATCGGGAAACTGACAGGAAGGTTATTCCTTCGGTTTCATCTTATTCATATTAAACCTGGGCTTAAAGCCCGCAGGTTTAGAGGCTGGTTCAACAGGTGGTTCCTGGGCGGTATCTTCCGGCTTTTGTTCTGTCGGTTCATCTGGCTTTACTGGTTCATTGGTAACAGGCGGCGGTGCGGCAGCCTTAAATTTGGGCTTAAAACCTATTGGTGGCCTGGGTGCCTCTGGTTCAGTTGGTTCAATATTCTCTTCAGTTGGCTCAACATGCTCTTCAGTTGGTTTTGATACCATCGATGCCTTAAACCTCGGCTTAAAACCTACCGATGGCGATGATGTCGCGCCTTCAACAGGTTTATCGTCTACAATCGCGGGGTTGTCTTCAGGCTTTCCTTCCGCCGGTTTGCTGGCCATACCCGCTTTAAAACGCGGTTTAAACCCTACGCTGGGCGTTGCCGGCTCGGTTAAGGTATCGGCAATGGTTTGTTCGGCTAACTGGTTTTCTATATGTACTTTCTCAACTTTTACCTCTGGCGGTGCCGGGAACCTGCGGCGCAGTTGGTTGAACCAATATTTTTTGGTATGGTCAAAACTCTTTTCGCCCATTTGTTCGTAGTGTTTCTTAAATTCAGCAAACAATGCCGGTTCTCCGTTTTGCAACAGCGGCAGGTCTATCTTCTTCTTTTTAAAAAACTCTTCAAACGTCATCATATACAGGTCATGATAAATTTATATCTACATCCAGTTTATCCCAGCGGATGCCTTTATCGGTTAAGTGCCAGTCGGCCTGGTCTTCGGGACTGGCATTTTTTAGTTGCGGCATCCAGGTAAGCGGAATAGCCTGTTGCCTGCCATCGGCCAGTTCAACAAAAAGCATATCATCCTGAAAGGATAATTTGATATCTTTTTTTTGCTTGCGCGATGTAAACAATGCCATAAAGCAAAAGTGCGCATATTTTTTAGAAAAATATCCTGCCTGTTTCTATTATAAATGCCTGTTTCTATTTAAAATACCGGCTATTTGTTTTATAGATTATATAACTGTAAATTTAGGTCTATTATTAGCTGAATGAAGAACTACCTTATCAAAACTGTTATATCGTTTTGTGCGCTTTTGTGTTTTGGTATTTGCCATGGCCAGCCAAACGCTGATAACCTTCAAAATCGCCCTGTACTTAGCACTACTATAAACAACTACAACGCGGCTATTGGTCAGCAATCGCTGGTTTATAACGGTACTGGCTATAGCCTGATCCGTAAAATGAAAGGTAATCCTAATTTTATGGATACCGTGGGTACTGCTAACGGTTCGGTTGTTTACTACGGCGAAACCTATCCAAATATCCCCCTGCTATATGATATTAACCGCGACCTGCTGGTTTCGGTATGGGTTGACGGCACATCGTTATACAGCTTTACCAGCGACAGGGTTAGTGAATTTACCCTGCTTAAACACCATTTTATAAGGCTTAATCCCGACAGTACGGCCCAGAAAATTGTAAAGGCCGGTTTTTATGACAACCTGTATACCCATAAACTACAAGTACTGGCCAAAAGGCAAAAAATTATACATATAGCAGGTACCCTGCTCAGTACCGACGATTATTTTGACCCTAAAGTTTACTATTATCTAAAAAAGAACGGCCGCTATTTTACTATTTCGGGCGAAGGCGATATGCTTGATGTTTTACAGGACCGGAAAAAAGAGCTGAAGGATTATATTAAAAGTAACAAGATTAAGTATAGAAACGACCCTGAAAGCTTTATGGTAATGCTGGCAACCTATTATGATCAATTAACAAACTAATATGAAGATACGCTACTTACTCTTTTTATGCTGTTTGTTAACAGGCAAACTAAGTTTTGGCCAGGTAAATAATACACTTGTTAGTGTTAACTATCAGCTGGCCGGCATTGAAACCATTGTAACCGACCTGGAAAGTAAAACCAGTTATCATTTTTATTACGATAAAGCTGTTTTTGATAGTTTAAAGGTTACCGTACAGGCTACACGCCAACCGTTTAATGCCGTGTTGGATATGATATTTAAAAACGCCGGTTTCCAATATGCCATAGCTAACCAAACAGATGTGTTTTTAACAAAGACCCGCGTTTTGCAGCCCACACTGGCGGCAGGTTTTTTTCAGCCCGTTACACCGGGGCAAGCCCCGGTAGCGGCGGCGCCAATATTTTCGCAGGATGACCGCAGTAAAAAAACGCCTGAAGCCACTACCGAGAACAAGATCTACCAAATAGGTGTCCGCAACAGCCAAACAGGTAATGCTACCTTAGCCGGCTATGTTAAAAACATTAAAACAGGCGAACCCATTATTGGGGCCAGTATGTACGTAACCGATACCAAATCCGGAACGGCAACTGATGCATTTGGTTTCTTCTCGTTAACATTGCCTAAAGGGCCGCATACCATTAATATCAAATCAATTGGCAGCCGCGATACCCGCCGGCAAATTATTTTATATAGCGATGGCAAGCTGAATATTGAACTGCAGGAACAAATACAAACGCTTAGGGAAGTAAAAATATCGGCAGATAAAATGGCCAATGTACAAAGTACACAGTTGGGTGCGGTAAAACTTAATATAAAAAGCTTAAAGGACATACCTGCAGTTTTTGGCGAAACCGATGTATTACGCGCAATTTTAATGCTGCCCGGTGTGCAAAGTGTTGGCGAGGCTACAACCGGCTTTAACGTACGCGGCGGCTCTGCCGATCAGAATTTGATTTTGCTTAACGGTTCAACCATCTATAACCCGGCCCACTTTTTCGGCTTTTTTTCGGCATTTAACCCCGATGTGGTTAAAGATGTAGAATTATACAAAAGCACTATCCCCGAAAAATTCGGCGGCAGGCTGGCCTCTGTATTGGATGTGGCAGACAGGGAGGGCAATAAAAAGAAGTTCACCGGATCGGCCGGTATCGGGTTGCTAACCAGCAGGCTGAGTGTAGAAGGGCCGCTGGGTAATAACGAAAAAACCTCGTTTATATTCGGCGGGCGCGTCACTTACTCCGATTGGCTGTTAAAGCTGCTGCCCGATGCCTATAAGCACAGTAATGCGTCTTTTTACGATTTTAACCTCGACATCAGCCATCGTTTTAACGATAAGAATGATATTTATGTATATGGCTATATCAGCAAAGATGCCTTTAAATTAAACAGCGATACCAGCTATGCCTACAACAATAAAAACCTGAATATTAAATGGAAGCATAATTTCAGCAATAAGCTGTATAGTGTAATATCAGGCGGCGTTGACCATTATGATTATGGGATTGCCAGCAGCGCTAATCCGATAAATGCCTACAAGCTAAAGTTTGATATTAACCAAACTAACTTTAAAACCGATTTTAACTATTATGTCAATACCCGGCATACGGTTACTTTTGGTCTTAACTCCATATTATACCAATTGCAGCCAGGCAGCCAGGCGCCAAACGATCCGTCGTCGCTTATCATAACAAACATAGTACCCAAACAACAGGCTTTGGAAAGCGCTTTATACTTAGGCGATAAATTTGATATCAGCAGCAAGCTATCTGTTAGCGCAGGCGTACGTTATTCTTTATACAACTTTTTAGGCCCGCATACGGTAAATAACTATGCACCGGGCTTACCCAAAACAGGCGATACTTTTTTAGACAGCACACAGTATAAAAGCGGGCAGAATATAAAAACTTATGGCGGCCCCGAGATCCGTTTATCGGCGCGGTATAGCATCAGCGATAATTTTTCTGTAAAAGCCGGATACAATACCTTACGCCAGTATATCCACCTGCTATCAAACACTACGGCCATATCACCTATAGATATTTACCAGCTAAGCGACCCTAATATCAAACCACAAAACGGCGATCAGATCTCGCTCGGTTTTTATCGAAACCTCAAATCAAACACGGTAGAAACATCTGTTGAGGTTTATTATAAACGCTTAAGAGACTATTTAGATTATAGGGATGGGGCCACTTTGCTGCTGAACCACCATGTTGAAACAGACGTGATCAGTACTCGTGGTAAAGCATACGGCATTGAGTTTTTGGTGAGGAAAACCGCGGGGACACTTACCGGTTTAATGAGCTACACCTATTCGCGGGTATTTCTTAAACAGGACGACCCAACGGTGGCTTCGCCTGTAAATAACGGCAATTATTATCCGGCCAATTATGATAAACCCCACGATTTTAACTTCACGGGCAGTTATCATATCAGCCATCGCTACAGCGTATCGTTAAATATGGTATATAGTACCGGGCGGCCAATAACACTGCCTATTGCAAAATACTATTACGCCGGGTCAGAAAGGGTTTACTATGCCGCCCGCAATGCAAACCGCATCCCCGATTATTTCCGTACCGATTTTTCGGTGATTATTGATGGTAACCATAAACTAAACCAACGTTTTCATAACTCATGGACGTTTGGGGTTTATAACCTATCGGGCAGGCAAAATGCCTATTCAACTTATTTTACACAACAAAGCGGAATGATTAACGGCTATAAGTTATCCATCTTTGCCACTGCTATACCATTTATTAACTATAATGTCCGATTTTAAAAAAATGAAAAAGATATTATATATCGTGGGTATTTCAACAGCTGTTTTAATGGCTATGTGCAAAAAGCCGTTTAATCCGGCGGTTATTGAAGCCACTCCGGGCATTTTGGTGGTTGAGGGTGAAATTAATAATGGAGCCGATTCAACCATTATTAAATTGTCGCGTAGTGTTAAATTAACCGACACCGTGAGCAGCAGGCCCGAGTTAAAAGCCGTTTTAACAATAGAGGATGATGGTAACACCGTCTACCCGCTAAAAGAGCTGGCTAAAGGGGCTTATGGCGCCGGTCCGCTTAATCTTAATAAAGACCGCCGGTATCACCTGCGTATTAAAACCACTGATGGCCTGGTTTACCTGTCTGATTATGAAGCGGTAAAAAACGCACCGCCTATAGATAGCCTTAACTACCAGATTACAGATGCCGGCCTGTCGTTTTATACCAGCACACACGACCCGAGTAATAGCACACAATATTATCGTTGGCAATATGAAGAAACCTGGCGCTTCCACGCTGAATACCGCTCTTATTATGTTTCCAATGGCACTAAAATAATCCCACGTACTAAGATGGTGTATGATTGCTTTGGAAATAACGTATCGAGCAGCATTATGCTGGCATCAACAGCCAAACTAAGTCAGGATATTATCCCACAACAACATCTTACCGATGTTCCTTCGGGATCAGAAAAACTCGCTATCCGATATAGTGTACTGGTTAAACAATATGCTTTAACCCAAAAAGCTTACGAGTTTTGGGAAAACATGCAGCGTACTACCGAAAAACTTGGCAGTATATTCGACCAGCAGCCCTCGGCCCCCACGGGTAATATCCACTGTATAACCAATACTGATTTGCCCGTTGTGGGCTATATAAGTGTAGGGACTGTCCAAACTAAGCGGATATTTATTGATAGGCCCCAACTACCCCAGGGCTGGACATATTTTAGCCCATATGACTGTGCAATTCAAAGCTATTTTTACGTGGATCCGACAGCTCTTGGAGGCGACCTGGTGTCACAATTGCTGATCCCCAGGGGTAGCCTTAACCAACCGATTGATGCAATTGGAACTAACCCTATAAGGGGCTATACATCGGCAGGTAAATACTGTGTGGATTGCACCTTAAGAGGCACAACTGCCCAACCATATTTTTGGAAATAAGGCATGAAAAAAGCATTTTACATATCAGGCATTATAGTAATGGTTGCGATAACCATGTGCAAAAAGCCTTATAGCCCTAAAGTGATTGACGCGGCAGGCCGTTACCTGGTTGTTGAAGGCCTGATTAACAGCGGTGCCGATTCAACCATCATCAGGCTAAGCCGTACTACGAAGATTTATATTCAAAATGCAAATAATGCTACCGCAAACCCCGAAGCCAAAGCTATTGTAACAGTTGAAGATGACCAAAATGCACCATATCCATTAAAAGAAACCACTAATGGTAATTATGTAGCTGCCGCACTAAACCTGAATACCGGCCACAACTATCGCCTGCGCATTAAAACTGAAGACGGCTTGGTTTACCTATCAGATTATGAACCGGTGAAGGTATCGCCGCCTATTGATAGTGTGGGCTTTAAAATCGACCCTACCGGGCTGATTATTTACGCAAATACACATGATGCAACTAACAATACCCGTTATTACCGTTGGGAATATGAAGAAGCCTGGATGTTCCAGGTAGCGTACGACTCTAAATATTTAAGAATCTGTGACGACGGGCCACCTTATGGGCCACCTGAATCAAGGACCCAGTCCTTATATACATGTTTTACCAATGATGCATCAAAATCTATTGTTTTAGGATCGACAGCTAAACTGACCCAGGATGTATTGTACCAGGCGCATATTGCAACTATCCCCGCTTCGTCCGAAAAAATAAGTATTAGGTATAGTATACTGGTTAAGCAATATGCGCTTAGTAAACCGGCTTACGAATTTTGGAGTAATGTTAAAAAAAACACCGAAAATCTGGGCAGTATTTTCGACGCGCAACCATCGGCCCCGGCAAGCAATATACATTGTGTAAGTGATGCAGCGCAACCGGTTATTGGATATATTAGTGTTGGCACTATACAACGCAAAAGGATATTTGTTGATAAAACCGACGTGCGTGGTTTCATCACACAACCCCAAAACCTATGCGGCCTGCAAACGATAATTTTTACCAATTCAAAAGCATGCTACCCCGAAGCTAATAAGTTTATTGTTGACCTTGTGTATTCAGGAAGCGATATTATTGGTATTACACAAACATCCACACCTTGTGCGGATTGCACAACAAGAGGAGTATTAAAAAAGCCATCTTTTTGGAAATAATTATGGATAAAATGAACAATAACATAAAAAAAATATTGCTGGGTACTGCCTGCATGGTTATGCTATTTATCGCCGCCCGCGGCCAGGCGCCGGTAAGTATCAATACCGGCTTTGAAAATTATTCGCATAATGTACTGCAGGAAAAAATATATGTGCATACCGACCGCGCGTTTTACCTGACGGGCGAAATACTATGGTTTAAATTGTATACAGTAGATGCCGGTTTAAATACCCCTGTTAACATCAGTAAAGTAGCCTATGTTGATGTTTTGGATATCGCCAATAATTCGGTACTGCAAGCTAAAATTGCCCTGCAAAACGGCACGGGCAGCGGCTCTCTATATATCCCGGTAACGCTGGCCAATGGTAATTACCAACTAAGGGCCTATACCAACTGGATGAAAAATTTCAGCGCCGACCTGTATTTTGAAAAAACCTTAACCATTGTTAATCCCCTGGTTACCCCTGATGCCCCGCTAAAAAGATCAAAGGTTGATTATGATATCCAGTTTTTCCCTGAGGGCGGAAACTTAGTTAACGGCATTACCAGTACTGTGGGTTTTAAAGCTACCGGCGAGGATGGAAAAGGCATTGATGTTGATGGCGTGATCATTAATCAGCGCAGCGATACGGTGGCGCGTTTCCAAACTTCAAAATTTGGCATCGGGCGTTTCACCTTTACGCCGGTAGCCAACCAGGTTTATAAAGTTGTAATGCGTGCCGGTCCGGGTAACGCGCTGATCAAACAATTACCGGCTGCCGTAGCACAAGGTTTTGTAATGCATGTAACTGATGATGGCGGCAAGCAAATACAGGTAAAAATTACCGGCAGCCAGCCCGAAGATCTTTATCTGCTGGCACACAGTGGCCCTCATATTAATTTAGCGCAACAGGTAAACCGCGGTGCCGGTAACAGCGCAACCCTGCTAATAGATAAAACTAAACTGGGGGATGGTATAAACCATTTAACCATTTTTAACGCTAACCGCCAGCCCCTGGCCGAGCGTCTGGTTTTTATACGCCCCGCGGTTTTAAATTTACAGGCCAGCATAGCGCAACAGTTTGGCCTGCGGAAAAAAGTAGCTGTTGACGTGGCATCAAGCGGCAGCGACGGGAAACCGCAAAAAACCAACTTGTCGCTATCGGTTTATCGTACAGATTCGCTAAACGGTAACCGGGCAGATGATTTGGTGAGCTACTTGTGGCTATCATCTGAGTTAAAGGGCAATATTGAAATGCCCGGCTATTATTTCAACAACGTAAACGCCGATACAGATGAAGAACTGGATAATTTATTACTCACCCAGGGCTGGAGCCGTTTTAAATGGAACGATATATTAAATGGCAAACAGCCGGCATTTCGCTTCCTTCCCGAATATAATGGGCACCTGATAACCGGACAGATTACCGACCGCTCGGGTGCAAAAGTTAATAATGCCATAGTTTACCTGGGGGTGATCAGCAAAAAAGTACAGCTATATGGCGCCCATTCGGGTACAAGCGGACAATTGATATTTAATACCCGCGACCTATACGGCGCTAACGAAATTGTGTTGCAAACCAACACGGCAATGGATAGCACAACTTATCAAATAACCTTAAACAACCCTTTTTCAGAACAGTACGCTACTACAAAGCTTCAGCCCCTGTACTTTAATAAAACCATTAGCCCTCAAATAGAAAGTAATAGCCTGGCCATGCAGGTACAAAACCTGTATCGCCCCGAACGTTTAAGACAATTTAATACCAGCGGGATAGACAGTTTGGCTTTTTATGATAAACAATACAAATCTTTTGCGCTGGATAATTTTACCCGCTTTACAACCACCGAAGAGGTTTTACGCGAATATGTTACCAACGTTAATGTTGCTAAGCAAAACGGGCATTTCCATTTAAAGTTTATCAATGCCGAGGGATATCTTTCGGGTGATAACGACCCGCTGATTTTACTGGATGGTATACCTGTTTTTAACACCGACAAAGCGTTTACAATCGATCCGTTAAAAATGAAACGGTTGGACGTAGTGAACCAAAGATATTTTTGGGGCCCAATTGTTAGCGATGGAATACTGTCGTTTACCAGTTATAAAACGGATTTTGGCGGCTTTGAGCTTGATCCACGCGCCATAGTGCTTGATTACGAGGGGATGCAATTACAACGCGAATTTTATTCGCCGGTTTACGATACCGAAGATCAGCTAAAAAGCCGTATTCCTGATTTCAGGAATTTATTGTACTGGTCCCCCAACCTCAACACCGGTACCGATGGCAAAGCGCGGGCAACTTTTTATACATCAGATAAACCCGGTAAATATATTGGCGTAGTACAAGGCATGGCAGCTAACGGGCAGGCGGGCAGGCAGTATTTTTCTTTTGAAGTAAAGAAATGATCAGAACAGTTTAAGCTGATTGGTTTCGGCATCTTTAACAGGCGGCTTTTGCAGCTCGCCAAAATTGGAAAGCGAGATCCCCAGCAGGCGGATCTTCACCTCTTCGGTACCGCTGGCCAGCAATAAACTCTTTGCCGTGGCTGCAATAGTTTCCAGGTCATCCACCGGTTTTGCGAATGATTGGTTGCGGGTGATCTGCCTGAAATCGCTATATTTTACCTTCAGTGTTATGGTGCGCCCCTGCAGTTCATAACGTTTCAGGCGCCTTTCCACCGTGATCGCAATTTTATCCAGTTCGGTGTTCATTTCCTCCACCTCGGTCAGGTCGTACGCAAAAGTGTCTTCGGCGCCTAATGATTTGGTTTCGCGATGCGGCTGCACCGGCCGGTCGTCTATCCCCCTAACTATCTGGTAATAAAACCGGCCCGTCTTCCCAAAATGGCGCGACATTTCATCTTCGCTCAGTTTCTTCAGGTCGGCGCCAAAATGCAGGCCCATTTTTTTCATCTTTTCGGCCGTCACTTTACCTACGCCGTAAAATTTCTCTACGGGCAGCGCCTCCATAAAGCTTTCGATTGCGGATGGGCCGATGAATTTCAGGCCGTCGGGTTTATTGATATCGGATGCTATTTTGGCTACAAATTTATTGATAGATACCCCGGCCGATGCGGTGAGGTTTAACTCATCTTTAATAGCCTGTTTAATTTGCATGGCAATATCAATAGCCGAACCGATGCCCGGTTTATCTATCGTTACATCCAGATAAGCTTCATCCAGCGATAAGGGTTCGATGAGATCGGTATAACGGTGAAAGATCTCCCGGATCTGCCGCGATACTTCCTTGTAGGCCTCAAACCTTGGACGGATAAATATAGCATGTGGACAAAGTTGCAAGGCCCGTTTAGACGGCATAGCCGACCGGATCCCAAACTTACGCGCCTCGTAACTGGCGGTAGCCACCACGCCGCCCCGCCCTTCGGGCAGTCCGCCTACAACTATCGGCTTACCCCGGTATTCGGGGTTGTCGCGCTGCTCTACCGACGCGTAAAAGGCATCCATATCAATATGGATGATCTTGCGGTACGTGGTATCGGGCCTGGTTTCCATGAGGCCCTAAATTAGGCAAAAAACCAATCAAATGGTGTCATTACCAGGTAGTGGTATTGCTACTACAGTATTATATTAAACAATAAAACCGCCCCGGATTAACAGGGCGGCTTACGGTTTATGGATCGGTTTAAAATGCGTGGTTAATTATTTAACAGGTAGTTTTTAAACTCGTTAAAATCGGCTTTCAGGGCGGTGGCTTGCCTTGCTTTTTCCTGCAGGGTTTTTACCTGTTCTGGAATCTCAACAGACCTGGCAATTTGTTCGGGGAACACATCCGGGAATTTGCAAGGGTGCGCGGTAGACAGGAACACGCCGGTGATATCATCGTCTTCCTGTTTATCCATCCAATTGGTCAGCGCCAGCCAGGCAATAGCCGTATGCGGACAAGCCACATACTTATACGCGCCGAATATCTTTACAATGGCCTTTACGGTATCCTCATCATCGAAACTATACCCGGTAATGAGTTTTTTCAGTTCGGCAGTATCGTTTTTAAACAGATCGGCAATACGCACCCAATTGCTGGGGCTGCTTACATCCATGGCGTTTGATAAAGTGGCCACCGTTGGCTTTGGCTGATAAACACCCGTTTTTAAAAACTCGGGAACGGTATCGTTAACGTTGGTGGCGGCTATAAACTGCTGTACCGGTAAGCCCATTTTCCAGGCTAATAAACCCGCGCCTATATTACCGAAGTTACCGCTTGGTACCGCGAACACCACTTTGCTTTTGCCCTGTTTTAATAGCTGAGCGTAAGCGTTAAAATAATAAAACGTTTGGGGGATTAACCGGGCAATGTTGATAGAGTTAGCCGATGTCAGCCTGAATTTCGTGTTCAGTTCTGCATCGGTAAAGGCTTGTTTAACCAGGGCCTGGCAATCGTCAAAAGTACCGTCAACTTCCAGTGCGCGGATATTTTGTCCGTTGGTAGTTAACTGCAACTCCTGGATGTCGCTTACCTTGCCTTTAGGGTATAAGATGGTAACACGCGTATTGGGCACGCCTAAAAAGCCTAAAGCCACCGCACCCCCGGTATCGCCCGATGTAGCCACCAAAACATCCAGTTGCTTTTCGCCATCCTCTAAAAAGTAAGCCATCACCCGGCTCATAAACCGTGCGCCAAAATCTTTAAAAGCCAGCGATGGGCCGTGGAAAAGCTCCAGCACGTAAACGTCTTCTTCCAGTTCAACTACCGGGGCCTCAAAATTGATGGCGTCATCAATCAGCGTTTTTAAATCGCTATCCGGGATAGCCCCGGCCAGCATGTTTTTGGCAACGGTGAAAGCAATTTCGGGCAGGGTATACTGATCCAGGTTATCTATAAACGCCTGCGGCAAAGCCGGGATATTTACCGGCATATAAAGCCCCTTATCCTGCGGCATGCTATTAAAAACGGCATCCTTAAAGGATACATTCAGGGCGGTGTTATTGGTACTGTATAGTTTCATTATTATTCTTTTGATTTCACCGATGGTTTTTTGATTTCACCGATTTTTAAACTACTTGTCATGCTGAGGTATGAAGCATCTCTCGTTTGCAAATCCTCCTCTAATGTCCGCCGGTAGATTCTTCGCTATCGCTCAGAATGACAAACTATTTTTTCATTTGCACATCTGCATATCCTCACATCTGCACATTATAAAACCCTCGGCCCCTTATCATTTATCGTTGATACATAGCTGTTGGAATTGATCTTCATTCCCGTTAAAAACGATTGCAGTTTTTGGGTGATGTTGTGGGCCGTTTGCTCATCGCGGGTAAACGCAAATACCGATGGGCCCGAGCCGGAGATGCCGAAGCTTACCGCGCCCAATTCCATGGCCATTTCACGCATCTGGTAAAAACCGGGGATCAGCATACTGCGTACCGGCTCTACCAATACATCCTTCATACTGCGACCGATCAGGTCGATATCGTTCATAAACAAACCGCTTACCAGGCCGGCTACATTGCCCCATTGGGTAACGGCATCCTTCATATTAATTTTATTGCGGATGATCTGCCTGGCCTCGCGGGTGGGCACATCCACATCAGGGAACACAATAGCGCACCACAGGTCTTTAGGATGCGGCAGGCGCACCACATCAAGCGGCTCATAACTGCGGATGAGCACAAAGCCGCCCATCAATGCGGGGGCAACGTTATCGGCGTGTCCGTGTCCGCAAGCCATTTCCTCGCCTTTCATGGCAAAGGGCAATAGTTGCGCTACATCACGTTCATCGCCCAACAGGGTTTTTGCAGCAAATAACCCCGCTACCGTACTGGCCGAGCTACTGCCCAGGCCGCTGCCTATCGGCATTTTTTTATGCAGTTCGATATCCAGGCCCAAATCGGTGCGACCAATGCTTTCCAAATAGTGGCGTACGCTTACACTTACCGTATTTTTAGCCGGATCCATCGGCAGGCGGCCATTATCGCCGGTAATTTTGCTGATGGTGATGCCCGGCTTATCGGTTACACGCATCACCACCTCATCGCCCGGGGCGTTAACGGCAAAGCCCAGCACATCAAAGCCGCAAACTACGTTAGCAACGGTGGCCGGTGCGAAGACCTGGACAGAGGTCCCTGCTTTAGCATTATCGGGCATGGTTAATTCTTGTATTTGAGTATCCATAATATATATCGTCTTTGTCATTGTGAGGTACGAAGCAATCGCGAAGCGGCAGAGCCAAATCTGCATAGTTCGCGGTTGCCGCGTCGCCCCATCGCCTCAGGCCGCCCTCCGCTCCTCGCAATGACATATTTTGTTTAATTTCTCATTTGCACATCTGCATATACGCACATTTGCACATTCTACTAATTCGCCCCAACATTTATCAAATCGGCAAATACACCGGCGGCGGTTACTTCGGCGCCTGCGCCGGGGCCTTTTACCACCATGGGGCGTTCTTTATAGCGATCGGTATTAAAGGCGATGATATTATCACTGCCGCTCATGGTATAAAACGGGTGTTCGGCATCTACCATTTGCAGGCTGATGCTGGCCTTTCCGTTTTCGAGTTTACCAATATAACGTAATACCTTGTTACCGTTTTCGGCTTCATTTTTCAGGTTATCAAAAAAGGCGTTCTCACTTTTCAGGGTCGCGTAAAAATCTTCCACCGTTGCTGCATCCAAACTGGCCTGCGGTAATATGTTGTCTATCTGCACATCATCAGCTTCCATTTGGTAACCGGCATCGCGGGCAAGGATCAGCATTTTGCGCATAAAATCGGTGCCCCGCAAATCATCCCGCGGATCGGGTTCGGTATAGCCTTTTTCCTGCGCCAGCTTTACAACATCATGGAAATTGGCGTCGCCCTTAAAGTTATTAAAGATAAAAGATATGGTGCCCGACAGGATGGCTTCTATCTTTTGCAGCCTGTCGCCGCTGCCCATCAGATCCTTCAGGGTGCGGATAATCGGCAGGCCCGCGCCTACATTAGTTTCATAAAAGAAATCAACCCCATGCGCCCGTGCCGCATCGTGGAATGCCTTGTACTGACTGTATTTACCCGAGTTGCCAATCTTATTACAGGTAACTACCGAAATGTTCGATTTAAAAATGCCTTCGTAAAACTCAATTGGTTTGGGGCTGGCGGTATTATCAATAAACACGCAGTTGGGCAGGTTCATGCTTTTCATTTTTTCCACAAACCCGGCCAGGTCGGCCTGCTCACCTGTACTTTGCAATGTATCCTGCCAGGTATCTAAATCAAACCCATCTGTATTAAAAGCCATTTGGCGGGTATTGCTAATGCCGGCTATTTTTACCTGGATACCGTTATTCTCTTCCAAAAAGCCCTTATGCTCATTTAACTGGCGGAACAGCGTTTTACCGATATTGCCGGTACCCAAACAAAACGCATGCAGTGTTTTATTCAGCTGACTGAAAAATGCGTCATGCACCGCGTTCAAAGCCTTCGCCAGATCGTGACCAGAGATGATCACCGAGATATTATACTCTGATGATCCCTGCGCAATAGCCCGCACGTTAACGCCATTACGGCCCAGCGCGTGGAACAACTTGCCCGACATGCCCGGGGTTTGTTTCATATTCTCGCCCACAATGGCTAAAACAGATAACTCACCCTCAATTACCGGGTATTCCAGTTTTTTTGCCAGCAGTTCCAATTCAAATTCCTGTTCTATCAGCAGCTTGGCTTTTTCGGCATCGTCAGGCTGTACAGCAAAAGTGATGCTGTGTTCGGATGATGACTGGGTGATCAGGATCACGTTGATCTGCTCGCGGGCCAGCAGCGAGAACAGCCTGCCGCTAAAACCGGCCTTGCCTACCATGCCGCTGCCTTCCAGGTTAATGATACTGATCTTATTTACCGATGAGATGCCTTTGATAGCCAGGTTTGATGCCTTACAATCATGACGGATCACCGTGCCCTCAAATCCGGTATCGAAAGTGTTTTTGATCACGATAGGGATCTTTTTCAAAAATGCCGGGATCATGGTAGGGGGGTAGATCACCTTAGCGCCGAAGTAGGATAGTTCCATGGCCTCGGTATAGCTGAGTTCGGGCAGCGAAAAGGCTTTCTTCACTATGCGCGGGTCGGCGGTCATCATGCCGTTTACATCGGTCCATATTTCAATAGATCCGGCATTTAACACCGAACCAAAGATAGCCGCGGTATAATCGCTGCCGCCACGGCCAAGGGTGGTTACATGGCCGGCATCGTTGCTGGAAATAAAACCGGTAACAAATAATATCTTACCGGCATTAGCACTATACAAATCACGGATAAGCATACCGGTTAACTCCATGTTTACCTTGGCCTGCCCGTAAGCGCTGTCGGTTTTAATAACCTCGGTAGCATCCACAAACATACAGCCGGGGAAATATTGCAAACCAATACGGCTGATCATTAGTGCCGAGCAGCGCTCGCCATAGCTTAATATCAGGTCGCGGGCTTTTGGAGTAAGTTCGCGCAGGGTTAATACGCCCTGCAGCAAGTCTTCCAGTTGGTTAAAGTATAGCTTTAACCGGGTGAATACCGGGTTTTGCTGCTGCACATCCAACAAGTCTTTTACAATATTAAAATGGCGACCTTCCAGTTCGGCCAGGTGGGCGGTAAAATCCTGCCCGTTGGCGGCGTTGGCGGCCATTGCTGCCAGCAGATTGGTTACCCCGCTCATGGCAGATAATACTACTACAGGGGCGCCGTTGCTTAGGTCTTCCCGTTTCAGTATCTCAATTACCGTACTGATGCTTTCCTTACTGCCTACCGATGTGCCCCCGAATTTTAAAACTTTCATTATTAGCGTTATTCAATTGTGATTTAAACAAAAACGCCCTCCTCTTTTCGGAGGAAGGCGTTTTGTGGTTTTTCTATCTGTTACACCAAACGATTATCTTCCTCCAAGGTTTATCCCGGTGGTAATAATAATTGTTGTAATGGTGTTGTTAACTATCATGTTCGTAATGACGACAAATTAAGTAGATTTAAATTGAATTATCAAGAGAAAAATAATTTAATTTTTTTCGAGGGGTTAAACAGGGCTTCAAATTCATCATTGTTCTATGATAGCGCCATGTTGCCGAATATTATTTGCTTTTTGAAAAATTGATGGAAGATTAAACCAAAACAGGACAGCCCACCGCGTAACCATTTGCCCGGTTTAACCGATATCGTACCATGCAAATCGCTTGCTCTTCTTTATAAAACCGCAAATTTTCCATATTTTCACGCATCAACTGATCGCTATGAAGAAAACCCTTACCCTTGTGCTGTTTGCTTTTTCGGCAACAGCGTACGCCCAGCAAAAAACCATTTCCGGCTTCAGTCCTGCCGCCGCCGAAAAAGAGATAGCCCTGGAACAGGCCTTTGACAAGGCCGTCAGCGCAAAGCGCATTGGCGAAAACATGAAACAGCTTTCGGCCTATCCGCACCATATCAGTTCGCCTGGAGGTAAGGCTGTGGCCGATGCTATTTTAGCCAAATACAAAAGCTACGGGTTGGATGCGCATATCGAAACATATACCGTATTATTCCCCACCCCAAAAACAAGGGTGCTGGAATTAACTTCGCCCACAAAATATACCGCTATATTAAAAGAACCTGCCTTAAAGGAAGATGCCACATCGGGCCAGGCAGGTCAGTTACCTACCTATAATGCATGGAGCGCCGATGGCGACGTAACCGGATCTTTAGTGTTCGTGAATTACGGTTTGCCCGATGATTACGAACGCCTGGAGAAAATGGGCATTAATGTAAAAGGCAAAATTGTGATAGCCAAGTATGGCCGGTCGTGGCGCGGGATTAAACCCAAGGTGGCCTATGAGCACGGCGCCATTGGCTGTATCATTTACAGCGACCCGAAGGATGACGGTTACGTAGCGGGCGATGTTTACCCCAAAGGCGCTTATAAGAGCGAGTACGGTGTTCAGCGTGGTTCGGTAATGGATATGGTGATCTATCCCGGCGATCCGCTTACCCCGGGTGTGGGCTCTACCAAAAATGCCAAACGGTTAGACCGTAAAGATGCCACCACCATATTAAAGATCCCTGTGCTGCCGATCAGTTATCACGATGCAAAGCCCCTGCTGGCTGCCCTTGATGGCCCGGTTGCCCCGGCTGATTGGGCCGGCGGCCTGCCCATTACCTACCATGTGGGCCCGGGGAAAGCTAAGGTGCATTTAAAACTGGCGTTCGACTGGAAACAGGTGCCGGCTTATGACGTGATAGCCATGATAAAGGGAAGCCAGTACCCTGACGAGTGGGTAATGCGCGGTAACCACCATGATGCCTGGGTAAATGGCGCGAGCGACCCGATCAGCGGGCAATCAATTATGCTGGATGAGGCGCGTGTGCTGGGCGAATTGCTTAAGACCGGCTGGAAGCCAAAGCGCAGTATCGTTTTTTGCTCGTGGGATGGTGAAGAGCCCGGCCTGATGGGCAGTACCGAATACGTGGAAGACCATGCCAAAGAGTTGCAGCAAAAAGCGGTGATCTATATCAATACGGATGATACCGGTCGCGGTTTTTTGGGCGCCAGTGGATCGCATGCGCTGGAAACTTATATAGACGAGATTACCCATGATGTGATTGACCCCGAAACCAAAGTAAGCCTGTTTGACCGTAATAAAGGCCGCGATGCGGTGGGTGCCGCATCCGCGAAAGCGAAAAAAGAGGCATTGGAACGTAAAAGCGCCCACATTGGCGCACTCGGTTCGGGTTCGGATTATTCGCCGTTCTTTCAGCATCTGGGCATCCCTTCCCTTAACCTTGGGTTTGGCGGCGAAGATGGCGGCGGCGATTACCACTCCATTTATGATAGTTATGATGATTATACGCGTTTTAAAGATGCCGGTTTTGTATATGGCGCCGCACTGGCATCGGTGACCGGCAGGGCTACCCTGCGTATGGCCAATGCCGATGTTTTACCGTTTGATTTCCGCAGCTTGTACAGCACCATTAGCAAATATGCCACCGAAGTGAGCGATCTGGCTAATCAGATGCGCGAAAATACCGCCACCGATAACCTGCTGATCAAAAACAACAGCTACGCTTTAGCCGCCGACCCAACTAAAAAAATGGCCTTGCCCCTTACCAAACCCGAAGTACCCGCGCTTGATTTTAAGCCATTAACCGATGCCCTGGAAACGCTTAAGGCCAGTACCGACAAACTGGCCGCAACCTGGGCAACCGCCACCCAAACCGATGCCGACCACGATAAGTTGAATAAATTGCTTTACCAGGCCGAGCAGCAACTGCTATCGCCCGAGGGCCTGCCCCGCCGCGATTGGTACAAGCATACCATATACGCCCCCGGTTTTTATACCGGCTACGGCGTAAAAACCATCCCCGGCGTACGCGAGGCTATTGAGCAGCGCAACTGGGCAGAAGCACAGCAGCAGATTGGGATTGTGGCTAAGTATATTACGCAATTAGCGGCTTATCTGGAGAAGTAATGATAAACCTCAAAAGGAGAATTGATGAACCCCGCGAGTAGGGCCCAACAAATTTACTTAGAGCTTAATAAAGCAGGGACTAAGCTTGGCGATTTACGGGTAATCGCAAAAGAGCTAAAAAAAGATCATGACCTGGCGAAGGAGCTTTGGAGTACAGGAACCTTCTTCGCAAGGCTTCTGGCAATTTTAATTATGGATGTAAAAAAGCTCGACGCTGATTTCGTCGACAATTTAATACAGGATTTTAAAAATCATCAAACTGACGAGCGTCTTCAACTCGCTGATTGGTTGATGGCGAATCAGCTAACCAAAGACAAAAAGCTAATTGCCCTTATCCAATCCTGGCAGAATAATCCTTCATCTATTCACAGACGTATATTCTGGTATTATCAGGGACGACTCAGATGGATGGGGCAAACTCCACCAGGCAATTCAGAAGAATTGCTTTCGATTGTTGAAGGCAAGATGTTAAACGAAGAACCGGAAGTTCAATGGGCAATGAATTTTACTACTGCATGGATTGGAATATTTGATTCACATAATCGAAGCCGATGCATAAAAATTGGGGAAAAACTTGGCCTGTATAAAGATGAAGTTGTGGCAAAAAATTGCACCCCTAATTATCTACCGAAATTCATTGACCAGGAAGTAAAGAAAAGAAACTTATAGTAAATCATTATGCTGGCGCAAGTTTAAGGGTGGGATTGGGCATTGGCTTAACTTGTGCCTAAAATGTTGGAAGTTTTAAACTTCCGACATGGCCTACCACAGGTTACGCTGCGCTAAACCTGCGGCAGCAATGGAATATTTAATATTGATTCCAGACTTACGAAGTTTTAAAAACTTCGTAAGTCTTTTCTGCTATGAACCATGATCTATCAACTATGAACTAATTAAAAATTTCTTAAATTAGATTGCAACCAAACCACACAGCCTGCATTACAGGTATGTTGCAACCGATGGAACCCTATAACGAAGCCCGGCTTATTGAGCAATGCCGAACCGACCCAAATGCTTTTGGGTTGATATTTGACCGCTATTATAAGGCCGTGTTTGGTTACCTGCTGCGCCGCACCGGCGATTACGACCTGGCTAAAGATATGGCCGCCGAAACTTTCCTGAAGGCATTTTTAAAGATCGGCAGTTTTCAGTGGCGGGGTATCAGCGTATCGGCCTGGCTGTACCGCATTGCCGGGAACGAGCTGAACCAATACTACCGCAGCAGCAAATACAAGCCGCAATCGCTGCAGCAATTGCTGGAAAACCCGCAGATGGAAAAACTACTGCATGGCGATGCCGATAACGAGCGCGAAATGATGGAGCGGGAATTGAAAGCGCACAAGGATTATGATAACATCCGCCAAAACCTGCTAAAACTGGATACCAAATACCAGGAGGTAATTGCCCTGCGCTATTTTGAACAAAAAACCAACCCCGAGATTGCCGAGATACTGGATAAAAATGAAGGCACGATAAAGTCGCTGCTTTCGCGCGGGTTAGAGAAACTGAGAAACTTAATGTAAAACTGCAACCGTTTTTGATTAGCGCATTATAGAAGTAATTAACATGAAGAACGAACAAGATTTTTTAAAACAAATGGAAAACTTGAGTATTCCCGATGTAGATCCTTCGCTGCACCAGCAAAAGGTAAAGATGACCATTATGAACGCCGAGCGTTCGGCAGCCCTGGGTGTGTGGCTGATTGTATTGCCCGCTTACTTTTTAATCTGCGCGCTGATGTCCGCGTTTTTTCATAATAAGGCGATTGACAGCTGGCTGTTCGGGATGATTTTCAGCGGATTTAATAAAGGCACCGCGATCTTACTTGACATCCTGTTCTTCGGGCTGCCGATAGTTTGCATTATTATTAACCTGCTGGCCATAGTACATGTACGGGTGGTGCATATCAGCCCAACACAGCGTAAGTATAAAGAATTTAGCATAACCATTAAGCTAAAGTTTTGGAACGTCCTGTTGATCCTGATCAGTACCACATTACTAATCCTGTTTATTATCTAAATTAAAATCAACAACAACATGAAATTAAACTGGTTTACACGCAAAGGGATATTCTATTTCCCCGCGGCAATTGCCGGCTGGTTAATACTATTATTAGCTGTAGCTTATGCGGTATATACATTTATTGATATCGACAGCCGTTCGCATTCGGTGAGTGATACGCTTATTAACTTTGTTTTCAACCTGCTCATTATCGGGCTGGTATATACAATCGTCGCTTATTTTACCGAAAAAAGGCCATTAAGGGATTCCACCGATTTGATGATATGATTTCACCGATTTACATTCCAATAAAAAATCCGTGAAATCATCGTTCAAAAATCTGTGAAATCACCCAAAACAACGTTTTGTGGAAATTTTTAAAATCCACTTTTTATTTTAAAATAATATTGCTAATATTGCAGTCCGATTTTTACGGGATAAAAATCGCTTTAAGAGCTAAAAATCATGGATTTAGTAAAATTTGTTGAAGAACAATCAGTAGTAAATAATAAAGTTCCTGCGTTTAAAGCTGGTGATACCATTAGTGTACACTACAAAATCAGGGAAGGTAACAAGGAACGTATCCAGGTTTACCAGGGTGTGGTTATCCAACGTAACAGTACCGGTAATAACGAAACTTTTACCGTGCGTAAAGTATCAAACGGTATTGGTGTTGAGCGTATTTTCCCTATCAACTCTCCAAACATTGATAAAATTGATGTAAACAGCGTTGGTAAAGTACGCCGTTCTAAACTGTACTACCTGCGTGCTTTAACAGGCAAAGCAGCCCGTATCAAATCAAAAAGGGTTTAATTATCCGCTCCGTTTCAGGGGCAGTATAAATATTGAAAGCCACTTTCTTTGTAAAGAGAGTGGCTTTTTTGCGTTGGCCGCGAATTTTTCCTGTCTAAATAGAATTTGTCATTACGAGCGTAGCGCGGCAATCTCGTAGTATGTTTACGATTGCTTAGCTACGAGATTGCCACGTCGCCCCCACGCACATCCCTGGCTGCTCCTCGCAATGACAAAAAGGTTATAATAGTTGGCTATTATTGAAACGTAATAGTATTACCCTTCAACCAAACATCCAAATCCGCCATAGCCTGTGCATTATCCTTTGTCCATTTAGCGCTTTCGGGTTTACTGCTGCTGATCATCCGGGCGAAGGCCGGCATGTTGGGCGATTGCGCCAGTTTGCCGAAGTAATCGGCCAGATCATACCAAAAGTAATCTTTATCATGCGGTGTACCGGCTAAGGCTGTAAAGATGGCGCCTAACTGCGCGCTCAATAAATCGCCTGCAGAGGCGTACCGCCTGGTGGCGAATGGTGCAATGGCTTTAGTTATGATCTTGTTTTGGGCATTAGCCAACGCTATCAATTGCGGTGTTGTTTTTTGACCCGGCTCGGGCTTAAGCACACCGCCTTGCAGTATATGCTGGATGTTGCCAAAAGCCTCGGCGCTGCGGGCCGTGTTGGGTTCCAGTATTAAAAAGCTGCAAAAGCCCAACAATGCGGCTGTCCTTTTATTTTGATGGAAGGTAACCAGCGCGTATAAACGCATACTGCCGGCATGTTTGGGGTCGGCTTTGATAGCGTCTTCCGCGGCACTTTCCGCATCGGCATATTGCTTGTTGCGGAAGTAAGCCAAGCCTAAATTATATTTCAGCGGCTGATACGTCGGATTGGCCTTAATGCCTTCCTGGTAATTAGCTATCGCCTTCAGTGGCTGGCGGGCCTGGTCGTAAATGCTTCCTGCCAGATCATACGCACCACCTATCAGGTTTGCTGATGCGGTAGCCGATTTAAATACTTTCTGTAAATAAGGGATACCCTCCAGGCCTTTGCCCATTGATGTAAGGGCAAAAGCCATCTGGTAATTGCCCGGCGCATAATCCGGATCGATAGCCAGGGCGGTCTTGTATTTCTCTATCGCGGCAGCGTAGTTTTTTTGATTGTTCAGTTCGATACCTTCGCGTACCAGTGTTTTAACATCGCCGGTTTGGGCGAAGGAGTAATGAGTGAATATAATTAAAATGAATAATAGTGTAAATAGTCTCATTGGGGATAATAGTTTAATTTAACCACAGAGGGCACAAAGAAAGAAACACAGAGTACACAGAGCTGTTTTTATCAAAGATAGTTATATCTATAAAGGCTCTGTGTCCTCTGTGCAAAACCTCCGTGCGCTCTGTGGTTAAAAATATCAGCGCGATTAAAAACTTCTTTCGGTTGATTTTACCCAGGTATCCAGCGCTTTCAGCTCATCGGGATGGTCTTTAAGCCATTGCATATTTTCCTGCTGGTTGCCGGTCAGGCTTACCAGGCGCGCAAATACCGGCATATTGGTTGATTGCGACAGCTTATAAAAGTAATCGGCATAAAATTTCCAAAAGAAGCCCTTATCTTTCCTTTTAGCCGAAAGCTCGCCGGTGATGCCAAAAATGGTTTTAATCTGATCTTCAAATATAGCCGGCAGGGTTTTGCCCTTGTTTTTCTCTAAAGTTGCCGATGCCGCCGCTAAAGATAAACCCATTTCTGCCGCGCCCATATCCGGGTCGCCACCTTTTTGATCCTGCACAAACAGGTTAATGTTTTTGCTATCGGTAACCTTCACTTTCGATTGGATGATCTGCTGTATTTGCTGGTAAGCTTCTATCGATCGCTGGGTTTGCGGCTCCACCATCAAAAAGTTGCAATAGGCCATTATAGCGCAAACGCCTTTGTTTTGCCCCATACAGGCAACCGCATACAGGCGGTGGCTGCTGCCGTGCCGGGGATCAAGCTTTAGCGCGTCAACGGCATAGGCTTCTGCCTCTGCATATTTTTGCTGGCGCAGCAGGGCCAAGCCCAGGTTGTAATACAGGCGCTGGTATTTAGGGTTGGCTTTTATGCCTTGTTTGTATAGGTCTATGGCTTTTTCGGGCTGTTTGCTATCATCATAAATACTTCCCAGCAAATCGTACGCGCCGGCAGATAGCGCCTGGTCGCTGCTTTTCAATACTTTTTCCAGGTGGTGTATAGCATCCGCGCCTTTGCCCGATGAAAACAGCGAATATGCCATTTCAAACTCGGCCTGCATATTGGCTGGGTCGGCCTTAACGGCTTGCTGGTATTTGTCAATTGCTTCGGCATATTTGCCCTTATCGTGTAGTTGGATCCCTTCCCTAACCAGTAATTGAGATGGGGTTTGGGCAAAGGCGCTGTTAGTCAGCACAAAAGAAATCAGACTGACTGCAAATAATTTGTATAAGGTTTTCATACAGCTAAAGCTAATTAAATAGCATTAACTAAAAGAAAAATTTATTTAAAACATTGTCGTATTACGGGCGTTAATTTTTAATTTTCACCCTTCGTTTACCGAGCAAAATTTCTCTATGAGTTTAGTGTATAAAAATGCCCTGTCTGTTCTTTGTTCTATTTTCTTAATGTCTTCCTGCTCTTCGGGGCCTTCAGATAAAACCACGGGCGAAACCGTTAACACTAAACCTTTTAACACAGCCGAATTTTTAAAGTACGACCCTAAGACCGGTGATAAAAAGATAGATGAATTTATGCAGCACCTGCATAAGGTGGCCAACTTTAACGGCAATGTGCTGGTAGCAAAAAAAGGGAAGATCATTTACCAAAACGCTTTTGGCTGGGCTAATTACCCACACCAGGATAGCCTGACACTCGATTCGCAGTTTGAGCTGGCATCCATCAGCAAAACCATGACGGCCACCGCTACGCTGCAACTGGTAGAACGCGGCAAGCTGAAACTTGACGACTCGGTGCAGCGCTTTTACCCTAACTTTCCTTACCATGGGGTTACCATCCGGATGCTGCTAACCCACCGATCGGGCCTGCCCAATTATGTATATGCTATCGATGATGTTTTCCGCAAGGAACACCGCGATCAGAAAAAAGGCGTTACAAACCAACAAATGATGGCCCTGCTGGAGCAGTACAAGCCGGCACGTTACAATGTACCGGATAAAAGCTATCGCTACAACAATTCCAATTTTATGGTGCTGGGCTCTATTATAGAAAAGGTGACCAATATGCCTTATGCCCAGTACATGACGCAAAACATATTTAAGCCGGCTGGGATGCACCATACCAACGTATACTCAAAGGCTACTTATGACAAAATACCCACCAAAGTGCTGGGGCACGACCGCAATAGCTGGAAGTATTCTGTAGCCCAAAACTATTTGGATGGTCCTGTTGGTGACAAAGGCATTTACAGCACCGTAGGCGACCTTTTTATATTTGACCGCGCACTGCGCGCCGGGTTATTGATTAAACAGGCGACCCAGGATTCGGCTTATAAAAACCGGGTTCCGTTAAAGAACGGGCATTTTGGCTATGGCTATGGCTGGCATTTATTTGAAGCCCCCGGCGAGCAGGTGGTTTACCACACCGGCTGGTGGCACGGCTTTCGCCATAACTTTCTGCGCGATATGAAAAGAGATATCGTGATTGTACTGCTGGACAACATGACAAACGGCAGCCTGCTGCACCTGGATGAACTTTATAAAATGACCGGTATGCCCGTAGTGCGCTTGGGCGCTTATGGCCGTGGCGGCGAGGAAGAGGACGAACAAGCATCCGCCCCGACGACTATTGAAAAGAAAAAAGCACCGGTGAAAGAAGCAAAAAAGAAAAAAGTGGTAAAGAAACAAACAGCGGTAAAGAAAAGTACAGCTAAAACAAAAAAAGGCCGTAAACACTGATCCCATTAAAACTGTTCTGTTTAAATAAACGAGAAATTACTATGTTCGACAAACTATTTGAGGCCCAGCAAAAGGCTGGCGAAGTAAAGAAAAGGCTGGATGCGATAACGGTAACCGGCACAGCCGAGGGTGGTAAGATCACCGTAACGGCTAACGCCAACAAGGCGGTACAATCGGTAACTATTGACGGGGAGTTTTACAAGGAAGCCGACAAGGAAGAAATTGAAGAGTTGCTGGTTGTGGCCATTAACAAAGCCATGGAGCAAGCCGACAATGTAAGCCAAAGCGAAATGGCTGCTATGACCAAAGATATGTTTGGCGGCATGGGCGGCTTGTTTGGGCAGTAATAAATACATAGTTGTCATTGCGAGGAGCGTAGCGACGTGGCAATCCCATAGGCAGATCCACGTTGCTTGTCCTCTGGGATTGCCGCGCTATCGCTCGCAATGACAAATAATATTAAATACATCACACCATGAAATTCACCTATTACGGCCAATCTTGTTTTGAAATTGAAACCGGTGGCAAAAAATTGCTGTTCGATCCATTTATCAGTTATAACTCTTTAGCTAAGGATATAGATATCACTACCCTTATGCCCCATTACATCCTGCTATCGCACGGGCATGGCGATCATGTGGCTGATCTGATACCGATACAAAAGCAAAGCGGTGCCAAAGTGATCTGCATTGCCGAGATAGCCAACTGGCTGGGTAAGCAAGATATCGAGGCGCACGGTATGAATATCGGCGGCGGCTTTAACTTTGATTTCGGGCGGGTGAAAATGGTGAACGCCATACACTCCAGCACCATGCCTGATGGCGCGGCTGGTGGCAACCCGGCTGGCTTTGTAATTTATGCCGAAGGTAAAAAGGTCTATTTTGCCGGGGATACCGCCCTAACTTATGATATGAAGCTACTGGCTGATGAAAAGCTGGACTGGGCTATTCTGCCTATCGGCGATAACTATACCATGGGTATTGATGACGCGATTAAATCAACCGGTTTTTTTGAGTGCAAAAATGTGATCGGTGTACATTACGATACCTTCCCGGTTATAAAAATTGATAAAGAAGAGGCCATGAGTAAATTTATTAGCGCGGGGATAAATTTGAAATTACCTGCTATTGGCGAGAGTTTGGAATTGTAACCGAATACTAACTTGTCATTGCGAGGAGCGTAGCGACGTGGCAATCCCATAGGCAGGTCTTTTTTGCCTGTCCTCATTATATGTCCTCTGGGATTGCCACGCTATCGCTCGCAATGACAATACTTATTTAAACAGGAAAGCCACGTTATAGCGTGGCTTTCCTGTTTAGCAATTATTCCGGTTGTAATGTAAAACCAAATAATTGTCAATTATATCACTGTCCCGTCAGGTATTACAGCGCGTTTTTTAAGCACTACTATCCCATCCTGCACGGCATGCGTTGGGTAATCCCCATCCGGAAGCTTTTCCCCGCAGTTAATAATTACATCATTACCTACGTAGCAGTTTTTATCAATAATGGCGTTCTTTATTTTGCAGCGGTCGCCAATACCCATTAATGGGGTGCCGTTAGCACGCGCTTCGGCTATTTGCTCCAGCGTTTGATAATTATCGCTGCCCATAATATAGCAGCTATCTATCGTGGTATCAAAACCAATACGGGTACGGATACCCACCAGCGAGTGGATAATATGGCTGGCATTAATGATACAACCTTCGGATATAATAGCCCGCTCTAAATGCGTACCTGATACCTTTGATGGCGGCAACATCCGCGCACGGGTATAAATAGGCCGGTTACCAAACAGGTTAAAGGCAGGTATCTCATCAGTTAAGCCAAGGTTGGCATCAAAAAACGATGGGATAGTACCAATATCAGTCCAGTACCCCTCATACTGGTAACTGATCACCTTGTGGGTTTTGATAGATTGCGGGATAATCTCCTTACCAAAATCGGTACGGTCGTTACCCTGCAGCAAATCGTAAAGCGTTTTACGGTTAAAAATATAGATACCCATTGATGCCAGGTAAATGCGGCCCTCGGCTTTCATTTCGTCACTTACTTCCGATACCCAGTTTTCGAAACCGCTTTTTGGCTTTTCAATAAACTCGGTAATAGTACCATCAGCATCAGTTTTTAAGATGCCAAAGCCCGGCACATCATTCACATGCACAGGGATACTGGCAATAGAGATATCAGCCTTGGCGGCAACGTGGGCTTTGATCATCTCATCAAAATCCATCTGGTAAAGCTGGTCGCCGGATAGGATCAAAACATAATCAAATTCATGTACCGAAAGATGGTGCAGGCTTTGCCTCACCGCATCGGCCGTGCCCTGGAACCAGCCGCCGCTGGTAGGGGTTTGCTCGGCCGCCAGTATATCCACAAAAGCGGTGCTGAAACTGCTAAAGTGATAGGTGTTTTTAATGTGCTTATTAAGCGATGCCGAATTGAACTGCGTTAATACAAATATCCGCGATATGCCCGAGTGCAGGCAATTGGATATGGGAATATCAACCAGCCGGTATTTACCGGCAATAGGAACAGCGGGTTTTGAACGTGTTGCCGTTAAAGGCGACAAGCGCGATCCCTGGCCGCCGCCAAGTACAATGCTGATTACTTTAGATGTCATATGGTGTTTATTAAGCGTTCGTATAGTTCAATGTATTGTTTGGCCGAGCGGTCCCACGAGAAATCGAGGCCCATCATCCGGGTACGCAGCAGGTCGAGGTGGCCTTTATCCTGATAAAGCACAATGGCGCGGCTAACCGAATGACAAATATCATCCACATTAGTTTGTTCAAAGCAAATGCCGTAGCCGCCTTCATCGCCAAAATCAATTACCGTATCGCGCAGGCCGCCGGTGCGGTGCACCATAGGCACGGTGCCGTAGCGCAGGGCATATAATTGGTTCAGTCCACAGGGCTCAACCCGCGATGGCATCAGCAAAAAGTCGGACCCGGCATAAATGAGGTGCGACAGTTCCTCGTCATAGCCAATATAAGTACGGTAATGGTTAGGCTGTTGCGGTTCCAGCTCTATTAAGGATTGTTCGGTATCCGGGTCGCCCGTGCCCAGCACCAGGAAGTTAACCAGCCCCGGATGTTCGTTAATCGCACGATCTATGGCCATGGCCAGCAGGTCGGCGCCTTTATCATCCACCAAACGGCCGATGAAAGAGATGAGCGGCAGGTTTGCATCCAGATTAAAGCGCTTGCACAGTGCCTTTTTATTTTCGTTCTTTCCCTTTTTAAAGGCCTTGGCCGAGTAATTAGCCGCGATCATCGTATCGGTAGCCGGATCCCAAACCTGCGAATCGATCCCGTTCACAATACCTACACCGCGATGGCGCTCAGCCTGAAACAAATGTTCTAATCCGTTAGATTGCCAGCTCAATTCGTCCATATAGCTGGGCGATACGGTGGTGTAGGCCGAGCAGCACCGCACGGCCGAGGCTAGTGGATTGATGCCCCCGCCCCAATCCAACAGGCCCGCATAGGTCATATCCACCTCGGGCAGATATTTTATTTTGGTCCAGCTAAAGGCGCCGTGATATTGGCCATTGTGGATGGTAAATACCGTTGGCGTATTAGCCAGGCGACTGTATATGGCCGAATGCTGCAGCAAAAACGGCACCAGGCCCGAATGATGATCATGACAGTGGATGATATCAGGTGATTGCTGCGACCAGTTGATCCAATCTAAAAAAGCCAGCTGATAGGCTATAAACTGCTCGTTCTCGTCGGGATAGCTGTAAATGTTCTCGCGGTCCAATAAGCCGGGGATACGGATCAGGTACAGTTCAAAACCCAGCTTGTTGGTTGTTTCTTTCCATATTTCAAATTCCATTCGCTCGCCTGCAAACAGGGTAGACGCACGAAAAATCACGTCGAACTTGTTCTCGTGCACAAACTTACGGTTATAAAAAGGCAGGGCCACAGCAGCATCCAAACCAGCTTTTACCTGGTATTTGGGCAGCGCGCCAACAACATCTGCCAGTCCCCCAATTTTAGCAATCGGGTAGCACTCGGCAGCAAGGTGATAAATTTTCATTAACAGGTTTTATTGGCTCAATTTAAGCAAAGAATACTAAAACAAAAACGTATTAGTATTATTATGGTTTTGAAAATACAGGGTTAATAATTGTAACAATATAGAATGGTTTGCAGCAAGATTTTATAAGAATGGCATGAAAAGGGATTGACCGGCAACAGGCTTTTTTTGTGCGTTTGTAATTTAAATTTAGATTATGCGCAAAAACTGTAAGAACTACATTTTTATCTGCAGGAATGCGCTTGCGCCACGTGGTAACTAAACAAAAAGAAGGGGCTGTTCCTATGTGAAACAGCCCCTTCTTCCTTATATATTTTGTGGCCTGATTATGGGCGTACCACACCGGTATACTTATTCTCGAAAGTGATATAGTCAGTTAAGATCTGGCCGGCTTCTACTTTCATAAAATCAAGGTCGGTTTTGTTTTTAGCGCTTGGCATGGCTCTATCAGCAGCCTTTGCAGTTTCGCCTTTCTTTAAGGCAGGCAAACCTGCGGCTAAACGTTTTAAGTTATTACGCTCAAAAGTTTTTTGATCGTCGGCTTCACGCTGTTGTTTTAAGGCAGCCTCGTTAAGCGTGGTGCTTTTTTCGGCATCGCGTTTTTTATACTCGTCGAGATCTTCCTGCAAGTATTTGTAGTTAGGGTTTGCAGCCGCGCGCTGATCATGCAGTTTGGTTAACTGTGGCAGTATGGTTGCAAAATCGCCCGCTTTGGTATATTCACTTTTGTTGATCATATCAAAAGGCAGGGCCGATGGTTCGGTATCTTCACCATATTTATCCATCGGGATAACCGAAGGGAATTTAATATCGGGGGTTACACCTTTATGCTGGGTAGAACTACCGCTAATGCGATAAAATTTGGCTACGGTTAAGTTCAGCTGTCCAAAAGTGCTTTGGCTGCCGGTACCTTTTACCGTTGTGCCTTTTTTAACCAATCCGGCCAGCATGTTTTTTATGGACGGGTTAATCACCTTATCCAGATCGATAGCGTTTTGCACGGTACCTTTGCCATAAGTTTGCGAACCCAGGATCAGGCCGCGGCCGTAATCCTGTATAGCGCCGGCAAAGATCTCGGATGCCGAAGCGCTGAAACGATCGACCAATACGCCCATCGGGCCACTCCATGATATGGTGGTATCCTCATCTTCGTTCACGTCAATTTTATCGCGGGCATCACGTACCTGCACAACCGGGCCCGATTTAATAAATAAGCCGGTTAGCTCAATAGCTTCCATTAAAGATCCGCCGCCGTTTTGGCGCAGGTCCATCACTACACCATCAACACCGGCCTTTTTAAGGGTATCCAGTATCAGCTTTACATCGCGGGTGGTACTTTTATAATTAGGGTTGCCCGCTTTATATTCGTTAAAATCGATATAAAATGCCGGTACCGATATGATGCCTATTTTTACAATTTTACCATTATTGTTATACGTACGAATCTCCTTTTGGGCCGATTGGTCTTTCAGGATGATCTTTTCGCGCACCAGCTCCAATACCTTAGGTTTATCGCCGGCGGCTTTGCCTTTAGGCAGTATTTTTAAACGCACAATAGTGCCTTTACTGCCGCGTATCAACGCGATAGCATTTTCAATACGCCAGCCAATCACATCCGAAAACTCACCATCCTTACCTTGTGCCACAGCTACAATGCGATCGTTTACTTCAAGCTGTTTGCTTTTATCAGCCGGGCCGCCGGGAACGATGGTTTTAATGGTCACATATTCATTCTCGACACCCAATGTAGCGCCAATGCCTTCCAGCGAACGCGACATATCAATATTGAAATTAGCCGCATTAGACGGGTTAAAATAATTGGTATGCGGGTCTATCACCTCGGTAAACGCGTCCATAAAAATCTGGAACACATCCTGGTTGTTGAGCTTATTAGAGTTCGTCAATAAGTCTTCGTAGCGTTTTTTCAGCTTTATTTTATTGGCAGCCATATCAGGACTGGCCAGTTTAAGGTTAAGCAGATCGTACTTCACACGTTTGCTCCATACCTCATCTATCTCGGCAGGCGATGCAGCCCAGGGCATATCTTCCCGATCGTAGGTGAAGGTTTCGTTCTTACTGAAATCGTAATTTTTATCTATCTGTGCCAGCGAATATTTTACACGCTCATTATACCGTTTTTGGTAAACGTTAAAAATATAAAAAGCATCGTTCAGGTTGCCGTCCTTCAAATCGTCATCCAATACGGTTTTATATTTTTCAAAATCCTTAATATCTGCTGCCAGCAGGTAGTTATGGTTCTCGTCTAAACGCTTAATGTACTTATTAAAGATCAGTGCGGATATCGAATCGTTAATGGGCACCTTTTTGTAATTATAACCTGATATCAGCGCGGTAACGGTTTTGCAAACAACACTTTGCTGCTCATCAGGCTGGATATCGTTGGGGCCAACTCTTACTGGCTTTGATGGTGCAGCTTTACAAGCTAAAGCCGAACCGAGAATGAGTACTATATATAATTTCTTAAACATATCTTTTGTAGTCTTTAAATCGGGGTTAATATTAAACATCAATAGTTGTGCCTTTATTGTTTGCGCTAATGTAAATAAAAAGAGACAGCACATTACCGCCGTCTCTTCATTGAATAACAATATTACAAAATATGTTTTATTATTTACAAAATGCCCCAAGTATTTTACACTGGGAAGATTTAATCAGAATGCCGCCTAATGTTAAGCCTCAATCAACCACAGCCACTTCGGCATAACGCAAATCGCTGCGCAGGGATGCAAAACGGTTATGCTGAATATAGCTGAGCTGCTTCTCTATGTCCATCAGTTCGGTTAGCCAGCCATGGGAGGCAGCAATGTCACGGGCTTCTCTTAAATCTTGCTGTGCCAGTAAAAAACCACCTATCTCTGATTTTACCATGGCCAGTTTACATAAGTTAGCTATAGTAAGCTTATTGTTATTTTGCTGGCGCGATAAAAAAGTGCTTTGTAAAAAATACCATTTGGCTTCCGAGAACCGGTTTTGCTGCGCATACAGTTGGGCCAGTTCGCTAAAGTTGTGGCTGGCCACATCATATATCCTAAAACGCATATTATGCTGGGCCGTTTTCATGACCGATTCGGCCGCCGCTTCCAGGCTAAAATTACTGCGGGATAAAGTAATTGCAGTTATACGCGGATGCTGAGTAATTACAGTACCCATATAGTTTTTGGGCATCTGCGATATTGCACCCTCCAGCATAGGCGGGCGTTCAGGCTGTTTTTTAAGCCGCCACCATTGTGCCGATGCCGATAAGCTGATGCTGCAAAATAAAAAGAGTAAGATTATCCTCATGCTTTTTTATGCTCCTTAAATTTAAGCAAATTAAACCGGGCACAAAGATAAAGCGAAACAGGTGTGAATTACAACATCTTACGGTAAATTGTTACTTACGCGGCACCGATAAATAGTAATGCCACAGCAGCATGGTAGCTATGGTGCGGTAGGGTTGCCATTCAGTGGCCATTTCCACCAATTGTTCGCGCGTGGTTTTGGGTTCTAAAGCTTTTACGCGTTTAAAGGCATTCACCGCGGCAAGGTCGCCAACGGGGAATATATCGGCATGCTGCAAAACAAACATCAGGTAAACATCTACCGTCCAGTTGCCAATGCCTTTCAGGGCCACCAATTGGGCGCGTATCTCATCATCGGGCATTTGCTCAAAAGCTTGCAGGTTAATTTGTCCGCTTAATAAGGCTTCGGCCAGGTATCGTACATAAGCCGTTTTTTGGCGACTAAAATAGCAGGCCTTTAGTTCCTCGTCGGTTAGCAATAGTACCCGTGCCGGGGTAATTTCCTGTACGTGCCCCTTTAGTTTATTCAGCGCTGATAAAGCCGAAGCCAGCGATACCTGCTGCTCCAAAATGATGTGTACCAGCGATTCGAAACTATTAGGCCTGCTCCACATGGGCGGATAGCCATAAGTTTGGATGATTTGGCTGAGGTGGGTATCCCGGATGGCCAGTTCATCGCAAATGGGATGGAAATTAGATGTGTTGAACTGGTTGAACATGATTATTAACTATTTCACAAAATAAATAATTATTTTAGCATAAAAATCAACAGCATGGATATTCAGGCAGAAAAATTGAACCTTTTGCAGACCATCATTAATACCAATGATGAGGGATTGATTATGGATGTAAAAGCCATTTTGTTTAACAGAAAATCCGACTGGTTTGATGAATTAAGCGATGAGCAGCAAAGAGATGTAATGGAAGGTTTAGCCCAGGCCGACCGCAGTGAAACGATACCCCATAGCGAAGCTGTAAAACTATTTGAAAAATGGGGGCTAAAATAGTCTGGACTAAAAAAGCTGTTGAAACATTTGGTTATAGGATAGCATATTTAGAAGAGCACTGGACTGACAAAGAGATATTTAACTTTACAACCCGGGTAAATGAATATCTGAAATTATTGGAAACTCATCCATTAATGTTTCGCAAGTCCACCCGTTTAAAACATACACATGTTGGCGTAATCATTAAGCAAGTTTCATTAGTTTACAGAATAAAGCCCAAAAGTGATGTTATTGTACTAATCGCCTTTATTGATAACAGGCAAAATCCTAAAAAGAATAAAATATGATTTTTAGGTAGTATATAGCCCAAAACAATAGATTAGGCCAGGCTGTTAGTTCTAAATCAAAGTAAAATACTAACTTTTTTAGGAATTAGCGTTTTCTTTTTTCAATTTTACTTTTATGAATAACCTGCCCCCTTTAGCCGAACGCATGCGGCCTGCAACGCTGGACGATTATGTTGGCCAAAAACACCTGGTTGGCCCGGGCGCGGTTTTGCGTAAAGCAATTGAATCGGGCGCGCTGCCATCCATGATATTTTGGGGGCCGCCGGGGGTGGGGAAAACTACCCTGGCTTATATTATATCGCAATCGCTCTACCGCCCATTTTTTTCGCTCAGCGCCATTAACTCCGGGGTAAAGGATGTGCGCGAGGTGATAGAAAAAGCATCCCAGCTAAAAGAACAGGGCAAGATATTGCCGATATTGTTTATAGATGAGATCCACCGCTTTTCCAAATCGCAGCAGGATTCCCTGCTGGGTGCTGTAGAACGCGGCATTGTTACGCTGATTGGCGCTACCACCGAAAACCCGTCGTTCGAGGTCATCTCTGCTTTGCTGTCGCGTTGCCAGGTATACATTTTGCAATCGTTGGAGGAAGACGACCTGCTGAACCTGCTGGATAAGGCCATGAAAGAGGACGAGGTGCTGAAGCGAAAAAAGATCAGTATTAAGGAACATGAAGCTTTATTGCGTCTGTCGGGCGGCGATGCCCGCAAGCTGCTGAATATTTTTGAGTTGATTGTAAACGCTTTCGATAGTAAAACTATCACCATTACCAACCAAATGGTATTAGACCATGTGCAGCAAAACATGGCGCTGTACGATAAAACGGGCGAACAGCATTATGATATCATCTCGGCCTTTATTAAATCTATGCGGGGCAGCGACCCTAACGGTGCCGTTTATTGGCTGGCGCGGATGATAGTGGGTGGCGAAGACCCGCTGTTTATTTCCCGCCGTATGCTGATTTTAGCGGCCGAGGATATTGGCAATGCTAACCCTAATGCCTTACTACTGGCGCAAAGCTGCTTTAACGCCGTGCAGGTGATCGGCATGCCCGAGTCGCAGCTGATCATGTCGCAAACGGCTATTTATCTGGCTACGTCACCCAAAAGCAATGCGGCGACCACGGCCATTGGCGCGGCTATTTCCCTGGTTAAACAAACCGGCGACCTGCCTGTACCCCTGCACCTGCGCAATGCGCCTACTAAATTGATGAAGAATATTGGTTACGGTAAGGATTACAAATACGCCCATAACTTTGAAGGCAACTTTACCGATCTTGATTTTTTGCCCGATGCTATAAAAGGCACACAGATCTACCAGCCGGGGAATAACCCCAAGGAGAATGAAACCAGGGAGAAACTGAAAAAACTATGGGGTAACAGGTATAAATATTAAAGCATAAAGCAAATGGCTGAATAACCATTTGCTTTGCAAATAAATCATTCAGCCATTTAAGCTAATGCCGGGCGAGCGCCACAAATGGTAGGCCCCGGCAAAAATCGAGTCAAATATTAACTCCCTATCTCTTTAACAGCGGCATCGGCAGCAGCTACAGATGCGGTATCGTTCAATTTTGCACGGGCGGCTTTAACTTCGTTTATAGCATTTATTAAAACCGGACCGGCGCCTTGCGCTTTATATTGCAAACCTATGTTTTTAAGAATGGTTATCCCTTCCTGTACATAAGTTGGGTTATCAATACGGCCCAAATAAGCCGGCATTTTACGGAATACGGACACCGCAACCGCCGGATTAGCGTCAATCTTCTTTTTAATATACGGCCATTGGGCTGATGTACCGTTATCCAGGTAAACGCTCATAATAGTAGTGGCTAAGGCGCCTTCGGCATCATTCTCCAGGTTTTTAGCTAATTGAGTAGCCTGGGCAGGGTCAAGCAATGAGATAGCGTTAAATGCCGCCGCCTCAATTGCGTATGACGGATTGGCCAACGCGGTTTTAAACAAATTCATATTGCCCGATGCCTTTAACTTGCCCAGTGCGGTAATGGCCGCAGCGCGCACTAAATTGTTGGGATCTGTTTGAGCTAACGATGCCAGTATGGGCTGGGCCGCATTGCGGATATCGTCATTAGTCATATTTAACCCGTTGATCGTCTTTATCTGGATACCAAAATACTTATCCTTCAGTGCCGCTATCAGTACTTTTTGCGCGCCTTTATCGGTTTGCTTGGCAAGGGAAGCGGTTACGGCTTCGTTACGGTCGAGGTATAACGGGGCGTTAAAGTATTGAAATACCAATTCGTCTAACGTTTTGGTATCGGTTTTTGCCCAAAGGGTTTTCTTATCACCGTCTACATTCACCAAATCGGGTTTGCCATCCAACTGATAGCTTACCGAATCAACCGCGCTACGCATCCAGTAACTGTGGCGTACTTTTTTGCCGCCCTGGTAAACATCTATTGCCATTGGCAAAATAAAGGTTTGGCCGGTTTGGTTTTGCTTCAGGTAAACCGTTTCGGTTTTAGTGGCGGCATCCCATTTGTAGCTGATGTTGATTACCGGGTGGCCGGCGCCAAAATACCATTGGTTAAAAAACCAGTTCAGGTCTTTACCGCTCACTTCTTCCATAGCCAGGCGTAACTGGTGAGCCTCGCCGTTTTTATAAGCATTGGTTTTTAAGTATAACTGTAAGCCTTTATAAAAAGCATCGCGACCTAAATAAGTACGCAGCATATTTAATATGGTACCGCCTTTTTGATAAGTTACGGCATCAAATACATCCTCTTTATCATCATAATTAAAGCGTACCAGGTTCTTTTTATCGTTACCCGGCTGGCGCATGTAGTTTTGCGCGTCGATGTACGAATGCGCATCGCCGGCATCCTGGCCATATTTGTGTTCAGCCCAAAGGGTTTCGCTAAAATCGGCGAAAGACTCGTTAACAGTCAGGTTACTCCAGCTTTCGGCGGTTACATAATCGCCAAACCATTGGTGAAACAGCTCGTGCGCAATGGTGCTTTGTCCCTGGGTGTAGTAAGCATCCAGCAACTCGCGTTTGGTGGCCTGTACGTATTCGCCATGCAGGGTAGCGGTGGTGTTTTCCATAGCGCCGCTCACATAATCGCGCACTACAATCTGCGCGTATTTGTTCCATGGGTAATCAACACCTAAAGTTTTTGAATAGAAATCGATCATCTCGGGCGTATCACCAAAAATATCTTTAGCGTATGGAGCGTATTTAGCTTCCAGGTAATAATCTACCGGGGTGTTTTTCCACTTATCGTGATAGATTTTAAAATCGCCAACAGCCATCATAAACAGGTAAGGCGAGTGCGGCACATCCATTTTCCAGGTATCGGTACGGGTACCATCGGCATTTGCTTTTTGCGATACCAGTTTACCGTTTGATAGCGTAACGTATTTAGATAACACCGTCATGCTAATCTCTTCGGTAGTTTTTTGGTTGGGCTTATCAATTGTAGGGAACCAGCACGATGAACTTTCAGTTTCGCCCTGTGTCCAGATCTGGATAGGTTTGTTTTTTTCGGCACCATCGGGATTAATAAAGTACAGGCCTTTGGCATCGTTAATAGCCGCGCTGCCTTTTACCTTTAACTCGTTAGGTTTGGCCGTGTAATCTATATAAACAATGTAATTCTCGTTCCTGGAATAGGTTTTATCCAGGCGGATATTCAGCTGAAGGCTATCCTCATACTTGTATTTCAAAGGGATGTTTTTGCCGGCCTTTACTACCGAAACACTTTTGATATCCATACCCTTGGCATCTAAACGCAGCGAATCGGTAGAATAAAAATGAGGCTTTAAGGTAACCCACGCTTTGGCGTACATGTAACGTTTCTTATAATCAAAACGCACATCCAGTTTGGTGTTTACCAGGTCGTTTATTTTAGGCGCGGTTTCGCGGTAAACAGTGCTGGTACCGATAGGTGCCGGGGGTGCTTGCGCAAAAGCCAGGGTGCTCATGGCGGTTGCGCAGGCGCCCGCAATGAAAAATGTTGAAATTGATTTTACTTTTATCATTAGTTTGTTTGTGTGCTGTAGCTATAATAAAATGCTAATTTATGTTTTTTGCCTGAAAGCCTAAAATTACTATGCATGAATATTAATTTGTGCGTGTGATGGTGATTTAACCACAAAGATTTACAAAGGGAGGAACACAAAGGGCACAGGGATTTTTACCCCCGTTGTCATTTCGAACGAGGTACAAGGAGAAATCTTCTACGGGATGACTGTTGCCTCGTATAAGATTTCTCCTCACGCCATTTCACAGGCCTCCCTTGTTCGTTCGAAATGACAATGCGTAAAAAAAGGCCCGGTGCGTTTCGCACCGGGCCTTTAAATATCATTCAGAGCCTAATCTCTAATTAACTAACCTCTAATCACTAACTAACAATACTGCTCAAACGCGCCAATCAGGTTGTCGGCAATCATTTGTGCGGGGCGGCCTTCAATCTGGTGACGCTCTATAATATGTACCAGTTTACCATCTTTAAATAAAGCCATCGATGGTGACGACGGAGGGTAAGGCAGCATATAAGCGCGTGCTTTATCAACCGCTTCTTTTTCCATGCCGGCAAAAACGGTTACCAGTTTATCAGGGTGTTTTGCACTGCCTGCAGCCATACGGGCAGCCGGGCGGGCGTTAGCCGCGGCACAGCCGCAAACCGAATTAACCATTACAAAAACGGTTCCTTCGCTTTCAATAGCCTCGGTTACCGCTTCGGCATCTTTTAGCTCGGTAAAACCTACTTTGGTTAGTTCCTCGCGCATGGGGGCAACTAAATATTCAGGGTACATCATTTTGTATCTTTTTTAATTCTGTGTTTTGCAGGTACAAAAATATCAAAACATTAGGATAATTTTTTTTTCGCGCCAAATAATAACATTGTACTGACTTTCGTTTAACTTTACACTAACCGGTTAATACAAATAAGCCGGCAAAAAGTTTTACCTAATTTTAGTAACTATTGATGAACTTAAAACAAAGGTATTTGAGTAGAAATTTTTTTACAAAAAAATCGTCGCAGCAGCCCCTGGCTGAAACCATACACATTAAGACCAAAAACTTAACGCGGTTAAAAATATTAACCAGCGTTGCCCTGTTAGGTGCCATTGCCTTGTTTACCATAGTGGTGAACCTAACCCGCAAAACCGAGGAGCAGGCTAACGAGAAACTGAAACTGTTAGCGCAGATCAACTCCCTGCACAAGCAACTGGGCGAGGAAAGCCAGGCGCTTGATTCGGTTAGTAACCAACAGCAAACCCGCGATGAAAAAGCGATGAGTTATATTGGCAGCATTGAACAAAAGCTGACAAAAATTAACAACTATTTAAGTAAGCGCGGCCTGAATGGGTTTAGCTTTAAACATATTGCGCCGGCATCAAAAAAAAGCCAGGCATCAAGCGATGCTATTTATTCAAGCTACGACAATTACCTGAGCCGCCTGGTCAGCAACGTGGGTTATATGCCTATGGGCTACCCGCGTATCAGTTCGTTCACCTCGTTTTTTGGTTATCGCGGCAACCCCTTTGATTTTGGGAACAGTGAGTTTCACCCCGGCATTGATTTCCGCGGCAAAACCGGCGACCCGGTAAAGTGCACGGCTAACGGCACAGTTGAATTTACCGGACGGGCCGGTGGTTATGGCAATTGCGTACGCATTAAGCACATTAACAATATCGAAACCGTTTATGGGCATTTATCGCGCATTAATGTGCGCGAGGGGCAAAAAGTGAACGTAGGCGATGTAATAGGCAAGGTAGGTTCAACAGGACGGTCAACCGGCCCGCACCTGCATTATGAAATACGCCGCAATGGCCGGGCTGTTAACCCTAAAGAGTACCTGAGTTTGAATTGAGATTTAGTGAGTAGTTACAACTTAAACTTAATCAACTGCTCACTTAATCAAACCATTACTTAAATTTAATATGGTTTTTTAGGGCAATTGATTATATTGCAGGTTCTAAACTATCCCAATTTAAAAATGAGAAAACTGGCTGATGTTAGTACGGTAATAATTTTAAATAAAAACCAGCAGGGTACTAAAACACTACAAATTAAAACCAAGCATATCAGCCGTTTTAAATATTATATTTTAGGCGTATTAAGTGTTATTGGTTGTTTATCGGCAACTATTGCTTATTTAAGCAATCAGAACAAAAAGCAGGAGCAGGAGAAACAGCAGCTGCTGGCCCAAATCACTAAATTAAAAGGCAGCCTCCCTACCGTTGCCGATCAAAGCGAAAAGACCAGCGCGCAATCCTACATACAGGCAATTGAAAACAAGCTGCAAAAAATAAACAGCTATTTACGTAAACGGGGCATACCGGGCTTTTCAACAAAAAACGTAGGCGGCAATACCAAAGCCGAAGCAGCCAACCTAAGCGACAAAGAAAAATACTCGTTATACGATGATTACCTGGCGCGCCTGGCCCACACGGTATCCAATACCCCAATGGGTTACCCCCGCATCAGTTCGTTCAGCTCATTTTTCGGCTACCGCAGCGATCCTTTTAACACAGCCAACGCCGAATTTCATCCCGGGATAGATTTTAAAGGCAGCAAAGGCGATGCTGTAAAATGCACCGCCAACGGCACTATTGTTTTTGCAGGCTGGTTTGGCGGCTATGGCAACTGCGTACGCATACAGCATATCAACAGCCTGGAAACACTGTACGGGCACCTCTCGCACATTGATGTAAAGGTGGGCCAAAAAGTAAGCGCCGGCGATATCGTTGGCGAGGTTGGATCAACCGGGCACTCAACCGGCACACACTTACATTACGAGGTACGTAAAAACGGCCGTCCGGTTAACCCGGTAAAGTTTTTGAGCATCAACAACTAATATTTATCCGATATAAAATTTAAGGGCATGTTTAAAAAATCGGCTAAGATGGAGATTGATCAGCAAACTATTTCGAGCATTATTAGCGAGGGATGTGTGATTGAAGGTAGTTTTAAAGCGCCCGCTTTTGCACGTATTGATGGCCAGGTAATTGGCGATGTAACTATTGAGCAGGGCCTGATATTGGGCGAGAAAGGCCACATCAAAGGCAACATCAACACCAAACAAATGGTAGTTTACGGTTATGTTGAAGGCAATATCAGTGTTGAAATGCTGGAAATACGCAGTACAGGCAAAATTAACGGCGATATAAAAACCGGCACCATACAAGTTGAAGCCGGCGCCGTTTATAATGGTAATTTAAGCATGGCTTAATTATCTGTTATAAAAAATCTACTCCAAGTAGTTTATTTTTAAGCCGCGCAGAATTGACGCAAAAAAATCGCGTGAAAAAAAACCACAATTATTGACATTTGTCTTAAAATTTATTGATAATCAATGATTTACGTGTGTGGAAAACGCAAAAAATTAACACTTTTTTTGCCTTGTTTTTACGATAATTTTGCATTATATATAATTAACGCCACTAAAAAAGCCACTTGTTAGAGCAAGTGGCTAATTAGTAAGTTACGACAGAATTAACTATCATTTGACTTCACAACACAAATGTAGAAATTCTTAGTAATCCAAGGCAAATGTTTTACTTAAAATGTAATGCTTATGGCAAAACAAGAATTGTTACTGTATGCCTGCCAAATTTCTGTGCTGGTATTAAAAATGATTGAAGCATTTATCAGCATCTTCAAAAAAGCCCGAACTAAGTAGTTTGGTTACGCCCGGCACATCGCCGGGCTTTTTTTATGCCCAAAATTGCAAATACCGCCTTGCTTTCATCATTAGCCATTCCTTTGCTATATTAATGGGATACTTTATCTTATGGGACTCTTAAAAGCCACATTTAGGTTTTCTCCGGACTATTAGTTAATTTTGCATTCTTAAATTATTGAATACTATGTCATCATCAGTAGAAACCGCTTTCGTTAAATATAAAGTAAAAGACTTTTCGCTGGCCGAATGGGGCCGCAAGGAGATTGAATTGGCCGAAGCAGAAATGCCGGGCTTAATGGCCCTGCGTGCCGAATACGGCCCATCGCAACCGCTTAAAGGCGCGCGTATTGCGGGCTGTTTACACATGACCATCCAAACCGCCGTGTTAATTGAAACACTGGTTGCCCTGGGTGCCGAGGTTACCTGGTCGTCATGCAATATCTTTTCAACCCAGGATCATGCCGCTGCTGCTATTGCTGCCGCTGGTGTATCTGTTTATGCCTGGAAAGGATTAAACGAGCAGGAATTTGACTGGTGTATCGAACAAACCCTATTCTTTGGTGAAGACCGCAAGCCGTTGAACATGATCCTGGACGATGGTGGTGACCTGACCAATATGGTATTTGACCGCTATCCTGAGCTGGTTGCCGGTATTAAAGGTTTATCAGAAGAAACCACTACCGGTGTACACCGTTTATACGAACGCATGAAGAATGGCACTTTGCCAATCCCTGCTATTAACATTAACGATTCGGTTACCAAATCAAAATTTGATAATAAATACGGTTGCCGCGAATCGTTAGTTGACGCGATCCGTCGTGCTACCGACGTAATGATGGCTGGTAAAGTTGGTGTTGTTTGCGGTTATGGCGACGTAGGTAAAGGTTCGGCCGATTCTTTACGTAACGCCGGTGTACGTGTTATCGTTACCGAAATTGACCCCATCTGCGCCCTGCAAGCGGCTATGGAAGGCTTTGAAGTGAAAAAACTTTCGACCGCCATTACCGAAGCTGATATTGTGGTTACCGCTACAGGCAACATGAACATCGTTCGCGAGCAGCATTTCCGCGCGTTGAAGGATAAAGCCATTGTTTGTAACATCGGCCACTTTGATAACGAAATTGACATGGCCTGGTTAAACGGCGCTTATGGCAATACCAAAATTGAAATTAAACCACAGGTTGATAAATATACCATCGACGGTAAAGACGTAATTGTTTTAGCCGAAGGCCGTTTGGTAAACTTAGGTTGCGCTACGGGCCACCCAAGCTTTGTAATGAGTAACTCGTTCACTAACCAAACTTTAGCCCAGTTAGAGCTTTGGATGAACACCGACCAGTACGAAAATAAAGTATATGTATTACCTAAGCACCTGGACGAAAAAGTTGCCCGCCTGCACTTAGCCAAAATTGGCGTTGAGCTGGAAGTGCTTGACCAGGACCAGGCCGATTACATTGGCGTAACTGTTGACGGTCCGTTTAAGGCGGATTATTACAGGTACTAAGTCTTAAGCCGAAAGTCATTAGTCTTAAGAAATATAAAGGAGATGGTTTTAGGGCCATCTCCTTTTTTATTCAACATAAGGTATTGAATTTCATCTGTTTGCAATATTACGATAAGCTAAGAATTAAGAACCATGAAGTATGAACCATTAATTATTACCTTTGCGCTATGATTATTGAGGTGTTAAAATCCAAGCTTCACCGGGTTAGGGTAACGCAGGCCGAATTAAACTACGTGGGTAGCATAACTATTGACGAAGAATTGATAGAAGCCGCCAATATTATCCCTAACGAGAAGGTGCAGATTGTTAATAATAATAACGGTGCCCGCTTTGAAACCTATGTAATAAAAGGCGAACGCGGCAGCGGTACCGTATGCCTTAACGGCGCTACCGCCCGGCTGGCCCAGGTTGGCGATATCATTATCATCATGTCGTACGCGTACATGGAAATGGACGAGGCCCGTGCTTACCAGCCTATATTGATATTCCCGGATAACGATAATAAGCTGCTGAAGTAATCCTTAAAACACTTACTGTTGATTAGGGTAAGCCGCAATGCTTAGCACCACATGCAGGCTAACATCCTTTGTGTTTTTGTTGCGCAGTTTATAAGCCATGCGTACCCTAAGGCTGGGCTGGCGTATCAACTCATCTAAAAAATGGCTGTTATCAATATCCAGCACCAGGCTGTTGCCCACGGTGGGGTTAATATCCTTGCGGGATGCTACCATCTCTTCACCCTTGCCGTCGGTTTTTGAAACATAGATCTGTACATAAGCCAATTGCCCGATATTAAAATCAGACGGATCGGTAGCCTGCACCTTGGCCGATATAATACGCACTGCGTTTATATTATTAGCATCGTTACCGCCCTTCACAAAATTTTGATCGAAACTGGTAGCCGTACTGACAGATGAGTATTCCTTACCTGCTTCGGATGTGCGGGGGATTACCAGCGTAGTAGTATACGGGAAGGTTGATTTAACGATAGATTGCATTGTTCCACAAGCGGTTAGCGCCAGGCTAACCAGCAACAGGTACAGAATTTTCATAATAGGCTTATAAATAGTTCGGTGCTACGGCAAGTTAATCAAATTTTCAATTAACGATGCAATCAGTTAATCTGATTTCTTCTGATATTCAACAGTTGTTTTTTGCAGATGTTTGATTGGCATTTGATATAAAAAAGGGATTACGCCTGGCTGATATGCTTAAATTTAAGGAGGCACATAAAATCTGATAGGGAAAAAGCTTTTTTGGTGATAATTTGATAACTTAGTGTTACCAATGATAGCCCGCCTAAACATATTTATTATTTGCATTGCCCTTATGCCTGTTGCAAGCTTTGCACAGAAGGATTCTACCTATTATTTTAATAAGGATGGCAAGTTGATAGGCAATAAAGATAGCGCCGAGTTTTACCGGGTGGCAAAGTATAGCAGCAATGGCCTGGATTTTACCTTTACCGAATATCGCAAAGACGGCACCCGGGTAGAAGCATCGGCCAGGGGATTTGTTGATAACCCACGATACAATAGCTATGTAAACCTGTATTATAAAAATGGCAAGCCTTGCGAGATGCACCAATACACCAATGGCAGCCCCACCAAAACGCTGCGCTATCACCCAAACGGTACGTTGGTACAAACCATTATATATAAAAGCGAGCCCGGAATGCCCTATATGCGGATGATATATGAGGCCGATTCGGCCGGGAACGTTAATATTTTAAATGGCAACGGTATCCGTAAAGAAAAGGCTGTTTTTAAAAATGGCGAATTTAGCGAAAAGTATGAATGGCAGGGTGCTTACAAAAATGGCGCCCGCGATGGCTTATGGAAAGGAAGCGACGAGTACGGTATTACCTTTGAAGAGCTTTATGAACGCGGCATGCTAATATCAGGAAAAAGCATAGGTGCCGATGGAAAAAAACATCACTATACCAGTATGTTTGAAAACGCAACTTATAATGGCGAATTCGGCGAGGTGGAAAAACGTATAAAAGCCACCCTTAAAAATCAGGGAGATACCGCCCGGCTTAAATCAAATGCATTACATGTTTTGCGCTTAAGTTATACCGTAAATAACAAAGGTGTTTTGGAGGATATTTACGGGTACAATGCAACCGATCTTTCACCTGTTTTGCTGGACTTGAAGCCCGTTGTTATAAAAGCTAACCCGGCAGTTTTAAGAGGGGTGCAGGTAAAATATCATTACCCGGCAGCACGCCTCATCATACCCTATGCGCTAAGTAAAATGACGTTTACGGTACCTGTAAACAATAATGTTATTTTCAACTCACATTAATAATTACCCCTAATATTAGCATTACCAATGTTAGCCAGCCGAAAAATCTTACTGATCTGTTTTGCCATGGCCTCTTTTAAAGTCCTGGCCCAAAATAAAAATACTTTTTTCCTTAAAAATACAGGCGAGTATGTCTCTAAATTAGACAGCGCCGACTTTATCAGGATTGTTAAAGAACCAAATCCGGGCGAAAAGCTGTATCGCGTATTTGATTTTTATCCTAAAGGGCAGGAAAAAATGGAAGCCACATCAAAAACCATCGCGCCGGTTACACTTGAAGGAACTGCCATAAGCTTTTACATCAACGGAAAACGAAAAAGAATAGCTGAATACAAAAACAACAAAATAACCGGCGACGAATCGATATACTATCCCAATGGTATGCTCAATATCAGCAGGCATTACAGCAATCCTGACAGCCTTAACGCAGATAACAAGCCGGTACCGCAAACCGAATTGCTTACAGCTTGTAACGACTCGACCGGAAAGATTTTGGCTGCAGACGGCAATGGATATTATATAGCCTACAATGACGCCTTTAGCCGCGTTTATGAAGAAGGCAACATTAAAAATGGCAAACGCGATGGCGCCTGGAAGGGTTATGATGACCGCTATAAAGTAAGCTTTACCGAAAGTTATACTGTGGGGCAATTTGTATCCGGCACGGCTACAAATGCAGAGGGCATTCCTGTCAATTATAAAACCCGGTTTAAATTACCCAGCTATGAAGGCGGCCTTAACGGATTTTCTAACTTTTTGTCACAAACAATCAGGTATCCGGCCGTTGATAGGGAAAACTATATCCAGGGTACGGTACAAATTAAATTTACCATCACTAAATATGGCGAACTGGCAGATATCAAAATCCTTAAACCCGTAAGTGTTGCCATAAATGCGGAAGCCGTGCGGGTACTTAAACTTTCAGCCGGTTTTTGGGAAACAGCTATAGCGTACGGGCGGCCGATTGATTATTTTCTGGTGGTACCGATAGCCTTTCACTTACAAAACTGAGTCGGCAAAATACAGCCCCATGTCACATTTGTGCGATTTTAAAAAAAACATCACATAATCGCACATAAACCCTATCTTTGCACCCCGACGCTGAGGTCGGGTTTTTTCGCTCCCAGCGCATAGTATTCAAAGTCCAAAGTCGGTAGTTCAAAGTCCAAAAGTTATAAAATTTGGACAGACTTAAGACTCAGGACTTAAGACTTAAGACTTATAAAGACTATGCCCAAAAATAATTCCATCAAGTCAGTATTGATCATCGGTTCAGGCCCTATTATTATAGGCCAGGCTTGTGAGTTTGATTATGCCGGTTCGCAAGCCGCGCTATCCTTAAAGGACGAGGGGATCACCGTATCCATCATTAACAGTAACCCGGCCACTATCATGACCGATAAGGTTATTGCCGATCACGTTTACCTGTTGCCGCTTACCTGCGCCAGCATTGAGCAAATACTGCAGGAACAACAAATTGACGCCGTACTGCCTACCATGGGCGGCCAAACCGCGCTTAACCTTTGTATTGAGGCTGATGAACGCGGAATCTGGAAAAAATATGGTGTAAGCATAGTAGGCGTTGATATTGCCGCTATTGAGAAAACCGAAAACCGCGAGGCTTTCCGCCAGTTAATGGTGGATATCGGCGTGGGGGTTGCAACCTCAAAAATTGCTAACTCATTTTTGGAAGGTAAAGAAGCCGCGCAGGAAATTGGGTTCCCGCTGGTGATACGCCCAAGCTATACCTTAGGTGGTAAAGGTGCCGGCTTTGTACATAAAAAAGAAGATTTTGACCAGGCCCTGAGCCGCGGCCTGCAGGCATCGCCCACTCACGAGGTTTTGGTAGAGCAGGCTGTTTTAGGCTGGAAGGAATACGAGTTAGAGTTGTTACGTGATAATAACGATAACGTAATTATCATTTGCTCTATCGAAAACTTCGACCCGATGGGCATCCACACCGGCGACTCGATCACCGTGGCCCCGGCCATGACGCTGAGCGACCGCTGCTACCAGGAGATGCGCAACCAGGCCATAAAAATGATGCGTGCCATTGGCAATTTCGCGGGTGGCTGTAACGTACAGTTCTCGGTTAACCCGGCCGACGAAAGCATTATCGCTATCGAGATCAACCCGCGTGTATCGCGTTCATCTGCCCTTGCATCAAAAGCTACCGGTTACCCTATCGCTAAAATAGCGGCTAAACTGGCCATTGGTTATAACCTGGATGAAATAGAAAATCAGATCACCAAAACCACTTCGGCTTATTTTGAACCTACGCTGGATTACGTGATTGTGAAGATCCCCCGCTGGAACTTCGATAAATTTAAAGGCGCTAACCGCGAACTGGGCTTAACCATGAAATCGGTAGGCGAGGTAATGGGCATTGGCCGCAGCTTTATAGAGGCGCTGCAAAAAGCTTGTCAGAGTTTGGAGATCGGTCGCGCCGGTTTAGGTGCCGATGGCCGCCAAAGCCGCAACCTGGACGAGATTATGCATAGCCTTGAACACCCAAGCTGGGACAGGCTGTTCCACATCTACGATGCCATGAGCCTGGGCGTACCTATCGAGTCTATCCGTAAAGTAACCAAGATTGACCGCTGGTTCCTGAACCAGATCTTTGAACTGGTTGGCCTGGAAACCGAACTGCGCCGCTACTCGCTGAATAATATCCCGCGCGAATTTTTATTTACCCTGAAACAAAAAGGTTTCTCGGACGCGCAGATCGCTTTCATATTAGGCAACGTAACCGAAGAGGATGTTTACCAGCGCCGCAAAGCCTTAGGTATGCACCGGGTTTATAAAATGGTAGATACCTGCGCTGCCGAGTTCCAGGCTAAAACGCCATATTTTTACTCGACTTATGAGGGCGAGAATGAAAGCATCGTATCTGATAAAAAGAAAATCATCGTATTAGGATCGGGCCCTAACCGTATTGGCCAGGGTATTGAGTTTGATTACAGTTGTGTACACGGACTGTTAGCCGCTAAGGAAACCGGTTTTGAAGCCATCATGATCAACTGTAACCCCGAAACGGTATCTACCGATTTTAACATGGCTGATAAGCTGTACTTTGAGCCGGTATTTTGGGAGCACGTACGCGAGATCATCGAACTGGAAAAACCCGAAGGTGTGATTGTTCAGCTTGGTGGCCAAACGGCTTTGAAAATGGCGGAGAAACTGCACGAGCATGGCATCAAAATCATCGGTACATCGTACGATAACATGGATATTGCCGAAGACCGCGGCCGTTTCAGCGATCTGTTGAAAGACCTGGATATCCCATACCCTAAATACGGTGTTGCCGAAAGTGCCGAAGAAGCGCTGGTTGTAGCCCACGAAGTTGGTTACCCCGTATTGGTGCGCCCAAGCTACGTATTAGGCGGACAGGGCATGAGCATTGTGATTAACGATGAAGACCTGGAAAAAGCGGTAGTAAACCTGCTGAAAAACCTGCCCGGCAACCGTGTGCTGATAGACCACTTTCTTGACCGTGCTGCCGAGGCTGAGTCGGACTCCATCAATGATGGTGAAGACGTACATATCATCGGCCTGATGGAACACATTGAGCCGGCCGGCATTCATTCAGGCGATTCGTACGCGGTATTGCCGCCGTTCGATCTGTCGGAATCGGTGATTAAACAAATGGAAGACCATACCATTAAAATAGCCCACGCCCTAAATGTACGCGGCTTGCTGAATATCCAGTTTGCGATAAAGAACGATAAGGTTTATGTAATAGAGGCTAACCCGCGTGCGTCACGTACGGTGCCATTTATCGCGAAAGCTTATGATGTGCCTTATATCAACATCGCTGCCAAAGTAATGCTGGGTACCCATAAATTAAAAGACTTCAAAATAGAGCGTAAACTGAAGGGATATGCTATTAAAGAGCCGGTATTCTCTTTCGATAAATTCCCGGAAGTTAATAAAGAATTAGGCCCTGAAATGAAATCGACCGGCGAAGCCATCCGCTTCATCCCCGACTTGCAGGACCCATACTTCAGGCATTTGTATAAAGAGAAATCGATGTACTTGTCTAAGTAAGGTTAAAGCTTAAAGTAAAAGGCGTCCCGATTTGATCGGGGCGCCTTTTTTGTTATCTTCAAGTTCCCTCCCGGGCTACCTTTTTTCATGCCCCGGAGGGGCTACCTGTTTGTAGGTATTTGATCCCAGAAAACGTCACAGCTCCGTAGGTGCTGCCCTCAGTTGCAAATCGAATCATAGATTTCGATATGGGGTAGCCTCTCCGAGGCATTTTTGCTTTTTTTTGTTTGCTACAAACAGGTAGCCCCTCCGGGGCATAAAACTTCTATTAATCGTAAAAAGATGTGGGTACACGGTAGTTCTGGGAGGGAACTAAAAAAAGTAACGCCACTACTTCGTCACCATCAACCCCTTTACCTCAAACATTAATAGCTGCCTGGGATTGGCTTTCACGGTATGCTGCCTGCTGCCGTTTCCACCGGCATAGTGCTGGCGGTCATCGGCTATAATTTGTTTTTGCGCCACACCCTCCATAATAATGTAACGGTTTTTAAGGCTTGCGGGAATAGTTACACCAAAATTTTTAAAGTGCGCGGTAATAATACGCCCGTTCCCGGCATCCACATCAAACCAGCCACCTTTGCTTTTGGTAACCAATGTTACCCGCCCCGATACCGAAACGCTGATGCGGGTGCGCTTGCCCATATATTTTTCAAGGCTGGTAGCCAATATTAATCCGGTGCGGCTGGGCTTGCGGCCATATACCGTTCCGTGCGGTATGGGTTGTTGCGCCGGGCTTACGGCTATTAACAACATACAGATGAGTGAAAGCAGCTTCATTTTTAACGGGATATTTGTTTTATTACAAATTACGGGCGTAAAGGTTTCGGGCGGTTTATGCCTTATTGTTAAATAGTGTTAAAATATCGCTGCAGGTTAATATCTTTGCGGATAAAGCTGTTATTTTAACGTTTTATCTTTATCAACAAAAATGAAGTTATCGCTACGAAACATAAGTATATTTTTAGTATTGCTGATGCCCGCTGTTATTGTGTTTAGCGGCTGTAATAAATCATCAGATGATACAACCGAGTTTGTGCCCGTTGTAACAACCAACGGTGTTATAACCGATTTAACTACTACCTCGGCACAAAGTGGGGGTTATGTTAGCAATTTTATAACCAACAGCATAACAGAATATGGTGTTTGCTGGAGCTCAACCAACAAAACCCCGGTTATAACCGATTCAAAAACACCGCTTACAACAGCCAATGTTCTCCATTTTTCGGCTGCTATTACAGGCTTAAGTGCTAAAACACTTTACTATGTAAGGGCCTATGCAACCAGCACTAACGGTGTTACCACTTATGGCAATGTAATACAGTTTACTACACCAACCACTACATTTTCTATCTCCGGCACAGTAAGCACCTATGCAGGCAGCGGTGCCGCCGCTTATACAGAAGGTCCACTAAAAACTGCGGCCTTTAACAGTCCGCGGGGTGTTGTGGCCGATGCGGCAGGCAACTTGTACATAGCCGATTCTTTTAACAACGTTATCCGTAAAGTATCGGCAACGGGTACGGTGACTACGCTTGCCGGAAATGCTACAGCCGGTTACGCTAATGGCACCGGATCGGCGGCCAGCTTTTACAGTCCGCAAAGCATTGCTATCGACGCATCGGGCAATTTGTATGTATCTGATGTTGGCAATAACGCTATCCGTAAAATAACACAAACCGGTGTAGTTACCACACTGGCAGGCGGCAATGGCTATGGCTATGCTGATGCTACAGGTGCTTCGGCTAAATTTACCAGTCCGGCAGGTTTGGTGGCTGATGCATCGGGCAATATTTATGTTGCCGACAGGGGTAATAGCGCTATCCGTAAAATTACACCGGCAGGTGTAGTTACCACCGTTGCTGGTACTAATGCAGCCGGTTATGCCGATGGATTAACCACCGCCGCACGCTTTAATAACCCATCGGGCATTACTATTGACGCGGCAGGTGTGCTTTATGTGGCCGATCTGTCTAATAACGCGATCAGGCAAATTGCTACCGACGGAACGGTAACCACCGTTGTCGGCGATCCAAAAACACAACCCCAGGTAATTAACCTGCCTGTAGCCATCACCACCGACAAAAACGGCAATATGTTTATCTCGGACGAATCAGGCCGTATCATGGAGGTCTCCGCAACTACTAAAGTACTTTACACCATTGCAGGCAGTATCAATACATCAGGTTATACCGAAGGTGTTGGTGCGGCTGCTAAATTCAGCAACCCGCAAGGTTTAACTACCGACGCGGCCGGCAACATTTATGTGGCTGATTACAACAACAATGTGATACGCAAGGTGGTAATAACCACAGTACCGTAAGGATTGCATTTCAAGATATTTTAACGGCGTAGCTTTATTGGTTACGCCGTTTTTTTGTGGATGTCAGTCTGAGCCTATCGAGACTGCGTGCAGAGGGCCTGCCCACCATGCTTCGACAGGCTCAGCATGACACCCATTTATTATCTACCCAAACAATAACGAAAACACCTCCTCGATACTACCCACAGGTTTTACGGCTATTTCATAACGGGTCAGGTCTATCCGCTTTTTGTCTTCGCCACCAGTGGGGAGGTTGTACTTGGAGATAAAGATCTGCTCGAAGCCCAGTTTTTGCGCTTCGGCTATGCGTTGCTCTACCCGGTTAACGGCGCGGATCTCGCCCGATAAGCCGATCTCGCCCGCGAAGCAGGTTTTAAAAGGGATGGGAATATCCTCGTGCGATGAGATGATGGCCGCGGCCAGGCCCAGGTCAATAGCCGGGTCTTCTACACGGATACCACCGGTAATATTCAGGAATACATCTTTGGCGCCTAATTTAAAGCCACAGCGCTTTTCCAGTACGGCCAATAACATATTCATGCGGCGGGTATCAAAGCCCGTAGCCGAGCGCTGAGGCGTGCCATATGCCGATGTACTAACCAGCGCCTGCGTCTCGATCATCATGGGCCGCATACCCTCCAGCGTGGCCGATATGGTGATACCGCTTAAGGGTTCATCGCGTTGCGATAATAAGATCTCGGATGGGTTGGATACTTCACGCAGACCAGCCCCCAGCATTTCATAGATCCCCAGTTCGGATGCCGAGCCGAAACGGTTCTTCACCGCCCGTAATATGCGGTATACATGGTGGCGGTCGCCTTCAAATTGCAGTACTGTATCAACCATGTGCTCTAATATCTTCGGACCGGCTATCATGCCATCTTTGGTGATATGGCCAATCAGGAATACCGGCGTACCGCTCTCTTTGGCAAAACGCAGCAGTTCGGCCGTACACTCCCGCACCTGCGATACACTACCCGGCGTAGATTCGATATGTGCCGAGTGCAGCGTTTGGATAGAGTCGATCACTACCATTTCGGGCTGGATATGTTCTATCTGTTTAAATATGTTTTGAGTTGATGTTTCGGTCAGGATATAGCAGTCGGAGCCCCCCCCGCCCCCTGAAGGGGGAGTGATTTGTCCCTGGCCCCCTTCAGGGGGTTGGGGGTTAGTTAAGCGCTCGGCCCGCATTTTTATCTGCCGGTCGCTTTCCTCGCCCGATACATATAGCACGCGCAAGCCCGGCATATTCAGCGCCAGTTGCAGCATCAGGGTTGATTTACCGATGCCAGGTTCGCCCCCTATCAGCACCAGCGACCCGGCCACGATGCCGCCGCCCAATACCCGGTTAAACTCCTTATCAGGGGTTAAAGTGCGATGCTCTTCGTCAAACTCTATCTTATCTATCGGTACCGCTTTGTTAGAGCGTTGCAGGGAACTGGATTGCGGTTTCCAGTCGGGTACCGACGGGTTGTTCTTTTCTACTATTTCCTCTACGAAGGTATTCCACTGACTGCATGAAGGGCATTTGCCCAACCACTTAGGTGCTTCGAAGCCGCAGCTTTGACAGAAATAGGAGACTTTTGTTTTGGCCATTTGTTTTGAATGTGCAGATGTGCTTATATGCAAATGTGCAGATGATTCAAAAATGCTAATTTATTTTATAAATTGCTAATAATATTAGGATTTAAGTCCCGGGAATAAGCTCTTTCAAAAAGCCATACTCATTTTCTGGGATTTTCATCAAGTCTGCAATCTCCAAAGTCAAATCGTAAAATGGCTGATCAATTAAAATAGCATATTCATAAAGTTGTGTAACGATATGATTGAAACTTACTTCGTATTCATTGTAATCCAAATACTCCTTAGCAATATTAATATCTTTTTCAGGCAAGCCCAACTCCATTGCTTTGTTTATCTGCTCGGCAATTTTTTTGGTAAATAGCACTTTTTTTGAAAAACATCCTCCAAATTAAACTTTCGATATCAGAAATACCAGGTAAGGTCACAAAAAAAGAGCCTCGACAAATCGGGGCTCTTTTCAATATCTTTCGGACTTTCCGACTTCCGGACTAACTACAATTTAATCTCTTCATCCTTCGATGAGAAGAAATGGAACTCGGTGATTTGGTAGTTAGGGTTTGATTTTACCTTGATCCATTGCTTGTACTTAAAGTACCATTTCATTTGGCGGCTAACCAGGCCTTGTTTAATGTAGGCCTCAATATATGGGTGAACGGTAAGGGTAATGCTCTTCTCGTTCTGTTCAACCAGTATAAAGTTAAAGTTGTTCTCAATGTCGTCCAGCAATAATATCGTCGGGCGGATGGTGCCGGTACCGTTACAGGTAGGGCAAACTTCGCTGGTAACAATATTCATTTCAGGGCGTACACGCTGGCGGGTAATTTGTACCAGGCCAAATTTACTTGGCGGCAGGATGGTGTGTTTAGCCCTATCGTGCGACATTTCGGTGCGCAGGTAATCAAACAGGTCCTTGCGATTGTTTGGCTTGTGCATGTCTATAAAATCGATCACCACAATGCCCCCCATATCGCGCAAACGCAACTGGCGCACAATTTCCTTAGCAGCTTCCTTGTTAACCAAAAAAGCGTTCTCTTCCTGGTTCTCTTTATTAGCTGTACGGTTACCGCTGTTTACGTCAATAACGTGCAGGGCTTCGGTATGCTCTATAACCAGGTAAGCGCCGCCGGCCAGGTTCACGGTTTTACCAAAGGCACCCTTAATTTGCTTCTCGATACCGTAATGCTCAAAAATGGGGTCTTTGTGCTTATGCAAGCGTACAATGTTCTCCATCTCGGGCGATATATCATGCACATACGAGCGAATCTCTTCATAAATCGTATTATCATTCACATAAATGTGCTGAAAATCCTTATTTAACAGATCGCGCAGGAGGGTGCTGGTACGGTCAATTTCGCCTAAAACTTTTTTGGCAGGTTCTGTAGCCGGCAAGCGTGTAATAAAGGTTTCCCATTTGGTTACCAGGTCAAGCAAGTCCTTTTGCATTTCGGCCACGCCCTTTCCCTCGGATACAGTACGGATAATAACGCCGAAATTTTTAGGCTTTATGCTCTCGATAATTTTACGCAGGCGGTTACGCTCGGTATTGCTCTTTATCTTTTTGGATATCGATATCGCTTCGGAAAAAGGGCAAAGCACTACATAACGCCCGGCTATGGATATATCCGAACTTAAGCGTGGGCCCTTAGTACTGATAGGCTCTTTTGCAATTTGCACCGGGATTAATTGGCCCTTAGTTAATACATCAGATATTTTACCTGATTTATTAATGTCCAGTTCCGGTTTAAAATTATCCAGCAGCTTAGCCGTGTACCCGCCGCTTTTAACCATTTTGGTTAATTTAAGCAAACTTTGTACTTGCGGCCCAAGGTCAAGATAATGCAAAAAGGCATCCTTCTCGTAGCCAACATCAACAAAAGCAGCGTTTAGCCCCGGCATAATCTTTTTGATACGGCCAAGGTATATGTCACCAACAGTATAATTGTTGCTGACATGCTCTTTATGTAGTTCTACAAGTTGTTTATCCTGTAATAAGGCAATAGTAGCCCCGTTGGGGGTCGAATCGATAATTAATTCTTTTATCAACTGCTACTCCATTTCTTAAACCCGGCAAAGCGCCCGGTATAGATGAAAGGTAAACAATAAAATAACAAACCCGTTAAAAGCAGGTAAAATAAGCTATTAATCAATAGCTTATTTTTTCTTATGCCTGTTTTTTCTCAAACGTTTTTTACGTTTGTGGGTGGCCATTTTATGTCTTTTACGTTTTTTACCGCTTGGCATAATGCTAATTTTTTAGTGTGTAATTAATTTTTTAATTCTTTTATAAAATCATCAATGCGCTTGCCGGCAACCGGGTCCTGCATTAGTTCTTTACATTTTTGGTAAGCTATAATAGCTTCTTGTTTCTGGCCCATTTGCTTATAGCTTTCGGCCAAGTAAAAGTAGGCTTCTACTTCCGGCTTCTGTGCTAAAATGGTTTTAAAACGTACTACCGCCTTATCATACTGGCCCGATTTTATGGCAAACAAACCTAAATTATAGTTCGCGTTCCGGTTGTTCGGGTCTTTAGCCACTACTTCAAGCAGTAGGCCTATGCCTGTCATGGGCGATGGCGCACCACCGTTCACATCGGCTATGCCTAAGCCTGTTTTCGCATCCAGGTTATCGGGCTTCATTTTGGTAGCATGCTCAAAAGCCTCTACCGCGTTCAGCACCAATGCCGATTGGATCGTCGAGTCCTGGCTAAACTTAAAGGCATCGTTAAAACGGTTGCCTGCATTAAGCCAGTCTGCAAAATCATTTTGCTTGCGGGCCAGTTCCAAGTAGTAAAAGGCGGCTGGCGCGGGTTGATTTACATCGTCCCATTGTTTGGCCAGTTGCCTTTGTAACGCTTCCTTTTGCTGATCGCCCGAAGCATTTTTCAGTTGCTCTTCCAGGTCGGTTATCTTTGCCGAAAGGTTAGCGCCAATAGCTGTTTTTGCTGTAGCCGAAACCATGTCGGCGCTAACGGTAACCACGGGCTTTGAGCCGGCAACCATACCGTTATTGGCTTTGCTTTCCTTGGGTTTTACCAAACCCTTAACCGGTTGCAGATACAAATAGCCTATAACAACAGCAACTGCTGCAATAACGGCTATTTGTTTCCCTTTCATGTTCCCTTAAATTATTTGGCTGTTTTGGTTTTGTTACCTGTTCTTACTTTCTCAACAAAAGTTTTTGCAGGTTTAAAACTTGGCACAAAGTGCTCGGGGATAATAATGGCAGTATTTTTTGAAATATTACGGGCGGTCTTTTTTGCCCTTTTTTTCACTACAAAACTACCGAAACCTCTCACGTATACGTTTTCGCCGCCTACCATAGATGTTTTAACCACCTTGAAGAACGCCTCAACAGTTTCCTGAACGTCTACTTTCTCAATACCTGTCTTCGATGAGATCTCAGCTATAATTTCTGCCTTAGTCATATCTGATTTTCTTTTTATTTATATGTAAATACTTAACTGATTTGGGGTTGCAAAAGTATTGCTTTATTCGGAAAGATTGAAATAAAAGATGATTTTTTTCAACATGCCCCGAAAAACGTTACAAATGGGCTACTTTGAATGCGTATTTTTGCCCTTATGTCCCTATCAAACGAGCTTATTAACTGGTATCAGCAAAACAAACGCGACCTTCCCTGGCGGCATACTACAGACCCCTATGTGATCTGGCTATCTGAAATTATATTGCAGCAAACCCGTGTAGAACAGGGCCTTCCGTACTTTAACCGTTTTTTGGAAAAATACCCCACCGTAAGCCACTTTGCCGCGGCCGATGAAGATGAGGTACTGCATTTATGGCAGGGACTGGGCTATTATTCGCGCGGACGCAATATGTTAGTAACCGCCCGGTTAGTGCAGGAAAATTACGGCGGGAAATTCCCCTCGGCCTGGGACCGGCTGATTAAGCTGAAAGGAATTGGGGCTTATACTGCCGCTGCCATTGCATCGTTTGCCGCTAACGAGGCCCGGGCCGTGGTTGATGGCAACGTATATCGTGTATTGGCCCGCTACTATGGCATCACCGAACCGGTTAACGGCACACAGGGCAAAAAAACATTTCAGCAATTGGCCGATGAGGTGCTTAACCGCGATGAGCCGGCCCTGCATAACCAGGCCATGATGGAATTTGGCGCTATGCTTTGCAAGCCAAAAAACCCGGCCTGCGGTATTTGCCCGGTGCGTTTAGGCTGTTATGCTTTTAAGCACAATGCCACTACGGGATTGCCGGTAAAACTAAATAAACTAAAAATCCGCAATAGATATTTTAACTATTTATTAATAAAAGATGCCGGTCAGGTTTTAATACACAAGCGCGGTACCGGCGATATATGGGCAAATTTATATGAGTTCCCTTTGATAGAAACGGATGAATTAATGGAGCCGGGCGAGGTGCTGAATTTACCACAAGCCGCGCGTTTTATAGCCGAAAATGCTAAAATAGAATTGGTACACCCCATCCGCAAACATGTGCTTACCCACCAGCATTTATATGTAAGGTTTATAGAAATAGCTGGTTTTAAAAATGAGTTAGAAGGAGATTATTTTTTCGTTGACGAAAAAAAATTAAAAAATTTAGTGCTGCCTCAAATCATTTTTATATTTTTAACTAATTTTTTAAATTAAAAACTAATTTCCTATTTAAACTATGTCTGGAATTAATAAAGTTATCCTTGTGGGGCACCTGGGTAAAGATCCTGAAATTCGTCACTTAGAAGGTGGGGTAGCCGTTGCAAGTTTTCCGCTGGCAACATCTGAAACATTTAATAAAGACGGCCGAAAGGTAGAACAAACCGAATGGCATAACATTGTGATGTGGCGGGGACTGGCCGATGTGGCGGCCAAGTTTTTGCAAAAAGGAAAACTGGTTTATATAGAAGGTAAAATACGCACCCGGTCGTTTGAAGACAGGGAGGGCATTAAAAAATACACGACCGAAATTGTTGCCGAAAACTTTACCATGCTGGGAAGAAAAAGCGACTTTGACGATAACCAACGCATAACCGTAAAATCTGACGGATCGGTAACCGACTTTGGTGCCGCTGCCGATGACGACCTGCCTTTTTAAAAGAAAACAGGCCTTTTACTAACCATTGAAGCCGTCCGGGATTACCGGACGGCTTTTTTGTGCTTTATTGTTTGGTGTATATAAACAGGGCGCAGTTGGCATTTAACGGGCAAGGATACACAAAGTTAAATGTTGTTTTATCGGTATTAAACGCAACCTGCTGTGATGATACTGACGAAATAGTTAAATAAGGTATCAGGTCTTTCAGATCAGTATAAGGTTCGCCGGGCTTTGCTTTAGACTGATCTAACCCCAATACACTAATACCGGTCTCTTTAAGCGTAGTACCATCAAAACTAAAATTGGCGGTACTTTTATAATCGTAACCTAATATTGCTTTGGTGTTTGTTTTTACAAAGCTGCGGGTAAACAACACGGTACTGTCATCATTAAACTGGTAGGTTTGGCGAACTGTTACACTCTCGTTATATACATATTCGCTTACCCATACGCCCATAATACCGCTATCCTTTTTGTCCTTCTTACAGGAGGACATCCCCATTAACAATACTGCTGCTAATAAATAATAAAGTTTAATTGTTTTCATATCCGTGGTTTTTTATTAATTACGGATGAATACAGCGTTACGCTACAGTTTAAAACAAACCACCCGGCACGGATGCACCGGGTGGTCAGCAGCCTCACCCTGCCCTCTCCAAAGGAGAGGGTTCGAGGAAAGGTTAATTCATAAGCCCTCTCCTTTGGAGAGGGCTTGGGTGAGGCTCGCCTATCTCCCGCCCGGCGGGCAATGCTCTTTTAAATATTTAGTATACAACGTACGCAAATGCAGCGATGTCCCCGCACCTTCTGATATGCCGTGTGTACGGTTGGGATATGGCATCACCTGGAATTGCTTGTTGTATTTAATTAGTTCGTTAATCAGCAGTTCGGCATTTTGATAATGCACATTATCGTCACCTGTACCATGCACATATAGCAGGTTACCGCGCAGGTTTTTAGCGTAAGTAACGGGCGAACCTTTGATGAATGGCTCGCGACCGGCTGCATCGGTTGGCACGCCCATATAACGCTCCTGGTAAATATTATCGTACGATAACTGCCAGCCCACGGCGGCTACAGCAATGCCTGTTTTATAAATTTCAGGATATTGGAACATCAGGTTAAGGGTTGATGAGCCACCGCCGCTCCAGCCCCAAACCGCCACGCGCGATGAATCTACAAAAGGCCATTTAATGATCTCCTTAGCAGCCATAGCCTGATCGCGGACATTAATGATACCGATGTTTTTGTAGATGGATTTACGCCACTCGCGGCCTTTAGGCACAGGTGCCCCCCGGTTATCCAGCGACATATAGATGTAGCCATCGTTAGCCATATTGCCTACGTACTCGCCATTGCGGCCAACGCCGTAGCTATCGGGCGCGGTTGCCGATGCAGGCTCGCCATAAACCATAAATACAACCGGGTATTTTTTGTTCGGGTCGAAATTGGTTGGCTTCACCATCCAGCCGTCCATCTCAATACCATCAACTGTTTTTACTTTAAAAAACTCGGGCCCCTTAGCTTTGTTGGCCAAATCCACTTTGATCTCGGCACCGCTAATGTGTTTATGATCGGGCAGACTGATCAGTTCCGATGCATACGGCGTATAGCTGTTGCTGAAAGTATGCTGCGCTATTTTACCGTTAGGCGATATGGCATAGCTATGTGTACCGGGCTGGTCGGCCGGACTGATCCGTACCGCCTTACCACTGCCGTTCAGTTTTACGCTGTACAGGTATTTCTGCGTAGCGTTCTCGGGCGATGCCGTGAAATAGATCACACCACCGGCTTCATCAACCAAATCAATGTTAATCACATCATAATCACCTTTGGTGATCAGTTGCTCCTTACCATCCCTGTCGATGGTGTAAATATGATTCCAGCCGTCCTTTTCGCTCAGCCAGATGAATTTCTTGTTATGGTCTATCCATTTCCAGCCCTCAGCATCGCGTACATCAACCCAGGCTTTATCGGTTTCCTGGTGCAGGATGTGGGTTGTTCCGTTTGATATATTGCCTATAAAGATCTTGCTCTCGTTTTGCGGGCGGTTTAATTGCAGCAGCATAATTTCGTTAGCGTTATTGGCCCATTCCATACGGGGGATATAATGCTGTATCGGGTCGCCGGGCACATTCATCCAGCGGGTTTGTGCGGTGGCTACATCAACCACACCCACCTTGCACGAGCTTGGGTCTTCGCCTGCTACAGGGTACTCAACCGGCACTACAAACGAGTAGGTCGAATCCGTCGTATTCAGCATCAAATAGTTTTTGATCTTGCTGGCATCTATCTGCCAGTAGGCAATATTCCGGCCGTCCGGCGACCAGCGGAACCCATCGCGGCAATCAAATTCCTCTTCGTACGCCCAATCGAAAGTACCGTTGATCAACTTTTTGGTGCCATCGGTGGTCAGCGGTTTAATAGCGCCACTGGTCATGTCCTCCACATAAATATTGTGTTCGCTTACATAAGCTACCTTACTGCCATCGGGTGCAAACTTGGCAAACATCAGCGATGCATCGGGCTTGCCTTTACCCAGCTTTTTCAGCGCCTTGGTTTGCAGATCATACACCCAGTAATCGCCGCGGGTATCATAGCGCCAAACACGTTTGGTGTTGGTGTTTAACAAAACTTTCTGACCGTCGTCCGAGAAAGCGAAGCGTCTTGGAGATAAAGCCGGCTGCCCGGCAGGGGTAAGCATAGCAGCGGTTACCAGTGTATTGGTTTTCGAGGCGTCGCGGATATCCAGTTCCACTATATTACCCCCTTGCAGGCGATAGTAGTGATAGCCATCTTTTGCCCATTGCAGGCCACCGCGCTGGGCGCTGGCCAATTGGCAAACAAACACCAGGCATACGGTTAATAAGCGCAGGCCCTGATAGCGAAATTTCATCTTCATATATTTTTAATGTTTAAAAACTTTAACAGTGTTATATGTTATTAAATTTGGCGTTAAATTAATACTTTCCCCACCATAATTTATATAGGCCTGTCATGAAAAAAATAAGCAGCTTTTGTATAGCTTGTATCGCGTTTATTGGCGTAGCCCGGGCCCAGGTGGCCGACAGGGGCAACTTCATCCGCGACAGCCTGGATATTTATATGAACCGGGCCCTTACCAATTGGCGCATTCCCGGCGTGGCCGTTTGCGTGGTGAAGGATGGGAAAGTAGTGGTGATGAAAACCTACGGCGTTAAGGAATTAGGCCTGCCCGCCAAGATTGATGAGAACACCCTGTTTATGATAGGCAGCAATACCAAAGCCTTTACCGCAACGGCCCTGACCATGTTGCAGGATAAAAAACTGCTATCGCTGGATGATAAGGTAACCAAATATATCCCCGAGTTTAAGCTGGATAACAAACCGGCCGGCGAAATGGCTACCGTGCGCGATTTGCTGTGCCACCGCCTGGGTTTCCAAACCTTCCAGGGCGATTTTACTTTTTACAACACCAGTTTATCCCGCAGGGAGATCATCGAAAAGATGGGGCATGTAAAAGCTACCTATCCCTTCCGTACTAAATGGGGCTATACCAACTCGGCATTTTTAACCGCCGGCGAGATTATCCCCAAAGTTACCGGCAAACCATGGGAAGCCTATCTAAAGGAAAACATTTTTGCCCCATTGGGCATGACCAATACCATTGCCCTTACGACCGATATGCCCAAATCGTTAAACCGCACCGCGGCGCATACCTTGGTTGATGGCCGCCTGGTAGCCATTCCCTATTGCCAGATAGACGGGCTTGCCCCCGCAGGCGCTATCAGCTCGTCTATCAGCGATATGAGCAAATGGGTGATGGCCTTATTGGATAATGGCAAAGTCGGCAGCCGTCAGGTGATTCCCCAGGCAGCCATAGCTGCCACCCGCGAACCGCAGGATGTGGTAAGCAGCGTACGCCATTTAAACGGCGAAACGAATTACCAGCTTTACGGATTGGGTTGGTTTTTGCAGGATTACTCAGGGCACCGCATTGTGATGCACGATGGCGGGGTGAACGGCTATGTATCATCGGTAACGCTGGTACCGCAAGATCGTTTGGGTATCATCATCCTCACCAATACTGATCAAAACAGTTTATACGAAGCCCTGCGCTGGGAAATTATGGATGCCTATTTTAAACAGCCTTACCGTAATTACAGCGAAGCTTATCTTAGTTTTTATAAAACCAACCAAAATAACGACCAGTTAGCCGATAAAAAACTACGCGATACCGTAGCCATGAAACGGCCAACAGCCATGCCCCTGACGGCCTACACCGGCAAGTACTTTAACGATCTGTATGGCAACATGACCATCAGCATAGGCGGCGAATTAGACCAACTGCAACTCCGTTTTGAACATCACCCCAAAATGTTTGCTACCGCGCAGCCTTTAGGCGGCAACCGCTTTTACGTGGTATTTTCGGATCCGGAACTGGGTAAGGCAGTTTTCCCCTTCACCTTTGCCAATGGTAAAATAAGCAGTGTAAGGGTTAAGGTGGCCGATTTTATTGAGATGACGGCTTATGATTTTAAGAAGTTGTAGGGGACTGTGCACCCTGTTTCCAACCAGTTTGTCATTGCGAGGTACGAAGCAATGACAAACTGGTTAAAGCATGTATACATAAAAAAAGTCGTAAGCCTAAAGATAATACTTTAAACTTACGACTTTGGACTAAAGACTTAAACCCTACCGCTCCAACTTAGCTACCCTTGTAGGCGTATCCTTGCCGGAAACAATGGTGCGTGAGCTTAGCGCGATGGCACGGATAGTAGCCACAATATTGTTTACATCAAGCGTTTTAAACTCGTCGGTTACTTTATGGTAATGCGGGTCGACATCTATCATGTCTGTTGATATGGTGTGCGCCGGTACGCCTAAACGGGCCAATGTGGCGTTATCACTACGGTAGAACAGGTTTTGTGTTGGATACGGATCCGGGTAAAATTTAAAGGCGGTGCCTTCCAGGTTCTTTTGCAGGATCTGCCCAAAATCCGACCGTTCATAACCGGTAATAAAAGCCGAATTAGGGCCGAACTTTGAATCCTTACCGATCATTTCGATATTGAACATGGCCACTACTTTATCAGCATTAACCGTAGTTGTGAAATGGCGCGCACCGAAGCCGCCAATTTCCTCGGCGCAAAAGGCTACAAATATCAGGGTACGCTCGTTGCTGTTTATTTTCTTATAATATTTAGCCAGGCTGATCATTGCTGTTGTGCCCGAAGCATCATCGTCGGCACCGTTAAAGATACTGTCGGCTTGTCCTTTGGCAATCCCCAGGTGGTCATAATGGCCCGAGAATACCACAAACTCATCTGGCTTACTTTTACCCGGGATCATACCTACTACGTTAAACAAAGGAGCAGCTTCGGTTTTTACCTCCACACTGGCGGTAATGGTTTTAATATCGCCAAAATTACCAAGCAGCGTAATCGTTTGATCGGGACTGGCTTTGGCAGCAACGCTGCCGCTGGCCGCGCGGTTGCGCATCCGGGTAAACATGCTTGCTGCCGATGTATCCAGCAGCACCAATCTTTTTCTTACCCCGGTGCTTGTAGTGCCGTTACCGGCTCCGCCACCACCCGGGCCACGACCGCCGGCAGCTTGCTTAACAATATCCACGCCTGTCATATCGCTCCAGGTAAATGACGCACCCGACGCTGCCACAAATTTATCGGCAGGTACTTCAACCCCGTTAATAGTTAGTTTAGCGCTCAAAACCGTAGTTTTTACCATTGGCGGGATATTTTGCCTGAAACCGGTTTCGCCTGTCAGCGGTTGAAGTCCGGCTTTTTTAAACTCGCCTTCAATAAAGGTGGCGGCTTTATCTATCCCGCGCGAAAAGGTTGCACGGCCTTCCATATCATCAGCTGCCAGGGTTTTGATAATGCGCTCCACATCCTTTTGGTCTATCAGCTTGTTTACATCCTGCGCAAAGGCCCCTAAAGTGGTGGCTAAAAATGCGCCTGCTAAAATATATTTCTTCATCATAATCGGGTTTATTTTACTTTGGTTGATAACCAGGCGCTACGGAAGGCCGCCTGTTCTTTGGTTAATTCTTTTCCAGCTTTCTCATTGGTTACTACTTCATAAGCGGGGTTTTCTTCTAAGGTAAGGGTGGTTTGATGTTCGCCTGCGCGGTTTTTGTAAACCAGCGCTATTTTGTCACCCGGTTTTTTGGCGGCAATCATCTCCTGCAGGGCTGCGGCATCGGCCAGGTCTTTACCATCCGCTTTCAGGATAATATCGCCGGCATCAATACCTGCTTTATAAAGCGGCGTGTTTTGCGCTGTACCGTTTATAACAGGAACACCCGCCGCTGTTGTTGCAGTACGTGCTGTACCCGAGCGGCCGCGTTGCTGAAAGCCCCCTAAAGAGCCCGCCCAGCCTATCCCGGGTTGTGCTTTGCGCAATACCATCCCGGCTTTGGCCAGCAATGGGGCGTAATCATTTTTTTCGATACCGTTAATGTATTTACCAAAAAAGTCGGCGGCAAATTTAGGGTTGGTTACCTTGGCCAATACAGCTTGCAGATCGGGGATGGTATACGGTTTCATCACCTTACCCAGGGTTAGCCAAACAGCTTTCATATAATCATCCAGCGTTAGGTTAAATTCGCTGCGCAGGCGCAAGTCCAAAGCTAAAGCGGTAGCACCACCATAGGTATAATAGCTGGTGAACACGTTGGTATTATTGTTAGGGTCGATAGAAACACCGGCATCGGCAAAAACCGAATAACGGCTCATTTGCGCGGGCGAGTATTTCAGCGCGGCAGGCGATGTTAACACGGTATTGATCAGTCCCGCGGCGGTACGGGTATAATCTTCGGGGGTGCTAAAACCGGCGCGCACTAACGTTAACACACCATAATATTGGGTAAAGCCTTCGGCAAACCAAAGTTCGCTGCTCATATCGGCATGTTCAAAATTAAACGGCTCCAACGATTTTGGCCTGATGCGTTTCACATTCCAGGCGTGGAAATATTCGTGCGCGTAAGTACCTAATAGGCGCCCTTCGTTGCCTTCCACCTTATCTGCCGGGTGAACAATGCAGGTAGAATTACGGTGCTCCATCCCATCGCCCGAATTGGTTGGGTAAACATCATCTAAAAAGATATAATCGCCATAATCGTAAGCGGGCAATTCACCAAAAATAGCCTGCTCTTCCAATACCACCTTTTTAATCATGCCGGCAAAATTATCTATCACTGCCTGGCTATCATCCGAGTGTATCGACAGGCGGATGCTCTGTTCTTTGCCATCCGGGTTTTTAACCTTCCAGGCGCTTTCTTTAAAGTTAGACAGCTCGGTTGGGCTATCCATCATATACTGAAAGTTAGGCGCAAAGTAGGCACCTGCCGGGCCTTCGGGTTTTAGCTGGGTAGCAAAGCGCCAGCCATACTTTTCGTAATCCTTAAACTGGAAGTGTATGGGGCGGTTATCCATCCCAATCGCCCACATCATAGCGGCCGGCATGTTCAGATGGGCGTGGCTGGGGTCAATGCTGGCATAGGTGCCATCTGTCCAGTTGGCAAACAGGGTATAGCTAACCTTTATGCCTTCGCCATGGTTAGGTATTTCCCAAACATCGCCTTCTATTTGTTTAACGGCAAGTTCTTTTCCGGTATTATCAAACGCTTTTACGTTATAAACATTCTTGCCAAACTCGTGTGTGGCATAGCGCCCGGCCGATGAACGGCTCATGCGTACCCTTAGCGGGCCCGAAGGCAATTGCCCTATCCGCATGCTGATCTCGGCCTCGTGATGGGCGGCATTAGCAAAGCTAAGGGAATAATAAATATCGCTTTGTGCAAAAGTTGCGGCTGCAAAGAACAGGGCAGCCCCGGTTAGGAAAAGTTTTTTCATGATACACCAAATGGGTTAAACAGGGGGAAATTACTATTAAATTGGCAAAAATTATATCTGTAAGCCTAAATTGGCGACATTGTAACACATATTTTGTACTCCATTGGATAAGCCGGCACCTGTTTACCATAAAACCCGTATTGCCCCTACACCCAGCGGCTACCTGCATTTGGGTAATGTACTATCTTTTGCCTTAACTGCCCAGTTGGCCCGGCAAACCAATGCCAAAATTTTGCTGCGGATAGATGACCTTGACCGCGACCGGGTGAACCCGCTATATGTGCAGGATATCTTCGACACGCTGAATTTTTTGGAGATCCCCTACCATGAAGGCCCGCGCAATATGGAAGCGTATGAAAAGGAATGGTCGCAGATACACCGTATGGCTATGTACCGTGGCGCCCTGCAACGATTAAAAGACAGCGGCGCGGTATTTGCCTGTACCTGTTCGCGGGCGCAGATCAGGGGTGTTAATGCCGATGATGCCTATCCGGGTACCTGCCGCCACAAAAACATCCCGCTGGATGCGGAAAATGTAAGCTGGCGGTTAAAAACCGACGCTGCCGAATTATTGCATATTAAAACCCTTTCAGGCGAAATCCTGCAAACCACCCTGCCTGTTACGATGCAGGATTTTGTAGTACGAAAGAAAGACGGTTATCCCGCCTATCAGCTGACATCGGTTTTAGATGATGTTTATTATGGTATCGATCTGATTGTGCGGGGCGAGGATCTTTGGGCATCAACCCTGGCGCAGCATTACCTGGCACCCTATATAGGGGCAGGTGCTTTTCGCGATATGGCCTTTCATCACCACCCGCTGCTGATGGCGTCCGGTAACGAAAAACTCTCCAAATCGGCCGGTGCAACATCGGTGCATTATTTGCGCGGGGCAGGGAAAACCCCGGCAGATATTTACACAGCCATATCGCACTGGCCGAAATGAAGAGCTACGTGTTGTATTTTTTAAAATGTAAAGTTTCCGTTGCCCATGGTAACAATCTGGAAGCTTTCGTAGGCCATTTTTTTGTTGTATTCTAAAGCAAGCGTTTTATGGTTGATCAGGTCAACTATAGTACCTATCAGGCAAAAGCCGCCTGTAAATAAGTATAATATACCCATTCCAATTTGCCCTACCACAAAACGCTGTACACCGGCTACAATGATAAAGCCAAGCAGGGTAAACAATAAGATATCCTGCGGGCTTTTACGTTTACCGGCATAAACGTTATAAAAACCGCGCTGTTGGTTTTCGTCAAGCTTAGCGGTTGCTTGTTGTAAAAAGCCTATTTCTTCGGGTGAAATGCCCGGAAGCATCATGTAGGCATTTGATTGATTGTTCATTTTATTTGATTGTTTGATTGAATTGTGATGTAAAACTAAGTTAACAATAAAATTTCACCAACACAATACTGGCAGAGGGCGGCAACAAGTCGGCGAACATACTCTTTTTAACGGTCAATAAGGGGGTTTTTAACGCGCATGACCACAAGTGTACAGATCCTGTAAAGCAAAATCCCTAAAGCCGGTATCCCCAGCCAATGCGCATGGAACGAGGCACGTAGATCCCCATGGAACAAATAAGCAATAGCATGGCCGATACCGCAGCCTGGGCACCAGGTAAAGCCCATCAGCCGTAGCGGGCATAGTACGTAATGTGTTTGGGCCGGGTCGCTAAAGCCAAGTGCAGCCAGCGCGGCAATCCAAAATATTAGTTCGAAATTGTTCCGTATAAATTTCACGCCTAACAAAGGTAGGTTTTAATGAAACAAAAAAAGCGACGGGTTTAGCCCGTCGCTTTTTCAAATGATATCATTTAACTCATGCCGTTTAAATAGCTTTCGATTTATTCATCAGGATCAGCGCAACGGCCAGGGCTTCTAATATCCCCACCAGCAGCGCACCGAACATACGGCCCGAAAAATCGACAAAGTTAACCCCGCCCGATACATAATTAATATAAACAATGGCCGCAAAAATAGCTACCACACCGCCCACTATCAGGGTTTTAAAACATTGTACCAGGCCTTCTAAAAAACTGATAACGCCGCCCATTTCGTTATACTTATAGCTGCGAACGCCAAAGTACATGCCCACAAAAGGTATCAGTACCGAAAAATATTCGTAAGGAGATATTTGGTGCGCACCGTTGGTATTGTAACCCATCCAGTGCATTACAAATAGCCACAGGCCACTCAGTATGCCTATCACCAGGCCGTAAATTAATGCATTTTTCATCGTTATAATGTTTGGTTAAATTCTCTTTAGGTACAAACCAATGGCTTGTATTGTAATAAGTATAATTGGGCTTCCTTTGTTTTTATATACCGTGTTTTTTAGCTCAGGGTTGTTTAAACACAACGCAATGCCCTTATTTTAACCTTTATTATTTTTTTATGAGCGTATAAACTCCGGAAAAATCGGTAGGGTAACTAATAAACTGCATATCGGCCATGGGGATCAGTTTGCCGCTTTCAGACCTGACACGGATACCGCCCTCAATATCTTCAATCACATTCCCCTCGGCAAAGTTCGATCCGTTTAGTTTGATGTTATACTTAAATTGTTGCTGATCTTTATAGGATAAGCCCAGCGTTTTAAGCGGAATGGCCAATTCATAAGTATAAATCATTTTGGTGCCAAACCGCGATACCGCCTTAATGCCATCCTGGTTATAAACTGATACTAAGGTATCTTCCACAGCCTTTGTTCCCAATATTTTTATCTCCTTCGACCGTAAAGCCAATTGCTGATTGGCCGTCCGAATAGACGAATCGAGCAGTTTGTAGGTCATTACCGAATCTCTGGTGGCCGTCTGCAAACCCCGTAAATTAATTACCGGCCAGTTGTTTTTACTAAACAAGGGGTAAGTTATCGCTATGTGCTGGCTCTGTGCTGTTGGGTTACCCGAATTAACTGTGAGCGTAATACCACCCGCGATAATTTTGCGGATAGTTAGCAGATCGCTAACCACCACTACTAAATAAAGGTTATCAGCATCATTAGCCATACTATAATACAACCGGGTTGTGCCGTTAAAGGCCTGGAAACCTTTCCATTCGGCTGACTTGCCATCAATCTTAATATTACCTGGTGCACGCAGACTTGCCTTCTGTGTTTTGGGTAATTCCTGCGCATTAACGCTGAAGGTAAAGGCTAATAAAACCAAACTAAAAACAAAGCTTACTTTTTTCATGTTGACCGATGATAAGATTTGAAGATGGACAATCTAATATAAAACTTATTTTCAATTATTAAATAGCTTAAGTATTGGGTCAATACAACACAAATAACTTTATCAATTATAAGTTATATACTAAATGCACATCATTTACAGGACGGGTCGGTGCGCATTAATGAAATCATTCAAATCAGCGGTCAATTTCCTATATTTGCAGCGATTTGAATATCCGTGATATTTTAGAGCAGTACAAGGCCGACGAACGGGTGAAGGAATTAGCCACAGCGCTAAATGCCGGTAAAAATCCCAGGATAGCTTTACGTGGTTTAGTTGGATCAAGCGATGCGACCATGGCGGTAGCATTGTATTTTTTGCAGCACAAGCCCATGCTGTTCATTCTGCCCGACCGCGAGGAAGCCGGCTTTTTCCAGGCCGATCTGGAAAATCTGACGGGCAAAGAGATCCTGCTTTTCCCCTCATCGTACCGCAAGCCTTTTGAATTTACCCAGCCCGATAGCAGCAACGTTTTGGCCCGCGCCGAAGTACTGAACGAGTTGAGCCATACCTCCGATTTCGGCCAGCTGATCGTCACCTACCCCGAGGCTTTGGCCGAAAAGGTGATTGACCGTGCATCGCTGCAAAAGAACACGCTGGAGATTGCCCTTAACAACAAGCTCAGCATCGATTTTATCAACGAATTTTTGGTAGAGTATGATTTCGATCGTGTTGATTTTGTGTACGAGCCGGGGCAGTTCTCGGTCCGCGGTGGTATTGTAGATATCTTCTCTTTCTCGCACGACTTGCCTTACCGGGTAGAATTTTTCGGCGACCTGATCGAATCTATCCGCACATTCGAGATTGAGAGCCAGCTATCAGTTGAGCAGGTGAAAACCATTACTATCGTACCCAATGTACAATCCAAATTCCTGACGGAAAGTAATATTTCCCTGCTGGAATTTATTGACCCGGCAACCAATATCTGGATCAAGGACGTGCAGTTCACCTTTGATATTATACAGGACGGGCATAAAAAAGCCACCAATCTTTGGAAGGCCTTATCGGCTGATGAGAAAAATCAGAACCCGGAATGGATTGACCCCAAGTTTAACTTTACCGATGAAAAACTGATTGCCGATCAATTGCATGATTTTGGCATTGTTGAATTCGGCAAGCAATTCTTCTACACCGCCAATAAAGCGCTGAGCTTTGATATCCGCCCGCAGCCATCCTTCAATAAGGATTTTACGCTGCTGATCCATAACTTTAAGAATAACGAAGCAGAAGGCATCACCAACTATATCCTCACCGATTCGGCCCGGCAGGTAGAACGGCTTTACGCCATACTGGACGATCTGGATAAGTCGGTTAAGTTTACCCCGCTCAGCATTTCCATCCGCGAGGGTTTTGTTGACCGCGAGCAGAAAATAGCCGCCTATACCGATCACCAGATCTTCGACCGCTACTATAAATACAAGCTCAAAAAAGGTTACCAGCGCAGCCAAGCTATCACCCTGAAAGAATTGCGCGACCTGAAGCCCGGCGATTACGTTACCCATATCGACCATGGTATAGGCAAATATGCCGGTCTGGAAAAAGTGGAGGTAAGCGGTAAAATGCAGGAGATGATCCGTTTGGTATATGCCGATAACGATTTGCTGTACGTCAACATCAACTCGCTGAACCGCATCAGCAAATACAGCGGCAAGGAAGGTACCGTACCCAAAATGAATAAACTGGGTACCGACACCTGGGAGCGACTAAAAAAAACTACAAAAAAAAAAGTTAAAGACATTGCCCGCGACCTGATTAAGCTGTACGCCCTGCGTAAGGCCCAAAGCGGCAATGCTTTCTCGCCCGATAGTTATTTGCAGACCGAGCTGGAGGCATCGTTTATTTACGAGGATACCCCCGATCAGGAAAAGGCCACGGCTGATTTCAAAAAAGATATGGAATCGCCGCACCCGATGGACCGCCTGATATGCGGCGACGTGGGTTTTGGCAAGACCGAAGTGGCCATCCGTGCCGCTTTTAAGGCTGTGGCCGATAGTAAGCAGGTGGCCGTACTGGTGCCCACCACCATTTTAGCTGCCCAACACCATAAAACTTTTACCGACCGGCTGAAGGATTTCCCCTGCACTATTGATTACGTGAACCGCTTTAAAAGCAGCAAGCAGATTAAGGAAACGCTGGAGAAACTAAAAGAGGGTAAGGTAGATATCATCATCGGTACGCATCGTTTGGTGAGCAAGGATGTGAAGTTTAAGGACCTGGGCTTGATGATCATTGATGAAGAGCAGAAGTTTGGCGTAAGCACTAAGGAAAAGCTGAAGCAAATGCGTGCCAATGTGGATACGTTGACACTGACCGCCACGCCGATACCCCGCACCCTGCACTTCTCGCTGATGGGCGCGAGGGATCTATCTATCATATCAACCCCGCCGCCTAACCGCCAGCCGGTGGTGACGGAGCTGCACGTGTTTAACGATAAGCTGATCAAAGAATCCATCGAATTTGAGCTGGACCGCCAGGGCCAGGTGTTCTTTATCCATAACCGCGTGGCCGATTTGCCGCAGCTGGGCGGGATGATCCATAAACTGGTGCCCAAAGCCCGCATTGGGATAGCACACGGACAGTTAGAAGGCGACGCGCTGGAAGACGTAATGCTGAAATTTGTAAGTCACGAGTATGATGTACTGGTGGCCACTACCATTATCGAGGCCGGTTTGGATATCCCTAATGCCAATACCATCATCATTAACTACGCACACATGTTTGGCCTGAGCGACCTGCACCAGATGCGCGGCCGTGTAGGCCGGAGCAATAAAAAGGCGTTCTGCTATTTGCTGAGTCCGCCGTTATCAACCCTCACCAGCGAGGCCCGGAAGCGCCTGAGCGCCATTGAAGAGTTCAGCGATTTGGGCAGCGGCTTTAACGTAGCCATGCGCGACCTGGACATCCGCGGCAGCGGTAACCTTTTGGGTGCCGAGCAAAGCGGCTTTATTGCTGAAATAGGCTTTGAGATGTATCACAAGATCCTGGACGAAGCCATACAGGAACTGAAGGATGATGAGTTTAAGGATGTGTTCCCGGATGATAAGCCACGGCCGTTTGTCAGCTTTACGCAGATAGATACCGATCTGGAGATCCTGATCCCCGATGAATACGTGACCAATATTGGCGAACGCTATAACCTGTATACCGAACTATCCAAACTGGAAAATGAGGCTGAGCTGCGCGCCTTTCAGCAACAACTACACGACCGCTTTGGGCCTATCCCCGCACAGGTGAACGACCTGCTGAACACCATGCGCCTGCAATGGCTGGGTAAGATCATCGGTTTTGAAAAGATCTCGTTGAAAAAGAATGTGCTGCGGGGATATTTTATCTCTAATCAGCAATCGCCATATTTTGAAACGGCGGCCTTTAACAATGTGCTTACTTACCTGCAATTCAATCACCGCCGCGCCAATTTGAAAGAAATAAAAAACAGCCTGCGTTTAAGCATCGAAAATGTGCATAGCATTACCGACGCGGTATCCTTACTGCAAGAAGTGGCGGGGACGGTGGAGATACAGTAAAATCACGGACGCGCTGTTACAAAACGGTCAAGTCCAATCCTTGTGCCCAATTCAGCCAGACTATATTCGATCTTTAGATCATTGAATTGCTTTTCGATTTTGTCTGCCTCAACCTGTCTTAATATTTTTAACTCCGGTATCTCATGTTCAAAAGTTTCAAACGCATGCCCTAATTTAGACATGATCTGCTGGTAAGAAACTGCGCCAGATTCTTCCACCCACCTAAAAAATCTTTTGTGCTTTTTCTTAATGATCACAAAATCCACTTTGGGCAAAACAATGGGGATATGCTGTGGCCAGGTAGCAATAGTATATAAACAGCTATCGTTATTACCTGTCAGCACCATCGGATTAGCAATATAAACATCTTCGTTAATCAAGCCCTCATCGATCGATTTGCGGGAAAATTGAAACTTCCAAAGGTAATCTGCTTTTTCAGGCGGCATATATAAAAGGTTATGCTCTTCATACATTGAAATGCAGAATTCGTCATTATGTGTTATCCATTCATTCTGCAAATATGTTTTATCAAAAGAAAGAGGGATGTCTAAATCTCGTCTGTCTTGTGGGTCAAAAATAAACAGGTCCAGATCGGTGGCAATTTTTTCGATGACAGGAAAGACCTCGTAAGCAAAATAGCGTGGTCGGATAAAATTAATGCTGATATCAAAATTCAGGTCAATATATCCCTCAAACCCTTCTTCCTCTATATCTAACTCCAAGTATTCAGGTGTCGTTTTATCATTCCAATTTATCATGAAATATACGCCGGTGTCTGGGTTTTCGTAATTCCATTGCCGTGTTGATTCACTATTGTTATAAGGCAAATTTTCGTTTAGATAGGCAGCAACCGCTTCTTCCGTTAAAGGATTTTCGGCTTTTTTATAAAGATACAGGTCGAAACTCATGCGATTAAGCGTTAATAAGTAAATGTAAGAAATTAATCTTCGCTCCCGCAGGTTTAGCGTAGCGTAACCTGTGGTAAACCATTACCTGAAGTTTGAAACTTCAGGCATCCCAGGCACAAGTTAACCCATCGCGCTTGCCAACCCTTAAACTTGCGCCAGCAATTGTTTAATTTAAATAATGTAATCTGTTTAAAAAACGTAAAGCCCCTGATGGGCAGGGGCATTTACGAACCAATTATAAACCTAATTATGAGAGAGAGAGAACAAAATAATCAGAGGCGTGAGAACGGGATCGAACCGTTGTAAAGCGTTTTGCAGACGCTCGCCTCACCACTCGGCCACTCCGCCTTTTTTATGGATATTAATTTTAATGTTTCAAATAGTGGCAACTAAGGTATTTTGATAAAATGCCTCACTGTCCCTGCGCCATTGCTTGTTGGCCTTATCATCGGTATAAAGCATGTGCCCGGCCCGGTAGTGGTGCACGCGTACTTGATCGCTCAAATTTTCATACGCGCTTAATCCGGCAATGGCCTGGTCAACAGTGGCCGGCGGGGTAGCCAGGTCATAATCGCCGCTTACCATGTGCACCTTTAAGTCTTTATGTCTGCTCAGCACATCTTTCAATAAGGGCACCACGTTAAAATAACCGGGCTTTGTTTTCGGGCCATAGTTCCAATCGGGCGTTGCAATGGTGGCCAGGTAGGGTAACTGATTATTATATTGTAAAACTTGCTCCCTGTATCGCTGAAAGGCCTGCGGAAATACTTTGCGCAGCGGCGTTTCGCTTGGGTCGGCAGCGGAAAGTTTGCCGGTTGCCCGGCTATCATAGGTGCCCGTTTGCTTCCCAGTTACCTGCAACAGTAAATGCGCGAAACGACTGTCGGACAAACGGCCATTTAGACCACGTAAGATTGCTTTATCAATACCGGTATAATAATGAAGCGTATCTATTACATCCACGGCCTTTTCACCATTCTTTAAAAAATGGCTGTAAGCGCCAAAGGCAAAACTGCTCACCTTTGCATTCAATTGCGCCGGGCTTAAGGCCTGCAATTGCGGTGCAAGGCGATGATGATATTGCGCGGCGGCAGCGTAAGCGGGCAGGTAATAAGGATAAGGCGCATCATTGCCTTTACCAAAAGTGATCAGCCGGTAATCCAGCGCGGGCGAGATCAGCGTGAGGCCGGCCAACCCGATGTGAAGTGTATCCTGCAGGTAGCTTGCCAGTCCCACCGCCCTGGCTGCGCCATAGCTTTCGCCTGCTAAAAACAGCGGACTATGCTGCCTGTTATTTTCGGCCAGGTATTGGTTAATAAACCGGCCTATTGCCCTGATGTCTTCATGATAGCCATAAAACCTGCGGGCATTGGTGCCGTCTTCGGGGCGACTGTAGCCTGTCCCCGCCGGATCGATAAATACCAGGTCGGTAAAACCCAGCCAGGTATCGGGGTTATCACTATAGCCCGCTTTACCAGGCACAGCCCGTACGGGACCGAATGAGCCCATGTGCAACCATATGGACGATGAACCCGGACCACCATTAAAAACAAAGGTTACCGGCCTGTTGCTTTGCCCGGCAGTATAGGCCGAATAAAACAGCTGTGCCGAATGATGATCACTATCGCTAACAGATACATAACCCACGGTGGCATGATAAGGCAGCACCCGGCCGTTTAACCGCAATTGATGGAGCGATACGGTTTTATTAAATGCCGCATGGCCGGCAAGATCGCGCAGTGGCGTATTATGCGGCGCTTTGCCCCACGAGCTTAGTACCAATACGGATACCCCTGCAAAAAACAGGGCGACATAATTTATACGGGATACAGGTATTTTAAGGAATGCAGACATGGATGATAATCAAATAAAAATTTAATGGATGTGATGATTTGCCGGTAGTGCCCGCCGGATAGCGGAATTAACAACAGCAACACATGACCTCTTGAGCAAGAGGCATTCGCATTAAAAACGTATATTTGATAGCCTGAATTAACATGATGCTACAAACGTAAAGCATTGTTTTATTAATTCCAAGAAAAATCTACAAAACCTATAGACTTTATATAAATTAAGTTGAGATGAGCTTCATCCAGGGCACAAGCTAAGCCAGCACACAATACCCGCCCTTAAACTTGCGCGAGCAGAAGATCTTGCAGCCGATAGACAATGACAGCGCAGCGTAATGACCCAATGACGCGCAGCAAATGACGGCGTAGCAACTACTCCGCCACCCAAACCGCATCTACAAACCATTCCTTACTATCAAAAAAGCTGGTTACCGGCTTAAAGCCCGACTTGATAGCAAATTGCTCGGTTTGGTTAAGGGTGTATTTTTGGGAGATCTCCATCCAAATGTATTCGTCCCTTTCAAAATGGATCAACTCGGTATCGGGCAGGTGCACTTGTTGCTCTTTTAAACTTACCAGGTAGCTTTTACACGATCCTGTTTCGGGGTCGTACATGGCATAGTGATGAAACTGGTCCACATCAAAATCGGCACCCAACTCGCGGTTAATGCGGGTAAGCAGGTTCAGATTAAATCGGCGGGTGATGCCCTGGCTGTCGTTGTATGCAGCCAGAATAGTTTCGGGATTCTTCTTCAGGTCGAACCCGATGATCACCATATCGCCGGGGTTCAGGTTGCTGCGTAGTTCGGCGCAGAACGCTTCGGCATCAGCCACCGGCATATTGCCGATGTTCGATCCCATAAACAGCACCACCTTGCGGTTATTGGATATAGATGCCGCCTTTTGCAGCATCTCGAAATACTCGCCCTGCAGGCCTTTTATTTTTAGCCCGGGTAAGGATAGCGGCAACGTGGCGTTCAGCATGGCAATCACATGCCCGGATATATCAATAGGGAGGTAAGTAAAATCGGCTTTTTGCTGCCGCAGGTTTTTCAACAGATGGATGGATTTGGTGGCATCGCCCGCGCCCAGCTCAATCAGGTCGAATGGTTGCCCGCCCTGCATCATCACTTCGGCAATTTGCGCAGTTTGCTGGGTGAAGATCTCCATCTCGCAATTGGTGAGATAGTATTCATCGCAGTTCATGATCTGCTGAAAAAGCTTGTCGCCCTCGGCATCGTAAAAGTATTTCGAATCGAGCCGTTTGGGGGTTTGTTGCAGTCCGTTAACCACATCATCATAAAAGCGATGCTTAAAATCAGCCGATGGGGCGGGTTTCATCTTCATTAGTGCTTCCATCATATTTCTCATAGCAGATATATATTATTTGGCTAAACGGATGCCGTTGAAAAGCCAGCGTAAATTAGTTGGAAAAAAATTGCGGTAAGTGATCCGCTCATGCCCCTGTGGCGTAGCTTCGGACGCGCCGCGCAGCACCTTTTGGTTCACCATAAATTTGCCGTTGTATTCGCCAATGGCACCGGGCGCCTTACTGAAACCGGGGTAAGGCAGGTAGGCGCTTTCGGTCCACTCCCAGCTTTTGCCCCATTTAAACTGCGGCGCGGCCACCTCCCACTCAAACTCGGTAGGCAGGCGCATGCCCCGGCACGATGCATAGGCATAGGCCTCGAAATAACTGATATGCGTAACCGGATCGTGCGGGTTCAATTTCTGCAAGCCATGGAAAGTGTAGTTATACCATTCGCCATCAATTTGGTGCCAGTACATGGGGCATTCTATCTTATTGGTGTTCACCCAGTCCCATCCCTCGGCATGCCAGTGGCGAAAATCGTGATAGCCATTGGCTTCGATAAACTCCAGATATTCGGCATTGGTTACCTGGTTAGGGCTGATCTCAAAAGCGTTTAAATACACCTTATGGCGGTTCAGTTCATTATCAAAACAAAAGCCCCCGCCCGTAAAGCCAACCTCATAAATACCTTCGGGGATGCTGATCCATGGCGTATCCGCATGCAATACTTTGGGCGATACGTAATCCTTTGAATAAACCGGCATCAGCGGATTGTTGCCTAAAATATATTTGATATCGTAATACAGTAATTCCTGGTGCTGCTGCTCGTGGTTAAAGCCTAAAATCAGCAATTCCCGCACATCGGCCGGTGGTTCGGCGCAAAGGAAATCGCCCATGGCCTTATCTACATAGGCCCGGTATGTGTAAATATCGCTTACCGATGGCCGGCTTAAATTACCCCTGTCAGTACGGATCACCCTTGCGCCAACGGTTTCGTAATAGCTGTTAAAAACGTAATTATAATCGGGGTCAAACTCCTGGTAACCCATAAAATACGGCTTCAGGATAAAGGTCTCGAAAAACCAGGTGGTGTGCCCCAGGTGCCATTTGGGCGGACTAACATCTACCACAGGCTGCACCACATAGTCTTCGGTTTGCAGGGGGCTGCAAATAGCTTCGGTATGCTGGCGTATTTTATAGTATTGATCTTTTAAGTCCATTTTATTTTTGTCGGGATAAGGTATCAGTCTGCTTTCATTGCCCTGGGCTTTAGCCCGGGGATAGTATCGTTAAATAGCGGTGGCTTTAGCCAAACAAAACGGGTTTGGCTAAAGCCAGTTCTCTCTTCTGTATTTACCCCCGCCCTAAAGGACGGGGCAATGATATTGGATTCCAAGCCCATATTTATTTTTTATCGAGATAAAGTTTCAGATCGGATATAGATTTAACACCTAACTCATCCGACTGTTTTTGCCGCATCATTAAAGCGTACGAATTATTAAAACCTATAGGTTGTAGCCAGGTAATTTGATACTGCTTTTTAAATTGCTGCTTTACATAATTATATGTTTTGTCTTTACTGTGTGTTAAGCTTTCAACCAATTTTTCGCCGGGCTGCAATAATACCAGCAAGCCTGTACCTGTGTATTCCGGGTAAAAATCAATCTGATCATTGGTCAGCGCGTCAAAGCAAATTTTAGTGCCGCCCAGGCCGGTTTTGGTAGCCACATCATAATCGGTATAGCCTTTAATCAGCATGGTATACATTTGGGCCAGGATGTATTGCTCACCAAATATTTTTGATCCGATACGCACCATTCCGTTTGTTCCGTTGCGCGATGGCTTGTACAGGCGCTGCTCCACCAAAAAATCCTTAGCCACTTTTTCCGGGCTTTGGTGAAGGTAATCAGTCCGGTAATTTAATTCGGTCATGACAGCATCATTTATATGGCCGGATAGTAAATTCAATGTTTTTTCCAGATCAGGAAACTTTTTCAGCGACTCGTCCCGAACAATCGGCGCGGCATAATATGGCGGGAAAATGCCTTTATCATCCTTCAATACCATCAGGTTAAAAGCCTTGAGGCGGCCATCAGTTGAGTAGCCGCTGATCACGTCCAGCTCTTTCTCAAACGCGGCCTTATACATCACCGCGTCGCTGATGACGATGGTGTGGATCTTCAGCCCGTACTTTTGGCGCAGACCCAGATCGCCATCCTGACGGCCCATAAACTCGGGGGTGAAGCCGGCGGTTAGCTTGCCGCCATAGGCCGATGGGATAAAGTATAAGGAGGCGAGGAGTAGCAGTAGCACTGGGATAGTTGCAGTAGCAGGCTTTAGCTTTTTGAGTTTGATGTTTTGCAATCGCGATAGCAGGAAATCAAACAAAATAGCCAGCAGCGCGGCGGGGATGGCCCCGGCTAATATCATATTGGTATTGTTGAGCGAGATGCCGCCGAAAATAAACTCGCCTAAGCCACCCGCGGCTATGTACGACGCCAGTGTTGCCACGCCGACATTGATGACCGTAGCGGTGCGGATACCGGCCAGTATTACCGGCATGGCCAGGGGTAGCTCAACTTTAAAGAGTATTTGCCGCCTGCTCATGCCCATAGCGGTGGCCGCTTCGGTAACATAGCCATCAACCCCTAAAATGCCGGTATAGGTATTGCGGATAATGGGCAGCAGCGCGTAAATAAACAAGGCTACAATAGCCGGCTTGGCGCCGATGCCTAAAAGCGGGATCATAAAGCCCAACAGGGCGATACTGGGGATGGTTTGCAATACGCCGGCAATCCCCAATACGGTGCCTGCAAATGGCTTTTTCCGTGCGATGAAGATCCCCAGCGGCAGGCCGATCACTACGGCAATAAGGAGCGAGATAAAAGTTAAGCCGATATGCTGCAGGGTTTGCGCCGCCAGTTTATCCGACTGCTGCACCATAAACGCCCATAAACTTTGCTGCTGGTTATTCATGCGCTTTTACGGTTTTGGTATTGGTTAAAAGCCTTCATCAACTGTTCAAAACTCACAGACTTTATGGCATGGCTATCGGGTTGCTGAATATGCATGACCGCGCCACTAACCTGCAGTTTTTCCATGACCGACCAAACAGTCGAGCCAATGGGCGATAGTTCCGCAGGTTCAGTAATGGCATCCGGTAGCTGGTCCCAGATATCGTTCAGGGTAATAGCTTTAAACTCCAATTGCAAGCGCTGACCTTGCAAAAAATCGCTCACAAAATCATTAGCGGGCTTAAACAGCAATTGCGACGGGGTGCCGATCTGCATGATTTTACCTTTATCCATCAGGCAAATGCGGTTGCCTAATTCAAATGCTTCCTGCACATCGTGCGTAACCATAATGATGGTTTTGCGGGTCAGTTCGTCCAGTTGTTTAAACTCAGCCTGTATTTTGGTGCGGGTCACGTTATCCAGCGCGCCAAAGGGTTCGTCCATCAGCAATACCGGCGGATCAGCTACCAAAGCCCTCGCCAAACCCACCCGCTGCTGCTGCCCGCCGCTTAGCTGACCGGGATACGATTGCAGTACACCCGCATCCAAATGCAGCTTATCCATCAACTCGTTAACCCGGCTTTTTATTTTGGCATCATCCCAGGCTAATAACCTTGGCACTACAGCAATATTTTCAAAAATGGTATAATGGGGGAAAAGGCCATTGTTTTGCAATACATAGCCCATGCCGCGGCGCAGTTGTTCGGGCTGCTGTTGAAGGATGTTTTTGTCGCCTATCCAAACCTCGCCCGATGTAGGCTCTATCAGCCGGTTCAGCATTTTTAGGGTGGTGGTTTTACCGCAGCCGCTGGTGCCAAGCAGTACCAGGTTTTCGCCTTCGGCTACCTCAAAATCAATCGCGTCAACCGCTTTAACCTTCCCGAAATGTTTGCTGAGCTGCTTTACCCTGATCATAAATAATTAATCGGCAATGGTCATAAACAGATTATTTAACGATTCGGCATATAACGGATGGGCAAATACACAATAACGGATCCTATCGTATGTAATGCCGCCCTCCATTGCCATTTGCAGTATGGTCATAATCTCGCCGCCCTGTTCGCCCAATACGGTAGCACCCAATATCTTTTTGGTTTTAGGGTCAACAACGGCCTTCATAAAACCACGGGTATCACCGGTTTCAATGGCGCGGGCCACACGCGTCATGGGCAGTTTGGCTACAATTACTTCCAGTTTTTGCTTTTTTGCTTCGGTTTCATCTAACCCAACGCGCCCCAGTTGCGGGTCGGTAAACATGCAGTAAGGTATGGGCCGGTCCCGGATGGTATAATTAGTACCTTCTATTAAGTTGCGGTAAACAATGGTATAATCGTTATAGGAAATGTGGGTAAAAGCCGGGCCGCCCTTTACGTCGCCCAAAGCATAAATGCCGGGCACGTTGGTTTCCAGTTGATCGTTTACCAGTATAGTGCCCCGCTCATCGGTTTTAACACCGGTGTTCATCAGCTTTAAGGTTTCGGTTTGCGGGCTGCGCCCAACGGCAATTAATACATGCGAGCATTTAATCTGTTGCTCCTGGCCATTGGCAGTTAAAGTGGCCACAATTTTACCATCTTTCTTTTTCCGGAAACTTGTGGTTACCGTATTGGTTAAGATCCTGATCTTCTCTTCCTCCAGCAGTTTTGTCACCTCGGCAGAAACATCCTCATCCTCGCGCGAAACGATCCTGTCCGACCGTTCTACTATGGTAACCTTGCTCCCAAAGCGGCGAAACATCTGCCCAAACTCCAACCCGATGTAATTGCCGCCGATCACCATTAAATGTTGGGGGATATGATCTAATTCAAGAATAGACGTTGATGTCAGATAGTCGATATCAGCTAAACCTGCTATATCCGGGATAAAGGTTTGGGCGCCTGTGTTAATGAAGATCAGATCGGCTTTCAGATCCTTTTTACCGCCCTCATTCAGTTTTACCGAAATAGTTTTAACACCTGTAAAGGTAGCTTCGCCAAATAGGATATCAAGGTTTTTAGCGGCCTCCAAACCTTTTTGTCCGCCTTCCCTAAACTGGTGCACCACCACATCCTTGCGCTTTTTTATCGCAGGCATATCTACCGAAAATTTTTTGATCTTTACGCCAAGCGGCGAGCTGTTAGCTGCCATATAAGCCATTTTAGCCGAAGCCACCATGGTTTTGGTTGGCGTACATCCATCATTTACGCAGGTACCGCCAATGTAGCGTTTCTCGATTATTGCCGTTTTTTTGCCTGCGGCGGCCAGCTTTTTGGCTAAAGGTACACCCGCCTGCCCGGCGCCGATAATAATCGCATCATATTGTTTCATAGGCTATATGTTGTTTGTACATCCTTTCACAAGGCAGGTAGTATGGGATATTAGTCGGTTTAGTTACGTTATCCTTACACCTGATACCCCAAAAATGATTCCGTTCTTCAACAGTGGATGATCACAGTTGGCAATTACCTGGTTATAACCAATGGTTTTCATGGTATCGATGCAATTTGATATGTTAAAGTTAAAAGGATTTTAAAGAAATAGGACGGCCTTTTTGTTTTTGATTTGTCAGTTTATCCGGCTAAATAATGCCTGCCGATAATTTTTTTAAATTTTATTTTAATAATTCCGTTTAAGCGTTATCTTTGCAATCCCAAAACAAGAGGTTATGCCTCGAAACTTTGGCCCGTTCGTCTAGGGGTTAGGACATCAGATTTTCATTCTGGCAACAGGGGTTCGATTCCCCTACGGGCTACAAAGCCGCTCTACTTTCGTAGAGCGGCTTTTTCATTTTAAGCACAGCTGCAGACCTCGGGCAATAGCTATCCGAGGTTACAAACTTCGGGCAACTGAAGAGACACTTCATTTGTGGCTTACCTTAACCGATTGGTATGGAGGGTTATGAAAATAGTAAGGTATGTAAATAACCCCGCAGGCTTGCCAGGCAAGGCGCTGCGGGGTAGCAACCGCTACGTTACAGCTCTTTATCCTCGAACATCTTTGCGTCGCGGGTGTTTTTTTGTACGGCAATTGCCGAAAACATGCTTAGGCAGAATGCCATGGCGTAAAAGCCTTTCTCACTTCGGGCAAGATCTGCATTCCACAGGCCAATAGTTAATAAAATCATTGCTGCAATAGTGGCAAACCAACTCAGGCCGTAATAAAGATCGGTAACTGCCAGCCCTTCTGCCCTGTCTCTTACACTTTTTTGTACCGAGATTACTGCAAATAAGCCAAATAATAAAATGGTAAAATAATAACCTTTTTCGTTAAGCGTCATGCTTGCATTCCATAAGCCAATGCAATATCCTGTCGCCCCTGTTAATAAGGCAAACCAGGATGCGCCAATAAATGCGGCAGTCGGTTTAAACGGACTTCTAACTTTTTCGCCATATTTTACTATGGGTAAATTTTCTTCTGTTCTGTTTTGTAGCGGTTCCATGTTTATTTTGTTTTAGTAATTAATATGGAAGCAAATGTCTGATGTAAAGCCGACCCGAAAAAGTCAGAGTATGAAAATTACTGATGATATAGTTTTACAATTATTGTACCTTTATGTACAATAACATATCCAAATGGACTCAATTCAGGAGTTAATCAATCTGCTCAATAATACCGATAAAAAGCTTTTCAGGCAGTTTTTACAGCAAAAAAACAAAAGAGCTGATGTGAAAAATTTAGCTTTACTTGATTTGATTGAAACTGACGATATAGATAGCTTAAACAAGCTCTATGATCCGGGGAAAAATAATGATGCATATCATGCGCTCCGTAAAAGACTGCAGGATAATTTGCTGCTGTTTTTATCGCAGAAAACGTTTGAGAGCAATCATTCCGACACTTATGACGCGTTGCGCCTGCTTGTGGTGGGGCGTTTTTTGTTAGAAAATGATGTGATCAAGATAGCGTTCAAATGCCTGGATAAGGCTGAACGCCTGGCTGAACATTTGGAACAGTTTAATTTGTTAAATGAACTTTTGCTGCTAAAGCTACAGTATGCCCATCTGCCGGGGACTGAAGATCTCGAAGCTTTGACTGTTCGTTTCCTTCGCAACCAGTCCAATATGCAGCAAGAGGCTAAGCTCAATATGGCCTATGCCTTTTTGAGGAGGGAGCTACAGGAAATACACCTGAAAGGGAAGGTTGTTAATTTGACGGCTTTGATGATAACGACGATCCGGAAATACAAAATTTCCGAAGAAGATCTGATGTCCTATAAGTCCATTTACCAAATTCTTTTCATCGCAAATGAATACGCGGCGATACAGCAGAATTATGGATTGATAGAGCGTTATATAAACCGAACAAATCAATTTATAAACCAGGCAAATAAAAAAACGTCCTACCTTTTTTACCATATATCCATCCTGTATTTTCTGGCAAACTTTCACCTTAGGCAAAAGGATTTTTTAAGGAGTGCGTCATACCTTAAGGAAATGATGGAGCTAATGGTGACGGATACCCGTTATTATACGCTGTTTTATTTACGCTATCAATTACTCTCTGCACTCAACCTGTTCTTTACAGGCTTTGCTAACGATGCGATCTCGTTATTGCAGGAGTCGGTCTCCAATAAAAAGCATAGGTCTAAACCGGAAGATATCGAGGATTTACGAATATGCCTGACCATGTTTTTGGCCCTGTGCAATGACCGGGGAAGTTTGAAACAGCTAACTTTACTTACCCGCACTGATGCCTGGTACGAAAAAAAAATGGGCATGTTATGGACCATTAGAAAAAATCTGATGGAAATTTTAGTCCACTCACAATTCTCTAACATCGAGCTTGCCATGTCCCGGCTAAACAGCTTCCGGCGTCGATATAAGAAGTATCTGCTGAAAACTTCGGAAGAACGCGTGCTATTGTTTCTGAGGCTGGTTGAAAAATACCTGTTAAAACCCGATGTAGCTTTTGAAACGGCGTATAGAAAAGCGGTTTTAAACCTTGCAAGCAAGGCAGAAAATAACGACATCTTCACATTGAGCTTTATGGCATGGCTGATAGCACGCTGGGAGAAAAAAACAGCTTATAAAGTCGCGCTAACTCTCATACAAGATGACAACTATGCGCAACCATACGCCTTAGGTTTGGAATGATAAATCATTGTCGGCTACGGTAAGCGTCAAATTCATACAAGAAATCGGCGTTTTTTGAGCTCTGGGTCGCGCGACAGGTAAAATTTGGCGACTCCAAGTCAACCCGAATGAAACGTTTATACAGGAAGCATTATATCCGTTATGGTTTCTTCTTAGATCCCCCTGATCTCCAGGAATCCCCCCTCTACCAATTGCTTTACGATCGCCAGCTTACCTTCTGCGGTCAGTAACCCCTTTACCTCCTTTACTTTAAAAGGTAGATCCTGTAAGAAGATCGCTTTATCAACAAAGGCCGGTATAGTAAGCTGCCTATCACCGAAATAAATCCCGGTTTCTTTGCCTATGGTTTTTATAATACAGTCAAAGCCTTTCTTTTTGCAAACAACAGAATCTTCATTCAGTAACTCCAGTTGTAAGCCCGTTGTCAGCAACCCGCCGAAATCAAGCGTTTGCCTGGCAACAAAGTGTTCGTCTTGCTTGTTCAGCAATTTTTCGGGCGATATTTTGTCCAGCAGTTCGTGCAGCTTTTGCTTAAAAGTGGCTGTATATTGTTTTTTTGCTTCTTCATCAGCTAACCCATTGGGTATGGTACGGCGAAAAAACACATCTTCATCCTCCGCCATTTTTACCATGTCTTCGATCAGGTGAAAGCCATATCTGGGCTTTAGTGAAAAATTGACATGGATGGTGGACTGCTCCGAAGTAGTGGCTTGATGAGCGGTGCCGCGCGGCATGTAAAGGAAGTCGCCGGAGTTAATATCGAACTTTTCCACCAGCACCGGTTTTTTATGGAAGGGCTGATGGGTAGTCGGCAGTTCTTCACCCGTATCATAAATATGCCAGGTTTTGGGCCCTTTAATCTGCATGAGAAAAATATCATGCGGATCATAGTGGATGTGAAAACCCTGCGAGTGTGGTGGTGTGATGTAGATATTGGCCTGCACTACTATCTTCATTTCCTGCTCAAAAGTCCTGCAGGCGGCTGCCAGGCCGGGGATACCTTTTTCAGCCGAGTTGATGATGATGGTGGCGCCGTCATGAAACCACTTGAACAGGTCGTCGGGGCGCGCCATTGTTTTGATGGCCCCATGCATCATCGTTTCGGTTTTGGTCCATTTATCACGGTCTACATCCTTCCCGTTCTTCAACAGTCTCAGTCCTTCCGGCATCAGGTTTTGCTGGCTCAGGAAGGCATCAATATCGGCAATAGACAATACATTGTTGAAATAACCGGGATCGTTGTGGCGGTTATGTACATACTGCTTCTCCCAGTAGTTTACAAAGAAATCTTCAACAGTTAGGGGAGCAATAAGGCTCGCGAAACGAATAGGTTCCATGTCACTGAAAACATCGCGTAAAATTGTCATAAGTAAATACAGTAGGTTTTGGCTAAAATAAAAACACCTTCAGGTTTAATCATGCCGGGCTGTGGCTTTTTTGCTAATGTATGCCCGGGGTTTATCGGATAAATATCGGACACTAATTTTACATTTACTTACTATTGGCTGATATTTATTACCATGCGGAAATTACAGTTGAACTTTTCTACGGCGGTAAATGGAAGCCCATTTGTTTATCACCGATGAGGTGTAGTCGCCTACGGACTACTTAAAACTGCACAAAAACACTAACAAACTACAAATCTTCAGCAGCATCGCTTATTCCTCGGTCCAATTGTTAAAAAATGTTAAAAGTATTTGAAAATTTTATTTTGCTTTTTTTATTTGAACCGTCATTTTTTTAAACATATAACCAAATATCATAAAGGCATTTTTTGAAAGCTATTATTCATAAATTTTAGTTGTTAGATCATGTTACCTAAATTCTCAATTCCCCTTTTTAGCGCATCGCGCCAATTTGCATTGCTCTTTTTATCGTTTTTTTTATCAGGCTTCGCATTACAGGCGCAACAGCCGGTTACCTGGCCAGCCGGCAAATCGGGTTTTACCGCCAAGCTGATGAACATTGAGGCCGCCAGCAATGAAACATTTCGTTATAATACAACGCTGCATAATGGCGCAGGCAGTGCACGTATATACGAATTGAAAGCCGATTTGCCGGTTGGCTGGATGATTGCCTACAAAGTGGACGGCAGCCAGGTCACTTCAATCAACATGGACGCGGGCAAAACGCAGGATATTGCCATCGAAATTAATGCCACGGCTACCGCCGCTCCGAAAAAATACACCATCCCTATAAAGGCGATATCAAATTCGGATACCTTATCGCTGAATCTGGAGGCTGTGGTCAAGGGATCATATAGTATAACGCTAACTACGCCTACAGGAAGATTAAGCGACGAAGTAACCTCTGGCAGTCATCAGGAGCTGCAGTTGGTCATAAAAAACACCGGTACCCTGCCATTGAATGATCTGCAGGTCACCGCTCAACTACCCTCCGGCTGGGAATCTTCTTTTGAGCCTGCCAGTATCAAGCAACTGGAAGCCGGGAAAACCATCGATGTCAAAGCCACTATAAAGGTACCTGACAAGACCATCGCCGGTGATTATGCCGCTAATTTTACGGCAACAAACAGCAATACCAACTCGCAGATCGCTTTCAGGCTGGTGGTAAAAACGTCCTTGCTTTCAGGCTGGATCGGCATTTTAGTCATTTTGCTGGCTATTGGCATCGTCTACTACCTCATTCGTAAATATGGCAGAAGATAAAATATCCATTCCGGTTTTTACAAATGAAAGATCCTATCATACAACTAACAGGGTTAACCAAACATTATGGTTCTGTTAAAGCAGTCGATGATCTGAACCTTGATGTTTATAAGGGCGAGATCTTCGGGCTGCTGGGGCCTAACGGAGCGGGTAAAACCACCACCATATTAATGATGCTGGGGCTTACCGACCCAACCAGCGGTACCGCCTTTGTGTGCGGGTATAACGCAACCAGCAGCCCGATAAAGGTGAAGAAAAAAGTGGGCTATATGCCCGACAGCGTGGGTTTTTATGACAACATGACCGCGTTGGAAAACCTGGTCTATATCGGCAGGTTGAACGGGCTCCCCGAAAATGAACTTAAAATACGCTCGGCCGAAGTGCTGGAAACAGTAGGGCTTGCCGCAGATAAAGACAAAAAAACGGCTGTTTTTTCCCGCGGTATGAAACAGCGGCTGGGGCTGGCCGATGTACTGATCAAAAATCCAGATGTCATCATCCTCGATGAGCCGACACTCGGTATTGATCCTACCGGAGTAAGAGATTTTCTGGCACTGATCAAGCGGTTAAGCAAACAACACGGGCTTACCGTTTTGCTTTCTTCGCATCATTTACATCATGTGCAGCAAGTATGCGACAGGGTAGGAGTCTTCGTAAATGGCAAATTACTGGCACAAGGGGGTATCGGGGCGCTGTCGGCTCAATTATTCGGCATCAACAGCCATATTACAGCCATAACGGTAGCACAGGCCGTTCCGCAGCCCTGGGCGCTTGAGCCGGAACTAAAAGAGTGGGAAGCCATCAACCAGATCACCATCAATAAAAATGAACTGGAGTTTACCTGCAGCCGTGATATTACTGCCTTACTGGTTCGGTTTTTTGTTGAAAAAGGCCATGACGTGATCGGCGTACATCAAAAAAATTACGGACTGGATGATATCTATCAAAAATATTTTGAATCCAACAGCACTGAAAATACAATCTATGAAAAGTAAATCTGTTGAAACGGGGCCTTTTAGCGTCATGGTTCACAAGGAAATAGCGGATCATATACGTAGTTGGCGCTTTACTATACTTATTGCGCTGATCGTTCTTACTTTTATTGCCGCCATGTATGTTTCGCTTACCAACATCAAGTCGGCTATAGGCAATACAAAAGACCCCGATCATGTTTTTTTATATCTTAAGCTATTAACAACAACCGACAATTCTATTCCGCCATTCCATGTATTTCTAAGTTTTCTGGCACCTTTACTGGGTATCAGCTTAGGGTTTGACGCCATCAATTCGGAGCAAAATAGTGGTACATTAACCCGGTTAATGGCGCAACCCATTTACAGGGATAGTTTGTTGCTGGCTAAATTTGTAAGCGCCCTGGTGATGGTGAGCAGCTTGTTTTTAGCATTGGCTTTACTGATGATAGGCGGGGGATTGGTATTAACAGGGATACGCATGGAACCGCAAGAGTTACTCCGGATATTGGGGTTCATCATCATAACTATTGCCTATGTAGCTTTTTGGCTAAGCTTATCTATCATGTTATCCATTCTATTTAAACAAGCGGCAACTTCCGCGCTTACAGCAATAGGTATTTGGTTATTCTTTACAATATTTTACCAGATTGTAGTTAATCTCGCTATAAAGTCCTTTTTGCCCGATCCCGCTCTTCTCACGCAGGATCAGGTTGCAAATTACAATGAAATTATTTTAACCGTATTACGCGTAGCGCCAAACCAGCTTTACAGCGATGCCGTCACCACCTTACTGATGCCTTCCGTACGTAGCCTTGGCCCTATCACAATGGAACAAATGGCGGGGGCTATACCTGCTCCGTTACCTTTTAAAGAAAGTGTAATGGTTGTATGGCCACAGGTAAGCGGCCTGATGGCATCAACCATAGGATGTTTTGCGTTGGCTTATTATCTTTTTATGCGCCGCGAAATACGGAGTTAAATACAAGGGGATAGTGTAATGGTGCCTTTTTTGTTTTCACGTCTTGAATGCAAGGATAGCCTCTGTTATCCAAAACAAGAACAAGGTGCTGATGCCATAGCGGTACCTAATTTTTGTCGTCAATGAAATAATTAGTGAGCTTAAGCGTTATTTGCAGGGTATGACATACAGATTTGTGGGGATTGGGATGGCTTCGCTGTTGCTGATGGCGATTGCTGGTTGTGGTATGGTAACGTCACTGGGTAAAAATCCGCAGGGTAAAGAACTTGCGCGGTTAGATTCTTTACCTAATTACAAAAATGGCGCTTTCGAAAATTTGGCTGAACGTGCGGACTCGACAATCAAGCGCAACCGGTTCCTTAATATGTTACACAGCCGCCCAGAAACCATCAAACCTTCGTCCCCGCTGCCATGGGTTAAAACCGATCTGAAAACACTGGCATCTCCTGCACCCACTTTAGTTTGGTTCGGGCATTCGTCTTTGCTGATTAAAACCGGGCAGGGTAATGTACTCATCGATCCTGTTTTTAGCAACCATGCGGGGCCGGTACCGGGATTGGTTACAGCATTTCCCGGCACTAAGCATTATCACGCGAAGGATATGCCGCCGATCGATGTGCTCATCATTTCGCACGATCACTATGATCACCTGGATTATCGCACCCTGAAAAAATTAAAAAATCAGATCAAAATGGCGGTAGTGCCAATGGGTGTAGGTTCGGATCTGGTGTACTGGGGGTTTGATCCTAAAAAGATCATCGAACTGAATTGGAATCAATCGGTTACGCTGCCTGGTGGCCTCCGTATCACCGCTACGCCGGCGCAACACCGCAGCAACCGTACGTATACAAAAGAAAATAAAACACTTTGGGCATCATATGTGATACAAGCCGATCATTACCGGTTGTTTTACAGTGGCGATAGTGGTTATGGGCCACACTTTAAACAGATAGGCCAGCAATATGGCCCATTTGACATGGCGCTGCTGGAATGCGGGCAGTACAGCCCCAATTGGCCATGGACACATTTGTGGCTTGGGCAAGCCGCCCAGGCTGCTGTTGACCTGCAGGCTCGTTTGCTACAGCCTATCCACTGGGCTAAGTTTGAGGAAGCCGATCATCCCTGGAACGAACCCATAGAAAGCCTCCTGCCCGCTGCTAAAAAGCTGGGGCTCCAGGTAAATGTTCCGCGTATCGGCGAGCCTTATACTTTGGGTGATCCGCTTAAGAAATTAGTCTGGTGGGATTTTGAATAATAACTCTTCCTATTCCAGATGCTGATCGTCGATGAATAGAAACACGGTCTTAATTTCCATTCATTATTATTTTGTAAAACCGGCTACAAACAGAAGAAACGTTTAATATTGGTGGGTATTTTCTACCTTTAACCACCTCTTTTTAACCTTTTATAACTGTTTACCCATGGTTATGCACCTTTGTTTCTTATTGATCACGCGTTTATTATTTTGCACGGTCTTGTCATTAGATTATGAAAAGCCCTTCCATTCCTTTTGTCGCTAATAGCACCTATCCTGTTCGTGAAGGCAACCGGTTGTTGCCACTAATCGACGGCGAACCGGCATTCCGCCGGATCTGTGAAGCTATCGAAGCGGCCGAAAACAGTGTCTGGGTTACGATCACTTTTCTATGGGCCAGCTTTGAAATGCCGGATGGGCGCGGCAGTGTCTTTGACGTTTTAGACCAGGCAGCTATCCGCGGTGTTGATGTGCGGCTCATTTGTTGGCGGCCGGATGACGAGACGTCCTGGCTACGGGATAACGCATTTTGGGGAGCAGCGGAACATTTTGAGTTGTTGAACAGACGGTTATCCGGTGTTAAGATCCGCTGGGACCGTGCGCAGCCCGGTTTTTGCCAGCACCAGAAAAGCTGGCTTGTGGATGCGGGCAGGGATAATGAGACCGCTTTTGTCGGCGGGATCAATCTTAACCCCCATTCTGTGGTGATGCCCGGCCATTTGGGCGCAGGGCAAAATCATGATGTTTACGTTGAAATTCAGGGCCCGGCGGTGATCGATGTTCAGCACAATTTTGTACAACGCTGGAATGAAGCGAGTGAACGCCTGGAACAAGACGGCTGCTGGGGAAAGGGAAGTGAAACCGACCTTAGCTTCCCTGATCGCGTTCCGGGAGCATGCGGGCCGGTGACCATACAACTGCAACGAACAATGCCGGGCGGCGAGCGCGCTAATTTTGAACAGTACGTGACAGCGATCAATGCAGCGGGCAGAACGGTGTATATGGAAAACCAGCATGTGGACGTGCCGGAGATTATCGATAGCCTGCATCGCGCGCTTCAGCGTGGTGTCACCATCGTGCTACTGATGCCTGCCGCAGCCCACCATGCCCTCAGGCCGCTGCGTAAATTCGGCAACTTTATGTTAGCCGGCATCGCCGGTCTGTCAGCCGGCGGCAGGCGCCAGCCGGTCCATGTGCACGCCAAGGTAATGCTGATCGACGATGAATGGGGTACGGCCGGTTCCTGTAATTTACATCATTTCTCGCTATTCGGGAACAGTGAACTGAATGCTGCCTTCTACGATCCGGCTACCGTTAGGTCTTTTCGTTCGGGCTTGTTCCTGGAACACCTTGGTCTGGATACTTCAGGCATGGATGACAGGACTGCATTACAACTATTCCGCAGGATCGCGAAGGAAAACCGGGTTCGGTATGAAGCCGATGATCACCAGTGGCAGGGTATTACTTATGAACTGGAATAGTTGACCGCTGCTATATTAGCTGAAGGCAGTCAAATAACTGCTTAATCCGTAATTTATAAATAACGGAATAGCTTGCGGATGCTATTGAGGCATGTTGTATGATCAGATGAACTAATTTGGTTAAGGAGATGGCTATATCAATTAAAAATTGACCACCAAATTAACCTTACCCTGACACGCTTACAACAATTTTACTGGTTTTTTATGTACCTTTGCTAAAGCATTTAGCTAATTGATTGGTTAAATAAAGTCAGGACGGTTAAAAAGGCGTATTAAGGTGATTTCCTTCTTTTTAACAACCCTGACACCTTTAACAAAAACTAAAGAATGAGTACACAACCCATTGACCTTGGCGAGCAAAGCGAAGTTGAAGTTTTCGGCGCACGGGTACATAATTTAAAAAATATCGATGTTTCCTTTCCGCGCAATAAGCTGGTGGTCATTACCGGGTTAAGCGGGAGCGGGAAATCATCGCTGGCGTTTGATACCATTTACGCCGAGGGGCAGCGCCGCTATATGGAAACGTTTTCGGCCTACTCGCGCCAGTTTATGGGCGGTATGGAGCGGCCTGATGTGGACAAGGTATCGGGCCTGAGCCCGGTGATTGCCATTGAGCAGAAAACCACCAGCAAAAACCCACGGTCGACCGTAGGTACCATTACCGAGATCTATGATTTTATGCGTTTGCTTTTTGCCCGCGCGGGTGATGCCTACAGCTATGTGACCGGAGAAAAGATGGAACGCATGAGCGAGGACCAGATCATGCGCGCCCTGCTGGAGAAGTTTGAAGGCCAGCCGGTAAACATACTGGCCCCGGTGGTGAAAGGCCGTAAAGGGCATTACCGCGAGTTGTTTGAGCAGATCCGTAAGCAGGGTTACCTGAAGGTTTGGCTGGATGGCGCTATTGAGGATATTGCCCCCAAAATGCAGGTGGATAGGTACAAGATCCATGATATTGATATTGTGGTAGATCGGCTGGTGGTAAGCGCGGATGATACCAAACGCCTGTACACATCGGTACAAGCCGCCCTTAAAATTGCCAAAGGCATTATTCGCATTGCCGATAAGGACAATAACGTATCCTACTACAGCAAATATTTGATGGACCCGGTTTCGGGGATCTCGTACGATGAGCCGCAGCCTAATACCTTCTCGTTCAACTCGCCTTATGGCGCCTGCGAAAAGTGCGACGGGCTGGGTTATATTTTTGAGGTTGACCAGGATTCGGTGATCCCGAACCCTAAGCTGAGCATTATGAACGGCGGCCTGGCCCCCATTGGTGAGTACCGCGAAACCTGGATCTTCCAGGTATTGAAGGCGCTGGGCAAAAAGTACGAGTTCGCGTTGAGCACTCCTATAGAAAAACTGCCTAAGGAAACACTGGAGATTATCCTGAACGGTAGTCACGAGATGATCACCGTAGCTGTAGAGTACAATAAGTGGAATGTGCAGAATTACCAGATCACCTTCGACGGCATTATCCGTATGCTGGAAGAGCAGCAGGAACGCCGCGGCGAAGAAGGTATGGACGACATGGAAAACTACCGTGTGCTGAAAACATGCCCTACCTGCGAAGGCGCGAGACTGAAAAAGGAATCACTGAATTTCAAGATCGATAATAAAAACATTTTCGAGCTGGCTTGTATGGATATTAATGACCTGCAGGAATGGTTCACCGATCTGGAAAGCAGGTTGAGTGAGCGCCAGAACACCATTGCCCGCGAAATCTTAAAAGAGATCCGTGCACGTATCGTCTTTTTGTTAGATGTGGGCTTAAGCTATTTAACCTTAGACCGTACCACGCGTACCCTATCAGGTGGCGAAGCGCAGCGCATCCGTTTGGCTACGCAGATAGGTTCGCAGTTAATGAATGTCATGTACATTTTGGATGAGCCCAGCATTGGCCTGCACCAACGCGATAACGACCGCCTGATCAAAGCCCTGAAAAATCTGCGCGACCTGGGCAACACCGTTTTGGTGGTTGAGCACGATAAGGACATGATACTGGAAGCCGACCATGTAATAGATATGGGCCCGGCGGCCGGGGTACACGGCGGCGAGATAGTTGCACAAGGCACCCCTGCCGAACTGATGCTGAAACATACGCTCACTACCAGTTACCTGAATGGCGAGCGCGAAATTGCTATCCCGAAACAACGCCGGGAGGGTAATGGTAAAACATTATCGCTTAAAAAAGCTACCGGACATAATCTGAAGAAAGTTAGTGTCGATTTCCCCCTGGGGAAACTGATCGGCGTTACCGGCGTATCGGGCAGCGGTAAATCCAGCCTGATCACCGAAACTTTATACCCGATACTGAACCACCACTTTTTCCGCGCCAAAAAAACGCCGCTGCCTTATGAGAAAGTGGAAGGTCTGGAAAACGTTGATAAGGTAATTGAAATAGATCAAACACCCATAGGCCGCACACCACGATCGAACCCGGCTACTTATACCGGGGTGTTCTCGGATATCCGTAACCTGTTTGTGGCCCTGCCCGAGTCGAAGATTCGCGGATATAAACCTGGTCGCTTTAGCTTTAACGTAAAAGGCGGTCGTTGCGAAACCTGCCAGGGCGCCGGCATGAAGGTGATAGAGATGAACTTTTTGCCCGATGTACAGGTACCCTGCGAAGAATGCGGAGGCCGGCGCTACAACCGCGAAACGCTGGAAGTACGTTACCGCGGTAAATCCATCAGCGATGTGCTGGACTTGAGCATTGAGGACGCTACAGCCTTTTTTGAGCATATCCCATCCATCTACCGCAAGGTAAAAACCCTGCTGGATGTTGGTTTGGGTTATATCCGTTTAGGCCAGGCATCAACTACGCTATCGGGTGGCGAAGCGCAGCGTGTAAAACTATCTACCGAACTGTCTAAAAAAGATACCGGTAATACTTTCTATATCCTTGACGAACCGACTACCGGTTTGCATTTTGAAGATATCAATGTGCTGTTAGGTGTACTGCACCAATTGGTTGATAAAGGCAATACCGTGCTGGTTATAGAGCATAACCTGGACGTGATCAAAGTAGTTGACCACGTGATTGATCTTGGCCCCGAAGGTGGATCTGGGGGTGGTAAGATCTTATTTTCAGGAACGCCTGAAGGGTTATGTAAGGTGAAGGAAAGTTTCACGGGGATATTTTTGAAGAAAGAAATGGGGTTATAAGGAATTGCGTTTAAGTTATGCCGAAATCTTTACCAGCAATAAAGCATATAGTCACCGATGCAGAAATAAGCTCCTGTGAGGGTTTGGGTTTTGTAATTTATGCCCCTGCCGTAAAAACATCGCTGATCGATTTTCTAAGGAACAATTTTGCAGGCTTGCAATTGTTGCGTTTTGTTACAGAAATAGACGAATTGCTAAAACCCATGTCAGGAAAACGCTTAATAAAAGTCATCAGTTATAATGAGAATGAACCTTTTAAATTGCAAATTCAATACTACTCTGAAGATCACGACGACGATACTTATGGCCTTGCATTATCCAGAACACTAATCAAAGACGCAAGTGCTAAAATAGTAGTGCATGATTTTTTTAGGATACCGGAGAGTTTTAGGGGGCTTGGTCACGGCAAATCCATGTTGAAGTACGGGTTACAACAATATTTAAACATCGGCGTTGATGTTATAAAAGTGCATGCTTCACTTGCCGATGGAGGGTTTGTTTGGGCAAAGGCGCATTTTGTTGCTGTAAATAAAAGAGAGGTAAGTTTAATTTTGGTTTCGGCAAAACTAAATCTAAAGCCAAACGAATTTAAAAAGGTACGGGAGGTGTACGATAATTATTATACCGCACATCCAGATGGAAGGGCCTTCCCCATAAACAAATGGAGTAATATGCCGGAGATGGTGGAGATTTTAAGAAAAAGCGACTGGTATGGCGAAATTGACTTGAATGATGAAGAACTTTTAACTAAATTTACTAATTATGTTACTGGACAGAAATAAATATTCAGAATCGGGTTACATTGGTGAAGAACTGATTGGAGATGCTGCGCATGAATTGGAGCAACGTTGCATGGCTGTACAGCAGAGCGTAAAAGACAATGACTTTTCTTATGAAAGCGCATTAGAAGCTTACCAAGTAACAGATGCCCAGTATAAATCATTCATCGGAGAAGCTTTAAACAGAAATATCTTTATCAGTTTTACAGGCACAACCGAGCCGGTAAATAAAAGCGATTATTTTGCAATCTATGAAATGATGCTCCTGAATTTTTATGATCACCCTTCAACAAGCGTTAGAAACAAGGTGAAAAAATTAATAGAACAAGCTAAAGAAATTGCTTCATAGCACGTTTGTCTTAAACACCCCCTCTTTGTCGCAATTACCCTCATCATATTTAATTACAAGACTTTATTTTTGAACTATATCATCAAACTAAAAGCCTGTCAAATATGAGAAATGTTATTTGCGCCTTTAATATCAGCATAGATGGCTGCTACGACCACACCAAACTAAGCGGCGGTGAAGAAATACTGGAATATTTTACCACCCTGATGCGTGATGTAGATCAGGGTGTCACCGGGCGTAAAATGTACGAGATCATGAACCCTTATTGGAAAGAGGTTATCCATACGCAATCCGGCACACCCGCCGCGAATGAATTTGCCCGACGAATTACCGACATCCCCAGCATTGTTATTTCCCGCACAATGGAACAGGTGGAAGGCGGTCCGCGCATTATTCGCGGCAACCTGGAGGAGGAGATACGCAAACTGAAGGAAATACCCGGCAAAAAGATCTCTATCGGCGGCATGAGCGTACGCTCGCAATTAATGGCACTCGGTTTAATAGATGAGTTACATGTGGTGATCCACCCGGCTATTGTGTGTTCGGGCCCCAGGTTATTTGATGATATCAGCCTTAATGAAAATATTAAAATGGAACTGGTAGATACAAAGATCATCCAGTCGGGCTGTGTGGCGCTGCATTACCTGAAACGGTGATTGGTTAATTAAGTTGATTCCCGCCTATTATTAATTCCCGGAAACGGTTATCTTAACCTCATTAGCTATTATCTGATGAGGTTTTTCGTTGTGCTATTCCTGTTATTCGCATTACAAGCGTCTGCCCAGTCAGATGCCGTCCTTACCATTAAATGCGATGCCGACAGCACCCAATCCTACAGTATTTGCCTGCCGCCAAATTATAACAAAACACAAAAGTACCCGGTAATATTCTTATTTGATCCTGCCGCGCGGGGAAAGATGGCCGCGACGTTGTACCAAAAAGCCGCTTCCGAATATGGCTTTATCCTCATCGCCTCCAACAACAGCCGCAATGGCCCGATGAGCGTATCGCTGAACGCGGCTAACGCCCTGTTTGCCGATGCTTTTAAAAAGTACAGCATTGATGAGGGGCAGGTTTATCTCGGCGGCTTTTCTGGCGGGGCGCGGATAGCTACTACTATTGCATTACAAACAAGCGGCATAGCCGGGGTTATTGCCTGTAGCGCGGGTTTTGCCGAACCGATACCCAAAACTAAATTAGACTGGACATTTGCCGGTATTGCCGGCACGCGCGATTTTAATTATGCGGAATTGCAGCAAGTGGTACCGGCTTTACAGTCCGCCGGTACATTAACCAATTTGCTGATATTTAAAGGCCCTCATGCCTGGTCACCGGCGCAGGTTTTTATGAACGCGTTATTATGGTCGTACTTACAACATCAAAAGCCGGGGACGGATAACACTGCGGTGCAAAAAGAACTAAAGGCATCATCGGCACCATATCAGGTAAAAGTACCGGCTGATGCCATTGCAAAGGAATTGGCTTACCAGCAAAAAATAGCCGAAACGTTTCAACTGATCATGATGGATAGTCCCCATATCAAATCAAAAAGCTGGTGGAGGGGCGAGTTATCAGCACTAAACAAAATGCTGCTTACCCGCCTTGCGGCCGACTCTGATTATGTGGCCCGGCAAAAGGCTTTTATCAACGCCAATGCGTCCGAAGGTTTTGGCAACTATTACGGCGCCAAAAGATATGATACCGCTGCCGGATTACTCACCATCTCCGAAGTTTTTGAGCCGGATAACCCTGTTGTATTTTACCACCACGCTTTACTGGCCGCGGGTACAAAAGACGAGGATAATGCTATTTACTACCTGGAGCAAGCCGTTAAACATGGTTTCAGTAATAAAACGCAGATGCGTAATGAGCTGTCTTTTGGTTTTTTGAAAAACAGTAAACGCTATTTGGCGCTTGTAAATTAAACCTGTCAAACAAAAAGCATAAATGCTAACTTTATGCTGTATGCTGCCACTACTTACCGCCGAAGATATCCGTAAGGCCGATGCTTATACCATTAAGCACGAACCTATCTCCTCCATTAATTTAATGGAGCGGGCGGGCAAAGCTTTTGTGGGCTGGTTCATTAATCACTTTCCCGATAAAAAACAGGGCATTACCGTTTACTGCGGCACAGGTAACAATGGCGGCGATGGCCTGGCTATTGCCCGTATGCTGGATCAGCACAAGTATCAAAAAATAAAGGTTGTGATTGCCCGGTTCAGCAAAAAATCATCGGCTGATTTTGATATAAATTTGGAGCGGCTGACCGCGGCAGGCATTAAGCCGACCGAAATATTACCCGGTGGTGATTTGCCTGCTGCCGGCGACCCAATCATCATTGATGCCCTGCTGGGTACCGGCTTAAATAAGCCCCTTGCCGGGGATTATGCCAAACTGGTTAAACATTTAAACCAATCGGCTAAAACCACAGTAGCTGTTGACGTGCCGACCGGTTTGTTTACCGAAGGTGAAATACCCCATGGCGCCCCGGTGCTAAAAGCCAATCTGGTGATCACTTTTCAGCAACCGAAGCTCAACTTCCTGCTGCCCGAATCCGGGCCGTATATTAATTGCTGGGAGGCGGTAAATATTGGTTTGGATGATCGGTTTATCCAATCGCTTAACTCTCCCTATCAGTTTATCGAAGAAAAAGATATCCGGCAAATGCTGAAACCGCGGTCGCGTTTTAGTCACAAGGGTACGTTCGGCCATGCGCTTATTATAGCCGGACAGGCCGAAACCATGGGGGCAGCTTTACTTTGCGCTTCCGGATGCGCCCATGCAGGATCGGGGTTAACCACGGTTTGCGTACCCGAAAGCGGACTAAGCGCTTTAAACACTTATCTGCCCGAAATAATGGCCATAGTACGCAACGGTAAAAAACAGCCGGATGTATTATGGGATAAATTTGGCGCGATAGGTATTGGCCCGGGTTTAGGAAAGGATAAGGCCGCCCTGGAGCTATTGACCGCGCTATTTAAAAACTATAAAAAACCGGTAGTAATTGATGCCGATGCATTAAACCTGTTATCAGCCAATCCAAAGCTTTGGAAAAAAGTCCCCGTTCAAAGTATCCTCACCCCGCACGTGAAGGAATTTGACCGCCTGTTTGGCGAACATACCAGCTGGTGGGCACGTATCCAAACCGCCATTACTAAAGCTGCCGAACATCAGATTTACATCCTGTTGAAAAACAACTATACCATTATAGTTAGTCCCGGTGGTAAGGTATACTTTAACTCAACCGGCAACCCGGCCATGGCCACCGGCGGTATGGGCGATGTGCTAACCGGCATCCTTACCTCGTTACTGGCACAAAATTATACGCCGGAGCAGGCTTGTATTATAGGAGCATACATACACGGCAAGGCAGGCGATGACCTGGCCTTACCTAACCGCATGGCGGTGGTGCTGCCGGGTAAACTGGCGCAGCAATTGCCGGTAACCATTGCCAGGTTAAAAGCTGTATAATTGTACATCAGGCAATAACTATTATTTTACTATGCTGAAAAAAGGAGAACATATTGATGGCACACCGGCAGAATTGCAGGTGCTGTTAGACCAGGAACCGGAAGCAAACCAGTTTTTTGAGAGCCTGTCCAAATCCTACAAACAAGGCTATTGCGATTGGGTAGGATCGGCCAAACAGGAAGAAACCCGAAAAGTAAGGGCCGATAAGGCGCTGATCATGTTACGGAATAAGCAGAAAACGCTGAAGACGTAAATGACAGCTGCTGTCTTTTGCGTATACTAAGACATCACTGATTCAAACCGGTAACCTTCACTATTATCAAAACAACCCGGCGGCTTACGGTGTTATCCTCATATAAACAAAACACAAGGAAACATCATGGAAACTACTCAAAATAAAGCGCCGGTAAACGGCAGCGACGGCCACTACGAATTTACCATGAATTATGCGGGAAGGGAATTGGACTGCCAGGTAGATAAAGACGATGACATTTTAGATGTACAGATGGAAAACTTTACAGCCAAACTGCAAATTGAACCGGATGGTACCGTACACCAGATAGGCGGCAACTCATTACCCGAATCGAACATTGAGTTTATTAAGAAAGAAGTGCTTGGGCACGAAGTATAGACGATAATCACCCCATTCTTTTCTCTGCAGGAATATTTCGGATAGGATTTAATACCCTTAGCTTCTTTCGATCGATTTCCCGCGGAGGAGAGGGTTCGGGCGTTTTGTCGCGTTTACCAAAACCTATCCCAGCACATCCTCTAAAACCTCGTGCGATCGGATATTGCCAAAGCCTTCCACATGCTGGGCATAGTATTCCAGCAGCTTATTCAGCAGGTAACGGCGTTCATCATTTTTAAGGCTGATGTTTTCCATTTGCTCAAAACCGTATTGCAGCAACTGGTAAAAGTTTTCGGTATGCGGTGGCGAAAGGTATTGCCAGCTTTCGGGCTTGTATTTGGTAAAAACGCCGTCTTTCATATCAAAGTAATCGGCCCCTTCGGGTTTATTCCTGTCGGGATAAAAACCTAAATACCGGCTCAACCGGGTCATAAACACCAAATGGAAATTAGCCGGGTTAGCCGTTTGCTGATCCAGCAATTCAACCGAGTGGAAGATAAAGTTAAACAGGTTTTCGTCGCCGGTTTGTTGTTTAACAGATTTGTAAAGCACCTCGTTCAGGAACATCACCAGGCTGCTTTTGATCACATCGTAAGGGATAGTTTGCAACAGCGGCGCGTTCTTCAGTTCGGCAATGCGCTGTACCGAGCCGTTGTTTTTGTGGTAAACTACCATATCCAGCAAATGCAGCGGTTGCAGCATATTGCGGTGAATTTTAGCCTTTGGCTTTCTGGCCCCGTTAACGATGTACGATTGCAGCCCGAATTTTTCGGTATAAACCTGCACAATTACGCTGCTTTCGCCGTAATCGGTTACTTTAAAAACAATGCCACGGGTTTTATGCAGCATGGATGAGGGCCAGTATTTTAGGTAAAAAAATGATGAGGCCGGTTATCAATGCAAAGATAGCCGTAATTAAAACCGCCCCGGCGGCAATATCTTTTACATGCCCGGCTTTTTGGTTATAATCGGGCGATACCAGGTCGGTCAACACCTCTATTGCGGTATTAAACAGTTCGGCAGCCAGCACCAGTGCCATGCAAAAGATGATCCAGATCCACTCAATAGCCGATACCTTCAACGCATAACCCAGCAATGCCGCTGTCAAAGATGCTACCAAATGGATCCTGAAGTTGATCTGTGTAGCTGTAGCATAACCTATCCCCTTAAAAGCGAAGCCAAAGCCGCGGATGAGTTTTTTCATTTGGCTAAAGATACACAGGTTTCTATTACCTTTCCAATTTGCGGGTATAGCGGTAAGCGATGATAAGCGGGATACTCCCGATGACCCCGAACGAACAATCGATCAGCCGCCAAAACAGCGGAATATGCCTGATACTGCCCGCGATAAATGCCAGCGGAATGATCAGTACGCAGGCCATCATACCAAATTCAATCACCCATATATTTTTACCCGGGTCTTTCAGCGGGCCATAAAACAGCAAGGCCAGCACCAAATGCGCGAAGGCCAGCCAATCGGTACCGTAACTTAAATAAGGATATTGCTGATTGACAATATGCAGGATATTGTAAATAGAACCGATCCATTGCTGCATCCTATCCGGCAGCCAGGTTAAATGATCTTTAATCAAACCAAGCTCCGTTTCCAGCGGGAAAGCGGTAATGCCGCTCAACGCCAGGCCGGCGATGATGATCCAGATACATATCCGGATGCGTTTGTGTAGTTGGGTTGGGGTTAGTGGTTGCATGGTTGTGGTTATTATAAGTCATGCCGAACTTGTTTCAGCATGACGTTTTGTTTTTAGTTCCCTCCCCTGGGAGGGGTGCGGTGGATAGTGTAGTGGCAGGGAGGGGTTTATTCCGCTTGATGAAACCCCTCCCTATGGGAGGGAGTCGCACTTTCCCCGCTTTCCTGTAGCCTTTCCGCAGCCTGCTTAATCACCTTATTCCGTTCTATTAAAAGGCGCCGCAAATAATCGCGCATGAGCAGGCCATCCGTTAGTTTGCCGATGAAACCCAGGGGCGATTCAAACTCGAAGTAATCGCACATCAGTGTACCGCCGCTTACTTGCTGAAATGTATGCTGGTGCTTTAGCTTCTTAAAAGGGCCTTTCACCTGTTCATCGGTAAAAGATGTGGCGTACATTAGTTCGGTTATGCGGCTGGTCATTTCCATAGTGATACCGAAATGTTTGGCGCGCCAGGTTACGGTTTCGTTAAAACCGATCAGTCCGCTGGTTGTGCCGCCCACGGCTTGCTCCTTCGTGTGCTGCATAGATTGTGTATGCAGATCGATGCTGCGGGCCAGGTCAAAACAGGTTTCGGCCGGGGCTTTAATTTTGGTGCTGAGTTTAATAAATGCCACGATATCTACTTATTAAAGACTACCCTTTATCGCTTCCTCAATCTGGTTATGGCCGAATTTAAAGCCCAGATCCAGCAGGCGGCGGGGTAATACCCAGCGGCTCTTGAGTATCAATTCTGTTTCGGTACCGATAACTACCGCGCCAATTTCCAGCAGCCATTTTGGGGCAGGCAAACCAAATGGCATGCCTATGGCTTTACGGATAGCCTGCATCATGTATGCATTTTTAACCGGGTTGGGCGCGGTGCAGTTAATCGCGCCACTTGCTTCGGGGTGTTGCAATAGCCATTCGGTTATGCGGGCTACATCCTGCTCGTACACCCAGTTTACATATTGGTTGCCATCCCCTTGTTTGCCGCCCAGCCCAAACCGGGCCAGGTTAAGCAAGCGCGGGAACACAGCGCTTTCCCTCCCAAATACGATCCCAATACGCAAAGCAATTTTGCGGGTTGCAGGTGTTGTTGTCTCAAAGAAGGTTCGCTCCCAGGCTTTGCAAACTTCAACAGAAAAGCCCTCGCCAATCTCGCCGGTTACATCATCCTGCGGGCGGTCTTCGGCATGGCGGTAAATGGTGGCAGATGAGCTGTTGATCCAAACCTTCGGCGGGTTCTCCATCCCGGCAACCACCTTGTTTAACAGCGCTGTGGGGATCAACCGTGAATCAAAGATCTCCTGCTTGTTTTTTTCGGTATAGCGGCAATTCACATTTTTGCCGCAAAGGTTTATGAGCAGATCGGCGCCGGTTAATTGCTTCACCCATTCGCCTTCGGTTTTGCCATCCCATACCACGGTTTTAATATTTCCCTCATCGGGCGCGGGCTTGCGGCTCAAAATAATTACTTCGGCAGCCCGTGTTTTATAATAATTGGCCAATACCGTGCCCAGGTAGCCATTACCCCCGGCCAGTACAATTTTTTGGTATTTCATGTTAATTGAAATAAAAGATGAGTATTAAGATGCCTAACCTGTACGCGGCCCAGGTGATGGTGAGCAACCAGCCCAAAGCTAATAATTTAGTACGGCGGATATGCTCTAAAAACATCAGCCCGGCTACGCCTAAAAAGTACAGGATAAAAATGATGGCGGGTATAGCTACAAATTTGGCTATCAATAAAATGGGCAATAGCAACAGCGCCCCGGCAAAAGAGATGGTCATCATATTACCCAGGTAATCCCATTTTTTAGCAGGGCGGTACAACGCAACGATAATCCCCTGGAACAGTACCTGCCCGCTGCAGATCATATACTCGCGATAAGGGCTGCCAATGGGTACAAAAGCGGTTAAATGCCCGGCATAATGTGTCAGGATAAATCCAACACTCAGGCTGGTGAACAGCAAATAAAGCAGGCGGTAAAACAAATTAAAGGTAGGCTGCAAGTCATTTTCATCCGCCTTAGCGGGAATAATTACCCTGCGATTATAAGAGATAAAAGCATAAACCTTGCTCATCAGCCAGATAAACGGGCTGAAGTTAAACAGCGGCCCAAACACCGGGAAAGCATTCCCAATCACTTTAAACAAACTGCGGATGCCGTAGTTCACCTCGCCGGTTTGGGTGTTCACCAGTGCTATTTCGTTTACGGCGCGTTGCCGGTCTACCAGCGGGCAGGCCGCTTCGGGCATTTGCTGGTAGGGGGTGCGACCAGCTTTATCCAGCATACCGGTGGCTACAAAGGCCCGGGTGTATAAATTGCACATGGGGCATTCCGCATCGTAAAGTATGGTGTATCCTGCTAAGGTTTTCATGGGTTCATGCTTTTATCTCATCTCTGTAATCCGATTACTCATTGCTGGCGGCGGCGTTTTGCTGAGCGCGGTTACGCAGTTTAAAAAAGATGGTGAGGTTTAAAAAGTGCATAGCGCCTAATGCTAAAATAATATAGCCCAGTTTACGACTCAATACCTCAATTACGGTTTGCAAATCGTTAATTATGCCAACTTCGCGCAGGTTCATGCTCATGTAGCCTATATTAATGAGGTAAAAGCCTACCACCAGTAGCTTGTTCACAGAGTCGGCCAGGGGCGCGTTCCCGTGAAAAATATCAACCAAAAAAATTCGGCCGTTTTTAAATAAAACTTTGGCAACCCAAACGGTTAATGCAATGCTGATCACCAGGTAAAATGCGTAGGTTAAAATAAAGTAGTTCATGATGTTGTGTGTTTAAGTAAAATGTTAATTATTATTGTATTTTCAGTAAAATATGAAAGTTTATGGCAAATTTTTTTATTTAAATATTTTGAAGATAGAACCCCAAAACCAGTTCTCTTCTGCTTTCAGCATAGTTTCTAAAGTACGGTTCACGTTTTTGGCCAGTTTATTAATATCAGTAACCGATGTTTTAAAGGTTTTATAGCCGGGGTCTTTTTCGTCGCCTTTTACCGTTTCCAGTTCGTTCAATAGTTTGATGATGGGGTCCAGCTCGCGTTTTTTACGCTCCTGCGCTACCTGGCGGGCAATGGCCCAGGTATCTTTCTCGGCAAAAAAGTATTCTTTGCGCTCGCCGGCGCGGTGTTGCTTTTCGATCAGCCCCCAGCTGATCAGATCGCGCAGGGTCATGTTAGCGTTACCGCGGGATATGCTGAGCTGCTCCATAATCTCCTCGGTGGTCAGCGCGCCCGGACTGATCAGCAGCAAAGCATGTACCTGGGCCATGGTGCGGTTAATGCCCCACTCGCTGCCTAACTTGCCCCAGGCTTCAATAAACTTTAACTTTGCTTCTGGTAATTCCATGGGTCAAATGTAAAACATCTTTTTAAACTTTCAAAATTTATTGAAAGTTTATTTTTAATATTTTTTTTATATTTGATATATGAACCCTCACAAGCAACCTCTTATAAAAAATAAAATAACTGGTCCGGCGGTTCTTTATGGTAGCTTTATAATTATAGCGATCGTTTACATTAATTTTGGAGAGCCAATCGCTATTTTGTTAAATGGCATTTTTGGTTTAAGACTGACTACGGAAAACACATGGGTGCCTATTTATATATCCGTTTTTACCCTGTTTGCTCTTAGCATATTAACCACTATATTCAACTGGCAATGGTTTAAAAAATATTGGCACGTTAATACCATCATATTTATTATATCAGGCTTTTTAGCTGTGATGATATTATTCAATAGGAATTGATATTTCAGATACCCATTTCCTGATCATCCCACAATCCTATAAATCAAGGTCCCTATTGCCAACACACAAATAAATAAGCACATTTGTTGGTGTTTTGACCAAAGACATCAACCGCCCAATATATGACCAAAACGCCATTTAACCGACCCATACGTGTATTAGTAGCCAAAGTAGGGCTCGACGGGCACGACCGTGGCGCACGCATTATAGCCACCTCACTGCGCGATGCCGGCATGGAGGTAATTTACACCGGCCTGCGCCAAACCCCCGAAATGGTGGTGAATACCGCCCTGCAGGAAGATGTGGACGCTATTGGCATCTCTATCCTATCCGGCGCGCACATGACAGTTTTCCCTAAGATCCTGAGCCTGATCAAAGAAAAAGGAATGGACGATGTGCTGGTGACCGGCGGCGGCATTATCCCCGCCAAAGATATGTCCGAACTCAAACTGATGGGCGTTGGCGAACTGTTCCCCCCGGGGACAAGCACTGTTGATATTGTAAAGTATATTACCGATTGGGTGCACCAGCACCGTAACTTCTAAACATCATGAGCTACCAAAATATCCTGATAGAAAATAAAGAGCGCATCCAATATATCACCATCAATCGCGAAAGCAAACTAAACGCGTTGAATAAAGATACGCTGGACGAACTGCATATGGCATTGACTGAAGCCTTTGCCAACCCGCAGGTAGGCGGTTTGATTATTACAGGCGCCGGTACCAAAGCTTTTGTAGCCGGTGCGGATATCTCCGGCTTCCCGGCGCTGGACGCTGAAGGCGGTACGCAACTGGCCCGTGAAGGCCAAAGCAAAGTGTTTGATCTGATTGCTAATGGCCCTAAACCTGTGATAGCCGCCGTAAATGGCTTTGCCCTTGGCGGCGGACTGGAACTGGCTATGGCCTGCCAGATCCGCGTCGCATCCGATAATGCAAAAATGGGCCTGCCCGAACTGACTTTAGGGCTGATCCCCGGCTATGGCGGCACGCAACGCCTGCCCCAGCTGGTAGGCAAAGGCAAGGCCATGGAAATGATCCTGACATCGGACATGCTGACTGCCGATCAGGCCCTGCAACATGGTTTGGTAAACCACGTAACCACACCGGAGGGCTTACTGCCCAAAGCCGAAGAAATATTAGGTAAAATACTGCAGCGGTCGCCACTGGCCGTAGCGGCCGCTATTAGTGCTGTCAATGCATCTGGCCTTCCTGATGGATTCGAGAAAGAAATTACTGCCTTTGGCGATTGCTTTGGCACCGCCGATATGAAAGAGGGCGTGGATGCTTTCTTAAATAAAAGAAAGCCGGTATTTACAGGGAAGTAAGCTATTTATTTGCGAGTAAGAACATCGCAATTAGAAAAATCCCGATCAGCACCATTATTACCCATCCTTGAGAAAAACGCCTTCTTGATTCGGCTGTTTCGATAGAAAATTTATATTCCCAATTAATGTGGTATTTATCGCAAATCCTTTTTGCAATATATTCTACCAGCTTATAAAGCTTGGTTTTCCGTAAGTCCTCTATTGGTTCTGTGTATCTAAAAATGCTTATTAAAATAATATCTTCGTTATTTTTTACATATATCTGGGCACTGGTATTCGGCCCCCTTCCAAGTGGTCTCTGATCAATTGTTATTAAAATAAGACTATTATTATTTATAGCTATTGAAGTTATTTTATTATGGCTAACAACGTCTATTTTATCAGAAAGCAATCGAAACTCCTGTTCAAGATCACTGAACTGACGAGTGTATTTTACCCGGATGTTATCCTGAACATCATAAAGGAATAAATTGTCGGCAAAAAGCATGATCTATTAATACTAAAGATACCGAAGCGGGTATTTACAGGTAAATAAACAAGGCCAGCCCTATATTTTCTTCATAACCACTACGCCGTTATGCCCGCCAAAACCAAAGGTATTGCTCATGGCTGCTTTAACATCGTGCCGTATGGCATCGCCGGTAACAATTTGCAGGCCGGCCGGGATGTTAGGATCAACAGTAGTGGTATTGATGGTTGGCGGGATAATGCCATCGGTGATAGATTTTACGGCGATAATGGCCTCGATAGCGCCGGCCGCGCCTAACAAATGCCCCGTGATAGATTTACTGGCGCTTACAAACAACTTTTTGCTGTCGCCATAAACCGCGTGGATCCCCCGTGCTTCACTTTGATCGCCCACCGGGGTAGAGGTAGCGTGCGCGTTCAGGAAGCCGATATCTTCTTTATTTAATCCCGCGTCGTCCAATGCCGATTTCATGGCCTGTATGGCACCCAATCCATCGGGATGGGTTGCGGTGATATGATAAGCGTCGGATGTCATGGCGGCGCCTGCAACCTCGGCGTAAATATGCGCGCCGCGGGCACGGGCATGTTCGTATTCTTCCAAAACCAATACCCCGGCGCCTTCGCCCATTACAAAACCGTCGCGGTCCACATCAAAAGGGCGCGATGCCTTGGTAGGGTCATCATTGCGGGTAGAGAGCGCCTTCAGCGCGTTATAACCGCCGATAGACGCCTCGGTAACCGGCGCGTCTGAACCACCGGTAATGATGATCTTAGCTTTGCCCCAGCGGATATAGTTCATGGCCTCCATCATGGCCGTGTTTGAGCTGGCGCAGGCCGTTACGGTGGTAAAGTTAACGCCCATAAAACCATATTTTATCGAGATCAGTCCCGATGCCATATTGATGAGTGTTTTGGGGATAAAGAAGGGGTTAAAATGCGGCTGATGATCGCTGGCATGGTATTCTACCAGTTGATGTTCAAAGGTTTCCATACCACCCTGCGCCGAACCGAATATCACCCCCACATCAAACGGCGACATAGTGCTTAAATCAAAGCCCGAATCTTCGATAGCCTGTTTAGCGGCTATCAGCGCGTATTGCGAGTAGAGATCGCCGCGTTTAATATCATTACGGTCGAGGTGTAGCGTCGGGTCATAGTCCGAGATCTGCGAAGCGAAACGCGTTTTAAATTTTTCGGCATCAAAGCGGGTGATAGCACGGGCGGCACTGCGGCCGTTAACTACATTATCCCAAAAATCAGCGATATTATTTCCGTTAGGGGCTATCACACCCATGCCTGTAATTACAACACGTTTCATGGCGCAAATGTAAGTAGAAAGTCGGGAAGTCCGCAAGACCGAAAGTCCGTAAGATATTGTTTAAGTGCTTTGCAAACTTTCGGTCTTTCCGACTTTCGGTCTTTCGGACTAAAAATCCTATTTTTATCCATGGCTAAACTCAAAAAACTACCCTCGCCTATTACCATCCTGGTTATTGTTATCCTGATGGCAGCCGCGGCTACCTGGCTGCTGCCCGCCGGCGAGTATAATAAACTGAGTTATACCGAAGCCGGCGGCTTTAGCATGAGTACCCCCGGCGGTGCCAAAACCCTGCCATTTACCCAGCACACGCTGGATAGCCTGCACATCAAAATCCCGCTGGCTAAATTCAAGAACGGCGATATCCGCAAGCCGGTAGCTGTACCGGGGAGTTATCACCGGCTAAACAGCAATAAACAAGGCGCGGTTAATATTATTGAAGCGCCCATTAAGGGGATATATGATACGATAGATATTGTGCTGTTCATCCTGTTTATTGGCGGTTTTATGCACGTATTTCAGCAAACGGGGGCTATGGAACAGGGTATCCGCAACCTGAGTTACCGCATGAAGGGCCGCGAGGCCTGGCTGATCATCATTGTAACCTTCCTGTTCTCGTTCGGGGGGGCGTCATTTGGCATGGCCGAAGAATGTATGGTGTTTTACCCGGTAATGGTCCCCCTGTTTTTAGCTGCCGGGTACGATCTGCTGGTGCCTTTGGCCGTTATATTCGGCGGCGCTGCGCTGGGTAATATCGCATCTTTCTCTAACCCCTTTGCCACCATTATCGCCTCGAACGCGGCGGGTATTAACTGGGCGGATGGCCTGTACGAGCGGATAGCTGTTTTTGCCACTATTACAAGCGCATACATTTGGTACATCGTCCGCTATGCGCAAAAAGTGCAGCGCGACCCGACGGCGTCTTTGGTTTACCGTTTGGAAGGCGCTGTGGCATCGCCCTATGCCAATGTACATTCGGGCGAGCCGGTAGCGTTGAGCCGCAGGAATGGCGGCTTGCTCATCCTGTTCCTGGTCACCTTTTTGGTGATGATCTACGGCGTGGTATTTAAAGCATGGTGGCTGCCCGAAATGTCGGCCCTGTTCCTGGTGTCGGGCATTTTAGTAGCGGTGATCACCCACCTGGGCGAGGGGGCATTTATCGCGCAGTTTATTGATGGCGCAAGGGCCCTGCTATCCGTGGCATTTATTGTTGGCGTAGCCCGCGGCGTAGCGTTGATATTGAACGATGGCCGCATCAGCGATAGTATTTTGTATTACTCGGCCGGACTGGTGGGCCATATGCCGCCCATGCTTTTTGTGGTGATATTGTTTTTGCTATATATGGTGTTCACGCTGTTTATCAGTTCGTCATCGGGGATGGCGGTGCTGACCATGCCTATCTTCGGTTCGCTGGCGGTGGTGGTTGGTGTACCCGGTCGCGAAATTGTGAACGCTTACCTGTTTGGTATGGGCATTATGAGTTTTATTACCCCAACTGGCCTCATCCTGCCCTCGCTGGCGCTGACAAACGTGAGCTTTAAAACCTGGCTCAAATTTATCTGGCCGCTGTTGCTGATGATCAGTGTGATCTGTTGCTTGTTTTTGGTTGGGGGCGTGTTGGCCCCCTAACCCCCTAAAGGGGGAAGCATCTTGCAGTCCGATGCAGTCGCTCGGCTCCAGCCGAGTGACGACTATTTCCCGGCCTCCGGCCGAAATGAGATTCCATATAAAAGCTACGACGGCCAGAGGCCGGTTGATAATGGTCACTCGGCTGGAGCCGAGCGACTGCATTTTAACTTAATCCCCTAAAGGGGTTTTATTACCTTTGCCCCATCCATGTTAGAGATCCTTTTTCGCGACGAATACCTGATTGCCATTAACAAACCGCACGGACTGCTGGTACACCGGTCGCCCATTGCGGCGGATGTGGAGGAATTTGCCGTGCAGCGCCTGCGCGATCAGATTGGCAAATGGGTTACGCCCGTGCACCGGCTCGACCGTAAGACGGGCGGCGTATTACTTTTTGCCCAGGATAAGGAAACCGAGGTAGCCATGCATAAGCAATTTATGGAAGGGCTGGTCAACAAAAAATACCTGGCCATTGTACGCGGGCACACCATTGATGCCGAAGCCATTGATTATCCCCTGCGTAAGGAGAACGGCGTTCTACAGGAAGCCCATACCGATTACACCACCCTGCAACGGGCCGACCTGCCCATCCCTTTGGGCAACCATCCCAGTTCGCGCTACTCATTGGTAGAAGCGATACCGACTACCGGCCGCATGCACCAGTTGCGTAAACACTTCGCGCATATTTTTCATCCCATTATAGGCGACCGCACCCATGGCTGCAACAAGCAAAATCGTTTTTGGAAAGAGCGCTGGGAAATGACCACCATGCTGCTGCATGCCAGTTATCAAGCGTTCACGCACCCGGTAACAGGGGAGTTGGTGGTGATTGAAGCGCCTTTGCAGGAAGAATTTTTACGCGCGATGGAGGTGTTGGGGTTTGACCCCATAAAAGGGGAATAGCTATCGTCGGGATTTATCTTTTCATTCCGGCAATTAAATACTTATATCCTGTTTTCTTTTCCTAAATTTAATCTTGTAAAACGGCACTCAATTAGCGCGTATACAATTTATTGCCTATAAATTTAACCTATGAAACCTAAGATATTATTACGCATAGCATCGGTATTGATGTTATTACACACCATCGGGCACACGATGGGCGCACTCACCTGGACGGAAGCGCCTAACGCGGCCATTGGTAAGGTGATCAGCGCTATGCAAAGCAATCATTTCGATTTTATGGGGCGGTCGGTAACACTGGCTTCCTTTTTTAATGGCTACGGTATTACCATGATATTTGTACTCCTGTTCATTACCGTGCTGCTGTGGCTCCTCTCTAATGAAACCGCAAACAAACTAACAGCCCGTTTGCTGGTGCCTTTAACGCTGGTTCTTTTAGCAATGGGTGTAACCGAATATATCTATTTCTTTCCGCTCGCAGCGGCGCTTACTTTACTGGCGGGGTTGTGCGCCTTGTTTGCACGGATGCGGATGAAGGAGTAAAATCTTGCCTACCCATGACGCATTTGTTTTTGGTTCCCCTCTTGAGAGGGGGCGCGTTGGAATGTGTAGTGGCAGGGGTGTGTCCTAAGCGAATTGCATATCACCGAAAGGACACACCCCTCCACCCCTCTCAAGAGGGGAATTGCACAAACCCCGCTTCCCACGTCATGTATACCTTTAAAGTCCCGCCGGAATTTAATACCTCACAATGACGTGGTGGACTTCCGGTCTTCCCGTCTTTCAGACTTCCGGTCTTTTCTCAATAACTCATCTCATCCAACTTCACCTTGCCTTTAAAGGTCATAAAAACAAAGGTGGTATAGCCAATTACCATGGGTACACCAATGCCTGCCATTAGCAGCATAATGCCTAAAGTTTTTTCGGATGAAGATGAATTGTAAACCGTTAAATGGTCGGCCGGCGAGATCTTGCTCAGCAGCATATTGGGGTACAGTTCAATCGCTACCAGCACCATTAGCAAACTAATGGTTACCGACGATGAGATGAACGCGTACAAATATTTACGCTTGGTAATTTGGCGCGTAATATTGGCAATGGCCAGTACCATCATTACCGGGATGATAAACAACTCGGGGAAACGGCGGATCACCGCGGCCATATGCGGTAAATACAACAGGGTATAAAAGGAAGTCAACAGGATCATGATGACGAAGAAGATGGTGGTGTTTTTCACCATGATAGTGAGTTTGGCGTACAACCTGTCTTCGGTTTTCATCACCAGGTAAATAGCGCCGTGCATCATTAGCAGGGCCAGGGTGGTAATACCCATCATAATGGCATAAGGGTTTAAAAACTCCAGGAAACTGCCACGGAAAACATGATCGGGGCCTATGTTGATGCCCTGCACCACGTTACCTAATATCAGCCCCAATAAAAAAGCGATGAGCGAGCTGCTGCAGGTATAGCTGATATCCCACATCCTGCGCCACCATAACATGGGCTCCTTGCTGCGGAACTCGATAGATATCGCCCGGAAAATTATGCCTAATAAAAACAAGATAAATGGCACATAAAAGGCCGACAGCAGCGAGGCGTATACCAGCGGGAAACCCGCGAACAGCGAACCGCCGCCAATAACTATCCATACCTCGTTACCATCCCAAACCGGGCCAATGGCATTAAGGGCAATGCGGCGGCTTTGTTCTTTGTTAAAAAACAGGTGCAATGCCCCGGCGCCCAAATCAAATCCATCTAAAATAATGTACCCGGTAAACACCGCCCCTATCAGCAGGAACCACCAGGTTTGATAATCGATACCTAATAATGTTGCCATATAGCCCCCTTTTTAGTTTCTTAATATATGCAAAAGCGAGGGGGATTGTGCGATTCCCCTCTTGAGAGGGGTGGAGGGGTGTGTCCTTTCGCGTGCAATGACACACCCCCGCTATCGCGCTATCCCACTACGCCCCCTCTCAAGAGGGGAGTTTAATTTAGCCCGCTACCCTAATGAAACTTGCGCTCGTTTGTAACGAGCGCAAGCGGGAAATTTTTATGTATATTCCCAAATGCTGAGCCTAATCTCTAATTAACTAATCTCTAATCACTAACTCAGCGAATCCGCCATTTCAATATGCCGCGGACTATGATCTAAATTTTCATCATCGTACGGGCCGTGTTTTATTTTTTTGTTCAGCACGTAAATAAACAGGCCAAACAGCACCAGGTAAACCCAGGTAAATAAAATTAGCGAAAAAATAATGTTCCCCGCGGTTACCGCCTGCGATAATGCATTTGATGTGCGCAGCAAACCATAAACCACCCAGGGCTGCCGGCCAACTTCGGCGCTGTACCAGCCAACCTGGTTAGCTATCTGCGGCAGCAAAACCGAGAACGAGAAGATCACCATCAGCCACTTCTTCTCGAACAGCGTACCGCGCCACCATAAAAAGCAGCTGTACAGCGTTAAGGCGATCATAAACATACCGATGGCCACCATCAGGTGATAGGTTTGGAAAACAAAGTTTACGGCTTTGGGGCGGTCGTCGGGTTTAAAATTATTCAACCCGGTTACGGATTGCTTAAAATCTCCTTTAGTTAAAAAGCTTAGCCCGCCGGGAATGGCCAGGCCATGGGTTTTCTGGTTCTTTTGGTCGACGTAGCCAAACAGGTACATATCGGCAGGTTTGCTGCCATCATAATGGCCCTCTAACGCAGCCAGCTTGGCTGGCTGATACCTGGCCACCACATTGGCCGATTCGTGCCCGGCCACCAGTTGTAACAGCGCACATACGGTTGCTACAACCAGCGAGATCTTAAATGATTTGCGCGAAAACTCGATATGCCTTTTTTTGCGCAGGTAATAAGCGCTTACACTTAATACCAAAAACGCGCCGGACAGGAAAGCCCCCAGCCAAACATGCGTCATCCGTTGCATGGATGAGGGATTAAATACCATGGCCCAAAAATCGGTGATCTGGGCGCGGGCATCCAGCCCGGTGCCTACAATATGATAACCCGCAGGCGTTTGCTGCCAGGAGTTGGCTACCACTATCCAAATGGCCGAGAACATGGACCCCAGCGTTACCATTAGCGTAGCTAAAAAATGCACCCAGGGCTTCACTTTATTCCAGCCAAAAAGCAATACCCCTAAAAAACCCGATTCCAGCGCGAAGGCGAAGATGCCCTCGGCCGCCAGCGCGCTGCCAAAAACATCGCCCACATATTTGGAGTAAACCGCCCAGTTGGTGCCAAACTCAAACTCCATTACAATGCCGGTAGCCACGCCAATACCAAATATCAAAGCAAATATCCGCACATAAAAGCGGGTCATGCGTTCATAGATCTTCAGGCCGGTTTTTAGGTAAAGGCCTTCCATAATAACCATAATTAACCCCAGGCCTATACTAAGCGGCGGGTAGATATAATGAAAGGCAATGGTAAACGCGAACTGGATACGGGCAAGGATCTCGACATTCATAACTTATTAGTTTTGAGGTTGAAGTACCAGCAAAGGTCGGTAATGAAACGGCTGTTGCGCCTATCCTGCAAGCTAAATATTTAATTTAGAACGGATATGAATTGTATCTTATTTTTGTTACAATACAAATTACAGCGATGCAAAATAACCCGGTATATATAAAAAAGGAGCCTGCTTTTGCAATTAACGGTGCAACAATATCATAGATGAATTACCTATGCATTACCCCATTTTTTGCAAAATTTGCAATAACATGGTTTTTATGAAATGGGACGACTGATTAGTCTAAACTGATCTGTCTGCGGATGCTTTCTTCCAGCGAGATAAAGGTTTCGGTACGTTGTATGCCTTTTACGCTTTGTATCTGCTCGTTTAGTACTTCGCGCAGATGATTAGTGTCGTGGCATACAATTTTAGCGAAAATGCTGTAGCTACCGGTAGTATAGTGCAACTCAACTATCTCAGGCACAGCTTGTAACTGTTTTACGGCATCGTTATACTGGGAGCCTTTCTCCAGGAATATCCCCAAAAACGCTGTAATATCGTAGCCCAGCTTTTGTGGATTTACTTCCAGGCTTGCTCCTTTTATTACACCCATCTCCTCCAACTTTTTCATACGCACGTGTATGGTTCCGCCCGAAACGATCAACTCCTTAGCGATTTCCGTGTAAGGAGTAGTCGCATTTTTCATCAGTATTGATAAAATCTGAATATCCAGATTATCAATTTCTAAATTTTGAGGTTTTTTGTGAGGCATAAATTTGAATATCGCTATTGAAATACAAGTTTAATTAAAATTTGAATAAAAATAAAATATTTTTGTTGAAATATTTGCAAGAAATGATGAAGTGCTATAAATTTGTATCAAGCAAACGATAAAAAGGGAGCGCGTTCTTTAAGCAAAACATACTGTTGGGTGGTGAAATTTTTGGCAGACACACCTCCTTGTCCCGGTGGCGGAGATTATGGAAAACCCTTTGGGGCTAACCACTCTGTGAAGGTTCGATCCCTTCCCCAACAGCTCTTCTCATAATTTAGGTTTATAATTGGTTAGTAAAGGCCCCTGCCCATCAGGGGCTTTGCTGTTTCTATAGGTTTTTGTTTTGATATGCTATGATAGCGATACCCTAAAGCAGGTTAAAATTACGAACGTATTTGTCCATTACCCCGTACCACCCACTTATAACTGGTTAGCTCGGCAAGCCCCATTGGGCCGCGTGCGTGCAGTTTTTGGGTGCTGATGCCAATTTCGGCGCCGAGGCCAAACTGGGCGCCATCGGTAAAGGCGGTTGACGCGTTGGCATAAACCGCTGCAGCATCAACGGAGTTCAGAAAGATTTCGATGCTTTGCGCATCCTCAGATACAATGGCCTCGCTATGCCTGGAGCTGTATTGCGCAATATGATCAAGCGCCTCCTTTAAACTATCTACTGTTTTTATAGCCATTTTCAGGGATAAAAACTCCGTACCGAAATGTTCGGGCAGGGCAGGGTGTAATAAGTTAGCAGGATAATGGCCATCCAGCGCGGCATAAGCGGGTATATCCGCAAATATTTCTACCTCCTTAGCTGCCAATGGCGCGCTTATTTGGGGTAGCTTCACTAATAAGGCCTGATGCACAATTAAACAATCAAGCGTATTGCAAACACTTGGCCTGCGGGTTTTGGAGTTGAAGACGATGGCTTGCAATTTTTCGATGTCGGCTGTTTCATCGGCATAAGTATGCACAATACCGGCGCCGGTTTCTATCACGGGTACCTTGCTGTTTTGCCGCACAAAATTGATCAGCCCCTGGCTGCCGCGGGGAATCAGTACATCAACATAACCTATCGCGTTAAGCAGGGCTTCGGTAGCTTCGCGTTCGGCAGGCAGCAGGGTAGCGGCATCGGGGTTGATATGATGTTTGGCCAGCACGCTATGGATCACCTCAATAATGGCTTTGTTAGAGTACTCCGCATCGCTGCCGCCTTTTAGCACCGCCACATTGCCTGTTTTAAAGCAAAGCGAAAATACATCGAAAGTAACATTAGGCCTGGCTTCGTAAATTACACCCACCACGCCCAGCGGGACACGGATCTTAGAAATATGCAAGCCATTCGGCATAGTTTTTTCGGAGAGTAATTCGCCAATTGGGTTATCCAATTGGGCTACGTTGCGCATCTCGGCCGCGATATCGGCTATCCGCTGGGGACTTAATTTCAGGCGGTCGTATTTAGGATCGGTTGGATCCATGCGGTCCAGGTCCTTTTGGTTTTCGGCTAATAGGATATCGGTATGGGCAATGGCCGCGTCTGCCAGATCGGTCAGTACCTGGTCGATCAGGCCTTTATCCAGGCCTGATAGATCCCGGCCTGCCTTTTGTGCTTGTATGAAATAGGATTGATAGCTCATTACACGTTTAAATAAAGATAATCATAATGCACCAGCGGGCGCTGCTTCTTTTGCCCGATGCGTTCGCGGGCTTTGTCCGATCCGTATTCGGCTATACCCAGGCCTATTTGTTTGCCGGCATGGTCCACCAGCTTAATAATATCGCCTTTTTGGAAATCGGCTTTAATAGCTACCACGCCCACCGGCAGCAAACTGGTGGCCTTGCTGGATGTAAGCACCGCTTTGGCCCCTTCATTTACTTCCACCACGCCTTTTGCAAAGTTTTGCGAATGGGCTATCCATTTCTTTTTACCCGAAGTGTTTTTGCTGGGGATGAATTTGGTATGGGTAACCTTTTCGGATAAAACGTCGGTCAGGATATGGTCTTTAGTTCCGTTGGCAATATGCACGGCAATCCCTAACTGGGCTACCTTTTGCGCCATATTGCTTTTGGTGAGCATACCTCCCCGCCCGAAGGATGAGCGCGACGAGCTCACAAACGATGCAAAGTTAGTAGCCGACCCGTCAATTTCCTCGATCACTTTATTACCTGCTACTTTCGGGTCGCCGTTGTACAGGCCGTCCACATTGCTCAGGATGATCAGCGCCTGGGCATTCAGCATCGAGGCGATCAGTCCGGCCAGTTCGTCGTTATCGGTAAACATCAGTTCGGTTACCGATACCACGTCGTTTTCATTCACCACCGGTACCACGCCATGCTGCAGCAATATCTCCAGGCAGTTTTTCATATTGAGATAGTGCATCCTGTCGCGAAAATCCTCTTTGGTGACCAGCACCTGCGAGCAAAGCATTTGGTAAGCCTCAAACAAATGCGCATAAGTATTGATCAGCTTTACCTGCCCTATAGAGGCCAGCAGCTGCCGCGCCGCCACACTGTTCACCCGCTCATCAATATTGATCAGGCTGCGCCCCGAAGCCACCGCTCCTGACGACACCAGGATCACCTCCTTGCCTTGTTTTTTAATATCGGCAACCTGGTCTACCAAATGACTAATGCGGGCCACATCGGGCAAACCATTGCTTTGTGTAAGCACGTTTGACCCTATTTTAATAATGATGCGCTGATAGTTGTTAGCCATGGGAATTGTGTGGGCGCTAATATAAGGCTTATTTAAATACGACTGAAATGGTAGGGTATTTATGAGTGAAATTTGCGCTGAAGCTTCCTTGCAGTCGCTCGGCTCCAGCCCATTGCTGTTCGGAAGATTAGAAAAAGCGTGGGATTGTGCGATTCCCTCCCATCGGGAGGGTGTAGGGAGGGGTTTCATCAAGCATAATAAACCCCTCCCTGCCACCGCACAGTCAGCCGCACCCTTCCCAAGGGAGGGAACCGGAAGCAGTCGCTCGGCTCCAGCCGAGTGACGATTATTTCCCGGCCTCCGGCCGCTGTTAATAAATAGAATAATTATATGGTGACGGCCAGAGGCCGGTTGATAGTGATCACCCGGCTGGAGCCGAGCGATTGCGTTGATTGTACAAAGCAAAAAGCGCCCCGATTTCCATCGGGACGCTTTTAAAAAAATCACAATTATTGTTTCTTATAACTTCGGCTCGAAACCGTATTTACCGGCAAACTTGCGGTAAAGCTGCTTGTGTAAATTATCCAGGTTGATATCGCGGCCCTGGATAAAGGCTTTCTGCACATCAATGGTGATCATATCCAAAGCGTCGCCGCCGGAGATGAACAGGTTGGCATCCTTTCCGGTTTCCAGCGTGCCGGTAGTTTTATCGATACCTAATATTTTGGCGTTGTTGATGGTGATCATAGACAAGGCCTGCTCTTTGCTTAAGCCATAGCTAACCGCCTGACCAGCCTCGAAAGGCAGGTTACGCTGACGCCAGAAAGCAACACCGGTTAAGCCGTACAGTACGCCGGCATCCTGCAGCAGGTGCGGTAATTTGTAGGGCAGGTAAACGTCGTCCTCGTCCCTTTCAGGTACGGTTTGTGTTTCGCGGATGATCACCGGAACATTGTTTTCCTTTAATACATCCGTAACCAGGTACGATTGCTTTCCGCCGACAATAACCAGTTGGATCCCGAACGATTTGGCAAAATTAACCGCCTGAACGATCTCTTTCGCGCCATCGGCGTTTACAAATAGTTTCTTGGTACCGTCGAATAAGCCTTTCATGGCGCCAAACCTTAGGTTGGTTACTTCGGGTTTTGCAATTTCTGAATAAGCTTTAGCCTGGGCAAACAGGTTGGTAATGGCATCCAGCGCTTTTTGGGCACGCTCGGCAGGGGTTTCCTGTACGGCGCCCGGCGCTGCAACCAAACCACGGCGGCCCCCACCAAAACCACGGCGACCACCGCCGCTGCTTGGCCAGGTTAAGTGGATAGCGATATCCTTTTTATAGGCCGCGTCTTCCCAGTTCCAGGCATCCAGTTGTACTACCGATGATTCGCCTGAAATTAAACCGCTTTGCGGGGTTGGCTGGGCCAGTAAAATACCATTTGAACGCACGGTAGGGATCACTTTCGAATCGGTGTTATAAGCGATCAGTGAGCGTACGTGCGGGTTCAGGTCGCCTGTTTCGGCTTCGTCAACCGTGCCGCGGGCGCCTTCTTCAATCTCTACCAAACCTAAAGTGGTAACCGGGCAAATAAAGCCGGGATATACTTGTTTGCCTTTAGCATCAATCACATCGGCACCCGATATGGCCGGGGCCGCGCCTTCGCCAATGGCGGTAATTTTACCTTTATTAAAAGCGATATAACCGTTATTGATCACCTGCCCGTTACCCACGTGGATAGTTGCACCGGTAATAACAACAGGTTTGCCTTGCGGCTTGGCAGGCGATATGTTGGCCTGCGCGTAGGTGAGGACTGTGCCAAGCAATAATCCTCCTAAACTTAATATGGTTCTTTTCATGTTGATCTTCAATTAAGGATTATTTGTTTTGGGTACGTTGTGCTGCATGCTGTGCCGCGCGCTCTTTCGCATCCTGCACATAAGCATCATCAGCTATTACAAAGTTGTCTTCTTCCAAAGTTTCGCACTCGTAACGCGGGCGGCGACCTGCATTACCGGCACCTCTTTGTACTGCTGCGCCACCGCTTTTAGCCTCAATCATTTTTTGAATGATGCGACCGGTTTCGGTTTTCATGGCTTTTTGATTTTCGGCATCTTTCGACAGGTCCCAGTAAGGGATACCGTCCACATAAGTTTTTTCGCACACGGCGTAAATCGAAAGCGGATCGGCCGACCATACCACTACGTCGGCATCTTTGCCGACTTTAATACTGCCAATTTTGTTATCCACATGCAGCATTTTTGCAGGGTTTAGGGTAACCAGCTTCAAGGCGTCCTCTTCGCTCATTTTACCGTAGGTTACCGCTTTACCGGCTTCCTGGTTTAAGCGACGGGCCATTTCCTCATCATCCGAGTTAAAGCCGGTAACTAAACCTACTTCGTGCATCAGCTTACCATTGTATGGGATAGCTTCGGCCACCTCATTTTTGTAAGCCCACCAATCGCTAAAGGTTGAACCGGCAATGTTATGCGCCTTCATTTTATCAGCCACTTTATAACCCTCTAAAATGTGGGTGAAGGTGTTGATATGGAAGCCCATCGAATCGGACACATGGATGAGCATGTTAATCTCCGACTGTACATAAGAGTGACAGGTGATGAAACGTTTGTTGTTCAGGATCTCGCCAATGGCTTCCAGTTCCAAATCCTTACGCACGTTGGCGCCTTTAACTGCTTTAGCGGCCAGGTATTCCTTAGCGCGGGTAAACTCATCTATATAAACCTCTTCAACACCCATACGTGTTTGCGGGAAACGCGGGTTGGTGTTAATGCCGTTATTGTTACTGCCTTTCACGTTTTCGCCCAAAGCAAATTTGATAAAGCCATCGCTGCCTTCAAATTTCAGTTCCTCGGGCAATACGCCCCAGCGGTGTTTCATCAGCTGGGTTTGGCCGCCAATTGGGTTAGCCGAGCCATGCAGGATGTGCGAGGTAGTAACCCCACCGGCCAGCTGGCGGTAAATGTTGATATCTTCGGGATCAATTACATCGCCTATCCTTACCTCGGCAGTAACCGCTTGCGAACCTTCGTTAATGCCACCGGTAGCGGCAATATGCGAGTGCTCGTCAACTATACCTGCTGTAATATGCTTGTTGGTAGCATCAACCGTTTTAGCGCCTGCAGGGGCTGTCAGGTTTTTACCGATAGCTTTAATTTTACCGTTCTCAATCAGCACGTCGGTATTTTTCAGGATCCCTTCTTTTTCGTTGGTCCAAACGGTAGCGTTTTTAAACAGGGTAGTTTCGGCTTTTGGAACTTCGGCATTGCCGTAAGCAACAAACGGATAGATTACCGGGCCAACGGTTAAGTTTGGTTTAGGTGCATCAGCTGCCGGAGCGCCTGGTGCCGCGCCCGGAGCGCCGCCACGGTTACCGCCCGCAAAACCACCGCGACCACCAAAACCGCCGCCTGCTGGTGCAGGGCCGGTATAAGTAGCCGTCCACCTGCCGGTAGTACCATCAGGCATTACAGATTCGCCTTTAAAAGTTAAAGGCGAGGTAGCCGTAATATAACCCGACAAACGGATAGTGCCTTTTGGCTTGCTTTGCAAATCAAAATAAAGGGTTACAATATCACCGGCACGGGTAAAGGTACCTGTAGCACGGGTGCTGTCGGCGCCGCTGCGGTCGATAGTAGCGGTGTATGCGCCGGGGGTACCGTTTATTGTTAAAGTAGTATTGGCAAAGCCATCGCCGGTCAGGCTGAATTTACCTTTAATATCAGATACATCCATTTTGCTCACCACAAACTGGCGTCCTTCTACCCAGTTTTCGTAGATCACGGCATCCGGTTTAAACAGATCGGCCGATGTGATCAGGAAGTTGGCCATTTTACCTTTGGCCAGCGTACCCACTTTATCGCCAATACCCAGCATATCGGCCGGGATAGTGGTTAAAGCGTTTAAGGCTTGTTTTTCGGTTAAACCATAATCCATCGCTTTGCGGATGTTGGTCCAAAAATCGCGCGGACTGGCTACGCCAAACGAGGTGATGGCGAATTTAATGCCTGCTTTTTCCAGCGCGGCAGGGTTGGTTGGGGCCAGCTCCCAGTCTTTCAGCTGCTCAAAGCTGATGCTGCGGGCATCCAACGGATCTTCAATATCATAGGGGGCCGGGAAAGTTACCGGGATAATAAAAGTGCTGTTCAGCGCCTTCATGGCGTCTATACGCTGGTACTCTTTACCATCGGTTTTGTAGATGTATTTTTTACCAAACTCGTTGCCAATTTTGGCGGCGCGCAGTACGCTGGCTACATCGCCAACTTCAAATACCTGCGGCAGGCTTTGGGTCTTGTTAAACTCATCTAAGGAGATATTGTACTCTTCTTTTTGGTTTTTGTACCAGGCGGCATCATAATAGCTTTGGCGTAATAAAGCTACGCTGCCCATTAACGATGACGGATAATTAGTGGCAGCGGTACCCTTGCTAAAAGAGTAATGCGCGGCGGAAACATCATTCAGCATTACAAAGTTATCGCGCTCATCGCCCAGGGTTACGGCCGATGAGGTGCCACGGGCAATACCATCGCGGATGATGGCCTGCACGGCGCCGAAACCATACTTTTTCATATCGGCAGCTTTGGTAGCATCGGCATGGAAGATGGCTTTTACATTCATTTCGGGTTTAATGGCCTCGTTCCAGCCAAAAGCGCCGGGTTTGGTTGATGCCATTACCGATGTACGGATGCCGGCAGCGAAGCCACCTGCACCGCCAGCGCCAAATTGCGCTCTTGCGGCATCGGGAGTACCGTAGGTGGTAAACGCGTCGACCAGCGAAGGGTAGATAAATTTACCTTTCAAGTCGACCACCACATAGCCTTTCGGGATGGCGACGCCCGCGCCAACGGCTTCAATAACACGGTCTTTTACCAGCAGGGTACCGCCGGTAATGGTTTGATCAGCGCTGACTACTATAGTAGCGTTGGTGAATGCGTATTGCCCCGGACGGATATCCCAAGCGCCATTTACCGGGTAGGTTTGCTGGGCTTTGGATAAATGCACAATTAATAAGGCAAAACAAAAAAGTAATAGTTTCTTCATTTGTTTGGGGTTTTTTGTACTAAAATATTGTTTTTTACGCTCGCCGTAGCCCCGGGGGCTTTATATCATACATTTGTTACAACAATAACGGGTACCCGGATATTAAAAGCGCGTTTTTTAGGCAGGCTGGCCTATGGGATTTGGGGTGGGGGCAGTGCGTTGTTGCGAGGTGCGAAGCAATCTTCTGGGGAGTAGATTGAGTGAGGGGTGCATGCGTAGCATAGGGGTGTTATGTAAAAGGCACACATGGTACGTGCACACCTATGGTGGGGAGGAACGTTTAATAAATCTTTAGGCTTTGGACTATCATATAATATGTAATCAAACTCCTATCTTTATACTGCAATTGAACGCATTATTACATGAGGCCCTTAATATTTGAATTTATCGAAACGTGCACTGCCGACGAATTGGATTTTAATTATTTAGAATATGACTATAAATTAAATTTAAATATTAGAAAAGATACTGGCAAGCCTGCCGTATCAACCAAAGCGACCTATACTAATACGACTGTTAAAGCTCCAGGAGCACCGTCAGACTCTGATAGGGATGATTTTGACATACTTATGGAAACAGAAACCCGAACTTTTACCCGCCAAGAAATTAGCGATAGCGATGCCCCCCCTCTTTTGGAGATTTCGGATTTAATTACAATGACCAATACTCGTCAAATGATTGAAGGATCAGATAGTGATGTAAACGGATGATACTCATCATTACCCATAAAGATGATTTTACCGCAGACTTTTTAATTGAAAAATTGAATGCGAGAAATATTCCTTACCGGCGATTAAATTGCGAGGATATTTTCGAGCAAAATTATCGATTTAGCTTTCATCAAGAAATGTCATTTGACTTTCTGGGTCAAGACAACTATAAATCCGTATGGTTTAGACGTACTAAAATGCCCGATTTGCCGGATGTATCACCTCATGAAAAAAGATACTTAATTGGCGAGACGGATGCATTCATTAAAGGTTTATTTGCCATACTCGATGCCAAATGGCTTAGTGACCCGTTCTCAGTTTACAAGGCAGAATATAAATTATTTCAGCTGAAAACCGCTCAAAAGATAGGGCTTGCAATTCCCAGGACACTAATAACCAACTCTAAAGAGGTGCTTGTCAATTTTTTTCAAGAATGTCGCCAAAATGTTGTTATAAAGCCTCTTAGTCAAACAAGATTATTATATGAAGACCAGGTTAAATTTATTTACACTAATAAGTTGCCAAATGATTTGATAGATAATCTTGATCAATTTGAGTTAACACCATGCCTTTATCAGGAGAATATCCCAAAAGACTGTGAATTACGTATAACCGTAGTAAACGATCAGGTATTTACAGCCGTCGTCGATTCACAATCTAACCCTGAAACACAGATTGATTGGCGAAAAAAGCACGCCCCTTTTAAGATTGCAGAAATCCCATCCGAAATAGCAGCAATGTGTGTTAAATTGGTAAAAGATTTAGGCCTATTTTTTGGCGCCATTGATATGATTAAAACTCCTAACGGAGAATATATCTTTTTGGAGATAAATCCCAACGGTCAATGGGCGTGGATAGAATATGAAACCGGTTTGCTCATTTCTGATGCGATAGTTAATTTTTTGACCAAATGAAATTTTCGCAATTGTTTAAATACCTGGGGATATCCAACGGCAACTTTGAAACTCCAATAGTGCCTGCAGAGGTAACCGCTTACCTTGACAATCGCAATTTGAACAAGGTTGAAGCGCATATGAATTATCTTAAATCACTGTTAGAGCAAGAAGATAATAGACTCAATTTAATAGAAACCAAAACCGCGCAGTTTATTGGGCAAACAGGATTGATTTTCTCTTTACTAAGTCTTTTCGTACCTATATTGATTGACAAACTGGATGCCCTCCCTACTTGGCTAAAAATAATATTAATGACGTTTCTACTATTGTCTTTTGTATTCTATTTTTTGACTATCGTAAATGCTTTAAAAAACTATAACGTTAAAAAATATTTATATAGTAGTCCCGCCGCAAAAAACGTCCAAATTTTCCGTGGCAAATCATTGACAAAATTCTATTCAGAAATAGTGAGGGATATGCTTTTTGGACTTCATAGAAATACCGAGTTAAATGACATAAAAGCCGGCAATCTAATTCAAGCCTTTACCACTTTTCGAATAGCAAATTGGTTCACCGGAATACTTGTTGTCATCTTTTGTGGATCATTGCTTTTTAATCATCAGAAGATGCCAATCATTAAAGTTGATGGGCCTATTAAAATTGAACATTTAGACACATTGATTAAAATAATAAATACCCCAAAAAGTCAATCTCTCTTAGACACAGCAAGAAAACCAAAAGCACTGATAACCAATAAACCTAAAATTCAAAAGACGGACAAGAAATGACAAATAAGTTAATGTCGTATTAATTTACCATACCTAATTCTCTCCACTACCGCAAGGGTCTCTCTTGTGGTTCCTTTGCATAGCCTGCCACTTATCCTTCGACCCACAAACTGGCCCTACTTACCGAGGATTGCTTCGTACCTCGCAATGACGTGGTGGTGAGGCGTTGCAGCAGCATTTTGGAACCCTCTCCCCTGGAGAGGGTAGGGTGAGGCTCCTAAAAGAGGGCCGGCCTGTCAAAAAAGCGGGCCCGCGCTGGCGGGAATGCCCGTGGCAACCGCCTCCGGCGAGAAGTTGCCACGGCAGGGCGGGCGGAAGCATTTTTTTGACTTGGGTTTTTGGATACTTTTGGGCCCAAGCCAAAAGTATCTTGGCCCCTGCGGCTAAGAGCAGACTGCCGTTGAATGATAGCACAACCCCTCTGCTTATGGGGTGCCGAAACAAGTTCGGCATGACTTGCTTTTAATTAATAATGACAAACCCCTCCTTTCCAACGCACAGGCTGCCGCACCAGGCTCCTTAAAGTGCGCAGACCTCATTTTTCAGGGTTAACACTTTTTGAGGAGCAAAACAACTTAAGTTGTTTATTATCAGCATTTTATGTCATAAAATGCCCTGAATTGTGTTAACCCATGTTAACCCAATTTTGTTTGCAGATGCTATAACACCTTGCTCTTCTGCCGCAAAGGGTTGTTGCTGGCATGTGCTGTGGGACTAAATGTGTAATAGATCAACAGGGGGTGTTTCCAATCACATTTATTAATATATTTGGTCAAAAAACAAGGTATGTATAGTTTCTTCAAAAATTTCCATTCGGGCTTCAGGTACATCGTATTGGCGCTGATACTGATAGCTATTATACAATCAATAGTAGGCTGGCTGGGTAAAAAGCCATACACTGACGGCAACCGCAAAATGAACCTGTTTGCCCTGATATCGGCACATACCCAATTGCTGATAGGTTTGGTACTGTATTTCCTGAGCCCGCTGGTGCAGTTTGCCGGCAGCACCATGAAAAACGCCGAACTGCGTTACTGGACAGTAGAGCACCTGGTGATGATGCTGGTTGCCATATTGCTGATCACTATCGGCCATAGCCGGTCTAAAAAAGCCACCACACCCGAAGCCAAGCACAAGGCAATTGCCATATTCTATATCCTGGCCGTTGTGGTAATAGTGGTAGCTATACTGCAAAGCCACAGGGGTTTATTGGGCATGACCCACTGATAATTATTTTTCAGAAAAAGTTTGCAGATTAATATTTATTTATATTTTTGCTACCCAATGATCCAAATCAACCATAAATTTAGCTGGTGGCACCAAAATACTTTGGCAGCCGGCAATTTTGTGATCTGAATAACTAAGCGATTATAAACCTATTTGAGAACCCGGCGCACCATCGCCGGGTTTTTTCGTTTTAGGCCTATACATATAACAGATGAAAAAAATAAAAATTAACACCACGCATACTAAACTATTAGCCGATACCACCACGCCGGTAAGCATTTACCTGCGCCTGCGCGATGTGTTCCCCAACTCGCTGCTGCTGGAAAGCTCGGACTATCACAGCCGCGAGAACAGCATGAGCTACGTTTGCTGCGACCCCATCGGCGGTTTGAGTCTGACGGCCGGGCAATTGGATATCAAATATCCCGATGGTACAAAAGAGAGCCACAAGCCCGGCGGGTTCGAACTGCTGGATAAGATAGATACCTTCCTGGCGGCTTTTGAAACCACGGATAGTAAATTGAAGATCATATCGAACGGATTGTTCGGCTATTTTACGCACGAGGCGGTGGAGCATTTTGAAACCATTAAACTCAAAAAGTCCGACGATGATACCCGCCGCATCCCCGAGATGCAGTACCATATCTATCGCTACATCATCGCTATAGATCACTTTAAAAACGAGCTTTATATCTTCGAAAACCAAACCGGCGATGTGCAAGGCACCGGGGGCTTAGAGAAGATCGCTTATCTCATCAAAAACAAAAACTTCCCCGAATACCATTTTCAAACCAGCGGCGCCGAGCAAAGCAACCTCACCAACCAGGGCTTTATGGACATTGTGGAGAAGATGAAGCAGCACATTTACCGTGGCGATGTATTCCAGATCGTTCCGTCGAGGGCGTTTTCGCAGCAGTTCAGCGGCGATGAGTTTAATGTTTACCGGGCTTTGCGGTCTATCAACCCCTCGCCGTATTTGTTCTATTTTGATTTTGGCGATTTCCGCATCTTCGGCTCATCGCCCGAGGCACAGATCACCGTGAAAAACCGTGTGGCCAGTATCTTCCCTATTGCCGGTACCTTTAAGCGTAGCGGCGATGATGAAAAGGATGCCGAAATAGCCCGCCAGCTGGAAGCCGACCCTAAGGAATCGGCCGAACACGTGATGCTGGTCGATCTGGCCCGTAATGATCTGAGCCGCCATTGCACACAGGTAGAAGTGAAGGCGTTTAAGGAAGTACAGTATTACTCGCACCTCATCCACCTGGTATCGCACGTAAGCGGCACGCTGCGCCCCGGCGTATCATCGTTTAAAGTAGTGGCGGATACCTATCCGGCCGGCACCCTGAGCGGCGCGCCAAAATACCGCGCTATGGAAATTATTGATGCCAACGAAAATATTAAACGCAGCTTTTATAGCGGCGCCATCGGCTACCTGGGCTTTAACGGCGATTTTAACCACGCCATCATGATCCGATCATTCCTGAGCAAGAACAATACTTTGCACTACCAGGCAGGTGCCGGTATAGTAGCCGATTCAATAGCGGAAAGTGAGTTGAAAGAAGTGGATAATAAGATAGCGGCGTTAAGGAAAGCGCTGGAAATGGCGACGGAGCTATAAAGCCCCCTAACCCCCTAAAGGGGGAACAGAATATATATTTGAAACAAGAAATGACACAAACAGAAAATACAAAAGGCTCTTCTAACTCCCCCTTTAAGGGGCAGGGGGGCTCGACTATCCTAATCATAGACAATTACGATTCTTTCACCTATAACCTGGTGCATTTGGTAAACGAGATTGGCCTGGAATGCGAGGTATGGCGTAACGATCAGTTCGCTATTGCGGATGTAGACGCGTATGACCGTATCATCCTGTCACCGGGGCCGGGGATCCCATCCGAAGCAGGGTTGTTGCTGGATGTGATCAAAACCTACGCGCCGACTAAAAGCATCTTCGGTGTGTGTTTAGGCCAGCAGGCTATTGCCGAAGTGTTTGGCGGCAACCTGTATAATCTGAGTCGCCCCATGCACGGCATTGCTACGCCTATTAAGGTAACCGATAGCAGCGAACGCCTGTTTGCCGGTTTGCCCGATACCATTAAAGTAGGCCGCTACCATAGCTGGGTAGTATCGCGCGATGGTTTCCCGGAAAGCCTTGAAGTAACCGCTATTGATGAGGCCGATAATTCCATTATGGCTTTGCGCCACAAGGAATACGATGTGCGCGGCGTGCAGTTCCACCCGGAGTCGGTTTTGACCGAGTTTGGCAAAGAGATGATGATGAATTGGTTGAACCCCCCGACCCCCTAAAGGGGGAGTTAATGTGCAGATGTGCGTATATGCAGATGTGCGATGAATTAATACAGTGAGTAAATCCGAAATGGAAAATCCGAAATCCGAAATAAACACCCCCTTTAGGGGGCAGGGGGGTAATATCCTCGATAAAATAGTATTCCGTAAAAAAGAAGAAATAGCACTGGCTAAACAACAGGTAAGCATTGCCCAACTGGAAAGCGCCGAATTTTTTAACAGGCAACCGTATTCCTTCCGAGAGTTTTTACTTGACCCGGCGCGGACCGGCATTATTGCTGAGTTTAAAAGGCGTTCGCCCTCAAAAGGGATCATTAATGATAAAGTAACGGTAGAGGATGTAACCACCGGCTACGCTGCCGCGGGTGCATCCGCCATATCGGTGCTGACGGATACGGATTTTTTTATGGGCAAGCCGGCTGATCTGATCGCCGCTCGCCGGGTAAATACCGTACCGTTGCTGCGCAAGGATTTTATGATAGATGAATACCAGGTGCTGGAAGCCAAAGCCTGGGGCGCGGATATTATTTTGCTGATCGCCGCCATCCTAAACCCGGCCGAGATCCAAATTTTAGGCGCATTAGCCAAAAGCCTGGGCTTAAATGTGTTGTTAGAAGTGCATAACCTGGAAGAACTGCAGCGCAGTATTAACCCTAATGTAGATGCCATTGGCGTAAATAACCGCAACCTGGCCGATTTTACCGTATCGGTAGAAACATCGTTCCAGCTGGCGCAACATATCCCCGCCGAATTTATGAAAGTATCCGAAAGCGCCATTAGCGATACGGAAACCATTAAGCGCTTAAAAACCGCCGGCTTTAACGGCTTTTTAATCGGCGAGAATTTTATGCGGCAGGAAAATCCTGGTGCGGCGATGGGGGAGTTTGTGAAGGGTTTGTAACGTTAGTTCGATATAAAACCCTTATGTCATTTTGACGAACGGCGATAGATATACAGCGGAGTAAAGTCGCCCTTTTTGTTAAAGCGTTTTTAACCTAAAATCCTTGTATTCAATTTTCATCGGCGGGCCAACGTGTACCTGTACGCCTATCAGGCCATCCATTTTGCGGTTGGCAGCATCGTTATCGGTTACTTCACTCATCAGTTTGCCGTTTAAATAGTGTTTTAACACATTGCCTTTGGCAATAATGTGCAGCTCGTTCCAGCCATCGTAGTTGATGCTTTTTAGCAGCTCCTCTTTAGTACCGGTTGAATCAATAACGGTAGGCTTGCCGTTTTCTATGACAGATCTCTGTCCGCGCAAAGCTAAAAACTGGCGGCCGCGTTCCTCGTAATTCTGACCCGAATAGCGTGGATAACCCAGGTTGTATTTATCCTTGCCATCAATATCTGCCTGGTAACCTTTAAGGGCATAAGGCAAACTATCTATTCTAACGCTGCGGTAGTTAACACCGCTGTTTCCTTTAGGCGAGATGCGGTAGCTTACCTTCAGTTCAAAATCGGCCGGATGGCCGCCTTTCCATATCAAAAAGGTGTTTACTTTCAGGATGGTTTCGGGCGTAACCTCGCCAATAATCTCGCCATTTTCCACATGCCAGTATTTGGGATCACCCTCCCAGCCGTCCAGATTTTTACCGTTGAAGATAGGCTTAAAGCCATCTTCTTTTACCTGCGCATTGGCCAAGCCGGATATCAGGAATAACCCGGCAGCAAGCAATAATTTATTAATCTTCATCATTAGTTATATACAAATTCAAAGCATTTGCACATCTGCATATCCGCACATCTGCACATTATTCCCCCTTCAGGGGCTTAAGGGGTTTTAGTTTCCGGCACCAACCCATAAAAAGGTTTCAATCCGCCAAGGTCAATTAATATCCTGTCCAAAATCACGCCCGGGTCTATCATATAAATATGCAGTACATGCTTGCCCGCGCTTAAGGATGGGATTTTAACCGAGCGGACTGCCGAATTACTCAGCACATTTTGTTTCCATTCCTCGCTGCGGCCTACGGTTTTAAAGTTTAACACGGTAGCCGGGCCGTCATCCACACTTACGGCATAACGCATTTCAAAGTTCTTGTTCAGCGGATATGTTGGGATAGTGTAGATTTTAACTTCGGCAGGTGCCGCGTTTGTGGTATAGAAATTATAGGATACCGATGCCCTGCCCTTCACATCGCTGTTATCTTTATACGATGAGGTCGGGCTTAAAGGCAATGCCTCCAGCGATTGTTCAGTAGTGCCGAAGCCGGTTTTTTCTGCCCAATAGTTATCGCCTTTCTTTTGATTATCCTGGTAGTGTTTAGCGTAAATAGAGATATAGCCGTTGTTTGCTATAAAGCCATTGTAACCTTTTAATCCGGGCGGCGTTTTATTGGCCTTAACGGCGATAGTGAAACTCTTGTTTCCGCTATGTATGGTAATACTTCCGTCTGATACATTACCGGCAGGGGTTTTGGCCCAATCCATATCTACCCATAAACGGTGCTGGCTGTTATTTCCTTTCGGCGAAAGCGCGCCTGCTACTGCCGAAACTTTGATCCAATCTGCCGATGTTTTAACGGTATAATTAACAGTAGTATCCTTCGATAAAAACACATCGATAAAATGCTTTTGTGCTGATGCCTGGTTAAACGCGGGTAATGCCGGTTTTGCATCGGTTTCAGCGCCTTCAGGTAAGGCCCGCCAGGTTGCCGACTGCTTAGTCGGCTCGTATTTTAACTCAGGTAACTGGTAAACCGGCAGGTTACGGGGGCTCATAGACATGATATTGGCCCATTTGCCTGATGATAGTTCCGTATTGTAATATCTGGTTTCTTTGACGATTTGGTTATAAGCATCTTTGGATAAACCGGCATAGTTAAGCGCACTTAAGCGGCCTTGTTGTGCGTATAAATAAGCCTTATCGCGATACAGAAACTTCTTGTTCATCTGCGACGAAGCCACTACCGGGTAATAAACCAATTGATAAAAGCAATCTTGCTTGTCCTTAGCAATGGTTGACCTTAAAGCTTTGACTGATTGCTCCAGCTTGTTATAAGCATCAATACGCTGCTGGGCCTGGTCGTTATAGTTATCATGATTATAAGCGGTATATTTTACCTGCGTTGTGGGTTCGGTTTGGCTCCAGCCCATAAACTCGGGCTTGCGCTCAAAAGCCAGCTGGTAGTATTTCCATATTACATCGGCGGTTTCGGCGGCGCCTTTGCTGCCCAAATTATCAACTATCCAGTTCTTCAAGTGGGTCTTAGGGTAATTGCTATCATTAAACGGTTGGATACGATAGGCCATATCCATAAATAGTTGGATATTGTATTCGGCCGGTTTAATGTCGCCTACGTTAAGCACCCATAAATTGCGGGCCTGCATATCATAAGCCTTGGTCATTTCCTCGCGCATTAAACCCGGACTGGTTGTGCTCAGCCATATATAATCGTGCGGGCGGCCCCAGTACGATGCATGGTAATACACGCCCGCCCCACCAGGCCGCAGGCTTTCTTTCTGATCGTTCAGTCGCTGGATATAGCCGTAATTATCATCAGGCCAAACCAGGGTAACATCATCTGGTAATTTTAGCCCGCCATCGTAAACGTCCAAAACTTCTTTATAGGCGGTAAAAACCTGCGGCACTTTGGTAATATCGGGGTTTACATATTTTTTCAGCATCTCGCGCTGATTGCCGAAGATGCGCTCCACCAGTGGCACGGTTTCCTTAATGGTTTTTACACCTTCAATGCCGCTATCATGCACACCGCGCATGCCAATGGTATATTGTCCGTTAATATGACTGCTCTCTTTCACGCGCGATTCCCAGTACTCGTCCACCTTTTGCTGGTTGGTGATATAGTTAAATGCGCCCATGGTTTTCTCGTTCCACTCGCTCACATTATTACGCAGCATAGGTTCGGCATGCGATGAGCCGATAACGATCTGGTAATCCTCGGCCACTTTGATGTTGCCGGGGTAATGATAAAAAGCTTTGGTGCTGGGGTGCATGGCCGGCCATATTAAATTGGCTTTCAGGCGCAGCAATAATTCAAATACTTTGGCGTAGGTTTTTGGGCCGATATCCCCGGTTTCTGGTTCCAGTGTTTTGGCGGCCCAGGGTTGCAGGCCCCAATCCTCGTCGTTAATAAAAATCCCGCGGAACTTTACCGATGGCGGTTCAGATGTATAAGTATCAATATTTAATGAGATCGTTTTCTTTAATTCGGGATTTGCATCCGCCCACCAATACCAGGGCGTAACGCCTATACGGGCCGAAATATCAAACACACCGTAGGCGGCGCCCCTTACATCGCTGCCGGCAATGATCAGCGCGTTGCTGATGTTTTTAAAAGGGCGCGTTATCACTTTTAAACTGTAGCATTCCCATTTGCCGTTTAGCTGATCAAAGTATTTATCATTTAGCGAAGCGATTAATTTAGATTGAATGGTGCCGATAATAATGACATTCCCCCTGGCTTTAGCCAGATCCGAAAAAACCGCGGGCAAATATCCCGACACCCGTTTAATATCCTGCGCCAGTAAATGGGCAGCTATCGAATCCAGTTTTTTATCATCAGAGGCGTAAACTATGCTCACCTTTGTTTGCGGGGTAACAATAGGGAAAGCGACCGCTTTAGCCTCGGCCATGCCCGAAACAAGCACCAAAACAACAGCGGCAAAAAGCGTTTTGCAGGTATTAATTGTAACAGTTACAGTACTGTGTTTGGATAAACGGCCGCAATGGAATAAGTTTGATAGGCGCATAATTGGTTATGTTTTGAAACGGGTATCCTTGCCGGGATGCTGGTTTATAAACGAATTTAAAAGTATAAAATTTAAACGATGAATAACATTAATATAGGATGGATCGGGATAGGTAACATGGGGGTACCGATGGTGAAGAATTTGGTAAAAGCAGGTTTCGCGGTTACGGTTTATAATCGTACTATAGCAAAAGCCGAGGCTTTGCAGCAGCAGATAGGTACAAGCATAGCCCATAGCCCGGCAGAATTGGTAGCCGGTTCAGACGTTATCATTACCATGCTATCAGACGACGCGGCCGTAACCAAAGTTTATACTGGCGCTGATGGGATCCTGTCGGCCGATCCGGGTAAAGATCTGTTGGCGATAGATATGAGCACCGTATCGCCCGAAACCACAAAAATACTGGCAGGGTTGTGTAAAGATAAAGGCATCGGCTACCTGGATGCACCGGTATCGGGCAGTGTTAAGCCTGCCGAAGATGCCCAGCTGATTATTATGGCGGGTGGCGAGCAGGATGATTTTGACCGCGCGCAACCCATTTTCAATGCTTTAGGTAAAGCATCAATGCTGTTGGGGGATAACGGCGCGGGTAATAATGCTAAGCTGGCTATTAACCTGTTTTTGGCTATCACCGTACAGGGCTTTACCGAGGCCATATTATTTGCCAGGCAGAATGGTATCGCTACCGAACAATTCCTGGATATTGTAAACAACGGCGCGGTGGGCAGCGGTATCACCAAACTAAAATCGGCAGCTATTTTGGCGGATAATTATAAAGCGGCATTTGCACTGAAGCATCTGGCTAAAGACCTGCGCCTGGCACAACAGCAGGGCCTGCACTTACCCGCCGGCGCGGCTGTACTAAACACCTATCAGCAGGCAGAAGCAGCAGGCTTGGGCAACGAGGATATGATCGCTATTATTAAACAATTAAAAAATCTGTAAAATTCATATACATCATGAACCCACTTACGCCATTCCACATTGCTATCCCGGTTTACGATCTGGAAGAATCGCGACGGTTTTACCGCGAGGTACTGGGCTGCAGCGAAGGCCGGAGCGATACACACTGGACAGATTTTAACCTGTACGGACACCAGTTGGTGGTGCATTATCAACCACGACCCGCTAATGCCCCCGCGCATCACCACAATCCGGTTGACGGGCATGATGTGCCTATCCCACATTACGGCGTGGTGCTTACCTGGGAATTATGGCACGAGCTGGAAACCAAGCTAAAAGCGCTGAACATTCTATTTGTGATTGAACCCGGCATCCGTTTTAAAGGTAAACCCGGCGAGCAGGCTACGATGTTCTTTTTAGACCCATCGGGCAACGCGCTGGAGTTTAAAGCTTTTAGGGATATGGGGCAGCTATTTGCGGTTTAGCAAATTGGCAAAATCGTAAGCAGCACACAACCCTTGTCAATTTTTTGCGGTATTAGGTAATAAAGAAGTTTCTTTTGCCTGACGGATCCCAGCATGTTGCCACAAATTATTGAAGCCGAACAGCGTCTTGACGCCCTGCTCCCCGCAAAGAGGTTAGAGCAGCGTCCGGATGCCAGCATATTAAGGGCGGCATCCGCGTGGTCAAAGTTGGTATGGTTGGCGGCAGAGCAGATGGGGCCAATGCCATTGACCAGTGAACAGATAAGCCACGGATTACAATTAGCGCAAAGCCCCGTTTTTATTTGCGGAGTGCATCGCAGCGGCACTACACTGGTGAGGGATTTGCTGGACGGGCACCCGCAGCTTTCTGTTTTACCATCCGAAGGCACTTTTTACACCAATCAGGAAGCGAAACTTAAATATCTGCCCGAAAACGAATGGGCCTTGTGCCTGGGTACCGAATGGCTGCGCCGGCTGGCTAATCCTATTAATCAGCCACCCTACTGGCTGCTGGGGCGCAGTACCGGGGATGGCTCTCCTTATATTGATTTTGCACGCTATGTAATGGCCTGGTGGCAGATGGTTAAGCATACGCCCGGCACACAATGGCCGCATACCGCTATTGTGCTCGCTTACGCATCGTGTACGGATGGGCCAGGGGCAAATTACTGGGTAGATAAAACACCAACCAACGAACGTTTCTTAACCCGGATATGGCAGGAAATGCCACAGGCAAAAATGATACAGGTGATACGCGAACCGGTTGCTACTATGGCCTCACGTAAAACCATGGAACCTACCATTAGCCTGACCGGCGCTTTACGCGATTTGAAAACGTCATACAACATCGCCATTCAGCAGGCCAAATTAAACGATAGCCGCTATTTGCTGGTGCGTTACGAGGAGCTTTGCCTTGATCCGGGAAAGATCACCATGCAAATAGCCGCGTTCCTGGGCATTGAAAATTCGGAGATCTTAAAACGGGCCACTGTTGCCGGCACATCCGCGAAAGCGAATAGTTCATTTAATAAAAACCCGGCATCCGGACAGGTATTAAAGGCCGATGAACACGCCGGGCAGGAAGTGATCGGCATGGCCGGGAGGCGGCAAATAGCGGCCAGTGTTGGTCGCCTGGCTAAACAGCTCAACTATCCATTACCACAGGTAGGCGCCTTTAAATCCATGCTGCTGCGGATAAAGTATCGGTTTAAAATATAATATCGTAAAATGCGGCAGAAGCACCGGCAGAAAGGCTTTTACAATATATCCTGCAGACGCTGTAATGTTGGGCTAATTCCTAAACACATTTTCCTTCACCATAAACAATGGCAGTGAACCATGATCTAAAATACGGTTGTGAAATTCGCGGAGGGCAAACTTGCGGCCCGGCTTTTTACTCCACTCGGCCCGCCATTGCATCATCTGGCCTGCGCCGTATTTATAGGTGATGCATTGTGCCGGCCAGCGTTTTACCCGGGCTATTTCGCGCAGGGCAATATCATCCTGGTTTTTGATGTTCTTCTTCCAAAAGGCCAGCGCCTGCTCGTCGGTCCAGCCGTTATAGTTCAGGCCAATATCCATGGGTACCCGCACCGAGCGCACCAGATCCCACTCCCATTTACCCAATTCGGCATAAGGGGTTTGGTAAACACCCAGCAACTGCCCCAGTTCTTCGGTATAAGCTGCCCAGCCCTCGGCAAAGCCGATGTAAAAGAAAAGCCGCTGTACGGCTGATTTTTTCACCGCGGCGTCAATGGAACTTTGGTAATGATGACCCGGCACAGCTTCGTGAATAAATAACCATTGAAATTGCCGCCGGTTATAAGGTTTATCAAACAGGTTATAGTAAAAAGTATTACTATCGTAATAGCCGGGTGTTTGCGCAAGGGCTTCCCTTGCACCTTTTTCAATTTTTAAAGCGGGGATATGATGGTTGCTAAATACACGGGATAAGTTGCTGTAAATAACGCTTCTTACCTGTTCAAATGAATCCTGCACGGCTTTGGGGTCGGTAATAAAAAATTCCGGATCGTTCAGGTGTTTGTAAAAGGCGTCTTCGCTTAAGCCGGTTTGATTGCGCATATCCGCTATATGCTGTTGTACCCTTTTCACCTCGCTTAAACCAAATTGATAGATCTGATCGGGGGTACATCTGCACTTAACCATTTTTTTAACAGGTAGGCATACCACGCCTTTCCATTCGGGATAGTATAAATTCCGGCTGCGGATATCTCTGCCGGTTTGCTGGCGGCCCATTGCTTTTCTAAAGCCAGCCGCTCCAGGTTCATCCCGGTTTCATAGGTTATCAGTTCGTAATCTTGCTTTTGGGTCGGGTTTAGCCGGGTGGTATCGTAAGCTTTAATCCCGGTTTTAACCGATTCAAAAAAACGCGCCTGCTTTTCAATGTCGGCTGCCGATTTGATGTTTTTCAATCCGTCCACATAACTCATTTCCAGGTCGGGGATGTGTAATTCCTGATACCCGCTCACAAATTTACCGGCAAACTGATCGAATGTTGGCTGCTGCTTAAACCCAGTTAAGGGGAGCAAGCAAACGGATAAGGCGACAAAAAAAGGCTTCATATATTTTAGAATGAATAATCAGGCTGGTTGTTACAGGATGATAAAGCTAAATAACAATTTAAGTATTAAAGAACCTCGGAGAGGTTAAAGCTTTGCAGAAACAAATAAAAGGAGTCGCTATGCTCCGCAGGTGCAGAACCCTGTTTGTTGAGTACCTACGGCACTCTACCATGGGATTGGCTTTTTCTACAAAGCTTTTTGCATCTATGGTGCAATGATTTCCCTTAATTTAATAACATTTAGGGTGTTAAAATTATTAAGCTATACGAAGTCAGGAGAAGCAGTAAGCCTTACGACGGTTATCCATCGTAAGGCTGTTTTATCACTGTCAGATCTTAGTTTCTTGGCGGGGCTGTTGTAGCCGGTTTTGCGGGCGCCGGGTTAGGCTGGGGCGGCGGCGTTACAGTTATCGGCAGCGCGGTTGGTGTCCGCTTTATCCGGATGTTCAATTCATCTATGGGCATGGTAAGCATACGGCCAATAGGTTGCTTACCGCGATAAGTAATTACCTTTAGCAATTTGGCATCCTTCGGCGCTATCAGCGGGGCGGTATATTTAGGATAAAACCTGTCGGGCTGTGAGTTATCAAAGCTGTAGTAAATATCCAGGGGCACTTCGGTGCTCAGGTCAATACGCAACTCGTTATTAGGCGCTATGGATGGCGCGAACGCGGGGTCGTAAACGCCGGGCGAATATTTGATCTCGGCCTCATCCAGGCGGGCAAAATGCTTTTCAACCCTCCCAAAAAAATCAGGCCAGTTTTTGGTGCCCTTAGCGCTCCAAACCGATTCGGCAATGGCCATACCACGCGGCCAAACCATGTATTCGGCCTGGCGGAAATTGTAAACCTGCTCTGTCCACAGGTTACCTTGCGCGCCTTTTACCAGTTTAGCATCAACACCATCGGGTACAGGCTCAAACTGGTAACATTTGTTCAGGCGCAGCGAGGCGTATACCCGCGGCTCGGTTATCCTATCCGCTTGCATATAATCCAGGTAACACCATTCGGTTGGGGTCATCACCACATCGTGGCCCATTTTGGCGGCTTCAATACCGCCTTTTAAGCTGCGCCAGCTCATTACAGCCGCGTTTGGTGCCAGGCCGCCTTCCAAAATCTCGTCCCAACCCATAAACTTTTTGCCTTTCGATTCCACGATCTTTTCCACCCGTCTTTCAAAATAGGCCTGCACTTCTTTATAATCTTTCAGGGTATCCCGTACCATCAGGGCTTTTACTTCGGCACTTTGGGCCCAAAAGTTTTTGGCGCATTCATCGCCTCCCATGTGTATGTAAGGGAAGGGGAAAAGCTGCGCCACCTCTGTCAAAACCTTATCTAAAAATTCATAGGTTTTTTCGCTGGCAGGGTTCAGGGTATTATCTACCAGGGCAGTATTTCCTGTGCTGGCCCAGTTCATGATTTTCTCGCCCGAGCGTACGTGATACTGATCGGCCCCCGCGGTAGCCGATAGTTCGGGATAAGATGCGATGGCTGCTAAACTATGGCCGGGCACATCAATTTCCGGCATAATATTTACATAACGCGCTTTGGCATAAGCCACCAGCTCACGAATATCGTCCTGGGTAAAAAAGCCGCCGTAGTTGCGTGGCTCATCGGGTGTTGGCGGAATAAAGGTACCAAAGTCGCCTACTTTTTTTACATTCCAGGCACCCACCTCTGTTAAGCGGGGCAGGCTTTTAATTTCAATCCGCCAGCCTTCATCGTCGGTTAAATGCAGGTGCAGCAGGTTAAATTTATAGCGCACCATATCATCAACAAAATGCTTAACCTCGGCTTTGGTAAAAAAGTGGCGGGAAACATCAAACATTAACCCGCGCCAGGCAAAGCGGGGATAATCGGTGATCTGCACAGCAGGGAGCGTCCATTTTACACCACTAACCTTATCAACACTTTCAATTTGTTTAGGCAGCAATTGCAGCATGGTTTGCACACCATAAAATAACCCCTCGGGTTTGTTAGCCTTAATGGTGACACCCTTTGTGGTAACGGTTAAGTTATAGCCTTCATCGCCTATTAAAGGGTCGGCTTTGGTATTAATGGCCAGTTTAATAGCCGCCGGTATTACCGATGCCTGTGTGGTTATAGCAAAGATCCCTACGGTGTTAAACCGGCCTACCAGGTAATCTGTCACCGGCTTTGTGCCTGTGCCCGTAACCGCGATACTTACATTTTTATGCAGCGTAAAGGTGCCGGTATGTTTAATGATCTTTACCGGTTTGGGGATAATGGCAACCGCGGGATCTGCCTGGCCAAAGCCGGTTACCCATAATAAACAACAGCAAAAAAGCAGGGATAATTTTTTCATGGAGGAAGAAGATCAATTAGTATACCAGTTTTACCCGGCCGTAATGCGCATGTAACTACAAGCGGTTATTATCAATATTTACCAAAGCCTTTTTCAGGGTGAACACCACGTAGGCACGGTTGCGGTTTACCAGGGCTTCCAGGTTACTGATCAGGTTTTCTTCCTGGCCTTCGGTGTATTGCAACTGCTGGTCGGTTAGGTGGTTGTATTTACGCTGTAATTTTATTTTAACGCGCGGCCAGTCTTTATTACTGATGCTGATCTCTGCCATAATATTCTATTTTGGAAGCAAAAATAAGCTATTTTATTTAACCACAAAGCGCATAAAAGATCATCCGGCTGCCCGTTAATCTAAATAATTTTGTTGTCTTTCAGCTTTTGGCAAGACTATTGCAACTGTCCTGATACAATAAATGGTCGTAAATAGAGTTTTTAAGACCAAATATTAACCACATCTGTAAAACAATGAAAAAGTATGTATTAAGTATAGCAATGCTGATGGCGGTAGCCATCGGGGCTAAAGCACAATTCTCGCTGGGTGTAAAAGGCGGGGTGAATTTCTCTAAGATCAATACCGATAATCTGAATGAATCGACCACCACTGGCTACCAGGCTGGTTTATTTGCACGCTTAGGCAGTGGCTTATACCTGCAGCCCGAGCTTTACTTAGGCAGCCGCGGCGGTAAGTTTGAAACCACAAACAACAATTTTAGCGGCGATGTAAAGTTTACTACGTTAAACGTTCCCCTGTTATTAGGTGGCCGGGTATTGGGTACCGATAAGCTTAACCTGCGCGTAATGGCCGGGCCAATCTTCTCGTACAATATTGATAAGAAACAAAGCTTTGCCGATAACTTTAACGGCGCTTATAACGATTTTGGCGATTACAAGAAAAGCACCCTGGGCTATCAGGCCGGCGCCGGTGTTGATATTGGCGCAATTACCGCTGATTTACGCTACGAGGGCAACCTGACCAAAATTAACGACAATTACGGCCAAAGGCCAAGCCTGTGGGCACTAAGCGTTGGCTTTAAGATTTTCTAAACAGTGATAAGCTCAAACACAAAAAAGCCTCCTGATAGATAATATCAGGAGGCTTTTTTGTATGCTTAATATGATTATTTCAGCGTAAAGTTCACTTTGCCCATGGTATAACCATCAGCATAAAAAATTACGGTATATACACCTTTTTGAAACGGCGGCGTAGTTGGGCTCACCCAATCCATTGTAAAAGTACCGCCATCATCTTTATAATCAATAGATGTTTTTGTGGTGTTTTGTAATTCTTGTCCGTCGGCACTAAAGGTTATGGTTTCGTTAGTGGTGATCAGGTTGCCAGTTGGGTCAAGTATGCGGAAATAAATATCATGCGATGCCTTTGCCGCTACCGGGTTACTGGCTACCGTAAAGTTGATCTTTATTTTTTTGGCGCTGCCGGCTTTGGTTACGTCAACCTCTTTGCCGCTGCCGCGTACTTTATATGCGGTAACAGAGGCGGCGCCCAGTTTAAGCGCCGAAGCAGCCTGAACTTTTGTGTTCAGCTCTTCGTTTTGTTTTTCAAGGGTGGTGGCTTTTTCGCTAACAGTAGCCAGGTTGGTTTTTAGGGTATCCCTCTCGGAGGCTAAGGTAGTGTTTTGTTTTTTCAACTCTTCAATGTCGGCTGTGTACTTGGTTACAAAGTAGCGCAGCTGTTTTACATCTTCCTGGGCTTTGCTTAACTCGGCTTCGGTTAGCTTACCCTTGGCCAGTTCAGACCGCAGAACCCTGATCTTTACCTTAAGCGAATCGTTAGCGGCCTGCATAGCTGCCGTCATGCGGGCTTTGCCCGAGTTAACCTGATCTATTTGTGCTTCAAGGCTATCCAGTTCGGTTTGCAAGCGTGTTTTTTCGTCGGATGTACTGGCTACCCTAACGTCTGATTTGCTTTTTTGCATGTACAGATAAACATCGGTAGCCAATAAAGCGATAACAACAACTATTAAAAAATAAACAACATTTGAATTCTTTCTTGGAGCTTGTGTTGGTTGGTTTTCCATTTCTATCAATTTAAGTTCAAAAAAAATAGCATATCGCATGCCTGTTTAAAACAGATGTTTTTTAAAACACCCACAGTCTTATAAAGTGTTTTTTAACAGATATGTTTGCCCGGATGATGTATAATTCGGCTATAACGTATCGCTAAAAATAGGCACATTAAGTTTAAAAACAGAAAATACTTGTAATTATTGCCCGTTATACTCATATTAAACTGGTGCAGTTTATATCTTTGCAACCTTTAAATAGTAACCAATGGCCACATACAGATCTTTTTTTTTGTTCATTATTACCTTCTGTACCAGCCTTGTGCTGCATGCCCAACCGATAGCCCCCGCTTCGGAAACCGGCCCGCCTAAACGCGAGTTTCGTGGCGCCTGGGTAGCAACTGTAGCTAATATCGATTGGCCAAGCACCCAGCGCTTATCGGCCCCGCAACAAAAAAAGGAGCTAACCGATATCTTAAATTTCGACCAGCAAACAGGCATTAATGCCATTATGTTTCAGGTGCGCCCGGCGGCCGATGCCTTTTATTTTAAAAGCCACGAACCATGGTCTAAATGGCTGACCGGCAAGCAAGGCCAGGCGCCCGATCCGGTTTATGATCCATTGGAATTTGCCATCATAGAAGCCCACAAGCGCGGCATCGAACTGCACGCCTGGTTTAACCCCTACCGCGCCACGCTCGACGGCAACTTCGCGGCTTTAAGTCCCCAGCACATTACCCGGATAAGGCCCGAGTGGTTTTTTATATACGGCGGGATAAAGCTGTTTAACCCCGGGATCCCCGAAGTGCGCGATTATATCGTAGATGTGATCCTGAACGTGGTTGATAATTATGATATCGACGGCGTACACATGGACGATTATTTTTATCCCTACCGCATAGCCGGCCAGAAAATAAACGATGCCGAGGCTTACAAAAAGTACGGCGCCGATTTCCCCAATATCGACGATTGGCGCCGCAATAATGTAGATCTGCTGATAAAAGCGCTGAACGATAGCATCCACAAGCATAAGCCCAATATGAAATTCGGGATCAGCCCCATGGGGATCTGGGCCAACAAAAGCCAAAATCCCGAAGGCTCGAACACCCATGGCGGCGACTCGTTCTACGAGCTATATGCCGACTCGCGCAAGTGGATAAAAGAAGGCTGGGTTGATTATATCAATCCTCAATTGTACTGGACCTTTAAATACCGCCTGGCCGCCTTTGAAACGCTGCTGGATTGGTGGAGCGAAAATACTTACGGTCGCCATCTATATATAGGCCAGGCCGCCTACCGCATTAACGAGGCCGGTTCGCCGGGATTTAAATTACCATCGCAAATCCCCGACCAGATCAAATACCTGCGCAGTAACCCGCGTGTACAGGGCAGTATCTATTTCAGCCAAAAATCCCTGATCAATAATCCGCTGGGCTTTGCCGATTCATTGCGGACAACTTATTATAACCACCCGGCACTGCCACCGGTAATGCTTTGGCTCGATTCTATCCCGCCTAACCAGCCGCAGCAATTATTAGCAACGGCCTTACCCGGAAAGGTAACCTTAAAATGGACCGCCCCCCTGCCTGCAAGAGATAAGGAAGCGGTTTACGGTTATGTGATATACCGCTTTGAAGGTGATGAAAAGGTAGATGTTAACCGCCCCGAAAATATCCTGAGCATCCGCTACAATGCCGATCAGGTAGCCGAAGACCGTACTGCTCAAAAGGGCAGGAAGTATATTTATGTAGTCACCGCTATCGACCGGATTAAAAACGAAAGCGAGCATAGCGAGCCGGTAACGGTGGTGGGGAAATAACCCCCTAACTCCCTAAAGGGGAAATAATATGCAAGTGTGCGGATATGCACATGTGCGAATGAGAATGCCTGTTCTCATTCATTGCCGTTGGCTTCAGCCAACGGATGCCATGTGGTATGTGTCCTGGCTTTAGCCAAACTCCTATTCTTACCCGGTGTGGAGTTTCGACGTCTCCGAGAGACCCTGCGGGGACACAAATGTTTGTTCTCATTCATTGCCGTTGGCTTCAGCCAACGGATGCCATGTGGTATGTGTCCTGGCTTTAGCCAAACTCCTAGTCTTACCCGGTGTTCAGTTTGGCTAAAGCCAATAGTTAATGCCTGTTTATCCGCCCCATAAATGGGACGGCAATGAATTTCTTTGCATATTATTCATTCGCGTTTTCGCAGGGCCCTCTCCGAGAGACCCTGCGGGGACGAAAAAACAGGTAGCCCCGATGGGGCATTAGAAATTTCATTTGCATATTTGCGCATCTGCACATCCGCCGCATCAGCATATTTGCACATTCCCGCATCTGCACATTTCCTCCCGGCTAACCACATCTGTAAGTTGTAAGTAAGCTTTTTAACTAATTTAATCATTCCCGCCTTTTTAACTACATTTGTATTCATGATTGATTTGCCGGTAATTCCTGTAAGCCAAACCCAACGCAAGCCCGATTGGCTGCGGGTAAAACTTCCTATCGGGAAGGAATATGCGCATGTGCGCAGTTTGGTGGATACACATAAATTGCATACCATCTGCGAAAGCGGTAATTGCCCCAACATGGGCGAATGCTGGGGAGCCGGTACGGCTACCTTTATGATATTGGGTAATATCTGTACCCGGTCGTGTTCGTTTTGCGCGGTAGCGACCGGCCGGCCATTGGCGGTTGATCTGGACGAGCCTAACCGCGTGGCCGAATCGGTCAAGCTGATGCAGGTAAAACATTGCGTAATTACCTCGGTAGACCGGGATGACCTGAAAGACGGCGGTTCTATTATCTGGGCCGAAACCATTAACGCCATCCGCCGCGAAAGCCCCCAAACCACGCTGGAAACCCTGCTACCCGATTTCCGGGGCATTTGGGAAAACCTTGACCGTGTGATAGCCGTAAGGCCTGAAGTGGTATCGCACAACCTGGAAACCGTACGCCGCCTAACCAAAGAGGTGCGTATACAGGCTAAATACGACAGGAGCTTAGAGGCATTAAGCCGGATATCGGCCGCGGGCCTGCGCACCAAATCGGGCATTATGCTTGGCCTGGGCGAGAAAGAAGAAGATGTACTGGAAGCCATGCAGGACCTTTTGAATGCCGGCGTACATATTTTAACCTTAGGCCAATACCTGCAGCCTACCAAAACGCACCATCCGGTAATTGACTGGATACACCCCGATCAGTTTAAATTTTACAAAGAAGCAGGGATGGAAATGGGTTTCAGATATGTGGAAAGCGGGCCGCTGGTACGGTCATCCTATCATGCTGAAAAACACTTATTTGAGTTTTAAAAATTCTTTCTAATTTCAACCCTGTTGAGTAAGAGCAGAAAAATATCACTATCAGAAGAAGAGTTGGTACTTGGGCTGCGTAACCGCGAAAAGGTTGCCGTTGAAGCGCTGTACGATAATTATTCGGCCTCTTTGTACGGTGTTATTTTTCGCATCGTTAACGAAACCGCCATTGCCGAGGATATATTACAGGAAACATTTGTAAAGATCTGGCAATCGTTTAGCAGCTATAGCCCTGAGAAGGGCCGCCTGTTTACCTGGATGGTTAATATTGCCCGCAATTTATCTATCGATAAGGTCCGGTCTAAAGATTTTCGGAACCAAAATAAAAACCAGGAGTTAGAAAACACCGTAAATTTAATAGACGAGCAAAACAATACGGTTTACAAACCCGAGTTATTGGGAATTAAAGATTTGGTGCAAACGTTAAGACCCGAACAAAAATCCATCCTTGATTTAGTTTATTTTAAAGGTTATACACACGTAGAGGTTGCCGACGAGCTTGGTGTACCCCTGGGTACGGTAAAAACCCGTTTAAGGATGGCTATACAGGAGTTAAGAAAACATTTTAATTAAATTGGAAGAAGTTAAGGCATATATCGAATCGGGGATACTGGAACTTTACGTTCTTGGCGAGGTAAGCCATGACGAAAAGTTGCAGGTGGAGGCTATGGCTTTAAAGCACCCGGCTATTAAGGCCGAGTTGGAGGAGGTTGAACGATCTATGGAGTTATTTGCAGCAGAACATGAAATTGAACCATCGCCCCTGCTGCGCAACAGGGTGCTGAACAGCCTGCTGACAAACCTAGCCGACGATAATACCTTCCCTACAAAAACATCAGTTTCGCATATACATCAAGCGCCTGTTGCGGAGATACGCCCAACTAAAAGCATTAATTTTTACAAATATGCTTTTGCAGCCTGCCTTGCCCTGCTGCTGGTAAGCGTAGTTGCCTTGTTTAATGTATATAACAGCTTACAGGAATCAAAGGGGCAGGTAGTGGCCCTTAGCACGCAAAACCAGCGGATGACCAAAACGGTTAACCTGCAAAGCGAACAGCTGGATATTTTCCGCGGGGAATACAAGTTATTTAAACTTCCGGGAACAGGCAAAACGCCTAAAGCATCGATGATGGTGGCCTGGAGCCCTGTTAAAAAGAACGTGGTTATTAATATGGCCGCTTTAAACCTGCCCGAAAATGATGCCGAACACCAGTACCAATTATGGGCCATTGTTGCCGGTAAGCCGGTAGACCTGGGCGTATTTGATGCCCGTCCCGATTCGGTTACGATGATGAAGGTGATGAAACCGGTTGATAAACCGCAGGCCTTTGCGGTAACCTTAGAGAAACGCGGCGGCAGCGTAAACCCAACGATGGAGAATCTGACCGTTATAAAAACGATCTAAAATTTATTTTCAATTTAGTGTAACTATTTACTTAGTTTATCGTCTTATATTTACAAAGCGTATTTTGTTCTTTATAAGATCAGTTAATAGTTAAAAAAGGGATGCATGATACCTGCATCCCTTTTTTTGTTTTATAGTTTCTGAAATACCGCTCCCGCGGGGTTATTTTGCAATTTAGGATCGGCTACCAGCTCCTCTAACCGGCACTCATCCAATACCATCCGCTCTGATTTTTTATGCAGGGTATATTTCCATTTGATCATACGGATATAGCCGCCTTCAATTTCAATCCCGGTAATGTCGCCATCATCAAAACAACAGCAGCCGCTGTTAAAGTAGCAGGGCTTATAGTTATGGTCTTTAAATACAATTACCCGGTCGCCTTTATAATGGCGCTCGCTAATCTGGCGCTGCAGGTTCTGTATCAGTGGTTCATCATTATTGGCCTTGGCCTTATCAAGGGCGGCATACAGGGTTTCCAGGTGGGTTAACGATTTAAACACCGGCTGATGCGTATGCCCGGTAATCAGCAGCAGGTTTTCGCGCTTTTCGCTCCACTCATACATAATCCGGTTATGATCGGTTTTCAGCAGATCGTTATTGGCGGGGGTATTGGGGTTTATCCGCAGGTAAGCCTGCAACGGCCCCCATATATTAGATACAAACCATTTGCTCAGCCAGTTGCCATCGCTTTGCATATCGCCCTGGTGGCCGTGGGTAAGATAAATAGCCAGGGGTTTATTATTAACGGTAGTTTGCAGGATAGCCCCTTCATACACCTTTATTTTTTGCCCGTATACCTGTGCAAGGCTAAACGCGGCCAGCGGGTCATTGTCCCAGTACAGATCGTGATTGCCAAATATTTTTGTGAAGGCTTTGCGCTTTAAAAAAAGCTTTTCCCGCTCAAAGGTGGCTTTATTATGTTTTTTGATGCTGATGAACATGTTTTCCCAAAGTTCTTCGCTATCGCCAAGGCTAACGTAATGGAAGTTCTGCTGGTTATAATGATCTAAAGCGGCCAGGTAGTTTTTTTCGGACATGGCAAAATCATCGGCGCCATCGCGCGCGCCCTTATGCTGATCGGAAAAGATGATGAATTTTTGCTGTTGCGCGTCGAATGGAATAATGCAGCCGCGTTTGCGGCTTTGTACTAAAATATCCAGGTAAAGGCTGGTAAGCGCCTTGTTCACTCTTTTCTGGTCGGGGCGCGATGAATATTTATCAGTTAGCCTGATGATCGGCTTTTTTAATAGTCGTTGTAGCAGGCTTCGCATATTATTATTAACAGTTAATCAGTCAAATTGTGATTTAGGGTTATAGGAATATTTTCAGTACCAAAAGTCGGTTAAAATAAATAATCGATGTGTAGTTAAATCACGGTAAATGAGGGTGTTTAAGCGGTAATGTATACCGTGAAAAAACGGTGCTTTAAATTTGAAACATTATGCTATTTTTAGCAAAATTTAACCTTAATTAAAAGCCCCATGTCAGACAAAATGCCAACTGTAAAAGCCGGGACAGTTAAAAAAACCCAGCTTAAAAAACTTGTTGATAATTACTACCGGATAATGAAAAAAGTAGGAGAGGATGGCGTAGTAGTTGACCTTGACCGCAAAACAGATGCCCAAAGCGTTTGGTTCCCCAAGTCAGTTATCGACCAAATGTTTGCCACACACGGCTGCACCGAAAAAAACAATGACGAGTATGGTTTAAGAATATACTTTGCTGTACATGAGTGGGGGGTATTAGAGCATGATGAAATACCCGGCAATTACCATAACCAGCAAACCGCCATATTGGTACCGACAAAAAACATAAACGGACAAAGGGACCGCGATTTGCTGAAAGATGATGAACACCTTACCCGGGGTGCAGATGGCAAAGGCGACGGAGACACTGATGGCGATGGAATGGGTGTAAACCACGGGGTATTGTGCCCGCCGGATACCGGTTGCGGTTGTGCTATCGACTAAAATAATATTTTTTATTTGTTAAACGCCGGTTGTTTTTATAAGCAACCGGCATTTATATGCAGTATGGATAAATTAACCAACTTGTTTTTAGAGGTGCCCGCCCTGCTGGTTTGCCTTTTTTGTTACAAAAAGTTTAACCTTACGCGCTATAAGCTTTTTTTACCCTACCTGGTAATCATCATTTTGTACGAATACGGCGCGGCGAATAAGTTGTTTGGTATTGGTACTCACAAATCAAACTTATGGCTGGTAAACTTCGAAATAACTTTTGAATACTTGTTTTATAGTTTCTTTATTATAGCTGCCTATCGCGATAGGAAAGAAAAAAGGCTTTTCACCGCCATTACGCTGTTTACGTTTGTTTTTACACTGTTTGATATTTTTTTTATACAGGGCTTTATGCGGCTATGTTCTATTGCCATTGTCATACAATATGGTTTGCTGATTGTAATGGTATGCCGATTTTTTTACATACTGATGCAGGAATTTGATAAAGACACCTCTCTTTTACGTAAGCCCGATTTTTGGGTAAATACAGGCTTGCTGTTTTTTTTCCTGTCAGAGTTTCTGTTTTTTGCCTCTTTTAATCTTGCTTATAGCCGGCCCAAATTTTTTATCGCTATATTTCATGTAATTAATGGGGTAGCCAACATTATTTTATATTCTTGCCTAATAATTTCTTTCTTATGTTTCAGGCCGATCAAGACTATATCCTCATCATAATTGCTGGCACTATTATGATGCTGCTTTTGGGTATTTTCATCATCAGCTTTTTGTTTTTTTATCAAAAGAAACGAACCATCCACATTACCGAGCAGGAACATCTGAAATCGGCCTTTAGCCAGGAAATATTAACCACCCAGATAGAGGTACAGGAGCAAACATTAAACTATATCAGCCAGGAGCTGCACGATAATATCGGGCAGGTACTCTCGTTCATTAAACTTAACCTGGGCACCACCAGCACGCTTGCCGAGCAGCAGAAACAGCGTAAGATAGATGAAAGCCGCGATTTGCTGGCCCAGGTAATATCCGATCTGCGTAACCTTTCTAAAACCCTCAGCTTCCAGCAAATCAGTCAGTTTGGCCTGGTCAGATCGATTAACCTTGAAATTGACCGGGTAAATAAAAGCGGACTGATAAAAATTAACATGCAGGTAAGCGGCGAACCCTATAGCCTGGGCGAACAGCGCGAACTGGTACTGTTCCGTATTTTCCAGGAGTCGCTTAATAATGCCTTAAAGTATTCGCACGCGCTCAATTTGAGCATTAGTTTGATATATGCCGAAGAATTATTTAATTTGACCATCGCAGATGATGGCATTGGTTTTTCAACCGAAATGGCCGACAAAAAAAGTGGAGCCGGGTTAAAAAACATGGAAAGCAGGGCGGCTTTAATAGGCGCTGAAGCAACATTGGAAAGCTCACCGGGCGATGGCTGCGTAATTAAAATAAACCTTAACCCATTTAAACAATTAAACATCGATGGCACCCATACAAATAGCCCTGGTTGATGATCACCGTCTTTTCCGCAGCGGCATAGCATCGCTTATTGGTCAGTTTAAAGGTTACCAGGTACTGTTTGAAGCCGGTGACGGCGAAGAACTGACACGTAAGCTAACACCTAAGGTAAAACCCCGTATTATTTTGCTGGATATTAACATGCCGGTAATGGATGGTGTGGAAACTGCCCGCTGGCTGCGCAGCAATCATCCGGATATCCATATCATTATCTTATCGATGTTTGGTGATGCCGAAAAGGTATTGGAAATGGTAAAAATGGGTGTAAAAGGCTACCTGCTGAAAGACGCCGAACCTGATGAGTTTGAGCAGGCCCTGCTAAAGGTATCGCAGGATGAAGTTTACTATCCCGAATTTGTTACCCGCCACATCATCAATAGTTTTAACCAGCAGCCCGAATTATTAAAATTAAACAGCCGCGAGCTGGAATTTTTAAAACTGGCCGCTACCGAACTTACGTACAAAGAAATTGCCGAAACGATGTGCATCAGCGCCCGCACGGTTGATGGTTACCGCGACCAGCTTTTTGAAAAACTGCAAATTAAAAGCCGCGTTGGCCTGGTACTGTACGCGATAAAAAATAAACTGATTAGTTTGTAACTTGCTAAAATAATTAGCAAGTTTGTGCTATGGCACATGAGGATAATCCGGAATTTTTTAAGGGGAGGGGTGCGCAGGTAAATACCCATAACAAGTTTCTGAAAAGGAAGTATGTATCCGATCATATAGAGGGTATTGACGAGCCTTTGATGGAAAACTCCAACACCCAGATCTACGAAGAAACGCCTAAAAAAATAGTAAGTGAAAGCAGCAGCCCCGATTTGGGCAATATGCACTCTATTAACCCCTATCAGGGTTGCGAACATGGGTGTATATACTGTTATGCCCGTAACACTCACGAGTATTATGGCTTTAGCGCCGGGCTTGATTTTGAGCGTAAGATCATTGTTAAGCGTAACGCCCCCGAATTGCTGGAAGAGTATTTTAATAAGAAAAACTATAAACCGGTTACCATCCTGCTATCGGGCAATACCGATTGCTACCAGCCTATCGAGCGTAAATTGGAGATCACCAAACGTATGCTGGATCTTTTTCTGCAATACCGCAACCCGGTGGCCATTATTACCAAAAACAACCTGATATTAAGAGATATTGATGTGCTGGCCGAATTAGCGTTGATGAATTTGGTGAGCGTAAACGTTTCCCTTAATTCGCTTAACGAGCAACTGCGCCAAAAGCTGGAACCCCGGACCGTTACCGCCAGCGGCCGTTTAAACGTGATCCAAAAACTATCGGAACGGGGCATACCAGTACGTGTAATGGCCGCGCCTATTATCCCGGGATTAAACAGTAACGAGGTGCCCGCCATTATTAAAGCCGCGGCCGACCGCGGCGCACGCGGCGCCGGCTTTACCATTGTAAGGCTAAACGGCAGTATTGCCGAAATATTTACCGATTGGATCCACAAGGCATTCCCCGATAGGGCCGAAAAGGTATTGAACATGATCCGCGCCTGCCATGACGGTAGCCTGAACGACAGCAACTTTGGCCGCCGTATGAGCGGCGATGGGCAAGTGGCCCAATCCATCCACCAAATGTTTCGTATGGCTGTAAACCGATTTATGCAGGACAGGTATATGCCACCGCTGGACCATACCCTTTTTATACCCCGGAAAGGCCGGCAAACCAGCTTATTTTAACCTATGTAATGCGCTGATTTGCAATTATTTGTTTTTAATAACCGTAATACTTAATTTCAATATTAATTATGGAATCAACCTTACCCATTCAAAACCAGCGCATTCACTCCATCGATATCCTGAGGGGTATTATTATGGTTATTATGGCACTTGACCATGTGCGCGATTTTTACTCAAACGCCGCATTCGATCCGCTGGACCTGTCAAAAACTTCCGTCCTGTTTTTCATGACCCGCTGGATCACGCATTTCTGCGCGCCTACCTTTATATTCCTGTCGGGCACCAGCGCTTTTTTATCGCTGTCTAAAAAGAAAACAAAAAAAGAGGCTTCGCTATTCCTGCTTAGCCGCGGTATCTGGCTGCTTGTTTTAGAGCTGACCATTATTGGCTTTGGCTGGCAGGTTACCGGTGTTTTTAATAATATACTGGCCCAGGTGATATGGGCCATTGGCTGGAGTATGATCATCCTGTCGGCACTGGTTTACCTGAAACCGGTTTATGTGGGCATTTTTGGCCTGGTGCTAATATTCGGCCATAACGCGTTCGATTATGTTAAGTCCGATTCGTGGGGGCAGTACAAGTTCTTCTGGATGTTTTTGCACGAGCAGAACTTTTACCAGATCAGCAGTCATGAATCTATTTTTGTGTTATACCCGCTGGTACCATGGGTGGGGGTAATGGCTGCGGGCTATGCTTTTGGTGCCTTCTTTAAATGGGAGCCGGCCAGGCGCAGGGCGCTGTTTATCAAGATAGGTTTAGGTGCCATACTGCTGTTCCTGGTGTTGCGCATCTTTAATATCTACGGCGATCCGTTCCCATGGCAGCACCAAAGCGTTTGGTGGAAAAATGTATTAGCTGTTATCCGGGTGCAGAAATACCCGCCATCGCTGCTGTACCTGCTTATCACCTTAGGCATCTCCATCACCGCGCTTGCCCTGCTGGAGAAAACCAATAATGCCCTGAGCCGTATTTTTATTGTATTTGGCCGGGTACCTTTGTTTTATTATATCCTGCATCTTTATTTGGTGCATTGGTCGCAAATTGTGTGGGCCCTGTCAAGCGGCGTAACTGTTAAGCAATTAGAGTCGGCCGGGCCGGGCGTTCCAAATAGCTTTGGCTTTGGTTTGCCCGTGGTTTACCTGATATGGCTGGCTGTTGTAACCATTTTATACTTTCCCTGCCGCTGGTATATGAAGTATAAACAAAGCCATAAGCAATGGTGGCTAAGTTATTTATAAGGGAGAATAAGCGCTGAAACCCTATCTTTGGCACATGGACGAACTCATTGTAAAAGACAGCAACGGCAATATCCTGAAGGATGGCGACTCGGTAAGTGTGATCAAAAGCCTGAAGGTAAAAGGCGGCGGAACAACCATTAAACAGGGCACCACCGTAAAAAAGATCCGCCTTACGGACGATCCTAACGAAGTTGATTGCAAGATAGACGGCATGAGCATTGTGTTGCGCACCGAATTTTTGAAGAAAAAGTAGGCTTTGATTAAAAGGATAGTTAATTAGAGACGGGGAACATTAACTTGCCCGAAAAAGAAATACACAAAAGCTTTGTTTTCCACATTTCTTATTGTTAACTTGGGTAAAATTAAAAGAGCATCCTATGAACAAGAAATTAGTTGCCCCATTTGTTACCTGGCTTTTGTTTATGGTTGTTGGCTTATCCGGTTTAATTAATGGGATACAGCACCAGGATGCCTGGCGCGTTGCAGCAGCCGGCATATCATTGATCATTAGTTCGGGCCTTTTATATTTCATTATCCGCAATACTGCTAAAGAGTTAAAGGCGGTTAGGGTAAGGAAATAGTCCCCGGTTACAATTGTTGAACCTTAAAGTGTTTACACTTTATAAGAAATATTTTGCCTGTTATTTTTCAATAACAGGCTTTTTTGTGGGGATATCTCGCTAACCTAACGCGATCTAAAATATAAAAAGGGTGCTAACAACAGGTCATCTGTGAGGATACAGACCTCGGGGACAATTACCCTTATTCATTACCTTTAACAATCCCGCTTTAACTATTCATCACCGCGCCGCAATTGATATCAATCGTTTGGCCCGTCATGGAGCGCTGGCTGAGCAGGTAGGCCACCAAACCCGCAATCTCATCAGGCTGGCTCATGCGCCTTAGCGGCACACTTTGCATAGCTATATCATAAAACTCATCTTTAGTAATACCTATCCCATCGGCAATGCCCTGTAAGCCTTGTTGCGACATATCGGTATCCACCCAACCCGGGCAAATCGCATTAACCAATATCTGCTCGGGCGCAAACTGTACCGCCCACGACCGCATCAAGCCCAGCAAACCGGCCTTTGAGGCGCAATAGGCCGAATAATTGGCCACGCCCAGCCTGGCCAATACCGACGAGGTGATCACAATATGCTTACCGGCAGCAGCCAAACGCAAATGGGGCAAAAAAGTATTTACAAAATTATAAGTGCCTGTAAGGTTAGTTTCTATGATATCATTCCAGCGGTCATCCTCGCCCCACTGGTTTTCGCCGCCAATGCCCGCGTTGGCTATCAGTCCATCCAAAGGCGTATCCTCTAATTGCGATACCGCGTCGGCCAGGCTTTCTTTATCGCGTATGTCGGCCGCGATCACCATCCTCGAGCCATTGGGCAATAGCTTGAATGTTTTATTCAGATTGGCTTCGTTACGCCCCAATAAAATGCAATTGTTTCCGTCGGCAGCCAGCTTTAAAGCAATGGCCTGCCCTATCCCGCTGCCGGCGCCGCTTACCAGGTATGTTTTTCTCATGAGGTAAAAATAGTACTTGAAGGTGGTAAAGCAACAAAAGCCGGGTATTGTTGTTTAAAAAGGGTATCATATTTGTAATATCAATTTTACAGAACCATGGCAAAAAGCTATAAAATACGTATCTTCCGCTGTTGTTTTGATGTAATTGAAATAACAACCCTATTAAACTAATTGTTGGAATGCTGAAACTGGCTGAATATATGCCGCCCGTATTGAGGAAATTATTTCCCCTATTTTGTGTTGCTGTTGTTTTATTATTATTAAATAATGGAGTAAGCGCGCAGGCGCTAAAAAATATCTCGGGAAAAATAACTGATGCCGAAACCGGCGAACCCTTGCCCTATGTAACGGTATTTGTAAAATTGCCAAACCACACCAACAAAGCCACCAATACCGATTTTTCGGGCATCTACCACCTTACTTACCCATCATCGGGCACCGATAGTATTTATGCAACTTATATCGGGTATCTGCGGGCCAAAAAAGCACTGCCTAAAGAGCATAACGCCACGCTTGATTTCCAGATGAAAGAGGATAACCAATTGCTGAAAATGGTTACCATTACCCCTAAAAGCTACGTTAACCCGGCCTGGGCCATTATGGAAAACGTAATAAAGCACAAGGATGCTAATAACCTGGAAAACCTGAAAAGCTACCAGTTTGAAAGTTATAACCGCCTGCAGCTATCGGTAACTAATATTAGTGATAAAATGAAACAGCGTAAGGTAATGAAGCAAATATTACCGCTGATGGATAGCCTGCAAAAAATGGCCGGCGATGACGGCAAGCCCATATTGCCGGTATTTATGTCTGAAACTATATCCGATTATTACTACCAGCGCAGCCCCGAGCAAAAAACCGAACATGTGCAGCGTACCAAGGTAAGCGGTGTGGGTATTGAGGATGAAACCCTGGTATCGCAAATTATTGGCAGCAGTTTTCAGCAATATAATTTTTACAAAAACTACCTGCGCATTGCCGGTAAGGATTTTATATCGCCGATAACCGATAGCTGGAAGCTGTTTTATAATTATGAGCTGACCGATGCTAATGAAAAGATAGATGGTAAGTATTATTATAAAATAGAATTTAAGCCCAAACGCGCGCACGATCTGTCGTTTGTAGGGGTAATGTGGATCACCCAGGACAGTTATGCTTTGTACCGTATGGATGTAAGCGTAGCGCCTGATGCCAATATCGACTTTTTGAGCAAGATCAAAATTCAGCAGGAGATGGTACAGCCCGAGGGTGGTACCGCCTGGATACCTGACAAAACCCGTATTGTAGTACACATCTCTAACATCAGCAAAAAATGGTCGGGCTTTATCGGGAATTTTTATTTATCCAACAGTAAGATAAAAATTAACCAGGATTACCCTAAAGACCGCTTTAAGGAGCCGCTGACCATGAGCAACGATATCGGTAAAAAAGACGAGAGCTACTGGACAAAAAACCGCCCCGAACCGCTCACAGCCGCCGATATAAAGGTTTACAAGATGATTGACACCGTGAAAAACCTACCTATTGTTAAAACCTATGCAGATATTGCCGGCATGCTTATTAATGGCTATTACCGGATGGGTAAATTTAGTTACGGGCCTTATTTGTACACCTACAGTTATAATGATGTGCAGGGTAGTGTGCTGCGCATTGGCGGTACAACCAACAAATATTTCAGCGATAAATGGATCTTGGGCGGTTACGTAAGCTATGGTTTTGCCGATAGACGCTGGAATTATAACGGCTCGGTTGATTATATCGCTTCACGCAAACCATGGACACAGGTTGGTGTAGCATATACCCGCGATATTGGGCAAACGGGTTACCAGTTCGAGAATTTCAGCAAATCAAATAATCTTTTTAAAGCTTCTATCCGTAATGGCCGTATTTTACGCCGCGGGCCTTTCCTCCAAACTGATTTGCGGATGTATGTGCAAACAGATGTAGCGTATAACTGGCGCGCTAAACTTACGGTAGACCGCCGCACGTTCGATCCGCTGTACCCCTTCGATTATTTTAGTCCGGCCAATAACCAGCGCTACCGCAATTACCAGGTGGCCGAATCTGTGGCCGAATTACAATGGTCGCCGGGGCGCAGACTGATACAATCAGCAAAAATCAACAAGCGCATTACCTTAAACAATGGCGAGGATAACGCGGTATTTACCATACGGTATACCCATGGCTTTAAAGCTTTTGGAGGAGATTTTAATTACGATAAAATTGCGGCCAATATCACCCAAAAAATACATATGGGTATATGGGGCAAGGGCGAATACTCGTTAACCGGCGGTTATATTCCCGCGTCACTGCCTTATCCCTTACTGGAAAACCACCGGTTCCATTTTAACACCATGCGTTTCCTGGAGTTTGCCAGCGACAGGTATGTGGCGCTTAACTATACACAACATATGGATGGTTTGCTAACCAACAGCATTCCCCTGCTTAAAGAACTTAACCTGCGTACCGTAGCCGATTTGAATGTATTAGACGGAGCCCTGAGCGATGAAAACGGCGGCCGCCCATCCACCCCGCGCCGGCCAACCCGAAATTTGGAAGGGATACCTTATGTAGAGGTAGGTTATGGCTTAGAGAATATTCTGAAATTTCTCCGGGTAGATTTTCTGCACCGCGTTACCCACCGCAACCATTTGGACGAAGCCGGTAACGAACCCAGCAACTTTGCGGTGAGGGTTGGTGTGCAGTTTAGGTTGTAAGTGGTGATTAGAGGTTAGTTAATTAGAGATTAGTCTTGCAACCCGTTTTGCACATCATTCCCCCTTCAGGGGGTTAGGGGGTTAAAAGTTGCACTACCTTTTCCGCTGTTAAACCCAATCCTTCGGCTATGATATTGGCCTGATTGTAAAATGGTTCGCGTTCGGTCAGCTTTTCATCAATAAAGGCTATCAATTCGTCGCCGTGTTTATGGCGCAATATGGGGCGGTCGTCCTTGTTATTTTCCAGGCGGCTGGCTAAAACACCGGCATTTAATTTAATGTATACCACCTGCCCGTGGGCCTTCATCCATTGCATGTTATCAAAAAAGCAGGGCAATCCGCCCCCGGTTGATACGACAACATTTTGAGGGTAAGCGGTTGTTTTTAGCACCGTTGATTCTAACTGTCGGAAAGCGTCTTCGCCATGGTCGGCAAAATATTGGGCAATGGTTTTGCCGGCTTGCGCTTCCAGTACCTGGTCAAGGTCAATAAAATCGCAGTTTAAGCGGGCAGCCAGCTTTTTACCCAGCGTAGTTTTGCCACAGCCCATATAGCCTATCAGAAAGATGCGCCCGGCGCTGTAATCAGTATTTTGATTTTGCATTAGCTCAGTTTAACCCTGGGGTCTATCCATACATAAATAATATCAACCAGGATATTGATCAGCACAAATATAAAGGCGATAAATAAAATAGCGCCCATAATTACCGGGAAATCCGAATTCTCCAGCGCATCTACAGTGGCTTTGCCCAGCCCGTTATAGCCAAACACATACTCCACAAAAAAGGAACCTGCCAGTAATGATGCAAACCAGTTGGCTATAGCGGTGATGACCGGGTTAAGGGCGTTTTTTAAAGCATGGCGATAGATAATAGCATTGCGGCCCAAACCTTTGGCGCGCGCGGTGCGGATATAATCCTGCCCCAGCACATCCAGCATGGCGTTGCGGGTTAGCTGTACAATGATAGCCAGGGGGCGTAAACCTAAGGTGAGCACCGGCAATACCAGGTTACGCAGGTTAAGCACCTCGCCCTTAAAAGGATCGTAATTATATAAACTGCCCGACATATTCAGCCCGGTATATTTGCTCAGCACAAAGCCAAAGATCCAGGCGATGATGATACCCGCGAAGAACGATGGCGCCGAGATACCCAGGATACTGAAACCGATGGAAAAGCGATCGATCCAGGTGTTTTGATGTACGGCGCTCATTACCCCCATAAATACGCCGATGATAATGGCAAAGATCATGGATGCCGTAGCCAGTATCAGGGTATTCGGGATCACATCCATGAGCAGCGAGGCCACATCCTTATGGGTTTGGTACGACCGGCGCAGATAGGGCCATTTAAGCGCCAGCACCCTTGTTTTGGATACAGCAAATACTTTGGCATAGTGATACCGTTTTTGTTCTTCGGCTGTATTTAAATGGAGGCCTACCGGCGACAGATCGTTCAGGTAAAAGGCAAACTGTACTGGGATCGACCGGTCCAACCCAAACTCGCGGCGTACGGCCTGCAGCGATTGCACATCGGCGCGCTGGCCCATCGTCATGCGGGCGGGATCGACCGGGAGAATATTGAACAGGAAAAACACCACCACAATGATGCCCAGCATTACCGCCGCGGCATAACCAATTTTGCGGAGGACGTAAGCTATCATTTTTTAAAGTATGTTTTTTCTAACTCATCATACGCCGGCACATTATGAAAATGCCATTTATTGATCACCACGCCGTTTTTTAACAGCAATACGCCGGGGTTAGACCGTACCATGGTTTTCAGCGGAACGCCATCGGCATAAAAAATATCGGGCAGCAAATGGTGCTGTTTAGCAAAGGCGGCAGCATCCACTGGCGAGTTGGAGGTAATAAGCACCGTGCGGATATTATAATTTTGCGTTAGGTTAATGGCCAGCGCGTTCAGCTTATTAATAGCCTCGTCATTGGTATGATTAAGGTTATAAGCAACTATGAACACATTATAAAATGGATTACTCAGTAACTCCTGTGTATAGTTATTGCCCTGCGCGTCCTGGATGGACAGATCGCGTATTTTAGGGGTGAAACCTGCTTTTACCAGGCGGCTTACCGGATCGCCTTTTACCTCCCAGTTATTATCTTTCCAGATGTTGGTTTTCATGTACTCGGCATCGGTCATGGTTTTTTCCGCGCCGGTAGCTTTGTTTTTCAGGTGATAGGTAATCTCGTACTGATCCGGCTCGGCGCCGGGCGGGGTCTTCATTTCTTCGGGGATATTAGCGCCTACCTTATAAGGTAAAAAATCGATCACCGGTAAAAAATTATAGGTATAAATACCAAAGCCAAACGAAAAGATAACCGCTATAATAAAGGCCATCCGAGCGGCCTCAGGTTTCAATATCGATTTAATGGAGTGCCTGCTTACAAATAACACCAATACCAGTGCCAGCAATACCATATCCTTACTGAATGATTGCCATGGCGTAAGCGGGATAGCATCGCCAAAGCAGCCGCAGGTTTGCACCACCTTAAAATAAGCCGAGTAAAAGGTTAAAAATCCGAAGAAGACGATCAACAGCAATAAACCCCACACAACAGCTACCGACCGCCAGCCGATCAACAAGGCAAAACCCAGGATCATTTCCAGCGCGCATAACAATATGGCTATGCTTAAGGCAAAATCACTCAAAAATAGCATGTGGAATACCTCAAAGTATTCCTCCAGTTTATACGAAAAACCCAACGGATCGTTAGCCTTTACCAGTCCCGAGAAAATAAATAGCAAGCCTACTGCTATCCGGCAAAACCAAACTACAGCAGCGGGTAATATCGTTTTTTGTTGATTTTTCATTTTAGGCGATTATAAGTACTCCCCCTTCAGGGGGCAGGGGGGCTAAGTTTTATCAGCGCGAATACCGCGTAGTTCAGCATATCCTGGTAGTTGGCCTTCACCCCTTCAGATGCCAGCGTTTCGCCTTTATTATCTTCAATTTGCTTAACCCGTAACAGTTTCATCAAAATCAGGTCGGTTAAGGAGCTGATGCGCATATCGCGCCAGGCCTCGCCATAATCGTGGTTTTTGGCAAACATCAGGTCTTTTGTTTCCTGTACTTTAGCATCAAACAGGGTATCCACATGCTCAACCGAAAGCTCGAACGGTGTTTCGGGTGTGCTATCCAGCTGCATCATGGCTATTACGCAATAGTTTACGATGCCGATATATTCGCCGGTAATGTCGTCGCCAACCATGGATATCTTTTTTTCTTCCAGGGTACGGATCCGCTGGGCTTTGATAAAGATCTGGTCAGTGATGGATTCCGGTCGCAGGATGCGCCAGGCCGTGCCATAATCGCGGGTTTTTTTAATAAAAAGCCCTTTACATGTATTAATTACCGCGTCGTATTCTGCTGATGTTTTTTGTGACATTGATGACCCTGTGAGTAAAACATTGGCGTTGATGTGATTGCAGAACACACAGGTCTCTTATTGCGCCTCCGGCTAAAGAGGGGTCTCATCAACATACCTACTTACAAAGATATAAAGTAACTTTACATCAGCTAATCTTTAAAGTATTCTTATAAATAAATGACCAAAAGCGCCTTTTTTCAGAAAAAGCTAAGCATCAATGCCGGGGGTAAACTGATCGATCTGTCCACGCCAAAAGTGATGGGCATTATCAACCTCACGCCCGACTCCTTTTATGCCGGCAGCCGCAAACCTGCTATAGCCGAAGCCCTGCAGCAAGCCGAAAAAATGCTATATGAAGGCGCGGCTTTCCTCGATTTGGGCGCTTACTCATCCCGCCCGGGCGCTACCGATATTTCGGTACAAGAGGAAACCGACCGCCTGCTGCCTGTTGTTGAAGCTATTGTGAGTAATTTTAAAGACGCTGTTCTATCAATAGATACCTTCCGCTCGTCTGTGGCCGAGGCGGCCATTAAAGCTGGGGCACACATGATTAACGATATATCGGGCGGGCAATTAGATGATGCCATGTTTGCTACCGTGGCGCGCTTGCAGGTACCCTATATTTTAATGCACATGAAAGGTACGCCCCAAACCATGGTGCAACAGGCACAGTACCATGATGTGTTTAACGATGTGCTGACCTACTTTGCACAGCGCTACGAAAAACTGCGTGCCATGGGTGTACACGATATAATGATAGACCCCGGCTTCGGCTTTGCCAAAACACACGAACAAGGCTATGAGCTGATGAGCAAAATGCAGGGGTTTGATCTGCTCCAATTACCTGTATTGGTGGGCATATCCCGCAAACGGATGGTCTACCACCTAACCGGCGGTACAGCCGCGGATGCACTGAACGGTACCACAGCCTTAAACACCATTGCCTTAACCAAGGGCGCTAATATTTTGCGCGTGCACGATGTGAAGGAAGCCGTAGAGGCGGTGAAGATCTGGGAGATGTGCCAGGAATAGTTTGCAGGTTCAATCGTCCACGCTTGAACCATAAATGATGTAAGCGTCCACGCTTACGTAAAGATTGAGCGTGGACGCTCCATGAGGATTTGGTTCAAGCGTGGACACTTGAACCTGCGGAAACACCCTATTCCAAATCCTTCTTCAGTTCCCCTTTAATTTCAGGGTTTTGGGCCGGTAGCTTTTTAACCACATGTTCCACTTCGGTTTGCAGCACATGCACGGCATATTCGGCCGGCTGAATAACGCTGCCGCTGGCTTCGGCATATACCTGGGTAAACTCGGCGCCTATGTACAATATGGCCGCGGTATAATAGATCCATATCAGGATCACAATGATAGAGCCCGCCGCTCCATAAGCCGATCCCTGCGCGGTAAATTCGATATATAAGCCTATCAGGTATTTACCCAGCATAAACAGGATGGCTGTAAAGAAAGCGCCCGAACGAACATCTCTCCAGTGGATCTCCACATCGGGTAAAAACTTGAAGATGATAGCGAATAACGCAGAGATAACTATAAACGCCAACCCAACGTTTATTGCATTAAACACCCAAACGGTAAGGCCCGGCAAGTAATGCTCCAGCCGGTTACTGATGGCCAGTACAATTAAATTGAGGATAAGGGAAACCAACAGCAGGAAGCCTAATGAGATGATCAAAGAAAACGAAAGGAAGCGGTTTTCCAGCATTTTCACCCAGCCGCGTTTAGGCTTGGCCTTTACCCGCCAAATGATATTGAGCGAATCCTGGATCTCTAAAAACATGCTGGTAGCGCCAATCATAAGTGTAACCGCGCCCGATACTACCGCGATGCCCGATTTGCCCGACAGGGTTAGCTTTTTAATTACTTCCTGTATCTGCATGGCCGCGTCGCTGCCTACATAGGATACCAGTTCGGGATATACCTTGTTGTTAAAGGCATCATGCCCAAAAACAATGCTTACAATAGATACGATAAGGATAAGCATCGGCGCAATGGAGAATACGGTATAATAGGCCAGCGAGGCGCTTAGTTTAAGGCCGTTATCATTTATAAAGGCATGAAAAGTAGCAACCAGTACTTTCCCTATCTTTTTAACAAACTCCCGGTTAAAAATTTTCATATTGACAAATTCAATTATAGGATATAATGTTTACATTTAATCTATCAGTCCTGTTTTCCATGAAAAAAATCCTTATCAAATCCATCCCGTTCAAACTGCTTTTTATTTGTTTATGGCTAAGCAATTATAATGCCTTTGCACAAAAAACCACCATCTATATCGTACGCCATGCCGAAAAAGCGGCCACCCCGGCCGATGACCCCGAATTAACAGCTGAAGGGCAGAAGCGCGCTAAAGACCTGGCAAAAACCCTAAAGCACGAAAAAATTGCGGGAATTTACACCACCAGCTATAAACGCACCAGCCTTACCGCAAAACCCACCGCCGAAAAATTTACGCTGGTAACCGAATCATATAACCCATCGGACCTTAAAACGTTTGCCACTAAGTTGTTTCAGTTTTATAAAGGGCATAGTGTATTAATTGTTGGGCATTCAAACACGGTTATCCCTACCATTGTTGCCCTTGGGGGCCAAAAGCCTTTTGATACTTTAGCCGATAATGATTACGATATGCTGTTTAAGTTAACAATTAAAGATGGCAAACCCGAGCTGGTGATTAACTATTACGGCGATAAGCACCATACCACCATTATACCCGAGCAATACCTGGAATATAACATTAAGGATTTTGTGAAACCTTAGTTAACGCTCCATCATTTGTCATTATAACGATACAAAGGGTACATCCAGCAACTCGTAAGCCTGCCAGCCGTTAAAATCAAAGTGCCACCATTCGGTTTTTAAGGCGGTAAAGCCGTGTGATTGCATCACCGTTTTCAGTAATTCGCGGTTTTGCAGCTGTTCGGGTGGCAGGTCGGGGTAGTTTGATGCGGCCTTTCGGCTAAAGCTGTCAAAAGGGGTTGGCATGTTTAACTCTTTTCCCGTTTTTAAATCTATGATGCTTAAATCAATGGCGCAGCCCCGGTTATGTTTCGATCCGTATTTAGGGTCGGCCACAAAATTGGTATCGGGGGTCATCTTGTAAAAGTCGACCGTTACGGCATAAGGGCGGTAGGCATCGTAAATCTTCAGGCCGAGGCCTTTTAATTTCAGTTCGGCCTGCACCTGTTTCAGGGCTTCAACTACCGGCGCACGCGCAAAGGCGCGTGCCTGGGCATACATTATCCGGTGCATAAAGTTATCGGTAGTGGCGTATTTAATATCCAGCTTAATGCCGGGAATAACTTTATTGATCTCCACCAGGCGTTTATCCGGAGCGGATTTAATTTGTTTGGTATAATCCTGCACACTTAATACGTGAGGCTTGTGCTGCGCGCTGCTTGTAATAGCGCCACAGAAGGTGATCAGCAATGACAGGATAATCCGCTGCATAGTTTATTGGTGAGAAACCACTAACAGGTCAAGGTCTTTACAAGGGATATTAAACCGCTCGCCAATATGTTTATTGGTCAACTGGCCCTGGTAGATATATACCGCGCTGCGTACACCGGGCGTGCGCCATATTACATTTTTAATGCCGCCCTGCTCGCCAATATCCAGCAAAATAGGGGTGAAAATATTGGTTAAGGCATAAGTTGCCGTGCGGGCCACGCGCGAGGCGATATTGGGCACGCAATAATGGATCACATCGTACTTGCGGAATACGGGGTGGGTATGGTTGGTTACTTCTGACGTTTCAAAGCAGCCGCCCTGGTCAATACTTACGTCGATGATCACCGAGTTGGGTTTCATTTTGCTTACCGTTTCTTCGGTTACAATGCAGGGGCTGCGGCCATCCTCGGCCCGCATGGCGCCAATAGCCACATCGCAAGTAGTAATGGCTTTTTCCAGCACAATAGGCTGCACTACCGAGGTAAATACCCGGCTGCCGATGTTATTTTGCAGGCGGCGCAGTTTGTATATGGATGGATCGAACACCTTAACCTGCGCCCCTAAGGATATGGCCGTGCGCGCGGCATACTCGCCTACGGTGCCGGCGCCCAGTATCACAATTTCGGTAGGGGGGACACCGGTAATGCCGCCCAGCATCAGGCCCTTGCCTTCAAAAACATTGCTCAGGTATTCGGCGGCTATCAGGATAGACGTAGCGCCAACGATCTCGCTCATAGCGCGGATCACGGTTAGCGATCCGCCTTCGTCCTGTAAATGCTCGTAGCTTAAAGCTGTGATCTTTTTGTTGAGCATGGCGCGCAGGCAATCCTCGCTAAGGGTCGACATTTGCAGGGTAGAGATCAGTATCTGATGGGTTTTCATCAAGCCAATCTCGGCCATGGTTGGCGGAGCCACCTTCATAATAATATCCGAAGCCTCGTAAACGGCTTTATGGTCGTATACAATGCGGGCGCCCTGTTCGCTGTAGTCATTATCCTTAAAGTTGGCAGCCTTGCCGGCATTGCTTTCCAGTATCACCTCGTGCCCGTTATGGATCAGCAAGGCTACCGACAATGGCGTTAAAGGCACCCGGTTCTCCTGGAACGAGATCTCCTTAGGGATGCCGATATAAAGCTTATTCTTTTTATTCTTCACCTCCAGCATCGATTCCTGGGGCTGCATCATGGCCTGTTTGGCAATGTCAGAAAATCCGCTGTATTTCCCTGAACTCATTCTTTATCTTCAGTTAATGATTTATGTAAAAATAGCTATTATTACGTTAAATCTTACTTAAAGTTATCTGCCTTGAGCCATCATTTTGGGCATTGATATGAATTTCGGCATAATGAAGGGGCAGCAGGTCGGGTATTTTTTCGGGCCATTCAATAAAACAGTAATCGCCCGAGTAAAAATATTCTTCGTAACCCATATCCAGGGCCTCGGTTTGGTTTTTCAGACGATAAAAGTCGAAATGATAAACAGGGCCCCCGCTGCCGGCATATTCGTTCACAATGGAAAACGTGGGACTACTGGTTTGGCCTGCTACACCTAATTCATTGCACAGGGCTTTGATCAGCGTGGTTTTGCCCGCGCCCATTTCGCCGTAAAAAAGGAAGATACGCTCATTGCCGCCAAATGAAATGATTTGCTGCGCGATGCTGTTTAATTCCGGTAATGATTTAGCAATTAATACCACTTGTAAATGTTTTTAAACCAACACGTCATTGCGAGGTACGAGGCAATCATCGGCTTACAGAGTGGCTCTGCTTATCGGGGATTGCTTCGTACCTCGCAATGACGCGCTAAGATAATCAGATGAATTTAAAAATCCTGTGAATCATCTAATCCTAAAAATCAAGGTCCTATTTAGGCCCGTAAGTGATCACCGGGATGATCATCTCCTCTAACGAGATCCCTCCATGCTGGAAAGTTTCGTTATAGAAATTCACAAACTGGTTATAGTTGTTGGGGTAAACAAAGTAATTATCCACCTTGGCAAATACAAAGCTGCTGCTTACATGTAGTTTGGGCAGCATGGCATCGTGCGGGTTTTTTACGTGGAATACATCTTTAGCGTTAAAGTTCAGGTTTTTACCTTGTTTGTAGCGCAGGTTAGTATTGGTGTTGCGGTCGCCGATGATCTTGCTGGGGTTCTTCACCTTAATGGTACCATGGTCGGTACTGATCACTACCCGAACCTGTTTCGAAGCCAGGAATTTCAGCAGATCAAATAAAGGCGAATGCTCAAACCACGATAGCGTTAGCGAGCGGTAAGCGGCGTCATCACTGGCCAGTTCGCGGATCATTTGCATATCGGTACGGGCGTGGCTTAGCATATCAACAAAGTTATATACCACTACGTTCAGGTCGTTACGCATCAGGTTACTTACCGATTCGTTCAGCGCGCGGCCCTCGTCAATATTCAGGATCTTATTGTACGAAAACTTGCATTCCTTACGCACCGTACGTCTTACCTGGTCGGCCAGGAAGCTTTCCTCGTACAGGTTTTTTCCGCCTTCATCCTCGTCGTTCTGCCACATCTCGGGAAAACGTTTTTCCATATCCAGCGGCATTAAGCCGGCAAAAATGGCATTACGGGCATATTGTGTAGCTGTGGGCAGGATACTGTAATAAGTATCTTCCTCTTCTAAACGGAAATATTCGGATATGATGGGGTTAATGATCTTAAACTGATCGTACCGCAGGTTATCTATCAGGATAAAAAACAGCGGGCCGTTACCATCCAGCTTGGGGAACACTTTCTTTTTAAACAGATCGTGCGACAGGGTTGGGCCCGATTCATTATTTTTTACCCAGCCCAGGTAGTTGCGCTCAATAAACTTACAAAACTGCACATTGGCCTCGGCCTTTTGCAGGGTCAGTATCTCATGCATCCCCGCGTCTTCCAGGCTTTCCAGCTCCAATTCCCAGTAGATCAGCTTTTTGTACACATCAACCCATTCCTGGTGGCTCAGGTTATCGTTCAGGGTCATGCCCAGCGTACGGAAATCCTGCTGATAAGCCATCGTGGTTTTCTCGGTCACCAGGCGCTTATTTTCCAATAGTTTTTTAATGGTCAGCAGTATCTGCTTGGGATTAACGGGCTTAATCAGGTAGTCGTCTATTTTCGACCCGATGGCATCCTCCATCAAATATTCTTCCTCGTTTTTGGTGATCAGCACCACCGGCACATCGCTGTTAATGTTTTTGATCTCGGCTAAAGTTTCCAGGCCGGTTAAACCGGGCATATTCTCATCCAGGAAAACCAGGTCAAAATAACCAGCTTTAAAGGCCTCCAGCGCATCGCGCCCATTAGTAGCGGTAGTGACTTTGTAACCCTTCTCGCTCAAAAAAAGTACGTGGGGTTTTAACAAATCAATCTCGTCATCGGCCCATAAAATTGTAGTATCCTGCATAATATATTTAATCAAATTCTGGTTCAGGTATAACCCCAAAGCACGGCTTTTGTTACCGGTTTATAAAGGTAATTAACAAAAATTAACATATCAGCATACAGTGTTTACCCTAATCTGACACACTTACCTGCAAGCCGCCGTTTTGCATGTCCCTCATATGGCGTTTACACATCATGCTAAGGGCTTTCTATTAAATAGCGGCGCTCCCCTGAAGCCGCAGAACACCGAAAACAAAAAAGCGACGGGTTTTAAATCCGTCGCTTTTTGTTTCTTTTTCGCAAATACAGGCTGTATTATTGACCCTGCTTAGCTTGCGCTTTCATTTGCTCGTTAGCAACAATGGCAATTTCAACACGGCGGTTTTGCGAACGGCCATCGGCTGTAGTATTATCGGCAATAGGCTCACTTTCGCCTTTACCCTGGGTACTCAGGCGGTATCCATCAACGCCGTTAGCTACGATGAATGATTTTACCGCTTCGGCACGGCGTACAGACAAGTCCATGTTATGCTGGTCGCTGCCGGTATCATCTGTATGGCCAACAATCAGGATATTGGTTTGTGGATTGCTGCTTAACGATGCGGCCAGGTTTTTCAGATTGCTTCTTGCGGCATCCTTTAAACCTGTTTTATCTACATCAAATAAAATGCCCGAGTCAAACTTCACAATAATACCCTCGCCCTGGCGAACTACGGTTGCACCCGGGACAGATTGCTGGATCTCGGCAGCTTGCTTATCCATTTTTTTACCGATCAGCGCGCCGGCTGTACCACCAACGGCACCGCCAATAACAGCGCCCAAAGCCGTATTACCTGCGGCTTTACCTATAAATGCGCCTACTACGCCGCCAGCGCCAGCGCCAATGGCAGCGCCTTTTTGTGTTTTTGTAAATGAGTTACATCCCGACCCTAATATTCCGGTGGTTGCAATAGCGATGCTTAAAGCAGCTATCTTAGTTCTAAAAGTTTTCATGGTTGATTTTTTTCTCTGCAAATATATTCACAAAGTAAATGCCAAAACAGCCAGGATTGTTTTATTATTCTTTTATTAAATGATATATAATCATATATATAGCTGATTATACAATGCTGCCTTACCAGGATATGTTCAAAAAGGCTGGCTTGTGGTACGAAGGGCGACGGCTTTCAAATCTTCCGGCATTATGCTTATATTTAGTCAAAAATCATCCGCATGAAAAAACTTTTCCTGGCCGCGTTTTCTATCATATCCATTTCTGCCACAGCACAAACCGATGCCGCCAAAGCCACGGTTGCCAAAAAAGCCGACGCTATTGAAAATAAGGTGATTGCCTGGCGCCGCGATTTTCATGAACATCCCGAGCTGGGCAACCACGAGGTACGCACGGCCGCAATCATTGCCAAACACCTGCAGGCGCTGGGCATGGAAGTAAAAACCGGAGTGGCTACTACCGGAGTGGTAGGTGTATTAAAAGGCGACAAACCCGGCCCGGTAGTTGCCCTGCGTGCCGATATGGACGCCCTGCCGGTAACCGAGCGTGTAAACCTGCCTTTTGCATCAAAAGTAAAAACCGTGTACAACGGCGCCGAGGCCGGTGTAATGCATGCCTGCGGGCATGACTCGCACATGGCCATTCTGATGGGTGTGGCCGAGGTATTATCAAGCATGAAAGCTGATTTGCATGGTACGGTGAAATTCATCTTCCAGCCGTCAGAAGAAGGGGTGTTACCAGGCGAATTGAAAGACGGTAAAAAATCAGGCGCCGAACAAATGGTGGCCGAGGGGGTATTAGAAAACCCGAAGGTTGATGTGATTTTTGGTTTGCACATCCAATCGTACCAGCCGGTGGGCACTATCTCTTACCGCCCCGGTGGTGATATGGCGGCTGTGAACGATATGCAGATCATTATAAAAGGGCGCTCGGCACACGGGGCTTATCCATGGTCGGGTATCGACCCGGTTGTAACCTCGGCACAGATCATCAATAACCTGCAAACCATTGTAAGCCGTAACCTGCATGTAACCGAAAACCCGGCAGTGGTAACCATTGGCGCTGTTAACGGCGGTAACCGCAGCAATATTATTCCCGAAACCGTAACCATGCTGGGCACCATCCGCACGTTTAGCGCTGCCGATGAGAAGATGATTATTGAAAGGGTAAAAACAATAGCCACTAAAACCGCCGAAGCCAATGGCGCAACAGCCGAACTGAAAATACCTTACAGCAGCCATTACCCGGTAACCTATAATAACCCCGAGTTAGTGGCCAAAATGCTGCCATCGCTGCAGGCTACGGCGGGTAAGGAAAATATTATACTGCGCCAGGCCGAAACCGGTGCCGAAGATTTTAGCTTTTACGAAGAAAAAGTACCCGGCATATTCCTGCACCTGGGGGGCTTGCCCAAAGGCGCCGACCCATTAAAAGCGCCCGCGCACCATACCCCCGATTTTTTTATTGACGAGGCCGGTTTTACCCTTGGGGTGAAGGCCTTGTGCAATTTAACACTGGATTATATGAACGCGCCGAAAGGGAAATAATACGATATTGAAACCTCCGCTATGAAAAAGACTGCAATAACCGCGTTGTTTTTTTGCCTTTGCCTGAAACCTGCATTAGCGCAACAACAAAAAGATATTAAAAAACTTACCGATAGTGTGGAAACGGAGGGCAAGGCGCTGTATCTTTCCGAAATCGCTTCATGGTATGGTACCGATATTTTCCTTGAACAATGCAAAAACAAAAAGGGCCGAATTGGCGGCTATCTATCGTACGATACCGGAAAGGGGGTTAATAATATATTTTTTTCAAAGGATGCCGAACCTGTAGTTTTAGCTACCATGTCGTTCCCATACGAGGTAAAACCCCCAAATTGCAGGTTGGATACTGCCGAACGCAAATTATCGCCGACTGAAAATCAGCTTTATCGTATCCGTAAATCAGCGATGCTGGCTATCAACAGTAATAAGGACAGCATATTCAGATTTTATAAAAATACGGGGACTAATCCTGTCCCCATTGTGATTAACGGACAAAAAAGGGTGTATTTTTTAACCAGCCCACACGCTAATGGGGTAGTAATATTTGGTAACGACTACCTGCTCACTTTCGATAAAAACGATCAGGTTGCAACTACTAAAAGGCTGCATAAAAATATTATCTCTATCCCTATCGGAAGAAATCCGGCCGATACTTCAAAAAGTGAAACTGTTGCCGGTATGCATACGCATGTGGCCGAGACAGGTGAATTTATCACAGCTACAGATATTTGCACATTAATGTTGTATGAGAAGTTTTCCACCTGGAAACAATATTATGTGATATCGCCAACTTATGTATCTATTTGGGACTGTGCGAAAAATAGTTTAGTTGCTTTAACGAGGGAAGCCTGGGATAAAATTAATGCCGACCAAAAGGCACGGCATCCGTCTAATTAATATAACCGGAGTGTCCAACCTCTTATTCATCTGCAGTAAAAACCAATGGCGCAGCCCTACGGCCGAAGCTTTATTTAAAAACCATCCCGTGCACCAGGCCCGGTCTGCCGGCACCGGTGAGCAGGCGCGTATCAAGGTCAACCAAAAAATGCTGGACTGGGCTGATGTGGTATTTGTGATGGAACGCAAGCACAGGGATCTCATTAAACAAAAGTTTACCTTATCCGGTCAAAAATTAATGGTGCTTGATATTGAAGATCATTACCGATTTAACGATCCGGAACTGATAACAATGCTTCGGACGGCCCTGTATGAATATTTATAGGGATTGTTGACACATTTAGCGCTATTTAACGTTATAGGGTGATAAGCTTTATGGGCAAAGTTTATTTAAAGCAGCCTTACCGGCAGTATTTATTCAATATATAATTTGCAATTTGATATCATATTTGTCAACATACAATTTTATGACTTTGAAACTGATTACGAGAGGGATGCTCTTATTAATTATTTTTAAAGTAATTAGCCCGGCCAAACCGCCTGTTATTGATCCGTATATTGCTAATCACTTTAAAAAGAATACGATCACCAATATCAGTATTAACACTGCACAACCTGGCGTTAAAATCCCTTCAAACTTTTTGGGCTTCAGTTACGAGATTACCGCCTTGCTGGATACCGTGTATTTTAAAAGCAGCCATACTAAATTTAAAAATCTGCTTGATGGCTTAGGCTCTGGTATTATACGCCTGGGTGGATATTATGTTAATAATCACTATTGGACCAATCGTCCGCGTACCGCGCTAACCGGCCCCGATTCTATTGCAACCAGCGATGTGGACAGCATGATCAACTTTATGCGGCAAACTAACTGGAAAGTAATTTTAAACTTAAACTTAGCCAATTCAACCCCCGCTATTAATACTTCCGAAGCTAAATACGCCTGGCTAAACGGGCGTGATGTGATAACCGCCTTTGAATATGGTAACGAGCCCGAAGCCATTTGGAATGTAAAAGACTATGATAAGTATAAAGCCGTGTTTGTTGCTAACTATAATCATGTAAAATCAAACCTGGGCAATGTGCCCATATGCGGACCGGCATCGCTTTATCCAATGTTCTTTGTTGATAAATTTACAAGGGACGGCAAAAACAAGGTTAATTTTATAACCACGCACTTATACTCGGTCGGCGAGGCCAATAAGCCCCACTCCGTTTATGAGTTATTAGACGATAAGTATCTTAAAAAGGTCCATGATTTTTCGAAACAGGTTGATTCCATTGTATCTAAAGAAAATCTTACCTACCGTATTGATGAATGCAATAACTATGGTGATGAAGGTACAAATGTTGCCGACAGATTTACCGCCGCGTTATGGGGTATAGATTTTATGTTCACCGCTGCACAAAACAATTGCCAGGGTATTAACTTTCATGGGGGCAGCAGGGGGTTTACACCCATATTAATTAGAAAGGGGTTTGCTATGAAACCCCAGGCACTATATTATGGCATGTTATTTTTTCATCTGGCCAGCCAGGGCAAATTATTGCCGGTAAAAATTGACCATACCGGTATTAAATCATATGCTGTGGTACAGCCGGATAATAAAATAGCGATTACGGTAATCAATAAAGACCCGGCAGTTAATGCAACGGTGAATATCACCTTAAATAAAAGATTCACCAAAGCAAATATGATGTTGCTGGAAAGCCCTTCTATCTACAGCAAAGATTCAATAACATTGGGAAAAGCAAGCATATCGGGTACGGGTAAATGGAAACCGGCTTATAAAAACAACCTGACTTTTCGGAATGGGGCTTTGCTTGTTACTATTCCAAAGGCAACTGCCGCATTAATAACAGTTAGTAATTGATCAGAGGCTCTTTCGCATCACAAAATCATTCATCCAGTACGGGCCAATGGCTATGTCTTCTTCGTAAGCCACTTCAAACCCCATTTTTTCGTAAAAGGTACGGGCCTTGTTGTAGCGGTTCACATTCAGGTCGAGAGTGCGCTTACCGGCATTAAGTACCTCGTCAATCACCGCGTTGATCAGGATCTTACCATACCCTTTACCCTGCGTTTTAGGCAGGCAGTATAGTTTGTGCAGCTTGTAAATTTCAGGATCGTCTTCGCGTGGGGAGTATCCGGCAAAGGCTACGGCTTCATCGCCTTCTACCAGTAGTAAAAAGGTTTGTTCGCCGTTTGTTAACTGGCGACTGATCTTATCTGCCGAATAGATCTCGCCCAGCATAAAGGCAATTTGCTCATCCGCTAATATAGGCGAATAGGTAGGCCACCAGGTTTCTTCCGCTATGCGGCGTATGGTTTCGGTATCGGCTACTGTGGCTTTTATAATGGTATACATTTCGGTAATTATTGCCCTGAGATATTATCCCTTTACCAATCCAACCAAAGCTTCAACAAACTTCGGGTTATCATTTAAACTCTCTACTAACTGTACGTGTTCGCCGCCTTTTTCCTTAAACTCATCGTGATACTCAACCGATACCTCGTAAACCGTTTCCAGGCAGTCGGCTACAAAGGCGGGGCAAAATACCAGTAATTTCTTTTTGCCTTCTTCGGCCAGTTTAGCTATTACCTGGCTGGTATATGGCTGCACCCATGGGTCGTTACCCAGGCGCGATTGAAAGCAAACCGTATACCGGTCTTTACCTATGCCCAGATTCTCTGCTATCAGCTTAGCCGTTTGATAGGATTGCGCCGAGTAGCAGAATTTGTTAACATCGGTAAGCGTTTGGCAGCAATCGGCCGATTTTAAACAATGGTTATGGGTATGGTCGCATTTCATCAGCTGCCTTTGCGGCAAGCCGTGAAAGCTGAACAGGATATGATCAAAATTCTCCGGCTGATGTTTCCGGCCGTTATCGGCAAAGGTTTCAATCATCAGCGGGTTATCATGGAAGGAGTTAACAAAGGAAATATTGGGGATAGTTTGCCATTGACCAACCAGGTTCATCACCTTTTCGATAACCGAACCCGTACTGGCCGACGCATATTGCGGGAACAGGGCAATCACCCGGATCTCGCTCACCAGCGCGGCCTTTAAACGTTCCAACGCCGACTCGATAGAGGGGCTTTGGTAACGCATAGCCAGTTCAACCATATACTCATCGCCCAGGCGCTCCTGCAACAATTGTTGTTGTTTAATGCTATAGTACAATAAGGGCGATCCGTTTTCTTCCGACCAGATCTCGCGATACAGCTTAGCCGATTTTGGCGCGCGGAACGGCACAATAATGCCCCTGACTAACAGCGCCCGCGATACAGGGTTAATATCTATCACCCGGCCGTCCATTAAAAACTCATTGAGGTACTTGCGCACATCAGGTGTAGCCGCGCTGTCGGGCGTACCTAAATTAACCAGTAAAACTCCTTTTTTGCCCATCGCTGCAAAAGTAAGATAAAAAAACGTAGCCCCCCAGCCCCCTAAAGAGAGAGCAGGAATTTAGACAGATTATTGACAATTATAACATCGTTGTCATTCTGAGTTATCGAATCCAGGCGGGACTTTAAAGGTGTAGATGACGTCAAAACCACCATGTCATTTCGATAGAGCAAGGGCGGGGATTGCGGAGAGGGCGAAAGAGAAATCTTATACACGCGATAGGTAATCGTATAAGATTTCTCCTCACTCCACCCCATAACCTCCGCAGGTTCGTTCGAAATGACATGGTGTTCAAAACAAACACGTCATGGGTAGTAATAGCGAAGAACCTCTAACCAGGAAGGCCTGCCTGCAAGTCCGCCCGGCTTATGAGGGATGCTTCACTCTGTTCAGCATAACAAATTACCCCTCCACTATCTCCACTTCGGCTACGGGGCTAAACAGGTACACCCGGCGGGTGTTTACTTCAACGCATTTAAAACGCTTGCGCAATTGCTCTTCTTTCCGGAAAACGCGACCATCTTTCATCTTAAACAGCGCTTTAAAAGGCAGTTTTTCTACCGTTATGGCCGATGGTTTTGGCGCGTCGTATTTACGCAGCGAGCGGTACAGGTTCAGGTCCGAACAACTGGATGCTGCCGGGTTATTCAGGTATTTGGTAATGGCCTGCTGCACATCGGGCGGAAAAATTTCCTTTTCGAAAAAAGGCTGCATCATTTTTTTAAAATTACTTTTCCACTCCGAGCCATGCGGGCGTACCTTGTGCTGATGTTCGTTCCAGGTATGCAGGTGGGCAAACTCGTGCACGGTAGTCACCAAAAACGCGTAGGCGTTCAAATCGTAATTAACAGAAATGCGGTGGCCTTTACCATCAAAGGGGGCGCGGTAATCGCCAAATTTGGTGCCGCGGTTGCGTGATATTTTAAATTCGCACTTAAAATGATCAATCCAGCGGCCAATAAGTGGTGCCGCTTCGGGCGGCAGGTATTGTGCTAATACTTTTACTTTATCCAATGGTTATATATTCAGCTTATAAAGCTTGTCCCCTCCCAGGGCTTGTTCCACAAATATAGGGGATTTTGAAGAAATGTTTAAAATGCACATGTCATAAAAAAAGCCGGTTGAATGATCAACCGGCTTTAAATTATAAATACTGTAATTACGCCTCAACCGGCTGACCGATCAGGTTCTTCGCCACTAAATACTCGGCAATTTGCACCGCGTTGGTGGCAGCGCCTTTGCGCAGGTTATCGGCAACTACCCAGCAATTCAGGGTGTTGGGCTGACTTTCATCGCGGCGGATGCGGCCTACAAAAACTTCGTCTTTATCGTGCGCGTCTAAAGGCATCGGGTATTTCAGGTTAGCCACATCATCGGTTACAATAACACCGGGGGCCTTGCTTAAAATATCACGTACCTCGGCCAGGTCAAAATCGTTTACAAACTCTACGTTTAACGATTCGGAGTGGCCGCCCATTACCGGGATACGTACGGTAGTAGCCGTAACACGGATGCTGTCGTCGCCCATTATCTTTTGGGTTTCTTTGATCATCTTCATCTCCTCTTTGGTGTAACCGTTTTCGGTAAATACATCAATATGAGGTAATACGTTCAAATCTATTTTATACGGATAAGCCATCGCGCCTTCCACGCCATTACGCTCGTTCATTAACTGGTCAACCGCTTTAACACCAGTACCTGTTACCGATTGATAGGTAGATACTACCACACGTTTGATCTGGTATTTATCGTGCAATGGTTTTAAAGCCACCACCATTTGTATGGTTGAGCAATTAGGATTGGCAATGATCTTGTCTTCGGCGGTTAATACGTCGGCGTTAACTTCGGGCACTACCAGTTTTTTGGTAGGGTCCATACGCCAGGCCGATGAGTTATCAATTACGGTAGTACCGGCCGCGGCAAAAAGCGGTGCCTGCTCTAAAGATGTGCTGCCCCCGGCCGAGAAAATGGCCACATCGGGCTTCTGTTTAATCGCATCCGCTACCGAAACGATCTTGTATTGCTTACCCTTAAAAGTGATTTCCTTACCAACACTTTTTTCGGATGCAACGGGGATCAATTCTGTTACCGGGAAGTTGCGTTCTTCAAGAACCTGCAACATTTTAGTGCCTACCAATCCGGTGGCACCTACTACTGCGACTTTCATTTTCTTTTTTTAAAATATAAACAAATAATTTTTTGAACCTCAAAGATGAGAAATTTTTGTTTTATATCCGATTTAAATGTATACTAAATTAGTAGGGGATTAAACAGCAAGTCCAGAAAGATAATTCATTTGAATATTTGCTGTAATTATACGCCCGTTCCCTGTAAATATATTCCGATAAAATCACTGATGACTTTCCGTCTTCCGGTCTTTCAGACTTCCGGACTTTCTTTTACCTTTGCCCATCAAACCAGGAAACGCATGAGCGAAAAGATATTGGTGATTGGAGCTAACGGACAAATTGGTACCGAGTTGGTTAACGCCCTGAGGGCCATTCACGGAGCAACGCAGGTCATCGCATCGGATATTAATAACCCGGCTTATGCCATCCGCAACAGCGGGCCGTTTGAATTTGTAAATGTACTGGATAAGGATAACCTGCACCATATATTTGATAAGCATAGGCCTACACAGGTTTATTTACTGGCGGCAATTTTATCGGCCGTAGGCGAGCAAAAGCCTAAAATGGCCTGGGATTTAAACATGACCGGCCTGATCCATATCCTGGATTTTGCAGTGGAGTTTAAAGTAGCCAAAGTTTTTTGGCCAAGCAGTATAGCGGTTTTCGGGCCGCACTCGCCGCAGTTTAACACGCCGCAGTATTGTGTGATGGACCCTAACACGGTTTATGGTTTCAGCAAACTGGCGGGCGAACGCTGGTGCGAGTATTATCACAAAAAGCATGGGTTGGATGTGCGCAGTTTGCGTTATCCCGGCCTGATAGGCTGGCGGGCAAACCCCGGCGGTGGTACTACCGATTACGCGGTGCATATTTTTCATGAAGCATTAAAGAATGGCCGGTACGAGAGTTTCCTTTCAGCGGATACCGCCCTGCCGATGATGTATATGGAAGATGCTATCCGCGCAACGCTGACGCTGATGGATGCCCCGGCCGAAAAGCTGACCATCCGCAGTAGCTATAATTTGGCCGGTTTAAGCTTTACACCGCGCCAGCTGGCTAATGAAATACAAAAACATTTGCCCGCTTTTAGCATTAGTTATAGCGATAACGACCCGCGCCAGACCATAGCCGATAGTTGGCCAAAATCGATAGACGACAGCCAGGCCTGGACAGACTGGGGCTGGCAATTGGAATATGACCTGCCTAAAATGGTGGATGATATGCTGACAAATTTGAAACAAATACTATAAGCCCCCTAACCCCCTAAAGGGGGAACAGGATGGCATATTATATAAATTAAACTTAAAAATCATTCCCCCTTTAGGGGGTTAGGGGGTCACATGGGAAGAGCATTCGAATTCCGTAAAGAGAGAAAATTTAAGCGCTGGGCTAAAATGGCAGTGCAGTTTACCCGGTTGGGTAAGGAAATTGTAATGGCGGTAAAAGCCGGCGGCGGCGATGTGAACACCAACTCGCGCCTGCGCACCGCGGTGCAAAATGCCAAAGCGGTAAACATGCCGAAGGATCGGGTGGAAGCCGCTATTAAGCGCGCAACCAGCAGAGATGAAAAGGATTACGAAGAGTTGGTTTACGAAGGCTACGCGCCCTATGGCGTGGCCGTTTTAGTAGAAACCGCTACCGATAACATTAACCGCACGGTAGCTAACGTGCGCAGCTATTTTACCAAATACGGTGGTACGCTGGGTAAAACCGGATCGCTGGATTTTATCTTCACGCGCAAAGCGGTATTTACATTTGTGCCCGGCGACCGCGACCTGGAAGAACTGGAATTTGAACTGATAGATGCCGGTTTGGAAGACCTGTTTGTAGAAGCCGACGAAGAAGGAAACGATATAGCCGTGATCCATACCGCGTTTGAGGATTTTGGCAAAATGCAAAAAACACTGGAAGAGATCGGTATAGAAGTGCGTTCGGCAAAACTGGAACGCGTACCGCAATCGTTCCACGAAGTTACCGAAGAGCAGGTTGTTGACATTATGAAACTGATTGACCGCCTGGAAGAGGACGACGACGTGCAGGCAGTATATCATAACATGGCCGAGTAAATTAGCCGCCATGTCTGCCATAAAAATATTTACCAACAGCCTGATTGGCGAGAATACTTACATTGTGTATGATAATAGCGGCGAATGCGCCATTATCGACCCGGGCATGTACACGGCTTTTGATCAGAACGCGGTGGTGAATTTCATCAATAATAACGACCTGAAACCAACCCTGCTGCTTAACACCCATTGCCATTACGACCATGTTTTTGGCAATAAATTTATATTTGATAACTACGGCCTTAAGCCCCAATTCCACAAAGGCGAACTGGAACTGCTGATGGAAGCCCCGGTATGGACGGCGCAAATGGGCCTGCATTACGATCTTTCGCCACTGCCTGATGTTTTCCTGCCGGAAACAGGGACGGTAACCTTCGGGCAAACTACGTTCGAGCTGATTTTCGCGCCGGGCCATTCGCCGGCACACCTGTGTTTTTACGAGCGTAAAAAGAATTTTCTGGTAGGCGGCGATGTTTTGTTCCGCAACAGCATAGGCCGTACCGATTTCCCGGGGGGCAGCCATGAGCTGCTGATCCGCAATATCCGCGAAAAGCTGTTCGCCCTGCCCGATGATTGCACCGTATGGCCCGGCCACGGCCCCCAAACCACCATCGGGTATGAGAAACGGACCAATCCTTTTTTAACGTAGGCCCCCGGCCCCCTAAAGGGGGAGTTTTAGGATAAATATGTAAACTCCCCCTTTAGGGGGCCGGGGGGTTTCCTATCTTTGCAAACGTGAACACCTCCCTGTACATAGCCAAAAGATATTTGTTCTCGCGCAAGAAAATGCACGCGATCAATATCATATCGGGCATATCCATGTTAGGGGTTTTTGTGGGCAGCGCGGCGCTGATCATGATCCTGTCGGCATTTAACGGGCTGGAGGATGTGATCCTGTCACTATACAGCAACTTTACACCCGAGATAAGGGTAGAGCCGCGCGAGGGCAAAACGTTTGATCCCAACACACCCTATTTTAAAAGCCTGCACCAGGATGCGCGCCTGTTTTCCTATACGGAAGTATTACAGGAACAAGCACTGATAAAATATGGTGATAAACGCTTTGTAGGCGTAGTGCAGGGTGTAAGCGATGCCTTTTTAAGTAATAAACAATTAGACAGTACCGTACAGGATGGCTCTTTCACCCTCCACTCCGGCGGGCGCGATTATGCCGTAATTGGCGCTATGGTGCAAAACAGCTTGTCGGTTAGTGTAAAAAACCAGTTTGATAACGAATTGCAGATCTTTTCGCCACGGCGCAATGTGGTCAGCTCAACTAACCCACTTAACGAATTTGAAGTACGGCGGATCCCTATTTCGGGGGTTTTCTCCGTGCAGCAGGATTTTGATGATATCATTGTTACCCCCATCAGCTTTATGCGCGATCTGCTGGACCAGCCCATAGAAGTATCGGCCCTTAACCTCAATTTTAAGCCCGGTATCGATCTGAAAAAGATGGAGCGGGAAATAAGTGAAAAAGCAGGCGGCAAGTACATCATTAAAAACCGCCGCGAGCAAAACGCCGCCCTGTATAAAACTTTAAATGTGGAGCGGTGGTCGATATATATGATATTAACTTTTGTGGTTATTATCGCTATATTTAACATTATTGGCTCGTTAACCATGCTGGTAATGGATAAGCAAAAGGATATTGCCATTTTAACCAGCCTGGGTGCCGGCAAAAAACTGATACAGGGCATCTTCTTTTTTGAAGGGATGATGATATCCATGATTGGTTGCGTGGCCGGCATAATAGCCGGAACCATATTTTGCCTGGTGCAAAAACAATTTGGCCTGATAAAAATGGGCAGCAAAATAACGGTGATGGATGCCTACCCGGTGGCCATTAAGTTTATTGATTTTATAATTGTATTTTTAACTGTTACTATTATTGCTGTAATTGCATCGGGTATCAGCGCGCGGCTAAGCATAAAAAGGCTGGACGATATTAAGCAGGAACTATAAATTGAACTGATGAGGACGATATTGAACAGGGTACTATTATTGCTGGCCATGTTAGCGCTTTTTGCTTGCAATAACCCGCAAACCAAACAGGCAGAAAAAAAGCCGCAGCCGGTTATTTACCGCGGCTTATATAGCTTTGGCCCCGAAGTAAAATCATTTAAGGATTGCGTTACCGGACACGAGTTTTGGGCGGCCGATAGTTCGGCCAAACTGGAATTAAGTTATTCGCAGCTTAATTTTGAAAAACCTTATGAGCCCGTTTATGTTGAAGTAGAAGGCCGTAAAGTAAAATCTGGCGAGGATGGCGCGGCCTCCGAGTTCGATAGCACTATTGTGGTAACCAAACTGATAAAAATCACAAAGGATATACCCGACGATATGTGCAATACCGAGCCCAAAGCCGATAGCGCGAAGCAGAAAGCTAATTAACAAAGTACTTACCGAAGCTTAGCCCGGTGCTGTTGCTTCAATAAAAATCAACCTTGGTGCAGGTAAAAAGCTTTGCTTTCTGCTTTCACCTTTAGCCTAAGAAAACATGGAATCAAAACGTCAGCAAAAATTCGCCGGGGTAATACAGCAGGACCTGGCCGCTATATTTCAGCGCGAAGGCAATGGATATTTACCCAATACCATGGTTACCATTACCAAAGTAAGGGTTACCCCCGACCTGGCGCTGGCCCGCATATTCCTGAGCTTTTTTAATAATGCCAATACCCAGCTGGCTTTACAAACCATCAAATCGCACGCTAACGAGATCCGTTATAAGCTGGGCGCCCGTATTAAAGACCAGGTAAGGGTGATCCCCCAGCTGGAGTTTTTTGTGGATGATACCAGCGAGTATGTAGAGCGTATGGATAAGATCTTCGATAAGATCAGCAAGGAAGAACGCCAGAAGGAGCCGGAGGAATAGTTGTTATTTAAAAAGCAATGTCATTTCGATAGAGCAAGCGGAGGCTTGTGCGATGGGGCGAAAGAGAACTATCTCTTGACCGGAGGGAAAAAATCTTCTACGAGCGACAGTTGTAACGTATAAGATTTCTCCTCACCCACTACTTTAAACCCACCTCGGTTCGTCGAAATGACATAGCGTCTTTTATGGATAAACACCAGCAATTAACCCAATACATCCAAACCCATCCCGAAACAACAGGTAAAGTAGTGGATTATAACCCTGCTGCGGATAACCTGTATACCTTTGATTTTACCGCCGGCAATACGGAGTTATCTCCCGATGATGTGGCCGATACCCAAAAGTTCAGCGCCTGGGTTAAAGCAAAGCTGGCTGAAGGTAATTATAAATACGGCATAGGCGGCTATATGGAACACCGCACCCTATACGCCCGCAGCGCGCTGTTTAACACAGATGAAGAGCCCCGCCGGCTGCACCTGGGTATAGATATATGGGCAAACGCAGGCACACCCGTTTATGCGCCTTTTGCCGGGCAGGTACATAGCTTTAACAACAATAACAACTTCGGCGATTATGGACCCACCATTATCCTTGAGCACGATTTAGATGGACTGACGCTATACAGCCTTTACGGCCACCTTAACCGCGAAAGCCTGAAGGGTTTATATCCCGGTAAAACGATCTCGCAAGACCAACAGCTTGGCCTATTTGGCGCCGCAGATGTAAACGGTAACTGGCCACCTCACCTGCATTTTCAACTGATGTTTGATATTGGCGATTGGCGCGGCGATTACCCGGGCGTAGGGCGGTTCTCTGAAAAGGAAAAACTAATGGCTAATATTCCCGATCCGGAGCTGGTGTTGCGGTTTAATCGTTAATCCCTGCTCTTAGCCATTTCGGCCCGGGCCCGGCTTAAAAACTCGGGGCTTACGCCAATGTAGGCGGCAATTTGTTTTTGCGGCAGGTGATTGATCAGGGTAGGATAGCGGTTGCAAAAGATCTTATACCGCTCCTCGCCTGTAAGACTAAGACGGTCTATCAGCCGCTGCTGGTTGGCCACCAGCGATTTTTCGGCCAGGATGCGGAAGAAGCGCTCGAATTTGGGTAACTCCCTGTATAACTTTTCCTGGTTTACTTTTGATAGCAGCAGCATTTCGGTATCTTCCAGCGCCTCTATATTCAGCACCCCGGGTTGCTGACTGATCAGGCTGTACATATCGGCCATCCACCAATCAGCCGGGGCAAAGCTTAATACATGCTCGGTGCCGTTTTTATCAATGTTGTATCCGCGTAAGCAGCCATTGGTTACAAAAGCCGAATGTTTACATACTTCGCCCTGTTGCAATAATAATTCCCTTTTCTTCAGCTTTTTGGGCTGTAAATAGGCCGTGAATTGCTGCTGTTCGGCATCGTTTAGCTGGATGTGTTTACAAACGTTAGCGATAATGAGTTGGAAAGACATGCACGAATTTACCATTTTACCTCATCATTTAGGCAGTGTCATGCCGAACTTGTTTCGGTATCCCACTTACAAGGTGTAAAGTTTAGTGGCTATTTAACCACAAAGCGCACAAAGGTAGAACCACAAAGAACACAAAGCCATTAGTTAATTAAATTGCTAAAATCTTTGCGGCCTTTGTGTTTGCCGCAATCATATTTCTTGGTGGCCTTTGTGGTTAAATTTCCATTAAAGGACATAAAGCCAAACTAAATTTTGAATAATTTTTCTAAAATGCACCTTTTGATACTAAGCAAATTTGTTAAACTTGCGGGCATGACTACCTACCCAAAAGCATTGCTATTCGACCTGAACGGCACCATGATTAACGATATGGATTTTCATAGCCGGGCCTGGTGCCAGATATTAAACCATGACCTTGGCGGCAATTTCAGCATGGCCGAAGTAAAGCAAAATATGTACGGCAAAAATCAGGAATTACTGGTGCGCATGTTCGGGTCCGATCGCTTTACACAGGAAGAAATGGACAGCCTTTCGGTTGAAAAAGAGAAACGTTACCAAAAAGAATACCTGCCCCAACTGGCGCTGTTACCCGGGTTGGCCGAATTTTTAGACGGTGCTTACCAGGCCGGTATCCCCATGGCTATCGGTTCGGCAGCTATCCGTTTTAATATTGATTTTGTGCTGGATAATCTGAACATCCGCCATTATTTTAAATCGATAGTCAGCGCCGAAGATGTGATATTAAGCAAACCCAATCCTGAAACATACCTCAAAAACGCTTACGAATTAAACGTTCACCCCGAAGATTGCCTGGTGCTGGAAGATGTGCCCAAAGGCGCCGAAGCAGCCCGCAATGCAGGTATGAAATGCGTAATCTTCACCACCACGCACGAGGAGCATGAGTTTACACACCTGGATAATGTGCTGCATTTCTCGCCCGATTTTACGGCTCCATATTTTGAAGACCTGATAAAAAGTAAAAGGGAGTTATAATTGACTTATAACTCCCTTTTAATATGACTAAAGTATGTAACCTTACAGTTTACGTTTAACTTCTACGTTTTCGTAAGCTTCAACAATGTCGCCTACTTCAATGTTGTTAAAGTTATGGATGTTTAAACCGCACTCGTAACCCGCATTCACTTCTTTCACGTCATCTTTATAACGTTTCAGTGAAGCCAGTTCGCCGGTGTAAACTACTACGCCATCGCGGATGATACGGATCTTGCTGTTACGGGTGATCTTACCATCCAATACCATACAGCCGGCGATTGTACCCACCTTGGTAATTTTGAATGTTTCGCGAATCTCCACGTTAGCAACGATCTTCTCTTCAAACGTTGGCGCCAGCATACCTTCCATCGCCGCTTTGATCTCGTTGATCGCGTCGTAAATGATAGAGTACAGGCGGATATCGATCTGCTCCTGCTCGGCCAGTTTACGGGCGCCGCCTGAAGGGCGAACCTGGAAACCAATGATGATCGCATCGGAAGCCGAAGCCAGCAATACATCCGATTCGGAGATCTGACCAACCGCTTTCGAGATGATGTTCACCTGGATCTGATCGGTCGATAGTTTCAGTAATGAGTCAGATAATGCCTCGATAGAACCATCCACGTCACCTTTAACAATAATATTCAGTTCCTTAAAGTTACCAATCGCTAAACGACGGCCAATTTCATCAAGGGTAATGTGTTTTTGTGTACGTAAACCTTGTTCGCGTTGTAATTGCAGGCGTTTGTTGGCAATTTCACGTGCCTCCACTTCGCTTTCCAGCACGTTGAATTTATCACCCGCTGTTGGCGCGCCCTGCATACCTAATACCTGTACCGGCACCGATGGGCCAACCTGGTTAATACGCTGTCCGCGTGCATCGGTTAACGCCTTTACACGGCCGCTGTAACAGCCTGCCAGTATCGGGTCGCCTACGCTTAATGTACCTGCCTGTACCAAAATGGTGGTCACAATACCACGGCCTTTATCTAAAGCAGCTTCAATTACGGTACCAACGGCGCGTTTGTTAGGGTTAGCTTTCAGCTCTAATAATTCAGCTTCCAGCAATACTTTTTCCAGCAGCAGGTCAATATTCAAGCCCATTTTGGCTGATATTTCCTGCGTTTGATATTTACCGCCCCACTCTTCCACCAAAATGTTCATGGCAGATAGCTGCTCACGGATCTTATCGGCATTAGCGCCCGGACGGTCAATTTTATTGAATGCGAAGATAATAGGTGCACCGGCAGCCTGCGCGTGATTTATGGCCTCGCGGGTTTGCGGCATCACACTGTCATCAGCAGCAATTACAATGATAACAATATCGGTTACCTGGGCGCCACGTGCACGCATAGCGGTAAACGCCTCGTGACCCGGTGTATCCAGGAAGGTAATTTTACGGCCATCCTCTAAAGCAACATCATAAGCACCGATGTGCTGGGTAATACCACCCGCCTCACCGGCAATTACATTGGTTTTACGGATAAAGTCCAACAGTGATGTTTTACCGTGATCGACGTGGCCCATAATGGTCACAATCGGCGCACGTGGCACCAATGATTCCGGCGCATCAGGTTCGTCAAGGCTACCCTCTTCATCCTGTGGTTTCACAAACTCAACCTCGTAACCAAATTCATCGGCCACAATGGTCAGGGTCTCTGCATCCAAACGTTGGTTAATGGATACAAACATGCCCAAACTCATACAGGTACTGATGATCTGCGTAACCTGTACATCCATCATAGATGCCAGTTCGTTAGCAGTTACAAACTCGGTAACCTTTAATACTTTGGATTGCAGTTCGCGTTCCAATGCATCTTCTTCGGCACTTGCAGCTACATCATCACGTTTTTGACGACGGAATTTTGCACGCTGGGCAAACTTGCCCGATTTACCCGCACCACTTAAACGTGCTAAAGTTGCCTTAATCTGGTCTTGTATTTCCTTTTCTGAAGGTTCTTCCTTCGATCCGGCGTTAGACGGGTTATTAGTTATCGGTGTGCGGTTCCTGAAATCAGGACGGCCCGGTGTATTGGTTAATGGTTTAGGCCTGTTTTCAGTCCTGTTACCACCGCCTTGTCCCTGGCCGGGTTGTCCGCCACCTTGTTGTGGCTGGTTATTGCCACCCGGGCCTCCGCCTTCCTTACGTTTGCGTTTGCGTTTATGATCGGCATTGTTTGCCGCGCCCGACGATGCGATAGGATTATTGCTACGCCTTGCCGGGTCTACAGGCAATTGTATTTTACCGATAATGGTTGGGCCGCTCAGGCGTTGTGCCTGCGCGCGGATCACTTCATCATCTGCTTCCGCTTCTACCTGTGGTGCAGCGGGTGCAGCAGCAGGTGCTGGTACCTCAGCGGCAACCGGCGGAGCGGCTACAACAGGTGCTGGTGTTGGTTTTGCAGGTTCCTCGGCTTTAGGAGCAACGGGCTCGGCTGGCTTTGGTACTTCGGCAACTACCTCAGGTTTTTCTTCAACCTTAGGGGCAACAGGCTCAACAGCTTTTGGCGCTTCCACCACAACAGGTTTTTCTTCAACCTTAGGTGGTGCAACCGGTTCAACAGGTTTTGGCGCTGGCGCAGGTGCAACGGCAGCTGGTTTTTCTTCCGGCTGGGTTTTGCCAATATTGTCCAGATCTATTTTACCTACCACGGTTACACCCGGCAGGGAAGCTTCAACACGTTCCTGCGGTTTTGGTTTTTCAACCGGTGGCGGGGCAGTATGACCTGTGTTTTTTATTAAAATCTCTTCGTTCTCAAAATCTTTTGAACGATGGCTTTCAAATGGTTTGGCAGGAGCAGGCTCTACAATATCTTCACGGCGTATTTTGCCAATGTTAATCTGTTTAGCTTCTTCCTTAATTATTTTGTCGGCAGCAAACTCCTTTAACAATGTGGTATACATGTCACTATCCAGCTTGGCCATCGGTTGTTTTTCTACCTTATAGCCCTTTGAAGCCAGAAAATCGACAATGGTATTCATACCAATGTTCAGTTCTTTTACTGCCTTTATTAATTTTATTGATTTGTCTTCTGACATTTATTATTATTTCTCGTCTTGATTTTATGCAAAAATACGATTTTTTAATTGGTAATCATTGTTATTCAAACTCGGCCTGCAGAATTGATAACACATCCTTAATGGTTTCTTCTTCCAGGTCGGTACGTTTAACCAATTCGCCAACGCTAAGTGCCAGTACAGATTTTGCTGTATCCAACCCAATGCGTTTAAATTCGTCAATGATCCAATCTTCAATTTCGTCTGAAAATTCTTCAATATCCACATCCTCTTCGTTCTCACCTGCTTCGCGGTAAACATCAATTTCGTAACCGGTTAACTTGCCGGCCAGTTTAATGTTGTGCCCGCCACGGCCGATGGCTAATGATACCTGGTCGGGTTTTAAATACACGGCCGCGGTTTTCTTTTCATCATCCAGTTTAATGGACGTGATTTTAGCCGGCGATAATGCGCGCTGGATATATAACTGAATATTGTTGGTATAGTTTATTACATCGATATTCTCGTTCTTTAATTCGCGAACGATGCCATGGATGCGTGAGCCTTTCATACCTACGCAGGCGCCTACCGGATCGATACGGTCATCGTACGATTCTACAGCTACCTTGGCACGCTCGCCCGGTTCGCGGACGATCTTTTTGATGGTGATCAAACCGTCAAAAATTTCGGGTACTTCCTGTTCAAACAAGCGTTGTAAAAACTCGGGGGCAGTACGCGATATAATGATCTTTGGATTGCTGTTCAGCATATCAACCTTATATACCACCGCTTTTACATGGTCGCCTTTTTTAAAGTAATCGGCCGGGATCTGTTCGGTTTTTGGTAACAATAGCTCGTTGCCTTCATCATCCAGCACCAAAGTTTCCTTTTTCCAAACCTGGTAAACTTCGCCGCTTACTACTTCGCCCACACGATCTTTATATTTTTTAAAGATCTCGTCTTTCTCTAATTCTAAAATTTTAGATACCAGGGTTTGGCGTGCAGCCAGGATAGCGCGGCGGCCAAAGCTTTCCAGGGTGATCAGCTCTACATATTCGTCGCCAACTTCCAGGTCGGGATCAAGGGTTTTAGCTTCAGCCAGTTCAATCTCCAGGTCGTCATCTTCACTAAATCCGTCTTCCATAACCACGCGCGTGCGCCAGATCTCGAGGTCACCATTATCTGTGTTAACAATTACGTCGCAATTCTCATCCGTGCCATATTTTTTCCTGATCATGCTCCTGAAAACATCTTCAAGCACACTCATCATCGTTGGACGGTCGATGTTTTTAAAGTCTTTAAACTCCTGAAAAGACTCAATTAAATTAATATTGCTCATTTTATTTGAATGATATTAAAACTTTGATTTCCATTATCTGATCCATCGGGATAATAGCCTCGGCAATAGCGGCCTTTTTCCCTTTTTCTTTTATTTGTTCTTCTATTACAATATTTGCTGCATTCACCGCCAGCAGTTTACCTTCTTTTTTAATGCCATCAGCCATTTTTACGGCTACTGTGCGGCCAATGTTTTTAGTGTATTGCCTTACCAGCATCAGCGGCGTATCAATACCCGGCGATGATACTTCCAGGTTATATGCTTCTTCTATCACGTTCTCCTCTTCCAGCTTAAAGCCTACATAGCGGCTTACCTGCGCGCACTCGTCAATGCCCGCCCCGCGGTCGCCATCCAGTAAAATAACGGCGTGACGGCCAACCGGGTTAAACCTTACATCCACCACAAAAATATCCGGCCTTTCAATCTCGGCAATCTTTTCTTCGGCCAGTTCCCTTATTTTTTTTTCTATATCCATAACCGCTAAATCGGCAAAATAAAAGAGGGGACTATAGCCCCCTCTCCTGTATTAAATGCAAATATAGTGAATTTTTTATTATTCCAATTTCTTAATACTTAAAAATCAATTCGGTATAGGTTGGTTTCCCGGTTTCGCGGCGGTGCAGCACCAGGTCCATGCTGGTTATTTGCTCATCGTACCTGTAGTAACGTGCAAAATAGGTTTGCCCGGGTTTAAAAAGGGTATCGGGGATAAAGGCTATCTCTTTTGCAGTTATCTGGTACTTTCCTTTCATGGGTTGCTGGTAATTGCGCATATCGGTGTCGGCCGGCATGGCAAAAACAGGGAATAGGCTCTGCAAGGTTTCCATCGGTAAACTATCCCGCTTAATCCCGTTAAGGGTGGTTTCAGTAAGGCCGGACACCTTTACCATATGCCTGGTTTTATCAACCATAATACTGACGGGATTGGCCGGCTTGTTTCGGCAGGCGGCAAGGAACAGCAAAGCGAGGATGACAAATCTTTTCATTTGATATAAAGGTAAATAAAATACAGCAGGCCAGCTCATCACATTTTTTAAGCCCTTCGTCACATTTATTTTTTGTTGAGTAGTAATGGCGGTATGCTTGTACCATGAAATACAGGAACATAGAAATAACCGTAGTGACCATTGTGCTGGTTGTAGCGCTTTATAGTTTACTGGGCGACCTTAACCGGTACCTCAGCGGCTGGCACCCCACGGGCGATGCTTACCGCTACAACCGCTTAGCCTCATTAGCTTTAACTTACTTTTCGCTGTACATATCGTTTATATGGGTGGCTTGTTCGTTGCCCGACAGGTTTATTGTTAAACGGCAGTGGGGCAGGGCGGGCATCAGCCTTATCATTGGCTGGATGGTGCTATGGCTGCTCTTGTTTTTGGGCGATTTTATAGCAAAGCCTTACAAAACCAACGCGGGTAACGATCTGTACAACGAGTTTGGTACAAGCCTGGGTATTTATATAATACTGCTTATTTACCAGGCGTTTAAACACATAGCCATATGGGTGCTCACCCGCGACCAGTTAAAGCAATCGTGGAAACAAAACACCATGGCTACCGAAGTGGTTTGGTTTATATTACTATGGGGGATATGCCTGGTAACCTGCCTGTTTTTGCAGGCCTATTGGGGCGTAAGCATATTTGTAATGCTGATGCTGCCCTGCATATTTTTGGTGTACCTGGCGGGTTTATATTGGTTAATACCGCAATACTATCAGCGGGTTGATAATGTATCGTTTTGGGCGCGGGTTGTTTTAACTACCCTTGTTATTAATATCCCCCTTAACGGGATCTATACCACAAGGTGCACAAGGGGTGGCAGCCTATTTGTTTCTGCCGAGCTTTTCCTCCTTTTCTGGCTGTTGCAAATGGCCGTTATTATCCCCATATGCCTTCATATTTATAATTTACGTAAAGAACGCAGTGCCGAATTATCCGGTTTGAAAACCGAACTGGGTACCACCAGCGCCAACCTGCAATACCTGCGATCGCAAATTAACCCGCACTTTTTATTTAACGCGCTGAATACCTTATACGGTACCGCCCTGATGGAAAAGGCCGATAAAACCGGCGAGGGCATCCAAAAGCTGGGCGATATGATGCGCTTTATGCTGCATGAGAATAACCAGGATAAAATTGCCCTGAGCCGAGAACTGGATTATCTGCATAACTATATCGACCTGCAAAATATGCGGCTGGCCTTATCGCCCGAGATCAGCATCGAGATACAAATTGAGGAGATTATTGGCTATTACGAGATTGCCCCTATGCTGCTGATCCCTTTTGTGGAAAATGCTTACAAACATGGCATCAGTCTGCAGGCGCGGTCATGGATCAACGTTAACCTGTATAAAACCGAAAACGTACTGCATTTAGATGTGCACAACAGCATCCACCCGGTAAACCTTAACGACCCGGAGCGTTATCAATCAGGCACCGGGCTGGATAATGTGAAGCAACGCCTGCAACTGCTTTACCCGCAAAAGCACGAGCTGATGATCAGGCAGAATGCCAAAGAGTTTTTTATCCATCTATCTATCACATTGAACACACAAAAACCACAATAATATCATGAAAAAAATATACTTCATCATCCTGCTGGCATTGGCATTTACCCGCGGGCAGGCACAAAATTTTGTACTGAAAGGGCATACTACTATGGCCGACAGCCTGAATATCATGTTCAGTAATGGCATGGGCAAAATAGATACCTTAACCGCCCGTTCCGGATATTTTGAACTACAGGGGCGGTTAACCCATCCTGATATGTATACCATTGTTTTGCAAGATAAGCTGCATCCGCGCAAATATGTAAAGCAGGACATGTTTATCGAAGGTGGTGAAATTACGGTTGAATGCGATTTTAAAAAGCGTATGCTGAACTACAAGTTACAGCAAAACAAAACCAATTTAGCTTACCTGGAATACCGCAAGCGGTTTAACCCGCTGGTTAGGGTGGCGCGCATGGCCATCGACTCGTCGTATGTGGAAGGTAAAACTGCCGGTGAAAAGAAAATCTACAGCGCGGTGGTGGCACGTGTTAACCAAATTGAAAACGACGTGGCCCTGCAATTTGTAGGTGAGAATACGCAAAACATTGTAGGCGCTTTTGTTGCTTACAGCAACCTGCGCAGCTTACCTGTTGACCAGTTAGATTCTGTTTATCACCTGTTCGACCCGCTATTGCAAAACACCCGCTTTCTTAAAAGTATTGCCGAACAGGTAAGGGGCATACGGGCATCTATGACGGGTCAGGCCGCCCCGATATTCGCACAAAATGATGTTAAAGGGAAGCCGCTTTCGCTGGATAGTTATAAAGGCAAATATGTACTAATAGATTTTTGGGCATCGTGGTGCGGCCCCTGCCGGGCCGAAAACCCTAACCTGGTGGCTGTTTACGATCTGTATAAAAACAAAAACTTCAGTATTTTAGGCGTATCGCTTGACGAGGATAAAACAGCCTGGCTTAAAGCCATAAAGGACGACAAACTTACCTGGGACCATGTAAGCGACCTGAAAGGCTGGCAAAACGAGGCGGTGAAACTATATGCCGTAAGCGCTGTGCCGCAAAACTTTTTGATAGACCCGCAGGGGAAGATCATTGCACAGGGTTTACGGGGCGAGGCATTAAAAACGGCATTGGAGAAGTACCTGAAGTAGGTGTTGACTCACCCGGTCTGCGCTACGCTGGACCACCCTCTCTTCGCCTTTGGCGGAAAGAGGGGCTTAAGAAAGCCGACACTCCGGCGGACAATAATTTAATCAGTATATCAATTATCATCTCATGAAAAAAACAATCATTACCATAAGTATCTTCTTAACCACACTCGGCACCTTTGCCCAGTTTAAATTCAGCGGCAAAATTGAGCACTTAGCCAAGGCCGATACCATTACCCTGAACATCCCTTTTGTTTACGGCTATTACCGGGAAAACAATGTGCAGATACCCGTCGACCGCCAGGGCAACTTCAGCGTTAACCTGCCTTTAAACGCACAGAAGTTTGGCCTGCTGGAATATAATGGACATAGCCTTACTATGCTGCTAACGCCGGGTAAAAATCTGGCAGTTACACTGGATACCGGTGGTGTGTTTAAAACCTTTGGCGGCACGGCAGCAACCGAGAACCGGTTGTTATACAACGTAAAACTGAGCGAGATCCCGTTCTTTTCAAATGGGACCCGTCAAAACAGTCCGTATGCTAAGCTAACCAATGCCGAAGTGCAGGAAAAAGTAATTAAGCCCTGGCTGCTTGCACGCGACCAGCATATCAAACTGGTGCAGGCAAGTGCTTTATCTGTACACGATAAGTCGTTGATCAGCTCGGAAATTAAGTATAATGCCTATGTGCAACTGAATTCTTTTGTGCGCGGAATTATGAACGTGGACAAAACTCAAATAAACGATTTGATACAAACTATTTTTGACGGCGTTAAACCCGAACCTGATGTTTGGCCGGCCGGACCGATGTATTATTACTATGCCGATAGTTATTTAAGTTACCTGGACAGTAAAGCGTTTGCCAAGTACGGGCCTGCTGATGAGGGTGGTAAGGCAGCCTTCCTGGGGTTGTATAAAATAAGTCTGGACAGCGCTACCAAACTGGTGAAGCTGAATGGAAAACCTTATATGAAATGGTATTTGTTAAACCTGAATTTTAGTAAACGCGTAGGCGAGCAATACCTGGCCCAGGTTATATGGACCCAAAGCCATAATAAGAACCTGGCCCAGGTTGAACCACTGATGCGCGATTTTAAAGTTAATTTCCCTGACAGTAAGTACACCGCGCTTTTGCAGGAAAAAAAGAATGCCCTGGCATTGCTGAACAACACCAATCTCGCTAACCGAAACATTAAAGTATTTGATGGTTACCAAAAGGTAAAATCTATTTACGAAGTGGTAAACACCCTGAAAGGTAAAGTGGTTTACCTGGATATATGGGGTACCTGGTGCGGGCCCTGCAAGGAAGAATTGCGCTATAACCCGCAGCTAAAAGCGCATTTTAAGGATAAGGACGTGGCCTTTGTTTATCTGGATATGGATGATGACGTAAAAGACGCCGAGTGGCAAACGTTTATCAGGGTGAATGAATTAACGGGTACCCATCTGCGTAAAAGCAATCCCGAGATCCAAAAGTTTTGGGAAGAGCTGCAGCCAGATAAAGGCAGGCGCGGTTTTTATCCAACCTACTTTATTTTTGATAAAAATGGTAAGTTAGTGCAGGTGGATGCCAAACGCCCAAGTGAAGAGGCCGCTTTGTATGCCCAGCTTGAAAAGTATTTGTAATGATAAAAGCCATAGCTGTTGATGATGAGCCCCTTGCGCTGGAAGTGATCCGCTCGCATGCCGCGCGGGTGCCGTTTATGCAGGTGGTGGCTTATTTTACCAATGCTTTTGAAGCGATTGATTTTATAGCGCGCGAGCCGGTAGACCTGCTGTTCCTGGATATCAAAATGCCGGATATTTCGGGTATTGAACTGGCAGAAGGATTGCAGCATAAACCGCTGATTATTTTCACCACGGCTTATGCCGAGCATGCCGTAACCAGTTATGAGCTGAACGCGATTGATTACCTGCTGAAACCATTTTCGTATCCCCGTTTTTTAAAGGCCTGCCATAAAGCGCATGAACAGCTCTTATTAAAACAGGGCAGCAAAGCGCCGGTTACGGATAGCATCTTTATTAAATCGGGCTACGAGCAAATTAAGATCAGCTTTGATCAATTGCTTTACCTGGAGGGCGGCGGTAATTATATGAGCTTTATCCTGGCCGACGGCCGAAAGATCCTCTCGCGCCTCACCATGGCAGATGCCCTAACTATACTCCCCGCCAGTATTTTTGTGCGGGTGCACCGTTCCTATATCGTCAATAAAAATAAGATAGACCGGATAGAGCGGCATCAATTACACATCGCCAAACAAATAGTGCCCGTGGGCAGCGCTTTTGATGCAGGAATGATATTGAAATAACCGGCTTATCCCGCTTGTCATCTATGGTTAATTAACTACCTTTGTATCCGCAAATTTTTGATACTAAAGTACTGATATATAATGTTTGAAAATCTTTCAGATAAGTTAGACAGGGCGTTTAAGGTCCTGAAAGGACAGGGAACCATTACCGAGATAAACGTAGCCGAAACCATGAAGGAGATCCGCAAGGCCCTTCTGGATGCCGACGTTAACTATAAAACCGCCAAAGCTTTTACCGATGATGTAAGGCAGAAAGCCATTGGGCAGAATGTACTGACCAGCATATCGCCCGGCCAGTTGCTGACCAAAGTGATGAACGATGAGCTGACCGCTTTAATGGGCGGCACAACTGCCGAAGTTGCCTTAACTGCTCCCTTAACCATTATCCTGATAGCGGGTTTGAACGGCGCGGGTAAAACCACTTTCAGCGGTAAGCTGGCTAACTTTTTAAAAACACAGAAAAACAAAAAGCCTTTACTGGTAGCCGGCGACGTTTATCGCCCCGCGGCTATTGACCAGCTGGAGGTATTGGGCGGACAGATCGGGATCCCGGTTTATGCCAATCGCGAATCGACCGACCCAATTGCTATTGCCCGCGAGGGTGTAGCGCTGGCTAAGCAGAACGGCCATAACGTAGTGATTATAGATACAGCCGGCCGTTTAGCGATAGACGAAGCCATGATGGTGGAAATTGAGCAGGTAAAAGCAGCCGTTAACCCGCACGAGATTTTATTTGTGGTAGATGCCATGACCGGTCAGGATGCTGTGAACACCGCTAAAGTGTTTAACGACCGCCTTGACTTTACCGGCGCCGTATTAACCAAGCTGGATGGCGATACCCGTGGTGGCGCTGCGCTGTCTATCAAATCGGTAGTGAACAAGCCGATTAAATTCATTGGTACGGGCGAGAAGATGGAAGCGCTGGACGTTTTCCACCCCGATCGTATGGCTTCGCGTATTTTGGGCATGGGCGACGTGGTTTCGTTAGTGGAACGCGCCCAGCAGCAATTTGACGAGAAAGAAGCTGCCGAGCTACAAAAGAAGATCCGCAAGAACAAGTTCGACTTTAACGATTTTTACAGCCAGATACAGCAGATCAAAAAAATGGGCAACATGAAGGATCTGATGGGGATGATACCCGGCGTAGGCAAAATGATGAAGGATGTAGAAGTTGGCGACGATGCCTTTAAAAATATCGAAGCCATTATCCAATCCATGACCCCGCACGAAAAAGAAAATCCGGATGCCATTAATCAAAGCCGCCGCACACGCATAGCCAAAGGATCGGGTACTAATATCACTGAAGTGAACCGCCTGATCAAACAGTTTGAAGATATGCGTAAAGTGATGAAGCAAATGAGTAATCCCGCCGCTATGGCCAACATGATGCGCAGAATGCCTAAATAAGGTTAAAGCTGAAAGGCGAAAGCTAAAAGATTAAGAATGGGAAATCCCCTGGCATTGTGTCAGGGGATTTTTGTTTATATACCCAGTGATTTAATGATCACAGCATTTAAAATATCGTAATATTTTAATAATATTATTTAATACGTTAAAATTGTAACTTGTTTGTGGTATAAATATAATTTATAAGCCCGCGCCAAACAACTTATTATTTATAAAGTTATATAGGGAAAATATTCAACCCTATGAAACATCATGTTGATTACAGCCACGTGATCAGGCAATTACTGGCAAATATTAGATATTATCGCGAAACGAAGCGGTTTACACAACAAGCCGTAGCAACCCATTTGGGAATCTCACAAAATGCCTACAGTAAAATTGAGCGGGGAGTTACCGAATTGACCATCAGTAAGCTTTTCCTTATCGCCTTGTTTTTAGAAGTGCAATTGTACGATGTGTTAAAAGTATAAGTTTCGGCTTAATCACTACCCGGCCCAGCCTTCCCTATCCAAACTTCTGAAGTGGATGGCCTCGGCCAAATGCTCTAACAATATTTCTTCGCTGCCGGCCAAATCGGCAATGGTGCGGGCCACTTTCAGGATACGGTCGTAAGCACGTGCGGATAATCCCAGTTTTTCCATCGCTTTTTTCAACAGGGTTTGGCCTGCGGTATTGATCTTGCAGATATCGCGTACCATTTGCGGGTTCATTTGCGCGTTGGCATGCAGATCAGGTTTGTTGCCGAAGCGTTGGCTTTGTACATCCCGGGCTTTAATTACCCTGTCGCGGATCAGTTCACTTTTCTCGGCTAAACGATCGGATGCCAGTTCATTAAAGTTTACCGGGGTAACTTCCACGTGCAGGTCTATACGGTCAAGCAGCGGACCGGAGATCTTGCTCAGGTACTTTTGTACCGTTCCCGGCGGGCAGACACATTCTTTTTCAGGGTGATTATAATAGCCGCAGGGGCATCCCTGTGAGAACATTTCTCCCAGCCCGAAAGAAAGCGAAAAAGCCCCAAATGGTCTACACGGTAAAGGCGCCCGATGTTGCGAATACATTGGGCGAACATATCAGAAAGAAACGAATAGAACAAGGGCAATTTCAAAAAGAGGTCGCGGAGCTTTTGGGCGTAAGCGAAGACACGGTTACGTTTTGGGAGAAAAACAGGTACGAGCCACGGGTGCGGCACTATCCCAAAATCATTGCCTACCTGGGCTATTATCCGTTTACCCACGAGACGGAAACGCTTGCGGGAAAGCTGAGGCAAATTCGTTATTGGCATGGTTGGAGTTTTCGGAAATGTGCTGCACATCTCTGCATTTCGGAAGATGCCGCAAAACGATGGGAGCGCGGCAAGCCTATCGCTCTTTCCGAAACAAGAATGCTCATTGAGAAAGTTTACGATAGTGTAAAAGCAAACACCCCTATGTAGGGGTGTTTTTATTTGTCCTATTGGAGAGTGGACATTAAATGTTTTCTTAAAATCGGATTGCAGGCTACCTCTCGCAATGCTATTAACCGTTCAAAGCTGCTTGTGAATTATAAATCATTTTTCAATCAATACAAAAATACTTTTCTTTCTGGATACCGCGGGTAGATAAATATACTACGCTGCATTTTCGCGCCATTTAGAGGTTCTATACTCGCGCTAAATGGAGAGGATAAATTAATCTGCGAAGTGATTTTTTAACAACCATGCATACTCCTCCCTCGAAACATCAGGGCTGAGAAGATTACTCGCATACTCTTTAATGATTTTAATGCACTCGTCTTTCAAATCCGGATCGACATTTTTATAATCAAAAATAATATGTGCTGTCCAAAGAGCTACAAAATACTGGTCTCCTTGAAAGTTTTCAGAAAACTTAAGCAATCCTAACTCCTCAATATATTTATTTCCTATGTCAACAACTGCTTTATATTCCATAGTGTCATATTTTGCGGTATTTGAAGGTGTAATACCATTTAACGTATTATACCGACACTGAAGCACATATTGATAGGTAGTGTCCAATATCAATTTTAGTTATCAATAACTGGAAGGAGTATCTGTTCTTATTCTCATAATTTCATTCAAAAAAGTGAAGAGGTGATTTTTTCAAGTCATACCATTTATCATTTATTTTTTACGGCAGCCTAATTTAATAAATTTTAAAATACTGTAAAACATCTGTTTTTAGCGAATCGGCATTTACTGTTTGAATTATATTTCCGCTGATGTCATACTTTCTCCAGATTCCTGAACAGCTGTTGTTTTTGTAAAATCCAGAGACTTTCAGAATACCCTGTTCTCCAAAAAGATAATATGGACCATTGAAGCCATTTCCCTTCGATTGTTGAATACTTGTTATCATTCCATCACTGCCATCAAATCTATAAACAATCGAATTGTCCTTACCGGAAGCCTGTGGTATTAAAAGATATGCCGGATACGAAAAATAATTCGGCCCAAAGCTCATTTGGAAACTATTCGTTTTGGATTTGTTATATGAAATGCCGGTTAACACATTGGGGCCTCCATACGATAATTTAATACTCGTCGAGTCTCCATGTTGTACCCTTATTCCTAGAGTATTTTTAGCATCATAATTCAATGTATCAGAAGGCACTTCGTCTTTTTTAGCTTCCGAATGACAACCTACTTCCATTATTAATAATGTTATCAACAAGATAATACGATTAATTACTTTTAACGACTTTTCCATTTTGTCCTGTTACTGGTATTGATGATGATTCTTTGGTGTTATTAATTAAGGGACTATAGTCGCCTCCTGTGTGACCTGGTGCTGGTAATTTCCCCTTTCTTACAGGCCCATATTGATATTGGCCGATTAATCCATTTACCGTTACTTGCGGTAGAGCATGCGTTAGACCACTCACGATACCGCCTCGCGTATTTGCAATTCGCAACGCTTCAGTTATGCTCATATTTTTGCCCATATAGCCACCAGGCATTGCAGAGTTACACGAGAATAAATCAATCACTGAATTTTTGGCAAAAGCCAATGACGACAAATTCTCTGTTTTACCCCAAGTTAACATGCCCGCGTCTTGATCTTTATTTAAGTAACCTAAAGCAATTTGTCCACCCATACCGTGTGAAAAAAATGATAAGGATGTTATTTGATCTGAGATTCGCGCATAGCTGGTACTTGGCATAAAGGCTGGTCCTGTATCAACATTATCTTTAGTATTTATATAATTAACTACCTGATCTGCACTATTTACGTATTGCAAGTTGACGCCATTTTCTTTTGCAAATTTACTCATTGACGCTTTTTGAGCGTCGGTATAGTTATTGTTATAAACCAACCAGGAAACTTGTTCACCCGTGCCTTTGACACTCGCAATGTAATTGGTCAACTGAATCATAGCGGCATTTACAAACATCATTGGATTATAGGGGCTGTCTTTGTCTTGGTGCTGATTCGCTCCCCCGGTAACAACAATTTTTTCCTCCCCATTGGGATCTATAGCAGTAATCGGGTTATTGCCAACGTAGGAGTAAGGAGTTGCGGATGAATACTTTTCAGATTGAATGTCCACATTTGCCCATCTTGCAATTACCGGATCGTAGAAACGTGCACCGTAATCGTAATTACCCGTCTCATCTTGTTTTTCCTTTTTATTATACAGATAATTATTCTTAGGATAAGTAGCTGTATTATCGCTGAATTCCATACCAAACGCGTAGTAATCATTCTTTTGCACAACATTGGCTGTACCACTGCTGGTATCAAAAGTGACACGGCTGTTTCCCAAATGGTCGATAAGGTTATACTCATAGTTAAACCCGGTGCCCGTTGGCAGGGCGCGGCCTTCATCGGTTTGCACAAAGAGCAGCTGACCATTCTCATATTGTATTCCGTTGATGTACTCGGTAAGGATAGTGCCGTTATATTTACTTAGTTTTTGTCCTGTAGCATCATAGGTATAGCTTAGGTTTTTGCCTGCCATATATCGGGGTAAATCAAGCAGGTTATAATCAATATAAGTACCGTTCCTTACGTCATATTTCATGTTTCCTTTGACGTCATATTGATAACTGTTGCCGCTTAACCCTGAAATGATTGCTACCTGGTTTCCTAAGTAGTTATAGGTAAAACTGGTGGTCGCATTCAATGGGTCATACCTGTTCAAATGCTGTATATTACCCAACTTGTCGTAATCAATATCACTGGTGATGCCGCCTGAACCCGTCTCATGGTAACCTTCACTGTTAAGCGCTCGGGTTAAGCGGTTCGCCGCATCATAGTAATAAGTAAAATGCTTATTCAAACCGCTGGACGTTCCCCAGTACTGGTTGGCAATATTCCCGTTATACCACGATGTTGCACCATCAACAGCATCGTTATAATGCAGTTCCATCGCAAATTTATCAGCTGTGCTGCTTTTCAGCCAGCCCCTTTCATTGTAGTTGTAGACAATATCCTGCAAAAAAGGTTGGGTTCCGTCAATCGCACTATGTAATTTTTTATGATACAGCTGTCCTACCTCATTGTATTCCAACTGGCTTAACAGCAAAGAATTATTGGGCAAAGGATTAGCGCCGTAAGCTGTTTGCTGCCAGGTGCGTTTCTTACGCCCCATATGGTCGTAATCATAACTATTATTAATGCTGACCGATAACCCGTTATTATAGGTAAACATACGCCGGTGCAGCGATTGTACCTGGTTATCAAAATTGTACTTAAATATAGTTGTTTCGTAATTATTGGTCGTGTTAACCGTGCCGAAATAATGCTGCTGATAGGTTTGCGCCGCGCGCCCCAGATGATCATACCAGTTTACTGTCCACAACATCGGGCCATAGGTACCATTAGCATTCAGCACCGATCTTTTTGTTGCCGTTGGTAAACCGATAGGGTGACCTTTGTAATCCGTCACCTCGCTCCACAGACCGTAAGGGGTGCCAAAATTATAATCATCATAATAATTAACCGTCAGAACAGGTCCGCCCTGTGGGTTTATATAGGTATAGCCGGTCGCGGTAGTATTGTCGCGGGTTAACCATAAAGTGCTTTGACCCGCCTGCCAGGTTATTAATGCTTGATGAAGGGAGTGGTCAGGTGCGGCGATACTCGCATCGCCTGCATTACCTGAGGTCCATATTCCTGTCATGACGACCCGTCCCTGGTTATCATACTGGAGATAAGTCCACTCCTGCGGGCTTTTAGCGCGCTGTACCGCATCCTGTGTAAAGGTGGGCTGGTCTATTGTGTTGTACACAATAAATTCCCAACCCTTTCCCGGTACCTTTTTTTCTATCAGGCGGTTGCGGTAATCATAGTGATAGGCATACATATAATCTGTAAACACACCAGACGTTTCGGTAAAGCTGGACGGATAAATATTATCGGCTATAGGCGGCACTACATAGGCCAGGTTCCCGTAGTCATCATAGATATAGTAGGTTTCAGCATCGGTAGAGGTACCCTGGTCCTTCTTGCAAACTACACGGTCCTGTTTGTCCTTGTATAGGATGCTGTAATGTCCGTTTTCGTCCGTTACTTTTGTAGAGGCGAGTTGTCCCGGCTGATAGTAGGTACTATTCCAGGAAGCCCCACTGCCGCCAATGGTGCATTGCCACAACCTTACTTCGTTGGATACGTTCGTGTTATACGCAAGAATTACCGCGTGACCTGCTGCCAGTTGCCAGGGGTCGCCGGGGGAACCTTGCTTAACCGGCCTTCCTAATGGTGAATCTTCAAATTCGGTTTGCGCGAAAGGTGTAGGGATACGGGGAATGCCTGCCGACAGGCCGGTGGTCAGTTGCTGACCTGAAACTCCGCTGCCACCGGGATTGTAAAAATCGTAAACGCCCGAACCTGCCTGTTGGAGATCGGCTTTATACTGGCCGTCTGTAGCCGAAGTGACATAGGGCAGGTACTTTTTAATTTCGCGCCCATAACGGTCATACTCCATTGGTGTTATCAGGTCTTTGCCACCGGGTGATCCTTGCTTTTGTACGATTTGCATGGGCCGTCCTAATCCATCAAAATAAGTGGTGCTGGTTTCAACCTGGCTTTTATCACCACTCAGACTTTGCAAAGTTGCAATATCGCTGATGGGGTTGCGTGGCGTAAATGTCCGGATAAAATTCAATGCGTTATTACTGTCACCGCAATCACCGCCTCCCGGTACCGGGTTTGTACTTAAACTTAATGTGATATTGCCCGCTGCATAGCCAAACCCCTCGGTCACCACATAATAGGTTCCAGGAGATATAGTTATTTGCAGGTAAGATTCTGAGGACAAGCCGCTGCAATGCACACTGTTGTCGTCGTCGTTATGAGCCAGTTCCGCATACGAGGCATCCAATAAATGCAGATAAGTGTCAAAGTTTGATCCGCAGGTTGATAGGGTAAGCTGTACCGTGTTGGACACAGTAAACTGGTACCAGATATCATCGCTTAACTGACCGGTTGTGGAGTTACTATAGTTTAAGTTATTGCCGGTGCCTGATAAGTTGCTTTTGGTGTCGCCGTAAACGCTGGTACAATTCAGCGCCCCGATAATTACCGGGCTGTATCTGGACTGACCGCTGCAAAATAATGGCGAGGCTATGGCGAACATTAAAATCAAAAATAGGTTTAACGTAATCTTCTTCATTTTAGTTCAGTTTTGTCCTTGCTTTGGTATCCCGTTTACTCAGCGTATCTCTTTTATTTAGTCCCGGATGGCTGATATGAGGCACAGCGTTTAACCTCGCCTGCTGTTGAACCTGTTGGGCTTTCAGGTGCTGCGCCAACCGTGCATCCGGCTCGCCGGAACGCAGCCGCAGGCTGTCCCTGAACCCAGGAGTTACAAGCGCATTCACCCGCTCCCTGCGTTCGGCCATCAGTTTGTTGATCTGCTCGCGGCGCAGGGCCGGTTTCATGGTCGTGTCCCGCATCAGTTTGACGAGTTCTTCCTGACGATAATTATAGGCTGCCCGTATTTTAGCCGCCTTGTCCTTGTTGATCCCCATCTTCCGGGCAAATTGCTGAGTAATGGAATCCTGCTGCCTGGCTGAGGGTTTCTGCTGCGCCTGGGCCAGGTTGATCAATGTCAGAATATATATTAACAAATAGTAGCGTTTCATAAGCTGTATTTCATTATTAGGTTTAGGGTTCAGGTGTGTAATTACTGCCGACATGCGCGACCATGACGTAAGTGTGGTTGGTATCATTAAAGTGCCAGTTCCAGCTGCTGTCATAATAGCTCACGTTGTCGTATATGTTCAGATTGCCGAGGTAATAGGACGATACCCCGGACGGAACATTATAATCATTATTAACGGTGGCGCTGGTGATGCCGTAATCATCGCTCCATTCCACATTGTCGGCCATAGTGACGGTCATTCCCGCGGACAGGGTGGTCGCATGCTGGCATTGAGCATCGCTGTAAAAACGAACATAGACATCGGCATAAGATGAACTGTAACTGTACTGGGAATCGCCGCTGTTGTTATAGGTGACATTGCTGGTTTCTATCCGGGCATAAACGGTTGGTGCCGGGGTAAACTGCGGCACAAAGCAATCGGTTTGCTGCCCCATATAGTTATAGCAAAATGCCTTAACGATATGCCGGTCGTGGTCTTTGATAAAGCGCAGCCGCTGGAAGCTGTCATATTCATAAAAGGTGACCTGACTCTTTGGATCGGTAGCACTGGTCATACCGATCAATGGATCATAGGTATAGGTCGTCATCTGGGCATCCGCGGGATTGATACGAAGATCGTCAAACCAAAGGTTGCCACCGCCATTATTATCGACCCGCAGGTTTAATTGGGTTACATCTGCTGGTACATCAACTTCGTTTTCAAGATATACCCAGCCCCCGGTTTGTGAGGTGCTCTGCACATCCAGGTAGGAATAGTAAGCCGACTCGCCCGCCCGTTTCATAAACAACACGAAGTCGACGCTTGGCCCGTCACTGTAGAACCAGCCTGAATATTTAAACCTTTTGGTGCCTGTGAGGGATATGGATAAAATCGTATTGGCGTGGTAATACTGCTCAGTCCCGCCGGGATTAATGATATGCCCTGAATAATGACCTGTATGGGCGATAGTGGCATCTTTGATGACGCCTGCCGGGAAATCTGTATCATCTTCCAGGTTGTTGGCATAAATTTCATTGCTTTGAGCACCCGTGGCCTGGGCAACGGGACGGGATTTGTCATAGCCCCATACATAACTTATTGGCGGAGCACCGGTTTTGCCGACACTCTTTACGTTGCCGTGATCGTCATAACCATAGAACTGCGTGCGCGGCAGGGACTCATAAGGATCTGCGCCTTTTTTCGTCCAAACCTGCCATTGATACAGTTGATTATTGTTGCCATTCCATGTTTTATAATCGGTTTTTAAACCGTTTAATAAGCTTGTTGTATTATTTGCAGTTGTGTACTTATAGTTCAATTGTTCGATGACCGGCGACCACATATGAATGGCAGGACTGATCATCAGGTCGTAAGTTGCCTGTCCGGTAAAATCATGCGGATACTTATATGCGGAGATATAGGTATCGTTACTGATGCTGGTTGTTACCGTCTTTTTTGTGGGCTGATTGTGCGTCAGGTTCGCATATTCAAAAGTAGTGGTAGTTGTTGAAGGATTTAAGCCCTGCGAATCATATATGATTTCGTCTGTGCTGGTTAGATTATGATATTCTTTCTGATAATAATAATCACCATGATTAAAGGCGGACACGACATACTGAAAAATCTTGTCTTCCGGGCCGCCGCCGCTTGGAGGGCCTGCACAACCTGTTGGTAAATAAATCACGAAAGGGTCCATAATAAATCCCCTCACATTGTCGGCAGCGAATTGGGTATCGGTATAATGATAGACAGATTGACTTACGAGGTGATTGCTGCTGAAAATTGTTTTTGAAATCAAATTTCCTGACTTCCAGTTTTTTATAGGGGCGACATAAGGTTTGTATAGATTAAGCGCGCCGTAAAAAGTGTAAGTGTCGTTGGTATTTAAGGTATATTTTTGAGCAGGTGTATAATCAAATTCATAAGCGATGCTCCCAATATAATCGGGACCGTCATAATATTCGCTGACATTTGGGTAAACCACCGGACTGCCGTGCGGGCAAATATTAAATGTAGGCTCGCTCCGATAATGCCTCCGCCTGAATAAGGTCCAGTTTTTTGCACTGTAGTGTCCCCCGCTGTAGCTTACATCCCAGTCCGGGATTACCAATTCCTGGGAATAAGAGTAATCCTCTATATGTCCCGGTTCAAAATCCATATAGCCGGTTCCATAGCTGTAGCTTTTTTTCTCAGGTATGGTCGAGAATGCGTCTCTGTAATGGGTGATCGATTTTATCCGTAACCCACCCACGTCGCTTCCATAGTAATTTGGAATACCCGAATACTGGTTGGCCTCGAAATCATAAACGGAATAACCGCCGGTAGGATAGGTGATCTTATTAAGCACGTAAGTTTTCATGTAGGCAACCTTTGTTACCCTTGCAGGCCCGTTCATTGGATTGATGTCCACACCCGGTCTTCCCGGCTCGTCATAGGAAACATGGTAGGGTATCAGAAGCTCTGAACCTGTCTCGTTCAGGTAATCTCCCGTATAATATCCCCAGTGGTCGACACCTGAATGGACCACATCAGGCATCACATGGCTTTCATTATTATAGTCAAGCTTGTACGTATAGATCAGGGTATGGTTCGCGTCATAAAAATTCAGCTGCTTAAGCATATCCTTATAACGTTCTTTATGCAGGTAAATAAATTCAATTGATCGCTGCAATACCTGGTCTTTGTCAAAAACCTCCATTTTACTGACCATGCCCTGTAAGGGATCCCCCGTAGGGAATTGACTGAAAACAACTTTGCCTGACCGGAAAACAATATTACCCGGCGACGACACCCCATAGATCACTTCATCAAAATGGTAAAAAGGCGTAGACGTAGGATAGTAGTTCATTACATCGTAAACTGAATAGTCACCACAGGCTGAAGAAACCACCAGATCCGATGGATGATCATCCGCGATAAATTCATCCATGCGGGAATCCAGGCGTTCCGTGCGACTCGCAATCGAGGTGAAATGAATGATATTGGTCGGGTCTGTTGCCGATGTTACCTGTGAAATATCCCAGGCGGAAGTAGACGCAGCATATGGCCCGTTCGAAACATATTCAGAAGACGAGAAAACATAAGCAATACCCTTTTCGTCAACCACATTAATATTGCTTGAACCGCTTCCGTGAATGCTGATCGGCGCGTAAGGGAGCAGCAATGCCGTGTATTGATCGGGCTTATAGACAAATTTACCGGCATGGCCGTTGAAATTGTACGTATACAGATCGGGTTCTGTATCAAGCCCAAAATTTGCAATCTGCGCAAAATAATCTTCTCTTTGCCAGTTGTACATTCCAGCCAGTTGAGTTTCATCATAAAATGGCGATGGCTGAGAGACATGCTCATCAGGAACGCCGTGGATCTCCCGTGATATTTTCCCGAATGGGCTTAATGTCCAGCCCAGGCCGACCAGGCCGCTGACGTCTGAAGGTTTGGTGCCCGAAGCGTGATAATTTAAGGTTATTGGAATGGTAATATCCCCTTCTTTAATCGTATATAGCGGGATATTAATTTCGGGTATTCCGGTGAAACTGCCGACCGGATAATCAACATACTTTTGAAATTGCTGCGTGCTTGGCGACGGCGGGATAATTGAAGGCAGGTTTTGGGCCTGTGCACAATTGGCGAAAAACAATAGTAATAGTAAGGTCCTTTTATAGAGGTGTTGACCCAGTGGGTTTTTGAAAATAAACATGTCGGTACAATCGATAAGGGTTTAAGCGTGACTATCCTGTACGTATCGGTAGTTATGGGAAGCCCATAATTAAACAGCGAAACGGGTTATAGTTGTTATATTAGAATTGAAAACTGAAACGCTGAGTTATAAAAGACAAGCGATAAAGACATTTAATGTCATTTCGGGAGGCGTGTTGAATAAGGGATGTCATGTGATACAGGCGTTTAAGCAATAAAAAAAATAAAGGTTATCGTAAAAATAAATATATATTTTAATTATTCAAATGATTTGTAAGAAAACTGTTTCAATAAAATCGCAGCTGTGATTTTATGCATAGCCTTATTCTTACCGTGACTAAATTAGCTGCTTTCAACCGCTATATGGCTGAAAGAATTATTACGGCCGTATCTCAAAATCATACACTTTCGGAGTTAGGCAGTAGCCTCGGTTTTGAAGCTGCTGCCTAACTGCGTACCCCGTTACCGCGCATCGAGCTCAAAATGCCCTTATCGGGCGCACCTCGTGCTTGACGGACTTCGGCTCCCCTCCGTAGGCGTTTCCGTAGGGAGGCGCGGTGACGTATGCCCAGGACGCGTTGTTGGCCGCCTCGGTGGAAGACCAGTAGGTCGCCCCGTCGGGCGGCAGTCCAAGCAGCACCAGTTGGTTGACGGCGGGAAGAAACCAGTCGGAGTAGCCGCCGTCCCGACACGCCCGGCACAGCGCAGCGGCATTGCCCGCGCCAAGCGCCTGCACGATCTTGCTCGTGTTGTCCGAGCCGTCGGACACGCTGTATGCCCCTGCGACCCCCGCGCCCCATGCGGCCGTTGAGGGCAACGCGTGCTTTGTCTTGACCAGCCCGTGCAGGGTCGTCTGGTCGATATAGAAGATGATTCCCCCGCCGTAGCTTTCCCCGGGGACGTACGCGGTGGTCAGGCTTATCTGCGGGCTGTATCCCGTGCCGACGCTGTTGGTGGCGTACGCCCTCAGGTAGTAGGTGGTGTTCACCGCGAGGCCGCCAATTCTGCTGACAAAGCTTCCGATGCCCGCGCCGTCCGCGGTCTTACTGCCGGCAAGCGTGGGATTGGGGGAGGTGCTCCAGCATACGCCTCGCGCCGTTACGGCAGCGCCGCCGTCTACCACGATGGTTCCTCCGGCCACAATCGTGTCGTGGGCGGCGACGTACGGCGCGGCGGTCTGCGGGTATGTGAGGCTCGTTACGGGAAAGGCAATCAGCGGAACGGTGGGTGCCGTCTTCTGGCCCGCATTTTGCCCGGCGGGCGCGGGGCCTGCGTTTTCGCCGCCCTTTTTGCAGCCGAACGTTGCAAACGCAACTGCGGCGATCATCAAAATTCGTGTTACGGTCTTTTTCATGCTGCTATTTTTTGACGATTGTGGTGGTCGGCGTGTAGATGCCTGCGGTTACGAGGCCGATGAACCCGTTGAAGAAGGTGTGAACGATTGTCACGCTGTAGTCGCTTGCGCCGCTTGCCATCTGCGCCGGGTTTGAAACCTTGCCCTTGACCAGACCGGCGACAAAGTAGGCATTCGTCTTGCGGACTTCAATGTTCGACTGCGCCCCTCTTCCCACGTCGAAGCGGTTGACGAAGCAGGAAGTCAGCGATGTTGCCAGGAGCAGGATGCAGGATGGAAGAATAAGTGTTCTTTTCATGATGAGTGGTTGGTTTGAAAGTGAATGTATTGTTGTTGGTGCATTTCGTCTGAGTTGCATTTGTCTCCCATATGGCGTATTGCTTAAACTGTGGGGAAAATGTTGAATTATTTTTTTTGTTAAACATAAGGGAAATAAATAAAGTATCAAAGATAAAAATATCCCTAAAATTTAATAAATGAAATTTTAGGGCAAATTAAGGCAAGGGCATGCCAATTGGCAACTGTATATCTTTACTAAATGGAAAAAGGAAAGCGCGTGTACAACCGCATAAAGGCATCGCTTGCCCTCAGACGGATCAAGGGCAAGGCCCTGGCCGACCACCTGCAGGTCAGCGAGCAGACGGTGTCGAAGTGGTGCACCAATTACAGCCAGCCCTCTATACCCGAACTCTACGCGATAGCGCAGTTTCTCGAGATGCCCGTCTTCGAGCTGCTGGAGCCCAGTCCCTTTTCCCGTTCCTGAACTCTTCCGATGACGCGCCCGGCAACTGTGCCAGCGCGCTTGAAATAAGGCCCGCGAAATTATTGGAAACATAGGCCTTGCGGCGGGTTGCCATGGCGTCATTTTTGAAAATATTACAACCAAAGGGCTACCTATTGGAAAAATTGGCAATAATGGCAAAACAGCCATGAAACTTTAGCAACAGGAGGCAAATAATCGTATATTTACGGGAACAGCACTAAACAGTATTTTGTCATGCCGCCTGAAACCCCTGACACGCGACGCCCGATGCTTGCAAAGCCCGTCTGCAAAAGATGCGGGGCAGACACGATCCAAAGAGTCCCAAGGGATCCCTTTCCAAAGTACGCGTTGTTCTGGCTGCCCTTGCGCAAGTACCATTGCTTCAAATGCGGCAAAAAGTTCTATACCTACAATAAGTGACTTGCTACCGTTTTCCCGACTGCATAATCCGCCGGATGATCTCGCTCTGACTGCCCCCGCCCTGCCCGTACTGCACCTTCACCCTATACCCCTTAAATGTCGTGGCTTCTTGCTTGGGCGATTGCATAAAGAGCTGTGGTATCTGCTCTGCCGTCAATACCTGCACCCGCTGCTGCTCTGCGGCCGACAACTGGCTAAAGACTAAGCGTTGTATCTGTTGTATTTTCGGCGGGCTATTGGTGCAGACAACAATCTGCCCATATCCGGCATTGAGGCACTTTTGGATGTTGTGCAGTTCCCAAGCGGCAGAGGTGGTGACGGATATTTCAATAGCAATGTGCGTACCGTCCCGTTCGAGCAACACATCAACTTGGCCCAGGCCGTCCGGAGTGCGGACTTCCATGTTGGCCTTGTAGCCGTGTTCTTCGGCCAGCTTCTTGATGAACGTTTGCAGATAGCGGTGTTCCCGCAGTTCTTTTGGGTGCGGGGTATCTGTGGCAGGTACAACAACTTTTGGTATTGGTGCAGGCGGTGGCGGTGGTGCCGCTGGTATTGGCTCAACTGGCACTTCGGGCGACTGTATCGACACAACAGGCACACTGTATAGACTGCGGGAATGTTCTATAATCTGTGCTTTGTAACTTTCGGTGTCGGGTGCGGTATAGGGACTAACCGCAATGTTAAAATCATCCACATTGGTATTCACTCGCACAATGGCCTCTCCCACGCCCAAATTCTGCAAGTCCTCGGCACCAAAGGCACTGAACCCTTCTTGCAATCGCTTGGCATCAGTGTCGCCCAACTTGAAGCAAACCCTCGTCCCGGCATTGGCTAACAGCGAACTTGCAATATTCGTATCAAGCGACTGCACCTGGTGCATGTCCTGATGCGCCAATACCAATCCTAAGCCGTATTTTCTCGCCCCTGACAAAATGCTGTTCATCGAGGGGGTGACGAAGTGCTGAAACTCATCTATGTAGCAATAGAACGGCACACGGTCTTGTGCACTTTGCGCTTGTCGGGCCATGGCGATTTGTTGCAGCTTGGACACGATGAACGCGCCCAGTAGATAGCTGTTTTCCTCGCCCAGCAGTCCCTGCGACAGCTTCACCAATACAATCTTTTTTGTATCCATTAAGTCCTGGAAGTTCAAACTCCGCTGCTGCGCGACCATGTTGCGTATGACTTTCGGCCGCAGGAAGCTGTCAAGCCTGGTGAGGATTGAGCCAATGGAGGAACTCTTTAGAAGCGGATATTCCTTGTGCCAGTAGTACGCAATGTCGGGGTCGGTGCAGGTTGAAAGGATAGTGTTTCTAAATGACTGCTCAACAAAGAACTTGCGCATGTCGGCCAGTGTCCCAACGCGGCTGTTATACACAAAGGCACTGACGGCGTTGGCGAATACGCTGTTCATCTGGTCGCCCCATGAGGTGCTGAACCGCCTGAACAGCGCCACCAAGTCCGAGGCCAGCAGTTCCTTTTCAAGGTCGGAATGAGCGGAGAGGATGTTTAGGCCAATCGGATACCCGCTGTCTGCCGGGTCGATCAACACCACATCCTCAATCCGCTCTTCCGGGACATTGGTCAAAATTTTATCAATCAGGTCGCCATGCGGATCAATGACGCACAGTCCCTCGCCGTTCGATACGTCTTGCATGATGAGGGAGTGCAGCAAGGTAGATTTCCCGGTGCCGGTGGCACCAATGAGGTGCAGGTGCTTTAAGCGTTGTTGCTCGTCCAGCCCGACTGATTCGGCGATGCCCTGATGCTCGTTCATTCCTATGCAATACGGCACATCGATTAAATGGAGCGGTGCGGCTTTGGTTGCACGGTTATAACCAATCAGCTTTTTGGACACGGTGCTTGCGGGCAAATGCACCAATGTTGCCAGTTCGCGAGAGTTTAACAGCATCCCTACTCGGTGTGACTGGCGCAATTCGATGTCATCTATACGCTGTTCAAAGCTGTACGTGTCGCTTGGCAACGGCACCAGGGCGTTATGCGGACCGGTGGAGGCGCGGACAACGGTATGGGCGACGTGCTGCAGCAGCTCGTGCGCCTCGTCAAGCGTCGCCGCCTGCGTGACAGCACGCACCGTAGCCGCAAACAGGGGCCTGCCGCACTTTTCCTGGGCAAGTCCCGGCATCTCCGGCGCGTCATGAAAGAACGAGCCCCCGATGCCGTCCGATACGGCGCGCTCTATGCTGTCAGCCCAGCGGTTCACCGTCGGCGCAAACAGCACCTGCAGCAATACCCTGTCATTGCCCCTTAGCTGCTCCACCACTCCCCACAAGCCGACCAGGCTATCAGCGTGCCCGTGCAGGGTATTAATCGGGCGCATGTATTCCTCTTGCAGGCCGAAGTCGACGGTATACAACGGCAAGCTGTCATCGATTATATCCTCAACCTCGACTGGCACTATGCCCATATCAGGCAAAAATGCTTTCAACTGGCTATAGAGGAATGCGGCATAGCGCTGTCGGCAGACAAACTGCATGGCAACCGCGCTGCCGTCGGCAACGATCTCAAAGCTTAGGGGTGCCGTAATGCCTGTCAGCATGACGAGGCACTGCTCCATCAGCTCAACGGAGGGCTTGCTGTACCTGGCATAGCTGACGCGAAAGCCTGCCAGGTCGTCCCGGTCGACAAACGGAAACGGTTCCGTTGGTAGCGGCTCGCTTGCGGCAATGTCGGGAATCGGCTGCGGCGCGCGGAACACGTCCGCAAGGCGGCTCAGCAGGGTCGGCCGCCTGCCGTCATCAATATAGGGTGTCGGGACGTAATGCCTAAAAAAGGGGTGAAAGTGGGGCTCCAGCTCGACGGGATAGTCGGCGCACTGCCAGCCCCGGCCCCGCACCTCCCATTCGTAGAAATGGGCGGTGAGCCTGTCTCTTCCTTCCACGCTACGACAGCTGCCGCTTTGCCAGCGGGGCGGCAATCCGTGTCCCGTGCTGCGGCTGGACGCTTGCCGAAAGTTCCGTAAGTATCTCGTTTACGCTGTTCTGGAACATGAGCTGCGTGTCCTTCCTGAACATGGTCGTCTCCTTCTCCTCGAACAGGAGGCTCAGGACGGGGCTTCGGTACATCCATTCCAGTATAGGGTTGCGCTCGTACTGGAACCACCACGTTATGAAGAAGCTCCTGCCGAACGGCGCGGCGCAGACGTAGTAGCAGTACTGGTGGTAGGCGATGCACAGGTACTCCCGCTTCACGCTGAAGAAGCCGCCCGTGGACATGAGCCTGTTGTGAACCTTGACGTCGGGGTACCCGTACGAGTTTACCGTCTGCGCGAGCAGCTCGTAGAAATCCTTGGACGAAAGCTGAAGGTCGGCGAAGTGCCGGTAGGTGTGGTTGAGGGCGCGTGCTGCCATGATGATAGGGTTTTTGGTTAATTGCTGGAATAAAGCTACTTACAAGTTTTTGAAAATCCAAACCGCTTGCATTTTCCGATTGCGCTTCCTACCTTTAGTGCAGTTTTAACCCTAAACCCTGACCTCATGACCCTTTCTCCCGTCCTTTTGCAAGCCGCCGACTCGTGGAGCCTGCGCTATTCGTGGTATTCCCTGTGGGATCAACACCCGTTGCTTTGTGTTATTGCCATTCTATTCGTACTGCGATGGTTCGCGCGGTGGTTCTTCGGGGTCGGCAGGCTTCGTCGCGCGCAAGACAAATATAACGATCTGCTTGAGCAACATAACTCAATGCTTGAGCGGCAGAACTCGATGCTTCAGGAGCACCAGAGCATCGTTGCGAGGCTTGGCGACAAATTTTTATGACGGTCCGCAGTCTCGGGTTACCAGCCAAGCAAGTATGCGTATTTTGCTATCGGGCCTGCGCTACTTGCACGATTACCATTGATAAGTGGTTGAGGGATCTCGCAACTCGAAAAGCGGCGGTTGGCCGGCGGGCTGCCGCTGCTTTTTGAGTGCACGTTATCGGCCTGAAAGGTATGCGTCCACGCGAGCGTCCGAGGCCCTGAAGCGCAGCGAAAGGGGCTGCGAGCGGAGCGCACCGTCCGCACAGGGAGAGCGCAGCGGCTGGGCGGAATGTCCTACACAAGCAAGGGGCTGCCGTGCTTGAAAGGTGCAATGGGTCAAGCCGGGCTTTCAAGCGCCGTCCCCTTGCGCAGCGGTGCGCGACAGAGCAGGCGAGCCAGACAAGACAAGCGCTTGGCACGGAGTGGGCGCAATGCAATGGAGCGTACTGCGGGGCAGAAACAGCTTGTATGATGAACGACCCTACTCCGAGAAAAAAGCGTGACAGGTTCTGCCCCCGGGAGGGGAATAGCAGATCACGGCGGATATGTGCCTGACAAGGCTTTTATCCGCTGTGATGACAACCTGGCGCGATTTTTTATGGAGTTTTTGAGTGAAGAATGCCTTATTTCCTGTTAGTAGTATTTTACAATTTGATAGCAGGTAGATCGACAATAGGTAAGGTCTTTGTCGCTGAAGGACTCGACAATAGCTTCTATTTCATTTTTTGATTTTTGATTTAGATTATTATAGTCGCTATAAGTAATCAATGATAATATTTGTTGTTGAATATCCACACGATCAATAGAATAAGGGTTCTTTATTATAGTGTTAAACTTGCTTTCTTCAATTTCAAAAGTATTTCTGCAAAGAGCTTTTATCTTATTATGGATACTTTGTGACCGTTTGAAATATTTTTGCGCGGTTATATTCCAACAACTCGAAAATAATGAATTGTCATCATCTGTAATTATAATTAAAGGCACATTAATGGGTAAATGTTCTAATATTTTGTCAAATTCTGCCTCCGGCAATAAATACAAAACATGAGCAATAATAACTAATTCAATTTCGTGAAAAACATTAGCTAATACTGAATTTACATCAGAATTTAAGGCATTTAAATTTATCTCAGAATTAAATTCCTTTAGATTCTTAATTGCTTCAGTGTATAGAATCGGATTGGGTTCGACTATACGTAACAACTTAATGTCTACTGGGCAACTTTTGAAAACTTCTTTAATAACTAAACCATCACCCGTTCCAATATCTAAGATATTCCAAGATTCTTTTTCTGTCCAACATTTTAAGGAGGTAATATGGTCAGAAATAACTTTGTTTTCATTAGTAAATGCTCTAAACATCTTCCAAGCCGGAATGTAACTACCCATTGGGTAATCCAAAAATAGCTTGATAATACCCTGATCGATTTCGTTAGAATGGGTTATATTTAATTCCGGTATCATATTTATCTTCATCTTCTGCTTTTTTCAAGAACCCAACTATCAAATATGTCAGAGGGGTTGCAATGATTTCATATAACGTTTTTAAAACAAACCCCGATACAATTATTTTTAATAAATCATTGGAATGAAAAATTCCGATGAAAGCCACTAAGTTAAAAATGATCGAATCCGCAGCCTCACCCACTATTGTAGAACCAATTGTCCTTGTCCACAAGTATTTCCCGTTTGTCCATATTTTCATTTTTGATAAGACAATTGCATTTAATATTCCTCCTATTACATATGCGATTAACGACCCCAAAGCAATACGGGGAATCACATTAAAGACTTTTTCAAAGGCATCTTGATCTTTCCAAAAAATTGCTGGCGGGATTACAGTTGCAAAATAATAAACAATAGTCATTATAGCCAGGCAAATAAAACCTATCCAGATAACGTTTTTCGTTCTTTTAAAGCCATAAACCTCTGTCATTACATCGTTAATTAAATAAGCAATAGGAAAACATAATATTCCTGCCGGGACATTAAAATATGAAAAAGTTATTTGCTTAACTGCTACAGTATTTGCTGTAATTAAAGAAGCGATAAATAACATAGCTATTATATGAAAATAACGATAACCCTTAGGTGATAGATTCTCCTGGTTGTTCATATTAGTTGTTTATATTAGTTACTATTCGTCTTATATGATCTTTTATGTTTTTAAAAGGAATTTCATTAAGACCAAAAGCATTATAAGAGGACAGATGTATCAAGTAGTAAATATGTTCTTTCCAAAATTCTAAATCAGCCCCTGTCATTTTACTAACGCTTACTTCACCCTTTTTTTCATCAAAAATTAAGGTAAACAAAATTTCATGAATAGGATCAGAAATAATGGAATCATTTAAACCGTATGTAGATTCAAAGTAGACTTGCGGTATTGTTGTCAAATGGCCATCTATTTTATGCACATTTATAAAACCAGTGTTAATTCCATCAACTCGTTTGTGTTCATTTAATATTTCCAATAATCTACAAGCTGCTGTAAGATTGGATTCGACGGAAATCTTCCTAATGGCATCGATCTGTTGAATATCATCTATCAAAAAATGTAACAATCCCTCCCATACTTCCTTAGCCATTTTAAATGACGGTACATAAAAACTATAAAAAAACTGATTATTTAAATTATTTATTGCTATTTCCGGTTCATATGTATCTATTTCTATTAAATTATTCCAAATATCAATTTTTGAATTTGCAAAGTTTTTAAATAAATTATTAACCATTGTATTTACCAGTTCTTTTGCTTCAGGATATTTTGGTATTGTGGAATTCCCTTGTTTAATATGCCATTTAGCTTCCGATGGTTCACGATTAAATATAAAGGTCCGGTTTGCTTTTAACTGCCACTCAAATAATTCCTGATATTCAGCTTCCGCTCTTATACTCTTACTCAATTGGGTATTTTTAAGCAGACTATAGGCAATTTCGAAGTCGCGATTAATAGTTAAATAGAGTGGATCTTCCTCATGTAATCTATGCTTTATCACCTGAATGATTGCGGCTTGCATTTCTTGTGACATTGGTTTTTGATAGGCTGAGCCACCATCTTTTAAAGTTTGGTTGAGATATGGCCTAATTGATTCTGCCGATTTTTCAGCATAGTCTGTTGATGTCAATACAATTGCGTTAGCTAATTCACTTTGGAATCGAAATAGCGCCTTGCGAGTATTATCCTTATGCCTTACCACTTTGCTAAAAAGCAAATCATTTAAATCATCTTGCATAGTAAGCTACGAAAAACAAAAATTATCCTTTTTCGGTAACAATTTCGGAAAAAATACAATAAACACAAATAATAAAAAAAAATAAAATATTTTGTAGTAACAAAAATTATCTTTATATTTACTTAATAAGCATTATAAAAAGATACAAATCTGACAAAATTATTTTTTTTGGATACAAATAGAAAAAAAGTAATGCTTAATTATAATTACACAAATAATAATGATAATGAATAGACAAACCGCATTAAATGGGAATTGGAGTTAATCCTTACAGGTTGTATAGTTAGTAAGGTTTAATAGACTTTCCATTTTTTCAAATCAAACTTGAAGTAATGGAAAAAGAAATTGAACCGCCGCCAGTACCAAATAATGTAATATTTGACAGAAAGCCTATTGTTTTTAATGAAAAACAGCTATTAAAAGAAGAAGCCAATAGCCCGAAACTCCGAATCGATTGGGAAGACTACTTTTTTTTGGATGGTTCCGTAAATAAGCCATAAGATTAAGATACATTAAGCAATAAAAAGACCCTGTAAGGGTATAGTTTGCTCTAACTGCATGTGTCAGCTTTCTTAATAACCTTTTAGATCAAGGATAAAATCTATCTCTCGCTGCGCCTGCCCGCTGGCATAGATGATCAAGAACTTGTCCCGCCTTACCCGGTCAAGCCACCCGCTGATGTAGGAAACGCTGTTGTCGAATCCCGCTTCGATGATGCCGGAAACGGAGTTAAGGTAGCTAGCACCTTTCTCAGCGGTCAGTTCCTCCATGCATACTGCTCCGAGCCGTACCTGTCAAAGTATGCCCGATCAATGAAAACGGAGGATATGGCCGATGACATCGGCAAGATATCGTTTTGATGCTCTTGTGGAAAGGGACATAATCCATTCTTCAGTAGGCTTCGGCGCGTTGTTCATTGGCGACTATATGAACAATGGCGCAACGGCAAAAAGCCGTTGCACCATTGCAGTTTAAACCATTGGCAAAACGATGTTCGCCTCAATCTCGGCCAGCTTCTCGTGGCAAGCAGTGAAGATGTACTGCGACACCAGGCGGATCAGTCCCGGCGTGGTGGTCACGAACTGCCTGCGCTTGTCATCCTCGATGATCAGCCTGCATCCCTGATAGGGGTTTTCCTCCAGCTCGTCGTTTTCTGCTGACAGGTTCACCTCGAAGGCTTCCAGCTGCCTTATGCGGGAAATGAGGTTGACGCGCTGAATGCTCCGTCGGTGCAGATCCTGCACCACCTTCAGGGTGCCCTCCAGGTTAAGGACCGGCCTGGTCGGCCTTGCCTCTTCCTTCGGCTTTTCAGGTTCTGGTGCGGGAGATTCCGCCGGTGCCGCGTTGCTTGCTTGCGGAATTGCCGACTGCGGCTTCTCCGGCTTGGCCGGATCGGGCTTTGCGGTTTCCTGCCTGGCCGGCGCGTTCTGGGGCTTGCTGCCTGTCGCTTTGACGGTGCCGTTCTTTGCGGCGCTTTCTGTTTGTGTTTCCATTTTCTTAATGGGTTTTAAGGGTTAAAAAATCTGTTGCTTTCTCTCCGTCCCCTTCCCTGATTTTTTTCAGAGGAAAAAGGAAAAGAAAGCCCAATAAAGCGTGCCCACAGCGGCAACAGGAGAGCTATAAGTCCCGGAGGGTGGCCTGAAAGGGCATTATGCGCTCGCATGTGCCGCGGGCGCGACCTTTGCGGCTCTTTTTGTTTTTTGCTGAAAAATGCTGGGCGACAGAGACGGGATGGCGATTTTGGCCGTGAACCATGAAAAATGGCAAGGAAACTGGCGGTGCAAGCGATGTTAAAGCGGGACGCAAGGACGCCACAGATGCCGGGCAATAAAAAAGAGACCCGTTACTGGGTCTCTGAAGCTTGCTCTGACGGCACTTCCTCGCTCCTCTGATAAGGCTGCACGTTCAGGATGAAGTCAACCGCGCGCTGGGCCTGGCCGCTGGCGTAGACGATCAGGCGCTTGTCGCGCCTCAGCTGGTTGAGCCAGCCGCCGATGTAGGCGACGCTGTTCTCCAGTTCCGCGTCGATGATGCCGGCCACCGAATTGAGGTAGCTGGCCCCGATCTCGGCGGTCAGTTCCTCGATGCCGTACTGCTCCGAGCCAAAGGTGTCAAACTCCACGATTTCCTTCCGGCCCAGGCGCGAGGCGTGGCCGGTGGCGTGGATGAGTTCGTGGAACAGGGTGCAGTAGTAGCCTTCGGGGGTGCTGAACGATGCCTGCTTGGGCATGTTGATGAAGTCCTTTTTGGTGTCATAGAATGCCTTGTGCTTGCCGTGCTTGATGACCGGGCATTGCGCCATCTGATCGATGATCTCCTCGCAGGCGGCAATCTGAGAGACGGTTCCCGGCGTGTCGGGAACGGTGACGATTTCGGGCAGCCCCTCGCACTGCGCGAGGTTGAAGACATAGTAGTAGCGCAAAAGATACGGCGCCTTGTCCTGGTCGGCTTCCTCCTTCATCTCCATTTTCTTCCAGAAAATGACAATGTTGCCTCTCTCCCCCTTTTTCAGGGTTCCCCCGACTTCCCTGAGCTGGTTATAGGTCAGGAAGTAGTTTTGGGTGTAGCCCAGCGATGCCAGGAGCCAGGTGTTGATGCCGGTATAGTGGCGCTTGGTGATGAGGTTCTGTGGATGCCCGGCGTTAGTCCAGGGCTTTTTCCAAGGGACGTTGTTTTGCTCCAGTTGCTCGATGATGCGGCTGGTGACGATGCCGTAGACGTCAAGGGGTTGTCGTGTGCTGTTCATGCTGTGTGCTTTTTAAATTGTTAAAAGAAATGTTTCCTTAAGCGTACAGCGGAACGGGTGCGGCGGTAAGGGTGGCTAATATGTTTCCAAGAACAAATATTCCCATTATGTCTCAATCAAAGTTTTCGCGCTAAACGGCTTGCTTCCCGCACCGTCAATCAATAGTTTTAAATACATGCAATGCCTCGGCAGGCTGACGAAGTCGTCTTGCCTGAACACGGGGTAAAACTCCCTTGCCATCACTTCAGCGTCTGCCGTACCCAAGCGAAAGCAGATGATCGTTCCCACGTTCCCCAATATGGCCTTTAGCATGTCCTCGGGCAGCTGCTCCAAATACTGGTGAGCCAGGAACAGGCCGACCTTATACTTGCGCACTTCCGACAGCATGGTGGTAAACGAAGCTGAGATAAAGGAATGCGCCTCGTCTATGAAGATATAAAACGGGGTGCGCTCGTGTTCCGCCATTGCGGCCCTCCGCATGGATGCCATTTGCAGCCCCGTGGTCAGCAGGCTTCCTAACAACTGTGATATATCCTCACCAATGATCCCTTTAGAAAGGTTGCAAATCAAAATTTTTTGCTTATTCATAATCTCGTCAAGCGATATGCCGTACTGCTGCCCGACAATACCGCGCAGCGTTTCGCTTGCGATGAACACGCCCGACTTGTTAAGTATCGGCATAATGGCCTCGGCCCTTAGTGCTGCGGGGTACTTGTCGAACTCATTGCGCCAAAATGAGTGAATGTATGTGTTGTCAGTATAGAGCAATACCATGTTTCGGAAAGCGGTATCCAAAAGAAGCGGCTGAATATCCAGGAGCGTAGCTGCGGGATATTCGAGCAGCGTGAGTATAGTAAAGCGCAGGATGTACTCCAACCGTGCGCCCCAGGTGTCGCCCCATATCTTCTTAAACATCATCACCACTTCCGAGGCCACGCTGTGCCGCTGCTCGAGTGGCACGTTTTGTAGCGGGTTAAAGCCTGTGCAGTGGGCGGGATCGGTGGCATTAAAATAAATCAGATCCTTTTTCCTATGTTCGGGCACGGCCTGTATTAGTGTTTCCGCAACATCGCCGTGCGGGTCTAATACCGCCATGCCATGCCCTTTGCGTACGTCGTCAAGCGCCATGCTCAGTAACAGGGTGCTTTTTCCCACACCAGTTTTTCCGATGGCGTAGATATGCTGTAGCCGATCGTTGGGCAAAATGCCGAACAGTGTGTTGGTGTTGCGCCAGTTGGTTGTGCCGATGGGGGTGAACGGTTTTGAGTGGTCGTACATACCCCATTCATGCTATGAAAAAACAGTCACTGAAAATAGGTTGGCTGAATTGTTCGCAGTGCCAATTGAGCCACTCTGATAATTTCCACAAACATGTTCCACACTACAACTGATGAAGGACATACATCTATTATTCAAGGAGTTCATGGTTGAGTGCGAGTATACTCGCAAGCTAAGACCCGAAACAACACGCGGATATAAGGCGGTCTTTTTGCTTTTTCTGAAAGTCATGCCCGAAATAACGGACACCGCCGCACTGACTCCCGACATGCTGAACGAGTTTTTTAGGCGCATTGAAACCAGGCCCCGCCGAGTTGGGAAAAAGATACAATCGGGTGTCAAAAAATCAACGATAAAAACGCAATGGAGCAAGCTCAACGTGTTTTTCGTGTGGCTGTGCAAAAGGGACTACATAGTCGAAAGTCCGCTCAAGCACATCAGGGCACCGCGACCGAACTATGACGACTTCCGCAGGCTTGAAGATAGCCAAATCAACAAGATATACTCCTCGATTGTCCGCTGTTCAGCCAGTCCGCTCGTCACCCGAAGGGACACGGTAATGGTGAGTTTGCTGCTGTTCTGCGGCATACGCAAGGGAGAGTTCATATCGCTGCAGGTGAAGGACATTGACCTGATCAAGAGCGAGATCACCATACGAGCGGAAACTTCCAAGTCAAAAAAGACCCGGGTGCTTGTCATGCACCCCACACTAGGACTTCACCTGAAGGATTATCTCAAAGAGAGAAAGGCGTTAAAGACGGAGTACCTGATTGTCTCCTCCAAAAAAGACGAAGGTTTGACCCGGCACGGCCTCAAGCACTGGGTGAAAAGCCTCATTATCAAGTCGGGCGTCAGGTTCCACCTGCACCAGTTTCGGCACACCTTCGCGTGCAAGCTGTGCGAGGCTAACGTGAACGTTTTCAAGGTTCAGAAGCTCATGGGGCACAATGACATAGCAATGACCATGAGATACGCCCGGTCAATGAGAACCGAGGACATGACCGAAGATATCGGCAAGATAACGATTTGACGAAATCGCTGTGTTGCTTTTTCGATCAGTCTAAATTCTTTATATAAATCACCGAAACTAGTTTATGGGGGCGCATTCCAGCCAGCGTCGAATATCACCTCCCTCTAAAAGGAATGGTTCACACGAATACTTAACGCATATTATGTAAAAGGGAGGAATCTTTGCTAAGGTATAATAGCGATAATAAATAGTTATCCATTGTTGGCTCTTCCCAAATGAAATTAATAAGAATGATCCATGAATTTTTCCAAAACATAGTTTAAAAAATACTGCTTCATTTTTCTACCGGTTCAAGTCACATGACGACATTGGTCAATCACGGAGCAAAATTTGAACCGTTTTGTGGACGAATTGATTGAAATAGGCAGTTTTCAAAAATTCTTTAGAAATAAACTGACTTTCAAAAAAGACTAAATGTTAAACTATCTATTGCCTTAAATTGGATTGAACATTGAGAAATCGTAATTTGACTTTTAAATTTAATGTCCATGGATATTCAGATGCGCCTGTATTGGGAAGCTTACTCCGAAACATACGATACCGAGGATTTAATTAGGGGATTGCATAATCTTTTGAGGGATTATGAAGACGAATTTGTTGATGGAGCCATAGTCGATATAGGTTGTGGTCAGACAACTTTTATCTTCGATTATATCAATACAGATAGAAAGTTAATAGGCATTGATAACGACCAATATCAACTTGACCTACTGAAAAATAGATTAGATGCTCTCCCTGATCATACCGCAACTATTGAATTGCGAAATGGCACGTTGCTTGATGATACATTACCATCAGAAACCTATTCAGTTATTTTTTTAGCAAACATCTTACACTTTTTCGATTTGGCACAATGTCAGGAGATAATAACCCAATTGAAGCTTAATTTGATTTCAGGTTCGTTTATATACGTTTGTGTCCATTCGGAAAAATACTACGCCAATGATCCAACTAACCCAGAAAACAATGAATACTTCAAGCATTATTTTACGTTAACCGATCTGGATAGCATATTCATTCCATTGGGCTTTGAAAAATTGTTATTTTCAGAAAAGGAACGCCTTTTTTCAAAAAAGGAAATGCACACACAAGAGAAATGGCTCGAAAAGTATCTTGACCACTTGAAGATTTTCAATAAGGCTAAACGCCAATCGATTAAAGATGAGGAATTACTAAATCACCCAGAAGCGGATTTAATATGCATTTACAAACTACTTTAGTATCGTTTGAACTTACCCATGAAGCCAAATAACCTTATGGCTAATGGCTTCAAGCAAAATAATTGCATCAAAATTTGATTGCTCAATTTTGGGGAATTGGACGGTTAACAGATCAAATCCCGAGTAACTACTAACGCCGTCAATTACAATCAGGAGCCAACATTTTTTTAAGGATGCTGAAGTGATATAATTATTGAACCTTTTTTCTTTGGCAGCAATTCTCTCCAATATTAAATCTTCAAAGCCGTCTTTAGCGATATAAGTCTCACCAAGGGTGATATCTAAACGAGGTTCTGGATTAGGTATGTAGGAAACTTCACCGATAAATGCGGGTTTCGGCATCACTTCGCCTGTAATTTTTGTACGGATATACTCAGCGATAGAATCGATAACATCGACTTTTTCTTTTTTTGTAAATTGTCTATTTTCAAAATCGCTTGCACCAATAACAGGTTGGTTATAGTCTATGAATATATTTATCGAGCCGTATAAATTGGGATACTTTTGTACTAATCTTTCATGAGCCTTATCGAGAAATTGTTGAACCGTTTTAAGCACGGCCTTAGACTGGGGATTTATAAGACGAGTATGTTCTACTCCGATAACATCGTTATCCTTTTTAACCAAGAAATCAGGATAAATAATGTGTTGATCAGGGTGGAGATTCCGCTCAAACTGACCACCTGATTCCGGTTTAAAGTGACCAGGGTATTCCGGACCAAAGTGACCACCTCATTCCGGATCAAACTGACCACCCCCTTTTTTTGTTTTATGCTTTAGATACCGGCTGTGCTGTTTAAATGCCAGATACCGTTTCCGGAGGAACGAGTTGACCGGAAGCCTCATTATGTATGCGAAGTCGCTCTGGAATGCCTCTATTAAAGCGATAAACGGCCATCACCAGCAGGACATGCCAGGTAACTTACCCAAAGTATTAAGCTTCAAAAAAAATAAAGATGTTATAGCTGGACGAGCACCAGGCTAAATGGAAATTGGTAAATAATTATCTTTGTCTATGCTGCTAAAGCATGAGCTGCATTTCTTTGCCAGCAAATAGGTGGTCAATTTTGCCACGGAATAGGGTGTAACATATCTCCGAAACGCCCACCTTAAACGCCTCATTAAAATTTACTTCACCATTCAAGGTGGCCTTTCCGTTATTCATGGTACCATCCAGCGTTGTTCTGAGTTGCTTGTATAATTCGCTGTTCATGAAAAGATCGCGGGTGTAATTGCCCATATTTTCCATCACATTGAACAACGACATATTGGCGCGGTCAGTGGGAAACAATGCCTCATACAACTTTCGCTGGTCCGGTGGCAACTGATCCAGTTCCGGCCCAGGCTGCGGTACAGGGATATTGCCATATAACGCCTTGATCATGCCTTTCATCATCGTAATTTCCGGCGAATCGTCCGGCCCGACATCAAAAAAGTTCTTTAATGAATCTAACTCTGCGGGATCGTCATCATCATAAACCATGCGCGGTGTTGCCAGGTAGAAACCGGGCACCTTGGTTAAAGGATCGTAAGCCAGGTAATTATCACCGGTATATTTTTTCATAAAATCAAAGTCATCGAATTTATGGTCTGTATGATCTTTTCGCTTATCCCGGATATGTGCGCAGGAGAAATAAAAACTCAACCGGTTACCATAAATGGCCAACAAACGATTTAATTCCTGATAAACTGGTTGCCGGTTTGCTTTCAGGTTACTGTAAATATTGGTATCAAAATATATCCTCGACATGGTTAGTTTGTATTTTTGTTCATCAGCTCATCAAACCATCGGATATCGCCGGTATTAGCACGCTGAGGCATCACACTCAATAGCAGTGGGTAAAGTATAAGGTGCGCTTTGATAGCCTCCGGCAAGTCATTACCCGCACATTCAGCCGCGCTCTCGCTCAGTGTTGTCCAGTTTTCAGTGATCTTGGGGATATACCAAATTTCTTTACCAGTCTCATTTTTCCAGTTGAAAAAATCAGAAGGTGTTGCCAGTTGGAAATTAACAAAACGAAAGTGCGTGATCTGCGGCCAATATTCGATCAAAAAATCCTTTTCTCCATGTCTGGTCAGTAAATGGAGGATAGATTCCAGATAAAATGACTGATATTTGTCAAAAGCTATTTTTCCTTTCTGATTATATATCTCATCCAAACAACTATCCGCATCGTAATACGGCCCGATCAGGCCCTGATCATCTTTACTGGCCAGTAAAACAGCCCCCAAAGCATCTTTCAATACCCCTAATGCGGCCATCATTGAGCCTTCGCCATGTAGATACCAATAGACAGATAGTAAATGCGGGATAGCAGATTCTCCCCAAAGGTCCAGTTGTTTTAGATTGTTCCCTATGAATGCCTTTAAAACGGCATGGTCAAACGGGTGGTTTTGCATTTTACGGTACATGCCTAAATTACTCATCAAACCGATCAGCAACAAACGTTTCGCTGAGTGAAAAAACACATCTTCCATTGGGCTATCACCCATAAAGTCCCGGCGATCCTTAACCTCATCCCAAAGATCCTCCAAAGCGTCAAGTGCTAACTGTTCGCCTACACGATATTCATTTTTAAAATCATTGGTTTTTGATCCCTGCTTTACACTATATCCGAGTAGAGCAGCTAAATAAATCATCCAGCCTTCAAAAACAGCAAAGTGATTATTTTTATTGATATAACCAGAAAGGGCGATAGCAGTCAATAAGGCTGCGCTGTTCACCCGCTCTTTTTGTTTCGCTGAGCCGACCGCCTCATCGGTTAGTACAGATGCAATTAAGTTTGCCAGTTTGCTCTTATTTAAACACCCGTTGCCATCTTCAAGCAAGAACTCCAATAGTGCTTTAAAATCCTTGAGGTCGGCGGGTAGAAAAGCATAGGTGAGCTTTTTGGCCATCGCCTTTAACTCACCATCCACAATGGTCTGCAACTGTAAATGAGCGGTCTGCACATCGGAAGCCCATTGCTGATTTTGGGCATTGATTGCAGCGCTCACCTCTTCCTCCAATCCCCCGTTCGTCACAAAGAAGCTCTTATGCCGACTGCCGGCAGATACAGAAGGATGAATAACCGGTGTATATACCAACTGCATGGACTGACCTAAAATACCCTGTTGCCAGTCCCGCAATTTGATTTTGCTGCTTGGCGCGCCCTTTAATTGATAAGCACATATTTCGCCATCCTTATTTCGTGTAATAATGTCCTTGCCATGCTCCATCCCACAATGCCGTGTCATGTGCAGGATTGTATGTCCCTGATCGATCAGGATATAACAAAAAGGCACCTGAAATGCCTTTTCAGAAGCTTTATCCAACCAGTTTTCTATTACTCTCTCGATCATACCATTCCTGTTTTTTCCTTAGTAGCAAATCCTGAAATAACGCGGCGCATTGAGGATCACGCTGCAACTGTGTCAACGCAATTTTTAATTTGGGTACCATTTCGGGGGCACAATATATCCTTGGTAAATTAGCTTTACCTTCGTCATCGAACGAGATCAGCATTTGCTCATACATCTCCAGGATAACTTCCGGGCCAGGATCACCTTTTCGTTTTGACACGCGCCCGGTACGTTCAGTTACATCAGAAACGGTTTGCACCATCATTCGTCCCTGTTCAAAAGCCATCTGCTTAGCTATCTCGTCCAACATTTGATAAACCCTTGATGGATCTTCGATAAGCTCGTCATGCCCAACGGAAGTTTCCGCATGTACGCGGCTCAATTTCATATCATTTTCAAAATCACTGTCGGCATTGACCGTTTTGCTTCCGGTTCCTTCGTGGATCACCATTACCGGCACATCCTGAAAAGCGCTGTTATGAAACCTCATGCGTTCTTTCAGGAATTTATTCAAATGCTCCCGCAAACCAATGCGTGCCTTACTAAAATCCGGGAGCATCAGGATAACAATTTAAGTTTATGATCAGTGATCGCCTCATAGACGAAAGCGATAGTGGCATTATCCACCAATTTTCCTAAAGCCACATCAAACAGTTTACCTTTTAATAACTGCCCCCAGCTCTTTTTATTAAGTGTTACGTACAATTCCTTCAGTTCCTGTAACTCGTTGTATAAAATTTCATGTCCCAGGTTTGATTTCTTTAACTCTTCATTCACCTGATCGATCTTAGCCGACATCTCTGTATAAGAGTAGCGGATATCATCATAATTTTCAGTGGCGGAGCTTGCGCTTTCTTCCATTATTTGCGCACCCGTCGTTGTTAACCTGATCTGAACCGACGAACCTATACGAGTAATCTGATCTACATAGCCCAAATTTTCCAGTATTTCTGCTATTTCGGCGGCTTCGCCTTTACGCTTCATTATAATCCCATTACCCTCCAAAATATCCAATAAAGGATAATACAGATCATCGTATAATGCGTGTAACTTTTGCAGAATAAACTCCTGTTTTTGCTTGATCGTAAGGTTGGCGCGTACCGATAGATCAATAGTCCCCGGCGCGATCACCGCATCACTCACACTCAAAATACGCTCGAACATAAACAAGGCATCGGTGCGCGTTTGAATTTTGCCTTTCATTAAAAAGATCTGCTGATCTTTAGCAAAAGACTGACCAGGGATATTAAAATTGTTTGCCCCTGCATTATGATAAGCGATCAGGAATTTATTCCTGGGCATGTTAAAGCTACTCTCCAACCACAACCTGATCTGCTGATCCCATTCCTCTATAGCGCTTTCCATAGCTTCAATATCTTCTGCAGTAATAACAGGCATATTTTTTAACGACTTGCCTTCTGCAATAAATACTTCTAGTTCCGTTTTGAACTCGACCCAGGGTTTAACTAATTGTAAATGCTCCATAGAGTATTAAGGATTAATCTGTGATTTAATATCTTCAACAAATTGCGCGATCAGTGCAAACGACCTCTTAATCTCTGCCATTAACTCACTTGATTTGATCGCACCGCCTCGCCCGGCACCGTACATCATACCGCCGTTCTCATAACTGATCGTTGGCCGATGGTCAGCATGGGTGATTAAAAAGCGATGTGCCATTCTGTTACGAAAGTCAGAGGTCAATTTGGTATCGTCCATGAACTGGATAAACTTATCCTTAACCTGCGTGTCCGTTATTTTTTTACAAAAAAGCTCATTGATATAAAGTTTATCCTCTTTCAGGCCCATATCGAAATAAACATTTAATAGCTGGGCTATGGTGTCACGCACGCTCATAAAGAAGTAAAAGTACGTTTCCCCGTAATATCCAAACTGCACCCGGTTGACATAATGCTCATGCTGGTAATCTTCAAGTTCATCCGGTACACCGCGTTCAAAATGCACCAATGCAGTAGTATAAGCATGATTTAAACTACCAAGCCGGTTAGCCAGGCAGTGATCCCACCAATGCAAATGGCTTCTCTTGGCAACATCTTCCATTTTGCCGATGTTATTCCACAATTCTATCAAATCGTGTACATAAGGGAACCCGAATGTTTGAAGCCGAGGCGTATCAGGTTTTATTGCCCGTAATTCATCCCGCGTTGGATAGCGGAACTCTTCGTTTTTAATTGTGATCGACGGCATAAGAGAATTAAAAGAGGGCACCAAAAGGCACCCTCACTATGTAAACAAATGGATATTAAGCCGCTTTACTATCTATGGTCGAAACCTTCAACAATTCTGCTTTTTCAATTTCCTTATCATTCCAAAAAGGTTCGTCCGAACCCCAAAAGAAACGATATAACGGTTTGCCCGACAATTCAGAAGTGGTATCAGTGCCCTTACCGGTCTTAAGAGAAACAAACTCACCTTTTTTTATCGTTTTTGATGGGAAACGATAAAAATGACGGTGTACATTTGATATTTTGCCGCCTTTAGTAAAAGTGCGGTCTACAACAGCGTAGTCTCCAATGTTCACATCTGCTGTTGCTTCCAGGAGGATGTACTCTTTGGTTTCATCCCCATCTTTTTGTAGGTTATTAATTTTTAAACTCATTTTGATTTAAAGTATTTGTTTTATCATCTCTGATATTTTTAAATAATAACACATCGTACCGTTACTCTCGTTGCTGTATTTTTGGCTCCGGGTATGACTAAAATGAGTGCTTGATAAAAAAATTTGTGAATTACATTATTTCATTATCTTCGCCCTGTCTAAGGCTCATTCTTTGTCGTTGGGGTTACCAGCCCCCGAGGCGCATACAATCCGGTATGCTTACCCTCTTATTCATCCAATAGGAATCGTTTACGGTCTTAATTGTTGAACACACAATACCTCACATATCATGCCTCCCTATATCATGGCAGAATTAATTGATGAAGTGGCAGTTAGCATGTTGATGGACACGGCAATTTGGCAGTTAGGCAGACATTGATATGACAAAAAAAAACGAATGAAAGGCCGGTCAAGTGACTTTTTAACATACTGATCTTTGACATCAACCAAATCTGCTGATCTTATCATACCTTCTTTGCCGGTAGTCCACAATTCTATCACTTCTCCAACAAGCCACCCAGTATTTTAGTGTAAACCGCGTTAAAAGGAACTTGCGCGCCAATTCGAAGCTTTTCTCTGACCGCTTTTCGAAATTCATCTTTTTTAGTTTGAAATTCATCGCAGGACAATACGATCTTACTGAGCAGGTTTTTGAGATCAGGTTTGGAGTAATCTGCCATGATCTCGTCAAAAATAGCTTTTGCTATACCTACCGGAAACACTTTTATCCTGTTCATAGATCACTTCGATTTGTGAACCAGCTTTTAATTCGGCGACAACATCGTCATCAGTTTCAATTGAAACAAAATCAATATCTGGGTCAGCAAGCCAAATAAGGTCCTTTCGAACTGATATAAGTATCCCAATGCCTGTCCGGATGCTGATTTACCTAACGCCATACAGTTTTGATTTTATGGCACAGAAAATGATCTACCTTTCCAAAGCGCTTGGAGTCGTGTGTTTTGTAAAAAATAAATATCAATTATTTTTCACTAATTCATCTCAGGCTATTATTACAGATATTACTCTTATCCAAAAACGTTCTAAAACAAAGTATTAGCAAGCTAATGATCGTTAAGTTAAAATTGGCTGAATTCAATCTATGCACTTGCAGAACTAGCGAATAAGCTTTGTAACGGCTTAGTGATGATGTTTTGCTTGTGATAGGCTTATTTCAAAAATACCGGTTGAAATATAATATCCAAATTGAGGGGCTAAAGTGGTTTTTGCTTAGAAATTAAGGGTTTATTTGCGATTCTGACGTATCGGAACCATATGTATTTACATCAATAAATTATATATGTTGAATACTAAAGATTAAATAATAAAATAACAAATTAGGAACTCATAGGTCCCAGCGAGTAGGGAAATCAAATCCCGTAAATCAAACTACATGCAATTCGTTTAATGGCGTCAATTGTTCCACTAAGTGGTTCGAACTATGTCCAGTCTGAGGACGAAAAACATTGCCGCTAACTAGTCAAACCTTCAGAGGCTAGATTCGAACCAGATTTTAACGGAACGGATACTTCGATTTCTAAAACGGTTCGATACCCTAAATTGACGAACAGTACAAACTATCAACAAAGGATAACTGAACATTATCTATTGTAACCAATTAAAGCACATTTAATATCAATGAGTATAACATTTGGCTCTTAAATTATCTTAATATTCATTTTACGCTTTCGGTATTGGTCGGTAAGATTGCAGTCCGTTGATCTCTTGCTTTTTTTACCAAACCGCCCATACTATTAGAGTGATTCGGAATCACGTTACAAGCTAATTTACGGCGCAATAGAGAAGCACTTGCGAACGGGAAAACAGGCCGTCAAAAATCACCCTGCTTTCTTCCGAAATAATCCTTTTAGCCATATGTTTCCTCGCTAAAATGAGCAAACGCCCACGTCATACAGCTCTTAAGGAGACGGTCGTGGGTTCGAATCCCTCTGAGCGCACAATACTTAATAACAAAGGGTTATTTCGGAAAAACAGGCTTTTGGAACGGCCACATCTTTTGGAAAACAGGTTGTCGGCGTAAAGGAAGCTTCAATATTGCCCGCACACACTTATGGATATAGATATCCTCTCGCGAAAGTTTTGCGATTACTCGTCATCCATCCGGGGCTTTTCGGCGCACACGATAAAAAGATACAGAACCTCAATAGGCTTCTTCTGTCGATATGCGGAAATTACAGAACTCGATCAGGTTACCGATGAAAACGTGCGCGCCTTTTTCTACAGAGGAAGAATAGACCGCAGGTGGTCGGTCAATACGTACCTCGTGTACCACAAGTCGCTGCTGGTGTTCTTTCGGTGGTGCATCAAGCAGGGGTATATGGAACGAAACCCCATTATTGACATCGAGATACCCAAAAAAGAAAAGAAACTGCCCCCAAAGCTAACGAAGCAAGACGCGCTGAAACTGTTGGAGCTGGTCTATCACTATCCGTACGGTTACACATTCTTGCGGTATAGAAATCACGCCATATTCGCAACCTTCATCTTTGCGGGGCTGCGAAAGAATGAACTGATAAGCCTGAAATATGCGGATATTGATTTGGACAACCTCACTATTTTCATCCGTCAGGGCAAGGGCAACAAGGACAGGATAATACCCATGAGCTACACTCTGGCCCAAAGCCTAAAGCGGTACGCCCAGGAGCGGAAAAGGCTCAACAAGACCAACCCTGAATTTTTCTCGTCATTGCAGGGAAACATGGGCTTTACGGAGAACGGGCTCAAGAAGCTGGTAGAGCAGATGCGTAAAGCGTTCGGAATAGCCTTTACCGTCCACAAGCTGCGCCACACGTTTGCAACGTTGATGCTGGAGGGAGGGTGCGACATTTTTAGCCTCTCCAAAATGATGGGGCATAGCGACATTAAAACCACCACCATTTACCTGGCGGCGAGCGCGGAGCACCTAAGGGCACAAATGACAAAGCATCCCCTGAATGATGTTTGATGTTCATCACAAGGTCCTGGAAAATACCGTGTTTTAACGGTACCGCAGGTTAAAACCTCGGCTTATCTTTAGTAAATCTTTAATCCCACACCCTTTCGCATGAACACGTTAAAACAACTCTTTGTCGCCCTGGCTCTTTTGGTTAGCGCAGCCGCATTCGCGCAACGGACAGACACGGTGGTAAACATGGGAAACTACAAGTCCTATTTTTCCTATGCCGTCAAAAATCCCCTCTACGTTACCTATACCCTCAGCAAGGGCGGGGGCGACTGTGACCGCTCGCACTTCCACTTTGCCGCCTGCGGCATAAACACCGCCACGGCAACCGACTACGCGCATTCAGGCTATGACGAGGGGCATTTAGCCAATGCAGAAGATTTTGCCTATAACTGTACGCTGGACAAAAACACATTCTGTTTCTTCAACTGTCTGCCGCAAACGGCACGGCTGAACCGCGGCATTTGGAAAGTGTGGGAAACCAAACTGCGGGACTTGTCGCAAAGACAGCCCTTGTTCATCATTGCCGGGGGCATCTACAGCAACAAGCACATTAAGCCCGGCTCTGCCGTTATCGTGCCTGACTACTGCTACAAGATTGTCATCAACCCACGGACAAGGGCGGTCATGTATTGCCTGCTGTTCCCGAATAACAACTCGTCACAAGTCCAACCAATAGACTTAGCTACGCTAAAGCAACGGTTGGGGTATGCGTCAATGCCGTAAAAGTATTTAAGTCCAGCCCATGCATATAGCGAGTTGTTTCAGGAACTGAGTGAATATGTAATTAATTTTCTTAAACCATATTAATCATGGCGTCATTAAAAAAGAAGTGTTTCTTAATAACTATTGTTGTAATTAGCGTTACCACCATACGTTGTTATGGTCAGGCTTTTTCAAAAATTGGCACGGTGAAAAATATACATTACTATTCGGACAAAGACACCACCTTCTACATCAAGAAGCAAACGTATACATTATGTAAGTATGACGATATAACGCCATACATTTATTTCTTGCCGGCAGAGTTTAAGAAGTTTTTAATCAAGCAAAAAGGAAAAAATATCGTGCGTGAATCATTGCGCAAGGAACCTACTGTGATCTTGGATAGCTGTCGTTTCGAGTTAAACCCTGCTTGTTTGAACAGATTTGGTGGAAACTATTATATTTGGTCTGACGGACTAATTATTAAAAACTCGCTATTAAAATATTCCGGGGTATTTAAAAATATTAAAGCGTCTAAATCTATAGCACTCTTAAAAAACGAAATACACGATGACTTAGACTTTCAATTCCTACATGCGGCTATTTCCATTGACAGCAACGAGATTCATACCAAGACGGTAAAAATTAGGAACTCTACTGCTAATGTTACACTATACGGTAACAATCCCAAAACAGGAATCCATTTAAAGACATTAAATACAGACCTTCAACTAAGCAATTTTGATGGCAATGCATCACGGGATACGGTAAACCTAATTAAAATCAAATCTCTGCAACGAAATCTGCACGTTTCGTCCTATGGCGGTAAAATCGGAGATATCTCATTATTTAACACTGGGCATTCAAGAAACAATTATGAATTTTTGGATGCGCAATTTCAAAAACTGGGAATATATAGATTTATATCAGATCGCCCATCACGAACCCGGCTGTTTTTTAGCGGTTGTAAATTTGAAAACGAAACCGAAATAGAAACAGCTAATTTAGACACCTTAATATTTTTTCGCTGTGAAATAGATAGCAATGTTTATTTAAGAACAGACTCTCTGAGAAAGCCCCTAACACTCGTTTTTCATAAAACCGACATTAACGGCTTAAATTTCGAGCTCTATGAAAATATGGTTTTGGGGTTTGAACACGACACTAATGAAGATCAAAAAAATCAGATATATGCAACCTTGTTAGAAAAATTTAAAAAAGAAGGAAAGGAAAACAGTTATAAGAATGTGGACATCTTATACAAGGAATTCAAATACGATCAATCGGGAATACTGGGAAAAATAGTTAGCTACGTAGACCGAGCATGGTGGAATTATGGATATGATAAAAAAAGAATTATTTACATAACCGCTTTTGCCCTCCTATTCTTTTACTTCCTGAACATGCTCCTGGGCGATGTATTACTCAAATTTTACCCGATTTTTAAAGGTGACCATACATCAGCCATATCACCGGTTCGCAAGGCGTTGAATTACGGAGTGGTTATATTTGTGTTGACAATTTATATTTTCTTTTCCTTGAGAGTTGAACTGGCTAAGATAGATTCCCGCCGAACCCGCCTGATGTTGTACTTTTTCATCCAGTATTTTTTTGGACTGATTTGCCTGCTCTTTCTGTTTGGTGCGATATTGAAATTTTAATTATTTGCAATATTGTTTATCCCCACAACTGGTTCTTTAGAACTTCTTGATCATTCTTATACTATACTCGCCGCATTGATACTGTATGAGGGTGGAACCAGGAACCAAACCTATTCCCAATAGACTAAGAATGCACCGCAAAACAATGCGGCTAAAGCAACGCCAGGTGGCAAAACTGCTCGGCTTGCATGATACGAAGTATCTCTCCCTATGGGAGAAAGGACTTGCCATGCCTAACGCTCGCAACCTCATCAAGCTAAGTATCATCTACCGCACTTTCCCCAACGAATTGTATTATGAGTTATACGTAGAACTCAAAGCGGAACTGACAGCATTGGAACTGCACCAATTCGCAAACCAATAACCACAATACAAACAAGAGCAAGCACTGTTGCGGTCTTTCTCTGTGTCCTTTATCTAACGGACACAGAGAAAATATCATTTTTAAAATGATATTTAGTCAATAAGCTTCCCAAAAAAATAAAACGACGAACGATGATAATTATTAAGTAATCTCAACGAGTTAACAACATATATGTATAGTCCTATCGAAATACAATTAGCAAATGAAATTGCTGAACGTTTAAACGACCCACATTCTGTAACGCAATATTTAAAATACGCCAAGCAGTATCCTCACAAAATATTGCGCGAGAAGTTAGAATACGTGTGCTCATTGCCGGAAAGAAAAATAACCAATTCCCGCGGCGCATACTTTATCTTTTTAGTGGAGCAGCAATTGAGAGGGAATAAGGGCGAACGATTTAGCAATTGGAATAATGGCAATACTCGGGATTAGCCTGGGCACCCGCACCACCGGCATTGCAGTAGTGCAGCACAAGGAACTGCTGGACTACCGAACGCTGACAGCCCGCGACGCGACCAAAGAAACCCACACCGTCGCCCTTGCCCACTACGTCCGGCAATACCGCATTCGTACAGTGGTGCTGAAAATTCCACCCGCCACGCACCTAAGCGCACAGCTGAAAACAATACTCACAAGCATATTGAAGCTATTCGAGTATCACGGCTGCATGGTCGCGTACAAGGATAGCACTGCTATCAAACAAGCCCTCCCCGCAATTCGTAACACCAGTGACGCCATTGCCTTTGCAACCAGCATATACCCCATACTGACCGTCGAGCAGGCCAAGGAACGCACCAACAAGCAAAAGTATCACCACAAGATGTTCGAGGCGGTGCTCATCGCGCACCTGCACCAGCAAAGCGATACGCACAAAAACAGTCCCTAACGACCAATACGCCGCCCTATGAGGCGGCGGTGTTTTTTCCTATATTTAACTAAACCAATTCCTTAAAACAATTCAACATGGAAACAACAAATCCCAAGCGCGTCGGCATCTTCATCCGGGTATCGACCGACATGCAAGTCAGGGACGAAAGCCCCGAGCACCACGAAAGCCGCGCCCGCTACTACACCGAAGCCAAAGGCTGGCAGGTACTGGAGGTATACCGGCTTGATGCCGTCAGCGGCAAGTCGGTGATGCAGCACCCCGAAACAAAGCGGATGCTCTCCGACATCAAAAACGGACACATCACCGGCCTGGTATTTTCCAAGCTTGCCCGACTGGCGCGCAACACCAAAGAATTATTGGAGTTCTCCGAAATCTTCCGCACCTACAACGCCGACCTGGTATCGCTTTCGGAAAGCATCGACACCAGCAGCCCAGCAGGGCGCTTGTTCTACACCATGATCGCCGCGATGGCCGAATGGGAACGGGAGGAAATCGCAAGCCGGGTTGCCGCGTCGGTACCCATCAGAGCCAAGTTAGGCAAGCCCTTAGGCGGCTCGGCTTCGTTCGGCTACCGCTGGCAGGAAAACGAGTTAGTAATTGACGAGCAGGAGGCACCAGTACGCAAACTGATGTACGAGCTGTTTATCATCCACCAGCGCAAGCAAAGCACCGCCAAAGCCCTGACAAAGATGGGCTACCGCTCGCGCAACGGCTCGGAATTTACCGCCACCAGCATCGAGCGATTGCTGCGCGACAGTTCGGCCAAAGGCGAACGCCGGGCCAACTACACCAAGAGCCGCGGCGAGGGCAAGGGCTGGGACATCAAGCCGCAGGAGGAGTGGGTGATCATGCCGTGCCCTGCCATCGTCTCGCCCGAGCAGTGGAACGAGGTCAACGGCATCCTGGACACCCAGCAGTCCCTGCGCAAGCCTATCGGCCCGAAGGTGACATACCTGCTGTCGGGCTTCGTGCGCTGCGCCTGCGGCAAGATCATGTACGTCTACCAGAACTCCAAGACCTACGCCTGCAGGGCGTGCAAGAACCGGATTCTGGTCGGCGACCTGGACGACATCTATCAGGAATACCTGAAGGAGTACCTCAACGGCATCACGCACTCGAACTTCGTCGAGGCCTCCGACCGGGAACTGCGGGAAAAGCAAGCACTGCATGAAAGCACCAAAAGGGAGCGCGCCAGGCTCTCCAAGCAGGCGGACGAATGGCTGAACTTGCGGGTCAATCAGGAAATCAGCAAGGAGCTGTTTGCGGAGAAGTACAGGCCCATTGAGGAACGACTGCTGCAGCTTGACGCGCAGCTGCCGGAACTTGAGGCCGATATTGACGTGCGCACCATCCAGCTGCTGTCCAGCGGCACCGTGCTATCGGAAATCCAGACGCTGCACGCGCAATGGTCGCGAATGCCCTTCGGGCAAAAGCGGGCCATCGTGGAAACCATCACCGCCGACATCGAGATCGGTTCGGACGAGATCACCATCACGCTTGCCTATGCGCCCCCCGTTCCCCCAAAACCGGAGAATAGTTCCCACAGGGTCAGGGATTCATACTCGCCACCAACATAAACGAGCTCGGGTAATCCACCGTAAACTTGGCGCGCGATATGGTAACCCGGCGTTCTTCCAGCGGCTGGCGCATCACTTCCAGGGCGCTGCGTTTAAATTCAGGCAGTTCATCCAAAAACAAAACGCCGTTATGGGCCAGCGAGATCTCACCGGGTTGTGGGTTGCTGCCGCCGCCTACAAGGGCCACATCGCTAATGGTATGGTGCGGGCTGCGGAACGGCCGCGTGGTAACCAGGGCATCAGCCGCAGATAGTTTACCGGCTACCGAATGGATCTTGGTGGTCTCTAACGACTCGTACAGGCTGAGCGGGGGTAAAATAGAAGGCAAACGGCGCGCCAGCATGGTTTTACCCGCTCCCGGCGGACCGATCAGGATTACATTATGCCCACCCGCGGCGGCAATTTCCAGCGCGCGTTTGATGTTTTCCTGCCCGCGTACTTCGCTAAAATCGCTGTCGTAATTGCTCAGGCTGTTAAAAAATTCATCGCGGGTGTTTACTATCTCGGGTTTAAGGCTTTTATCACCATTAAAAAAATCGACCACCTGTTTAATGTTCTCTATGCCGTAAACATCAAGGTCATTCACAATGGCGGCCTCGCGTGCGTTTTGTGCCGGCAGGATAAAGCCCTTATAGCCTTCCCTGCGCGCCTGTATGGCAATAGATAACGCGCCTTTTATGGGCTGCAAGCTACCATCAAGGGATAGTTCGCCCATGATGAGGTATTTATCCAATTCTTCGGCGCCTATCTGTCCCGATGCGGCAAGTATCGCTATAGCAATGGTTAAATCATAAGCCGAACCCTCTTTACGGATATCGGCAGGGGCCATATTTACCAGTATCTTTTGCCGTGGCATACGGTAATCGTTGGTTTGCAGGGCAGCTTCCACACGCGACATGGATTCGCGCACGGCGCTATCGGGCAAACCTACTATAAAATAGTTGGGCATGCCGCCGCTTATATTTACTTCAACTGTAATGGTAATAGCTTCGATACCGAAAACGGCGCTGCCAAAGGTTTTAACTAACAATGTGATAATTTAATTTAGCGTAAGATAAAGGCATTTTTATAATTGCACAAGCGGGTATTTACCATAGGTAAACTTATTTCAGGAATTCCACCTTTAGGCAGATAGGTGGTAAAAATTGGGTTAACATAACTTAACACAATTCAGGCGTTTTTTGAGATAAATCATTGACAATTATAACATTAACTTTTTATAGTGTTAACCCTGAAAAAGGCATTCTTACCCGGCATGTTCACATGGAGTGGGGGCCCTTTTTTAGGGGCATTTGTACCTACCACAAGTTAAACACCACCGGCAGGCGCATGGATACCGCCACGTTTTTGCCGTTAAGCTTGCCGGGTACCCAATCTTCGGGGATCAGTTTAACTACCCGCAGCGCCTCCTCATCGCAACCATAGCCCATGCCTTGCTCAACCTTATAATCGCGCATGTGCCCGTTCTCATCAACCGTAAAGCTAATGATTACACGCCCTGCTACCTTTTTGCTGATAGCCGCGGCGGGGTATACAATATTATAAATTAAGGGGCGGTACATTAAATCGGGACTAAGGTAAATGGGCGCGCGCTGCAGCAGGGTTTCAACGGTATCCAGGCCCTTGATAACCCGGTAAACGTGCGTGCTGTCGTCATGCGTAGGTAAATGGTATATGAGCTCGTTCCGGGTAAAATCGTAGGTGTTTACTATTTTCCAAAGGCGGCCGTAATAGTTCCATTCGCCATATTTCTTGCCGTCTTTAAAATGGCCTTCGGCAGCTACGTTGTCTTTACCGTTATACTCGTGCCAAAAACCATCTTTAAGGTTGTTTTTGTAAAAACCCATCGTGAGTATCTTGCCCGACGATTTAACCGACAGCATATATTTTCCATCTTTAATATGAGGGGCCGATCGCAATACCTCAAATTTCTCGCGGTAGTTAAGGGTATCTTTAGTAACGCTTTTTGTGGCCTGCGCAAAACATTGGCACCCCAGCATAACAAGGATAAGGCAAGCGATCAGAATTGGCTTTTTCATGGGTTTATTTAAGAACATATGAAGATATGAAAATTGAACCGCAAGAAAAAAGATAACAAGTATTGAATTTAGGTATAAGCGGTTAAACACAAAATCTTAATAAAAACTTAAAACAAAACAAGCCGCTTATGAACTTGCAATACTTAGCTTTAATTAAATTAAAAACCAATAATTATGACCACACAAGAAGTAGCCGCCAAGCTGGTACAGTACTGCCGCGAAGGCAAAAATATTGATGCGATTAATGAGCTTTATGCCGATAATATAGTAAGCAGGGAACCTAAGGGATCGGCAACCGAACTGGTTGAAGGCAAGGATGGTGTATTGCAAAAAAATCAGGATTGGTACAACATGGTGCAGGAGATCCATAGCGGGGTAATATCCGACCCGATTGTTACCGGTAACTTTTTTGCCGTTACCATGGAAATGGATGTGACCTATAAGGAACATGGCCGCATGGCCATGAACGAAATTGCCGTTTACGAAGTAAAGGACGGCCAGATTATTGCCGACCAGTTTTTTTATAATATGTAGCCTGGTTATTTAGCCTGAAGGCACAGCATAAAAGCCCCGTATTTTTGGTTTAATTTTTCACCAAAAATACGGGGCTTTTTGCCGGCGCATACTAACGTTCTGTTTAAATGCCGCGGGTTTAACCATTCGATAAATATTCAAACCAACGCGCCATTTCTTAACTAATAAAACATCGAAAAAATAGTATTCAGTTTACGATATTTGAAAGAGGCACCCCCTCTGTTAAATAAATTTACAGGCCGGTACTGATTCATTGATCAAGAAAACTATTGCTAAACGCTATACATCATGAGCTATCTGCCGGATACCGTGGCAAAATTAACACCTGTTGTGGCCCATGCACAGCCGGTTGTAGTATGCGGGGCTAATTGCCCTCCCGCCGCAGCAACAGCACAGCAGGCCGGCTTAGGCAGGCAGGCGGCAGATTTTTTCTTAGGATTATTTGATACCAAAAACTGGCCTGCACGCTGGCATTGCGGTAGCTGGTCTGATTTTCACGGCTGGCTGTATATCGTGTCCGACCTGCTGATCTGGGCATCTTATTTTGCTATCCCCATTTTGCTTATCGTAATGCTTACCAGGCGGAAAGATATCCCGTTTCCAAGGATCATCTGGCTGTTTGTAGGCTTTATTGTACTGTGCGGCATCACCCATTTGCTCGATGCTATTATTTTTTGGTGGCCGGCCTATCGCTTAAGCGCGCTGATAAGGTTTGCAACAGCCGTGGTTTCGGCTTTTACGGTGTATGCTGTATATAAAATAATGCCCGGTGTGCTCTCGCTGCGGACGATTGATGAACTTGAGCGCGAAATTGCCGAGCGCAAGCTGGTAGAAATCAAACTGGCGCAAAGCAAATTCTTGTTAAAAGAGGCCGAACGTATTGCCAGGGTAGGCGGCTGGGAATTTGATCCGGTGAAAAAAAAATCAACCTGGTCGGCCATGGTATATAACATTTATGATGTTCCGCATGATTATGATATCGACGGCTCGGACCCATTCTCTTTTTATACCGAACCATCGGCCGTATTGCTCAAAGCCGCTATTGAAAAAGCGTATGCTGATGGTACCAACTGGGACCTCGAACTGCAAATGATCACCGGTAAGGGCGCGCATATCTGGGTACGATCGTGCGGGGAGTGCTTTTATGATGACCACGGCAAAATGAGCAAGCTGCGCGGGGTATTTATGGATATCGACCGTTATAAAAACAACGAAGAAGCACTTAATACATCGCACGAGTTATTGTTCCGCAGCCATCAGCAGTTAAAAACGTTCACTCATATTCTATCGCACAATATCCGCAACCATGCCAGCAATATCTCATTGCTATCCAGCCTGGTAAATCCGGATGGGATGGACGATGATAACCGCGAACTGTTTGAAAAGATCAACAAAGTATCGGTTGGTTTAAATGACACCCTGAACGACCTGGCCGCGGCGATAAGGATCCGCGAAAGTAAAATTGAATCGGAAGAGCTATCCTTCAGGGAAGCGACCGGAAATGTGGTGGAAATACTGGAATCGATGATATTAGCGAACGGGGCAAAAATTAAATATCATTTTAGTACAAAAACCATCCGGTACCCTAAACTATACCTGGAAAGTATCATTATGAACCTGTTATCTAACGCCATTAAATACCGGAAGGAGAACGAACCGCCGGTGATCACCTTAAAAACCTATCAGGACGATGCAGACCGCACTGTTTTAGAGTGCCGCGATAATGGCCAGGGTATTGATTTAAAATTGCATGGTACCCGTTTATTTGGCTTATATAAAACTTTCCATACCCATAAGGAGGCGCATGGTGTTGGTTTGTTTTTAATAAAAACACAGGTTGAATCACAAGGGGGCACAATTGTGGTTGAAAGCGAACCTGGTCAGGGCGCTGTTTTTAAAATTATATTTTAGTTTAATATTTTATAGCGAATAGCTATATTTTACCTGTAAAAAAGTATTTTTGTAATAATGTGCCTTAAATAAAGAATGAAAAAATTTGATATCGCTTGTGTTATTGACGATGATGAGATCTATACCTTTACCGTAAAACGGATTATCAATAACTCTGAAATTGCTCACAAAACCCTCTTTTTTCCCAACGGGAAATTAGCCCTTGATTTTTTTACGGAGTACGTAAACCAAACCGACAGTCTGCCCGACCTGATATTGCTGGATATTAATATGCCGGTGCTGGATGGCTGGCAGTTTATGGATGAGTTTGTAAAGATACACCCGCTGATAAAAAAGAAGGTGACCATTTACATTGTCAGTTCATCCATAGATGAGGCCGATTTTGCCAAAGCCCGCTCGTACGAGCACATCTCGGATTTTATAGTGAAGCCCATTAATGTGGCTAAGCTGCAAAAAATGGTAGAAGTACTGAACGAGGTATAACCAAATCAACAAACATGAGGAAAGCGGCCCTGGCTTTATGCTTACTATTGTTTTTCAGCGGTGTAATTTCTGCGCAAATTTACGTGGGTAAAGGGAAGGGAAGTTTGAAATTCTGGGTGGGGGTTAATGCCGGCAAGTACAATAAAACCAGCATTAAAAGCGAAACCGATTCTTCCTATACCTATTTACTGCGGGGAGATGTTAAGCCCGAGGAATTATATTTTTTGTTTGATAAAAAAGGCAACTGCTACTCGCAAAAATGGATTTTTGAGTGCGATACCTGTTACCACATTATGCTGCATACCCTGTTAGATAAAAAGAAATTTGAATGGAAGCAGGCGGGTACAAATCAATACGTATCCAAATTTTCTAAACACCTGATGATCAAAGAGGATTTGCCCGGGCAAATATTTACCATTACCGCGTTAAAACTAAGCAAGGCCGAATACCAGGCAAGGTATAATACGGCTGCAGGGAAATAATACCCCTAATTGCCAACCGGCATTTCGTTTAACTGCTGAGGTGTCAATTTTTTGTAATCGGCAGGCGCGGTAAAAATCCCGGCGGGTACCGGCTCAAACCTGATATGTGTTAAAGTTGTTTTAGTGATCATCCCGTTTTGATTAATGCTGAATGAAAGCGGCACACCCAGTTCGGGCTTAAACATCGACGTTGCAAAACTGGGCGGCACGTTAATATCGTGTGTAAACCAGGCGCTGGTGGTATCGCCGGTAAATTTATCCTTAACTATGTATTGCTGCGCATTATAACCGGCTATTTTTTTAGTGGCGGGGCCTTGTATAAAGTCGTATTTCGACATATCAGGCAACTCATGCGCCTGTTCTTCCTTATTATAAACCACCTGGTAGCGCCTGATGCCCGACTTAAGCAAGGCCAGCAAATAACCCGTAGGCTGATGCGTGATCATGGTGGTTGATTCGGTATCCGAGCCATGCACATTGGCTACCGAATCGCCTTTAAAATAAACGGTGGATTGTTTGGGCAGGTAATCGGCATAGCTACGCAGGCTATCGGGCAGGGTATATTCAAGGTTGTAAACCATTACACCTTCCTTTTCTTTATCAGAACAAGCGGCTAAAATGGTAACCACCACTATCATCGCCAATAACAAAACTCTTTTCATAGTGCTGCAAAAATACAGTTTAGCGTGGGTTTATCAGGATAAACTTAACCGTTAATTGGCAAAGTGAACCAAAACCGGCTGCCTTCGCCACGGTTGCTTTCCACACCAATTTCGCCGCCATGCCTGGCAATAATTTCCGAACTGATATATAAGCCCAACCCCAATCCCGAAAACTGGTGGCCCAGCGAGTCTACCCGGTAATACCGGTCGAACAGGTGCGGCAGTTTTTCGGGGTTAATGCCTATCCCATAATCCTTTACAGATACTTTTGCCATATCCCCGCTATGCTCCACATGGATCTCGATTTTTTTAGATTGCGGGGCGTATTTTACGGCGTTGTTAACCAGGTTAACCAGTACCTGGTCTATCCGGCGGTAATCGGCAAAAACCCTTAGTTCGGTATCGCCGGTTAAAATAAACTCGTGGCTGCCGGTTACGCGTACATGGTCGCAGCAATCGTTTATCAGTTCAATCAGGTTAAACACGGTTTTATTAAGGCCCAGCTGCCCCTGTTGTATTCGGGTAACATTCAGCAGGTCATCCATCAGCCGTACCAGCTTATTCAGGTTATTACTGGCCTTATCCAGAAACATCGGCACCTTATCGGATGTAGGGTCGGTTTTCACCAGCTTTTGCAATATCTGCATGGATGCGTTGAGCGTAGTAATGGGTGTTTTCAGCTCGTGGCTGGCCACGCTGATAAATTCATCCTTGCGTTGCTGCATCTGGTAATCATCGGTAACATCTTCTAAAATACCGGTAAAACGGTAAGGGTTTCCCTCGGTATCAAACATAGCCTTGCCGCTGGCCTTAACCACCCGCTGGGTTTGATCTTTATGACTAACAATGGTATAAACAATATTGTAAACCCCGTTCGATCCTTTTTGCAATGCCTGATCAATAGCCTCGATTACATTTTGCCGGTCGGCTTCAATAACAGCGCTAAGGGCATCGTTCAGGTCAATCTCACCATCGGCCGGTAGGCCAAACCACTCTTTTAAACGCGTGTTACTGATAAACTGATTGGTTTTGGGGTTTAAATCCCATGTGGCCAGGTTAGCAGCCTCAATAGCCAGTTCTAACTCCTGCTTGGCTTCTTTTAAATTATTGTACGATTTTACCTTTTCGGTAGTTTCGTTACAGGTTACCAGTACGCCGGCAATCTGCCCGTAGTCGTCTCGTACTTTACTGTAGCTAAATGTCCAGTAAACATCTTCCAGTACATTGTTACGGTAAATGGGGATCAGCTGGTCCTCGCTCCAGGTCGATTCGCCGCCGGCCAGTACCTGGTCTATCAATGGTTTAATAACAGGCCATATTTCGGGCCAGCAATCCTGGCCCCGCTGCCCAAGGGCGCTGGGGTGCTTGCCGCTGATACCCAGACTTGGCCGGTAAGCATCGTTATAAAACTGGATCAGATCGGGCCCCCACCATAAAAACATGGGGAAACGCGAGTTTAATATCAAACTAACCGTAGCCAACAGGCTTTGCGGCCAGGTTTCAGGCTCCCCTAAAACAGTGCCTTCCCAGTTGAATGAGCGGGTTAGTTGCCCCATTTCGCCGCCGCCCGCTAAATACAGACGAGAGACAGATTGCAGGCTATTGCTTGAAGACATTTAATAAAAGTAGATTTTGTGATACGCTAAATTGAGGCTAATGCTCCTTAGTGTGTAATAAGAAGTAACGGCAGGAAATTAAAAATGTTTCAAACTTTGATGGGAATTTAACCACGGAGGAAGTAACCACAGAGATCACAGAGATGGGAAGCACAGAGGACACTGAGATTTTAATTGTGATCATTATACAATACCTCTGTACCCTCCGTGAAAACCTCTGTGTCCTCTGTGGTTAACTTCTCACTCGCTGCGCAAGCTCTCTGCCGGGTTAGCAAAGGCGGCTTTTATAGTTTGCAGGATAATGATCATAGCGGTGATGAACGTTAACACCATAACCGATAAAATAAAAGGTTGAATAGACAGCGATATTTTATAAGCATAATCGTTCAGCCAGTTTTGCATCACCAGGTAGGCAATAGGGCATGCCACTGCCCCGGCAATGATAACCACCGCTAAAAAATCCTTCAGGAACAGCATACTGATCCCCGCTACAGATGATCCCAGCACTTTGCGGATCCCGATCTCCTTAGTGCGTTTTTGTACGCTGAGCGATATCAGTCCCAATACACCCAGCAGCACAATGATGGTAGATAGTATGGTAGCCAGGTAAGCGGCCCTTTTCAACTGCAGCTCAACGGTATATAGTTTTTGGATGGCATCATCTATAAACTTATACTCGAATGGTGCGCCAGGCAATACCCGGTTCCAGGCAGTTTGCAGGGCGGTAATGCTTTGCTGTAAGTTCCCGCCTTTTAGTTTGATGGAAAAATAGCGGTACAGGTTGGTATAATTTACATTCAGGAAAACTATCGGGGGGATACTGCCGCGCATCGATCCGAAATTAAAATCGGCGGTTACCCCGCAAACAATAAAGGTTGGCTGATAGCCCTGGATGCGCAATTGCTGGCCTATGGCTTTAGCCGGATTGGCCCAACCCAGGGCTTTGGCTTGCGTTTGGTTGATCACCACCTTATTTTCATCACCCGGCGAAAAAGTTGGGGTGAAAAACGTGCCCGCTTTTAAACGGATGCCATAGGTAGCGGCATATTGGTTATCGGTAGTGAGCAATTGCCCCGATGGTGCACGCAGTGAATCGGCGCCGGGCAAAAATACCGGGGTATTGCCCATATTAGCGCCATCGGGGATCTCCCATGACAGGCTTACGTTGCTTACCTGCGGCACTTGTGTTAATTGCCTGCTTACAGTTTCCATGCGGTCGATACCGGCCTTAGACCAATCGCGCGGGAGCGGGGCATAAACCACATAGTTACGGTCGAACCCCAGATCGGCATTAAAAAACAGGCTGGTTTGCTGCGATATGACAACCGAGCTGATGAGTACCACAATGGCTATCCCAAACTGGAAAGCCACCAGCGTTTTACGGGTAAAGATGTTTTCTTTAATACTCAGCTTGCCTTTTAACGAATCGACCGAGCGCAGCGACGATAATACCAGCGCCGGGTAAACGCCGGCCAATAAGCCAATCACCACGGCCAGTACAACCGGGATCAAATAAAAATATAACGGGAAGGCAAACAGGCTAATGATCTCGCGACCTACCATACCGGCAAAGAATGGCCGCCCGATCAGGTATAATACCAAAGCCATTAAGGTAGACAGAAAAACCAGCAACACCGATTCGGTCAAAAATTGCCAGATCAGCTGCTTGCGCATACCGCCCAGCACCTTACGGATACCCATCTCCTTCATCCGGCTTGATGAGCGGGCTATACACATATTAATAAAGTTGATGATAGCCATCATCAAAATAAACAGACCGATGAACGACAGTGTGTATAACATGCGCTTCACCGTGCCGTTGCCTGCATCCAGGTAATAATCTTTAAGAGGCACCAGGTAGGGTGTCATATTGGCGGCTATTTGCGGCGGCGCGTTCTTTTTTATCAGGTCGAGCATGGGTTTTTCCAGTCGTTTTGGGTCGACATCTTTTTGCAATTGCACATAACCTGCAATGCCCGTATTGTTCCAGCCGTCCATAAAGCGGCCCATAAAGGTAGCCGCGCTTGCGGTTAGGAATACGGTGGTGTGGGCCACCATATCGGTTACCGTATTTTGCGGGGTTTTATCCAGCACGCCCGAAATGGTAAAATCGTGCTTACCGCCCTTAAAGTTTTCGATATTAATGGTTTGGCCAACGATATCGGTTTTACCAAAATACTTAATGGCCAGCTCCCGGGTAATCACCACCGAAAAAGGATCGTTCAGCGCGGTGTTTTTATCGCCATGGATCAGCTTAAAGCCATACATTTTCAGCATGGTGCTATCGCCTATCTGCAGCACTTCGCGAAAATGCTTATCACCTTTTGATACGGTAGACGATACCCCATCCCAACGGTAATAATTAGCTACTAAATTAGGATAATCCCGTTTCAACGCCCGCGGAAACTCGGCCAGGGTAGTCAGCGGGTAGCCCATGTTGGGATCTTTCCACTTGCTCAGGACGATGTACTGGTTATCGGCATCCTGTAATTGCCGGTTAACCTGCAGCTCGCCGTATACATAAGCGGCTATCAGCAGCGTAAACGCGATGCCTACCGACAGGCCAATAATATTTACCACGGAGTGGAAACGGCCTTTAACAATATTGCGCCAGGCTATTTTAAAGTAGTTTTTCAGCATGTGTGATTGATGTTGGTAACGCTATATTACTTAACAATCCGTTATCCATCAACTAAGTAGCTGATGATTAACAATCTTTAACAAAAAGATGTTAAATACAATAAAGTTTGGCGACAATTTAATCACAGAGCCTTCTTTAATCACAAATAAAATCTCTGTGTCCTTTGTGTTTCTCTCTTTGTGACCTTTGTGGTTAAATTGCCACTATGTTTTACACGGAAGACACCGGGAAAACCGCCGGACAAGCGTGGACGCTTGCCTCAGAATAAGTTTCAAGCGTGGACGCTTGAAACGGCAATAGCCTTCTTTAATCACAAATAAAATCTCTGTGTCCTTTGTGTTTCTCTCTTTGTGACCTTTGTGGTTAAATTGCCGCTATGTCCCTTTTTGAAGAGTTGTTGATTTGTTAAAAAATCCGTTTAGCACAAAGGCAATAATGATCACCAAAAAACACCCGATAGGGTTCAGCCATAAATAAGCTACCGACCCGGTTAAGCCTAAAACGCAAACCAGCGCTTCGGTAATTAAAGCGGCTATAAACACAGGAGTGCCACTGATCTTTTTGAAGTAAAACGCTACCACAAATACCCCTAATATGGTGCCGTAGATGTAGGAACCTAACTGGTTCACCGCTTCGAGCAGGTTGCCCATTTTGCTGGCATAAAGAGCCATACCAATACAAACCAACCCCCAAAATATGGTGGCCAGTCGTGATGCCAGCAGGTAATTAGCCTCCGATGCATTGGGGTTAATAATCCGCTTATAAATATCAACCACCGTTGTTGATGCCAGCGAGTTTAAGGCGCTGGCTGTTGAACCCATTGAAGCCAGGAATACAATGGCAATTAATAACCCGATCAGGCCAACGGGCAGGTTCTGGGTTACAAAGCTCAGGAACACGTAGTTAGTGTCGTCGGTATTGGCATCAGGATTATTTTGCTTCATCAGGGCTATACCCTGGTTGCGGATGGTGGTGGTTTGCTCGTCAACGGCTTTCAGGCCTTCTTTAGCCGCGTGTATTTTGTCCTGGTCCCCGCTGGTCAGGGCATTGGTCAACACCTGGCTTTTTTGGTTTTTCAGCGCGAAGATATCTTGATACTGCTGCTCCAGGCCATTATAATCCTTAGATAAGGCGCTTTTTTTAACCTGGTCAACCTCGTAACTGTTAAAAAACATGGGCGGTCGGTTAAACTGGTAAAAAGTAAAAACCAGTACCCCTATCAGCAATATTAAAAACTGCATCGGGATCTTAATCAGGCCGTTCATAATTAACCCCAACCGGCTTTGCGCTACCGAGCTACCCGCCAGATAACGCCCCACCTGGCTTTGGTCGGTACCAAAATAGCTGAGCTGTAAAAAAAAGCCGCCTATTAGTCCGCTCCAAACCGTGTAGCGGTTATTCCAGTCAAAGTGCCAGTCTATCACATTCATCTTGCCCATTTTACCGGCAATTTTTAGCGCGTGGGTAAAACCCACACCATCGGGCAATAGCTTCACCACCATTACACCGGCAAAAAACATCCCAAAAAAAATGATGCTCATTTGCAGCACCTGCGTGTACGATACCGCCTTGGTGCCCCCGTAAACGGTATAAAAAATGACCAGCCCGCCAATAAACAGGGTGGTATAAACCACATTCATATGCAGGATGGTGGATAGGATAATGGCCGGGGCGTAAATAGTAATACCGGTTGATAGCCCGCGCTGGATTAAGAACAGGAATGAAGTAAGCGCCCGTGTTTTCAGGTCGAAGCGTTGCTCCAGATATTGGTAAGCAGTATAAACTTTTAGCTTATGGAAGATGGGGACAAACGTAACGCACAGCACAATCATAGCCAGGGGCAGCCCGAAGTAGAACTGTACAAAGCGCATCCCATCGGTATAGGCCTGCCCCGGCGCCGAAAGAAAGGTGATAGCGCTGGCCTGTGTAGCCATTACCGAAAGGCCGATATGATACCAGGGCAGCGAGCGGTTGCCCACCAAAAACTGATCGATATTTTTATTGCTGCCGCTTTTCCAAACGCCGAAGCCAACAATGGAAAGCAGCGTTACAGCCAGTACTATCCAGTCGGTATTGCTCATTTAAAATAAAGGGTAATGAGCCAGAAGATGAAAATTAAAAAAACCAGCCATACAGCCACAAGGGTGTAAAACTGGTTCCAGTTACGTATAAATGAGGGTAATTCGGGATCAGGCGTCAACACGGCCTTTAACCAACACATTGAGGAATAAGGCGGCAAATAACAAGCCTACTATTGCGCCGGTTACCAGGTAAATAATGCTGAACTCGATAACCGCGCCTGTAAACAAGCCGGCTAATAAACCAACCAGGTAATACAGGTTATTGATATTTTCTTTTTTTTCGGTGTGATGGTGTGCCATAATGTAATCTATTTAAAGATGCCGTAAAAATAGGGGATTAATGTTTAATGTGCAAGAGGGGATTAATGTGGGGATACGGGCATATGCAATTTTTCAACTGGGTATCATAGTGAGCCTGTAGCTAATTTTAGGGGAGGGGTAGTTTCTTCATCGGGTTTAAATATAGAAATTACGTGGGAATTATTAATGCGTGCACAAAATCCCGGTTGATTTACTACATTTGCCCTGTAATTCTCAAGGGGGTGCCTTGCTTTGAGCGATCAAAACACAAAGACAGGCTGAGATCATACCCATTGTTTAAGTACAAAGTCCATAGTTTTAAGTCATAAGTCAGCGCGTTCGACTTCAGACTTCCAACTCACGACTTCAGACTTGAACATGCACCTGATCCGGATAATGCCGGCGTAGGGAAAGGTAATAAGTTATAGTGCTGCGCGTCTGCCCTGGCGTGTGGTTATTTTAACAATTTTTATTTTACACACATTGAAAAAATTATTTGTGGCGCTAACCGCCCTGCTGCTGCCTGTCCTGGCCGCGGCCCAGTTTTCCGTATCCGGAAAAATCACTGATCAGCAAACCGGCACCACACTGCCCGGCGCAACCATCAGTCTCGACAACGAGCTAAACACCATTACCAACGCACAAGGCGCCTACCTGTTCAAAAACCTGAAGAACGGCACTTACACCATAAAGGTAAGCTATGTAGGCTATCGCGCCACGCAAAAAACCATTACGGTATCAGGCAATACCATTGCCGATTTTAGCCTGGCCAGCGGCACCGTCCTTACCGACGAAGTTACCGTGAGCGGTACCCGTGCCTCTAATAATTCGCCCACAGCTTTTACCAATCTGAATAAAAAGGACATCGAAAAAAACAATTCGGGCCGCGGCTTTGAGTATCTGCTGGAGCAAACGCCATCAACCGTAGTCAGCTCAAACGCAGGCGCGGGCGTGGGCTATACCAGTATCCGGATCCGCGGTTCGGATGCATCGCGCATTAACGTAACGCTGAATGGTATCCCGATGAATGATGCCGAAAGCCAGGGATCGTACTTTGTGGATGTGCCCGATCTGGCTTCATCTGTTGATAACGTACAGATCCAGCGCGGCGTGGGTACATCTACTAATGGCGCTGGCGCTTTTGGGGCCAGCATCAATATTCAAACCACTACCCGCCGTGACTCGGCTTATGCCGAACTGAACAACTCGGCCGGATCATACGGTACCATTAAAAATACCGTGAGCCTGGGTACGGGTTTACTGAATGACCACTTTACCGTAGATGGCCGCTTATCGCGGATGAACTCGGACGGGTATATCAACCGGGCATTTTCTAAACTGAAATCATATTTCCTCAGCGGCGCATATTATGGCAAAACCAGCGTGCTGCGCCTCAACGTATTTTCGGGATACGAGCAAACCTACCAGGCCTGGAACGGCGTACCCGAAGAGGAAGTGCTGAAGGGTAACTACCGGTATAACGAGTTGGGTTATATGAATAAGTACAAAGATTACTATAAAAACCAAACCGATAATTACGTGCAAAACTACTACCAGTTACTGTACGATCAGCAATTAGGCAGCAAGCTATCTTTCAGCGGCGCCCTGCACTATACCAAAGGAATGGGTTATTACGAGGAGTATAAAAACGATCAGGATGTAACTAATTATGGCTTAACACCGGTGATTATCGGCGGGACACCCATCACCAATACCGATCTGGTGCGCCGCTTATGGTTAAATAATGATTTTTACGGACTGACCTATAACTTCAACTATACGCCAACTAACAAACTGAATATTAAAGTTGGCGGTGCTTATAACGAGTACAAAGGCCAGCACTACGATAATATCCAGTGGACGCAGCAAAGCACTAACATCGCGCCCGGATATGAGTATTCGCGCGATAATGCCAAGAAAACCGACTTCAATATTTTTGCCCGTGCCGAATATCATTTAGGCGATAACCTGCTGCTGTATGGCGATATGCAATACCGCCATATCTACTACTCGTTCTTAGGGTTCGACCGTAACCTGAACAACGTGCAGCAACAGGCCCAGCTTAACTTTTTTAACCCCAAAGCAGGTTTAACTTATACCCTGAACGATAACAGTAATGTATACGCGTCGGTAGCGGTAGCCAATCACGAGCCTAACCGTAACGATTTTACCAATTCGTCACCGGCCAGCCGCCCCAAAGCCGAGCACCTAACCGATTTTGAAGCAGGTTACCGGATCAACAAGCCGGGCTTTGGCGCGGGTATTAACGGTTTTTACATGTTATATAAAGATCAGCTGGTATTAACTGGCTCGCTGAATGATGTGGGCGAGGCTATCCGCACCAATATTAAAGACAGCTACCGCGCAGGTATAGAAGCCAATGCAAGGGTGCGTGTTGTTCAGCCGTTAACCTGGTCTGTAAACGCAACCATCAGCGCCAACAAGGTGAAAAACTTTCAGCAGTTTTTATACAACTATGATACCGACAAGCTGGATGCTACGCAGTATACCAAAACCGATATTGCTTACTCGCCAAACTTTACCGGCTCAAGCACCATTAGCTGGCAGGCCATTAAAAACGGCGAGATCGCTTTTATCAGCAAATATGTAAGCCGCCAGTACCTGGATAATACCTCCACAAAAAGCCGCTCGCTGGATGGCTATCTGGTGAACGATGTGCGCCTGAACTATAACTTCAGCTTTAAAGGCGTTAAAAATGTGGGTGTAGGTTTATTGGTGAATAACATCTTCAGCAAAAAGTACCAGTCGGACGGGGCAACCTACCCAGATGTGGAAGGCGGCAAAGTAGTTAACTATAATTACTTTTTCCCGCAGGCACCGGTTAACTTTTTGGCCAGTTTAAATGTTAAGTTTTAGATAGAAGCGAGGGGCGTGCGATTCCCTCCCATAGGGAGGGTGTAGGGAGGGGTTTTGTCATGCGGAATAAACCCCTCCCTGCCACATCACCCTCCCAACGCACCCCTCCCCATGGGAGGGAACTAAAAATAAAAAGGAAAATCATGAACCTCCATCCCTGGATACAGCTCTTTAATGAGCAGGTACAGCAAACCACCTTTTGGGAGTGGGCGGCTGTATTATTGGGCGTAGCCGAGGTGCTGCTGGCCAAAAAAAACAACATCTGGCTTTACCCGACGGGTATTGCCGGGATAGTCCTAAGTGTTTATGTATTGCTAATAGCCGGCTTGTATGCCGAATCGGCGCTGAACGTTTATTACCTGGTGATGAGCATTTACGGCTGGATCTACTGGATAAAAAAACGCGGTGAACCGCCGGTAAAAATTACCTGGGCCACCAAACGCGAATGGGTAATTACCTTACTGATTGTTTTTGCAGGCTGGGCGCTTTTATATTTCCTGTTAAAAAACTATACCACTTCTAACGTGCCGTTGTGGGACTCGTGGGTATCGTCAACCGCCTGGGCGGGCATGTGGCTGCTGGCCAGGCGCAAGCTGGAAAACTGGATCCTGCTCAACGTATCTAACCTGTTTGCCATACCGCTGCTGTTTTATAAAAAACTGCCCCTGTTTGGCCTGCTCACCTTGTTTTTATTCATTGTGGCTTTCGCCGGATTTTATGAGTGGCTGCGGATCTGGAAAAGTGAAAATCCAAAGACCGCTGCGTCAACCGGTGGTGGCGGTTTAGAAGAGGCTGAAGGGGAGGCATCATGAGCGCGCCGCACCCATCAACTTATATCACACCGCAGGATACCGCTATCCTGCGCGATAACGCGGCTGCAGGTGAAGCGCTGGGCATGCTCAACCCGGCACAGCTGGAACTGGTTTACCGGCACAACTGGTTTAAGCTATTGGTGCCGAAGATCTACAACGGGCACGAAATAAGCCTGCCCAACCTGGTACGCCTGCAGGAAGCCATTAGCTGGACCGACGGTAGTACCGGCTGGGTAATTACCCTGTGCTGCGGTGCCGGCTGGTTTAGCGGATTTATTGCTCCTGATGTTGCAGCACGGATATTTAACACTCCGCAGGTTTGCCTTGCGGGCAGCGGTGCGGTAAGCGGCGAAGCGGAAATAGTGGACGGCGGTTACCGCCTCAACGGCACCTGGAAATATGCCAGCGGGGCATATCATGCCACGCATTTTACGGCTAATTGCCTGATTAAAGAAGATGGTGAAACGGTATTGGGTGATGATAATCAGCCACTGGTGTTGCCTTTTGTTATTGATAAAAAAGATGTAAGCCTGTTGCCTACATGGAAGTATATAGGCATGGTAGCTACGGGCAGTCACTCATTTAACATGAGTAATGTAACGGTAGCTAAAAATCGCAGTTTCCATATCGATGCCCATTATGCCCAGGTGAATAGCCCGCTATACCAATACCCGTTTTTGCAGTTAGCCGAGGCCACGCTGGCTGTAAATCTATCGGGCATGGCGGTGCACTTTACCGATTTGTGCCGGGATGTTTTTGCGGAGCGGGCGAAGCAGCCTAAGTTAACCGATGACCATAAAGCACAAATAACAAAAGAATTGCAGGATACCATTGATGCCTTACAATCGGCACGGAATAATCTTTTTGCCGCGGTTGATGCATCGTGGACTAATCCCGGCGAAGAAGGGCTAAGGGCTGTCAGCAAAACCAGCCGGCATTTGGCTATTACATCGCGGCAAGCGGTTGACAGGCTTTATCCTTATTGCGGCTTGATGGCCGCTGCCCCTGATACCGAAATTAACCGGGTATGGCGCGATCTGCATACGGCGGGGCAACACTCCTTATTAACCTTTGCCGAATAAAAAATGGCGGTTAATACGCCATAATAACAAATTGTTAATACAAATGAATAAACAGCATATCACGATACAAGTGGTATGCTGTTTTTTTATTTGCTTTGGGTTTATTTATTTACCTATTACATCAGATCAATAAAAATGGACGGGTTCTCATTAAAAGATAAAGTAGTTGTAGTTACCGGCGGCACAGGTATTTTGGGCGATGCTTTTATAAAAGGCATAGCCGCGGCAGGCGGTGCGGTAGGCATTTTAGGCCGTAACCAAAAAATAGCGGAGGAGCGTGCACAAGAGGTTATCGCTTTGGGCGGTAAAGCGCTGGCCTTGGTGGCCGATGTGATGAAAGAAGACGAACTGATTGCCGCCCGTGATAAAATGATCAACGAATTTGGCCGGATAGATGGCCTGGTGAACGGCGCCGGCGGCAATATGCCGGGTGGTGTTGTGCAGCCGGATGCCGATGTGTTTAAACTGGATATGAACGGCCTGCGCCAGGTAATGGAGCTAAACCTGTGGGGTACATTGATTCCCACCCAGGTATTTGGCGAGGTGATGGCCAAAACCGGCAAGGGGAGTATAGTGAATATATCCAGCATGGCATCGCAAAGGGTAATTACCAAGGTGCTGGGCTATACGCTGGCTAAAACGGCTATTGATGCCTATACCCAGTGGTTCGCGGTAGAGATGGCTAACCGCCATGGCGATAAACTGCGCATGAACGCCATCGCCCCCGGCTTTTTCCTGACCGAGCAAAACCGTACCCTGCTTACCCAGCCCGATGGCAGCTATACCGACAGGGGCAATTTAGTGATCAAGCAAACTCCCTTCAAACGCTTCGGCGAGCCGGATGAACTGATAGGCGCGCTGCTGTGGCTGTTAAGTGATGCGTCCAAATTTGTAACCGGCACGGTGATTAATGTGGATGGCGGCTTCGCCGTGTTTAGCGGGGTGTAAAGGCATTGTTTGTGTCTTCGCAGGGTCTCTCGGAGAGGACCCTGCGAAAGTCTGAAGGACACGACATGCAAAGAAATTCATTGCCGTCCCATTTATGGGACGGATAAACAGGTATTAATTATTGGCTTTAGCCAAACGGAACACCGGGTAAGAATAGGAGTTTGGCTAAAGCCAGGACACATACCACATGGCATCCGTTGGCTGAAGCCAACGGCAATGAATTAATAAACCCGGTGCCCGTGTCCCCACAGGCACTTAACGCTTTGTCTTGCACGGGTCACACTGACTTTTAAGTCATTTTGTGTTAACCCCGAAATGTGGTTAAATCTCTGATTATTAATTACTTAATACATTGTAAAATTGAATTATGTTAAGTCGTGTTAACCCCCTGGTATTCTGAAAACTTCCGCTTTGTGCCGGCTAAATGTTAAATAGTGTGAAGTTTACATGAAGGGCTAACAATTAGCCCTCCCTTTTCATCTTAATTTCATGATAGCCACCTACTTTCGAATAGTATCCATGCTGATTCCCTGAGAAAAGCATGGATAGGTTATTGGGTTGCAGGTGTAAATTGTTTGGTTATGCAGGTTGTAAAAAGTATTGTCAGCAAAAGCCTCGTTCACAAAAAAAACGTGAATTTGATGGGTACCCCCTTCGAGATCAGTATAGTGGCTGCTGACGCGGATTGGGCAGAGGAGCGGGTGAAAACAGCGGTAGCGGAAATAAAGCGGATTGATAAACTACTGACCACACTAAGCCAGGATAGCCAGGCCAGTCAAATTAATCGCAGTGCCGGCATTGCCCCTGTAAAAATCAGCGGCGAGCTATTTAAACTGATAGACCGGTCGCTTAAAATAGCCGAACTAACTCAGGGCGCCTTTGATATTACTTACGGTACTAACTTTGGTTACAGCAAAGTAGAGCTTGATGCTGCTCAAAACACCGTTTTTTTAAAGGAAAAAGGGATGCGCATTTATTTTGGCGGTATTGCCAAAGGCTATGCGGCCGACCGCGCCAAATATGTTTTACAGATGGAGGGTGTAGGCAGCGGAGTAATTAATGCCGCCGGCGACCTGATTACCTGGGGCTTGCAGCCCGACGGCCGACAATGGACCATCGGCGATGCCGACCCCGAGCAAAGGATGAAACCGTATTCGGATTTTAATATCAGCAATATGGCTGTAGCCACCGCCATCAACCGCGAAGATAGCCACAAGGTTGATCATACAAAAAGTGTTTGCGTAATGAGCACCCGTGCCGAAATGGCCGGCGCCATGACCACTCCTGTAATTATGCTGGGCATTAACGCCGGTACCGACCTGGTGAACCGCCTGCAGCAATTAGCCTGTGTATTTGTTGATGAGTATAACCAAATGTTTGCTTCCAAATTTATGACCATCCTAACCTGATCTGATAAACCCCTTGTGGGTTAAAAAATTTCCTCCCTATTTAATCAATATATAGATGAACAGCGTTACTATTAATACTTACCTATTAATTGTGCGCTGTTCTGATTAAAAGGCCTTAACCAAACGGCTTTTAAAAAAGGATAAAAAATAATAAAATGTTAACCGGGCAAACAGTATTTACTAATTTAAGCATGTATTTGAGGGTATCCAATTTCTCATGATAAAGTGGTTTGTGTATATTGTTTTTTTATTGGTATTCACACCATATTTATTGTCGGCTAAAACAAAGCTTAGCCGCAGGGAATATGCTATTGGATTACAGCAAGGTGTTGTTTTTTCGCGCCCGGTAAATAATAACTTTGCCGATACGGTTAAAACGCTGAAAACATCAACCAAACCGGATGCGAAGGTTAAAGAAGTAGCTAAATCCAAAAAACAGCCGAAGCCCGAAAAAGTGGACGATACCAACGACAAAAAAGGGAATACCGGCCGCCAGCGAAGGCCTGATGGCATGGTGCGCCCGCCCGAAATACCACGAAGAAATGATAACTAAAGGATAACATAGCCCAAACCAATGAGATTAATTTATGCCTTTGCTTTATTTATTATTTGCCTCGGTGCTGCTGCGGAGGTAAAAAAACCGTTTGTGGTAAAAAACTACCGCGAATATGTAAAATCGGATACGGATACCATTATCAGAAAACAATCGCTATCAGTAGGTATTATGGGGGGCAGCGATGCGATGTTTTTTGGGCGGACCAGCCCCAAGCGCTATCGTTATTATACGGCCGATGTGATCTACAATGCCAAATCCGGGTTTTTTGCCTATGGTACCATCTGGAAGGTATCCGGATCATACCCCACACTGGATGAAGTTGATGTAGGCGGCGGGTATATTTTCCACCTGACAAAAAAACTTGGCGGAACAGCCAGTTATACCCATTTCTTTTTTAACCGCGACGCGCAGATCATTAAATCGGCATCTACTAATAATGTCGATTTAAAAACAACTTACGATTGGAAACTGTTTAAAACCAGTATTGCTGCCGATTACCTTTTTGGCAAAGCAAACGATGTTTTTTTAACGCCATCCATATCCCGTTATTACGAAACCAAATTCGGTATTTTTGATAATAAGGATTACCTGTCGTTCACACCCGGTATCAGTATGATTTTAGGCACGCAAAACTTTGTGGAACATTACACAACCAATGAACGGGACGACCCTAATCCGGACGCTGGTTTCGGGCACGAGACGGATGATTTAAGCACAGCGCATGCTAACCGCCAGTTTAATGTGTTAAATTACAGTTTTAAACTGCCTATTGCTTATAACCGGCCGCATTATACGCTGGAAGCCAGTACCAAGTACTCTATCCCGGTAAACGTGGAAGGGCAATTGAAAAACCACAAAGAAGTATTTTTTACACTCACCTTTTATTACCTTTTTTATTAATTAACCGGCATGAATGTTTTAATTGTAGAAGACGAAAAAGCATTAGCCAGCGAACTGGAAATTTTTTTGACGGGTAATAACTACCTGTGCGAAACCTGCTACAACGGCGCAACCGCGTCTGAAAAGATAGCCACCAGTCAGTACGATTTTATCCTGATAGACCTGGGCCTGCCCGATTACGATGGCCTTGACCTGTTAAAGGAAGCCAAGCGCAGCAACCCCGAGGCGGCCTGCCTGATCCTGACAGCCCGAGCCGAGGTGTACGACCGTATAAAAGGCCTGGATATGGGCGCCGATGATTACCTGCCCAAACCATTCTCGCTGCTGGAACTGCAAAGCCGGATGCAGGCTATCATCCGCCGCAAATTTGGCATTAAGCACAACCTGGTTTCGCTGGGAAATTTCGCGGTGGATCTGACCGACCGGACCATTGCTTTTAACGGCACCATGATCAATACCATCACTAAAAAGGAGTTTGACCTGATAGGCTATCTCATCCTGCATAAAAACCGTACGCTAACCCGCCCCCAGTTAAGCGAACATATTTGGGGCAGCGTGGTTAATGATGATTATGACAGCAATTATATTGATGCCCACATTAAAAATATCCGTAAAAAGTTAAACGTGTATGAACCGCCCGACTGGCTGGAAACCGTAAGGGGTTTAGGCTACAGGATAAACTTGTAAGTATTGAAACTGCAAACTAAGCTTACTTTATTCAATACCGTATCTAAACTGGTAATTGTGCTGCTTTTTGTGGCGCTGCTGCCCTCGCTTATTAAAACCATTAACCAAAACTATACCGATAACCGCCTGCGCAAGCAAAAGGATAAAGTGCTGCAGGTAGTACATAATAAGGGCATCAATTTTTTTATTGAAAATAGCGAGCCTTATGCCAGCTACACCCCGCTAAAAGAGGAATATGTAAGTCTGGATACCGTCCCGCAAACCGAGTTTTTAGATACCCTGCGCAACGAACGGCGCATTATTGAAGGCGATACCATACCCTATCGTATTTTAAGCCATACGTTTAAGATCAACAAAAAGAACTACCTGCTGGAGGTGGCAAAAAGCGTAAATACCATTGGCGAAACCAGTGGGCCGCTTCAAAACATAGCCTTAGAGGTTTTATTGGGCATGATTGTGCTCACCATCCTGGCCGACCTGATCTATTCAAATTACGTGCTGCGCCCGTTGGGTCTGATTATTAAAACAAAGTTGCGCGGCAATAAATTCCCCAATTTTGGCGCGTATAAAAAGGTGCAAACCACTACTACCGATTTTGAATACCTGGATATGAGTATCCACGAGATGATTGAGATGATAGAGCGCACCTTCCAGAAAGAGCGCGAATTTATCTCCAACGCCTCGCACGAATTGATGACCCCCATATCTATCCTGCAATCAAAAATTGAGAACATGTTTGAGGAGGAGGATGTGCCCGATGATGTAAAAATACGCCTGCTGGAAATGCAGCGGATATTGAACCGCCTTAAAACCATTACCAAAACGCTGTTGCTGATATCGCAGATTGAGAACGAGCAGTTTTTAAAGGAAGACGTAATAGGGATAAACGAACTGCTGCAGGATGTTTACGACGAGATTTCCATACGCCTGCAGGATAAAAATATTAGCTGCATAATTGAGTTGCCCGCCGATATAAAGTTGAAGCATGTAAACAAATTCCTGCTGTTTAACTTGTTTTTTAACCTGGTGAATAACGCCATTAAATACAATAAGGAGGGCGGCGGCACCATCAACGTAACAGGGCAGCCGGTAAAGGGGGGTTATATGATCAGCATTAGCGATACGGGTATTGGCATTGGCGCGGTACAATTGCCCCATATTTTTAACCGCTTTAAAAAATTCCGCCAATCGCTGGAGCAGGATAGCTTTGGCCTGGGCCTGCCCATTGTAAAATCCATCGCCGATTTTCACCACATCAACATCCACATCACCTCCGAAGAAAATGTAGGCACTACGTTTGAATTAACTTTTCCGGATAGGTTAGTGGGCTTATAATTCTGACGCTCCGTTAGGAGCGCACAATTTGTCATTTCGACGAACCCGTGAGGGGCAAAGCGCGGGCGTGAGGAGAAATCTTATACGCAATGCAGGCGGTATAGCATATTGTATAAGATTTTTTCCCTCCGGTCAAGAGATAGTTCTCTTTCGCCCCATTGCACAACCCACCTCTTGCTCTATCTAAATGACATGGGTTTGTGCCCTACTTCCCTGTATTCAATTTCACCGGCTTGGGCGGCGCGCTCATTAAATTCACAAACAAACGGTAAGCCCCCGGCACGCCTGCAGGCAATTCCCTAAAAAAATCTAACGAGGTATACACAAAGCGCCCCTTACCATAATCGGTATAAATCAACGAACCATTTTTAGGCGCCTCGCCGGCATCGTTCATCTCAAACGGGGTTTGATATTTCGGGTCGATACCGCTTACAAAATAAAGCCCGCGCTCCTGGATCCAGCCGTCAAAATCGGCCTGGGTAATTTTATTGGGGAAATTCAATATCGGGCTGTTAGGATTGGTGAAGGTAACTTTAGCATCTTCGTCGGTCACGCGCTCATTCACCACCCGGAAGGGGTAGGGGCCAATTTGGTTGGTGACCAGGTTGTTGAAAGTATTATACTGCACCATCAGGTTGCCGCCGTTTTTTACATATTCCAGCAGTTTGGGTTGTTCAACTACCAGTCGCGGGTTTACGTTATAGGCACGCACCCCGGTAATAATGGCATCATAACCGGATAGGTCGGTGTTCATAATTTCGTTTTCGGTGAGCATGTGCACATCATAGCCTACTTGTTTCAGGGCTTCGGGCACCAGGTCGCCGGCGCCGGCAATGTAGCCTATCTTGTTGCTGCCGCCTTTAAGTTTCAGATCTATACTGACCAGTTTGGCCTGCGCCGGCGGGAATAAGGTAATATTAGGCACATGATCGTAACGGATACGCAAGATCCCCAGCGATGACGCTTTGCCGTTGATCTCGGCCACGGCGGTCAGCTCCGCGCTTTTTTGCTGATTATCGGTCGGACTTACTATAAACTCGGCGGTCCATTCCTCGCCCTTCTTTTTATCGGTAAAAGGAATCCTGGCGGGACTAATGCTCCAACCCGCAACAGGCTGCATACTCACGCTGCCGCTGCCGGCCACAAAAGTCTTCAGACTTACCTGCACCACTTTGGGCTTTTTGCCATTAAACACATAAACCGGACTGGCCACATTGGCAATAATAGGCGGGGTAATTTCCACCGGCTGGTAGATCTCGCCTTTGGCGGGGTCTACATATTTGTATGCGAGCGGACGCGTATATGTAATGAAAGTACCGTAAATATCAAAGTTAAAATTAACGCTGTATGGAATGTTTTCAGGCAGGCTTTTTTGGTTAATATTGGTGCTGTCAAGATAAGAAGTATTATAAATACCAATAGGATGATCGTATTTAAGCCAATAAGGTTGTGAAATAAGATCAGCAGTAATAGATGTATTGCCGGTTATTAGAATATTCTTTTCAGCCTTTTTAGAATAAGCCTCAGATTGTCTCGCTAATTGTTCGCGGGTCATCCTGCTGTCATATACTCCGGCAGGGATTACGGGTATGTCACTACGTAAAATTAGCTGTGTTCTTACGTTTATAGTTTCCCCTTGAGGATAAGTGGCCTCCGGCGCATAACACTCGAACCATAAACCCGCACAAGCAGCGATCAATTCCTTCAACTCGTTTATTTTTCTATCTCTCCAATAGGAAGCCTGCATTTTGGCCAGTTTATTTAACAACTGAACTTCTGCCTGCACCGATTTATCCGGATGCTCGTCATCAAAAGTCTTTTTTATCGCATCAAGGTCTGTCGCTATGGCGTCTCCGCCCTCAACCCTGCTCCAGGTGGTATTCACGCCATCCATTAAATCGGTCTTCGGCGCATCGCCTAAAATGGTGCGGAAATATTCGAAAGAAGCGCCCCTTTGCGCTGCCGAACCAAAGCCCTGGGTTTTGTGGTTACTGCGGCTTTCGGCAGCTATCTCGCCATAACTTTTACCCAATAGCGGGTTGTAGCCGCCTACATCAATTTTAAACTGATCGCTGGCAGTAGTATTATTGCCGCCAAAATTGAAGGTATTCCATAGCAAGCGTTTGGCTTGCCATGGCTGCACATATTGCAATTGTTCGGGAAAACGCTTCGGGTCGGCCGCCGCTGCAAATGCTTCCTGCGCTAATATGGCCGATGAGGTATGATGCCCGTGGCCGCCCTCGCCGGTTGTTGGGAAACGGCAGATCATTACATCAGGACGAAACTTACGGATCACCCAAACCATATCCCCTAATATCTTTTCGCGGTCCCATATTTTCAGGGTTTCTTCGGGGCCTTTGCTAAAACCAAAATCGTTAGCGCGGGTGAAAAATTGCTCGGCGCCATCCACCCTGCGGGCGGCTAACAGCTCCTGCGTACGTATCAATCCTAATAGTTCGCTTTGCTCGTTACCGATCAGGTTTTGGCCGCCATCGCCGCGGGTGAGGGCTAGGTAGCCGGTACGGTAATGTTTTTCCTGCGCCAGGTAGGCCAGCAGGCGGGTATTCTCGTCGTCGGGGTGGGCGGCTATGTACAACACGCTGCCGAGCACCTGCATTTTATTCAGGTTTTGTTTAATAACACCGGTATTGGATGGCGGGGCGGTTTGCGCCAGCAGGCTTTTTGAAAATATAAAAAGGATAAGGGCTAAATATTTCGTTTTCATGGAGATATGCAGATCAAAAGCAATGGTAATTAATAAATTTCAAAAAAGTTTAAAATTAAAAACAAATATAATCGTCATACTATTATATACTATGTTAATCGTTTGATTAGTTTTTTATATCTGATAATCAAATGGTTAAATACTGTTTACATAAACATGACAAAGATTTAATATCATTAATCAATCGTTTGATTAATTTTGTGCAGGTAAAATTATGGACAAAGATAAAATAGACAAAAAGGACCACATACTGGACGTAGCCGAACGGGTATTTTCAGAGAATGGGTTCGACGGCGCTTCCACCCGGATGATATCGGGCGAGGCCGGCGTAAACATGGCTATGCTGAACTATTATTTCGGATCGAAAGAAGGGTTACTCCTGGCAGTGATAGCGCGTAAAGTGAGCAGTTTTAAAGACCTGCTGGTTAATATCAGCGGCGATAATAACCTAACCCAATGGGAAAAGGTGGTAAAATACATCGACCTGTACAGTGAGAAGATCGTATCCAACAACTGTTTTCAAAAACTGATCTATCAGGAACTGGGCATGAACCGCCGCACTGAACTGTCTGACAGGGTCCGCAATATTCTGATGCAAAACATAGTAGAGTTTCGCAAGATATTACAGGATGGGATTGATAACGGCGAGTTTAAACCCGATACAGATACCGATATGGTTACCGCCACCCTGTATGGCACCAAAAACTACGTGGTGAACATGCCGCTGATGACATCAACCTTGCTGGGTTACGATATACAGGACGATAAGATCCTGGAAGAAAAGTTTAAGCCCCGTATGAAAAGCTATATGAAAAACCTGCTTAAATGCTACTTACTCAATTAATACAATGAACACACAAACACATAAATTTCACAAAATCTTAAGGGTGTTTAAGGCTACGGGTATCATTACGGCAATGATAGCCATGTTACTTATTATTTTAACATTAGCCTCCAGCGCGCAAGACCGTACCATCACTATTGACGAGGCGGTTAAGCTGGGCCTGCAAAACAGCAAAACACTCAAAATGTCGCAGTCTAAAATAGAGCAGGCGGTATCCGAGTATAACCAGGCGAAAGACAAGGCCCTGCCAACCGGCGAAGCCAGCTTTGCTTATAACCGTGCGCAGATCCCCGCCCATACGCTCGACCTTGGCGGCGGCGACCCGATTAAACTGCCATCATCGGCCAATGCTTATTTAGGCATCGCGTCGGTAAGCGAAACTATTTTTGCCGGCAACAAGCTAAGGTACGCCCGCGAATCAACCGACCTGCTGGTACAGGTGGCCCGGCTGGATGTGGATAAGGATAAAGACCAGATTACCTACGATATTATTAACGCTTACTATAACCTGTACAAGGTGTTGCAAAGCAAAAAGGTGGTCGATCAAAACCTGGCGACTATTGATGCGCAGATCAAGCAATCTAAACGCTTTTTTGAGCAGGGTTTGGTTACCAAAAATGATGTACTGCGTTTCCAACTGCAACGTGCTAATATCGAGTTGAACGGTATTGATCTGGAAAGCAACCGCAAGATCATCAACTATAACCTGGATATTTTGTTAGGCCTGCCCGAAAGCACTCAGCTAAGTATAGCGCAGATAACCGATGCCGATAAAAGTATTGGTCCGCTGGCTAACTATCTGGATACCGCTATGGCTAACCGCCAGGAGTTAAAGCAGGATGATCTGCGTACACGGTATGCCGAAACCAATATCAAATCTATCCGCGCCAACCAGTCGCCAACACTGGCCGCAAGCCTGGGCGCTTATTATGTAGATGTATCGGCTAACCCTATCCCGCAAAACGGAAAGTTCATTACCCCTATCACCGCGGGTTTAACCCTGTCGTGGAACTTCGGTACCCTATGGACCAACAAGAATAAAATTGCCGAAGCCCGTATCCAGCGCGACCAAACCGTTATTGGCAAGGATATGACCGTGGATAACGTGAAGAACGAGGTGAACCGCAACTATCAGAACTATATGATGACGGTGAACAAGATCAAATTACTGCAAACCAGCATTGAGCAGGCAGGCGAGAACAACAAGATCCTGGAATCGAAATACCAAAGCAATATCGCGTCGGCTACAGACCGTGCAGATGCCGAAACACTGCTTTACCAGGCGCAAATAAACCTGGAACTGGCTAAAGCCGATGCAGGTTTAGCTTACTATACTTTATTAAAATCAACCGGAAAACTTATAAAATAATACAAACACAACATACAATGGCAAAGGAACAAACTACTCCGCAGGAACCTAAAAAGAAAAACAAAGTGATGCCGATCATTTTGGGCGTGTTACTGTTAGGAGGTATCATATTCGGGACTAAAGAATATATCTATTACAGCAAGCATGAGGATACCGATGACGCGCAGATTGATGGCGATATCAGTCCGGTTGTAGCCCGTGTAGGCGGTTACGTGGATAGTATTTACTTCGAGGAAAATCAGCACGTAAACAAAGGCCAGGTTTTGGTTAAAATAGATGACCGCGACTACAAAGTAAAACTGGAGCAGGCCGTAGCCGCCAAACAAGGCGCGGGCTCAGGCACCGGTGTAAACGAGGCGCAGGTATTATCGCAAACAGCTAATTCGGCCAGCGCAAAAGCACAGGTGGTATCGGCAGCGGCACGTTTAGATAAGGCCGAAAAAGACTACGCCCGCTACGCCAACCTGGTGAAAGACGGCAGTGTAACCCAGCAACAATTTGACCAGGCCAAAGCCGACCGCGATGTGGCTGCTGCAACCTACAAAGCCGCGCAAGATCAGTACAAAGCATCGGTTGAGCAAATAGGCGCAACCCGCAGCCAAATGACGGTAATTAATACCGGCGTTACCCAAAAGCAGGTAGATATTGATTATGCTAAATTGCAATTAACCTATACTACCATTAAAGCCCCCGCAAGTGGTATTACGTCAAAAAAGAGCATACAGGTTGGTCAGCTGGTACAGGCAGGGCAAACGCTGTTCTCTATTGTTAACGATAACAGCATCTTCATCACCGCCAACTTTAAGGAAACACAGTTAGAAAAATTGAAGAACGGCGAGAAAGTAGATATTGAAGTTGACGCTTATCCTGATATGAAAGTTGAAGGTACGGTATACAATTTCTCGCCGGCTACGGGTGCTAAATTCTCGTTACTGCCACCGGATAACGCTACCGGTAACTTTGTGAAAGTTGTACAAAGGGTACCTGTAAAAATTAAAATTAACGCGGGTAAAGAGGTAATGGAAAAATTACGTCCGGGCATGAGCGTTAAGGTTTCTGTGAATATCTAAAAATTAAAATTATGGCTGAAACAGGCTTTAAAAAGTGGATCATCACTATCACTGTGATAGTGGCTTCGTTACTGGAGTTGATTGATACCACCATAGTAAACGTTGCCCTGCCCAAAATGCAGGGTAACCTTGGGGCAACCCTCGAAGATGTGGCCTGGGTGGTGACCGGTTATGCGGTGGCTAACGTAATTATATTACCCATGTCGGGCTGGTTAGGCGGCCGTTTCGGGCGCAAAAACTATTTCCTTACGTCTATCATCGTGTTCACTATCGTATCTTTCCTATGCGGTAATGCCACCAGTATGGATGAGCTGATCGTATTCCGCATTATACAAGGCCTGGCCGGCGGTGGTTTGATATCAACAGCACAAGCTATCCTGATAGAAACCTGGCCGCGTGAGCAAATAGGCACTGCTACTGCCCTGTTTGGTTTAGGTGCGGTAGTAGGGCCAACAGTCGGCCCAACTATCGGGGGCTGGATAGTGGAGCATTATAGCTGGCCGTGGATATTTTATGTAAACATCCCGGTTGGGGCGCTCGCAGCATTTTGTACCGTCACCTATATTAAAGAGACACCCAAAGACCTGAAAAAGCCGGTTGACTGGTGGGGCATTGTATTGCTGGCAATTGCAGTTGGTAGTTTACAAACCGTACTGGAAAAAGGCGAAAGCGAAGATTGGTTTGCTAAATCCTACATACTTGTATTAACCATTACAGCGGTATTAGGTACGCTATTATTTATCTGGAGGGAAATGAGCACCGATCACCCTATTGTCAACTTCAGCATCCTTCGGCACCGAAGTTTTGCGGTGGGGATGTTTACATCATTTGTGCTGGGGTTTGGGTTATATGGTTCGGTGTTTGTGTTCCCGGTATTTTGCCAAAACCTGCTCGGGTTCAACGCGCAGCAAACGGGCGAGCTATTGTTCCCCGGTGGTTTGTGTACGATTATCATGATGCCCTTTATAGGTAAGGCATTAAATAAAGGTATCCCGGCGCAGTTTATGGCTACCATTGGTATGTTTTTGTTCTTTGTGTTTACCAATATGCTTAGTCACTCCACGCTGGCAACAGGCGAGAAAGATGTATTAATCCCTTTGCTGATCCGTGGTGTAGGTATGGCCTTATTATTTGTGCCGTTAACCACCCTGGCTATGGCCGATTTAAAAGGGCCGGAATTAGGGCAGGGATCGGGCTTGAACAACATGATGCGCCAATTAGGCGGATCGTTCGGGATAGCGATTTTAACTACATTGATCCATAGCCGTTCGGGGAAACACCGTAGCGATCTGCTGGTCAATATCAACCAGTACAACCCTGCCTTTACCGATAGGTTTAATGGCCTGATACACGGATTTATGACTGCCGGAAAATCTGTAGGCGATGCAACTACTATGGCTTATAAAGCTATTGAGGGTATGGTAGCCCGCCAAACCATGTTGCTTACTTATGATGATGCCTACTGGGTATCGGGTATGGTAATGTTATGTTCAATACCCCTGCTGTATCTGCAACCGTTTAAGAAGTTAAAAGCTGTTGCTGATTCGCATTAATGCGAATCAATTGTCATTGCGAGCGATAGCGTGGCAATCTCGTAGTTAGTTTACTATTGCATAGCTACGAGATTGCCACGTCGCCCCAATTCACCGACCGGGCCGCTCCTCGCAATGACATAAAAAAAGAAGGGTGAAAAAAGAAAGCCGTTCTGCTGTTAAGCGGAACGGCTTTTTCCCAAAAATCAACAATTAAATTTTCCACCTCAACGGGAAAAATACATTCTAACACTAACGATTAAAAATGTGGCCGCGAGTGTATTTAATCATACCACTAAAATAAAAAAAATTAATTAATATCTAAAATTTATTTCCGGGATTGTTTTGTTTGAAGCAAAATTGTTGCAAAGCGATTATTTACAACCGACATGATATTAAACGGAGCGGGCCGGTGCATGTGCACCGGCCCGCTCCGTTTATCTTGGCTGATAACAGGTATAGCCTCTATTTTTTCAAACCAATTTCGCGTAAGCGCTCGTCCAGGTATTCGCCGGCGGTCATATCGCTAAATTGTTTAGGGTGTTCGGCATCAATGGTTGATGGCAGGCTGGTCAAATCCATATCCGAACGCGGGTGCAGGAAGAAAGGTACCGAATAACGGGAGTTCTTCATCAGCTCGCGCGGCGGGTTCACTACACGGTGCGTGGTTGATTTTAACTTGCCATTGGTTAAGCGCTGCAGCATATCGCCTACGTTAACTACCACATCCTCGCCATGGGCGCTCACCGGGAACCAGGTATTCTCGCGGGTCAGCAATTCCAGGCCGTCGGCGCTGGCGCCAATCAGCAGGGTGATCAGGTTAATATCCTCATGCGCGCCGGCACGTACCGCATCGGCCGGTAACGAGTCGGGGTCTTCAATACCAAAGTAGTGCAGGGTGCGCAATATCGAATTGCCGTTATGCACATGCGGGTCAAAATAATCCTCGTCCAGGCCCAAATAAATGGCAATAGCTTTTAGCACCGATTTGCCCGCAGTTTCCAGTTTTTTATAAACCTCAAGCGTTACCTTGTTAAACTCGGGCAGCTCGGCTACCATTACGTTATCGGGATACTCTTCTTTTACGGGGTCGCCATCGGTTACCGTTTGGCCTATTTGCCAAAACTCCTTCAGGTCGGGCACTTTAAAGCCTTTAGCTGTTTCCTTGCCTTTACTGGTATAGCCGCGCTGGCCGCTTAATTCGGGGATCTCGTATTTTTCTTTTACGGCATCGGGCAAAGCAAACAGGGCTTTTACCTGCGTATACAAATTGTCTATCAGTTCCTTACTTAAACCATGGTTGGTGATGGTTACAAAGCCGGTTTCGTTAAAAGCTTTGCCAATTTCGTCCGAAAACTTTTTCCGCTGTTCCGCGGTGCCGTTCACATAGGTGTCCAGGTCAAGGCAGGGGATGTTTACTGTACTCATATTTTAAAGTTTAAAAAGTAAAAATATCCAATTAATATTTTAATAAGTGCACCTGTGTAAAAATAATTAGGTGAGGCGAGGTTTGAATGCGGCTTTCACTACTCCGATGATAAACTGATATCTCAACGATAAGTTTTACACGGGCGTTGCCTGTCCACGACTCCGGCCCCAGACGGAGCGGCCGGGCTTTCTGCTCATACTGCACAGGGCCTTAGCCACAGGGCCGGTATCCGCGCCAATCCCTAACGCGGAGGAATTAACACCTAACCTTTTAAAAATGAGACGCTTGAGATATCAGTTCCAATCATAATTTTTATATCATCGGACAAATTATTAAAATCAAAAAAATCCTCTATCTCATTTACTGGTAAACTACGCGGATAGTTCGGTGTATCAAGAGGAATAAAATCCTTTTGCATAGTGCTGATTTTGGCATTTGCCGGAATGTATACTTGCTGAGTTTCAAATGTCGCCTCGATTTCAGCTCCTTCAACATTTTTATCATAGGCAATTAAAAAATGCTCGGTGATAAGCGTTTTGGTTACTGTATTATCCAAATTGAAATCTAACAGACCGGTAGCATGATCAAAAAAATACCGGATTGAAGAGGTATTAAATAGTAGCAAATAGCCATAATCTAAAAATGAGTTAACGCCATTAACCGGGTTGCCAGGCATTAAGTTCAATTTAATATACGGAATAACCACATTGCCATTAGCAAAGTAGATTTTCCGGCCATAGGCTTCCGATGTATTTACAAGGTCGGCAGATATCAAGTTCATCTTCAATAATATTGATATAAAACTATAACTGGTATATAAATGCAATCCGGCTTAAACTCATTAATAAAACAAACCGTTAAACATTTTGTCCTAATATAAGTCAAACCCGTACAAGATTTGATCAGAAATAACCATGAAAACACTAAATAAATTATGGGGGGCAGGCTTACTGGCATTAATACTGATGCTGGCCATACCCCAAAAATCAAAAGCCCAATATAGCGACGAAATAACCTTCCAGACATTTTACGATGAGCTTTCGCCCTATGGCGTATGGGTATACGATCCCGATTACGGCGATGTGTGGGTACCCGATGTACAGGAAGGGTTTCGTCCCTACGGCACCAACGGCCACTGGATAGTTACCGAGTATGGTAATACCTGGGTATCCGACTTTGAATGGGGCTGGGCGCCATTTCACTACGGCCGCTGGCGCTTTGACGATTATTACGGCTGGGAATGGATTCCCGATTATGAATGGGGACCGGCATGGGTTAACTGGCGCACCGGCGGCGGTTATTATGGCTGGGCGCCTTTGGGCCCGGGCATCAGCATAGATATTGCCTTTGGCAGCGGTTATGATATCCCATACAGCTATTGGAACTTTGCACCGTATGCCTATATCAACAGTCCGTATATATACAATTATTATGTGCCGCGTACCCGGGTCATCAACATCTTCCGCCGTACTACTATTATTAATAATACCTATAATGGTAATAACCACCGCTATGTATTTGGCCCGCGCCCGCGTGATATTGAAAGATATACCGGCAAAAAGGTAACGGTTTATAATATTAACAACTCGCGCAGGCCGGGTTCTGTCCGCGTGCAAAACAATACGGTTAATATTTACCGTCCAAACGTACAGCGTTCGCCAGAAGCAAGGCCGACAAGGGTAGTGGATGCCCGCGCTTACCGCGATGCCAACCCCAGTCAGCGGATTGCCGACCAGCGCGGAACAGCACGGATCAATCATCAAAACGCTACCCGTTTAGCTGACTTTGCCCGTACCGCGCCGGCTGATAATAAAATTGTGCGCGAAAACAGGCGCCCGAATGATAACCGCGACAACCGGAATAACGACCGGAGGGGGAATAACAATGCTATTCCGGGCACGCCTCCGGGTAACCCTAATGATAACCGAAATAACGAAAGGCCAAATATACCGCGTACCGACAGGCAGCCAACCCCCGTTAACCGCCCCGGCCAGCCCGTTATGAACGATCAGCAGCGCCAGCAGGATGAGCAACGTCGTCAGGACCAGCAACGCCGCCAGCGCCCGGTTGATCAGCAAAACCCGCAGCAAATGCAGGAGCAGCAAGCCCGTCAGCAACAGGAGCAGCTTCGTCGGCAGCAGCAACAGAATCAGCAAGACCAGTCCCGCCAGCAACAGGACCAGCAACGCCAGCAGCAAGAGCAGCAACGGAGACAACAGGACGATCGGCAACGCCGCCAACGCCCGCCGGTAGATCAGCAGGCGCAACAACAGCAACAAGCTGCCGAACAACAGCGCCAGCAACAACAAGCCCAGCGACAGCAGCAGGAACAACAACAACAGGCTGCCCGCCAGCAACAGGAGCAACAACGTCAGCAGGAGCAACAACGTCAACAGGAACAACAGCGCCAGCAGCAAGAGCAGCAACGGAGACAACAGGACGATCAGCAACGTCGCCAACGCCCGCCGGTAGACCAACAGCAGCAGCAAGCTGCCGAACAGGCCCGCCAGCAGCAAATGCAACAGGCACAAGAGGCGCGTCGTCAGCAACAAGATCAGCAGCGCCAGCAACAGGCGCAACAGCAGGATCAGCAAAGACAGCAAAGACAGCAACAGGCGCAACAGCAGGATCAGCAACGCCAGCAGGCACAGCAGGAAGCCCGCCGTCAGCAAGATCAGCAAAGACAACAGCAGGCGCAGCAACAACAGGAACAACAGCGCCAGGCCCGTCAGCAGCAGGATCAGCAAAGGCAGGAGGCCCGTCGCCAGCAGGAAGAGCAGCAGCGCAAACAACAGGAAGAACAGAAGAAAACTCCACCCCCTCCAATGAGGTAAGATAATACAAAGGGATCTCTTTATACGGGATCCCTTTTTTGTGGAAAATATACGCTTCGTTTGCTCCTGGGTGAGTAAATGGGAGACTGTATCCTTCAAATAAACCGGCCCCTATGGCTCCCCGACTATTTCAAATTTTCTAAAACCATAATTTGTTAATGATATTATTTAATAATATATCAAACTAAAAATTATGGCCAGTTTAAGTGATAAGAAAGTAGCCATCCTTACCGAGGAGGGCTTTGAGCAGGTGGAATTAACCAGCCCTAAAGAAGCATTGGAAGCTGCAGGTGCAACCGTACATGTTATATCGCCCCGAAGCGGGAAAATAAAAGCCTGGAATAAAGATAAATGGGGTATTGAGATACCCGTTGACCGCCAGCTGGACAGTGTTAGTCCGGATGATTATGACGCGCTTGTTTTACCCGGCGGCGTAATGAATCCGGATAAGCTGCGGCAAAATAAATCGGCAGTGGCTTTTGTATCGGCTTTTTTGGATGAAAATAAACCGGTAGCCGCTATTTGCCATGGCCCGCAAATGCTGATAGAGACCGGTCTGATAGGCGGCCGTACGCTAACATCGTACCCGTCGCTGCAAACCGATCTAAAAAATGCCGGGGCGCATTGGGTTTATGAAGAAGTAGTGGTTGATAACGGGTTAGTAACCAGCCGTACGCCCAATGATCTGCCCGCCTTTAACCGTAAAACTATTGAAGAAATAGGTGAAGGCGTACATGCCTGACCGGTAACCCGCAATAATGATGAACAAAGGGGCTGTTCCGTTTCACACCGGGACAGCCTCTTTGTTTTTTACCCCATCATGTTTCGCGTAAACAAATCCTGACGATTACGTAGGGATTGCCCACTACCTTGTAAAATGGTTGATACATACAACTATCTGTAAAACCTACCATTATATATTCGCTAATAATATCAATGGAAGTAACAGAACCTATTTCGCGTAAGCTTATTCACCTGGGTAAGGTATACCTTAATGTGCTATCTAAACGGGTAGATCATTTGGGTATTAACCGCTATTGGTATATCCTGTCGTTAATACATGCCAGCAATGGTAAGCTCACCCAAAAAGCCCTGGCCGAAAAACTGGGAAAGGATAAATCGGCTATGGTAAATATCATTGATTTTTTAACCGAAAAAGGATATGTTTATAGGGAAGTGAATCCTGCCGACCGCCGCCAGCATTTATTAAAGGTAACTCCCAAGGCCGGTAATGCCGTGCCCGAAATAATTGCCGCATTTGAAGCCATAAACAAAACCGTGACAACCGGTATATCGGCTGCCGAAATGGAAATATTTAACCGCGTATTGGTAATGATGGAAGAAAATCTGAAACCATACGCCACCAGTGAAATGAACATTAAGCTAAACTTAAAATAAGTAATACATCAGCATTATGAAGATCAGGTATATTGTATATATCCTTATAGCGGCCGTAGTTGGCTATTTAGTTTACAGCAAGCTTTGGGGGCCTAAGGCTAAAGAAAGCGCGGCGGCCACCGGCGGCGGTAAAGGCGGCGGCAAGGGCGGTAAAAAGAAAACCGGCCCCATACCGGTTAAAGTAATGATAGTTAAAGACACGGTAGTGATCAATAACATCGACGTTACCGGCTCCATAGACGCCAACGAACGGGTAAACCTGATCAGCCAAACGGCGGGTAACATTACCGGCATTTACTTTAAAGAAGGCAGCCGGGTAAGCAAAGGGCAGCTATTGGTTAAAGTATATAACCAGGATTTGCAGGCCTCCTTACAACAAAACCAATACCAGATGGCCTTAGCCGGCCAAACCGAATATCGTAATAAAGTACTATTGCAAAAAGAAGCGATCAGCAAGGAGGAGTACGAAACATCGTTAACCGCCCTTAACTCGCTAAAAGCGCAGGCGGATATGATCAAAGCGCAGATCTCCCGTACCGAGATCCGCGCGCCGTTTAGCGGCACTATCGGTTTGCGTAATGTTAGTCCGGGTGGCTACTTATCGCCCTCCACTTCTATTGCCACGCTGGTTAATATCGATCCGGCTAAACTCACCTTTTCGGTACCCGAACGTTATTTGCCTTTAATACAGCCAGGTAGTAATATCAGCTTTACGGTGGCCAGCAGCGCTAAAAAATTCAAGGCAAAAGTTTATGCCATTGAGCCTGAGATCGATGCCGGATCGCGCAGTATCACCATCAGGGCGCAGGCGCCAAACCCTAAAAACGAGCTGACAGCCGGCAGCTTTGCCAAGATCAACCTGACGCTCGACCAGATCCCCAAAACCATTATGGTACCTACCGAGTGTGTAATCCCTGATTTAAAAAGCAGCAAGGTGTTCATCGCCAAAAATGGCAAAGCTACCCCGCGTTTTGTAAAAACTGATTTGCGTACCGATACCAAAATACAGATCACAGAGGGCCTGAAACCCGGCGACAGCCTCATCATATCGGGCATTATACAAATGCGCCCTAAGGTTGCTATAAAGATCACTAAAGTTATTAAGTAAGCTAATTATGAGTTTATCCTCAGTAAGTATAAAAAGGCCGGTACTGGCAACCGTTTTATCGGTTGTGATTGTGGTATTCGGGGTAATAGGGTACACTTTTTTGGGTGTACGCGATTTCCCCTCGGTCGATCCTCCTATCATATCCGTTAGCACCAGCTACTCGGGCGCTAACTCTGATGTAATCGAATCGCAGATAACCGAACCGCTGGAAAAAGCGATTAACGGCGTGCCGGGTATCCGTAATATCACTTCAACCAGTTCGGTAGGTAGTAGTAACATCACCGTTGAATTTAACCTGGATGCCGATTTGGAAACAGCGGCGAACGATGTGCGCGATAAAGTATCGCAGGCCCAGCGCCAGCTGCCGCAGGATATTGACGCGCCGCCGGTAGTAACCAAGGCTGATGCCAGCGCCGACCAGATCATTACCCTAACCGTAAGCAGTAACACCCGAAACATTAACCAGGTAGATGATTATGCCGAAAACGTTTTGCAGGAAGGCTTGCAAACTATCCCCGGCGTAAGCTCTATTAACATACAGGGCCAGCGGCAATATGCCATGCGCCTATGGGTAGATCCTAATAAATTATCGGCCCTTGGACTGGCGGCTACCGATATTAAAGACGCGCTAAGTAAGGAGAACGTAGAATTACCCGCCGGTAAAATTGAAGGTAACAATACCGAGCTGGCCGTTCGCGCGCTGGGTAAGCTGCATACCGTAAAGGATTTTAACGATCTCATTATCCGCGCCGACAGCAACCGCGTGATCCATTTTAGTGATATTGGCTATGCCATTTTAGGTTCGGCTAACGAAGAATCGTCATTGAAGGAATCGGGCGTACCCGAGGTGGGTTTGGCCATTGTACCGCAGCCCGGCGCTAACTATGTACAGATAGCCAAAGATTTTTACGCGCGGTTAGAACAGATTAAGAAAGACCTTCCGCCGGATATTAAAGTGGTAGTGGCGCTGGATAATACCCGCTTCATCAACCAGTCGATCACCGAGGTAAAGGAAACGCTGCTCATCTCGTTTGTACTGGTAGTAATTATCATTTATCTCTTTTTCCGCGATTGGCTCATCGCTTTCCGTCCGTTAATAGATATCCCGGTATCATTGATTGGGGCATTCTTTATCATGTATGTGTTCGGCTTCTCTATCAATATCCTTACCCTGCTGGGGATAGTACTGGCCACGGGCCTGGTAGTGGATGACGGTATAGTGGTGACCGAGAACATCTACAAAAAAGTAGAAAGCGGTATGGATGTGCGCAAGGCCGCGTTTGAAGGATCGGCCGAAATCTTCTTCGCCGTAGTATCCACATCGGTTACACTGGCGGCGGTGTTTCTCCCCATTGTATTTTTACAGGGCTTTGTCGGGCGCTTATTCCGCGAGTTCGCGGTCGTCGTCGCGGGCGCGGTATTGATATCGGCTTTCGTATCGCTTTCGCTTACGCCGATGCTGAACGTAAAACTGATCCGTAAAAACCAGAAGAAATCCAGGTTTTACGAAAAAACGGAGCCGTTTTTCCAGCGCATGACCAATGCTTATACCGAAACGCTGGTTAATGCCATGAAATGGCGCTGGACATCGTGGCCTATTCTTGGGATTTGTTTGATAGCCGTTTACATATTGATCAAGGTGATCCCGTCAGAGCTGGCCCCGCTGGATGACCGCAGCTTGTTACGCTATTCGGTAACGGCCCCCGAAGGCTCATCGTACGAGTATACCAGTAAGTACATGGACAATATCTCACAGCTGATCGAGGATTCTATCCCCGAAAAAACGGTGAACATATCCATAACGGCTTTCGGGCGTGGCGGTGCGGGAGCTGTTAATACCGGATTTGGCCGCATCGGTTTAACCAAACCCGATGAACGGAAGCGCAGCCAGGCACAAATTGCCGACTATCTGACCAAAAAACTCAGCAAGTTCCCTGATGCCCGCGCCACAGTGGTGCAGGAGCAAACCATTAGCGGCGGCGGTAGCGGGGCGCGTACATCGCTGCCCATCCAGTTTGTTATACAAAACCAGGATTTTGAGAAAATCCGTAAGGTGTTACCAGGCTTTTTGGCCGAGGTACAAAAAAGCTCGTTGCTGCAAACCCCCGATGTGGATTTGAAATTTACCAAGCCCGAGTTAACGATAGTAACCGACCGCGACCGTGCCCGCGATTTGGGGGTGAGCGTAGCCGATATTGCCGCGACTTTACAATTATACTATAGCGCCGGCCGGGTTGATTATTTCCTGATTAACGGCAAGCAATACCAGGTAGTAGCGCAGGTTGACCGTGCAAACCGCGACCAGCCGCTTGATCTGAAATCTGTATACGTTCGTAGTTCGCGGGGTAACCTGGTGCAGTTGGATAACGTGGTTAAGGTATCGGAAGATGCTATCCCTCCATCTATTTATCACTTTAACCGGTTTAAATCGGCCACTATGCAAGCCGGGTTAGCGCCGGGTGTAAGTATGAGCGAAGGCATTGCCGAAATGCAGCGGATAGCCAAAAGTCAGTTAGATGATACATTCAGCACCGCGTTGAGCGGCCCATCGCGCGATTTTGCGGAGTCGTCGTCCAATATCATGTTTGCCTTTATGTTTGCGCTGCTGCTGATCTACCTGGTATTAGCCGCGCAGTTTGAAAGCTTTATCGACCCTTTTATTGTAATGATGACCGTACCGCTGGCTATCGCGGGCGCGTTTTTATCCCTATGGCTGTTTAATCAAACCCTCAATATTTTCAGCGAGATCGGGATGATCACCCTGGTGGGGTTGGTAACCAAAAACGGGATCCTGATTGTTGAGTTTGCCAACCAGCGCATGGAGCATGGGCTAAATAAGTTTGAAGCGGTTGTAGAATCGGCCACGGCACGTTTACGCCCGATATTAATGACCAGTTTGGCCGTAGTATTAGGCTCGGTACCTATCGCTTTCGCGCTGGGCGCGGGTGCAAAAAGCCGGGTATCGCTGGGTATCGTAATTATCGGCGGGATGCTGTTTTCACTGATCCTGACGCTGTATGTGATCCCGATGATCTACATGATGATTGCCGCTAAAGAACGCCATGACCCCGATGCGGAAGATGAAGAGATCAGCAGCAAGCCCAAGCGCTTAAAACCAAAGGAACCTAAATTGATAGAAAAGCTGTAAACGATATGAAATTAAGTAAAATAGTTTGCCTGCTGTTTTTATGCACCGCTTTTAGCTTCAGCAGCCGCGCGCAAAACGCGCCCATGCTTACGCTGAAGGAAGCGGTTGAGATAGCATTGAAGAACAACTACAATATAAAACTGGCCCAAAATAATAACACTATTGCCAAAAACAATGTTACGCCGGGCAACGCAGGCCTCCTGCCACAGGTAAGCGGCAATTTAACCACCAACGATAGCCGCCAAACAGTTACCCAAACGCGGTCGGATGGTACGGTAAATAACCTGAACGGCATCCGTAACAGCAATGTAAGCTATGGCCCCAGCTTAAACTGGACCATTTTTGACGGCTTTGCCATGTTTGCCAATTACGATCAGTTAAAAGAGCTGAACAAACTGAGCGATGTGCGCATGCGCGATACCATACAAAGCACTGTAGCCAGTGTAATTACTACTTATTACGATCTGATCAATCAGAACGAACAGATCAGGGCGCAGAAGGGCGCTATCGAGATCTCGCGTACACAATACCGCATTGCTAATGATAAGTTTACCGTGGGGCGGGCATCACGCCTGGACGTATTGAACGCGCAGGTGAACCTGAATACGGATACAGCTACCCTGTTGGCCCAATTACAGCAGTTTAAAGCCAATAAAATACGGATGAACCAATTGCTGATCCGCGATCTGCAGACCGATTTTTCGGTTGCTGATACCATTGTGGTGGATGAAAAACTGGTACTGGCCGATATTATTAACAACGCCCATACCCAAAACCCGGCCATCCTGTCGGCCGAGATTAATAAACGTTTGGCGGATATTAACCTGAGGCAGGTGAAAGCCACGCGTTACCCCACTTTAAGCGTGGGTACCGGCTATACCTGGTCTAACAGCAAAACACCGGCTGGCTTTACCCGCACGCAGGATACCCATGGCTTTAATTATGGCCTTACGGCATCCATTAACATTTTTGACGGTTTTAACCAAACCCGTAAAGAACGCAATGCCAAAATACAAATCGACAACGCGGCCATGGGTGCCAAACAAGCCCGGCTTGATATAGAAGCGCAAATTAATAACCTGTTTGTAAGCTATCTTTCCGGGCTCGACCTGGTGAAGCTGGGACAGGCTAATGTGGCCATAGCCAAACGTAACCTGGAAATATCTTTAGATAAATATAAGTTAGGAAACATTACGCCGTTAGAGATACGTGAGGCGCAAAGGAACTATTTAGATGCGCAATCCAAGTTTTTTGAGGCGCAATATCAGTCGAAACAGGCAGAAATTATGCTTAAACAGATCACAGGAAGCATAAATATTGAATAAAAAGCATAACATTTATCTTTTGTTTACGTAAAAGATTATTTTTGAGGATCATATATGCACGGAACCTATAAAATATGTTTGTTGATTGATGACAATTACATTGATAATTTTGTCACACGCAGGATATTGGAAAGCGGGCACTTTGCAGATGAAATTATTGTGCGGCAATCGCCTGCCGAAGCTATCGAATCGTTAAAGGAAGGATCGGTTAAACCCGATGTGATATTTTTAGATATCAGGATGCCTTTAATGAATGGCTTTGAATTTTTGCAGGAGTACGATAAACTGGATGATGAGGTTAAAGGCGCTAAAATATTTATGCTTTCATCATCGCTTGATCCTACCGATTTTAAACGGTCTACAGAAAACAAGTACATCACACAGTTTATTCACAAGCCGCTTACCCATAAAATACTGGAAGAGCTTAGTGCATGATCTTAGTTGCTGATAGTGGTTCGTCAAAAACCGACTGGCTGCTGGATACTCCCGGCGGTGAACCTGCTGAATACCGCACCGACGGTTTAAACCCCTACTTTTTATCAGAAAAAGAAATTGCCAAAAAACTGCACGAGCAGTTGCCCGAACTGATTGCCATATCCCACCAAATTACCGAGATCTATTTTTTTGGTGCGGGCTGCTCCAGTCCCGACCGGCACGAGATGTTATCTAACGCCCTGAGCCAGGTTTTTCCAAAAGCATTCATCAGTGTTGATAGCGATCTTTTGGGTTCGGCCTATGCCACCTGTGGGCACGATAAGGGCATTTGCTGTGTATTGGGCACCGGTTCAAACATCTCGTTTTTTGATGGAGAGGATGTGGCCGAGGGTAAGCATGGCCTGGGTTATGTTTTGGGCGATGAAGGTTCGGGATCGTGGCTGGGCAAAATATTGGTGACTGATTACATGTACGGCAAAATGCCTACGGAGATCGAAGCCTCGTTCCGCGATGCCTATCATTTAGATAAAGCCACCATTATCAAAAACGTTTACCAGCAACCAAGGGCCAACTCGTACCTGGCATCGTTTGCTAAATTTTTAAATGGCATCCAACATACCGAATACGGGCAGCAGATCTTAAACAATTCGTTTATTGAATTTATTGAGAGTAACATCAAAAGCTACCCCGAATACCATCAGTATAAATGCCATTTTGTGGGTTCCATTGCCTATCATTTTAGTGAGGAGTTAAAAACCCAATGCCACAAATACCACATTAAGGTAGGCAAGATCATCCAAAAACCCATTGATGAATTGCTGAAGTTTATTTTGGAGCGGAACGCTGCAGTTTAGCCTGCCTTTTCATGCGTTTGCAATGAGTTGTGGATAAGGTGTCATGGTGAGCCCGTCGAACCATGGTGGGCAGGCCCTCGCACGCAACCCTTCGACAAGCTCAGGGTGACATTCCCCTCTGCCATACCGGCCAATTACACGGTCGCCCTAACAACCTTCCGCTTCACCCTTAATCTGATCACAATAAACGCGATCAGCAACACCGCCAATAAACTCGCCATCTTCGGGATATAATCGCCGTATTGCACGTAAAAAGTTATATCGCTATTGAGGTTGATATTTTGCTTCAGGCCGGTGCGTACCCACCACTGGGTATGTTGTACCACATCGCCGCGCTGGTTAATAAAGGCCGAGATCCCGGTATTGGCCGAGCGGCATACCCATCGGCGTGTTTCGATAGCGCGCAGTTTGGCATAATCCAGGTGCTGATCTTTACCCGATGTATTCCCCCACCAGCCATCGTTGGTAATAATGGCAATAAACTGTGCCCCGCGGCGTACCGAACTGGCTACGTATTCGCCATAAATAGATTCATAGCAAATTACCGGGTCGGCGCCGATGCCACTTTGCGAGTAAAACACCTGCGAACTATCCTGCCCGCCATAACTGCCGGTAGCCCCGCCCAAATGCTCGAACACCGGTTTTAAGAACGACAGGGTATTGCCAAAGGGTAACGATTCGGCTCCGGGAACCAGTTTTGATTTATGGTAAACCTGCACCTCGGCCGAGTTTTCTATCGCGACAGCAGAGTTGAAGCTATCGTAAAATTCGCCCCCACTGGTAAATGGACTGGCAGTTTTGGTAGCCCGGTTAGGGTAGATCTTATATCCTTCCAGTCCGGTAATTACATTGCCGTTTTTATAGCGGTTTAAAAACTTTTGTACCTGGGCGTAGTACGGACTGCTGCGGATATGGTTCTCTTCCACATGTTCGGCAATGGCGGTTTCGGGCCATATAAAAAACTCGGTGTTGGGTTGCGCTAAGGAATCGGACAGGTGGGTCAGGATATTGATCTGTTCTCCTGCCGGGATTGAAGTCTGCTTGGCATAAGGATCAATATTAGGCTGCGCCACCACAATGTTTGAAGGATTGGTTTGCTCCTGGTAAGTATAATATTGATAAAGTGATAGCACCAATGGCAGCAATAAAGTAAGTACCGCGCCGGCAATCAGCTTTAAACGTATTGATGGATTTTGCGCCTCCCGCAAGCCGATATAAATCAGGAAAATGAAAATATTAACCGCCCAGATCCAAATAGTGCCGCCGTAAACGCCGGTATACTCGTACCATTGCACCCATTGGTGGGTGCTGGCAAAGCCGTTACCCAAAGTCATCCAGGGGAAGTTTAACTCCCAGGTTTGGTGCAGGTACTCATAAGCTATCCAAAGGCAAACCAGTCCGGCTAAGGCCCAGCCGCGTTTGGTAAGCAACCGTAATCTGAAGTAGAACCAGCAAGCCCCGGCCATCAGCAAAGGCGCTAAGGTGTAGGGTATTAATGATACAGGGATGGCTGTAATCTCGCCGATATCTTTCAGGGCGTTATAAACCCAGTAAATGCTCAAAAAATTCCACACCAAAAAGCCCAGGAATGTCACCCTGAAGATCTTCCTGCCTTTACGCTCGCCAGCAGTACCGATGATGTTTTCCATCGCTACCAGCATGGGCACAAAGGCTACGAACAGCAAAAAGGTAGTATACGGCGTTGGCGGCCAGGCTATCCAAAGTAATAGACCGGAGAGGATGGCAAGGTATCTGTTTTTTTTCATTTAGTTTTTCAAACTCTTAAATATTATTTGTCATTGCGAGGAGCAGCAGGGGATTTGTGGGGTAAAGCGACGTGGCAATCTCGTCGCTCACTAATCAATCAATAAGGTCAATCATACCAACCACTACTTAAATCAGTCCACGCCGGATTTTCATTAATAATTAAATCAATTTTCTTTTGTCGTGATGCGGCTTTTAATTGCTTCTCTCTCGCAATCGCATCCTGTACCCATTGATACTGCTCAAAATAAACCAATTTATCGCAATTAAATTTTGCTGAAAATCCTTTGTATTCTTTTTTCTTATGTTGTAATATTCTTATCTGCAAATCACTTGTTACGCCAATATAAAAAACTGTATTGGCTTTATTGGTGATGATGTAAACCGCGTATTGGTTAATTTGCATGATGGTCTGTTTAGCTACGAGATTGCCACGTCGCCCTACCCCACAAATCCCCCGCTGCTCCTCGCAATGACAAGTTGTTTAATGACAAGCCGTTTTCTAATCTTCCTCCTCGTCCTTACTATACTTATTTTTTGACGTTTTAGCCGCAACCCCCGCCACGCACAGCACAAACTCGCCCTTAGCGGGATGCGTTTCGTAATACGCTTTTACTTCGGCTACTGTGCCGCGTACGGTTTCCTCGAACATCTTTGTCAGTTCGCGCGATACCGAGAGCTGACGGTCGGCGCCAAAATGGGTAGCCATTTCGTCCAGTGTTTTTAATAAACGGTGCGGCGACTCATACAGTATAATCGTTCGGTCTTCTTCGGCTAATATTTTATATCGGGTTTGCCGGCCTTTCTTTAGCGGCAGGAAACCCTCGAAACAAAAACGATCGGTTGGGAAGCCGGAGTTGACCAGCGCCGGGACAAAAGCCGTAGCGCCCGGCAGGCATTCAATAGCGATATCGTGCTTTAAAGCCTCACGCACCAGGAAAAAGCCGGGATCGGAAATAGCCGGCGTACCCGCGTCCGATATCAGGGCGATGTTTTTACCCTCTAACAAAAACTTAACGATCTCGCTGCTGCTTTGATGCTCGTTATGCTGATGATGCGCGAAAACCCGGCCCGTAATACCAAAATGCTTCAGCATGGGCGCCGATGTGCGGGTATCCTCGGCCAGTATCAGGTCGGCTTCCTTTAAAATGCGGATGGCCCGGTAGGTCATGTCCTCCAGGTTGCCGATGGGTGTTGGTACTAAGTAGAGTTTGCCGCTCATTTTGCTTCGCTGTCCATGATCAATAGACGATGGTCCATAGTAAATTAGGTTTGCGTTGAAATAACTAAGGACTATAGACTAAGGACTATGGACTAATTTATATCTTTGCCTAAAAAATTAAATAATGCTGCAAGTTAGTTATATCCGCGATAACAGGGAACAGGTTTTGGAACGTTTGGCTGTAAAAAATTTTAAACAGCCGGGCCTGGTTGATGAGATCATTGCTTTAGATGAGCAACGCCGTGCGCTGCAAATCTCCAGCGAAGAGCTGCAATCTAAAGCCAATGCCTCGGCCAAGCAAATTGGCGAACTGATGCGCACGGGTAAAAAAGGCGAAGCAGATGCCCTGAAAGGCCAAACCAGCGCCTGGAAAGAGGATATCAAAAAGTTCACTGAAGAATTAAGCGCGGTGGATGAAGCCCTGCAGCAAAAAGTGGTTTTGCTGCCCAACCTGCCGCATACCAGCGTCCCCAAAGGCTTAACGCCCGAGGAAAACGAAGTGGTACTGGAAAATGGCAACAAACCCGAACTGCCTGCCAATGCCCTGCCGCACTGGGAACTGGCCGCAAAATATAACCTGATTGATTTTGAATTAGGCGTTAAAATTACCGGCGCGGGTTTCCCCGTGTATAAAGGCAAGGGCGCCAAACTGCAACGCGCTTTAATCAGTTTCTTTTTAGATGAAGCCGAGAAAGCCGGTTATGCCGAAGTAATGTTGCCATTGCTGGTGAACGAAGCATCGGGTTTCGGTACCGGTCAGCTGCCGGATAAGGAAGGACAAATGTATTATGTGGGTATAGATAACCTGTACCTGATCCCTACTGCCGAGGTGCCTATCACTAACCTGTACCGCGATGTAATTTTAAAAGCCGACGAACTGCCGGTGAAAAACTGCGGCTATACCCCATGCTTCCGTCGCGAAGCGGGATCATACGGTGCGCATGTTCGCGGCTTAAACCGCCTGCACCAGTTTGATAAGGTGGAGATTGTACAGGTAGTGCAGCCCGAAACATCTTATGAAGTACTGGAAGGGATGAGCACCCATGTGCAAAGCCTGCTTCAGCAATTAGGCCTGCCTTACCGGGTATTGCGCCTTTGCGGCGGCGACATGGGTTTTGCATCGGCCCTGACGTATGATATGGAAACTTGGAGCGCGGCACAGCAACGCTGGCTGGAAGTATCATCTGTATCTAACTTCGAGACCTTCCAAAGCAACCGCCTGAAATTGCGTTACCGCAATGCCGAAGGTAAAACCCAGTTGGCCCATACACTAAACGGCAGCGCTTTAGCCCTGCCGCGTATTGTTGCCACCTTATTGGAGAATAATCAGACTGAAAATGGCATTAAAGTGCCTGAGGTGTTAGTGCCGTATACTAAGTTTGAGTGGATCGATTAATCAAATCAACACCATCGTTATAAATCAACGGTCCCCTGAAACACCTGCCTGGCCGGCCCTTCCAGGTAAATATCGGTGAACTTTGCACCATCATAATTAAAACGGATATTCAAATTGCCGCCTAATACTTTTATGGGGGTGGTAATGCTCCCGGTTTGATGGTTTTGGATAGCCATGGCTAAAGCTACGGCGGTAACCCCCGTTCCGCAGGCATAGGTTTCGGCTTCAACACCGCGCTCGAAGGTGCGCACAAAGTAACCGTTGTCTGTTGGTTCAACAAAGTTTACGTTAATGCCCTGTGCTTTATAGGTATCGTTATTACGGATAGCGTGGCCATCGTGGTAAACATCTTTGGTTTCCAGGCCATCAACCAATTGCACATAATGCGGCGATCCGGTGTTTAATACATAAGAGTCCGCATCGCGTTTAACGGTATCCACGTCAATCATATGCAAGCTCACCCAATCGCCCGATGCTGAAATTTTGGCATGATGTGGGCCGTCAACTGCCAAAAAATCGGTCTCGGTATCTATTACACCCAAAAATTTGGCAAAGGCTACAATACAACGCCCTCCGTTGCCGCACATACTGCTGGGCTGCCCGTCGGAGTTATAGTAAACCATCTCAAAATCAAAGCCTTCCTTAGGTTGTAAAAACATGATCCCATCGCCCCCAATACCAAACCGACGGTCGCACAAACGGGCAATCATAGCCGGGTTGCGATGATCCACAGCTAAATCGCGGTTATCTATCAGGATAAAATCGTTGCCCGCGCCCTGGTATTTATAAAATGGTAATTTCACAATTCAATATTAAGCAATAATCCTGTTTTGCCGAAACAGCAAGCCTACAAACACGTATATATGACATATTGCTGTCCATTTAACATTTTTTAACAAAAAAGGCGTTAACTAATTGTTGCTGATGTAGTCGTATTGGTATTAAATTTGAATTTGAAAATTTAAACCTGTTTAAACTAAGTAAAAGAAAAGTGAAAAATAATATGAAAAAGTTTGGTTTAACTCTCTTAACCGCGTTTGTTGGCGGTGCCTTAGCCATTGGAGGCTATAAAATTATTGAGACCAAGTATAATGATGGCTTGAGTTTCGAAGAAAAACAAAAAGTTTATTTCGCCAGTAACCCCGTAGCATCAAACATCACCTCATCTGCAGGCGAAGTTGATTTTACCCAGGCGGCCGCGGCTGTAACACCGGCGGTAGTTTATATCCGCACCACCTATGCAGCTTCGCAAGGCGGCAGTTCTATGGAAGATATGTTTGGCCAGTTATTCGGTCAGCGTGCCCCCCGCGGACAAAGGCCGCAAATGCGTGCGCCGCAGGCATCGGGTTCGGGGGTGATCATCTCGCCTGATGGTTATATCGTAACCAACAACCACGTGGTGGACAAGGCCGAAAAAATACAGGTGACCACCAACGATCACCGGATCCTGGAAGCTAAAGTGATTGGCCGCGACCCTAACACCGACCTGGCCCTGATTAAAGTGAACGCTACCAACCTGCCTATTGTTAAATTAGGCAACAGCGATGATGTGCGCGTAGGCGAGTGGGTATTGGCTGTGGGTAACCCCTTCAACTTAACATCAACTGTTACGGCCGGTATTGTAAGCGCTAAGGGCCGTGGTATCAATATTATTGGTACGCAGGATAACGATGACGACGACAACAATTTCTTCTCGCCATCGCGCAACGCGCCTAAACAGCCAAAAACCAATTCGGCTATCGAATCATTTATCCAAACCGATGCGGCCATTAACCCCGGCAACAGCGGCGGCGCTTTGGTAAACACCAAAGGCGAACTGATCGGGATCAACTCGGCCATTGCATCACGCAGCGGATCATACGAAGGTTATGGCTTTGCCGTGCCGGTTAACCTGGCCAAAAAAGTGTTGAATGATATAAAACAATATGGCTCGGTTAAACGCGGTTATTTAGGTGTAACTTATGTTGACCTGAGCAATACCGACCAGGCCGAAGCTGTGGGTGTAAAAGACAAAACCATTGGCCTGTACGTTGATAAAGTAGTAAGCGGTGGCGGTGCCGAAAGTGCCGGTATCAAATCGGGCGATATCATTACTAAGGTAGACGGTGCCCTGGTAACCGAATCATCTGACCTGACCGAGCACGTAGGCCGCATGCAGCCGGGCGATAAGGTAAAGATTACCGTTAACCGTGATAACAGCGAGAAAAACTTTGTGGTAACCCTGAAAGGCGAAGCCGCAATCAACACCGCACTGGCTGCAACTGGTAGCCAGGAGTTGTTTAAAAAATTAGGCGCTAACTTCCGCGCCTTAACCCCGGCACAAAAACAAGAGCACGGCGTAACATCGGGTGTAATAGTAACCAGCGTTACCGAAGGTGGTATGTTTGATGAATTGGGTTTAGCCAGCGGGTCTATCATTACCAGCGTTAACAAAGCGCCCGTAAACACCGTTGAAGACATTGACAAAGCGTTAACCGCCAGCAACCGCCGCGGGATATTGGTACTATCGGGCATTAACCCCGATGGCAGCAAGTTTAACAATGCTTTCCAATTGCGTTAAGCTTTAGTGTTAATAAATTCTGAAAGCCCTGGCTGTTGGCCGGGGCTTTTGTTTTTAAATAGTACCCAATACTCCCGCAGGTTTAGCTTAGCGTAACCTGTGGTGGCGTATTACGGAAGTCTTAGACTTCAAACATCCCCAGGCACAAGTTAAGCCATCACACAGGCTGCCCTTAAACTTGCGCCAGCGTAAGGCGCCAGCATATGCTATGGTTATCTAACCCCGCAAATTCTTTCATCCCTTTTTTAAACCGTTCCTTTGTTTTTGTTATTATTACAGCATGAAACATTACGGGCTTATTGGTTATCCGCTCACGCATTCGTTCTCGCGTAAATACTTTACCGAAAAGTTTAAAAAAGAGCATATTGACGACCATGTATACGAGCTTTTTGAACTGAAACACCTGAGCGATTTCCCCGAACTGCTTTGGGCTAACCCCAAACTGTGCGGGCTGAATGTAACCGTTCCGCATAAAATCGGGATCGTTAGATATATGGATTGGATAAGCGATGAGGCTAAAGAAGTTGGTGCGGTAAACTGTATCCGTATCACCGCCGAAAGCCCGGTGCTGGCGGCCTTCAGCGGCGAGGTGGGCATACAGGACCACGATTTTAAGCTGGAGGGCTTTAATACCGATGTTTACGGATTCGAGCATTCGCTGAAACCACTGTTGAAAAAGCACCATAAAAAAGCTTTGCTGCTGGGCAATGGCGGGGCGGCAAGGGCGGTTAAATGTGTACTGGATAAACTGGAAATTGACTACATTTTGGTAACCCGCAAACCGGGCCGCGACCATGTGCTGTTTAAAGACCTGACCAAAAAAATGATGGAGGAGCATACGCTCATCATTAATACTACGCCACTGGGTACATCGCCCAATGTAGATGAGTGCCCGCCTATTCCTTATGAATATATTACCGAGCACCATTTACTGTACGACCTGATCTACAACCCCGAACAAACGCTGTTTTTAAAGCAGGGGCACGAGCGCGGCGCGGCCACCAAAAATGGCTTCGAGATGCTGATCCTGCAAGCCGAGAAATCATGGGAGATATGGAAATCAAACGAAGTTACCCAGTGAAATGGCTGCTGCTGATGGTGCTGGCCGGCTTCCTCTGCGGCTGCGGCGGTCACGATTATTCGCCCAAGCCACGGGGTTATTTCCGTATCGAATTTCCTAAAAAAGAATACCAGGAATATACCGGCGGCTGTCCGGTTATTTTCAGGTACCCCAAATACGCCGTAATTGAACCCGATCTGAAGGCCGGGGCCAAACCCTGTTGGCTGAATATGCAGTTCCCCCAGTTTAACGGAACACTGCATTTAAGCTACGAACATATCACCTCTAAAAAAATGTTTGATATGCTGATAGAGGACGCCTATAAGCTGGCCTCAAAACATACGGTTAAAGCCACGTCGATAGACCAGGGCACCATCCGCGAACCTTTTTACAGAGTATACGGCGTATATTATACCATTGATGGCAACGTAGCTTCTTCGGCACAGTTTTACCTGACAGATAGTACCGAGCACTATATCCGCGGCGCGCTCTACTTTAACACTCAGCCCCGTATGGACTCCATACAACCCGTACTGGATTTTGTAAAAAAGGATGTGGAGGTGATGATTAAAAGCTTCCGCTGGAAACAGTGAATATGCAGATGTGCGAATGTGCAGATATGCAAATGCAGGGGGGGGGTAATGTGCAGATGCGTGGATATGCAGATGTGCATATTTAGGAATTAATGTATTAATTAACTAAATCATTTGCATATCTGCACATTCGCATATTTGCACATTTAGAAAATCGTAATAAAAAACTTACCGTCAACTGTCCTGCTTAGCAATAAAGTTACAAAAACCGGCAGCGAAAATAGGGCTTAAACACTGATTTTTGCGGTATGAGTATAAAGTATGCCCTAAACCTGTTTGCTGTTGTGTTTTTATGTTCGGCCGCTACTGCTTTTGCACAGCAGGGCGCCGCTGCTAAGGGTTCGGTATCGGGCCGTTTGGTTGATGCCGCCACTAACCAGCCGCTTGAATTTGCTACAGTAGCTTTAATTAAAAAAGCCGACAACCTGCCCGCCAAAAGTATCCAAACCGATTTGCAGGGTAATTTTAAACTGGACAATATTGCCGATGGGTTTTACCTTTTGCGCACCACCTATGTAGGCTATGGCACTTATACTAAAGACAGTATCCTGATCGATGCTAAAAAAAGGGTATATACTTTAACTAATATTAAGCTAAAACAAATAAAAGGCGCGCTGAAAGAAGTATCTGTTAAGGCGCAGCGCAGCAATATCCAATTGGGGATAGACCGTAAGGTTTTTAGTGTTGACCAAAGCCTGGTGAGCCAGGGAGGTTCGGCAACAGATTTACTGGCCAACGTACCGTCGGTACAGGTAGATGTGGATGGCAATTTAAATCTGCGCGGCACCAGCAATGTGCGGGTACTCATCAATGGTAAGCCTTCGGCCTTAACCGGCGGCAGTATGGCCGATATCCTGCAATCCATCCCCGCCAGCGCTATCGAGAGCATCGAGGTGATCACTAATCCATCATCAAAATACGATGCCGAGGGGCAGTCGGGCCTTATCAATATCATTCTTAAAAAGAACGCGCGTTTAGGGTGGAACGGCTCGGCATCATTATCCGCAGGCAACCAAAATACCTACAACGGCAACTTTAACCTGGCTTATCAAACCCAGGCTATTAACCTGTATGCTAACTACAGCTACCGCAAGGCAAACCGTACCGGCAACGGCTATACCAACCGTACCATCTTCGACCCGGTTAACGGCTCCGGCTCTCAAAACCAGATAGCCGATCAAAGCTTTAATTTTAACGGCAGCAATATCAGGGCCGGTATCGATATCAACGTTGATCCTAAAACCACCTTAAGCTTTAACGGTAATGCTAATTTGCGTAACCGTAACCGCTTTCAGTATGGTAATACCAGTATCCGCAACAGCGCTGGCGCGTTAACGCAGCAAACCGATCAAAACGCCAGTTCGTACAGTACGGGTAACAGTAACTTTGATTACAATGCCGATTTTAGCCACAAGTACAAAAAGCAGGGAGAGGAGCTAACCGCCAACATAGGCTATTCTACCGGTAAGGAATCGGCCAACGATTTGCAGACCATTTTGTATAATTACTACCTGCCGCCTTCATCAAGGCAACGCCTGCAAACCAATGCCAATGGCGAGAATGGCCACAATTTAAACTTACAGGCCGATTTCACCCTTCCGCTCAGCCACAACAATAAACTGGAAACCGGGTACCGCAGCACCTTCAGCGAGAATAATAATAACAACGATGTAGATAGTTTGAATACTTCGAACATCTATGTGCCCGATTTAAACCTGACCAATCATTTTTTATACCAGGAGCAGGTTCATGCCGTTTATGGTAACTACCAGCAGCAGTTTGGCAAGTTTGGCATACAGGGCGGCCTGCGTTTAGAGGACGCCAACATCCGTACCCTGCTGCGCGATAATAACGAACGCCATACACAGGATTATTTCAGGATCTACCCCAGCTTGTTTTTAAGCGAGAAGCTCAGCGAAAACCAAACACTGCAGCTTAGCTACACCCGCCGTGTCAGCCGCCCTCGCGACAGGCAGATCAACCCTTTCCTGGATAAAAGCGACCCTTACAGTTATCAGCAGGGCACCCCTAATTTAAAGCCCGAGGATACCCACTCGTTTGAGATGAGTTACATTAACTACTGGAAAACACTGACGCTGACATCATCGCTTTATTATCGTTTAACCAATGATAATATTCAGCGTATCCGCACCCCGTACAATGGTTCAACCACCATCGTGGTATTACACTCCGAAAATATAAGCAGTTCGCAAAATGGCGGCTTTGAGTTGATAGCCCGGGTTAACGCGACACAAAATATTGATATTACGGCCAACGTAAATGCTTACTACAGCTATTTGCAGGCGGCACCGCAGTTTGATTTAAAGGCATCATCGGGCTTTGCGTGGAACGGTAACCTGACGGCCAATATTAAACCGGTTAAAAAGCTGGGGATACAACTGCGCGGCGATTATAACGCGCCACAGGTAATTAGCCAGGGCCGTCAGCGGGCTATGTACGGACTGGACGGCGGCCTGAAGTACGATCTGACTAAAACCCTTAACGTGAGTACCAGCATCCGCGATATATTTAACAGTCGCAAATTTGGCGCGACAACGGATTATACCGCCGGTACGGCAAGTATCCATTCCGAATCAGTTCGCCGTTTCCAAACCCGCACCATGCTGGTCACCCTTTCCTACCGCTTCGGCTCAGCGCCCGATGATGGCAGCAAGAAGAAGAAAAAGGATAAGAAAGACGGCAGCCCCGATGATAACGGTAATCCGGATGATCAGACGGGTGGTGGCGCCGGCGGGAATAGGGTGCAGTAATAATGGGCTTTTGTCATTGTGATTTATCAGCCCCCGGCATTGAAGATTGGATGACAAAGCGGGCTGTCACCCTGAGCCCGTCGAAGGGTGCGTGCGATGGCCCACCATGGTTCGACAAGCTCACCATGACACCCTACGCTCGATCTGTCATTGCGAGGTACGAAGCAATCGCGAACTATACAAGACTGCTCTTTGGGTGTGCGATTGCTTCGTACCTCGCAATGACATTTGGGATTACTGCTGTTGTTGCTGCTGTTGCTGGATCATCTCCATATACCGCTGATAGCTGTTTTTAGAGAAATCAGGGGCGGGGTGTTTAATAACCGGTTCATCAAAGATCTCGGAGAGTTCTCCGCTGCCTGATGGGTTTTCCTTATTATAGCCTACTGATACAGCAACCTCCAGTTTATGCCCGTACGGGCCTTTATAAGTACCTTTAACCGGCGAACAATCTGAGAAGTTACGGCCTACTGCCAGGCGTACGTGGGTTTCGTTAGCTACTACGTTGTTTGTAGGGTCTATACCCAGCCAGCCGTAATCGGGCAGGTAGGCTTCGGCCCAGGCGTGGGTAGCGCCCTCGCCGCGCATACCATTGTGGTTAGGGCAAATGTAACCGCTTACATAACGGGCAGGGATATTAATCAGGCGCAGCATCACCATCAGGATATGGGCAAAATCCTGGCAAACACCGGCTTTTAGTTTCCAAACATCATCCAGGGTGCTTTCAACCGTGGTTACGCCTTTTATATATTCAAAATTATCATATATATATTGGCAAAAGCGCAGGATGGCCTGGTAGGGGGTATCTTCTTTTTTTAATTCGCTTTTAACAATTTTAAGTAATTCGGACTGCCCGTTAAAATACTCCTGCTTCAAAAAATCAATGTAGGGCACAATATAACGCAGGCGCTCGTAATCTTTCCACTGCTGCTCGGGGAATATATCGTTAACCGGCAAGGGGCGGTGCTTGGTAGTAACCCATATTTGCGAATTAATGATCAGCTGGCTATGCGGATCGCGGTGCGTAAAGCTGCCCACCTGGTTGCCATAATAATCAACATAGGTATCAATAACCGGGTCGCCGGTAATCATCAGTTCCTGCTTCAGCACATCCTGGTAAGCATCCTGCAAAGGATACAGGATAATCTGGTTGGCGCTATCGCGCACCAAACCTTCATAAGTATATTTGGTAATGTGCTGTATTTTAAATTCGGGCATGGTTCAAATAATTTATAACGGTCAGGAATTGGCAAAATAATTCTCGTTCAGGGCATTGCCTATCCCATACAGCTCGGTCCTGATCTGGGTAAGATAGGGATGCAATCCTTCGGCCCGGATACTGGTTACCGAACTATACTTAATACGGCTTTGCAGGCGGCCTATCTGGAACGACATTTTACGGAAATCATCGCGCTCATGATCGCCCTTCAACCGGTCGAAATAGCGCTGAATATGGTTCACCGCGTAAATAACCGAGCGGGGGAAATCGTTATTCAGGGCTACCTGTTCTAAAACATTTTTAGCCTCGAAACCCGAGCGATAGGTTTTCAAATACAGTTCATACCCGCCGATGGATAGCAATAAGTGCTTCCAGTAGGTGGTATCGGTCAGCAGATCGGGGTTATCGTTCAGGGTATTAAATTTGGTGTCCAAAATATCAACCGACTGGATGGCCCGCTCCAGGTATTTGCCAATATTCATAAAGCTGCGGCCTTCGCCGCGCTCCATCGTGATCTCTACCGTTCCGTAATAAAGCATTACCTGCTTTATCAATATATCAAGCGTGCTGATCGGGTCTTCGCGCTGCAGCATGCGTTCCAGTTTGGGATCTTTTACGGTATGATAATATTCGTTCAGGCATTGCCACAGATCCTTGGTAATGTGTTCCTGCACACCGCGGGCATTTTCGCGGGCCAGGGTAATAATATTAAGGATGGAGTTAGGATTATCCTTTGATATGATCATATACTTCAGCACCGCGCGGCTATCGTTGCCCAATTGGGCAGCCATATCTTCATCCCCCTCACCGGCATACAGGCGCATCATCGGGTCCCAGGTAAAATCCTGCACAGCATCCTGCGATGACGCGTAGTTGATCTTCAGCATGCGCAATAACCCATCGCTACGCTCAACATAACGGCTACTCCAATATAAACTTGCTGCTACTCTGCTTAACATTTTTTAGTCCATAGTCCATGGTCCATAGTCCATAGTGATTTGCTATTCTAACAATTTTTATCGCGGCCCAATAAGGACCCTTGTCGTTTTTCCATGGACCATCGACTATGGACCATCGACATCCTATTCTCCCAGCACCCAGGTATCCTTACTGCCACCGCCCTGCGAGCTGTTTACCACCAGCGATCCTTCCTTCAGCGCTACCCGGGTCAGTCCGCCAGGTACTATTTCAATACCGTTTGGCCCGCATAGCGCATAGGGGCGCAGGTCTATCCGCCTTGGGGCCAGTTCGCCCTGGATATAGCATGGCGATGCCGAAAGGCTGATGGTTGGCTGCGCGATGAAATTACGCGGGGCTTTTAATATTTCCTTTTTATAATCGTCAATTTCCTCTTCGGTTGATGCATGGCCCATCAGCATCCCGTAACCGCCGCTTTCGTTGGTTTTTTTCACCACCATTTTATTGATGTTGGCAAACACATATTCCTTTTCGTCGGCATTGCCCAACTGGTAGGTCGGTACGTTTTTCAGGATCGGTTCTTCGTTCAGGTAATACTTGATCATGGCCGGCACATATACATATACTGCTTTATCATCGGCCACGCCGTTACCAATAGCATTTACAATAGCCACGTTCCCTTTGCGGTAGGCGCCCATTAACCCGGCTACACCCAGCATACTGGTGGGGTTAAATACCAGCGGGTCTAAATACTCATCATCCACCCGGCGATAGATCACATCTACCTGCTGCAAACCGTTGGTGGTTTTCATGTATACCTTGTGGTTATCCACTACCAAATCGCGGCCTTCCACCAGTTCAACACCCATCAGGCGGGCCAAAGTGGTATGCTCAAAGTAGGCCGAGTTATATATCCCCGGGCTCAGCAATACTATAGTTGGGTTGCTTACCGGCCTTGGCGATAGCGCCAGCAGGTTTTTATACAGTAAGGCCGGATATTCGGTCACGCTGCGCACATTGCATTGCGGCAGCAGGTCGGGGAACAAGCGCTTGGTGATCTCGCGGTTCTCCAGCATATAGCTTACGCCCGATGGGGTGCGCAGGTTATCTTCCAGCACATAAAACGTTCCGTCATGATCGCGGATCAGGTCGATACCGGCTATATGCACATAAATATCATAAGGCACCTGCAATTGGTACATCTCGCGCAAAAAGTGCGGGCACGAGTATATAATATCAATGGGGACTATCCCGTCCTTAATAATAAACTGGTTATGATACACATCCTTCAGGAAAAGGTTAAGCGCGGTTAGGCGCTGCTTGATACCCCTTTCTACAAACTCCCATTCGGCGGCAGTAATAATACGGGGTATGATATCGAACGGGAAGATCTTTTCGATCCCTTCGCCACTGTTGTATACCGTAAAGGTGATGCCCTGGCTCATGAATAAGCGTTTGGCCAGCTCTTCTTTTTTGTTCAGCTCATCCGGCGATTCCAGCGACAGGTAATTGATCACCTTGCTGTAATGATTGCGGATATTGGAATCAGCGCCAAACATTTCGTCCCAAACGCCATCAATAGCGTTGTACTTATTAAAATAGCCTGATTCCTGCATATAATTAAACCCTGTTTTTATAAAATTATGGTAATTTATGAAGTGTTTTCCACAAAACACCGAAAAAATTAATAAATATTTTTCAAAATATAATAAAAAAAGCGTTGCAAATAAAAAAAAGCAGGTTACAGGGGGTTTAAAATCCTGCAATCTGCTTTTTTAGGGATAAATACCTTACCTGGTTTTACCAAAAGGCCCTAAAGCCATTTTTATTTCTCAACTGCCGAAAAAATCTCGAGCAAAACGTTCCATTTATGCTGAGCGTCTACTTCCCAAATGCGCACATAATTATAGTTGCTTACAATATTGCCCTTTTTTATGCGTGCGGTACCATAGCTATAAGCCAGATCATTACTGGTTGCCCGCCCGGCATTCACCGTTTCGGCACTAATGCTGATCGCTTCATTATCCAGGAACTTCATGGTTTTATCAATGCCGGTCATTGGCTCAAAGCCGGGGAAATAATAGCGGCCTTCGGGACTTAAAAACTCTTTGTAGGTGGCCAGCGCCGATCTGCTGAGCGAGTAGTTAAAGGTTTTGTCGTAATCTAATATTACTTTTTTGCCGGCAAACGGGTCTTTACTGGCTGCTTTATGCTTTGCGGTATCGGGTTCTTTAAAATCGGTCATAACCGCTCCTTCGGGCTCGGGGTGCTGTATGCCTAAATTAATCAGCAGCTTTAAGCCGTTTTCGCCATCATTATGCCAAATAGAAACGTAATCGCCATAAACTTTATCATCGTCGCTTTTGCCATTCTGGTATACGTATGGACCTGCAGTAAAAGCAAGGTCGCCATTGGCAGAGATCCGCGCGAATTTTGGCTTACTGATTAACGTGCCGGGTTGTTTATCAATACTGCCGTAAAATTCTGTTATTTTTTTGGCATCGGGTTTAAAAACAATCCCCTCGGGATCGGCAACGGCTAAAAACCCGTCTTTAATTCCCTTTTTGGCAACCAGTTTATTAAAATTTTCCTCGGCGCTTACCACAGTAGATATTTTAGCTATCGGGGGTTTTTGGCCTAACAGGAGTGTGCTGCAAAAGATCAATGCGGTTGCAGATAGGATAAATCGTTTCATTTTCAGGACTATGTTTGTTTATTGAATTGCATACGGTATAGCATCATATACTATCCGTTTTTACCGGGATGTATGCGTTTGTTTGTTTTTATAGATTTTGTGTGGCAATTTAATAATAAATTTTAAGCTGCAAATGTTATTACAAAAGCATTTGCTTAATACCGCCAGTATAACAAATGTTTGCCGGGCTTGTTTGCGGTACGGGTGTTTATATCCCGGATGTTTTAACGCCTGGTGCGATCATTTATTTTAAACCCTCCTTATAGTGCAGGCCTTTTTAAGGTTATTAATTACAACCTATCTGCTGTATTTAAAATTTTGTATATTTAGCTGACTATTATTTTCACAGGATGCTTATCCTGCAACTGGCTATATATAAATGAGTAGTTTTCGGGAAACTAAATACATTTTATATATGAAAAGTTTTATTCGGTTAGTACTAACCATCGGGTTGTTTACCGCAAGTATTACCGCAAAGGCGCAATTTTACCAGGATATACAAGGTAAGGCCATTAAAGAAAACAAGGATGAAGGGGTTGACGGTTCACCTTATATGGCGGATAGCTGGGCGATTGGATCCGTAAGCGTTGAAAAAGGGACATACAACAACATTAAGCTTAAATACGACCTAAAAAACGACATACCGGTATTTGCCGGCAAGGATGACGTGCCCATGAATTTTGCTGATCCGGTTAAAACATTTACCATCAATCATAAAACATTTGCAAATGGCTTTCCCGCTATTGGCGCGCAAGGCAAAAACTCATATTATGAAGTAATATCAGCCGGAAAAGTAAAATTGTTAAAGCATTATGCCAAACGCATTCAGGAAAATAAAACCTACGGAACTAATGCAACAACCCGGGAATATATAGCTATCGAAGCTTACTATGTATTAAAGGATGATCAAATGAATTTGCTTAAACCCGACAAAAAAGCAATTTTAGAAATAATGGCCGATAAAGCCGCGCAAATAGATAGTTACCTTAAAACCAATAAGGTAAACTTTAAAAACGACGAAAGTTTAAAGCAGTTGTTTGATTATTATAACGGATTATAATAGCTGTAAAGCACAAAGGGCGGGGTATATAATATCCCGCCCTTTGTGCTTTACTATAGGCTAATTACATCTTGTTCCAGGTAGTCCCATCCTTGCTGTCCTTCAGCTGGAAACCTATTTTTTGCAACCCGTCCCTTATTTTATCTGATGTGGCATAATCGCTGTTGCGCTTAGCCTCGCCGCGCAGGTCTACTATCATATCCATTACTTTAGGCAGATCATCGTTGGCAGCTATTTCGTTTTTTAAACCCAAAACATCTACCAGGAAGTTTTGCATCATATCCTTCAATAATTGCAGGTTGGCAGCATCAATTTTCAGCTTACCATCATGTATCGAATTAATAATGCGCGATGCTTCAAATAATTCGGCAATCAATACCGGGCTGTTAAAGTCATCGTTCATGGCATCATAGCAGCGCTGTTGCAGGGCTGCTATATCAACCTCGTTAGCTGCCGATGCCTTCAGGCCATCCAGCAGGCCAAAGGCATTCATCAGGCGTTTAAAGCCTTTTTCTGATGCCTCCATCGCCTCGTTACCAAAATCCAGCGTGCTGCGGTAATGCGCCTGCAGCATAAAAAAGCGCACCGTCATGGGGCTGTAGCCTTTGTTCAGAATTTTGTTATTGCCGCTAAACAATTCGTGCGGGAGGAAACTGTTGCCTAAGGATTTTGACATTTTTTGCCCGTTAACCGTCAGCATATTGGTATGCACCCAATAGGTGGCCGGGTTTTGGCCGCAGCTGGCCACGTTTTGCGCAATCTCGTTAGTATGGTGCGTTGGCACCAAATCGATACCGCCACCGTGGATATCAAATTTATGGCCTAAATACTTATTGCTCATGGCCGAGCATTCCAGGTGCCAGCCCGGGAAACCCACACCCCAGGGCGATGGCCATTTCATCAGGTGCTCGGGTTTGGCTTTTATCCACAGGGCAAAATCAAGCTTGCCGCGCTTTTCATCCTGTCCGCCCAGATTACGGGTGTTGGTGAGCAGGTCGTCCAGGTTGCGGCCATTTAAAATGCCGTAATTCTGGGTGGTGTTATATTTCTCCACGTCAAAATAAACCGAGCCGTTAACCTCATAAGCATAGCCGCGCGCTAATATCTCTTTCACCAGTTCTATTTGTTCAATCACATGGCCGGTAGCCGTTGGTTCAATACTTGGCGGCAAGGTGTTCAACTCGCGCATCACATCATGGAACCCGACGGTATACTGCTGTACAATTTCCATAGGCTCCAGCTGTTCCAGTTTGGCTTTTTTGGAAATTTTATCCTCGCCTTCGTCAGCATCGCCTTCCAGGTGGCCGGCATCGGTAATATTACGCACATAACGCACCTTGTAACCAACATGGCTCAGATAGCGGAAAATCAGATCGAAAGATATATAGGTACGGCAATTCCCCATGTGGGCATCGCTGTAAACAGTTGGGCCGCACACATACATGCCTACATTAGGGGCATTAAGCGGCTTAAATAATTCTTTAGTACGGGTTAAAGTATTGTAAACAAATATATTTTGTTCCATGTGCGCAAACTTACAGAATTTTCTAATTAGTGCGAGGTGGTCCATGGCCGATAGTCCATAGACCATGACAATTTTTACGATACGAAAACTATGGACTATGGGCCATCGGCTATGGTCTTAACCGCAGATCACTATACACCGGATAATGGTCGGATGCTTTTTTACGGATAACCCCATAAGTAAGCACATCAAATTGCTGGCTGGTTAAAATATAATCTATCTGATAATTGGGGACATCGCCGTTATAGGTGCGCCCCAGGCCCGATCCTTTTTCCCTGAAAGCATTTTTTAAGCCTTTTGACATTTGATTTACCGCGTACGAAGAAGGGGTATCGTTAAAATCGCCGATAATCATATAAGGATAGGGACAGCCTGATATATGCTCCTTAAATATAGTCACCTGCTGGCTGCGGCTTAAAAAGGCTTGTTTTAATTTACTCCCAATACGGCGAAACCCATGCATATCTGCCTTGCCTTGTTTTGATGCGTCTACAAAAGATTTATAATCCTGCGGATCAAAACTGATAGACTGCAGGTGGATGACATACATGCGTATGATTTTGTTGTTCTTTTTAACATCAATATAAATACACTGATTTAGGTTTTTATGTTCCTGATTTAGCCACACAATGCCTTTGTTTACAATTGGATATTTAGAAAAAACCGCCATGCCAATTCCCTCAAAATCATTAGACATAAAAGGTTGAAAATAGCATTGATCGGTTTTTAGCACGTTTTTGATAGAATCAACAAGGGCGTATTCGCCTTTTTTTCTGGAAAAAAACTCTTCGAAGCCAATTATATCGGGCTGTTCGTGCCCTATCAATTCAAGTATAGTATGTTTAGTTACTACATCGTTAATACTGCCGTAAATTTTAAACATATGCACATTATAATTCATTACGCGCAGCATGCCGCTATCCCTATGTTCTACTTTTTTAACCGGCAGCCTAAGCCCTATGTTACTATTCAGGGTTTTCCACCCGATCAGGATACAAACTAATGATAACAAAGCCCACCGGCTTCTTCTAAACAACCAGTAAACAATAAACAGCAGGTTCGCTAAAAAAACAGGGGGATAGGCCAGTCCAAAAAAAGCAATGATCCACAGCTTACGCGGGTCAACCACCGGCGCCAGGTAACCAATAAGCAAAGCGGCGGCCAGGGCATAATTAAGCCACAGCATTAATTTATCAAAAAAGGTAAGGCCGTTTTTTTTACCGGTCATTATTGCTGGCGCGGAAAAGGGTTTCTTTTTCTTGTTTGTTTAAACTATCGTATCCGCTTTGCGATATTTTATCCAGTATACGGTCAACCTCATCCTGCCTGGGTAACGATGATCTTTTATCGTCGTTACCACCACCTGCCACAACTTTTATTTTGGTTTTGGGTATAAAAATCTGATTAATTGGTTTACTCCAATCGTTTCCTTTTTGTAATTGTTTAATATAAACAAAGCCGATAAGGATGCCGCCTAAGTGCGCCAGTTCGCCACCGGCATTTGGGCCAACCGTACCTAAAAAATCAATAACCACATAAAACAGGGCCAGCCATTTTAGTTTAACCGGCCCCAGGAACATTAAAAATATCTCGTAATTGGGCAATAGTGTAGCAGTAGCAATCACAATGGCCATTACACTGGCCGATGCGCCTACAACGGTTGCACTTTGCCACCCGGCATCAGCAAAAAACGGGATCAGGTTAATGCCTGCTATAAAAAACAAGGCCCCGGCAAGCCCGCCTAAAATATATAAGGTAACCGTGCGCTTGTTACCCAGGTATTCTTCAAATATCTGCCCCATCCAGTAAAGCCATAGCATATTAAACAGGATATGCAAAACCCCGCTATGCATAAACATATAGGTAAGGGGCGTCCAAAAGTGCGTGGCAAGTGTTTTTAAATGCGCGGGCAGCTCAAAATATTCATCTATAAACGCCCCGATATGGTTGCTTCTAAAAAACAACTGCTCAAAAACCGGCGGGACCGATATCACTAAGAACACAATGATATTAATACCAATAAGCAGCCCAAGCTTACTGCCCGAGTGCAGCATTTTATAACGGATATCTTTCCACAAGGTGCTCATGTAATTATGCTGTAGTAAATATAACCCTTCAATTTAATAAAAGTTGTCCCGTTGATGATATCCCCATGCTTTTATGACAATAAATCCAACAAGGGCCCCGCCTAAGTGCGCGAAATGCGCTACAGAATCGCCGGCAAACTGGCCTACGCCTAAAACCAATTCAATAACAATATAAATAGGCACTAAAAACTTGGCTTTAACAGGCACCGGGATAGGCATCACCATCAACTCTAAATTAGGATAAAGCATGGCAAAGGCAATCAGTACCCCAAATACCGCGCCTGATGCGCCAACCAGACCGCTGTTATAAATGCCCGCTAATTTCATAACCTTTGCTTCGGGATAGCCCATATAAGGCTGATAAGTAGCCATATTTTCCGAATTGATACCGGGGATGGTTAAATGCCCCGTAATGGCATGCACCTCAAAAGCCTGTACCAGTATTTGGCAAAATAGCGCGCCAATACCACATATAAAATAAAAGCTTAAAAACCTTTTTTCTCCTATGGTTTGTTCTATAATTGGGCCAAATGAAACCAGCGCGATCATATTAAACAGGATATGCCACAAGCCGCCATGCATAAACATGTAACTCACAATTTGCCATAATCTAAAGTTGGGCGAATCGGGATAATATGCAGCCAACCATCGGTCCATATTCAAAATGCCGGCATGGCCTAAAACATAGGAGGCTATATAAAATATAACATTAATGATCAGCAGGTTTTTTACAACCGGCGTTAGGTTGGCAAATGGATTTTGTATCATATATATAATAAAACCTTCGGTTATTTCTCAAACCGGTCTAATAATTCATTCATATTAAAGGTACTGATCACCGGTTTGCCGTTCAGCGCCAGGTTAGGCATCTGGCAGGCAAAAAGCTGGTCTATCAGCACATTCATTTCTTCTAAAGATAGCGATGTACCTGCTTTAATGGCCGCGTTTCGGGCCAGCGCACGGGCCAGGTTATCCCGTTTATCCAACTTTAAAATGGCCATGTTGTTTTTAAAGCCTTCCAGTAAATGCTCCAGCAGGGCATGTTCGCTGCTGCTGTTCAAATCGGCGGGAACGCCATCCACCACTACACTGTTTGGGCCAAACTCGCGGATATCAAAACCCAGGGCGCGGATATCTGGCAACAGCTCTTTCAATAATTCAAAATCGCTGCTGTTGAGCGTCACCGTTTGGGGGAACAGGCTTTGCTGGCTTACGCCCGAGTGGTTTTCCAGCTGGTGCAAAAACCGTTCGTATAAGATCCGTTCGTGCGCGGCTTGCTGACTGATCAGCATAAAGCCCGATTTGATCTGCGACAGGATAAACCGGTTATGGATCTGGAACAGTTGCCGCTCGCTGGGTTTGTTCACCAACTGCTCATCAACACTTATCTGTTCTGTTTCTATATCCAGTGCATGTTGTGTGTCGGTTTCTTTTTTGCTGATCTCGTACAGCGTATCCCAGTTAGTTGGGATAGCGTTTTTTTGATAGCCCGAACCGCCGCTGTAACCTGGCGCAGGGGTAATACCACTGCCCTTGTTATCCTTAATAAATGGGTTAAAATTGGGGTTAAAACTGATACTTGGCGCCACTATGTCTTCCAGCGCAACCGGGGTAATCATGTGCTGGATGTTGTTGTCGATCTCAAAATCCAGACTTGGCGTAATGTTGTATTTACCCAGCGCGCGTTTTACCGCCGAGCGGATGATCGCATAAATAGCCTTATCATCCTGGTACTTAATTTCGGTTTTGGTAGGATGCACGTTAATATCAATGCGCGATGGATCGATGTCAATGAACAGCACATACAACGGATAGCTTTCATCGGGCAGTAACTCTTCAAACGCCGTCAGTACCGCGTGATTCAGATAAGCATCCTTAATAAAACGGTTGTTCACAAAAAAGAATTGCTCGCCACGGGTACGCCGGGCAAACTCAGGCTTGCCTACATAGCCATGCAGTTTAATAATGGATGTATCTTCCTCTACCGGCACCAGGCGCTGGTTGTAATTATTGCCCAACAGGTGGATGATGCGCTGCTTCAGCGGCGCGGCCGGCAGGTGGTACACTTCCTGCCCATCGTGGTGCATGGTAAAAAACACGTTGGGATTAGCCAGCGCTATCCGCTGAAACTCATCAATAATATGGCGCGTTTCAACCGGGTTACCCTTTAAAAAGTTGCGCCTGGCGGGGGTATTGTAAAACAGGTTTTTAATGGAGATAGAGGTGCCCGCATTGCACGAGCATGGCTCCTGCTTAATCACCTCCGAACCTTCTATTAATATGCTGGTGCCCAGTTCATCATCATGCCGGCGGGTTTTTAATTCAACCTGCGCAATAGCGGCAATAGATGCCATAGCCTCGCCCCGGAACCCCATAGTACGGATGGCAAACAGGTCGTCGGCCTTGCGGATCTTGGAGGTGGCATGGCGTTCAAAGCACATGCGGGCATCGGTAACGCTCATGCCGCAGCCGTTGTCTATTACCTGTATCAGCGCCTTGCCGGCATCCTTTAATATCAGCTGTATTTTATCAGCCCCGGCATCAATGGCATTCTCCACCAATTCCTTCACAGCCGATGCCGGGCGTTGCACAACTTCGCCTGCCGCTATCTGGTTAGCAACTGCATCCGGTAAAAGTTGTATAATATCCGCCATGTAAAAATTTCCCTTCAATTTCGTTTTCGATGCTAAATTAAATATTTGAACCCATAACTTTACGGTTAGTTAATTGTATATAGCATTACAATTTAGTATCCATACATCTTTGTGCCACATCTGCCTTATGAGAAAAATACTGCCACTATTGCTGATTACAGTCATAACGTCCTGCCAGCAAAAAGAATACAATGCCGACCTGCTGGTCAAAAACGGCCTGGTCTACACGGTTAACACTCAGTTTGCGACGGCAGATGCTTTTGTGGTAAAAGGCGGAAAAATTTTAGCGGTAGGCAAAGCCGATAGCCTGGAAAAGATCTATTACGCAAAAACCGTTGTTAATGCCGGCGGCAAAGCCATATATCCCGGCTTTATTGATGCGCACACTCATTTTTATAATTATGGATTAAACCTGCAAACGGCCAACCTGGTAGGCACCCAAAGCTGGAACGCCATTGTTGATACCGTAAAGGAATATGCCCGCCATAACACCGAGGGCTGGATTGTGGGCCGCGGCTGGGACCAAAACGACTGGAAAAACAAAAAATTTCCTGAAAAAAGCAAGCTGGATTCGCTGTTCCCGGTACGCCCTGTAATTTTAACAAGGATTGACGGGCATGCGGCCATCGTTAATCAGGCGGCTTTAAACATAGCGGGCATTAAACCCGGGCAAACCATTAACGGGGGAGAAATAGAAACCATTAAGGGCAAACTGACCGGGGTTTTGGTAGATAACGCGGTTGGCATTGTAAAGCGCAAAATACCGATACCCAGCGAGCAGCTTACCCAGGAGGCCTTTATCGACGCGCAACGCAATTGCTTTGCTGTTGGCTTAACTACTGTTGACGACTGCGGGCTTGATTTCCCCATGGTAAATACCATTGCCCAGCTGCAGCACAAGGGATTGTTTAAAATGCGCATGTATGTTATGCTGTCTGACAAACCCGAGAACTATGATTACCTGTTTAAACGCGGCGTATTTAAAACACCCGGCTTAAATGTGCGCTCGTTTAAGGTTTATGCTGATGGCGCGCTGGGATCTCGAGGGGCCTGCCTTTTGCAGGATTACAGCGATCAGAAAAATTGGAAGGGCTTCCTGCTAAGCGATCAGAAACATTTTGAGGAGGTGGCGCAGAAGATTTATGATAAGGGTTTCCAGATGTGTACCCATGCCATCGGCGATTCGGCCAACCGCGTTATCCTTAAAATATACGGCAAAATGCTGAAAGGCCGCAACGACCGCCGCTGGCGAATTGAGCACGCGCAGGTGATAGCCACCGATGATGTGCATTATTTTATGGATTACAGTGTTATTCCGTCGGTACAACCCGCCCATGCCACATCAGATATGTACTGGGCCGGGCAACGCCTGGGCCCGCAGCGTATAAAAACAGCTTACGCTTATAAACGCCTGCTGGGCGAAAACGGCTGGATGCCTGTCGGCACCGATTTCCCGGTAGAGGATATTAACCCCATATATACTTTTTATGCCGCGGTTATCCGCAAGGACCTGAAAGGGTTCCCGGCCGGGGGCTTCCAGATGAACAATGCCTTAACGCGCACCGAAGCATTAAAGGGCATGACCATCTGGGCGGCTAAATCCAACTTTGAAGAAAAGGAAAAGGGGAGTATAGAAGCCGGTAAATACGCCGACTTTGTGATACTGGACAAGGATATTATGAAAATAAAAGGCTCCGAAATACCAAAGGTAAAGGTGCTGAGTACTTATGTAAATGGAGAGAAAGTTTATGAGAAAAAATAAATGGGGAGCGTTTCCCATGATGGGATGTATGTTAGTGTTGTTCCATTTTGCCTGTGCCCAATCTCCGCACCAGCAAAACATGAAGTTTGTTAAAGATCAGCAGCAGGTAGCCAATTCAACCGTACTGTTAAACAATCGGCAAAACCTGGTTCCCATTCAAAACCTTGATCAGGCAAAAATAGCCAGCGTACATTTTCTGTACCCCTTTGCCGCTCCTTTTGATAGCCTGCTGAATAAATATACCCGTGTGGATGCCTTTAGCGGCGCCGAATATATTGGCCTGAAGAATATCAACAACCTATCGGATGATTTGAAGATGTATAATACCATCATCCTGGAGTTATCCGAGGCCGATCTGAGCAACCCGCAGATCGTCAGTTTTATCAGCATCACGCAAAAGATAAAAAACATCGTAGTCGTACTGTTTGGCAATGGCAGCAGTCTTGCCCGGCTCAACAATGTTACCGTCCCCATTATCTGGTCGGAGAAGCTTACGCCGGTATCCGCGTCATTTTGCGCGCAGGCGGTGTTTGGCGGTGTAGCCATCACGCAAAAACTCCCTAAAACATTTTCAACACAATATACCGCGGGCAGCGGGGCTACTACCGTTAAAACCCGCCTGCAATATACCGTGCCCGAGGATGCCGGCGTTAACGCCGATAACCTGAACGGCATTGATAAAGTTGCAGCCGAAGCCATCCGCGAGCATGCCACACCCGGCTGCGTTGTACTGATTGCCAAGGATGGAAAAGTGATCTTCAACAAAGCCTACGGCTACCATACCTATCAAAATACACAGCCCGATAAACTCGACGACATCTTCGACCTGGCATCGGTTACCAAAGTATCGGCTACTACTATGGAGGTCATGCAACTGTACGACCAGGGTAAGCTGGGCCTGGATTCAACCCTGGGCAGCTATATTGCCACCGCCCGTAACAGCGATAAGAACAACATTAAAATGCGCGAGCTGCTCACCCATCAGGCCGGCCTGGTACCCGATGTGGCCACCTGGGAAAAGCTGCAGCCGGTTAACACCAGTCACGATTCATCGGCTATATTCCCAACCAAAATATCCGAGAACTTTTTTTTGCGGAAGGATTACTTTAAAAATATCACCTGGCCCAGCATGCTGGCCTCGCCCATGCGTACGCGCGGCAAATATGTATACAGCGATGTAAGCATGTATATGATGAAGGAAGTGGTGGAAACCATTACCGCCACGCCGCTTAATGTGTATGTGCAGCAGCATTTTTACAATCCGCTGGGGATGCAAACCGCCGGCTTTTTGCCCCTGCTGCGTTTTCCTAAGGACCGTATTATCCCGACCGAAAATGATGAAACCTTTCGCCATAGTTTACTGATCGGCTATGTGCATGATCAGGGTGCGGGCATGATGGGTGGCGTATCCGGTCACGCCGGATTATTTTCCAGCGCAAATGACCTGGCCATCCTGTACCAGATGATCCTGAACAGGGGCAGCTATGGCGGCACCAAATATTTGGAACCCGAAACCGTCGACCTGTTCACCGCCAAACAATCGGATGTGAGCCGCCGCGGCCTAGGCTTCGACCGCTGGGACCCGGAAGTAAGCAAGCATTATCCATCCGAACTGGCTACGCCCTCTACCTTTGGGCATACCGGTTATACCGGCACCTGCTTTTGGGTCGACCCGAAAACCAATATGGTATACATCTTTCTGTCTAACCGGGTAAACCCCAAGGTAAGCGACAGGCTAAGCAGCCTGCAAATCCGCGGCCGGATCCAGGATGTCGCCATCAGCGCCATACAGAAAGGGATGTAGGTGTTTATAACAGGCTGATCGGGATTGATTATGGAATAGTAAACAGCATAAATAGCTAACGCGATAGTTCTGTTTAATGGGCTTAAATGCTCATATTACCTAACCAATTTACCCCATCTGATGAACCAGGATATCACCCGCCGTCATTTTATCAAAACATCGGCTATGGCCGGCGCCCTGTTTACGGGCGCTTTGCGGTTAAGCAACGCTTCAGCATCGGATGAAACGGAATATACGCTGTATACCAACGGCAGGCTGCTGGTACAGCAATGGGCCGAAGCTTTGCTTAAAATGCAGATCACCGATCAACGTCGCGTTGATGATTACGGCGGCATTTGGTGCCCGGCCGATAAAGCGGTGCATGGCCGCGTAGGCGATGCTATTTATCCCTTCTTTTACATGGCGGCCCAAACTAAAGACAGCCGCTATACCGATGCCGCCCTGCTGCTTTACCGCTGGATAGAGCGCCGCGTGAGTCAGCCCGATGGGTCGTGGCTGAACGAACCGGTTAAAGGATCGTGGAAAGGCACTACCGTATTTATGTCGATAGCACTGGGCGAAACCCTGAAGCATCACGGCGAACTGATGGCCCCGGCTTTTAAGGCCGAATTAACGGCGCGTTTGAAAAAGGCCGGAGATTTTATTTACGATACGTTTAATATCAACTTCGGCAATATTAATTATCCTATTTCAGGGTCGTATTGCTTAGCCCTGTTGGGCGAGATTTTAAACGAGCCGAAGTTTACCACAAAGGGACGCGAACTGGCGCACCAGGCCTTAGCGTTTATCACGCCTAAAGATGGTTTTTTAAAGGGCGAAGGCGACCCATACTACGAGGCCAGCAAAAAAGGTTGCTTCTCTGTCGATCTGGGCTATAATGTGGAGGAATCGCTGCCGGCCCTGGTACAATATGGTTTGCTGACTAAGGACGAGGAGGTTTTACAAGCCGTAACCCGTTCCCTGCAAACTCACATGGAACTGATGCTGCCCGATGGCGCCTGGGATAACAGCTGGGGTACCCGCAATTACAAATGGACCTACTGGGGCAGCCGTACGTCTGATGGCTGCCAAACCGCCTATGCCTTATTGGCCGACCGCGACCCGCGCTTTTACCGGGTAGCCTTAATGAATACGCAGCTGATGCAAAGCCTTACCGTAAACGGCCTGTTGCAGGGCGGCCCGCATTTTGCCGCGCATGGCGTACAGGTTTGCGTACACCATACCTTTACCCATATTAAGGCGCTGGTTAATATGCTGCAGCATCCGCAAACCAAACTGAATCTAATGCTGGTAAGCCTGCCGCGGGTAAAAGCGTATGGCCTGCGTGCTTTCGGCGATATACAAACCTGGCTGGTAGCTAAGGGCGCTTTCAGGGCAACCGTTACCGGGTATGACCGCGATTATAAGCACACCCCTAATGGCCATGCCACGGGCGGCGCCCTTACCATGCTTTGGCACAAAAAAACAGGCCCCATCCTTTGCGCCAGCATGAACGAATACCAAATGGTGGAGGCCGGCAACCAGCAGGCCGAAACAGACCCGCATGCTATGCCGCTAACCCCGCGTATTGAGATGCACCTGGACGGGCACCTGTACATGAACATCAGCGATCATGAAGCGGCCATCACCGCGCGCGAGGATGGCGATAAGATCATCATTAAAACCATATCCAAACTGGTGGATAGGGACCAAAAAGAACCGGCAACGGGCACTGTTGATTGCGAGGTAACCTATGAGTTTACAGATACACGAGTATCCCTCCATTTTAAACATAACCTACTGCAAGCCGAAAGCCTGATCAAGATCATTATCCCGGTGATCGCCAAATCAAGCGAGAAAGTAGTGACCCTCAACCACAAAACCCTGCAAATTAACCGCGAGGGCGGCATAGTAAAACTAAGCTCCGATCAGCCCCTGCAGCAATTGCCTGCCACCAATGGACGGATATTCAATTTTGTTCCGGGCTTTGAGGCCGTGCCTTTAGGTGTGGAGCAGAATGAGGTAAGGGTGATGATAGAATTAATATAAATAATTTGTCATTGCGAGCGATAGCGTGGACAACCGACCAAAGGGAGCTCATTAATTCCTTTGAAAACAAACACATCATTAATAATCTCGTAGCTATACTTCACGATATACTTACGACGAGATTGCCACGTCGCCCCAACACACATGCCTGGGCCGCTCCTCGCAGTGACAATATTGGGAATAACTATCGCACTAACACCACCCGCACCGTATCCAATGCCTCCCTGCGTGTTTTGCTGTTTAAAAACTTCGGCTTCAGCATCGAGATCCAGTAATTATCGAATGATTTTACGGGCTCTATATGCCAGCCCTTATCAGCCAGGCTTTTAATTACCGTGGGATTGCCGAACAGGTAGAATGGCTTCTGCGGGATAGGTCCGGCGCCGCCCTGATCAACAGGGATTAACCTGCCGCGGATATAAAAATCTAAGGGGAAATTATATTCATTACTGGTGATGGCTACGGGGTAATTACCGGTGTTTTGTTGGTTGATATAAAATGCCGCCTCGCTGCCGCCCTGGTAATGCAGCAATGAGGGATAAAACGAAAGGCTAAGATATAGATTAACCACAAAGGCCGCTATAACCGACCGGATGATGGTTTTACGGATATCGCCGATGCCCAAGTGTTTGGGGATAGACATGATTAAAATGCTCATTAGTGCAATGAGGATCAGTATAGGCCAGCTATGATTAGGCCTGAAGAAATAAGCCAGCGCGATAATGATCAGCAACATTAAAACAATCACTACCGATTGCACCCTTTGTACCGCGTATTTACTTTTGGTTGATTGCAGATTGTACAAATAAGCCGCCAGCTGAATAGCGAAAAGCGGGAACACGATATTTAAATAATAAGGCAACTGGAATTTGGATGCCGAAAACACCAGGAAGGTAAGCAGCGACCCGCAGAGGCAATACCATTGGCTGTTGGTTACATTTTGAGCCTGCTTTTTGACAGACTGATATATGGCCGCGAAAAGCAGCAGCGACCAGGGCAGAAATGCCCAGGCCAGCGTATGTACAAAAAAGAAAGGATCGCCGCTGCCTTTGATGGGACCGGTGTTAAAGAAACGCCCGAACTGGCTATCCCAAAAAAAGAATTTAATGCCAGATACCTGGTGCCTATCGAAGATCAGCTTCTCGGGGTGCAAATCAAATTGCTGATACAGGCAATAAATTTCGGGCAGTATAAATATCGCGGTAAGCAAAATAGCCAGCAGCCAGCGCAGATGGAAAAGCTGTTTCCATTGCTTGGTAATAAACAAATGCCCCGCAATAGCGCCGCCGATAGGGATAATGGCAAACATGCCCTTGGTCATGATGGAAAGCGCCGCGAAGATACAGCCCCATAAAAGCTGCCAGTAGTTATTACGGGTATAAGCGATATAAAAATGATAAATGGAAGCAATGATCAACCCTGTTAAATACGGCTCGGCGCGGACATCGTTATTGGAGATAATGATATGCTCGGCAGTCAGCAGGATCAGCACCGACCATAAAGCGATCTCCTGGTTATACAACTTTTTGGAAAATTGGTAAGTATATACCGCGCCCATCATCAGGAACAGGATCCCCGGCAGCTTATAGGCCCAGGTTTGGAAGCCAAACACCTCGAAAAACAAAGCCGTTACCCAAAACGGGAAATGCGGCTTATCTAAAAACTCCTTGCCCTGCGCGTACAGGTTTACGTAGTCGTGTTTTTGTACGATGGTTTTGGCAATACCCGCGTAAAAGGTACCATCCGGACCAATAATGGTCACAAACAAAGCGCTGAAATTGACCAGCACGGCCAGCGCTATTAAAACATAAAGCCACTTAAAATAAACAGGATTGGTTTGCTGGTTCATAAACGGGATAAAGATAGGAAAAATGCACTTCCCGTATTGTCATTTCGAACGAACAGGGCTGACTTGTGAAATGGGGTGAGAGAGAACTATCTCTTGACCGGAGGGAAAAAATCTTATACGGAACACGTATCGCACGTATAAGATTTCTCACTATCGTTCGAAATGACACCCTAAATATTACTTACAATACCGCGCAATAAAACCATCAGCCCTATCGCTGCCTATGTTGCGGATAAATTTCCAATCGGTGCAGGCGCCTTCACTGTCGCCTTGTTTAAGCTTGGCCGATGCCTGTTTCAATACGTCGTCAATCAACTCATCGTCAAAACCCAATTGCTTTTTCAGGGCGTCTATATAGCCTTGCTTGGTAGTATCGGCTTTGCCGGCATATTTGTTTTCGTAATAATTGGTTACGGCGTTCTCCAGCTCCTGCCGGGATTTGTAGGCGGTAATGGCCTGGTTGATGCTCATTTGTGTGGCGGTGGTGCAATGCGTATAATCGGGTGTAAAACGGATGGGCAGCATATAGTTCACGGCTTCAATACCGGCAGGAAGCGTCCATTTGCCGCTGGTCATTTTTACAACACGTACGGCTTCGTCATCCAAATCAATACCCAGGCCCTTGCTGGCCCTTACATGGCTAACCCTGCCGTTTTTATCAACCCTAAAGCTTACCTGTATGCTGGCCTCGATGCAGTTTTTCGATGAAAATTCGGGGTAGATGATATGATCTTTCAGGAAGGCGCTTAAGGCTTGCTCGCCACCCTTAAATGCCGGTTGGGCGTAGGCCGTTAAACAGCCGCACAACATGCTGATGACGAGGGTAATTTGCCTGAACTTATTCATATATAAATATAACGATAAGTTATTGGTTTTGGTTTGCCTGAACAGACGGGTTTCTCAAATGCAGTTTTGCTCTATCCGATGAGGCTCCTGTGAGGACACAAATCGTAATGCGATGATACCCCGTCAGGGGTTCAAGGTTTGTAGCGACAAATACGCCCCTTGTCAGCACCCCGTCAGGGGCGCAAGGTTTTATTTCGGACATTTAACAAACATTAAACCCCTATGGGGTTGTTAAATACATGTATTTCATCGCTACAAACCTTGAACCCCTAACGGGGTATAGCCCTCTTTCACCGGCCTGCTTTCTTGACCTACATCATCTTTTTCCGCCCCCAGCCGCCGTAAATTTGTATCAACAAAAACAAAAAAAGGAGAAAATCAATCATGGCTAACACCGTATTACATAAAGCCGACACCCGTGGTTTTGCAGACCATGGCTGGCTGAAGAGTCACCAATCATTTAGTTTTGGCGGATATTATAACCCCGCAAGAATCCATTTTGGCGCATTGCGTGTGCTGAACGACGATACCGTTTTAGGCGGAGGCGGCTTTGGCAAACACCCGCACGATAACATGGAGATCATTTCCATCCCGCTGGAAGGCGACCTGGAACATAAAGACAGTATGGGCAATACCGCCGTTATTAAACATGGCGACATACAGGCCATGAGCGCCGGCACCGGCATTTATCACAGCGAGTATAACCAGCACGCCAGCGAGGCCGTTAAGTTTTTGCAGATCTGGGTATTCCCTAACAAACGCAATGTGGAACCACGTTACGACCAGGTAACCCTTGATCCCGCCGATAGGCATAACCGCTTACAGCAGATCTTATCGCCCAACCCGGATGATGCCGGTGTATGGATCTACCAGAATGCCTGGTTCCATCTGGGTAATTTTGATAAAGGGATAAGCACCGAATACACCATCAAGGGCGAAGGTAACGGCGTATACGTATTTGTTTTAAAAGGCGATGTAAAAGTAGACGATCAACTACTGAACACCCGCGATGGTTACGGCATTTGGGATACCGGTAAATTTACCATCACCGCCGAAACCGATGCCGAATTTTTGCTGATGGAAGTGCCCATGGAATTTAAATATTAATGAAAAAGACAGAGATACTGGCCGTGTGCAGTCACCCGGAGATATTGGAAACCGTTTTGCGGCTCATCAATAATAACCCCGGATGGAACGGCATCGGCGCGGCCAACGAACAACAGGCCTTAACTCTTTTTACCGAAGCCCGCTTTGATGTAGTGCTGTTAGGCAGCGGCATGGATGAGCAATCGGAAAACAGGTTGAAGCCTGTTTTTTTATCCCTTAACCCCGATGTGCGATTTATACAGCATTACGGCGGCGGCAGCGGCTTGCTTACGGCCGAGATTTATGAGGCGTTGAAATAATTGTCATTGAGTAATCGCGTAGCTAATATTACACCGTGTCATTTCGACGAACGTGGAGGCGGTGTATTGGGAGTGAGGAGAAATCTTATACCTGCGATAAGCAAACCGTAGAAGATTTCTCTTTCGCCCCTTCACACAGTCCCGCCGCTGCTCTATCGAAATGACATGGTTTTTCACCTATAGCAATAACCCCCTTAATATTAACCCAAATATTCTTATTTTTCGGGCACTAAATGCCTGCCACAAAAAAATACCGTAAAATAAAGCCGCTGCAGCTGATAGCGGTTATCTTCTTTACCGTATCCGGTGGTCCTTACGGGTTAGAGCCCCTTTTAGGTTACGCGCGCGAACATGGCGCTTTATTACTGCTGCTTGTTACACCCATCCTGTGGGATATCCCCGCCATATTTACCGTGCTGGAGCTGAACGGCATGATGCCCGTAACCGGCGGCTACTACCAATGGGTAAAGCACGCGCTGGGTAAACGCTGGGGTTTTTACGAGGGTTGGTGGACCTGGCTCTATACCTTTGCCGATCTGGCCATATATCCTGTCTTGTTTATCCAATACGCCGCTTTCTTTTTCCCGGGGATAGCGCTTTATAAGATCCCGGTTTGCCTCATTATTATCTGGGCATCGGCCGCGCTGAATATCTGGGGGATCGTTCCTGTGGGCAGGGTAGCCGTGGCTTTAAGTGTTGTGGTGATATTGCCCTTTATTATCCTTTTCGCGGTGTTTGCACAACACCATACCGGTAGCTTCCTGCTGCCTTCGCCATCCCTGAAGGGTATTTCGTATCCCTCGCTGGGCCTGGGTATTTATACGGTGATGTGGAATTGCTTTGGCTGGGATAATGTAACCACCTATGCCGAAGAAGTAGAGAAACCCGAACGCTCTTATTTTATCTCGGTATTTGCGGCGTTTATTTTAGTGATGGTTATTTATTTCGGGGTGATCGTCACCGCGCAGCTATCGGGTATTAACTATCAAACTTTTGCCGATGAAGGCCTCCCCGCTTTAGGCGTACTCGTCAATGGGCGCTGGTTGGGAACCATTATTGCTATTGCCGGTTTAGCCAGTACGCTGGGCTTATATATTGCCAACTTGTTAGCCGTATCGCGCCTGCCTCAGGTAATGGCCGATGATGAATTTTTGCCCGCCAAATTACACATCCTGCATCCCCGTTTTAATACGCCTTATATCTCCATTATTGTTTGCTCGGTATTGATTAGCCTGATGTGTTTCTGGAGTTTTGGCGATCTGATCATTATCGATGTAACGGTTTACGGCGCGGGCCTGTTCCTGGAGTATATCGCGCTGATAAAAATGCGGATCGACGAGCCTGGCCGGCTCCGTCCGTTTAAAATACCACTGAATACCCGCTGGCTTTGTGCGTTGCTGATACTACCGTTCGGTATTTATACGGTGGCGCTCAGCGGGGTGCTCTCATCCATGTCGCAAGCGCTGAAACCGGCATTGTTTGCTATTGCCGCGCTATTGAGCGGGGAGGTAGTATGGCGCATTGTTTTGTGGCGCAAGCCGCATCTCCGGTGAATGGAAGAATAAGCCCCATCATCTTTATCTGCCGCCTCTTTTAGTGGCCGGAGAAATTGTTGAAAATTAAAATATCTTATTTATAAAAAGGCGGTTTTACCACTTTAGCCTTGATCTTATTATCGCGGATCAGGATATAAATGTCCGACCCTTCTTTGGCAAACTCATTTTTCACATAACCCATACCAATTGCCTTTTGCAGCGATGGCGACTGTGTGCCCGATGTTACTTTACCAATGGTATTGCCGTCCGCATCTACAATGGGGTAATCATGGCGCGGGATGCCGCGGTCTATCATTTCAAACCCTACCAGCTTTTGTTTAATACCGTCGGTTTTTTGCTGCTGCAGGTTAGCGCTGTTCACAAAATCCTTGCTGAATTTGGTTACCCAGCCCAGGCCGGCTTCTAATGGGGAAGTATGATCGTCAATATCATTACCATACAGGCAAAAACCCATTTCTAAACGCAGGGTATCGCGCGCGCCTAAACCAATAGGCTTAATCCCAAAAGGTTCGCCGGCTTTAAATACGGCAGTCCATAAGGCTTCGGCATGGTCGTTATCAACATATAGCTCAAAACCCCCGGCGCCGGTATAGCCCGTGGCCGATATCACAACATTATCAATACCCGCAAATTTTCCTTTTTTAAAGGTGTAATACTCCATCGATCCCAGGTCGGTATCGGTCAGGCTTTGCAATGCTTCTGCCGCTTTAGGCCCTTGTACCGCTAATAGCGAAGTGCGGTCGGATATATCTTTCATATCCACACCCATGGTATTATGCTGGCAGATCCAGTTCCAGTCTTTCTCTATATTGGACGCGTTGACCACCAGCATATAGGTTTTTTCATCTATCCGATAAACCAGCAGGTCATCAACAATACCGCCATCCTGGTTAGGCAGGCAGGAGTATTGCACTTTGCCATCGTATAGTTTAGATGCATCGTTACTGCTCACCTTTTGGATCAGGTCTAACGCGTTTTCGCCTTTCAGTATAAACTCGCCCATGTGGCTTACATCAAACACACCAACCGACTTACGTACGGTTTCGTGCTCGGCGTTAATGCCATTGTATTGTACGGGCATATTGTAACCTGCAAAAGGCACCATTTTGGCACCCAGTTTAATATGAATATCTGTTAAGGCGGTATTTTTCATAAATAATTTTAATTGCCGCAAAAGTAATTAAAATTACCGAAATCAGCTGGCTAATACCTTTTTGTAGAACATCACCAGCCGGGTGCTGATGGCGTGGATATCGTGCTGGCTTTCTATCATGCGGCGGGCATTTAAACCAATATTTTTACAAAACTCTTCGTCGGCAATGCAGCGTTTAATCGCCTTAAAAAACTCTTCGCGGGTATCGGCTATCAGGATATTGCCGCCATCGTTATAATTAATCCCTTCGGCGCCTAAACTGGTTGATATAATGCACTTTTGCATGGCCATACCCTCAACAATTTTTACCCGCATACCACCGCCCGATAGCAGCGGCACAATCATGATAGCTTTACTGTTTACAAATTCAAGCGCGTCGTCCACCTCGCCCTGGATAAATATTTTACCCATTGCTTCATATTCGTCAAACTGTTCGGGGATATCGTTACCGGCTACGTAAAAGCGCGTACGCAGTTCGCCATTAACCAAATCGTTATGGAAATTCTCCAAAAACCACTCTATCCCCTCCCGGTTAGGCATCCAGCTTAGCGAGCCTAAAAAGAAAAGGCTGGGGAATTCAATTTTTTTCGGGTCGGGCAGGTAGCTATCCATGTTAATCCCCACAGGGATCACCTCAATGTTTTGTTTGGCGCCATAGTTTTCCATGGTTTTTTTATCCTGCTGGGTAAAAACGGCAATAGCGTCGAAACTGTTTAAATGCTGCAGTTCGTATTTTTTAATACGGCGGGCTATCAGTTTCAGGAACCAGCGCTTTATGGGATCGTTTTTTTGCAGGGCCAGGCGCTCCCAAACCTGGTGCTCGATATTATGCGCGCGGTAAACCAGCCTGGCTTTGGTGTTTTTACGGACGCTTTCCAGGTAAGGCGCTACAAACAACCCCTCAAACTGGATAATATCATAAGTATTATTGCGCACCTCGCGTATAAGCAATCGCTCGAAGGCCGAATCGTAATAACGATCTATATTGGCCGAGTGCTGGCCGAACAGGTTAATAAAGGCATCCAGCATAGAAATACTGGTATCGATATTATAGGATCGGTAATTTATTTTTTCAAGCAGATCGTCGGTTGCTACGGTTTTACCGCTTTGCTTTTGATCATTAAGCGATACCAGCGATACCTGGTGACCTTTATCTATCAACCCCCTGATGGTATTGCCCACCACAATAGGATAGCCCCCATTTTGCGGAAATGGCACACGATGTGTAAGTATCAGTATTTTCACGAAAACGGAGCTATAATGGTCAATAGCAAAAATACTTAACTGCGGCGCGCAATCAAAGGATTTTAAAAAATACTTAATTGCGGGTCGCTCACGCGGAAAGTGCGCCGGTGATAGGGGGTATAGCCCAGCTGTATCACCGTTTCGCGGTGTTTAATGGTGGGGTAACCCTTGTTGCTGTGCCAGTCGTACTCGGGGTGTTCTGCGGCAATTTTTTTCATATAATCATCCCGGTAGGTTTTAGCCAGGATAGATGCCGCCGCTATGCTGAAGTATTTACCATCCCCCTCCACAATACAGGCATGCGGAACGGTTTTGTATTTGTTAAAACGGTTACCATCAATGATCAGGAACTCCGGCTGCAGGTGCAGCAGATCTAATGCCCGGTGCATGGCCAAAAAGGAGGCGTTAAGGATATTGATCTGGTCTATCTCTAAATTATCAACCGATGCTACGGCATAGGCAATGGCCTTTTCCTCAATTTCCGGGCGCAGCTGGTAACGGTCGGTTTCTGTGAGTTTTTTAGAATCGTTCAGCAAATGATGGTCAAAATCGGGCGATAGGATAACCGCCGCGGCAAACACCGGCCCAGCCAGGCAACCGCGTCCCGCTTCATCGCAACCGGCTTCTAAATAATCGTGCTGATACCTGGCTAATAACATGGGTACAAAAGTAAGCGATGGATGGATGATGGCAAATATAGTATTCAACGTATTGTTGAAAAGCCATAAATTAGCTATATGATACCGCCAAACGAACTAAAGCCCACCCTGCGCATGGATCTTTCCAACGGTGCAAGTTCAACCACCACAAATGTTTGGGACATACTTGTTGCCAGCCGTAATGGCGACCTGGGTAGGGTAAAGCAATTTGTTGATACCTGCCCCGAATTGATCTATGCCCAATACAACTATACGCCACCCATCCATTTTGCTGTGCGCGAGGGCCATTTGGAGCTGGTAAAATACCTGCTGTCAAACGGTGCGCACGATCCCAAATATCGAATTTACCCTTTCCTGGATACCCTTAATGTTATCGCGCAAGACAGGGGCTACGATGAAATAGCGCGATTGCTGGAACAATACAACAGCGATCCCTCGCTTTGGAAATATGCGGGAGATAACGGAAAGATCTACTATAACCGAATTGCCTTACAAAAGGATTTTGAAACAGCCGTTGACCAGCAGGATTTGGCATTGGTGGAAAATATATTAAAGCAACACCCTGAATTTGTACACGATGAAACCTTTTTTTGGGGCGAAGGCATTATGATGATGCCGGCAAAAGATAATAATATAGATTTGTTAAAGCTTTTAATAAGGCATGGTGCAAAGGTGCCAGTGCTATTAAAATGGGCCAAGGAGTATTATTTTAAACATTACGAACCGGCTGTTTTTTTGATGGAAAATGGCATGGACCCCAATGTGATGAGCTGGCACCGGGTAACCCTGCTGCATGATATGGCTCAAAAGGGAAATATCCCAAAAGCGGAGTTACTGATAAAACATGGCGCCAAAATTGACCCGGTGGATGAAGAATACTGCTCGACACCATTGGGCATGGCTGCCCGGTGGGGTAATACCGAAATGGCCGCGTATTTACTTAAACAAGGCGCCGATCCAAACAAGTCGGGGGCGGCATGGGCCACCCCGTTAAAATGGGCACAAAAAAAGGGGCATCAGGATATTGAGGAAATATTGCTTAAAGCCGGGGCTAAGTAGAAAAAACAGATTGCTCTAAAATATCCGCAGCGTTAACAACGTAATATCATCAATCGGTTTCCCTTTTATCACTAAGTTCAGGTGGTCCATCAGCATCTGGTTAAACCTGTCGGGCGAGTGGTGGCCATTGGCAATGACAAACTCCATTAATTTTTCCTCGTTCCATTGCCTGGTTTGCTCTACCTCGTAATCCATCAGGCCATCAGTATAGTTGATCATCAACGACCCCGGCTCCACATCAATTTCGCCCTGGTTAATAAAGGGCAGTTTCTCAAAAGCGCCTATCATCGTGGTGCCCAGCTTAAGCGATATAGCCTCGCCGCCGGCATATAATATGGATGGATTGTGCCCGGCATTAATGTAATTAAGTTTACGGGTTTGCTGGTTATATTTAGCCAAAAAGAGTGTAATAAATTTTTCGCCCCGGGTATTGTTGATCACGATACCGTTCAGCCGTTCAATAATTGTGGTCAGGTCGCTCTCTACCATAGCCCAGGCCCGCAGGCTGGCCTGGAAGTTGGCCATCAGCAATGCGGCCGATATACCCTTGCCCGATACATCGGCAATGCACCAGATCAGTTCATGATCATTCAGACGGATAAAATCAAAGTAATCGCCGCCGATATTTTGGTGGGGCAGGTATTTGGCGCCAATCTCTACCGCGGTATCCCGGTGTAGTTTTACTGGGATCAGCATATTTTGCACCTCTGATGCCAGCTCCATCTCGCGCTGGAAACGCTCGGTCTCTAATCTCTGGCGGAATAGTTTTTTGTTTTGCAGCGCTATAATTATAGCATTAACCAGGGTTTGGATAAACGCCAGGTCGTTATCCACCATTTCGGCGCTGGAATTAAAATCGCCGATTAGCATATAGGCCAGCGTTTTATTTTTATCGTAAAACGGGATATAGTGCGAGTAATCTTTTAACAGTCCCTGATTATATGCTGTTAATGCCGCGGGCAGCCGCAGTTTTTTTAAACCGGTGCACGATTTAAGCAATACCGGCAAGGTTTCAAAATGGCCGCCGTATTTGGAGATGCAGATAAAACTGCCATCCTTTTCTATCAATAACCTAAAGCGGCCTACATTTAAATGGGTCTGTAAAATAGACTCCATCATTTGAATAAGCACCGGCGTTGATGAGTTTTTGTTGATAGCCCGGGTAATTTCCAATAAAGCATTTAACTCCGACTGCCGCTTAAGCAACAGTCTAATTAGTTCGTCTTCTCCTGGGTCCTGGTTGTTATAATGCATTAGGCAGCTTTTGGGAGCTTGCACTAAAATAGAAAAATAAATTATTATAAGCGGGCACTCTGCGATTTAATATCAAAAGCATCCCGCAGCCCAACGGTAACCAGGTTAAAGGCGTATACCATTAACATAATAGCCAGGCCGGGCGCAAGCGCTAAATAAGCCAGGTCCATAATAATATAACCGTAATGTTCGCGGATCATGCTGCCCCAGGTTGGCATGGGCGGCTGCGCGCCAAATCCCAGGAAACTCAATCCGGCTTCCAGCAAAATAGCCGATGCAAAGTTGGATGATGCCAGCACCAAAATAGGCCCGGTAATGTTGGGTAAAATGTGGCGGGTAATAATACGGTAATTATTAAAACCCATAGCGCGGGCGGCCTCTATATATTCCACCTGCTTCAGGCTCATCACCTGCCCGCGTACAAGCCTTGCTACCTCTACCCACATAGACAGGCCCACCGCGATGAAGATCTGCCACAAGCCCTTTCCCAAAGCAAACGACAGGGCTATAACCAGCAGCAGCGCCGGCAACGACCATAAGATATTCATCAGCCAGCTTAGTGCCGCATCAATTTTTCCACCGTAATAGCCGGCAATAGCGCCTATGCTCACCCCGGTAACCAAACTGATGATCACCGCCATTAAGCCAACCGAAAGCGAAACCCGTGTGCCCAATATCAGCCGGCTTAACAAGTCGCGCCCGTATAGATCGGTGCCGAGTATATAGTGTTTTTTTACGATCTGGTTTTTACTGATCTCTTCCTGGTATTGCTTTATAGCCGATGCTCCTATTTGTGGGCGGGAGCCGGCGGGGATTGTTTTTTGTTTTATACCGCTCACTATCTCAAATATATGATAGGCCTTGCGTTCGGGTTTATCTTCGGGACCAATATATTCGTTAACAATGATGGAATCCTTTTCAAAGCGATAAGCGGTAATGGGCACGTTGCTATAAAAATCGGGTTGACCCGACCAAAGCTTACGGAAAATGTTTACGGTATCTACCGGGTTATCTTTACGGATCCGCAGCATGGTAAAGCTGCTGCCCGGTTTCTTCAGGCTGATCTGCAGCGTCATTTCATTAGCCTGCGGGGTGCTGTCGGGCATCACCAAATAGCCCAGCAGGGCAATCAATACCGAGATGGCAATAAATGCCAGTCCGGCCATCGCAAACTTATTGCGTTTAAATGCGTGTAAGGCGCGCTGGGTGGGGGTTAAGTCGGGCATTTTAAAGTCAGCAGTCTTTAGTTAAAAGTACCAAGTCTTGGTTGGCTAATATACATAATAGCCGTGTTTAGGAGGTGATTTTAGGGAAAATGGCTTTTTGATTGTGTTTTTTGTTTTTGACTATTGCTCCCGCAGGTTTAGCGTAGCGTAACCTGTGGGCATGGTTGTCGGAAGTCTGAGACCTCCGACATGATAGGCACAAATTAACCCAGCGCACAGGTAGCTCTTAAACTTGCGCCAGCAATGGGAATGCTGCCAAATTTTCTCAGCATGTAAAAGGGCTTTTGCTAAATTAGCGCCAGCAACGCGAGGCTTTTCTTAATAGAAAGCTTAATATAGTGACCTATATTACCGCAAAGTCTTTTATAAGCCAGACAAAGATGGTTGCAAAAAAGCTGAAATCAAAAATTGACGATTAAATGCTATAATTATGTTTGAAGGCGTATTTCAATTCTTTTCAAATTTTATTCGTATCGCATTTTTCAGTGGAATTGGAAAGCTGATATGATTAATTTGGAAAAAGATTTTCGTTTCACAATCGGCGCCTGCTTTAAAAAAGAGAAAACCGCTGTATGGCGATGTCATAAATGTAGAAGAATATAAAGACCGGGTTGTGGGTCTGGCTTTTACTGCCGTGTTTCTTATTTTTATTTATTTATGGTGGGGGTAAAGTTGACCGATGGTATAGCGATGGATTAATTGTCGCTCTGGCTACACTTAACCTTGCGCCAGCAATAAGCATAAATTGACTTTTGACTAACGAGTTTGAACTCCAGACTTAACTTACTTCGCCTTCATCTCCTCCTTAATCGCACGCAAAAATTCATTGGCATGTTGCGATCCGATGATATAGAGCAGGCCGTCTCGGTCGGTTAAATGGATGGCATCATTCCCGGCGGTATAGAAACGGATGGTGCCGCTTTTGTGCAGGTTATAAACGGGGTTGTTAAACAGGTAGCGGCTATAGCTGCCTTTCTCGGCTTTTACAATACTGTTCAGGTCAATTTTTACCAGTTTACTGCTCCAAAGCCCGTCAACCAAAATACTTTTATTAATTACCCGCGTACGGAAATGCAGCAGGAAACCCATGATGATAGAAATAATGATAATGGCAAAACCCACTACCAGCAGCAGGTCGCCGTTGCGCTCGCGCTCATCAGTAAAAAAGTAGGCCGCAAAACAAAACATGGCCAAAACCAGGCGGATGGTAATCGGTATCCATTCGCGGCCCAGGTATTGCTTTTCTGTAAAGACCGTATTATCTGTCATGGCGTTTTATACAGTTCGAATATAGTAACTTTTTTAGTGTTATCGCTTACTTTATAACGATCGTCCAGCCGGTAACCGCCAATCCAAATCACCTCGTTATTCCCGTTTGTCAATACAGGCACCCCGGCTTTTTGGTGCAAAGGTACCTTTTGATGTACAAAAAAATCACTCAGTTTTTGTTTTGATTTCATGCCAAGCGGATAAAAATAGTCGCCGGGCTGCCATGGTCTAATCGTAAGCGGGTACATCAGCAAAGCGGCATCCACCGAAACGGTCATCGGGTTATTTTTAACAATCAGCGGACTATCATCGTGCAGCAAACTTAAACGGTAGCGGCCGTAAATTATTTCGGTACTACCCTCATTTATCGTTAATCCCTGTAACGCGCCGCCTGATTTTTTAGTTAAGATCAGCTTCCCGCGATCTAACAGCAGCTTATAATCCGCCGTTTCAAACACCCGCCCCGCGTGTTTATCCAGCGAAGCGATGATGCTATCTGTATGTTCCTCATTAAAACCATAAGGCTTCAGTAAATTAAACAATAACAGGCGCTGTGGGTGCAGGTTTTTTACAGCATCAATGGGCAGGTGCATTTCGGCATCGTGCTCAACAAAATGCAGCCGTTGCCGGGATACTTCGGTTTCCAGCAGGGTTTCCAATTCGCGGAAGTGGCGCAGGTTGCTTTCAAAGGTTTCCTCTAACGATGGGTTCAGTTCCTTCAGTTTGGGGATCACCTCCAGCCTGATCTTGTTGCGGGCGTATTTAGCCGACGCGTTAGAGCTGTCTTCCACATAAGCCATATGGTTCTCACTCACCAGGCTTTCAATTTCATTTCTTTGCATAAACAGCATTGGCCTCACCAGGGCGCCGTTTTTAGGTAATATACCATGCAGGCCGGCAATCCCGGTGCCGCGCGTAAGGTTTAACAATATTGTCTCGATAGCATCGTTTTGGTGATGTGCCAGCGCAATGGCGGCGTAAGCATTTTGCACGCGCAAATTATTAAACCATTGGTAACGCAGCTGGCGGGCCGCCATCTGGATAGATATTTTATGCTGCGCGGCATAAGCGGCCGTATCAAAATTAATGGTATGGAAATTGACCTTTAACTGGCGGGCCAGCTCGCGGCAAAAAGCCTGGTCGGCATCGGCATCGGCGCCACGTAATTGAAAATTGCAGTGGGCAATATCAAAAGCATAACCGGCAGCATGCAGTAAATGGACCATTAAAACCGAATCCATACCGCCGCTAACCGCCGCCAAAACCTTGCTCCCGCTATCAAACAGCTGGTTTTGGGCAACAAAATGGGTGAAACGACCGGTAGGGAGCATTCATCAAAATTATTAATTTAATAAGCGCAACCAAAAAACTAATTTTGCCAACGTGAGAAAGTGTCTCTTAACGTGTTTTATAGTACTGATTGCAACGGCTGCCATGGCCCAGCAAAAGATAAACCTGATCAAATCTGACAGGGGTTACGGCTTTAAGTTAAATGGCGAGGATGTTTCTAAAGTTTATAATGGCGTCTTTCAGCAAAAGTTCTCTACTCTTAGGGCCGATAGCGCCATTATCCACATGGGGGCCAGTACTTTTGATGCCTATGGCCACGTGGTTATTAACCAGGGCGATACCCTGCACATTTATGCCGATCAATTAAATTACGACGACAAAACAAAAATAGCCATCCTTACCAATCATGTTCGCATGGTTGATAAAGATGCCACCCTTACCACCAACTATTTTAATTACAACACGGCCACCAAATACGGCACCTATACCGATGGCGGTAAACTGGTGAATAAGGATAACGTACTTACCAGCAAAAACGGTTATTACGATGCCAATAGCCGCGATGCTTATTTCAGGTATAATGTGGTAACCACCAGTCCCGACGCCCTGATTAAAACCGATACCATGCGTTATAACTCGGGTACGCGCATCACATACTTTTACGGGCCGACGCATATTTACGGTAAAAAGGATAAGGATACGCTGTATACTGAAAACGGTACTTACAATACCAAAACCGAGCAGGCTTTTTTCGGCAAAAAGAACAGGTATAGCCAGGGCACCAAATCGCTAAAAGGCGACAGTTTGTTTTATGATAAGCTGAAAGGTTACGGCAAAGCTATTAAGAATATCACCTTTGAGGATACCGAACAAAAAATGCTGCTGAAGGGTAACCTGGGTGAGTATTTTAAAACGGAAGACAAGGCGGTGATCACCCAAAACCCGTATGCCATATTAATAACCGAGCAAAAGGATACCAGCAAAACAGACAGCACAAAAAAAGCCCCGCCGATACAAAAAAAAGACGCTCTGCAAACGGTAGTTAAAGATGTTACTGCATTGGCCAAAGATGCCAAATTAGATAAGCAACCGCTTACCGTTCCGAAGAGTTTACCCTCGGCTAAGGCCGATTCCATGGCGAAGGTGATCGCTAAAAACCCCGCGGTGAAAAACGCCGTGCCGCTGGTAAAAGATGTTAAACCTACCGATGCGCTTAACGCGATAAATACCGCCAAAAATATGCCGCCGGGCAAGGCCGATTCCATGGCGAAATCAATAGCCAAAATGTCTGCGGTAAAAAATGCCATGCCGCTGGTTACGGATAAAATGAAGGACAGCCTTAAAAAGGTAATTGCAGCAAATATTCCTAAGAATACAAAAACACCGGTAGCCGGTAAAAATGATAAGGCCCCTGTAAACGATACAGCAACTGCGGTAAAGCCGGTTATTAAAAAAGATATCGCCGCCCGTGTAAAACAGGATACCATGTATATTGGCGCGGATACCCTGGAAACACAGGTAATTACCTATAAAGCGCTAAAAGAGCTACAGGAAATACGCCGCCTGGCCGGGATAAGGGATACCAGCATTAAGCCCCGTAAACCCTTTGTGCCTTACACCGCCAAAACAATGCCTAAGTTTTTATCGGCAGAAATGCCGCAGCCTATTTTTCCGGAGCCGGATTACAGGCACAGGCCCTTATTTACGGTAGTTAAAGCGACACCAGATACTACGCAAAAGAAAGAAGCGCTGACTGATGTTAAGCTGCCTGCAAAAGGGCAACCTGCGGTTAAACCAGGGGATAAAAAACCCGATCTTAAACCGGGTGCCAAACCACCGGCCGGAACCTTAGTATTAGGCAAAAGCAAACTCATTGCCGATTCGTTAAAGGCTAAGCGGGTGGCCGATTCTATACTGAAAACTAAGCCGCAATTAAGCGATACTTCCCGTGTCAGGATCCTGAGCGCGCATCATAATGTACATATATTTAAGTCGGACCTGCAGGGTAAATCTGATTCGCTTTTCTACAGTTCAAGCGATTCTGTGATCCGCAGTTTTGTGAAGCCCATGTATTGGACACAAGGCGCGCAGCTATCGGGCGATACCATCAATTTACAATTGAAGAATAAAAAGGCCGATAATATGGAACTCTTTCCATCGGCCTTTGTGGTACATATTGAGGCTAACGATTCTACCCATTTTAACCAGGTGGCCGGCAAAAGGATAAGGGCTTATTTTAAAGATAGTAAGCTATCGCGCGCTACGGTTAATGGCAATGCCGAAAATATTTATTTTAACCGGAAGAAGGGTAAAATAACGGAGATGGAGCATTCTATCAGCAGTACAATTACCTTAAATATGAAAAACGGCGCGGCTGCAAACATTAGTTATACCACGCAAAACGAACATAAAGCTATTCCAATAGCTAAAGTAAAAGAGGATGATAAGATATTAAAAGGCTTTATCTGGAAACCCAAAGACCGGCCGGCATCAAAAGAAGACGTCATCCATCCTAAAAAACCTGAACCTGAAAAGGAAACACCCAAAAAGGGAGCGGATGGTAAACCGGTTAAAGGTGGCGCTGCTAAGCCCGGGGCAACAGGAAAGCCTATAACTACACCTGCCGAGAAAGATTCTGTAAAAACAATAAGTCCTGCGGTGAAAGGGCCATTATTGATAAAAAAAGATTCAACAACAGCTAAAAAGGATACGGTGAAGAAAAGACCATTACCACAGCTGAAAAAAGACACCGTGAAGAAAGTGCCGGTGAAGTAATAACAGTTACACCTACCCACTATGTCATTTCGAACGATAGTGAGAAATCTTATACGCGCAGACAGTCCGCTCATATAAGATTTCTCTTTCGCCCTCTCGCACATTCCCCCCTTGCTCTATCGAAATGACAAGTTTTCTAAAAAAATTACTTAAACTTACTCCGTAAAGCCGCCAGTTTTATAGCCATATCCGTTTCTTCAGATTGTTTAGGCTTGGCCTGGTGTTGTGGCTTATTGTATGGCTGTGCCGGCCGTCTTTCTTCAGGCTTGCGTTCTATCGGTTTTCTTTCGGACTTAGGCTCATTATCCTTCATGGATAGCGAGATCCGCTTACGTTGCGCATCAACTTCCACCACGGTAACCTGTACGCACTGAGCAACTTTTAACACTTCATTTGGGTCTTTAATAAAGCGGTTAGTGATCTGGCTTAAATGCACCAAACCATCCTGATGTACGCCGATATCCACAAAGGCCCCGAAATTGGTAATATTGGTTACAATGCCCGGCAACTTCATCCCGGCTTTCAAATCGCTAATGGAATTAACCCCTTCAGTAAAGCTGAATGTTTCAAACTGTTCACGCGGGTCGCGGCCGGGTTTGGCCAACTCGGCCATAATATCGTTGAGCGTAGGCAGACCCACCGTGTCAGTCATATATTTTTGCAGGGGGATGCTTTTACGCAGCGCGGCATCGGCCATCAGGCTGGCTACGGTGCAGCCTTTATCTTTAGCCATTTGTTCTACCAGCGCATAGCGCTCGGGGTGTACGGCACTGGCCTCCAGCGGATCAGCGGTGTTGCGAATGCGTAAGAAACCTGCTGCCTGTTCAAAAGCCTTATCGCCCAAACGGGGCACTTTTTTTAGCTGGTCGCGGCGTTTAAATGCACCATGTTCGTTACGATATGCTACAATATTTTGGGCTAACTGCGGCCCAAGTCCCGACACATAAGCCAAAATTTCTTTCGATGCGGTATTCAACTCCACGCCAACGGCATTAACGCAACTCATTACAGTATCATCCAAAGATGTTTGCAACTTGTTTTGATCCACATCATGCTGGTACTGCCCTACGCCGATGGATTTCGGGTCTATTTTCACCAACTCGGCCAGCGGATCCATCAACCTCCGGCCAATCGATACAGCGCCTCTTACGGTTACATCTTTATCAGGAAATTCCTCGCGGGCTACATCCGATGCAGAGTAAATAGATGCCCCGCTTTCGTTCACCATTACGATGGTCACGCCGGGTATATTCAGGTTGCGCACAAAGGTTTCCGTCTCGCGACCGGCAGTGCCGTTGCCAATGGCAATGGCTTCAATTTTATATTTATCAACTAAAAATGGAACGGTTTTCTCGGCCTCTTTAGCCTGGCCTGCACCGGTATGCGGGAAAATGGCGGTATATTCTTCCAGCTTACCCTGCTCATCTAAACAAACTACCTTGCAGCCCGTACGGAAACCCGGGTCTATTGCCATTACACGCTTTTGCCCCATTGGTGCGGCTAATAACAACTGGCGGGCATTCTCGGCAAATACACGGATCGCTTCCTCATCGGCAGCTTTTTTTGTCATCAAACGCACTTCGGTTTCCATCGATGGTTTCAGCAAGCGCTTATAACCATCGGCAATAGCCAAACGTACCTGGTCGGATGAGGTGTTATTTCCTTTCACAAATTCCCTATCCAATAAAGCAGTGGCTTCATCTTCGGGTGGTTGCAGATCGAGATACAAGATCTCTTCTTTTTCTCCACGGCGCATAGCCAGTACCCGATGCGATGGCGCTGTTTTTACCGGCTCAGTCCAGTCGAAATAATCTTTATACTTAATACCGGTTTCTTCCTTACCCGGAACTACTTTTGATTGAAAGGTACCTTTTTCCACAAATAAGGCCCGCATTTGCGTCCGTACTTCTGCGTTCTCACTGATGGTTTCGGCGATGATATCCCTTGCTCCAGCTAAGGCTTCCTCAATTGTATTTACACCTTTTTCGGCGTCAATATATTTATCAGCCTCGGCTTCCAGATCAACCCGGTTTTGGTTTAATATCAAATCGGCCAGGGGCTGCAAGCCTTTTTCGCGGGCTTTGGTGGCGCGGGTTTGGCGTTTAGGGCGGTAGGGTAGATAAATATCTTCCAGCAATACCATGGTTTCGGCATCGTTAATCTGTTTTTCCAACTCGGGCGTCAGCTTACCCATATCTGTCAACGATTTCAGGATAGCCTCGCGGCGTTTATCCAGATCGCGCAGTTGCTGTACACGATCGCGGATGGCGGCTACCTGTACTTCGTCCAGGCTGCCGGTCAGTTCTTTACGATAACGGCTGATGAAGGGAACGGTAGCGCCCTCATCCAGCAGGGCAATGGTAGCGGTTACCTGTTTATCGGTAACAGAAAGTTCGGTAGCTATTTTATGGTGATGGGTTATCATAGTATCAATTTACAAGGGCGAAGGTAAAATTTAAGCGCAGAAAATTTAACCACAAAGGGCACAAAGATTTTTCCACATGGAATTAAAACACAAAGGACACTAAGTTTTACCGGGGGCACAAAGATTTTATTTTTTTATAAGTTTGAAAGAACTTCGTGTTCTTTGTGCAGACGGGCTTGCAATTTCTTTGTGCCCTTTGTGGTTAAATAAACATATATAAAGCGGTTTTTATTAGATTTGAAAACACAAAAATTTAACACATGGCCACTATAGAAACTACCTACCTGGGCGAATTACGTACCGAACCTATACACGTACAATCGGGCACACATATTATTACAGATGCACCGGTTGATAACCAGGGTAAAGGCGAAGCTTTTTCTCCAACTGATTTAATGTCGGCATCGTTAGCCAGCTGTATGATGACCATTATGGGTATCGCATCGCGTACGCATGGAATGAATATCGATGGTACAACGGCGGCCACTACAAAAATTATGGCGGCAAACCCACGCCGGGTATCTGAGATACAGATCAGCTTCAAATTCCCGGGTACTTATACCGAAAAAGAACAGAAGATATTAGAGAACGCGGCGCTTACCTGTCCCGTATATCTAAGCCTGCATCCAGATCTGGTGAAGACAGTTGATTTTGGTTGGTAATATATCCTATTTAGGGATTAAGAGGTTTACAACCCCAATTTAGCCGATATCTCCAGCATCCTTTCAATCGGTTTTACTGCTTTTTCTATGATATCCGCGGGAAGCGTAATTTCCGGTGCTTCATTTTTTAGGCACAGGTAAAGTTTCTCCAGGGTATTACGTTTCATGTGCGGGCAATCGTTACAGGCACAGGCGTTATTTGGCGGCGCTGGGATAAATACCTTATCAGGGTTATCCTTTTGCATCTGATGGATGATTCCGGCCTCTGTAGCCACTATAAACTCTTTGTCGGGGTGTGAAGTGGCGTACTTTAAAATACCCGTTGTAGAGCCTATATAGTCGGCCATTTGCAATATCACTTCTTCACACTCAGGATGGGCCAGCAGTTTGGCGCCGGGATGCCGTTCTTTCAGCTTAGTGATCTTCTCGCGACTGAAGATCTCGTGCACCATACAGGCTCCATTCCATAGAACCAGGTCGCGTCCGGTCTTTTTAGCTACATAAGCCCCCAGATTTTTATCCGGCCCGAAGATGATCTTCTGATCAAGCGGTAAACTTTCCACTATCTGTATCGCGTTGCTACTGGTACAAACAATATCGCTCATGGCTTTCAGTTCAGCAGTGCAGTTTACATAGGTGATCACTAAATGATCGGGATACTGCTCCTTAAACTTTTTAAACAAGTGCGGCGGACAACTGTCTGCCAAACTGCAGCCGGCTTTTATGTCGGGTAGTAGGACTTTTTTGGTTGGTGAAAGTATCTTAGCTGTTTCGGCCATGAAGTGCACACCGGCAAAAACAATAATATCGGCGTCGGTTTTTGCAGCCTGTTGCGATAGGCCCAGGCTATCGCCAATATAATCGGCAATATCCTGTATATCGGGTTCCTGGTAATAATGGGCCAGTATAACTGCATTTTTCTGCTTTTTTAATTTTTCAATTTCATCAAAAAGATCAAGCGTCGGGTCGATGTATTCCTCCGCAAATCCTTTGATGTTTATTTCTGCTAATGTATCCATTTCCACAATTCAAATAATAACAACTAATTTTATATATATAAATAAACCTATTGTTATTAAGGTGTTAGTTCTGTTTAAAATTCAGTCTTAAAAATCCTCAAAAAGTAGTTTTTAATTATTTATTAACAATTAATTTACTTTTTTCATTTACTATTCTATTGATTTTTAGATTAATGTGACAATCAAATTTTTTATTAAAAAGTTATATGTTAAGATTTTCTTATGTTTAAAAATGTTAATTAGTGCACAATATCTGCTTGTAAATTGCTCAAAAGTAAATCAAATATGGGGTAAAACCCCGGGTTATCAACTATTGCAAAACTTATCATCTATTTGCTTACACAAAATTAACATCTTTTAAGCCCCTTATTAACATCATCGTATTTTTTAAACATCTTTAACCTTTATATGACTAAAAATGTGGATTTCCTGGTAGTGGGATCGGGTATAGCAGGATTGAGTTTTGCCCTAAAGGCTGCAAAACATGGTAAAGTACTGATAGTTACAAAAGCCAATGAAGACGAAAGTAACACTAAGTATGCCCAGGGAGGCGTTGCTGTGGTTGTGGATAAAAAGGAAGATTCCTTTAAAAAACACATAGATGATACTCTGATTGCCGGTGATGGTTTGTGCGACCCCGAAGTTGTGGAAATAGTAGTTGAAGAAGGACCGGAAAGAATTAAGGAAATTATTGATTACGGAACCAATTTTGACAAGACAAACGAAGGCTTTTACGACCTGGCAAAAGAAGGCGGCCACTCCGAATATCGCGTATTGCATTATAAGGATATTACCGGTTTAGAAATTGAAACTACCCTGTTAGATCAGATCCATCAAAACCCGAATATTGAAATACTGACCCATTATTTCGCGGTAGACCTGATCACCCAGCACCATTTAGGCGAGTATGTAAACAAAGCCAGTGATGATATTACCTGTTACGGTATTTATGCTTTTAATACGCATACTAATGTGGTGGAAAAAATACTGTCGAAAGTAACGGTAATGGCTGCAGGGGGTGCCGGGCATATCTATGCTATTACCACGAACCCAACTATAGCTACAGGCGATGGCGTAGCGATGGTTTATAGGGCAAAAGGAAAAGTGCGCAATATGGAGTTTATGCAGTTCCATCCAACAGCTTTATATAATCCGGGAGAGTACCCATCTTTCCTGATATCAGAAGCGGTGCGTGGCTTTGGCGGGATATTAAAGCGTATCAACGGCGAAGAGTTTATGCAGGAGTACGACCCGCGTGCATCATTAGCGCCGCGGGATATTGTTGCCCGCGCTATTGATGCCGAGATCAAAAAATCGGGGGAGGATTTTGTTTATTTAGATGTACGGCATCGCAGCAAAAAAGATATCCTGGAGCATTTCCCTAATATCTACGCCAAATGCCTGGATATTGGTATTGATATGACCCGCGATATGATCCCTGTTTCGCCCGCCTGCCATTATATGTGCGGGGGTGTAATGGTCGATCATTCTGGCCGGTCATCTATCAGCAGATTATATGCCTGTGGCGAATGTGCTTCAACAGGTTTACATGGAGCTAATAGGTTGGCGTCAAACTCATTATTAGAGGCTTTGGTATTTGCCCATCGTATCTATCAGGATGCGATTGTTTCGTTTGTTGAAAACCATATTCCGGATAGTATACCGGATTGGGATGAAAAAGGTGTAAAGCTGAGTAATGAAGATATCCTGGTTACCCACAATATCCGCGAAATGCAGAAACTGATGAATGATTATGTAGGTATTGTACGGTCGGATTTTAGGCTGGAACGTGCCCTGCGCCGTTTAGGTTTATTGTATGAAGAAACCGAAGCTTTCTATAAGCAGACTAAACTATCGGTAAAACTTTGCGAGTTGCGTAATTTAATACAGGTATCATTTATTGTAGTAAAATCGGCCATGTTACGTAAAGAGAGCAGGGGCTTACATTATACAACTGATTATCCGGAGCATTTGCCGGTGGCGGAGGATACGGTGTTTTAATAAAATGCGAAAGGCGGAATGCCGATTGCGAAATGAATTAATTGGAGCGAAAAACGGGGTTCGAACCCGCGACCTTCAGTTTGGGAAACTGATGCTCTACCAGCTGAGCTATTTTCGCTTTTGGAGATTCAAACATATAAATTTATATCTAAATATAAAGAACGATAGAAATAATTTACATCTTGTCATTGCGAGGTACGAAGCAATGAGAAATTACTTTTTTACTTATATAACTATGCCATTAATCCTACCCGTAAAAGATAAAACCCCCGCCTGGGGAGCCGATTGCTTTATTGCCGAAAACTGCACCATAGTGGGCGATGTGATTATGGGCGATAATTGCTCGGTTTGGTTTAACGCGGTGATCCGCGGCGATGTAAACTATATCCATATTGGTAATAATACCAATATCCAGGATGGCGCGGTGATTCATGCTACTTACCTGCGCGCGGCTACTACTATTGGCAATAATGTGTCTATCGGTCATAATGCCATTGTGCATGGCTGTGAACTAAAGGATCATACCTTGATAGGTATGGGTGCCATTGTAATGGATCATGCCGTGGTAGAAGAATATGTGATCATTGGGGCGGGTTCCGTGGTATTAGAGAATACCATTTGCGAATCGGGGTACCTGTATGCCGGCTCCCCGGCTAAAAAGATAAAACCCTTAACCGATCAGCAGAAACAGTTGCTGGATAAACTACCGCAGAATTATATCATGTATTCGGGGTGGTTTATGGATAAGGAAAATTAATAAGGCCTGTCATCCTGAGCTTGTCGAAGGATGTGTGTGTAGGCCTGCCCATCATGTTCGACAGGCTCACCATGACCCCCTTTAGAAAGACTTACGGACTAACCGCTTCTTTCGGTATATCAATCGTTTCTTCAGCTTCCCAGTTTGCCCTGATAGTGAAGGTAGTGGGGATCAATACAATTTGCTCGGGGTATAGCTTTTGTTTTACATTTCCGCTATCCCATCGGCCGTTATTATTGGTATCATAAATAACCCTTACCTGGTATTTCCCGGCAGGGAAATCTTTGTAATTAATCAGGGTATTCTTTTTTACAATATCGGTATGCATTAGTTTTTTTTGATCGTTAATCAATTCTAATACATAACTTTTGGTAGAATCGGGTATGGTTACTTTCAGGTTGATTGTACCGTAATTTTCAGGTTTATCAACCTGGAAAGGTTTTATTAACCGTTTATTTTTATCGCCGTATATGTCTACTAAACTACCTTCGTTAAAGGTTAGCTGATACCGGGCCAACTGTCGCCAGCGGTATTTAAGCACAAACTTTTTAGGGTTTAAAGGATCTTTTGTAAACGTAAAATTGGTACGGTTAACCGAATCTTCCAGTAAAATAATACGGGTTACATCAAAACTCTCAATAGGGAGATTTGCGGTAATATGCAGATCGGCGCCAGGCTTTAGTTTGCTATCATTATTAATGTTATAGGTTAACAAGATATTCCGCGTAAAAGTCTCTTTCCGGGCTTTTCTCAGGTAAATGGTATCAAGCGGTTTTCCTTTATCCAGGAATGAAACAGAAATGGAATCGAAATCCATATTCCGCAGGTAAAGAGTAGCCGTATCCTTTGTTTTGCTAAAATCAACCAGTTTCTGATCATTTAATCCAGGCGGGTAATTAATATGCACATCAGGCTCGGCCAGCGGCATATTAAAAGTGAAGAACATGCTGCCATCGGTATTAAACTTACTGATTTTACGATCTATCCTGAATTTATCAGCGGCCTGCTTAAAAAGCACCAGTTGGATATTAGCAGTATCTTTGGTTAAATGGATCGGGGTTTTCTTAAAAGCGATCAGTTCGGTTTCGTTATCAAATATTTTATTTGGCGACTGTTCCTTTAGTGCGTAGATCCGGTAATCCCCATCGTGCAGGTTGGCCAGCGTAAAATTACCCGATGTATCCGTAGTGGTATAAATGGCCGGCTTCTTCTTCCCAAAATATGCAGAGTCCATTTTTAACGGGATCAGCATTACGGTCGCATCCTTTTCTTTTTCCTGGGTTTGGGTATTGATGACTGTTCCTGAAACATTCAGCGAATCGATATGCGGACCGGTTGAAAAAACATAGGTGAAGTTTTTCATGATATTGCCTTCGTTCACATCAACAATGGCTTTTCCAAAATTGATTACGTAGGTAGTGTTTTTTTGTAGCGTATCTTTAAAATTAATCACCAGGCTTTTTTTCTTCACTTTATATTCCGGCGGTTTTTCCATGGCCGGACTAATTGTAATTTCCTGGTATTGGTTTGATAATTTAAAATATTCGTCAAAATCTAATTTGATGGAGGTCGCCTTAAAATTTCGGGTTTGATTAACTGGCGTAGCCAGCAATAATTTTGGCGGTGTACGGTCGCGTGGGCCGCCCATGGGTTTTTGGATACTCGCGCAACCATAAATTACTAAAACGGCCATTATTGGCACCAAAATTTGCAGCAAAAAACCCGATTTTAATTTTAACCCCATTTTTAAGCGATATGAGCGATTTTTATGTTTTGACGAGTCGTAATATTAAAAATTAAAAATAATTAATTTAAAACGAAATTTTATAATTAATTGATTTACAGATATTTATATCCTTATCTGGCAATGTGCACCATTAAAACTGAAATATCCGATGGCGATACTCCCGAAATGCGCGATGCCTGGCCCAGCGTCCTCGGTTTTATCCTGATCAGTTTTTCGCGGGCCTCTTTTGACAGCGAGCCTAAAGTGTTATAATTAAAATCAGGATTAATCTCCTTGTCTTCCATTTTTTTCATACGGTCAACAATTTCTAATTCCTTCTCAAAGTAACTCTCATATTTGATTTTTATTTCAGCCTGCTCAATAGTTTCTTTATCATAGGCCGATAATAATTCGTCAAGTTGCAAATCGGCCCGGCGCAGGTCGTCAAAGCCTACTTGCGGACGGCTCAGTAAATTAAATAGTTTGGCCGCCTGGGTAATGGGGGATGTACCCAATTCATCGAGTAAGCCGTTTACCTCAGTCATTCCAATCGAAGCTTTTTTGGTATACGCTACAATATCGTCAGAGTTTTTTACTTTCAGTTTTACTTTATCTAAACGTTCATCGCTGATCAGGCCTAACTCATGCCCGATAGGACTTAACCTAATATCCGCGTTATCCTGACGCAGCAATAAGCGGTGCTCGGCGCGGGAAGTGAACATACGATAAGGCTCTTCGGTACCCTTGGTTACCAGGTCATCTATCAAAACACCGATGTACGACTCTGACCTTTTCAATATCAGCTCATGCCCGCCATGCACTTTTTGATGCGCGTTAATACCGGCTATCAATCCTTGTGAGCCTGCTTCTTCATAACCGGTAGTACCATTGATCTGCCCGGCAAAGAATAAATTTTGGATTAGTTTAGTCTCTAAAGTCAAGCCCAATTGGGTAGGCGGGAAGTAATCGTACTCAATGGCATAACCAGGACGGAACATTTTAGCTTGCTCAAATCCGGGTATTTGGATCAATGCACGGTACTGTACATCCTCGGGTAAAGAGGTAGAGAAACCATTTACATAGATCTCGCAGGTATTCCAGCCTTCCGGTTCAACAAATATCTGGTGCCGCTCGCGCTCGGCAAAACGGTTGATCTTATCCTCAATGGAAGGGCAATAACGCGGACCTAAACCCTTGATCCTGCCGGTAAACATGGGTGATTTTTCAAACCCTTCCTTTAATGTTTCGTGTACAGCGGTATTGGTATAGGTGATCCAGCAGCAGCGCTGGTCTTTACTTACTTCAGTATCGGTATAGCTAAATTTGCCTGCATCAACATCACCCCACTGCTCTTCCATTAACGAATAATTCAGCGAGCGCCCATCTACACGGGGAGGGGTACCGGTTTTCATACGGCCAGCTTCAAAGCCCAGTGTGGTTAATTGTTCGGTTAGGCCGGTAGCGGCTTTTTCTCCTGTACGGCCACCGCCAAAGCGTTTCTCACCAATATGGATCAATCCATTCAGGAAGGTGCCATTAGTTAATACAACCGACTCGGCTTCTATTTCTACACCAATTGATGTTTTAACGCCACAAACCTTGTTGTCTTTCACAATCAGGGACGATACCATATCCTGCCAAAAATCAACATTTGGTGTGCGCTCAAGGGCTAAACGCCACTCCTCGGCGAAGCGCATACGGTCGGTTTGCGCGCGCGGGCTCCACATAGCGGGGCCTTTGCTCAGGTTCAACATGCGAAACTGTATGGTGGATTTATCCGTTATAATGCCCGAATAACCACCCATCGCATCAATCTCACGTACTATTTGTCCTTTAGCTACACCACCCATGGCAGGGTTGCAACTCATTTGGGCAATAGTGTTCATGTTCATGGTCACCAGTAAAACCGATGAACCCATATTGGCAGCAGCAGCAGCGGCTTCGCAACCGGCATGTCCTGCACCAACAACTATGACATCATATTTCTTAAACATATTAACCTCCGTGTTCCACGTGGAACATTAAGTTTTATTGTATTCAGTTAAAGTTCCACGTGGAACGTTAACTCTTATGCGCCTAAAGACGCGTAATTTTTATTTAATGGATGTTCCACGTGGAACCTTGAATAATGAAAATAAAGCCACTGCGCACCAAACGCCTTCTAATATCACAAAAGGGTAGAAACTGATCATATAAGACGACACACCACACATGCCCGCTCCAATAAAATTCAGTGAAGCATACAGTTTACCATCCGACGCTATCTTTTTATTTAAATTTAAAAAGAACCCAATTAATAATATAGTAACGCCAACCGAAGCAATAATGTCTGATAATTTCATTGTTTATGCTTCGTTAAGTTCTGATAATTCAATCCAGCGCATGCTTTTTTCATCCATTGCGCTGCTCATATCCTTTATTTTGCGTGCCATATCAATTAACTCCTGGTGGCCGGTTATTGAACCGGAGTTCATCTCGTTAGTCAATGCCGCAATTTCAGCTTCAATTTTAGCAATCTCGGCTTCTAATGTATCCAGCTCTTTCTGCTCTTTGAAGCTCAGTTTGTTCTTCTTTACAGGGGTTGGCTCTACATAAGCGGGCTTTTCATTGCTTTGCTTACGGGCCAGTTGCTTTAAATCGTCCAGTTCCTGCCGGTATGAAGAGTAGTTGCCGTTAAAGATCCTTACCCCGCCATCACCTTCCATAATAAAAAGCTGATCGGTTAGCTTATCCAGCAAATACCTGTCGTGCGATACCAGCATTAACACACCCGAGTAATTGATCAGGAATTCTTCAAGTACATTTAAGGTGTCAATATCTAAATCATTAGTCGGCTCATCCAGGATCAGGAAGTTAGGATTAGTCATTAAAAGGCTCATCAGCTGCAACCGTTTCTTCTCGCCACCGCTTAAATTGGCTATAAAACCATACTGCTTTTTAGGTGGGAATAAGAATAAGGTAAGTAACGCGGATGCCGTAATGGTTTTACCATCGGCCATGGTAATATACTCGGCCACGTTCTTTACCACATCAATCACCCGGTCTTCGTTATTAAAGACAATACCGGCCTGGTGAAAGTACCCCATTACAGTGGTTTCACCTTTTTCTACTTCGCCTTTATCGGGCTGTATACCGCCTGTGATGATGTTTAACAAGGTAGATTTGCCGCTGCCATTTTTCCCAGCCAAACCAATACGGTCGCCCTTTTTAAATACGTAGCTAAAATCGCCGATGATGGTTTGTCCATTAAAGGCTTTGCCCAAATGGTGCAGCTCCATGATTTTGTTTCCCTGGCGTGCTGTTTTGACACTTAGTTCTACCTTATCCTTAGGGCCCCGGTTTTTGGTCTTTTCTTCCAGTTCGTAATAGGCATCAATCCGCGCCTTCGATTTGGTGCCTCGTGCCTGTGGCTGGCGGCGCATCCATTCCAGCTCCTTTTTCAGCAGGTTGCTGTTTTTGGCAAAGGCTGATGCATCGGCGGCTTCGCGTTCGGCTTTCTTCTCCAGGTAGTAAGCATAGTTGCCAAAGTAGGGGATGATTTTGCCGTTATCAATTTCCAAAATCTCGTTACATACATTATCCAGGAAATACCTGTCGTGCGTAACCATCAAAATGGTTTTGTTGCCTTCCGTCAAAAGCTTCTCCAGCCACTCAATGGTATCAATGTCCAAATGGTTGGTAGGCTCGTCCAAGATATAAATATCAGGGTCTTCAATTAGTAAGCGGGCCAGGGCCAATCGCTTCTTTTGTCCGCCCGAAAGGGTACTGATAGATTGGTTAAGGTGGTGGATATCCAACCGCCCCAAAATGGTCTTGATCTGAAATTCGTACTCCCAGGCATTCAGGTCGCTGATCTCGCCGGTAATGCGTTCCAGTTCGGCCATGTTTTCCGGGTCGTTTTCCATCAGTTCTTCATACTCGCGTATCAATTGCTGCTGGCGGTTATCGGCATGGAAAATATAATCGCTGATGGTATAGGCTTTATCAAACTGCGGGTCCTGGTCAAGATAGCCCATGTTTAAATCGCGGGCCTGTACCGATTTACCCTCGGTAGGGTTCAGCTTGCCCGAAAGGATTTTTAGCAAGGTAGATTTACCCGCTCCGTTAATGCCAACCAGCGCCACCCTGCGCCCCCGGTTAATACCGATGGTGAGGTTTTTAAACAGCCAGTTATCATGAAAAGAATGGCCTAAATTTTCTGCCGAGATATATGTACTCACGAATTTTGTTTTATATCATTATACTGGTAAATAAATGTACCAGTCTCATTATCAATTGATTGATTATACATTGCCCGGGCAACATCAGCTGCCAGGATGCTGTGGTATTTTTTAAGCCCGCCTATTAGCAAAGGGTCAACAATGGTCATTAGCCCATTAATCAAGCTTTCGCCAAACCGTACTTTTTCCTTGCGTCCTTTAAGCATAGATGGCTGATAGATATACAACGATGGTATACCAACCTTTTCAATGTCCTCCTCGGTTTCGCCCTTGAGTTTCAGATAAAAAGTCGACGATTTGGCATCAGCACCAACAGCCGAAACCAGGTGAAACTGATTAACGCCGTTTTTCAATCCTAATTGTGCCAGCTTTACCGGGTAATCATGATCTATTTTGCGGTACAGTGTTTTATCAGGCGTTTGGGCCTGTGTGGTGCCGAGGCAACTAAATATGACATCGCCGGTTATCTCATCGGCATAGTTATCCAGCTTATCAAAGTCGACAACCAATTGTGTCAACTTTTTGTGTTCAATGGGCAACTTCTTACGTACCAAAATTAAAACCCCGGCATAGTCATCTTCATCCAATAGGATCCGCAATAAATTGCTGCCTATCAGTCCGCTTGCACCCACTATGATCGCTTTTTTGGCCAAAGTAAAATTTTTGCAAAAATACGCATAATTAAATTGTAATGAATATGATATCAGCTGCGCTATGTTAGGGGAATATCATATTCATCACACATAACAGGCTAAACAAAACAAATACCCGCGCCAATTGTCAATATGCTGAACAAACCAATTATCTAAATAGTAAATATTATTTACTAAAAGGAATTTTAGGGCAAAACATTTTCATATATATGGCAGAGCATGCAATAACAACCAGCGGATGGCGCAAATGGCTGGAAGAGGTAGGCGAACAGGGGGTTTTTTTCGGCCGCTTTGTACGGAACCTGTTTGCGGGGGGCTTCGAGTGGTCGGAGTTTGTGCGGCAGTGTTACGAGATCGGCTACCGGTCTATGACGTTGGTTGGCATTACCTCCTTTATTATGGGGCTGGTGCTCATCCTTCAATTGCGGCCCACGCTGGTTGGTTTTGGTGCCGAAAGTATGCTGCCCCATACCTTATCTGTATCGGTTATCCGCGAGATCGGACCGGTAATTACGGCTATTATTTGCGCGGGCAGAATAGCATCGGGCATAGGTGCCGAATTAGGCAGCATGAAGGTGACCGAGCAAATAGATGCCATGGAGGTATCGGGCGCCAACCCGGTGCAGTACCTGGTGGTTACCCGCATACTGGCCACCAGTTTTATGATCCCGCTGTTGGCCATGATTGGGGATGTAATTAGTTTATTGGGCGGCTACCTGGCGCTAAACTTTACAGATAATATCAGCTTGTATCTGTACTTTAACAAGTGCATTGCCGCTTTAGATTATACCGATTATATCCCCGCCCTTATTAAAACCGTATTTTTTGGTTTTGCAATAGGTTTTGTGGGCTGCTATAAAGGCTATCATAGCAACCGGGGGACAGAGAGTGTGGGGATAGCTGCCAATTCGGCGGTGGTAACAGCATCGTTATGGATCTTTTTTATAGATATGATTGTTGTGCAGGTAACCACTATATTATTTTATAAGTAAGATGGAAGCGGTTGAACATAAAACAGATGCTAAAACGCCTGCATCAAAGGATAAGAACGAAGTGGTAATAGAGATTAAAGGACTTAAAAAATCCTTTGGCGATAAGACAGTACTTAAAAACGTTAACCTCACGGTGCACCGCGGCGAAAACGTGGTGATACTGGGCCGTTCGGGTTCGGGGAAATCGGTTACGATACAATGTTTGGTGGGGATGCTTGCTCCCGATGCCGGTAAGCTAAATGTATTAGGTAAGGAAGTAGAACAATTAAACGATAAGGAATTAAAGGAACTGCGCACCAAAATAGGCTTCCTGTTTCAGGGCGCGGCGCTGTATGATAGTATGACCGTACGGGGGAACATGGAATTTGCCCTGACCCGCGTGCTTAAAGTAACCGACCAGGCCGAACTGGATAAAAGGGTATCGGAAGTGCTGGAAAGCGTAGGCCTGCCGGATGCGGCCGAAAAAATGCCGTCGGACCTATCGGGCGGGATGCGCAAGCGGATTGGCCTGGCCCGTACGCTGATCGTTAACCCTGAGATTATGTTGTATGACGAGCCAACTACCGGATTAGACCCGATCACTTCCAGGGAGATCAGTCAGCTGATCCTGGAAATGCAGAAGAAATATAAAACAAGCGCCATTATTATTACGCACGATATGGAATGTGCCAGGATAACAGCCGACCGGATAGTGATATTGGATGAGGGTGAATATATTGCTGAAGGGACCTTTGAGGAGCTTAAGAAAAGCACAGACAAATTTGTAAAATCTTTTTTTATCTAAATAAAAATGAAAACCACAACCGGACAAAAAATAAAAGTAGGTGGATTTATAGTGGCAGGATTCATCGTCCTTTTACTGGGTGTTTTTTTGATCGGGAATCAAAAAAGCATGTTCAACTCCACCTTTAGTATATATGGGATATTTAACAATGTAAACGGCCTGCAGGTAGGTAACAATGTGCGCTTTGCCGGCATTAACGTTGGCGTAGTAGATGGCATTGATATCGTAACCGATACCTCGGTAAAAGTTACCCTTACATTAAATGAAGATGTAAAGAAATTTGTTAAAAAAGATGCCCGGATGAGCATAGGCAGCGATGGCCTGATGGGCGACAAGCTGGTAGTAGTAAGCCCTGGCGGCGCTACCAGTAAAGACCCGGTTGCCGATGGGGAGCGCTTAACCGCGGTTAACCCCCTGGATATGGATAAGGTGATTAACAAGCTCACTAAAATAGCCGATAATGCCGCCACGATTACAGAAGGCCTTGGCGGCATAGTTAACAAGGTAAACAGCGGGCAAGGCAGCCTGGGCCGCTTGCTGAACAGCGACAAAATGGCCAAAAACCTGGAAAGCACCGTGAGCCAGGCCCGCACAACCATGGCAACGGTACATAAAACCAGTAACACCTTAAACGAAGACCTGAAAGCGGCCCAAAGCAACTTTTTGCTGAAAGGCTTTTTTAATAAGAAGAAAAAGGCGGCTAAAGCCAAGCAGGATTCGATAGAAAAGGCACAAAAGGACAAACAAAAACAACAGGAAAAAGAGAGTAAACCATAGTTATCTAATGGTTAAACGCAAAAAACACCGACTAAACAGTCGGTGTTTTTTGCGTTTATGCTTTTTTTTAGAGGCTTCGTGAGTGCATCGACGTAAGGTTAAATTAGCGAAGCTAAAAAGAGGGATATTTATAAAAATTTCATGAGGATATTTGTCTTGCTTGCCATGTCTGAAAGGCAAAAAACTAAACTCTTTATAATCGCCTTGGCGGCAGATGGGGGCCGGCTACCGAAAAAAGTCGCGAAAATCGTTATCCAATGGTTAAAACAGGTTTTCGTCGGGCGTTAATAACAAAAAAAAGTTCTTTTAAAGGCTGAAAATGAGCAAAAAGCGCTTTCACAAGGCAAATTTTATTATTAAATTTAGGGACCGATCAATCAGTCTATTGTGTTAGATAAACAAAAACAGATCCTGGCCGCGGCCCTGAAACTCTTTGTAACATACGGATTTCATGGCACCCCAACCAGTAAAATTGCGGAAGAAGCCGAAGTGGCTAACGGAACCTTATTTCATTATTATAAAACCAAAGACGATCTGGTGGTTGGCCTTTATAATTATATTAAAGAAGATATGGCCGCCGCCATGTCGTCCATTATTCACGAGAGCGATTTTATTACCCCAAAGTTTAAAAACACCTTTATCCAAACCCTTTATTGGGCGCTGCATAACCGCGACAAATTCTGCTATATCCGGCAATTCGAAATTTCGCCGCACATGGCTAAAATATCCAGGGAAACCATGCAGGATCAGGCTATGGTGCACGGCCGTTTAATTGAGGAGGGTATTAAAAAGAAACTACTGAAATCGCACCCCCGCGATTTGATCCTTACCCTGTTTAACAGCCAGGTATTTGGCATATACCAATATTTAACCAGCGCCGAATTTGCCCCCGAAGAGGAAAAACAGATCATTAACGAGGGTTACGAAATGGTTTGGGAAATGCTGAAATATTAGTAATCATCCGATTACTTAACCATCGCCTTTCTTCTTGTTCAACTCCCTGGTCATACTAAACGTTAGGGCCGAAAGTATGGCAATGGCGGCAACAATGCTTATCCAAATAAAATAGGGTTTTTTACTTGCCGGCCGGGGATGTTCTGTTTTATAAGCCTTGTTCGCCTCGATGGAAAAATGCCCGGTTTCGGGAAAATGACTACCTATTTTCCCGGTAAAAAATTGCAGATCGTATTTAGGCGCAGCGGCCGTATCGTTTCCGAAGATCAGATAGTAAGTTTTTTTAGGTTCCAGCCGGGCTATAATATAACTTTCGGATTGGGCTGCTTCAACAGATGTAATGGGCAGTGGCCGGTCGTCGTTATTGGTGATCTGCACATCCAGGCTTTTGGCCCTGACAGACAGATTGATATAGTCGTCCTCGTTACTTAATATTTTACTGGTGAGCCATTGGTGCCGCGCATCATTGGTATAAACATTTACCTCCCGGCGGAAATTTGTATTCAATTTTACCGGGATATGCAATCTGTTAATGGGATAGGCCACATCAAAATTGATATAGATGTGGGTAATGCGGTTGGGCGAATCGGCCTGGGTAAACGTTAGGCGGCTAAGCATCACATACTGTGGTTTTGCAGGGAGATAAGTATAAATGCCCGCCTCCCTGATATTCACAGGGCTTTTATGCCCGTTATTAACCACCATTTTAAGATACCGGTAGCTACTGACGGGGAACATTAACCGCTGCTCGTAAACGCCCTTGTTGTCGGTAGTGGCGGCGGTGCCTAAATTCATATTTTCGGCAATGGCAAACCATTGCTGCAGGTCATCGCTGCCGGTTAAAGTGATCCGCCGTTCTGCAGTGGTGTTTTTCAACCTCAGCCATAGCTGGTTTACCGGGCCTTCTGTTGTGTTCTCAACCACCAGTACGGTGCTGGTATCCGGCCTGTCCTTTGTTTTTACCGGCGGGAAAGTAACAAAACGGTATTGGTTGTTAGCGGGCATATCGCCAGCTTTTACATAAGCCACAAAGCCGCCGTCGGGGGCAACTATTCGGATATCGGACAGGTCGGTTTTTGCCTTCGCCGTTAAATCGGGCCGCAGGTTAATGCGATAATAACCAGCCGAATCAACACCTGCCAGCTCCGATTTATACTTGAACTGCGCTTGCTGCGCCAGTAATGTTCCGCTAAATGTGCAGAGCAAAAAACTAAGCTTCAGTTTCCTGGTCAGGGCTTTCATCGGCAACAATAATTTTTTTAACTTTTTGATACATGAACGATACAATCAGCAGCAATACGCCCAGGCAAAAGAAGGCGGCAATTTTCCCTGCTGCCGGGATATTACGGATATCAAATATAAACAGCTTTAACAAGGTTAGGGTAAACAAGCTTAATGATATTATCCGTAACGTGCGCGCCCGGTGTTTCATTCCCAGCCACATAATTGCGAATGATGACAGGCCCCAAAGTACAGGCAGTGCGGTTTGGATATACACAGTTTCCACCCTGTCAAAGGATGTAGCGCCCGATGTAAAGATCCGGTTGCTGATCAGGCTTACCTCGAAACTTAAAAAAGCCACTATCCCCGTGCAAATAAGCCAGGTTGATACATCCGGCCAATCCAGTTTATCTTTCAGGATGGTTATCAGTTTATAAAACAAAAGCCCAACTACTATTGCGGTTGCCCAGTGTGCAATAAAATGGATACCGGGGGGCGTATGCCTTTCCAGCATTTGGCGCTCCACGGCAAATGCCTCGGTAATAAATATCAAATAAACGGCAATAGCCATGGCAACTAATGCCGCGCTGATCTGCGGGTCAATGTCGTCATTCCGCTCCAGCACTAACAGGTTAAACACATACACAAATACGGTTACATATAGCATCAGGTATATGATGTTAAGCGATGTATCCGGAAAGTGATTTAAAAACTGGTGGTTAATTTCCAGCAGTCCGCTTAAAAATAAAAACACAAAAGCAACGATACGTAATAAGCCTGCAGGTATATCAAATTGTGAGCGCGGGCCGGTGTCCTTTTGCACCAGCAGATAAAGCAGGGAGGTAGTAATAGCGGCAAACAATGTGGTAACAAAGCCCTTATTGGCCATTACAGTTAATAGGGCCGAACTATCGCCATAAACTTTCAACCAGTCCATGACCAGGCTGCCCACCATAAGCAGCCATACCAATATAGCGACAGCCTTCATTAACCGGATGCCCGATTTTTGGTATAACCAGTATAGCAGCACCGCTTCTGATGCCCAGAATAGCGTAATATTATTACCATGCAGCTGTATGGGTGCCGTAAGCGAAATAAAGGTGAGTGTAATGCCAATCAGCAGGTAAAGGATATTGGTATCAACCTTTTTGTTTTTGAACAGGATATACGACAAAACCAAATTCACGGCGCCCAAACTTGCGCTGAACAACCCGCGATAATCCTGTTGGCCCATATCGGTTAAGAGATATAATCCGGCGCTGAAATAAAGGGCGGTATTAATGAGCAGGATGCTGTAATCCGACAAGAGGAACGCCTTTCCCTCCTTTACATTATGGGCGATATTAATGGCTAAAAACAACAGGTAAAACACCGAGCCGTAAATGAGCGCGATATGGTCGTCGGCCGTTGGCAAATTAAACAGCACCGTAATATATACTAAAGTGGTTAATGCAAACGCGCTGATATTAAGAATGCGCCAGGCTTTATAGTAAGCAATAATGAGTAATCCGGCATTCAATATCACCAGGTATATAAAAAACGCGTTGAAGTTATTATGCCCGTTGCTTACCATAAACGGGCTGGCCATGCCGCCAACTAAAGCAATAATAGCCAGTTCCTGCTTATCGTATAATAAAGACAACGCCACCGCGAACAGCGTGATGCAGATAAGGATAATAAACGATGTGGTTTGATTGAATAAATGAAACTGATGGAAGGCCAGCGTAATGGTAAAATAATAAATAGCTAAACCGCCGCCGGCCAATACCGAACTAAAAGCGGTATAATTTTTACGCAGCTTGTGCGCAAACCCAATAAGGATACTGCCGCAAAGTATGCCTATGCCCACACGGCCAACCGGGCCTATCCAATTATTATCAATAGCGTACTTTACAAAATAGGCAATGGCCAAAACCAGTATCCCGATCCCTATTTTATTGATCAGGTTTTCACCGATAAACTTTTCCAGGTCGGGATAACGTTCAAAAAATGACGGCTCCGGTTCGTGATGCACAGGTGGCCGGGGGCCGGGATATACTGGTGGCGCCGGTTGCTTCTTCACGCCCTCCATATAATCGGGTTGCGTGATCACTTTTTTATCCCATTCTTCAACAGGTTGAGGTTTAACCGGTTCGGGCCTGGGCGGCTCGGGTGCCGAAACCACGCGCGGGCGTTCCTCTGTCTGTGGTTTTGGAGCAGGGGGCGCTACGGGTTTGGCTACCTGGGCGTCCCTGTTTTCTTCGCTTTTTCTAATTAAATTTTTAAGATCAAGAATATTACGCTCCAAATCTGAAAGCTTATTACCAAGATCGCTTTTGATAGAGAATACGAGGTATAAAATAGATAGGAGGATAACAACCGTAAGTAATTCCATTGTGAAAGGGGGGGTAAATAGCTTTTTAAACCGCGTTATAAGTTGTGATTAAATAAAAGTCAGAAAAAATTGCCATATCAGAACAATTTATCTGTTAGATGCGTATAACAGGCTGAAATAGTGTGTTTTTATATGCCTATGAAAAACATTTGTACAGATGCACAAATAAATACCTCATATTGAATATAATTTAACTATAATTGAAATTAAATAAACACTATTGATTTATTTGTGTTACTGAAATGCGGTTAAGCATCAAAAATGCTTAATGATTAAATTAAAACTTGATGAAAATTTTTGTTGGAAGTCTTCCCTACAAGGTAGAGGAAGCTGATTTACAGGAACTATTTGCAGCTTATGGCGAGGTTAGTTCGGTTAAAATTATTACTGATCGCGAAACCGGCAGAAGTAAAGGTTTCGGCTTTATTGAAATGACTGATGACGAGTCGGCACAAAAAGCAATTGACGGCCTGAATGGTACCGAAATTGGCGGCAGGACTATTGCTGTTAGCCAGGCTGAAGAAAGAAAACCAAGCGCAGGCGGCGATCGTCGTGGTGGCGGTGGCTTTGGCGGCGGCAGCCGTGGTGGTTACGGCGGCGGCGGTGGTAACCGTGGTGGCGGCGGCTACCAGAAAGACAGCAACCGCGGTGGCGGTCGTTGGAACTAAATCAATATTTGTTTAACAATTGTAAATAGTACTTCCAATAAGGATACTTACATAACCGGCCCGTTTAAAAGTTCATCTTTTAAACGGGTTTTTTGTTGCCGGTAAGTTTGGCGATGGGCCGTATGCTTCCCTTCCCTGGGAGAGGAGCAGCCAATCTAAAACCAGATGACCACCAAACGTTCCGATGGAACGTCATAAATCGCTGGTTACGGCTACCAACCAGTCGTTCCTATGGAACGGATTGCTTTGCTCATCCCGTAGGGATGTTTGGTTGGTAGAAAATGAAACAAAGCCGCTACGTTCCATCGGAACGTTTGGTAAAATTTGCGCTCCTTTTATTCATGGTCTATTGCTCTTAGATACAGCTATCGTTTCTATAGATCGTAAATGATCCCGCCTATTCCGTCTTCAAACTCTTGATCGGGTTTGCCAGTGCCGCTTTAACCGATTGATAACTCACCGTAAGCAAGGTAATTGAAATGGCGCCCAAACCAGTAAACATAAATATCCAACCCGATATGGTAGAGCGGTACTCGTAGCTTTGCAGCCAGTTATGCATCAGGTACCAGGCAACGGGCGTGGCAATAATCAGGGAGATGGCCACCAAGCCAATAAAATCAGTTGATAGCAGCTTCCACAAATTAAATACCGACGCGCCCAATACTTTGCGTACTCCAATTTCTTTAATACGCTGCTCGGCCATAAATGCCGCCATGCCAAAGAGGCCTAAACAACTGATAAATATAGCCAGGCTGGCAAAAAAAGCGGCCAGCTTACCAACACGCTGCTCGTTACCAAACTTTTTGGCATATTCCTGGTCAACAAAGCGATATTCAAATAGCTGTGATGGGTTATATTGCTTAAACACGGCTTCTATTTTACTAATAGCCTCGGTAGCACTTATTCTAGGATTAATCTTTAGTAACACCGCACTGCCCGGCCCGTTATCCAGGAAAAAAAGAGAGGGGCTGATTTTGCCATAGGGCGATTGCGTGATCATATCGTTAATTACCCCTATAATTTTAAAGGGCTGGCCATCCCATGTTATTGTTTCGCCTACCGGGTTTTTCAATCCCATAAATTTTACTGCGGCCTCGTTTACCACCAGGCCAACCGAATCGGTCAGGAACGAACTTGAAAAATCGCGCCCATCCTTAAATTGCCAGCCTACGGTTTTACCATAATCGTATGATGATGCTGTTTTCTGAAAATCGACCCCCATGTTTGGATCTTTACCTTTCCATTCAATCCCACTGGTGCTGCCGTTTGCTGTGGTTGGCGATCCGCCGGCTTCTGCCATTTTTACTACGGCCCCGGTTTTAAGCAGTTCGGCTTTTACCACATCGTAATGGCTGTGGATCTCGTGGCCAATCACCGGTACAGAAACCAGGCCGTTGTTATCATAACCAATGGGGCGGCTTTTGGCAAACTGGATCTGTTTAAATACCACTATAGTACCAATGATCAGCGTAATAGATACCGTAAACTGCACCACAACCAGCACCTTACGTGGGACAGAAGCCAGCTTGCCTACCCGGAATGATCCCTTTAGTACCTTAACCGGCCGGAATGATGACAAATAAAAGGCAGGGTAACTGCCGGCAATTAAACCGGTTATTAAACTAAAACCAATACTGAAAATCCAAAATTGCGGGTTGCCCCACAGTATACCCATTTGCTTATCGGCCACCTGGTTAAAAAAGGGCAGGCTTAGTTGCACCAGTAAAATGGCCAGTACAAAAGCAATCATTACGTACAATAACGATTCGCTAAAAAACTGGTAGATCAATTGCGAGCGTACCGAGCCAATAGCTTTGCGGATACCCACCTCGCGCGCGCGTTTCTCTGACCGCGCGGTGCTCAGGTTCATAAAGTTAATGCAGGCCAGCAGCAGCACAAACACACCAATAATGCCAAACAGCCAAACATACTGGATACGGCCGCCTATATTTTTCCCATCCTTAAAATCACTATATAAGTGCCACTTATTCATGGGGAATAAAAACAGGGCCGGTTTCTTTTTAGCCAGCATAGCATTAACGTGGCGCAGCTTTACATCTTTTATTTTTTGCGATACCGTCGCCATATCGGCATGATCGGCCAGTTGGGTAAATATGATAAAAGCATTTGGCCGCCATGGTTCCTGCGCTGTACGTACCCACTCGGTATTGGCATAATACATTTCCCACGGACCAATAAAGCCCCAATCGGCAAAGCTGGAGTTACGGGGTTGGTCTGCATAAACCCCCGCCACTTTGGCGTTTATTTGATTGTCTATTTTCAGGGTTTTATCTATCGGGTCGGCATCGCCGAAATAAGCTTTAGCAGTACTTGCCGATATCAGGATAGACGATGGGTCTTTCAATGCCTCCTTTTTGCCTTTCAGCATTTGCAGGTTTAACATGTCCGGTCCCTGGGTTTCCATATAGCCCCCGTTTCGTTTTAACTGCTTATCGCCCAGGGCAACAATATGGTCGCCCATACCGGCGGCTAATACAACATATTTAAAATCGCTGTATTTACGCAGTTCGGCGGCAAGCGGGTAGGGTACCGCTCCCCAGGTTTGCACTTCGCCATTATTGGTTACGTTTTGCCATACCTGGGCAATCCGGTCGTGGTTTTTATATTGCTTATCAAATGATACCTCATCCCAGATCCACAAACCGATCAGCATAGCCACGGCCATTCCAACCGATAGGCCAACAATGTTAATCAATGAGTGTACCTTGTTCTTAACCAGGTTCCTGCGGGCAATTTTAAGATAGCTTTGGATCATGATATGGTGCTTTTTGTTATGTTTGTATTTTAAATTTCGTGCCATAGAATTAATGCCATGTTAATCAGTTAATTACGGCTTGAGTTTAATGTACGAATTGTATCGTAAACGAACACTGTTTGTTCGGTAATGGAGGGCCTCTCCCCAACCCTCTCCAAAGGCGGAGATTAGATGGGGTTTCTCCATGACAAGCACAGGATGTCTTTTCAGCGCGATATCATCAAATTTATAACACCAATTTAACCTATGAAATATTTTACCCGGCTTTGTTTCTGCTCCGTACTGTTTGCCGCGCAGGCATCGGCACAACATTTTAATCCTATGGTGCCCGATAATATTGCCGATCCATCCATATCCGTATTTAACCACACCTTTTACCTTTACGCCACTACCGATATTAACCATGGCTTATCCATGGCCGGCCCGCCGGTGGTATGGAAATCAACCGATATGGTAAACTGGAGTTTTAGAGGGACGCTGATCAATGGGATAGACTGGAGCAAACCCTACGCTTACACCGATAGCAAAGGCGTGCAAAAAACGGGCTATTTCCGTTACTGGGCGCCGGGTAAAGTGCTGTATCGCGATAAAAAATACTACCTCTATGTTACTATTGTTAAACCCGATGAAAGCCTGGGCACCTATGCCTTAACCGCAAGCAAACCCGAAGGCCCGTTCACATTCACTAATGGTAAAAGCGTATACTTTAATCAGCCCGATAGTGTTCAATATGAAGCTAAACCCGTAGCGCCGGATATTGACGGCGACCCGTTTATTGATGACGATGGCAGCGCCTACCTGTTTTGGCGCAGGCGAAAGGCCGCTAAATTGAGCACCGACTGGCGAACACTGGAAGGACCTACGGTAGATATCCCTACCAGTCACGGCGGTTACTCTGAAGGCCCCCTGGTGTTTAAACGCAAGGGGATCTACTATTACCTGTACACGCTATCGGGCAGCGCCAATTATTGCTATGGCTATATGATGAGCAAAACCAGCCCGCTGGGGCCGTATGAGGCGCCGCCTGCCGGACCGGATATTTTTATGACTTCGGATATCGACGCGGGCGTTTGGGGGCCGGGGCATGGCAATATCCTGAATTTGCCGGGTACCGACGATTACATTTTTACCTACCTTGAATTTGTTGAAGGCAGCACCACACGGCAGGTATTTGCCAACTGTTTATATTTTAACAAAGATGGTACCATAAAACCAGTAAAGGTTGATTTAAATGGCGTGGGTTATATAGGCGCTAAAAGCGACAAACGCAACAACCTTGCTTTGAAAGCGACAGCTACGGCATCAAGCAATGTGGCCGATAAAACATCAAAGGAGCAAATAGAAACAAACCCTGCTGCTGTTAAAAACATCAACGGCAGGCCATCGCCGGGGCCAACGGTGAAAACAGCTACGCGTACCTTTACCTATCAGCCCCAAAACGTAGCCGATGCTAATTACGGCACCCGCTGGATTGCTGATGCTGCCGACAAAGCACCCTGGCTGATGCTGGATCTGGGAAAGGTGCAAAGCATTAAAACCTGCGAGATCTATTTTGTACTTCCGGCCTTAGGGCACGAATGGGCATTAGAACATTCTACAGACGGGAAGCATTGGGAAACTGTAGAGCAACAGCGGGACCCAACTATCCATGCTCCGGAAGTTGTGAAAGGCATTGGCAAAGCGCGTTACCTAAGGGTACATATTTTAACCGGAATGGCCGGTATTTGGGAGATGCGGGTGTATTAGCGTGGTTTGTTAAGAAGGGTTGAATAAAGTAATCAATACTTGTTGGATTAAAAACAAACAAGTCCGGCATTACTTCAAAATCCCAACCTTTACGAACTTCTCAAACACCGTTTCGGTATGCGGTGCATCGGGTAGTTCGTCGGTCAGGTCCTGCCCGGCCCAGTGCTCGTAATGCTTGCCGTTTCGCCACAGGCGGCTATCGGTTACATCGTATATCACACCCAGGTAGGCTACCCAAATTTCGGGTTTGTCCTGTCCGTTGCGCAGGGCCAGTTGAGAGCGGGTATAAGTAGGGAGATCGGTCATTTATTACTTTATGGCGGATCAAGATACTCAAAAACAACAGCTTTCTACTCCCCTTACTCCAGATGCTTGAAAATCATGACCGACCGTATGATTTTTCCAAATATTAATTATCTTCGGTAAACCTTTAACTATTAGCAATTTACCCCTATGCAAGCCGTTAACCCACCCCAGTTAAAAAACCGGATTGAATCTATCGACATTTTACGCGGACTAATTATGCTGATCATGGCCATTGATCATGTGCGCGATTATTTACATTTTGGTCACCCCGATGCTACCAACCTGGCCACAACCACCCCTTTTTTGTTTTTCACCCGCTGGATAACACATTTTTGCGCGCCGGCATTTGTGTTCCTGAGCGGTGTATCGGCTTATTTGGCCGGTATGCGCCGTACAAAAAGTCAGTTAAGCGGCTTTTTAATTAAACGCGGGCTATGGCTGATATTTGTTGAAGTGGCCATCATTAACTTTGCCATGACCTTTGACCCATTGCACCACCTAATTGTTTTGCAGGTGATATGGGCTATTGGGGGCAGCATGGTTTTGCTTGGCTTACTGGTATGGGCGCCCTTACCGGTAATAGGCGCCATTGGGGCAATTATTTTCTTCGGCCATAATATATTAGACCTGGTAAATGTTGGCCCTATTGGTAAAACCGTAGCCTGGCGGCTGCTGTTATCGGCCAATGGTTTTTCGGAACTGATTCCCTATGGCCCGGGCCGTAATTTATTAATAGCCTACGCGCTTTTACCCTGGACTGGGGTAATGCTGATAGGTTATGTATTTGGCTCGCTGTACAAAAACACGGTTGATGCTGCCCGGCGTAAAAAGGTATTGTTCATTTCGGGCTTATCACTGCTGGGTTTATTTGTGATATTAAGGGCCTTTAACCTATACGGCGACCCGGCACCATGGGCTATTCAAAAAACAACCACGCTCAGCATCATTTCGTTTTTTAATGTAAGTAAATATCCCTGCTCGCTTTTATACCTGAGCATGACCCTGGGGGCTGCCCTGCTTATTTTATCCTTCACCGAAAACCTGAAAGGTAAACTTGCAGCCACATTAATTGTATATGGCAATGTGCCTTTTTTTTATTATGTATGCCATTGGTACCTTATCAGGGTTTTTAATATCATTACATTCCCCATGCAGGGCTTCAGTTTAAAAACGCTGGTTGCCGGTTTCGATCCGCCGGATAACTATGGCTATTCCCTGGCTGGCGTTTACCTGGTATGGTTAATGGTCATCGTTATCCTATATTTCCCATGCAGGTGGTATGGTCAATATAAAAAATCGCATACACAGTGGTGGTTAAGCTATTTATAATTAGGCTTATGGCGTATCATCATGTGTCAGCTACCGGTTTAACATCCGATCAACCATATACGATGGGTTTTTAAAAAAGTCCCGGTAGGTTTGGTACAATTCGGTTTGTTCATAACTGCGCACTTGTGCGCCATGTTCGCTAAACTCATAGATCAGCGAATCAGGATAAGCGATCAGGATAGGCGAATGTGTAGCAATGATAAATTGCGACCGGTCTGAGATCAGTTCGTCCATTCGGAGCAACATGGCCATTTGTCGCGATGGTGACAAGGCAGCCTCTGGCTCATCTAAAATATAGAGGCCGTTCCCCAAAAAACGGTTCAGGAAAACCGCCCAAAAGGCCTCGCCGTGCGACTGCTCGTGCAGCGACTGGTTGCCGTACGATTCAACTGCCCCAACATTGTCAACTTCGGTGGCCACATTAAAGAAACTTTCACTTCGTAAAAAAAAGCCATCGGTATGCCGGTGCGTACTTCTGGATGTGCGCAAATACTTGTGCAGTACCGAATGCGAGTCGCGGGTACTGAAGTTAAAATTAGCCGTACCACCTTCAGGATTAAACCCCGATGCAACTGCAATAGCTTCCAGTAAGGTAGATTTACCCGTGCCGTTTTCGCCTACAAAGTAAGGTACTTTGGGATGCATTTTAAGGCCCTCTGAATTTCTGAAAAAAGGCAGGCAAAATGGGTACGCATTTAAATCGGTATCCGTTTTATTAAAAAATACATCTATTAATTCACCTCTTGATATCATGCGGCAGGCGTTTAATTACGGGTACAGATCTGTTATATTTTATGATCCGTTTCAAATGTAAGCAATATAATTAGCGGGATTATTTACTGATAAATGTCCTAAATTTATTTTCACTGTAACCATTTGGGTTTTAAAAACGTCTTATCAGCATTAAAAACTATTAACCATGAAAAAACTAAGCAAAATTTTACTTACTGCTGTAATGCTGGCCGGTGTTAGCAGCGTTTTCGCGGATACGCAGGACCGCCATCTTTCGGGTTTCCGTGCCATTAGCGAGTCGGGGTCATTTGATATTTATATTACCCAGGGCAATACCGAATCTGTAAAGGTAGAGGCGCCGGCTAACATCATTGATAAAATTATTACCGAAGTGAACGGCGATGTTTTAAAGATACATGAGAAGAATGAACATTTTAACTGGGGCAGCATTTTTAGCGGCAACCACAAAAAAATAGCGGTTTACATCACCGTAAAAAACATCCGCGCTATCAGTCTTTCCGGATCGGGCGATGCTTTCTTTAAAGACGGACTTACTGCCGATCGCCTGGAATTAAAAACCAGCGGATCGGGCGATATGCTGGGTAGGGTAAATGTAAAGACATTAGAAACCGGCATATCCGGATCGGGCGATATTAAATTATCGGGCAGTGCCGAAACATCAACCATCAGCACAAATGGATCGGGCGATTTCAGCGGCCGCGACCTGGTTACCGTTACCACCATGGTACGCATATCCGGCTCGGGCGACGCCAGTGTTAACGCCACCGAAAAACTGGATGCGCGTGTATCGGGATCGGGTGATATCCGTTATACCGGCGGCGCTAAGCAGGTATCCAGCCATAGCTCGGGCAGCGGGGATATCCATAAGTTTTAAGTAACCGGCCCAATTATTCACCCATGTCATTTCGAACGAACCTGGGATGGATAAAGAAGCGGGGTGAGGAGAAATCTTATACGCGATGCCGTCTGTGATTAGCATGTCGCATAAGATTTCTCCCGCTGGTCGAAATGAAAATTTGGTAAAAAAAGGAAGGGACGCAATCTGCGTCCCTTCCTTTTTTTTACTTACTAAACCGGGTATATAAGGCCAGTTGTATCACATTGTTAATGGTATAAGCCTCCGCCTGTTTAATGTACTGGTTAAGGTAGCCTACCTCTACATCAAACTGTTTGCTTACACGATATCCCAAAGCCGCGTAGGCCCGGTTCTGATCAAAAAAGTGTTTATTAATCTTATCCTTGTTTTGTACGTTGGCAAAAACCTCGTTTTGTAAACCCACAAAAGTGCCTTTGGTAAATGGAGCTTGCTTGCTCAACGGCACTACCGCGCGGACAAAATAACGCAGGCGCTGGGCATAAACATCGGGCTGGGTAGCGGTTTGACCTAAAAAGCGCTGCTCTAAACGGAAGCGATGTGTGATCCCGGTATTCACACCTGCTTTTTGCGAGATAATAAACTGTTCGAAGATGCGGTGCTCGGGCCTGAAAGTTTTAGCGCCTGCTGCGGTGCGGCCATTGGCAGCGATGTAGGCATAGCCTAAATCTAAGCGATGATCCTTATTGAAATAATAACTGGCCGAAGGCCTTAGCAACATATTTCGTAAATAACCAACATGATTTGATGAGCGGAACTGCGCATCAAAACCAGCGCCCCAATGTTCCGAAAACTTTTGCGTGTGGAACCAAGCCCCCCAGGTGGTTAATTCATTAGTTTGCGCTGATGCTGTTTGCGCGAGAACAAAGGATAAAATGAGCGTAGAGAAGAATTTGATTTTCATAGATATTGATTTAAAAAACCCCCTAAGCTCCTGAAGAGGTATAGGAGGTAGTGTTTGAATACAGCCTTACTCCCCCTTTAGGGGGCCGGAGGGTTAAACTTCGCAATCACCTTCCGGCCCAAATCATACGTTACCCTGAAGGCTTGCTGGCTGCTGCCGGTACTTTCGGGCGTTTGGTGAAAGCTGAAGATAAACTGGGCTTTAATGTTTTTAAAAACCAAAGGGGTGTAAATAACATCCAGGCGGTTATATGTTTTTTTGGAGTAGTATGAGTCGCCGTAAACAATATTGTGGCCCTGGCCGGCATAAAACTCATCAAACAAGGCAATTTTATGATAGCTGAGGTATACGCTGGCCACAAAGCCCTTCGGCACCCGGAAACCATCCACCCCGCGCGAGCGTTCCAGCGAGATCATGCCGCCTGCCTCAACCGAAAGAGAATCGAATGTGGTTTGCTTGTGACTAAAATCCATCCCTAAGCGTACCTGCGCGCCGCCGTTATCGTTAATATGGTCGGTAGGTAAAAGCACCTCGGCCCCGGCATCATGCAGCAGCAAAAAGTAGTGCGAGATATAGAAATTGCCATCCGCCTTAGGCGTATACTTGCCCGATGCCCCAAAGATAAACTGCTCGCGGTCGGTAGCGGTTTGGCGGCTTACCCAATCCAGCCAGAAGGTTTCGTAACCATGATGGGTTTGGTAACGGGCCAGCAAGCCCTCAATATTAGGGCGATAGTAGCGTAAGGTGTCATTTAACAAAGCACGTGGGTAATTGCTCACCAAACCCTCACGCGGGAAAGATCCCGCATTAAACTGCCATTTAGCGCTGGAAAACTGGTAATAAATTACCGGGTCAACCTTACCGAAGAAGGGCTTGGCCCCAAACTCGTGCAGGCCATTTACCCCTACTACAAAACGGTTCAGGCTATCCAGGTTCAGGCCAAAATCAAGCGCGGTACGGGTACCCGAATAGGTGCGCGAGCGGGCCACAAATTCCTTGTACTCGTGATTATCTAAAAAGCCAAGACCGTTAAAGTGCACATCAACAGTTTGTGCCATAGCTGTGGCGGTAACAGCAAAAAACAGGGCGATAAGGATATAAAGTTTTTTGATCATATCGTAAATTATTCAACTGTAAAACTAATGGCCCGGCTATTGCGCCCGCCGGGGAAAGGCGTGGTACGGATAGAAAATATCAATTCATATTTGCCTTTTACAGGCGGGGAGGTCAATTCCAAATGGTAAGGTACCGTTTGATGCGGCGGGATAATGATCCGGGCAAAATCGGGCCCAAATCTTACGGGGAACCTTTCGGTAGTCCCTTGGAAAAAACAGGCGGCGCCAATTAGCTCGTGCGGGTAGCCCTCGTTTTTAAAGTTGACGGGATAGGCATACGGGTTAGTAATGGTCAGGTCGAGCGCTATCTTTTGCCCCGGACCTGCTTTAATATTACTTTGTTTTGCACGGATATCAATCTTCTGAAAAGTGCGCACACTATCTATCCAGGCCCCATGCCACATCCCGCGCGCGGTTATAAAACTATCCAGTTGCAGGCCTTTTCCTTTAAAGTCCATAATATAATAAGCGCGCTTGTGCTGCATACTATCCTCAATGGGCCAAATATCAAACTGGGTGCGGCGGTAAGCCCGGTCGTCGTACGAAAAACCCTTTAACGAATTGGTATAATAGCAGTATTTAGATGCTTCCTGGAAACCGCTGATCAGGATCACATAATTATTGCCAGCCCTTTGCTTAACCTGTTGCGCCCATTGGCGGTACCCGTAATAACTTTGGAAACGCGAACTGTTCCTGATAAAATCGGGCGGGGATATTAGGGCTATGCGTAAAGCAAGTACCAAAACAACGTTTACAATGGCCAGTTTGCCAAACCACGCGGGGAATTTATCCATTTGTTTAAACCGGATGAGTACCAGCATAGCCAGGGGCGCAAAGGCGATCAGCGTCCAATGCGATTGTACTTCGCCTTTGATGGTATTGAGGAAAAAGAACAGCAGTGTACCAATTAAATTAACCAGCAGGCAGCGGATAAACGCATCCCGCACCTTAATAGTGAAGGCAATGTAAAACAGGAACCAGCCGATCAGCGGGCCCGCCATCAGGATCTGCCCGGGAAAGTACAGCAGCGAGGTTATAGGGTCATACACGTCGGCCGAGCGTTCGTATAAATGATATTGCAGCGAGGGGTAGCCGTGGTGTACCTGCCACAAAACATGCGGTATATATAACACAGCCGACAGGATGACGATGAGATAAAAACTACGGCGTTTTAATAGCTTAATGTTAGATAATACCGTAAACCCAATGAGCAGCACGCCATGATACTTACTGTAAAGCAGCCCCGCAATGATGACGGCCAGTAACAGGGCCCATTTCAGTTTATCATCGCTGATGTATTTTTGGTAGATATAATAGAACAGCGTGGTGAAGAAAAAGAGGGGGACATCGGGCGTGGTAGTAAAGCCGTAGATATGAAAGATCAGGATACCCGACATGACCAGTATAAACCACTTTGCCTGCACTGCATAGCTTTTTAATATCAGCCATAGCAGGTAAACCGAAGCGCTGCTGGCGGCAATGGTCATCAGGCGCAAGCCTAATTCGTTGTGCATTACCAGGTCGCCCAGGCGGATGAAAATGGCCACCATAGGCGGATGATCGTAATAGCCCCAATCCAGCAGGCGCGAGTAGATCCAGTAATAAGCTTCGTCGGGGTGCAGTTCCAGCGTGTACGACTGGATGATGTTGAAGATAGTCCAGAAAAGCAGGAAATACCAGATGGGTTTATCCGATCGATAAGAGGTATTTAGTGCGTTGTCTGGCATTTAATTACTCGCTGCTCAAAATTTTTGTAAAGGTATAATAAAAGCCGGTTAAGGCGATAAAGCGACAGCGGATCACGACTAATTTGTCATGGAGCTGACAGGAATGTCACCCGGAGCTCGTCGAAGGGTGCGTGCGTGAGCCCGCCCACGATTGGAAAGTAGTAAGCCAAATATTGGGTTAACATAACTTAACATAATTCGCGGGTTTTTTACGTTAATAAACTGATTGTCAATTATTTAATGCCTTTATAGTGTTAGCCCTGTAAAAGCCTTTTTAGCCGGGATAAATGCATCTAAATGTGTGTGCTTGTTGTTTGTTAAAACAAGACAAGTAATGCGTATTTAATGACTTAAAGAATAATTATGTTTGCATCAAATCATTTCAGCCATGAGCCAACAATTCAACATCATTAAAGCGCCAAGGATAACCATACTGGCCGCTATAGAAAGCCTTTCGTTAGACCAGCTAAACACCATTCCAGCCGGCTTTAATAATAATATCATATGGAACCTGGGCCATATGGTAGCCGCCCAATGCGGCATTTGTTACAAGCGCGCGGGCGTGCCTTTACCCATTGATGAATTATTTTTTGAAACCTACAAACCCGGCACCAAACCCGAAAGACCGTACACCGCCGATGACCTGGCGCAGGTCAAAGAATTAATGTTCAGTACACTGGATCAACTGGAAACCGACCTGCAAACCGGGATGTTTAGCAACTACCCCAGTTGGACCACCCGCTACGGTGCCGATATCCACAATATTAACGATGCCGTTGCCTTTTTGCCATTTCATGAAGGGTTGCATATCGGGGCTATTGTGGCGTTGCGGAAATTAGTGGGTTAAGCTAAATGGTTTTTACGATATGCCCCGGAGGGGCTACATGTTTATAGATATAGCCGCCTGAATGTATAATGCGCCGTAGGTGCTACCCTTTACACGGTGGATATCGAGAAAGGGTAGCACCTACGGCGCAAGAAATTTTTCTGTATTGTTTGCTACAAACATGTAGCCCCGATGGGGCATCGAATGTATTGTGCACAAATCTTGATTTTACTTTTTCTTAAACTGCTCGGCAAACGAGAACACCTTTTTCATTAACGGGGTCGACCGTGCCGATAGGTTTTGCCTGATGTTCAGCTCTTCCTGGGCTATTTGCAGGAACAGGCCGTCTATCGCTTTCTGAGTTACATAATCGCTGATATCGGGGTTGATCTTGCGCATAAAAGGCACCTTATTAAAGGTGGTAGCGGCGGTAGTATAATACCGGGTAGCACCCGATTCATCCAAACTGACCTGTATAACAGGCTTAAATTTAGCCGATAATTGTACGCTGGTTGTGCGTTTAAAATATTCGGTAGCCGCATCGGGCTTACCTAACAGGATATTGCTGACATCCTGCAGGGTCATTTGCTTTATGGCGTCAATAAAAATGGGCTTGGCTTCTTTTGCCGCGCCTTCGGCGGCCCTGTTAAGCGATAGGATCACATTATCGCACAGCTTGTTCATCCCTAACGATCGCAGGGTTTTCTCGGCTTTTTGCGCTTCAGGCGGGAAAAGGATCTTAATGGCGGCGTTACCAAAAAAACCATCCACGGCCGATAGCCGGTCGGTGCTTTTGCCGGTGCCCTGCTCCAGCGCCTGCTTTAACGCGTTACCAATATCCAGGTTTGATGGAATAAGTTTGGATTGTGCCCGGGTGCTGCCGGCATTCAGCAACACAGCAAACAGGATGGCCAATAAAGAGATCGCTTTTTTCATATCAGGATAAAAATACGTAAAAAACCCCGGGCTTTGTTATCCTATGGCGTGCATTATTGCAAATACCGCCGCTGCCAGTAAAGCTGAGATAGGGATGGTAATTACCCAGGCCCATATCAGGTTAATAGTTACACCCCAGCGTACAGCCGATACACGCTTGGTTAAACCAACACCAATAATAGAGCCAGTGATGGTATGTGTGGTTGAAACCGGAATACCGAAACGCTCGGTAATGAACAGGGTGATGGCGCCCGCGGTTTCGGCGCTTACGCCTTCAAGCGGGGTTACTTTAGTGATTTTAGTACCCATGGTTTTTACGATCTTCCAACCGCCCGACATGGTGCCTAAAGCAATGGCCGAGTAACATACCAACGGCACCCATTCGGGCATTGCCGCGCCATTTTTTAAGCCCGATGCCACCAGGGCAACGTAAATAATACCCATTACCTTTTGCGCGTCGTTACCGCCGTGGGCAAAACTCAGCGCGCCCGATGAGATCAATTGCAGGCCCTTAAACCAGCGCTCGGCCATAGATGGGCGGGCATTTTTGCAAATATGTAATATCAAAATGGTGATACCATAGGCCATAATAAGCCCGATAAATGGCGCCAGGAAGATATAAGCGACAATGGTAAGGATACTGTGGATATTTACCGCCGTAAGCGCCCCCGAACCCATGTACAACGCGTTGGTCATACCCGCGCCGGCAAAGCCGCCTATCAGCGTATGCGATGAGCTGGAAGGGATCCCAAACCACCAGGTGATCAGGTTCCAGGTAATGGCGGCAACCAGGCCGGCCAGTATTACGTGCATGGTAATAAAATTCTCGTGCACGGTTTTGGCAATGGTATTGGCTACCTTATGGTCCTTAATTAAAAAGTAAGCTAAAAAGTTAAAGGCAGCGGCCCATAGTACCGCCTGAAAAGGCGTAAGTACTTTAGTAGACACCACCGTAGCGATGGAGTTGGCGGCATCATGAAACCCGTTAATGAAATCAAAAATGATTGCAAGAAGGATAACAACAACAAGCAGCGGAGTTACTAATATCATGTAATTGAATGATCAGGGATGATTAGGCGTTTTTAACTAAGATGGATTCCATTACATTGGCAGCATCTTCGCACATATCGGTAGCCGTTTCCAGCGCTGCAAGTATTTCTTTATATTTTATTAAGCGTAAAGCATCTTTTTCGTACAGGAACAGATCGGCAACGGCACGGTCAAACACATAATCGGCCTGGTTTTCTATACTGTTTATCCTGATACAGCTATCAGCAATATTGCGCACATTTTTTAGGTCCTTCAGTTCGCGCACCGCTTTTTCCAGCTCAACACTGCCCTGTAATATCAGTTCAGAAAGCTTTTTGATCGATTCGGTGTACTCATCGATATTATACAACATCATCCGGTTGGCCGATCCCTGGATATAATCAGCCACATCATCAATAGCGGTAGCTAACGAGTGGATATCCTCGCGGTCAAACGGTGTGATAAAGTTTTTGCCCAGTTCCAGGTAAATCTGGTGGGTCAGTTCATCACCCTTGTTTTCCAGCTTGTCAATTTGCTTAAACATTTCCTCGCGGGCGTTATTATCACTGGAGTTCACGGCTTCTACCAGTACGGTAGCCATGGCAACTACATTATTTGCGGCCTGTTCAAACAAGGGAAAAAATACTTTTTTATCTTTTGGGACAAAGTATTGAAATATGCTGTTTAATGACATCTTGATAATTTGTGTGGCAAAGGTACGTATGTAATGTTAAATTAATGTTAACTCTTTAATACAGGAATAACAGGGAACGGCGATTGTTTTGCTTTTTGCAAAGTAAATCCAAACGTCGACCCTAAACCTGCCGTGCTGCGCACATTTATAGTTTGCTGGTGCGCCTCAATAATATGTTTTACAATAGCCAAACCCAGTCCCGAGCCGCCAATTTGCCTTGACCGGCTTTGTTCGGTACGGAAAAAACGCTCGAACAGGCGCGGCAGGTATTTTTCTTCAATGCCTATGCCATCATCTGTTACCTCTACCAAAACCTGGTCGTGCAGGTTAAACAGGCTTATCGAGGTGCTGCCGCCGGCTTTACCGTATTTAAAGGAATTATCAATCAGGTTCACTAATACCTGGTGGATCTTTTCCCTGTCGGCGGTTACCGGTACGTTTTCATCATACTTTTGTTTAAATATCAGTTTAATATCGTGCTGTTTCGCCTTCATTTCCATGGCGTCAATCACTTCTTTTACCAGGTCGTTGATCTTAAATTTGGTGTAATTGATCGGCATCTCGCCCGATTCCAGCTTCGAGATCTCGTCCAGGTCTTTGATCAGGTAGCTTAAGCGGTCGACATTTTTCGAGGCCTTCCCCAAAAACTGCATAGCCATCTCCTTGTCTTCAAAAGCATCATCCTGTACGGCTTCAATATAGCCCTGTATGGCAAATAAAGGGGTTTTAAACTCATGCGAGATATTGGACAGAAATTCCCGGCGGAACTTTTCCTGTTTACGCAGTTCGTCAATCTCGGTCTTTTTTTCGCGGGCCCAGGCCTTTACCTCCAGCTCTACATCGGCAATGGGGTCGGCGCTGTTCATCTGTTCGCCCAGGGCGTCGCGCAGGTCGCGGCCCAGTTTAAGGTTATGGATGAGTTTGTAGATGAGCTTGATCTTAGAGTAAACGTATTTCTCTATCAGGTAGTAAAAAACAATAAAGCTGATGACAAAAGATACGCTGAACGTAACCCCGACATCAAACCATTTATGCTGAAAATAATAATTTACCGCCGATAGCGTAATGGCTACCGAGGCCGCTGTGATTAATATCAGTACGCGCAGTTTCATACGGCTAATTTAGTATTTACTGATCACTAATAGCCATCTGAAAGGCCAAACCCATGTTAAATTATAATTATCAATTTGTGCTGCACTCATTAAGGTAACTATCTCCTGCCGTTTAAAGCTGCGCTTTACCGATAGCGGGCCATCTACCCGAACCATTTTGTTTTTGGTGAACAGGTGCGTAATACCCATTACGGCGTAATACAACAGCCAATGCCGGTGCAGGTCGGTAAGGATCACACCGCGCCGCGAACAGCTATACATTTTCCTGATCAGCTTAACCCATTCCTCGTCGGGGAAATGGTGACTGAATAAGCCCGAAAAAACGAGATCGAACTGACCGGGCTTTAAACCGTCACTTAGCACATCGGTCTCTATATAATCAATATCGCACCCCACCGAATTTTGCCGGGCAAAGCGGATTGCTGCCGGGGCTGCATCCACACCGGTTAATTTTAATTTGAGTTGATCCTTATCCGACCATTTGCGCAGCTGCACTAAGGTATCGCCGCCACCGCAACCCCAATCGCTTAAGGAATCATCGGGCCTTACGGGAAATTTTTTGAGCGCCTTAATGATGGTTTGATGCGCGCCGAACCAGCGGTTCATTTTAGCCAGGCCGGCTAATACCGGGTCAATCCTGGCAGATGGCAAATGAAAATCATCCATCACCTCGGCTTGCGTTGAACGTACTTGCAGGTTAACCATATATGGATAAATAGAGGATTCAGGCAAAAGGTTTTCCGTGCGATGTACGGATGAGAAAATTAGCCAGCGGCGGTAAATGGTTCAGCGCGGAGATGGTTAAGCCGGTTATACTATCGCGCCCGAACAGGCGCTGCATTTGCCGCCCCGCCCATAACCGCGCGGCAAATTCCTTATCCCAGGCATGGCTATAAGCCTGTTCCAATTGCGCGCGATGCCGCGCGGTAAATTTACCGGGCTGATAATGTTTGATAATATGCGCCGACAGCAACTTGGCGGAGTGGATAGCCATGGCCATACCGTTACCGCAAAGCGGGGCTATCATCCCGGCGGTATCGCCGCTCATCAGGATATGCTGCTCTACCGGGGCCTTTTTCTCGAATGAGATCTCGTTGATCACCTCCGGTTTATCCAGCAAGAATTGGGCGTTATCAAAAATTTCCTTCAGATAAGGATTTTTGCAGATCACGTTTTCTTCCAAGCCGGCCAATGAACCGTATTTGCGCAGGTCGTCCCGTTTGGCCAGGTAACACATGCAGTAGCGGTCGCCGTCTACCTTACTTACGCCGCAGTAGCCGTCTTTATAGTTGTTTAACTGGATCAGATCATTGGGCAGGTCGGCCCTGATATGAAACTTTACCGCCAGATAAGGACTGCGTTTATAAAAGAAACCACGCTTTAGTTTTTGATCGAGATTAGAGCGTTTGCCATAAGCGCCGATCACCAGCGGCGCGGTTAATGTTTGTCCGGGTATCACTACCTCAAAATGATCATGCGTAAAGCGGACATCCTCTACCCGGGTATTCAGCATAAATTTTACGCCTGCAGATTGGGCTTTTTGATAAAGATAATGATCCAGGGTATAACGACTGACGCCAAAGCCTCCCAGATCTAATTGGGTATTAAAGCGTTTACCGCCTGCCGAGGTGATCTCTAAACGGGTAATGCGTGATGGCTTGAGGCTATCGATATCCAGATCCAGGCCTGCCATAAAAGGCAGTACCTCGTTGCTGATATACTCGCCGCAAACCCGGTGGAATGGATAGGTTTTCTTTTCAATCACGGTAACCTGCAAACCTGCGCGGTTAAGCTGAATGGCATTGAGCAAGCCCGCCAAACCACCGCCAATGATAATCACATCCATCAGGCAACATGGGTTTTTAATACCATACCTTCAACCGTTAAGCCCGGGCCAAAAGCAAAACTCAACACCTGCCTATCAGTTTTAACCGTGCTTTGCAATACTTTTTGCAGCACAAACAGGATGGTAGCCGACGACATATTACCATACTTTTGCAATACCTCGTAAGCAAAGTCGTTGCTGTCTTCGGGCAGATCCAGCGCTTCCTCAACGGCTTCCAGTATTTTGCGGCCGCCGGGGTGAATAGCATAGGCATCTATCTGCGATAAGCTTTTTATACCGGCGCTTTGCATCAGCCTTTCTGTTACGCCGCCAATATTGTTCCTGATCTGTTTAGAAACTTTGGTGGTTAGCTTCATTTCAAACCCGGTATTGCCAACATACCAGCCCATTTCATTACGGGCCTGCGGTAAAAATTCGGCATAAAAGTGTTTTAGTTCCAGGCAGGGGTTATTGTTGATTTTTTGCCCGGTGTTTTCTACCAGCACGGCTGCCGCCCCGTCGCTGAAAATGGAGTTGGCCACCCAGTTATCCAGCGTGTTTTCCTTTTGAAAGTGCAGCGTGCATAGCTCCACACTTACAATCAGCACTTTGGCTCCGGGATTAGCGCGGCAGATATAATCGGCAGCTTTCAGGGCGTTAATGGCGCCGTAACAGCCCATAAAATTGATGCAGGTACGTTCGGTGCCGGTACTTAGGCCCAGGCCCTCCACCAAGTCAATATCTAAACCCGGGGCATACATGCCGGTGCAGCTAACCGTAATTAAGTGAGTAATTTGATCAGTAATACTATCCGGGAAACCCGAAAGGCAGTTCCTTGCAGCTTTTTCGGCTATAGTTATCGCCTCTTTTTGATACAAAACCATCCGGTTTTGGGTAGAAACGAAAGGTTCAAGGTCGGCTGTCTTTGCAAAAAAAGTGTGTTCTTCCGAACTATCGGCGCCAAAATCGGGAATTACCGAATAGCGGTATTCGATCCCCGAATGATCGTAAATACTTTTAAGCCGGTCATGGTTGTTAGGGTTTAGTCCGGATGCATCTGCCATAAACCGGTATATGGTGCTTTGCTTAAACCGGTTTGCGGGGTTGGCTATCCCTATGGCGCTGATGCAACTACTCATTTACTTGTTTCTACGTCTATTTCTACGGTTACATCATTACCTAAAGTCAGGCCTTTGCTGCCGATACCAAAATCGCTGCGCTGTATTTTAAAGCTGCCTTTAAATTGCGCAGTAGCGCCGGTAACCACATAGGTAAAAGGTACATCAACCGTTTTTGTTTTGTCTTTAATAGTTACGTTAAAAGTAGCCACATAGTTGTTTCCGCTTCTATGTTTTATCGTTACCGATCGCATACTGATCTTAGGATAGCGCAGGGCATCAAAATAGTCTTCGCTTTTCAGGTGCTTATCCCGCATTTCGTTATCGGTATTAATGGTGTTTACGTCGGCACTGGCTGCTATTGTGCTGCTTTCGGGCTTGTCCTTATCAAAACTGATATCGGCCACCAGGCCATTAATGCTGCCGCCGGTATTAAAGCCCAGGTTTTTAATCTTAAACGTAAGCGATGATTGGGTAACCACGTGTTTAGACTGCGCCAGCACACCTGCGGCCATCATAGCAGTCATCATTAAAACTAAAACCTTTTTCATAAGTTGATATCAATTAAACCCTACTAACGCATAATTATGCATTTAGTATTTACATTAGTACGATGAACTTACAACATCTGTTGCCAACCCGGTCGGCCATTGCGCATTTGCGTTTTGTTTTTTCGTTGTTTTTGTTCCCGGTTTTTCTGTTTGCTTTAAGCCAGGCACCGGTTGTGCATTTTTTTAAGGCCATCGTCGTGTTTTTTATCTGGCATTTTTTGGCTTTCCCGGCCAGTAACGGTTATAACAGCTATTACGACCGGGACGAGGAAAGCATTGCCCTGCTAAAGAAACCGCCCCGAGTGGATATCAGCCTGTATTATTTCTCGCTTTTTATTGAATTGGTAGCCTTTGTGCTGGCCTACCTGTTTGTCGACTTATATTTTGCCTTCGCGGTGCTGCTTTACGGCATTATGTCTAAACTGTACAGCCACCCGTCTACCCGCTTAAAAAAATATCCCATTGTCAGCTTTTTGGTGGTTTTCTTTTTCCAGGGGGCGTTTATTTACTGGAGTACCTTTTTTGCCCTTAGCGGTGAAAGCCCGCTGGAGGGCTGGACCGATCACCTGATCATTGCCGGCGCCATCTGCTCCTGCCTTATCGGCGCATCATACCCGCTTACCCAGGTTTACCAGCATCACGAAGACCGTAAGCGCGGCGACAGGACATTGAGCATATTGCTGGGCTATAAAGGCTCGTTCATCTTCTCGGGCGCATTATTTGCCATCGGCTTGGGCCTGGTTTACTTTTACTGGAAACCCGGCGGCAACCTGCAGCCTTTTTATGTATTTGCCGGTTGCGCCGCGCCCATCTTCCTGTTTTTTAACTGGTGGTTTTATCGGGTTAGCCAATCGCGCCGCCATGCCAGTTTTACCAATGCCATGATCATGAATTTTTTGAGCGCTATTTGTATGATCGCTTATTTTGGCTGGCTGGTATGGAGGAAGTAATATTGTTGCTGCCGCAGGTTTAGCGCAGCGTAACCTGTGGTAAAAAATAAGGCAAGTTTTTAACTTGCAAAACCATGAGCAGAAATTATAAGTTTCACAATCAACAAAACCCGCATTTCGTCACCTTTTCGGTTATTAACTGGATAGATGTATTTACCCGGATAGCCTATCGTGATATTTTGCTGGATAGTATTAAGTTTTGTATGGCTAATAAGGGATTGGAAGTATACGCCTGGTGTATTATGAGCAACCATGTGCATATGATCATCGGTACCCAAAAAATGGAAATGCAGGGGATCATACGGGATCTTAAAAAGCATACATCGAAAGAAATTGTTAAGGCTATTCGTGAAAATCCGCAGGAAAGCAGAAAAAATTGGATGATATGGATGTTTGAGCGGGAAGGTAAGGGAAACCCCAATAACGAATATCACCAATTTTGGCAGCAGGATAGTCATCCGATAGAGTTGTTTAGCAACGAAGTAATGCAGCAGAAGCTCGATTATATTCACAATAATCCGGTCAAAGCTGGCTGGGTTGACCAACCCGAACATTATTTATACAGCAGTGCACGTGATTATGCAGATGGCAAGGGCTTATTAGATATTACTTTAATGGTTTAGGGTAAGTTAAAAACTTATCTGATTGCCTCCACAAGTTACGCTGCGCTAAACTTGCGGGAGCAATAAATATTATTTGGCAAATATTATCAGGCAAAATAAAACCACCGTCGTTTGCATGTCAAATAATAAACGTTTAGCTTTACTATAACCAATGCCTTAACTTACGCTTAGTTCCCCTTTAACTAACGCAAGGTAATTGCCAGGGGTGAATATAATTATAAGCCAATCCCTATCGTGCTATGCTAAATAAATTCACCGTTTCTGTAAAACTATACCTGCTGATATTTATTACAGCTATTAGTTTAATAGGATTAGGACTGTATGGCATTACCGACCTGGAGAAAATGAACAGGAATACCCAAACACTATATGCCGACCGGGTATTGCCATACAGGGAGCTATCCAATGTGCGTTTCGCGTATAACACCAATATCACCCCGATAGCCCAAAAAGTTAAAAACCGCGTACTTACTTTTAACCAGGCAAAAACCCGTGTGCTAAAGGCACAGGCGGTTATCGACAGCAACTGGTATAAATACAAACTTACCTACCTTACCGAGCAGGAAGCACATTTGGTTAACCAGGTGGATGCGATAAAGCGGGGAACAGACGAAGCCAGCCGGCAATTATTGGTTATACTGGCCCGGGGAGATATGCAGGCGCTGGATACACTTATCCAAAAGAATTTTTCGGCTGACCCGGCCCCCTTCTCCCTAAAGCTGAGCCAGCTGATGGATCTGCAAATTAAAATAGGTAAGGAGATATTCGACAGTAATAACCGGTTATACCACAACACCACAAAAAAATTCCTGCTGCTGATTTTCTTTTCGCTGGTCATCGCGCTTTCGCTTTCGTTCTACATCATTAAAAACATCAAAAACTTAATTAAGGATATTTTAACCGGCAACAATACGATTAAGGAAAGCGAGGAAAAATACCAGTCGCTGTTTGAGCAGGCTTCCGATGCGATATATGTAGTGAACCACAAAGGCAGCTTTACCAATGTAAATAACAGCATGTGCCAAATGACGGGCTACACCCGTGATGAACTATTGGTGATGAACCTTAACGATCTGGTAAATGCCGAGCTGCAAAAGATCAACCCCTTATGCCATACGATACTGAAACCCGGGGAAACCATTACCGGAGAGCGGAAATTTATCCATAAAAACGGGAATATTGTTGATATAGAGATCAACGGCAAAAAAATGACCGACGACCGGATGCTGGTCATATTGCGTGATATTACCTTACGTAAAAAAATGGAGGCGGAATTACGAAAGGCAGAATTGCGTTTCCGTACCCTGGCCGATAAATCGATGGTGGGGATCTACATTGTACAAAAAGGGGCATTTACATATGTTAACCCAAGGTTTGCCGAAGTTTTTGGCTACGAAGCACATGAGTTAATAGGCCGGGAACCCGTTGATGCTATTATACACGATAAATACCAGGCCGTATCTAACGAAAACATCCGTAAGCGTGTGGAAGGCGAAGCAGAAAGCGTGCATTACGAAGCCATGGGCAAAAGAAAGGACGGCAGTTCAAACTGGGTTGAGTTTTATGGCAGCGGGGTCATTTTTGACGATGAACCAACTATTATAGGATCGATGATTGATATTACCGAACGTAAGATGGCCGAAAACGAACTGCGCGAATCGGAACAGAAATACAAAATGCTATTTGATAGCAGCCCTATGCCTTTATTGATGGTAGCCAAAAACGATATGTCTATCATTGCCGCCAACCGCGAGGCTACCTACCTATATGGCTATACTAACGAGGAGTTATTAAACATGACCATAAAGGACCTGCGACATGTGGAAGATCAAGCGCTGGTTTGGGATAATTTTAAAGTAGACCTTCCCGCGCCTACCGATAGGGGCATATTCAGGCACGTTAAAAAAAATGGGGAAGAGATAAAAGTACAGGTAATAGCCCACGATATTGTATTTGAAGGTAAGGAAGTAAGGTTAGGGCTTTATAATGATTTAACCGAGAAAATTAAAGCGCAGGAAATCCATGAAAAAACAGAGGCTAACCTGCAAACTATTTTAAACAATACCGATACAGCCTACGCTTTGTTAGACAGTAACCTGAATGTGTTAGAGTACAATAACAAAGCCTTAATTTTTGCCCGGGCCGAATTTAACTTTAACCCCGAAAACGGCAGCAAACTATTTGATCATCTGCCTGAAAGCCGGCGCGCCCGGTTCTTTGAATATATTGATGATGTATTTAAGGGCAAAACCATTAGCTATGAGGTGATCTACGATCAATCGGGAGATAACATTTGGTATTATGTCAGGATGTTCCCTATATCCAACAAAGAGGACGAAATAATAGGGATGGTATTAGCCATAACCGATATTACCGAAAGGAAAGATGCCGAACAGCGTTTGCAACAAGCCTACGAACGTACAAAAGAACACATACAGATCATCCGTGAGATGGCCTGGAAGCAATCGCACATATTAAGAAGTCCCTTAGCTAATTTAAAAGGCCTGATAACTATCCTTCAGAAAGACCCGGGCGATGCCGAAGTAATGAACTTTATGGAAACCGAATTGGAACGGATGGATAGCGTTTTTACAGAAATGGCCGAAGACTCATCAAAAGATGAGATCGATTATTAGCAGGTTACTCCACCGTATTCATCAACCAATAGATCCGCTGTCTCCGTCTTATACCCATTCATTACAAATTATACTGCGCTAAAATTGCGGCAGCGGTTTCCAGATAATTAGCAAAATTTATTTGAAAAACAATATATTTGATTATAATTGTATATATGACATTTATAACCAATGGTGTCATCATTTTAATCTTTACAACCTTCAGTTATGATCACTAACAAAAAATGCCATTTTGTATTACTTGCTGTTACCCTGCTGTTTAACGCCGCGTTTGCGCAAAAAACAGCATCTCCCGGCAATAACAATAATCGGCTAACAGCAGGCGGTAAACCCATCAGCGCCGATTTGTTTGGTGTGTTTTTTGAAGACCTGAGCTACTCGGCCGATGGCGGGCTATATGCCGAACTGGTGCAAAACCGGTCGTTTGAGTATAGCGCCAGCGATAAAAAAGAGTGGCACCCGCTTACGGCCTGGGAATATACCACGCAGGGCTTTGGGTATGGTACCATATCTGTGGAAACAAGTCATCCGCTTAACGCTAATAATCCGCATTATGTGGTTTTGGATATTGACGATGCCGGGCAGGAGGGTGTAGGGATCACCAATGATGGTTACGATGGCATGGCCCTTAAAGCGGGCGAAAAATATAATTTCTCGGTTTATATCCATGTGCTTTCGGCCCGGGCCGTACCTGTACAGGTGTTATTGCGCGGGAAAAAAGGCATTGTGTATGGTTCGGCTACGTTCACCGCCCAAACCGGGAACTGGAAAAAATATAGCGCGGTGATGACCAGCAGCCAAAATGCCGATTCGGCGCGGTTGGTTATTGTAGCCAAAACACGCGGCAAGGTGGCTATGGACGAAGTATCGCTGTTTCCCGAAAACACTTATAAAAATCAATCGAATGGCCTGCGGGCCGATCTGGCCCAAACCATTGCCGGCCTGCAGCCAAAATTTATGCGTTTCCCCGGCGGCTGCCTGGTGCATGGCGATGGCCTGGGCAATATGTACCGCTGGAAAAACACCATCGGCCCGGTTGAACAACGGGTGCAACAGCGCAATATCTGGAATTACCATCAAAGTGTTGGACTGGGTTTTTACGAATACTTCAGGTTTTGCGAGGATATCGGCGCGAAGCCTTTGCCCGTCGTTGCGGCGGGGGTAAGCTGCCAAAACTCGGGCGGTACCTGGCGCATCGGGGGAACCGGGCAAAAGGCTTTGGCGGTAGCCGATATGAAAAGCTATATACAAGATGTGCTCGACCTGATCGAATATGCTAACGGCCCGGTAACATCAAAATGGGGCGCCAAAAGGGCCGCGGCCGGCCATCCCAAACCTTTCCATTTACAATATGTGGGCATAGGGAACGAAGACAAGCAAACTGACGATTTCAGGTCGCGTTTTAAAATGATCTATGATGTGGTGAAGCTGAAGCACCCGGAGATCATCATCATCGGTACAGTTGGGCCCGCCCCTTCGGGCGATGATTATGATAAAGGCTGGAAACTGGCCAATGAGCTGGCCATCCCGGTAGTGGATGAGCATTTTTACGAAACGCCCGAATGGTTTCTGCATAACAACAGGCGTTATGATAGCTACAGCAAATCAAAATCGCAGGTGTATATCGGCGAGTATGCCTCAAAAGGCAACGCCCTGCTCAATGCCATTGCCGAAGCCACCTTTATGACCGCTATTGAGCGTAACGGCGATGTGGTACGCATGGCATCATACGCTCCCCTGTTAGCTAATACCAGCCATACATCATGGAACCCCAACCTGGTTTATTTTAATAATAAAACGGTGGCGCCTACCATAAACTATTATGTTCAGCAGCTTTTCTCGGCCAACCAGGGCGATGTTTATTACGATAACGTGATATCATTTGCAGGCGGCAAGGCCCCAAAGGACTCGACCCTTGCGGCCTCGTGTGTAAAAGACAGCAAAACCGGCGATGTGATATTTAAAATAGTAAATGCCGGTCCGGCTGCCGCACAGGCCAATATCAATATGGCAAAGTTTAATGTCGCAGCTACCCAGGCCAGTTTACAGGTATTAACCGGCAACCCGAAAGATAAAAACACCATAACCGAACCGGGAAAAATAACACCGGTAACATCAAACAGGGCTACCGGTGCTTTAAGCGGTTATAGCGCGCCGCCTTATTCGTTAAGTGTAATACGGATAAAAACCAAAGGCTAATTGGGGAACCGTTCACCGATCTTTTCGGCCATCAGGCCCGTTGTCCAATAGGCTTTGCCTTTATTGTCATCGTTTAAAACCTGCGGAATTTCGCCGGGGCATAAAACAAACAAAGGGCCACGATCGCGGCCCTGATGTTAATTATATTTAATGTAACGTATTATTGATCAAACTTTACGCTGCTATAATTCGATTTAATAGTGATCACTTTATCGCTGTTCCCTTTGCCAATATGGCCTTTATACGTTTTAGACGAGCTCCAGGTTCTGCCATTATCTTCCGGGCTTTTGCTGGTAACGCTTACGCCGTTATCATAGGTAAAATCACCGTTATGAACGGTTACATCAAAATTGGCATTATCGTTACTTAATGAGCTTAACTTAACCGGTGCATAAGATGACGTAACCGATAAGTTTTTCAGGTTTTTAGCCAGGTTTGTGATCTGTACACCTTCGCCATAACGTACGTTAATTGTCCCCGAAGTACTGATGGTGCCAATTTTTGCCGGGCTGTAGTTTACCTCTGCGTTCAGTTTATCGGCCGATTGCAGGTTAAGGGTACCGTAGGATACCTTCAGGTCGCTGCCTACCAGGCTTTCAATATTCACATCACCATAGCGTATCACAATTACATTCTCCGGGTTAGCCAAAGCTTTAGTAGTTAAGCTGCCATAGCTGTTTTTAATATTTACCTTGCCCGATAGATCAGGTAATACAACAGAACCGTAACTGTTAGAAATAGTCAGCGCGCTTTTTGCCGGCATGTACACCACGTAATTTACAATGGTTTTGCGCACGGTGGTTTTACCATTCATGGTCATGGTACCCCAAAAGTTATTCTTGTGGTTCTCGTCGCCAATTACAGTAGTAAAATTAACGCCGTTATTATCCTTGCTGTCGCTAATTCTTACCTGGTCAAGCAGTTTTTGGGCATCATCGTCCTCGTTAGCATAAGCTTTAATTTCCACATCAACCTTTACTTCGTTTTTAGCCCAGGTATTTACGGTAACCTTGCCGAAGCGGTTATCTATCTGCAGCTTATCGTTGGCATCAATGGCATAGCTTTTAGTGTACGACTTTGTTTTTAGCTTGTATTCGCCGCTTTGCACTTTTTTCTCAAAATCAGCATCGTTACGGTCAAAGTTGAAGCGCATGCTTTGGCCGATAGCCTGAAACTTGGCGGCAAACTTTTGGTCGAAGCCTTTAAATGCTTCGGCATACTTCTTAGTTAATTCGGCGCTGTTCTTTTTCATTTCATCGGTACGCAATGCGCTCATTTCTTTTTGCAGCTCGCGCATTTGCTCCTGCAGTTTTTGCATTTTTTTACGATAAGCCGAATCTTGCATCAGGCTTGCATCGTTAAAATATAAGCCATTTATAGCAGCCATAGGTGCATGGGCGGTATAAACGCCTGTACCGTTAATTGATGCCAGAGGGGTAGAGTAGCTATATACCGAGGTTGCCTGCCCCGAACCTGCAGAAGCAGACGGCGCTGTTGCCTTTGACGGCGATGAAGAGGATGAAGAAGATGAAGAGGACGATTGCCCGTAGCTGTTAGTAATGGCGGCCGTAAGGCATACCAATGCCACGGCGGCAAGTTTATATACTTTTGATTTCATTTTGTTGTTCTTTAAATTCGTTAAATTGTTCAATTACATTTAGTTGCTGGTTCAGCACCTCGGTTTGTATTTGCAAGTTCCGGATCATTGCACGTAAAACACGTTCCTGGTTAGGGCTGGTGGCTAAATCATGGTTTAGTTTTTTATAGGTAGAATCCATTTTGGCTATTTCGGCGCTAAACTCCCGGGCCAATTCGGGGTTCGATTTGGTAAGCGTTTTCAGCTCCTTGCGTTTGTTGGCCACCATTGATGCATAATGCATACGCTGTTTGGCAAACTCGGGGTTAATGGCGGCATAATCAACGGCGCCTGCCCTTTGGTTTTTGATATACAGCACGAAGCTGATACCCATTACCATGATCACTATGGCGGCCACCCGCAAAACATATCCTAACGAAAACGTTTTTGCCTCGCGCTTTTTTGGCTGCTCAACCACCGGTGCTTCCTGAAATAATTTCGATTCGATATTATCCCATAAACCCTCACGTGGTTCTATCTCGTCAAATTCAACTTTGTTATTCCTGATAAAATCTTCTAATCGCTTGCTCATGCCACTAATCCTTTCTGTTTTAATATTTCACTTAACTTTCTTTTCGCCCTCAAAAACTGAGTACGCGATGTGTTTTCACTGATGTTTAATATCTGTCCTATTTCTTCGTGATCGTAACCTTCCAGTAAATAAAGGGAGATCACTACACGGTAGCCTTCGGGCAACTCTTTCATGGCGGCTTTTACCCGCTCTACCTTGTAAAGCATTTCATCCTGGTCTTCCGGCTCCTCGTCGGGTATGTTCTCCAGTTCGCCATCTTCCAGTTCGGCCCATTCCATTTTGCGCTTACGCAGCAGGTTAATAGCCTTGTGCACCACAATTTGTTTCAGCCATAGGCCAAAGGTTGTTTCCTGCCTGAAGTCCTTAATGCGGTTAAAGGCATCCAGGAAGGCTTCCTGCAAAACATCCTCGGCTTCGTCCATATTACCCACCACCCTAAAGGCAATGTTCAACATCGCTTTAGCGTACAGCTTGTACAGGTCGAAACAGGCTTTTTTACTTCCCTGCTTGCAATCTGCAACAAGCTGATAATGTTTATCTATATATACGGCTTCCAATCGTGAATCAGCTTTCATGTTAAATAGACGCAGGGATTTGCGCCGCGTTGCACGTAAGCCTAAAAAAAATTAAATATTTATTTGAAGGTAGGGATTGGACCGCTGATTTAGCGTGATTTTATTGATCTAAATACCTTGCGCTCGTTTGTAACGAGTGCTTAACGTGGTATAGCGATTTTATCGCGTGCAGATGCGTCACAGACGCAGACAGTATGAAGCACTCGTCACAGACGAGCGCAAGAAGAGCTAAACAATGACTTAATGACGATTTAAGAACGCATCAATAGCCGCCACAGCATGATCGTACCTGTTTTGTCCGATGCCCGATATTACTATATAATCGGCATTTAAGGCCTGTAGCTCTTTATGCCATACCTCCATAAAATGTTCACGCTGATTAGGGAAATCGCGCAGGGGGTCGTCCTGCCAGGGCAGGTTGATATCTAAAAGCAGGTATAAGTCATAAGGATGCCTGGGCAATTCATCAAGCACTACCTGCGGGGTATAGCCAAAAAAAGCGTCGCTCCATATTTTTACCGTGATAAAGGTGGTATCGCAGATCAGGATCTTGTTAGCTTTAGGCAGGTATGCCGCCTCCAAAGCTACTTGTCCGTGAAACATGTTCACTTCATCCTCAATCGTTGGGGGAGCGGTTAGCGCCTCGCAATAATCGCGCGCAAATTCGGGCACCCAAACCGTATGATAATGTTCGGCCAGATAAGCCGACATGGTAGATTTACCCGTTGATTCGGGCCCGACGATTGCTATTTTGAGCCCCCCCCGCCTCCTAAAGGGGGAGCTGGTTTCGGATTTCGGATGTTCGATTTCGGATTTACTCATTCTATAATACTCTAATCATTTGCATATCTGCATATTCGCACATCTGCACATTAACTCCCCCTTTAGGGGGCCGGGGGGCATGCTAACATCGCCACCTCTTCCCCTACCAAACTCCCCATGGCCACCCCCATGCCATTACACCGCACCGCGCAAAATATGCCGGGTTGCACTTCTTGAATAATAGGCGAGATCTCCTCGCCAAAACCCATAATCCCGCTCCACCAATAATCAACCTCAACCGACTGCCCGGGCACTACCATATCTTTTAAGTAATGTAATAATTGCTCCTTTACGCTAAAAGTAAGGCCGAAATCCCAGGTTTCCTCGGCTTCAAAATCCAGGTTACGCCCGCCGCCAAACAGGATGCGGTTGTTGATATCCCGGAAATAGTAATAGCCCTGGTTAAAATGATAGGTCCCCTTTAGTTTTAAACCGGCAATGGGTTTGGTTACCAGCACCTGCCCGCGACCCGGAACCACATCCAGTTGGGGGAATAGCTGGCTGGCAAATGCGTTGGTAGCTAATATCACCTTCCCTGCTTTAAAATTGCCTTGCGATGTTTGGATGCGGATGCCGGCATCTTCGTTCATGATCTCCTGCACCTCGCAATTATTCAGCACCATGGTATCGGTTTGATAAACCTTGTGCAGCAGGGTGCGCATCATATAGCCGGTATGGATCTGGCCTTCAAAAGGGTTATAGATCATCCTACCGATACCTTTAAAACCAAATCCGGCTATCTTGTCATCGGCAACAGCATACGTATTTTTATCCCCGGTAACGGGTTGCAGCAAATTGTTCAGGTAGCTGATCTGGCCGATACAATCATCCGCATGGGCAGCTTCGTTATCCATAAAAAGCTCGTAACCGCCGTATTGGTGATAATGAATATTTTCATCGCCCAGGTTTTGGCGCAGGCGTTGCAAGCCCCGCCATTTGTAATCCACCAGTTTTACAGCTTCTTCGGGCGATGACCGCCGGATACTTTCCAATTGCTCGGATGCCGTACCAAAACAGGCAAAACCCGCGTTTTTGGTGCTGGCGCCGCTGGGTAAAAAGCCACGCTCCAATACCAGTACACTCAAATGGGATTGTTCGCGCTTAATGGTCAGCGCTGCGCTCAGGCCAACCAAACCACTGCCAATAATAATCACATCGGCAGATCCCGTAAAGGCGGTTTGCTCCCAATAGGAGAAAGTATTGGCGCTTGGCATGCAACAAATATAACTAAATAGCCGTGTGCCGGGATAGTCCTGAAACAGAAAAGCACCCATCAACGACGGGTGCTTTTCAAGTATTTTTAGTACCCTCTCCTTGCGCCACCACTAAAGCTAAGGCGCACGTGGTTGGAGAGGGCAGGGTGAGGCTCTTAATTAAAACGGCAGATCGTCATCATCCGGTGCCGAGCTGATGTCAACCGGTGGTGCGTATTCTGGTGTGCTGGCAGCGCCGCCGCCGCTTAATACATTCAGTTTCCATAGTTGCAGGGTGTTGAAATACACTACTTTACCTGTTTTATCAGTCCATTTGCGGCCTTTCAGGTTAAAGAAAACCTCCACATCGTCGCCAACTTTAACAGCGTCTATCAGGCTGGTACGGTCTTGAATAGCTTCAAATTTCAGGTATTCAGGATATTGTGGGTTTTCAATATATTCGATGATCAGTTCTCTCTTTTTCAGCGAGTCGGTAACCTGTTGTGTAGCCGATACTTCGTAAACTTTGCCTTTTATCTCCATTGTGCTTATAATTAAAATGTAAAGTTAATAGATACGATGTAAAAAACACCTGTATATTATGTGTATTTTTGCAGATTAATATGCAAGTTTTCCACACCGAAAGTAAAATAGTAATAACCTGTAACAAAAGGCTGTCCAGTTACCTTGAACAAGAGGTAACCGAATTAGGCTTTAAACCTACCCGTGTTTTCCAAACCGGGGTTGAATTGCAGGGAACCGTTAACGATACCATAGCGCTGAATTTAAACCTGCGCACCGGCAGCCAGGTTTTATACCTGCTTAAAAGCTTCCACGCGGCCACGCCAAAAGAACTGTACGAGCAATTAATAGAAATTGCCTGGGAAGACCTGATTGATTTTACCGGCTATTTTTCGGTTACCAGTAACGTGAATAACGAGCACATCCTTACCCCGCTGTTTGCCAACGTAAAGGTAAAAGATGCCATTGCCGACAGGATAAAAGGTAAAAAAGGCCTGCGCCCAAACTCGGGCCCCGAACTGAATAAAACTGTGATCCACCTGTACTGGCAGGATGATAAGGCCGATATATTTTTAGATACCAGCGGCGAAACCCTGGCCAAACACAGCTACCGTAAAATACCGGGCAAAGCCCCTATGCTGGAAGCCCTGGCCACATCAACCATTATGGCTACCAAATGGGATATGAACAGCACGTTTATCAACCCCATGTGCGGTTCGGGCACGCTGGCTATCGAGGCGGCTTTGCTGGCTACCGATAAGCGGCCGGGATTGTTCCGCATGAACTATGGTTTTATGCATGCCATGGGTTATGATGAGAATGTGTTTTTTGTGGAGCGCCGTAAATTAAAAGACCGCGCCAAAAAGGAAACGGGCTTTAAAATTATTGCCACCGATATATCCGACGATGCTATTGATATTGCAAAAAAGAATGCAAATACAGCCGGAGTAGAACATTTAATTGATTTTGCTGTTTGTGATTTTGCGGACACGGAAGTGCCTGAGCAGCCCGGCGTAATTATGTTTAACCCCGAGTACGGCGAACGCTTAGGCGTTCATACCAAACTGGAGATAACTTATAAGCGTATTGGCGACTATTTAAAGCAGGAATGCAAAGGTTACCGGGGCTATATTTTTACCGGTAATGCCGACCTGGCTAAAAAAATAGGCTTGCGCCCTGCCCGCAGAATTGAGTTTTACAATGGTAAGCTGGATTGCCGCCTGTTTGAGTACGAATTGTACGACGGCAGCAAACGCGAACCCAAACCGGAAGAGTAACAAATGAAAAAATTGATCTTAATGCTGATGGCTGCTATGTCGTTCGGCTATGCAATGGCCCAGGATGAAATGGATTTCCCTTTCCAGGGTGGTAACAGGGTAATGGCTGATTATTTTGCCAACACCGTTAAAGTTACCGAACTGATTCAACAACGCGCGGCCAACGGATTGGTGGTGATGAAATTTACATCGGACGAGAAAGGCAGTGTCATCAAAATGGTGGTTTATTATGCCGATGATGCCAGCCTGACCGAACCCGTGATTAAAGCGCTTAAAGCTACAAATGGGAAGTGGATCATCCCCGCCAAACAAAAATCATACGATTTCCTGATCCCTTTCGCTATTAACATTGATGCCCCTAATGCAAAGGCATCTAAAGCTATGCTGCAATATTATAACAGCCGCAGCCCTATTATAGCTACCGACCAGATCCCCTTAAATACGGTTTCGCTATTGCCTACAGTGCAGATAAAATACACCTATGTGCCGCCTGTACCGGTTAAAAAGGCGGGCAATTAAGTAACGTAATCAATAACTCATTTTCCATCAACAGGATACCTAAGGCCATTTTTCAAAAAAAATTATTTTTATTACGGAAATCCAGGCCCAAACTAATTTCGTTTATACCCATTTACAAAGCTTGATCATGAAAGAATTGCTGGAAAATAAGATCAGAACAGTAGCCGTCAACATCAGAAAAATCAGGGAATCAAAAGAGTATACGCAGGAGTATCTGGCCGCCAAGCTGGCCATATCACAAAACGCGTACAGCAAAATTGAATTGGGCTACACCAAAATAACTATTGAAAGGCTTTTTCAGATTGCCCAGATCCTGGAAGTTGAACCTGTTGATCTGCTCGATTTCAATACGGATAAATTACTGCAGTTAGTTAACGCTTAAACGGCCCTGACACCCGCCGTTGAATTTTAGCCGCCGCAGTGATACCTGGGCGGGGGCAACAAGCATAATAAATTATTAAAAGCTTTGTGCTCTTTGTGTTAGCCGTCCTGCAATTTCTTTGCGTGCTTTGTGGTTAAATAACACCCTGTTTTGGTCAACATCGCAAAGCCATAATGGGCAATTATTTAAAAATTTTCTGTCTGTTGTATTAGCCATCCTGCAATTTCTTTGTGTATTTTGTGGTTAAATACTAAACAAATGCATCCTCATCACCTGATAGAACAAACCCAGAACTACGTAAAGCAAACCCTGCAAAACGCCGAGGGCGGTCACGATTGGTGGCACATTCACCGCGTGTGGACCAACGCCAAACGCATAGCCCAAACCGAGCAGGCCGATTTGCTTACGGTTGAGCTGGCTGCACTGCTGCATGATATTGCCGACAGCAAATTCCATAACGGTGATGAAGAGATTGGTCCGCGCACAGCTACCGCCTGGTTGAAAAATATCGGTGCAGATGCCGCGGTGATAGATCATGTAGAGCAGATCATCAGGCATATGTCCTTCAAATCGGGTTTTGATCAAAACCCTTTTTACTCGATAGAAATGGGCATTGTGCAGGATGCCGACCGGTTGGATGCTATTGGCGCCATTGGCATTGCCCGAGCATTCACTTATGGTGGTTTTAAAGGGCGAGAGATCTATAATCCAGAGATCGCGCCCAACTTAAACATGACCAAAGAAGAATATAAAAACACGGTTGCACCTTCCCTTAATCATTTTTACGAAAAACTGCTATTATTGAAAGATAAAATGAACACCACAACCGGCAGGCAGCTGGCACAGCAACGGCATGATTTTATGCTGGCCTACCTCAATCAGTTTTATATGGAAGTAAGATAATTAACAGCCACAAATACCCCCGATATATATATGAAAAAACCAATACTTTTTGCAAGCCTTTTAACCATTGGATCGGCAGCCCTGGCGCAGGACACGGTTAAACAGCAACGGTTCAGCCTGCATTTTCAGCAAACCATTATTACGCAAAGTAAGCCCGCCTTCAGCGCTAAATACAGCGGCGATAACAGTTTGCTTACAGGAGACGAAACGCAAACATCACTCACCACCACTTTTTACGGCGGCGCACGGCTTTGGAAAGGCGCGCAGGTTTTCTTCAATCCCGAAATGTCGGGCGGGGCGGGGCTGAGCAAAACCCTTGGCGTAGCCGGTTTCCCCAATGGCGAAACTTTTCGTGTGGGCGGCGATGCGCCTAAGATCTATATAGCCCGCTTATACTACACCCAAAATTTTGAGTGGGGCAAGGATAAAGATGCGGTAGATGATGATGCCAATCAAATAGCAGGCACCCTAAGCCAGCGCCACTTCAGCTTTACCATAGGCAAGTTTGGCATGGCCGATTATTTTGATGGCAATAGTTTCAGCCACGACCCGCGTACACAGTTCATGAACTGGTCGCTGATGAGTAACGGCGCCTGGGATTATCCGGCCAATACCCGCGGTTATGTAATGGGCCTGTATACCGAGTTTGCCCAGCCCAACTGGACCTTGCGTTTTGCCTACACCATGGTGACTACCGAAGCCAACGGCGCTACCTGGGATAGCAAAATTGGCAAAGCCAACTCGCAAACGCTGGAGTTTGAAAAGCGCTATTTACTGGGCGGACAAAAAGGCGCGTTCCGCGTTTTAGGCTTTAATAATAACGGTAAAATGGGCAGTTATCAGGATGCCCTTACCCGCAAGCCCATAAACCCCGAAGTAGATACCCTGCTCAGCTACGGGCACCGTAAATATGGCTTCGGTATTAATGCCGAGCAAAATGTAAACAAGGATTTGGGCGTATTTGCCAAGATCAGCTATAATGATGGTAAAACCGAAACCTGGTTTTTTACTGAGATAGACCGCTCGTTTAGCTTAGGTGGGGTACTGAAAGGCACATCATGGAAACGTGCCGATGATGAGTTAGGCTTGGCATTTGTAGCCAATGGCATCAGCAAACCACATCGCGATTATTTGGCAGCCGGCGGCTACGGCTTTATTATTGGCGATGGCAAACTCAACTACGGTACAGAAATGGTGGCCGAGATGTATTATAAAATTAACGCCCTGCAAAAAAAGATTTGGCTAAGTCCGGGGTACCAGTTTATTGTAAACCCCGCCTATAATAAAGACCGCGGCCCGGTAAACGTGTTTTCGGTAAGGATGCATGTGGAGTTTTAAATGGGTCGATATAATAAACCCATTGTCATTGCGAGGAGCGGCGTGGGAGAGTGAGTGAGGGCGACGCGGCAATCCCGTAGCTATGCAATTGTAAACGTGCTACGAGATTGCCGCGCTATCGCTCGCAATGACAAGAATTTTAACGTCATTCCCCCAAAGCAGCCGTGGTGATACACTATTCGCCCCGGTTTAACAGATCGGGCCTGCGTTGCCGGGTACGTTCCAGCGCCTGTTCAAAGCGCCACTTTTCAATTTCTGGGGTATTTCCGCTTAACAGGATATCGGGCACCCGGTGGCCGTTCCACTCAGCGGGACGGGTATATACCGGCGCATCCAGCATATCGTCCTGGAACGAATCGGACAGGGCCGATGTTTCATCAGATAACACCCCGGGAATCAACCTTACCACGGCATCAACCACAATAGCGGCAGGCAGTTCGCCACCCGAAAGCACGTAGTCGCCAATAGAGATTTCGCGGGTAACAAACAGATCGCGGATGCGCTGATCGATACCTTTGTAATGCCCGCAAAGCAACATCACATTTTGTTTGATAGATAATTGGTTGGCTATGCCCTGGTTCAGCGTTTCGCCATCCGGACTTAAAAAAATGATCTCGTCGTAATCGCGTTCGGCCTTTAGTTTTTCAATACAGGCGGCAAAGGGTTCAATCGTCATTACCATGCCGCTGCCGCCGCCGTAGGGGTAGTCGTCCACACTTTTTTGCTTGTTGGTGGCATAATCGCGCAGGTTATGCACGTGTATTTCGGCAATGCCCTTTTTTTGCGCCCGCAGTAAAATGGAGTGTGCAAAAGGGCTTTCCAGCAAACCCGGCAAAACGGTGATGATATCAAAACGCATGGGGCAAAGATACGTTTTGTAGTCGGGAAGTCCGAAAGACAGAAAAGGAAGTCGGGAAGTCCGAAAGACGGAAAGTCCGGAAGATAGAAAAAGACGTCGGGAAGTCCGGAAGACGGGAAGTCCGAAAGACAGAAAAGGAAGTCGGGAAGTCCGAAAGATTGCAGGTTAAAACGCGCGATCCTGTCTTTCGGACTTCCGGTCTTCCCGTCTTTCGGACTATCTCACTACCCCTCCCAATCGGGCGAGGCGGGGATGCGGCACTGGATGGTCCAACGGTGGCCGAATGGGTCTTGCAAATCGCCCTGGCGGTACCCGTACTCAAAATCGGTTACCGGCGATAGGATAGTTGCGCCGGCCGCTACAGCCTGATTAAATACGGCATGCACATCATCCACCATTAAGCCGAGGGTTACAAAGCCGCGGTGCTGGTCCGGGTTAAATGTATCTGTGCGCGGCATTATTTCGTGCAGGTGGAACAGGGCATCATCTATGGCGAACTCGGCCACATGTACGCTGCCGTCGTCATTGTTTATGCAAAAATGTTCAACTGCGCCGAAGGCATTTTTGTAAAAATCGATATCGGTTACCCCGTTACGGATAGTCAGCATGGGGGCAAAGGATACCCCCCGGCCCCCTGAAGGAGGTGTTGAAGTTTGATCGGTCATATCTTTACTCAATTAACATTCATTGATTAATTTCCTATTCCCCCTTCAGGGGGTTAGGGGGGTCAGTCGGTTTCCTCTAATTTAAAAATTTCTTCAACAGGTTTTTCAAAAACCCGTGCAATTTTTAGCGCCAGTACCGTTGAAGGCACATAGCGGTTACTCTCGATAGTATTAATGGTTTGGCGCGACACGTTGACCAGCCCGGCCAGATCGGCCTGGGTAATGTTTTTTATGGCGCGCTCAACGCGGATGTTGTTTGTCATAATAACAGGCCAAATTTAGTTTAATGAACGGTTTAAACGATACAGCACCCATCTGAAACGGATAATAAAGAAAATGAGCGGCACCCACAAATTCAGGCGTAAAACATCAATCATATCTATACCCGTAGTAAATACCAGGCTGATGATCAGGATGAGGTAGTTCAGATAAAGCGCCCATTGCAACGAGTCGAGCCGTAATTGCGAGATATGCTCGTCTTCCACCTTTTCTTTAGAAAATGCCACCATCAGCAGGCCGATAACAATCATTACATAGGTTAAGATAAAAAATACGTGGTGATGGTTAAAGAGGCTGGTATCGTTATCATCAAAATGGATATGCATCAATTGCAAGAGATGCATTAGCGGGAAATGGACAATGATGATTAAAGCCAGCCCGACGAATTTAAAAGAATAGGGAAAAAGGAAACGTGTTTTCATTTTTTGTAAAGTTTGTTTTATCAAATGTAAAACAAACTTTACAAATGTCAAATATATTTGACAAAATATATTTTTGTACAACATTCGAAATCCCTTAAGTTTGGTTAACAATCTAAAAAATGGATTACGATTTATTACGTCAAAAGATAACAGAACTTAAATCAAAGTATAATTTAACAGATTTTACCTTTGATGCAGAGTGTATTTACGATAAAGGGGATTTATCTCACCTGATCCAAAGTATTATAAATACCACATTATCCGGATATGGCATAATTATCACTGAAGAACTCTCAGAAGACGGGCAACAGTATATAGTCACCTTATCAACCAGGGCCAGGCAGATGCGCATTGTTGCGGACACTTTTTCTGACTGGCTGCCCGATACTTTCTTCATGGAAATGGAAAGCATCCCACTGTTTTTTGAAACGGGGCTTTGTTATTACAGCATTAACCCCGCAATTGGATTAACAGGGCAGGAAGCCTGGTATTTTTGCGGAACCGAAACCGATTTAAAAGCAGCCCGCAGGGAAGGTCTCCCGTTAATTTACCCCGGCGAAGATCCAACAGAGACAGCAGAGTTTAAGAATTGGAATTAATTACTCCAAATAAATATCCAGCAAACCTACCGGTAAATCAACCGTTACGATATTCTTTACCACATCAATACCTTTAATGGTGCTTTCGTTTAACGGGAAAAGGATTTCGGTGCCCTTATAATCGCAGGCGGCAATAATTTGCTGTGGGTATTGGTGCACTTCGGTAATGATGCCCAGTTCGCCTTCATCCACGTCAATAGCTAAAAAACCCTTCAGATCGAACAGGGTAAACTCTTCCTTTTTCTTTTTAGGTTTTATTTTGTTGGGCAGGTAAACGTCCTTTTTTAATAGCGCGCTGGCTTTTTCAATGGTATCCACATCTTCCAGGTAAACGTAGGCCGTGTTTTTAAGTCCGGTTTTATAAGCTGCCACAAAGTAGGGCACCAGCTTGCCGGATATATCAATAAACAAGGCGTTAAATTTAATGTCCTCCAGCCCGTCAAAATCAACATATAACTGCATTTCGCCTTTCAGGCCTTTGGTTTTGCCAACGGTGGCTACCTTAAAATGGTCGGTGAATTTCATTGTTGTGTTGTTGTTATGGTGGCGATTTAACCACAATCTGTAAGAACCGTCATCGCGAGTCGCTTCTATCAGCGATGTGGCGATCCCCGATTAGCAGATCCGCTCTGCTTGCCGGGGATTGCCACGCTATCGCTCGCAATGACGCGGTACAGTACTTGCAGGTATGCTAAACAAAAATAGCCCCGATCATGATCGGGGCTATTTTTAATGCTTTTTAATCGATGATTATTCAGCGCTTTCTGCAGCTTCGTCAGCAGCTGGTGCTTCTTCAGCAACCGGAGCTTCTTCAACCTCTGCAACTTCTTCGGCTGGTGGAGTGTTTTTAGCGGCAATAGCTGCTGCTTTTTCTTCCTTCTTTTTAGCTTCAGCGGCTAAAGCTAATTTCTTAGCTTCGTCTTTAGCTGATGTTAAAGAGTCTTTTTTACCGGTGATCTTGCCTTCTTTACCTTCTAACCAGGCAGTGAATTTTTCTTCAACCTGCTCTGCGGTTAAAGCGCCTTTCTTTAAGCCGCCTTGTAAGTGTTTTTTGTATAATACACCTTTGTACGACAGGATTGCACGGCAGGTATCGGTTGGTTGTGCACCATCGTTCACCCAGTCAAGCGTTTTGTCAAAGTTAATGTCGATAGTAGCCGGATTGGTGTTTGGGTTGTATGAACCTAAACGCTCAATAAAGCGACCGTCTCTTGGAGCGCGGGAATCCGCTACCACGATGTAATAAAAGGGTTTACCTTTTTTACCGTGTCTTTGCAGTCTGATTTTAGTTGCCATTTTTAATTTTTATGTATTCAACATTGCCCCCGGAGTATTCTGCGGGGCTGCAAAGGTAATTATATTATTAATAACCTGCAAATGATTATTAATCAATGTTGTGAGATGCGGCGTTGGTGGCTATTTAACCACAAACGGCCTCACCTAAATACTTTCTAAAGAGTAATAACCTATGAATAGACATTTTAGGGTAGCCCCTGGCCGGGGCATTATGGTTCTGTGACGTTTTCTACAAACAGGTAGTCCCTCTGGGACATAGAACCAGGCTTACCCATCCATATTCGATGATGCTGCTATGCCCTGGAGGGGTTACCTGTTTGTAGCATGGAAGAAGGAAAAGGGATTGTCCCCAGCGGGGACTACCCATATAAACTCATATCCGTAATATTTATTCACAGGCTATTACGCTCCAAAGGAGAGGACTTAAGAAGTGCGATTTTGAACCCTCTTCTTTGGAAAGGGCGGGGGCAGGCCCCTTCACCCTTTAGTCAATGTCTCTTTAAACCGGCTAAACACCAGCAAGGCCGCAACGCAAAGCACAAAACCGAAGATACCATTCATGCGCAGGCCGTAATCATGCCCGGGGTCTTTACCGTAAATGGTGAGGAATGCAAACAGCGCTATCCCCAGCGATTGGCCCAGCTTTACAAACAGGTATTTCACCGCGAAGAACATGCCCTCGCTGTTCTCGCCGGTTTGGTTGGCGTCGTTTTCGGCAATTTCGGCTAAAATAGCGTTGGGCAATATCCCCAGCGATGCCAGCGGGAACGACGCGAACAGCGCCAGCGTATAAATTTGCACACTGGCCGATACCGGGAATTTCCCCAGGAAAAATATCGCGACAAAAATTAAGCTCAGTAAGCCGAATGAAAACATGACGATGGGCTTTTTGCCGATCTTCTTAGACAGGTAAATAATTAACGGATAAAACAGCAGCGAGGTAAGTACCATTACGCCCATCATTACCCCGCCTTTTGTAGCCGGCAAACTTAACAACACGGTAACAAAATACAGCAGCCCGCTGGAAATGATGCTGAGCGCCATGTAGAAAGAAAAATCGGAAATAAGGTAGTACTTAAAATTACGGTTGCTGAACGTTTTTTTGATGGCCGGCAGTAAAGGCAGGTGCGTGGGCTTACTGTTGGAATATAGCTTTTCGTTAATGGTTAAAACCGGGATCAGCATCATCAGCCCGGCAAAAATACAGAGCGCCCAAATGGTGTACTGTACGGCCAGGTTGCGGTTGCCGATATGGAAACTGCTTTGCAGTACTTTGGCATAGTTATTTACCAGGGCCGCGATGATCATCCCGAGGATGAACCCTACCTGCTGAAACGAGGAGAGCTTTACCTTTTCGGATGAGGTGCTGGTTAGTTCGGGCAGCAACGCGTTATAGGGGATAATGTAGGTGGTCAGGCTCATAAAAAACAGCATCAGCGCAATGGCCAGTCCGTAAGCATTATACACGCTCTCGCCCTTAACTACCGGAAAAAACACCAGGCAGCAAAACACTACCGATGGCAGGATAGCCCATTTCATAAAAGGGATACGGCGGCCTGCCGGGTTTTCGCTTTTATCACTTTGCGAGGCAATAAAAGGATCAAACAAAGCATCAACCAGCCTGCCCGACGCGGCTATCAGCGGCAAAATATTAAGCACCCCCAAAATCAGCAATTGCGGCAACAGGGGCATCAGCCCGGCGTTTGACGGCGGCAGGTAAAAGTACGGTAGCATCACAATAATTAAATTGGTCATGATGCTCCAGCCAATCATACCGCTGGCATAAGCCAGTTGTTTGTTAAAAGGGAGTTTATTAAGCGCCATTAAAATGCAAGATGCAAATATTATGGTAATATAGAACGGGGCCAGACGGGATATTTACATCCGGATAAAATAACTCAGCCCGGTATCATTGCTGAGCCCGCCTTTACATCTTTTTAGGCGCTTGTGCCGCTCACTATCTGCGCCACGGTCAGTTTTTCCTGCGTGCCGCTCACCATGTTTTTTATGGTTAATAAGCCGCTGGCCATTTCATCGCCACCGATGATAATGACGGTTGGGATGCTTTTGTTATTGGCGTAATCCAGCTGTTTTTTAATTTTAGCGCCGGCGGGATATAATTCGGTGGCGATGCCTTTATTACGCAGTTGTTGCAACAGCTGCAGGGCATAGGTTTCGCCCTCGCTATCAAACGGACAAATTAATACCTGCGTGGTTTGATTGGTAGCCTCGGGGAATAGCTTCAGTTCTTCCAGCACGTCATAGATCCGGTCGGCGCCGAAAGAGATGCCAACGCCGGTCAGGTCTTTCAGACCGAACATACCGGTCAGGTCGTCATAACGGCCACCACCGCCAATGCTGCCCATTTGCACCTCGTTGGTTTTCACCTCGAAGATGGCGCCGGTATAATAGTTCAACCCGCGGGCCAGGGTAATATCCAGTTCCACCTTGCCGTTTTGCATGGTGAAACTTTTCAGGTAATTAAATACGATTTCCAGTTCGTCGCAGCCTTTTAAGCCTACGGCAGAATTGGCTAACACGCCACGCAGACTGGCAATTTTCTGTTCAGTAGTGCCCTGTAATAATATAATGGGTTTTATCTGTTCGATATTCTCTTCGGTAAAACCGCGCTCCAATAATTCCTTGCTTACGCCATCCAGGCCAATTTTGTCCAGTTTATCAATGGCTACAGTCATGTCGACTATTTGGTCGGCCTTGTTTACCACCTCGGCAATGCCCGATAATATCTTGCGGTTATTGATCTTAATGCTGAAATCCTTCAGTCCTAATTTGCTTAAGGCCTCATCATAGATCATCACAAACTCGGCTTCGTTCAGCAATGAGTTAGAGCCTACTACATCGGCATCGCACTGGTAAAACTCGCGGTAACGCCCTTTCTGCGGTCGGTCGGCGCGCCAAACCGGCTGCACCTGGAAACGCTTGAACGGGAAGGTGATCTCGTTCTGGTGCATCACCACGTAACGGGCAAAAGGAACGGTAAGATCGTAGCGGAGGGCTTTTTCAGCAATCTTGAAAACAAGGTTTTTACTATCGGCTGTAATATTATCAGGTGTAATTCCTGCATCAGATAAAAAGTCCCCGTTATTCAATATCTTAAATATCAACTTGTCTCCTTCATCTCCATACTTGCCGGTAAGCGTAGAGAGTTTTTCCATCGAAGGTGTTTCAATTTGCTGATAGCCATATTTGCGGAAAACGGTTTTTATGGTATCAAAAATAAAGTTACGTTTCGCCATTTCGGCCGGCGAGAAATCACGGGTGCCTTTTGGTACAGATGGTTTGATGGATGCCATGCGGGCAAAGGTACAAAAAGCTAATTAATCTATTTGAGTCACCCGGCTGGAGCCCACAAGTGTTCGGAAGATTAGAAAAAGGGGCGGGATTGCGCGATTCCCTCCCATAGGGAGGGTGTAGGGAGGGGTTTCATCAAGCGTAGAAAACCCTCCCTGCCACAACACAACCAGCCGCACCCCTCCCCGTGGGAGGGAACTAAGAATCTTCCGAACACTTGTGGGCTGGAGCCAAGCGACTGCATTGTGGCATTGCATGATATTTTTTAAAATTTATATATTTGAATATGCCCCTGATTGCAGAAACACCACGATTAATTATCCGCCATTTCCGTGCGGATGAGGAGGACGCCTACCTGGAGTTGTTCAGTGATCCACGTGTGAACGAGCATTTGCCCAAACGCACCGTTGAAGAGAACCGCAAGATCTTCCGCGATACGATAAAAGAGGATGCGGATGGGGCCGTCTTCAGCAGGTGGGCGGTGGTGAATAAAACCGATGGCGATTTGATAGGCATGGGCTTGCTGCGCTTTTACAATAACGAAGCGGATAAACTGGAAACAGGCTATGGCCTCCACGTAAAATACTGGGGGCAGGGCATTGCTACCGAACTAACCCATGCCCTGATTAACCATGCCAAAAACCACCCGGAAATTACAGCAATTGTGGCCGTTACAACGCCTGGTAATGTAGCATCGCAAATGGTGCTGGAGAAGGCCGGGCTAATTAGGCAAGGCAATATTGTGCGGAATAACGAGGAACTGGTTTTTTACAAGATGCAAATGAAATAAGCCGGTTATTTTTGATAGATTAGTTTTATTGAAAGCCCTGGTCGTTCCGTGTATACCGGGAGGTGTGCTCATCCTTAAATAACCCCGATTTAACCCGCAAAATATGTCATTGATCGAACCTGTCCGCTTGGATGCAGAGCATCCGCAAACCATAAAAAAATATTCGGCATCATTGCGTTTTTGGCATTGGGCCAATACCCTTGTCATCAGCGGTTCTCTGATTACCGTGCTGATCAATTCAACCATTACCGACCGGGCAAATGTCGCCCCGGTAGTCATAAACGCCCTGCAGGAAAAGGGTGTTACGGTAAGCGAGAAACAGGCCGGGGCAGTTGGGCACGATCTGGGCGATAAGGTTTGGGAAGTACATATTTATTTCGGCTATGCTTTGGCCGCGCTTTTATTATTCAGGCTGCTGCTGGAGTTTTTCCAGGTGGCCGATCAAAAGTTTATCCGAAAAATGAAGATCCTTTACACGCAATACCAGGCCGTGAAAAATAACCGCGAACTGGCCCGGCACGAACTGGCCGTAAAAACCATCTACTCTGTTTTTTATATCACACTGATCATCATGGCTATAACCGGTCTGTTTTTAGCCTTTGAAGACTTTTTTGCCCCCTATAAAGCTATCCGTCATGATGTGAAGGAAGTGCATGGCTTTTGCATGTATGTGGTTTTAGCCTTTATAGCGGTACACCTGGCCGGCGTATTTTTAGCCGAGCGCAAGGATAGCCCGGGCATCGTTTCGGATATGATTAACGGCGGCAAAGCCTGATTTTATTTCCCGGTGATGAGTTTGGCCATCCCGAAGGCAGCCCCCGCAGCCAGAGTACCGATGATAACCACCTTAATGGCCCCGCTTAATGCCGGCTGACCGGTCATTTTACTTTTAAAATACCCGAAAATAAACAGGCAGATTAAGGTTACGGCGCATGAATAATAAAGGGCTTCGCCGGCGTGGCTGATCAGGATATAGGGCGAAAGGGGGATGATACCCCCAACAATGTACGATGCGCCAATGGTGAAGGCGCTCCTGCTGGCGCGATTGGGGTTGGGTTCTTCCAGGCCCAATTCGTAACGCATCATAAAGTCTACCCACTTCTTTTTGTCTTTGGCCATTTCGTCGGCAATTTGCACCTGTAATGTTTCAGACAAACCAAATTCGGCAAATACTTCCCGCACCTCTAACTTTTCCTGTTCGGGCACACGCTCAACCTCCTCGTATTCGCGTTTTAGTTCAGATCGGTAATGGTCCTGCTCTGTTCTCCCGGCTAAAAAACCACCAAGCCCCATCGCAATCGACCCGGCAACAATTTCGGCAATGCCCGCTGTAACCACAAGGGTAGATGAGGTAATGGCCCCGCTCAAGCCCGCGGCCAAAGCAAAGGGTACCGTTAAACCGTCGGACATGCCGATAACAATGTCCCTGATGGTTTCCGAACTGCTTACGTGATGTTCATGGTGTTGCATGGGCGCGCGATTTGTAGTAAAGGTAGCAAACAGTTTGATCTTCGTTACCGGAACATTTTGACAGGACATATGTATTCTTTTATTATCTTCACCATAATGAAACACTTTTGCATATTGCTTTTTACACTTGTGCTAACCGGGTTTACTGTATCGGCGCAGGATCATAGAAATCAAATTAAACAAATAGCCCAATTAATTGCCGATGCTACAGTGAGGGGCGATTTTGGAAGTGTATTAGACCATACCTATCCCAAATTTGTTAATGCTCACGGAGGTAAGGATAGTGTATTAGCGGCTATTAAAAACGGCATGGAAAAAATGAAGGCACAGGGCACGCCACTGGAAATAACTAATGCAATAATCGGAACGCCCGGAGCAGAAGTTGAAATTGGTGAAACGATATACTGTATCCTACCCGAAACTATTAGCTTAAAAATGAATGGGCAGATCTATGATGCTACATCATCGTTGCTTGCCTTAAGTTTAGATAAGGGCCAAACCTGGTGGTTTTTAGATGCCGGCAACCCCGCGAGCTTAAGAAAATTATTACCAGATGTAGATAAATTAAATATACCTCTACAAACTGCGCCAGTCTTGCATAGCAATTAGTCCTATTAGCTATTTAAAAATACTTTGCGCCTTTTTAATCGTTTTCTCCAGATCAATCCCTTTGCCTAACACGCCTTTAAACAGGTCGCCGGTTTCCTTTAGCCGGTCGGCCGAATTAAAGATGGTGAAATCCTTCATCGTTAAACCCGGTTTTACTTCGTCCCAGGCCAGCGGCATAGATACCGTTGCGCCGGGTTTTGGCCGTAACGAGTATGGACCGGCAATAGTAGCCCCCGGGCGGTTTTGTAAAAAATCGAGATACATTTTGCCCTTGCGTTTGGCCACCATACGTTCCAGGCTGGTATAACCGGGGATCTGTTTGTGCACCAGTTCCACCACAATACGGGCAAACATCTGCGATTGATCGTAATCGTATCTGGCATTCAAAGGGATATAAATATGCATCCCGGTTGATCCGGAGGTTTTGGGATACGATGGTACGCCGATAGCATCCAGTACTTTTTTAACTTCCAGTGCGGCGGCAATTACCTGGTCGAAGGTGTTTTTGTCGGGATCAAGGTCTATCACGCAATAATCAGGGTTATCCGGCGATTGTACGCGGCTGAACCAGGGGTTCATTTCAATACAGCCCAATGATGCCATCCATAACAGGTACGATTCGTCCGAACCTACCAGGTATTCCTTATGCTCGCCCTCGCTGGTGGTGTAGGGGAACGTTTTGGTCACCCATTCGGGCGCTTTGCCCTTTACATCTTTTTGGTAAAAACTTGGACCGTGGATGCCATTGGGGAAGCGGTTAAGCGACATGGGCCTGTCTTTCAGATAGGGCAAAATGTATTCGGCTATTCGATAATAATAATTAAACATATCCCGTTTGGTAACGCCGTCTTCGGGCCAGTATACTTTACTCAGGTGGGTAAACTTCAAATCGTGCCCGCAAATTTTGCGTACCTGGGTTTCATCTTTAGGGTTGAGCAGCGTTTTCCGGTCCTTGTTTTTTGGCGGTTCAATGGCTTTGCTGTGTTCGGTACCGATTGCGTCCTGCCCGGCCTCCGCTATGGCTTTGTTGGTGTGCTCTGGTGTTTCCAATATCACGTCTTTTGCTTTTTTATCGATCCTTAAACCTTTAAATGATGCCTGCCTGAAGATGCCCTCGCTGGTTACTTCGGCAAAAGCTACTTCGCCAACCAGTTGGGGTTTCAGCCAGGTTGGCTTGGCACCCAAACGCTGCGGCCGGAAACGCGAGGGTTTATCCACATCGGGCACCACCTCAAACGGGCTTTTATCTGTGATCAGCGGCTTAAATTCGGCCATCATTTCTTTTTGCAGCTTATCCGAAAACCCGGTGCCTACCTTGCCGGCATATCTCAGCGTGCCATGATCATAAACCCCTAATATCAACGCGCTGAATGCCTTCGCGGTCCCCGCATTTTTGGTAAAACCGGCTATGATCACTTCTTGCCGGCGCTGTACTTTTATCTTCAGCCACTCTTTCGATCGCAGGTCTGATGTGTAAACACTATCCGCTTTTTTGGCGATAATGCCCTCCAGTCCAATCCTTTCGGCGGCCTCAAAAAATTCGATCCCGCTGGCCGCGAATACCTTGCTTTGGCGGATACGGTCGTCATTAGCCGGCATGATCTCCTTCAATATCGCCTGGCGCTGTATCAGCGGCAAGCCCATCAGGTTTTTACCCTCGTACCACAGGATATCAAACAAGTAATAAACCAGGTTACCATCGGCCTCGCTGCGCCAGTTTTGCAGCGCGCCAAAATCAGATACACCCTTATCGTTCAGCACCAGGATTTCGCCGTCTATTACGGCATTAATTTTCCAATCGTTTAACAGCTTGTTAATGGGGTAGTATTTATCAAAAGGGATATTGTTGCGGGATATCAGTTCGGCGCCGTCTTTATTAATAAAGGCTAAGGACCGGTAACCGTCCCATTTAACTTCGTATACCCAGTTGGGGTCGTCAAAGGGTTCATCCACCAGAGTGGCCTTCATCGGTTTCACATTCCGGGGGACGGCCGATTTTGGCGCGGATTTGATCAGCGACTGTACATCTACCGGTGTATCCGCATCGCTTTCGGCCAGGTCTTCGGCTACCACTTCCTCAGCAGGCTTGGCTACGGCTTTTTTTTTATTTGCCTTCGCGGATTTTTCTACATCCTCCTGGTGCCCGTGCTGCCAAACCCTTTCGCTGGTTTTTTCCATCGTTTCGATCGTTTTACCGGACAGCACAGACTTATCTTTTTTGGTAATATCCTTATCCGATGCAAATTCATCCTTGTGCTTGATCAGCAGCCAGCCGTTCTCGCCCATACCATGGGTTTTTACCAGGGCGTATTCGCCTTCCAGCTTTTCGCCGTGAAGTTTAATTTTTACCGAACCCTCTTTAAGTTGTTTCAGCAAATGTTTTTCCTGGGCCTTTTTGCCTTTAATTTCCTCAATTGGCTCGTACGTGCCCTCGTCCCAAACAATAACGGTGCCGCCGCCATACTCGCCCTGCGGAATAATGCCTTCAAAATTACGGTAATCAAAAGGATGATCTTCCACCATCATAGCCAGGCGTTTGGTTTTAGGATCGGTAGACGGGCCTTTGGGTACGGCCCAGCTTTTTAAAACACCATCCATCTCCAGCCTAAAATCATAATGCAGCCGGGATGCGTCATGCTTTTGGATCACAAACATCAGGTGGTCCTTATCCTTACTCATCCCGGCTTTTGGTTCGGCGGTTTTGCTGAAGTTCCGCTTTTTAACGTACTCTTTAAGGCCCATGGCAATACGGTTGTTTTTAAATAATAACAACAGGAAACTGTGAACTGTTTGACAGATATTTGAGCTAAACCATTACAGGATTTACTAACTTAGAGAGTCATAAGTATTAACGATAGTAAGGAAATCATAAAACCATTAATGATGGCAAAACCGATAGATACCGACCATTATATTGCCAGTTTCCCGCCGGCAACACAAAAACTTTTGCAGCAGGTGCGCGAAACCATTAAAGCAACAGCGCCCGGTGCTGTTGACGTAATTAGCTACAGTATGCCCGCCGTTAAGCTTAATGACAAGATACTGGCCTGGTTTGCGGGTTACGAAAGGCATATCGGGTTTTACCCGGGCTCATCGGGTATTGCGGCATTTCAGAAAGAAATAGCGGGGTACAAAAATGCCAAAGGCTCGGTACAGTTCCCGCTGGACCAGCCGATGCCTGTTGAGCTGATTACCAATATAGTAAAGTTTAAAATAGCAGAGAATTTGCAGAAAGCCGAAATGAAGAAAAAGCCACGCGGCTGATCACTTTTTTTCGGCCGAAGGCTGTACTAATTTGTAAATGATGATCAGTAATACAATTCCCAGTATTACGTACGATTCCCAGCGTTCAAAGTTTAAGGTCCACCCCAGCCCGCTTGATTTGGGAACAAATATAGGCCCCTTTTTAACCGGCGGCTTAACGGGCTCTTCTTCGTTAGTCAGGTTATCCATAGCGTATTAATGCTGCGATATGGGGACTGACACCCGGTTATCAACCAGCACTACTTTTAATTGCTTAGGATCAGTCACCACAATTTCGGGTTTACCTTTATAGTCAATGATCTTACCGGTAACGGTTACTTCTTTGCCCTTATAATCTACTTCGGGGTTACCTTTAAATTTCTCTTTATCGGCGCCGGGTATCATAACGGTAAGCAGTTGGTTGGGGTTGTAGCCGCCCAGGTCGAGCAGGGTCATTTTGTTGTTTTCAAAATATTTACCGCTAAAAACCTTTTCAGTAATGGTCACGGTTTCACCAATATGTTTGGCAGCATCCTTAGCGGCAATAATAGTTTGCGCCGATGCTTTAACAGACAGAACCACAAACAGCGCCAGTATGATGATATTTTTCATAATGTGAAGATAAATAATTTATAATGGATAGAAAAAAGCCGCATCACATTCTTAACCGAAGGGAAACCGAGCGGCCAAGTGCTTGCACCAGTTCGGGGTCAATTTGTATTTCGGCATCTTTTAATACCCAAACCCGCCGTTCGTCTTTAATTAATTCTACTTTTTCGCCGTTCAATAGTATCTCCAGCTCGGTAGTGTGCTGGTCTATTAATTTGCTGTTGATGATCTGGTAAATATAATCCTGATCATTAAATGTAATCCGTAGTGGTAATCCCATGCGCTTAATCCTTCGGGGGTAAAGATAGGTGTTCTCATCTAATCCCCCGTTTTTTAATATTATTTAACAATTAGGGGCTGTTTAGCTTAGTAGGCTTTACCACCATTTTCATGCGATGGATGCGTGCTTCCCGAGTTTTGAATGAGTATTTTACTGAGGTTATATAACATGCCATGGTGCAGGCTGGTGCCTTTGATCAGTCCCTTATCAAATAAAGCGGTTAAAATACTGTCGGTTTCGGCCTTAACCTGGGCCTCGTTTAATCCGGCATCCAGTTGATGCAGCTTTTGGGCAACATCGTCGGCGGTACCTGCACCCAGTTCGGCTAGGGCAAATATTACTTTATCCTTCCAGCTATCATTTGCATGATAAGCTGATGGGATATGCAGGGGTTTAAATTCGTTGTTAAAAGCCTCGTCAGAGATCATCTTTATCTGCTTAGTAAACAAGTTAACCGCCGGACGCGGATTTTGTTTAGTGGGTCATCATAATCGGTTACCAAACCCGGTATTGTTTACGATAATAACTCATCGTCAGCCGGATCATCCGGTTATAGGTACGCAGGCCGTGCGGCTGGTTATTGGCTTTTAAAAACTTATCAAAAAATAGCCCGCTCACCACTTCGGCCCCGCCCTGGTATTTGGTCCAGTAGGCGCTGTCGGTTTTAAAATCGCTGTAAACCAGGGGTGATATTTTTAATCGCAGCGCATGGTGGGCGGCCGTATCGCGCCTGCGCAGGTAACGCATAAACTCCTCGATCCCGGCATAATAGGCCGAGTATTTTAGCAGGCGGTCTTTTGCATTCACCCCGGCAACATAGCCTGCAAAGTTAGCCTCATCCTCGCGGGCCCAGCCGGCTTGATGGCCCATTTCGTGACAGGCTACAAAGGGCTTATCAAAAACCGGCATCTGGTAATTCAGCTGCGCCTCGGCAGTAAAAGGATTGTAATAGCCCGATGTCCCCATATAATTGAGCAGACTGCTAAACACAGAAGGCTTTATTTTTTGCCCCACGGCTTTAAACGCTGCCGATTTATTTCCGTAATCGTTCACTGCGGCCATGGCTTGCTGATAGATCTGGCTGTTACTTTGGTGCATATCGGCCGTACCCAGGCAGGCGCGCAGGGTGTTAGCGCTATCGATGATCAGTTCGGTTACCCGGGCTACATCTTTTATGGTATAAGTGGTATCGTTTAGCCCCAGCAGTTGCGCCGCGGGCGGGCGGTAATAATTTAGGCCCCAAAAGCAATAGAACCAGAGCCAGCCTATTTCCAGGCAGATGAGAAACCGCAGGGCCAGCCATCCGGCTTTTTTGGGTTGTTTGATAAATAGAAACCGCACCAGGCGGAAGGCACCAAACAATAGCAACAGGATAACCAGGATATATAAGATATCGCCCAGGCTAAATGGCAACAGATTTAACACCGGGCGCATGATATGGCATATCAGCTGGTAAAAACCGTGGTAGTAATACCGCTCTACCCAGGCAGTGCTTTGCCTGAAACAGACCAACAGGATGATCGGCAAGAGCAAGCCGATTAGGGTGATGATTTGTTTGGACGGGCGGCGTGGTTGTTGCATGACAGGGGTAAATATAAATATAAAAGCCAGCAACGCGATTTTGACCCGGGATGGACAATATTCCACCGGGCATAGACTATCTTACGAGCGCTTGCATCCCAGCCTGCAATTTATTAAACTTGTGCTTTAACAATACCTATAAATGAAACAAGCCTATTACCTCTGTCTGTTTGTTATTATCGTAGCCGCTTTACCGGCATGTTCGCCTAAAGGCCCGTACGCGCTCACCAATAAGGTATACACGCGCCAAAAGGATTCGCTGCTGACCATGGTGCGGCTGGAGCAGGCGCCTGTAATTATTGATAGTACCGGCGGGCAGGTGCCAACCAACTGGGTCGGTACGGTGAATTTCGGCGTCCGCAAGCCTAATTATGTCATCATCCACTATACCGCGCAGGACAGCCTGGCGCAAACCATCAAAACCTTCACGCTGAAGCGTACCGCCGTAAGCGCCCATTATGTGGTAGCCAAAAGCGGCCAGATCGTTCACATGGTGAACGATTACCTGCGCGCCAACCAGGCCGGCATAGGCAAGTGGGGCAGTATAACCGATATGAACAGTTGTTCGATTGGGATTGAGATAGACAATAACGGTTTTGAGCCCTATACTGATGCGCAGATAAATAGCCTGTTAGCACTATTGGCCAAGCTGAAAAAGGATTACAGCATCCCGCAAGCCAATTTTATCGGTCACCAGGACTGGGCACCCAAGCGCAAGCCCGATCCGGGTCCGCTGTTCCCCTGGAAGATCATGGCTGCCCACGGTTTCAGCTACTGGAGTGATGAGATCCTGGAACTGGCCCCCGAAAATTACGATTATATTACTGCATTAAGGTTAATTGGTTACGATACCAGCAACCCCAAAGCTGCCATAGTAGCCTTCAAACGCCACTTCGTTCAAAGCGATGTTACCCCCGAAATGACGCAGCTGGATTTGAATGTGTTGTATAATATTAGTAAGAAGTATTAAGAGAAATCAATCCCTCACCGAAGGAAAGGGTTGAGTGAGAGCGTGGGCCTATGCCTGGTTACTGTTTATCCGGCTCATTTGCCTACGGACGATTGTTCTTTTTCTTGATAAAAAGAACCAAAAATCAAGACAGCGCTAAGGCTTCCTTTGTCGCACAGGGCCTTGCCCGCATCATGCAAAACCACGGTACGCAAGAATTTGCCCCTGCTCTCGCTCGCACGTGGCCCCGCTTCAGGCAAATCCGCTTCCCTTTTCCTCCCACAGGCCAGCATCGTTTTGCCTGATCTTTCCGGAAGCCGCACCGCTGCCGGGGAAGAGAAGCGGAGCTTCGCTCTGTTAATCGGCCTTCGGCCGAATGGATTTGCCTATTGTCCTACCGATGCACCAAACCCTTAATAACCGTCCTAAATGCGGCCTCGGGAATCTTCGGGTACCACTGTCCCTGTCCAAGCACAAACCAATCGTAGAAGATAACCAAGCCGCGGTTTTTCTTTTTGGTTACTTTTTCTTTTGCGAAAAGAAAAAGTAACATCCACTGGCTTTCATTTACTGATTTACGCAGCCTAATGGAATGTGGAATAAACAACTCTGCTTGCCGAGGATTGCTTCGCACCTCGCAATGACGTGGTGGTAATAAAAAAGGGGTTCCGACTAATCGAAACCCCTTTTTATGTATGCTGGGCTAACTATTTTACTTTCCACCCATCCTTCAACGTCACGGTGCGGTTAAATATCAGCTTATCAGCCGTGGCATGTTTATCTAAAGTGAAATATCCTTTTCTCATAAACTGTACGGCGGTACCCATTTGGGCCTCGGCTAAAGCAGGTTCAACGTAGGCGTTGATGATCTGCAGACTGTCGGGGTTCAGGTACTCTTTAAAGTCGCCGTCCTCGTTACTGGGGTCTTCCACGCGGAAAAGGCGATCGTACAGGCGTACCTCGGCTGTATGGGCGTGGTTTGCGCTTACCCAATGGATAGTGCCTTTAGGGTTTAATCCGCTGGTATCGTTACCCGACTTACTTTCGGGGATATAGCTGCAATGTACTTCGGTCACATTACCATCGGCATCCTTTGTAAAGCTATCGCATTTTACAATGTAGGCATTCTTCAGGCGCACCATCAGGCCTACACCCAGGCGGAAGAATTTCTTTGGCGGTTCTTCCATAAAGTCCTCGCGTTCTATCCACAGTTCATTGCTGAAAGGGAATTCGCGGCTGCCATCACCACCTTCGGCCTCGGGATTGTTTTCGCCCGTAAACATTTCGGTTTGGCCGGCCGGATAATTGGTGATCACCAGTTTTATAGGGTCCAGCACCGCCATGCGGCGCCAGGTGCTTTTGTTCAGGTCTTCGCGTACGCAAAACTCCAGCAGGCTCAGGTCAATCATATTCTCACGCTTGGCCACGCCAATGCGCTCGCAAAACTCGCGGATAGCGGCGGCAGGATAACCACGGCGGCGCATCCCGCTGATGGTTGGCATGCGTGGGTCGTCCCAATCCTCTACATGGCCGTCATCAACCAGTTGCAGCAGCTTGCGCTTGCTCATCACGGTGTAGGTCATGTTCAGGCGGGCAAACTCGTACTGACGCGATGGGAACAGGTTTAGCTGCTCAATAAACCAATCGTATAGGGCACGGTGCGGGATAAATTCCAGCGTACATATCGAGTGGGTGATCTGTTCAATGGCATCACTTTGTCCATGCGCGAAATCGTACATGGGGTAAATGCACCAGGCATCGCCGGTACGGTGGTGGTGGGCGTGTTTAATGCGGTACATCAATGGGTCGCGCAGGTGCATGTTTGGCGATGCCAGATCTACCTTAGTCCGCAATACTTTAGCGCCATCGGGATATTTGCCGGCTTTCATATCGGCAAACAGTTGCAGGTTCTCTTCAACGCTGCGACTGCGGTATTCATTCGGTGTGCCTGGTTCGGTAGGCGTACCTTTTTGGGTGGCAATTTCCTCGGCAGTGCTATCGTCCACATAAGCCAGTCCGGCCTTGATCAGGGTAACCGCAAATTGGTAGAGCTGCTCAAAATAATCGGATGCGTATAGCTCCTGCGCCCAATCGAAGCCCAGCCATTTTACGTCGGCCTTAATGCTGTCTACATATTCGACATCCTCTTTTACCGGGTTGGTATCATCAAAACGGAGGTTGGTTTTACCATTATATTTTTGCGCCAGGCCAAAATTTAAACAAATGGATTTGGCGTGACCGATGTGCAGGTAGCCGTTGGGTTCGGGCGGGAAACGGGTTAATACCCGGCCGCCGTGCGTACCTGCCGCTAAATCGGCTTCAACAATTTCTTCTATAAAGTTTAATGATCTTTCTTCACTCATGTTAGGGCAAAAATAGTAAAATGCTTTGAATGTGCAGGTGTGCGGATATGCAGATGTGCGAATGAGGGATGCGTGGTTTAATACGACAGGCAGGATTTAAACACGATGGTAAGCGTAAAAACAAAAAGCGCGTAAGCGCCATTGTATTTATGAAAGCCTGCGGCCTGATTAAAACAAGCCCTCAATAATCGCGTCGGCTGTCAGGCCTTCGGCCTCGGCATGATAGCTGCGTACAATACGGTGGCGTAAAATAGCCTTGGCAATGGCTTGCACATCTTCAATATCGGGCGAGTATTTGCCGCTGATCACCGCATGGCATTTGGCGCCCAGGATCAGGAATTGCGACGCGCGCGGACCTGCGCCCCAGTTCAGCATTTTTTTAACCTGCGGCGTAGCCATATCGCCCTGTGGGCGGGTTTTAGTCACCAGCTTTACAGCGTATTCCAGCACATGATCGGTAACGGGGATATTGCGCACCAGTTGCTGGAAATAAACGATCTGCTCGGCGTTCAATATTTTATTTACTTCTGGTTTCAGGGTGCTGGTGGTGTTTTTTACCACCTGCAATTCTTCGGCAAAAGTTGGATAATCCAGCGAAACATTAAACATAAAGCGGTCCAGCTGCGCTTCGGGCAGCGGATAAGTGCCTTCCTGTTCGATGGGGTTTTGGGTAGCCAGTACAAAAAATGGCTGCGCCAGTTTGTGGGTAACGCCGGCGGCGGTAACCGCTTTTTCCTGCATGGCCTCTAAAAGGGCGGCCTGGGTTTTTGGCGGCGTACGGTTAATTTCATCAGCCAAAATAATATTGGCAAATATAGGGCCGCGGATAAATTTGAAGTTGCGGTCTTCGCCCAGTATCTCCGAGCCTATAATGTCCGACGGCATCAGGTCAGGGGTAAACTGTATCCGGTTAAAATTAAGGTCGAGCACCTGCGATACGGTTTGCACCAACAGTGTTTTGGCCAGGCCGGGCACACCTACCAGCAAACAATGCCCGTTACTAAAGATAGATATCAGTACAGATTTTACCACATCATCCTGACCGATGATCACTTTACCAATTTCATTCCTGATCTGTTGAAAGGCATTTTTTAAAGCATCGGCAGCTTCAACATCTGTACGGTGTTGCATAATTCTGTTTAGGGTTTAGCTTGAGCTGTTGTGGTTGTTATCCAATTTTTTAATTGCGGGCACGACTGGAACTCCGGATCGATACGGATAAAGGTTTCCTTACGTTTCTTTTCAAACCACATGCTAACGGTGCGGCTCATTTTTTCTTCATAAGCTATTTCCTTCAGCTTTGGGAAATCCTGTGCCAGGTTGGCTTTATGCGCGTCGGTAACCGATTTCAGGTACAGTATGCGGTAGCTTTTTTTACCTTCCTGGTCGGTATATAATACCGGTTTGGAGATCCCGCCTACTTTCATCGTATCAACAACCAGTGCTATCTGCGGGTCCAGTTTATCTGTAGGGATATAGGTACTGCGTGTTTGCACGTTCTCGGCATTCAGCATCATGCCACCGTTAAACTTGGTTTCTTTATTGTCCGAATAAAAAGAAGCGGCGTTAGAAAAATCGATCTTTTTGTTGGTAGTGATCAGGGTATAAATACTATCGGCCTTTGCCTTATCCCGATCAAGGGCTGCCTGTGTAATGGACGGCATGATGAGGATATGGCGGGCGTGCACCTGCTCGCCGCGGCGTTCTATCACCTGCAAAACGTGGAAGCCGAAATCTGTTTCAAAAACCGGGGATATTTCGCCAGCCTTTAATTTAAAGGCGGTAGCCGTAAATTCTTTCACCATAGCGTTACGATCAAAAAAGCCCAGATCGCCGCCCTCAACTGCCGAACGCTGATCCTGCGAATAAGAACGAGCCAGCAGGCCAAAATCTGTACCCGCCTTGGCGCGTGCGCGCAAATCCTCAACCTTTTTACGGTATTCTTCTTTTTCCTCTTTGCTTAATACCGGGTTCAATACAATTTCGCCCACTTCTACCTCTTTATTGTAGGTGGGTAAGCTATCTTTAGGGATGCCATCGAAAAATTTCTTTACATCCTGTGGGGTAACGTTTATCTTTTCGGTGATCTTTTGCTGCATCCGCTGAGCAACCATCGACTCGCGGATATCTGCACGGATCTCATCTTTATACTGAATGGTAGAACGGCCTAAAAAGGCTTCCAGCTTATCCTGCCCGCCGGCCCGGCCTATCATGCTGCGCATACGGCGGTCAACTTCGGCATCCACTTCGTCTTCTTTTACGGTAACACTGTCTATAACCGCTTGCTGGGCCAGTAATTTTTGAGTAACCTGCTGCTGCAGCAACTGGCATTTAAACGCGGGGGTAACCGCCATGCCCTGTGCCTGGTATTGCGCGTATAACGATTCGATATCCGACTGTAAAATAATGCTGCTGCCTACTACACCGGCCACTTTATCCAACACACGCACCTGTGCGCCCGCAAATAATGCTGAAAATATAAAAACTAAAACGGCTATGCCAAACTTTCTCATGTATCTCTTTTATAGTAAAAACGCTTAAGCCGCAGCTTAATTTAAAGCCCGAATTTCGGAAAATTATTTGATTATGAAGCTATAACAATATCAAAACATCATTATTACACTTAATACTGCGAATATGCTGATAAAGCTTCAAACACTTTAGCTATTTTTGGTTAAAATTTGTTAAATATATGTTAGCCGAAAATCCGCTTGCCCTATCTTATATCCTGCCCGGCGACGTGTTTTTTTTGCCGGCCGACAGATCGGCGTTGGCTACATTAACACCAGAAGTTGCCGAGGCACCATCACCCGTACAAGTTGAAGAACCGGCTGTTGTTTATACCGCACCTGTTGCATCAGCACCGATTATTGAGGCCGGGGAAGCGATTATTCCGCAAATACCAACCATTGTTCAACGCGTTGTTACAACAGTTACAGAAACGCAACAAGTGGTGTTTAAGTATACCGGCGGCTATCAGCAAAAATTCCTGGTCCTGGTGCATTATCCAGATCATGATGTGATGGAACCGGGCCACCTCAGCGCGCTGGAAAGCACCATTAAACGCCGCGAATTAAGTATGGACGATATCGCCATTTTTAATATTGGCAAATACCCGGGTACCGAACTGAAAGCTATCGGTAAGTTTTTTAAGCCTAAGCGGATGTTGCTATTGGGCAAAGATACCTTCCCCGCGGGGCTTCCCGAGCCGGTGTTTAACCAACTGACCATGCTGGGTACCTGCCAGTTGCTTTACAGCTATAGCTTTGGCGAAATGATGGGCAATAAGGAAAACACCAAAGCGTTTTGGGAACAGATGAAAATGCTTTAATTATGCCACAGCAATTAGTTTTTGCCACCAATAACCGCCATAAGCTGGATGAAGTGTCGGCTAAAATTGGCAACGAGTTTACGCTTTTAACGTTGGCTGATATTGGCTGTGCCGCCGATATTGAAGAAACCGGCCTTACTTTTAAAGAGAATGCGTCGATAAAAAGCCATTATATTTTCGACCATTACCACCTGGATTGTTTTGGCGACGATAGCGGACTGGAAATTGATGCGCTGAACGGGCAGCCGGGGGTGTACTCGGCCCGCTATGCCGGCGAGCATGGTAACCACACCGCCAACATTGCTAAAGTACTGCAAAGCATGCAGGGTTTAAGTAACCGCAAAGCCCGTTTCCGCACGGTGATCTCATTAATATGGCAGGGTGAAGAACATTTTTTTGAAGGGACGGTTGAAGGCGCCATCCGGCACGAAGTATCGGGCACCGGGGGCTTTGGGTACGACCCCATCTTTCAACCCGATGGGTACGATATTACTTTTGCCGAAATGAGCATGGAGGAAAAGAACAGTATCAGTCACCGCGGCAGGGCTATGGATGGACTAATCACTTTTTTGAAAGGTCAACCTCAACCTGCACTCTCCAAATAGTAATAGCGCATTAATAGCCATTACGGATATGAGTTTATAAGGGTAGTCCCCGCTGGGGACAATTCCTTTTTTTCTTCCCTGCTACAAACAGGTAACCCCTCCGGGGCACAGAAGCATTATCGAATACTGATGGATCATACAAGTTCTATGTCCCAGAGGGGTTACCTGTTTGTAGCAAACGTAACAGAAACCATAATGCCCCGGCCAGGGGCTACCCTAAAATGTCTATTCATGGGCTATTACTTTCCCATGGAGAGGGTTAAAATTTTAGAAAGCCCTATCCCCGAAAGAAGATTTGGGCTTTTTTACTAAATTGCACACGTAACCAATTATACCGTTATGAAAAAACTGTTGCTATTAACCGCGCTATTGTTTTCCGCACAACTGTTTGCGCAAAAAAAGGATAATACCCCAAAAACATACGATCTGCTGATAGGTACTTATACCACCGGTACCAGTAAAGGGATCTCGGTTTATCGTTTTTATACCGAAACCGGCAAAACGGCCTACCTGAACCAGGTGACGGGCATCGATAACCCATCGTACATCTGTATTGCCAAAAACAACAAGTTTGTATACTCGGTTAACGAGGTGGGCGCCGACAGGAAGGGCAGCATCAGTTCGTTTTCGTTCGAGCCGAAAGTGGGTAAGATAGAACTGGTCAACCAACAGCCATCAACAGGTACCGGGCCTTGTTATATATCGGTTGATAAAGCCCAAAAGCATGTGTTTGTGGCCAATTATGCCAGCGGTGCTTTATCGGTGCTGCCGGTTAATAAGGATGGTTCATTGGCCCCTGTAATTCAAACCATCAAGGATCAGGGCCACGGCCCCAACAAAGCCCGGCAGGAGGGCCCACATGTGCACACGGCCATGCTATCGCCCGATGAAAAGTATTTGTTGTTTACCGACCTGGGTACCGATAAACTGAATATTTACCGCTATAAATCTGGACAGGACCAGCCGCTTAGTCCGGCCGATCCATCGGCGTTTGACGTATTGCCCGGCCACGGCCCGCGCCATATTGATTTTTCGCCCGATAAAAAATACATGTACCTGATCACCGAAATGGCCGGCGTTATTTATGTGTATGATTATGATGGCCCCAAATCAAAACAACTGGAGGCGATTAGCCTGGTAGCCGATGGCTATAAGGGGGCAGTTGGCGCGGCCGATATCCACGTGTCGCCCGATGGTAAATTCCTGTATGCCACCAACCGCGGCGATGCTAACGAAATTGTTGTGTTTGCCATTAACCCGGATAACGGGCGGTTGACATTTGTGGAGCGCAAATCGAGCATGGGTAAAACCCCACGCAATTTTGTGATAGACCCCAGCGGCAACTACCTGCTGGTAGCTAACCAAAACAGCGATGATATTTACGTTTTCCGTATAAACAAAACAACCGGTAAGCTTACGCTCACCGGTTCTAAAATTAGTATTGGTAACCCCAGTTGCCTGAAATTTACAGCGGCAGAGTAGCAGATGTGCAAATGTGCAGATGTTACATTTACACTTGATTAATGGCGGATGTGCAGATGATCATTTGCATATCTGCACATACACGCATTTGCACATCTACTTCACTTTACTAAACGTATAAATAACATACGCGGTGCCACTACCTACCGATACCGGGCTTTTCAGTGTCATGGTGCTTCCATCGTTCCCGGCTACGTATAACTGGTAGCCCGCGGTTACATTTTTAGCTTTATCGCCTTCAAATATTTTCTTGAACTGGAAGATCTGGTTGTTAGGGTCAGAATTGTTTACCGACCAGAAAATGGTTTGCGATACGCCGCTGGTAAGGGTGTACTGGCCGTTACCGCTATTGGTTAAATTCCAGGTGCTGCCGCGGAAAGTAGCGGGGCGCGACTGATCGAACACGTTTTGTACGGCGCTTTCTAATATGCCATCATAAGTGATATTAGTGATGGTCCAGGTGCCGGTAAACTTGCCCCTTGATGCCGGAGCAGTTGATATGGCCCCCTTTGGTGTAGAGCATGACGAAATAACGAAAGCTACAGCTGCGATAATTAAGGTAATACGGAATATCTTTTTCATGGTTTATTTATTATATATACTTGCATAACGCAAATATGGGAAAGTAGTTTGAAGTAATTTACTTGGATGATGTATGATATTATATTAAAAGGGTATTATTTATAGGGTTGTCCTTTTATATATGTATATTGGACATATTATTAACAACTTAACCTTATCATGAAGAAGCCTTTTAAAACCACCTCGTTAATCGTACACCGATTAATTATTCTATCGAGTATTTGTTTATTATTAATTATAGGTATTTATTCGTGCAAAAAGGAAAAGGATCAGGCAGATTCTGGCGATGAAACTCCAACAAGCCAGCAGCCAGCAAAAAAATTCATTGAAGCACTCAGCAAAAAATCACTTTTCAAAGTTTTTTAGATTCAACAAAAAATGTTGCTTCAGGAAACCTAAACAAGTTGATGAGCAAAGCGCAGGTCACTGCAGGGCAATTAAAAATTAACGATGCCGGGCCTAATAACAACCTTATCTTATTTGTTGACAGCATAAAACAAATAAACAGTGCCGGCCATCAAACTTTTACTTTCCCTGTTAAACAAACATCTATTTACGATGTGAGCTTCCGGAATTTGGTTATTGACGTTTATGATAACAATGTAAGCGCATTTTTAACCACATATACTCCTGATGCAACATACATCAGTAATTATCAGCAAAGCATTAAAGGAAAATTTAGCGGCAAGGTGCATCTTGACCCTTTTGATCTTTATAACACATCGGGTGGAAGTATTCAGGTGTTTTCTACCCGGCTTAAAACCATGCTTCAGCTATGTACAACTGTTATTGTGTATAATGGGTCGTATGCTGTTCCCTGTACTTGTGGCCATCACCATATGCCTTGGCAAACAGAATGCGGATGTGAAGGGGCAGGCGGAACAGGCCCATACTGGCAAGACACATATATCCCTGTTACTACCTGCGAAGACATAACTTTACCACCCTCCGGCGGTGGCGGCGGTGGTGGGGGTGGCCCAACAACTCCTCCAACAACACCTCCTGATTATGACCCCTGTCCGCCTGTAAATGTAGCATCAAGCGGGTTGAAAGTGCAGTATGCAGAGGGGGAGCCGCCGTGTATACCGCCGGTGGTAACTCCAACAATAAACCCAGAAGATCCTCAATTTGACCCAATACTACCAGAATTAGTAGACACAACGGGATTATCAAAATATCCTACATTTAAAAACATTGTAACAAATTTGCCAGGGTTTTTGCAGCAATATCCAAACGTGTTAAATGCCCTGTCCTATTATACCGGATTTTCAAACGCTAAAATCCTTCGTTTAATGAGACCGGGAGTAGGCCCTAAGGTAACTGTCGTGCGGAATTTACAAAATTCGAGGGGAGCAGAATTATTTGGACATTATGATAAAACAACAAAAACATTGGAAATTAACGAAAGTTTAGTTTTAGGATTAGATGCTGCAAATCTATCAAAAACAAAGCAGGCAACGGCGCTACTACTTGTAATCACTACTTTGCATGAATTTGTACATTATGGGCGCGATGCTAATCATTTGAATAGTTTATATATTGATCCGCAAACAGGTGCAGGATATGAAGCTGGTTGGACTTTTGAGGCAAACATAGGTCCATCTGGAGGTATAACAGTCTACACAGCCATCGAGTGGCTTAATTTTTATCCTTATAATTTTTAAAATGAAAACGTTTATATTTTTAATATCTATTGCCTCGGTTTTGAGCAGTTGTTCAGGAAAAAAAGCCAAGGATATGAACAATGATACCAGTGATCTTCTTAAAGTTATATTTAAATCTGATCAAATCGAAAACCATATTGTACCATCCAGTATAGATAGTATTTTCATTGTAAAAAATCGTTTTTATAATCAATCCTTCCCTTTAAAATCTCACAGGTTTATTATAACTTATTTAGATGATTCTAAATTGTTACGTCAGCATAATCCGTTAAATATACAAACCTTAGATACAAGGATGAGGCTTGATATTCCAATATTTACTATAGCAGGAGACTCCGCTCGTATTGCATTATATAGCTTTAATTTTGGGAGTTCTGTAGATTATCACCTTAAAAAGCGAAACAATAAATGGCATATTATAAAAGCTGATGAAGGGATGGAATGAAAAAAGACATTCTTTTTAGTATCATTAACTTTGCTATCATTTGGCTGCAATCGCGACAAAAACCACTGCGGTTCATCGGCAAAGTTTAAGGTTAATAACCAAGCTACTTCAACAGCAATGATAGGGATCAGTCCGTCGCCAAATGTAAAATTGGTTATCCCTAAAATCTTATCACATTCAAGTATCGATACCGCTATTTGTTTTGATAATGTTCCAAAACAGGATGGTTATTTTTCTATTCATGTTAAACATGCTGGATTAGATACTATCATACATACGGGCTATTACTCTAATGGCTTCTCGTCCCCAGGCTATAGCCAAATAATAGTTTTAGAGCATGATGTGAAATTTGAGGAAGTAATATGATTGGGGGAATGCCTAAAACAAAGAAAGTCCGAAGCAAAACTTCGGACTTTCTTATTTCATCGATAAATCACACCCTCGCCTTGCTCTCCTCAATAATCTGCTTATAGTAATTTTCGTATTGCGGCAATATCAGGGCCAGGTCAAACTCTTTGGCGCGGGCCAGGGCGTTTTCCTTAAAGATGTTCAGCCGGGTTTCGTCCTGTAAAATGTATATCGCGCGTTCGGCCATGGCATCTACATCGCCTATGTCACATAAAAACCCGGTTTGGCCTTCCAGGTTTAATTCGGGCAATCCACCGGTGTTACTGCTAATTACCGGCACCTTGCAGGCCATGGCTTCCAAAGCCGCCAAACCAAAACTTTCAGACTCGGACGGCATCAGGAACAGGTCGGATATAGATAGGATCTCTTCTACCGCGTCCTGCTTGCCTAAAAAGCGCACGTTATCGGCTACGCCTAAGTCGCGGCAAAGCTGCTCGCATTCGGGGCGTTCCTGCCCGTCGCCCACCATCAGGAGTTTAGAAGGGATTACGGCATTGATCTTAGCGAAGATCTTCACCACATCCTGCGTGCGTTTTACCTTGCGGAAGTTGGAGGTATGCACCAGTATCTTTTCGCCGCCGGGGGCTATAGCCTTTTTAAAATGGTCGCGGGGTTTCAGGGTAAAGCGCTTTAGGTCTATAAAATTATAGATTACCTTAATATCGCGGGTGATCTCAAAAAAGCGGTAAGTATCATCTTTCAGGTGTTGCGATACGGCTGTTACCCCATCGCTTTGGTTAATAGAAAAGGTAACCACCGGTTTATAGGTGCGGTCGTTACCCACTAAAGTAATATCGGTACCGTGCAGGGTTGTAATTACCGGGATATGGATGCCATAGGTGGCTAAGATCTGTTTAGCCATAAACGCCGCCGAAGCATGCGGAATGGCATAGTGCACGTGCAGGATATCCAGTTGTTCGTGAAGCACCACGTCAACCATGCGGCTGGCCAGGGCAAGCTCATAAGGCGGATAATCAAATAAAGGATATTTACTTACGGCAACTTCGTGGTAAAACAAGTTCTCCGAAAAAAAATCCAACCGGGCGGGCTGGTTATAGGTAATAAAGTGGACATGGTGGCCATTATCAGCCAGGGCCTTGCCCAGTTCGGTAGCAACTACACCGCTGCCGCCAAAAGTAGGGTAACAAACAATTCCGATTTTCATTAAAGCTGGATTGTAAATTTTTTTAACATCAAAATAAGCCTTATTGTAAATAATTAATATCGGCTTTATGATACAAGTGTAACTCCAATTAATTGCAAAAGTGTTAAGTTTATGTAAAATATAAAGGACACTGTAAATTTGACAAGCCGGCAACTTTTTGATTTTAAACCGTTTTATTGGTTTTTATATTCCATCAAATATATTACCTTGTAACTTTACAGCATATTACGATGCTTTACATACATTTGAAGCGGAAAGGCGACATTCAGCAAGTAAGCTTATCCGGAAAAAAATTTCCTTTTTGTAGTATTAAAACTTAAAGGAATAAAAACCTTTTATTTGCAGCAACGTATACATAAGATATGAACATAGATTCCCGGCCGGTAAGTATTTTATTAGTTGACGATGATGAGATCAATAATTTCATTAGCATCAAACTTATTAAAAAGGCGCTTTTAAACACAGAAATTACAGCTTGCCTAAATGGGAAATTCGCGATAGATCAGCTTCTGGATATGAAAAGCAAAGAATCGGGCAAATTACCCGATTATATTTTGCTGGATATTAATATGCCCATTATGAATGGCTGGGAGTTTTTGGACGAATACGAAAGACTAAAAATAGACCCTGAAGGTAAAACCAAGATATTCATTATCTCCTCTTCGGTGTTCAGTAATGATATCAGCAAGGCAAAATCATATCCGCTGGTGGTTGATTTTATATCTAAACCGCTGAATATTGAAAAAATAAACGAGCTTTTTTCAAAAGGCGGTAAAAGCTAAGCCGGCTTTACCGTAAACGTATCGTTAGCATACTGCACCGTACCTACCGGGTTAGATTTGGCGTGATAGAACAGACATTTCCAGCCTTCGGCCGCGGCTATTTTACCATACTCTTCGCGCAGCTGCATGGCTTTGCGGCCATCGTAATCATACTTAGCCATAAAGCGGCGGATCAATTGTTCGGGTTCCGGCAACTCATCACCGCCAAAAAAGCATTTATCGGTACCGTCATTCAGCCACCATACCTGATGGTTAGGGCAATGCCCGCCCGATAGCTCGTACCGCATACCCGGTTTAAATTCGCCCGATCCTTCTACAAACGTTAATTTGGCCGAACGCTCTAAAACTTCAAATATGTCTTTATGATAACTGGATGATTTGCCGGTAATAGCAAACTCCCACTCGCCTTTTTGTATAACGTATTGGGCATTGGGGAATGATGGTTCAAAGCGCCCGTGCTGCTCAACCACTAAACCGCCCGAGTGGTCGTAATGCAGGTGCGACATCAATACCAGCGTTACCTCGTCCGGATCGAACCCTGTATTGCGGATATGCTGGTGCAGCCAAAGTTCGTCGTGGGTATCTTTATAACCCAGGCCGGCGTCCAGCAAAATCAGATCGTCGCCCATTTTTACTAAAAACGGGTTTACATGGATAAATAAAGATGCCGGCCGGTCGCGGAAATTATCCACCTGCGGATCAAAAGGAACAAACTTTTTGGTAGCATCAACCGAATAAGAACCCTCACCTAATACAAAAATTTCCATTATGCAGCTTTCCCGATATTTGAATGTAATTTTGGATCAAAGATATTAACCACTGGTGGTAAAAGTATCAGGTATGGGTAAAATATACTTTGCGGGTTATTTAACCACAAAGTACACAAAGGGAGAAGCCACAAAGGGCACAAAGCTTTGCGGGTTTGATAACTAATTTTTACTTTGTGATCTTTGTGAAATCTTTGTGCCCTTTGTGGTTAAATTGCCACCATATTAAAACATGCAGAAACGCTGGACAATAAAACAAACGCAGGATGAAAAGGCAGTACAGGATTTAGCCGCCGGCCTGGGTATTGACACCGTTTTAAGCAGCCTGCTGATGCATCGGGGGATCCAAACCTATGATGAAGCTAAATATTTCTTCCGCCCGCTGATAGAGCACCTGCACGATCCATTCCTGATGGCGGGCATGGAACAAGCCATTGAGCGGATAGATAAAGCCATCAGTCAAAACGAAAAGATCCTGATCTACGGCGATTATGATGTGGATGGCACCACCTCGGTAGCACTGGTGTATAGCTTTTTCAGTAAGCGTTACCATAAATTGGAGTATTACATCCCCGATCGTTACCTGGAAGGCTACGGCATTTCCACAAAAGGGATAGATTATGCTGCGCAAAACGGCTTCGCGCTCATCATCGCGCTGGATTGCGGTATTAAATCGGTTGATAAAATCGCTTATGCCAATACTTTAGGGGTGGATTTTATTATATGTGATCACCATTTACCCGGCGATGAATTGCCTGCTGCCGTTGCTCTGCTCGACCCTAAACGACCGCAATGCAGTTATCCTTATAAAGAACTTTCGGGCTGCGGCATTGGCTTTAAACTGATACAGGCCTATGCCCAGGCACATGATATCCCCTTTGAAGAAATTACCATATATCTCGACCTGATAGCCATTAGCATAGCCTGCGATATAGTGCACATTAACGGCGAGAACCGGGTACTGGCCTATTATGGCCTGCAGCAAATTAACAACAACCCCTGCATTGGCGTAAAGGCGCTGATGGGCGTCGCGGGCAAAAGCACTACGTATACCATTAGTGATGTGGTTTTTTTGCTGGGCCCCCGTATTAATGCCGCCGGGCGCATTGATGATGCCAAACATGCCGTAGCGCTGCTGATAGCCTGCCATGAAGATGACGCCAACGCCAAAGGGCTGCTCATCAACATCCAAAACCAGGAGCGTAAGGAGCATGATGTGAATATCACCGGCGATGCGCTGAGTATGATAGATAATGATGCGGTATTGATCGACCGGAAATCGACCGTGGTTTATAACGAGGGCTGGCACAAAGGCGTAATAGGCATAGTTGCATCCCGCCTGACGGAGAAATATTACCGCCCAACCATTGTGTTAACACGATCTAACGGACATGTGGCCGGTTCGGCGCGGTCGGTGAGGGGTTTTGATCTGTACGAGGCCTTGTGCGGTTGCGCCGACCTGCTCATTCAGTTCGGCGGGCATAAATACGCCGCCGGGTTAACCATGAAACCCGAAAACGTAGAAGCCTTTGCGCAACGGTTTGAGGAGGTAGTGAGCGCCACCATTACGCCCGAACTGCTGATACCCGAGATACTGATAGATGCCGAACTGGAATTAAAACAGATCGATCCGAAATTTTTCAGGATATTGCAGCAGTTTGCACCTTTCGGGCCCGAAAATATGTCGCCGGTTTTCCTGAGCAGAGATGTGAAGGTTAGGGGAATAGCGGGCCTGGTAGGCGGCCAGCATATTAAAATGACGGTAGAACAAGCGGGCTCACCTATATTTGAGACCATCGCTTTTGGACAAAGCGAACACCTGGATAACATTAACAGCGGGCAGCCGTTTGATATCTGCTACAGCATAGAAGAAAACGTGTGGCGCGAAAGGCGCAGCATACAATTGAATATAAAAGGAATCCGCTTTTAAGTCAAAAGTTCATAGTCGTAAGTCTGAAGTTATCTTCTAACTTATGACTCAAGACTGGAGACTTACGACTAAAACTTAAAATATGAGCGACCAGATCAGGCAGAATTTACGGGCTGAGAATTTAGTAAAGAAATACAAACAGCGTACGGTAGTGAACCACGTATCGTTCAACGTGTCGCAGGGCGAAATTGTGGGTTTGTTAGGGCCTAATGGCGCGGGTAAAACCACATCGTTTTATATGATAGTGGGATTGATAAAGCCTAATGAAGGCGATATTTACCTGGATGACGAGATCATCACCAAAGACCCGATGTACCGCCGCGCGCAAAAAGGTATTGGCTATTTAGCGCAGGAAGCATCCATCTTTCGTAAATTATCTGTCGAGGATAATATTAAGGCCATACTGGAAATGGGCGATATGACCCGTGTACGCCAGGAAGAAAAACTGGAAGAACTGATAGATGAATTTAGTCTGCATAAAGTGCGCCGTAACCGTGGCGACTTATTATCGGGCGGTGAACGCCGCCGGACCGAAATTGCCCGCGCTTTAGCCGCCGAACCGAAATTTATTTTACTGGATGAGCCCTTTGCCGGGGTTGACCCGATTGCCGTAGAAGAGATCCAGGCGCTGGTGGCCAAATTAAAGCACAAAAACATCGGCATATTAATTACCGATCACAACGTACAGGAAACCCTGTCCATTACCGACCGCGCCTACCTGTTATTTGAGGGAAAAATACTGGAAAGCGGCGAGCCCGAAGTGCTGGCTAATAACGAGATGGTGCGCAAAGTATATCTTGGCAGTAATTTTGTTTTGAAAAGAAAGGTATTTAATCCCTAAATTGCGGTAAATACCAATTTACCTATATGACGATATTTAACTCGGTTTTTACCTGGTTTATTAAAAAGCGCATCCACCAGATAGAGCTTTTTATGAAATACCCGCACGAGGTACAGGAAGAATGGTTTGATCAGCTGATATCCTGGGCCGAAAACACCGAATGGGGCAAAAAATATCATTATAGAAGCATCGAGAACTATAACCAGTTTAAAGAGCGCGTCCCCATCCAAACCTACGATACGCTAAAACCCTACATTGAGCGCATGCTGAAGGGCGAGCAAAATGTGCTTTGGCCTTCGGAGATCCGTTGGTTTGCCAAATCATCAGGCACCACAAACGACCGCAGCAAGTTTATCCCCGTAAGTGAAGAGTCGTTAGAAGAATGCCACTTTAAAGGCGGTAAGGATATGTTGACGCTGTACTTCAACAACCGCCCTAATGCGCGCGTGTTTACCGGGAAAAGTTTAACCCTGGGCGGCAGCGCGCAGGTAAGCCAGCTGAATGCCGATACCTTTTCGGGCGATCTGTCTGCCGTGATCATGAAAAATCTGCCCCTTTGGGCCGAATTTTACCGCACCCCGCACCTGGATATTGCCCTGCTGGAAAACTTTGACGAGAAGATTGAGAAAATGGCCTATGCTACCAAAGATGTCAATGTAACCAGTATCAGCGGCGTACCCACCTGGAACCTGCTGCTGTTTAAACGCATTTTAGAAATTACCGGTAAAAACAACCTGCTGGAAGTATGGCCAAATTTGGAGCTCTATTTCCACGGCGCGGTTAATTTTACACCTTACCGGGAGATGTTTAAGCAGCTGATCCCCAATGATGAGATGTATTATATAGATATTTATAATGCATCCGAAGGGTTCTTCGGTATACAGGACACGGAAGAGAACGGCGATATGCTGCTGATGCTGGACTATGGTATCTTTTATGAGTTTTTGCCGTTTGAACACATCCACGACGATCATCCGCCAACCCTCACCCTGGATGAGGTGGAGCTGAATAAAAACTACGCCCTCGTTATTACCACCAATGCTGGCCTGTGGCGCTATATGATTGGCGATACCGTGCGTTTTACCTCGCTGTCGCCCTATCGTATCCAGATCACCGGGCGTACCAAGCACTTCATTAACGCTTTTGGCGAAGAACTGATTATAGATAATGCAGAGCGCGCGCTTGACCGCGCCTGCCGCTACACCGGCGCTACTATTCGTGATTATACAGCAGCCCCTGTGTATTTCTCAGAAGATGCTTCGGGCAGCCATGAGTGGCTGATAGAGTTTGAGCAAAACCCGCCGGAGTTTGATCGTTTTATTGACCTGCTGGACGAAACCCTGCGTAAGCTTAACTCCGATTACGATGCCAAGCGATTTAAGGATATGGCCCTGCGTCGTCCGCTGGTTCACCCTGTACCGCAGGGCACCTTCCTGCAATGGATGAAAGAACGCGGCAAATTAGGCGGTCAGCATAAAGTCCCTCGTTTGGCTAATGACCGGCAATATGTGGATGCTATTTGGAAAATGCTGAATAGGGAGAAGGTAGTAGTTTAGGGTTTTTATGCCCTCGCTCGGCTCCAGCCGAGTGAGCACTATTTCCCGGCCTCCGGCCGCTATTATAAAATCATTATATTCAGGGCGGCCGGAGGCCGGGGAATAATCGTCACTCGGCAGGAGCCGAGCGACTGCTTTTATTTTTCAATATTTATATGTCCGAATTACGCAAAGCAAATTCAGATCGCCCGTTTTTTGTAACGCTAACCGTTGTTGGTTGGATAGATGTTTTCAACCGGAATGAATATTGTGAAGAGATCGTCAAAAACTTAGAGTATTGCCGCACACACAAGAAATTGAGGGTATATGCTTACTGTATTATGAGTAGCCATATTCATTTAATCGTTGCTAATGACGATGGACACTTATCTGATATTCTTCGCGATTTTAAAAGTTACACTGCTAAAAGGATCATCAAATTAATTACTGATAATCCGCAAGAAAGCAGAAAGGAATGGCTGTTATATCTGTTCAAATTCTTCGCGAAAAATTCTGTACAGAATAAAGAATATCAATTTTGGCAGAAAACAAGTTATCCCGTCGAATTGATCAGTAATGCTGTTTTTGATCAGAAGGTGAATTATATACATCGTAATCCCATGGCTGCTATGATCGTTAATGACGAATCGGCTTTTGTTTATAGCAGTGCAAACCCTGATTCGCCTTTTAAGGTTGACGAAAGTTGACGACGGCCGGAGGCCAGATAATAGTTGTCACTCGGCTGGAGCCGAGCGACTGCATTTGGTTTTTACTAAAGCATATCGAATTAACTGCACTCGCTCGGCTCCAGCCGAGTGAGCGTTATTGCCCGGCCTCCGGCCGTAATGGACACTGCTTATTATATTCAGAGCGGCCAGAGGCCGGGGTATAACCGTCACTCGGCTGGAGCCGAGCGACTGCGCAGGTATAAAGCAGAAAAGGCAGCCAAAACGGCTGCCTTCATGCTTTATACAATATCCTAAAGCCCTCTCCTTCGGGGAGAGTTGGGAGGGGTTTACTTTATCAAATGCTTCAACTGGATGATCTCCTCTTCTTCCAGGAACCTCCAGCGGCCGCGGGTAAGATCCTTTTTGGTTAGGTTGGCGTAAATGGTGCGGTCAAGCTTTACTACTTCATAGCCCAATGATTCGAAAATCCGGCGCACAATGCGGTTTTTGCCGCTGTGGATCTGTATGCCTATCTCCTTTTTAGTACCACCAGCTACGTATGATATCATATCAGGCTTAATAAAGCCGTCTTCCAACTCTAAGCCGAAACCAATTTTGTTCATATCGCCCTGGCTTAAGGCTTTGCTTAATTCAACCTGGTACAATTTAGTAATGCTGTTGCGCGGGTGAGAAAGCTTATCAGCCAGGTCGCCGTCGTTGGTCATTAATAATAAACCGGTAGTGTTGCGGTCGAGGCGGCCAACCGGGTAAATCCGTTCACGACTGGCTTTTTCTACCAGCTGCATTACGGTGCGGCGCTCCTGCGGATCGTCGGTCGTAGTAATATAATCCTTCGGTTTATTTAATAAGACGTAAACCATTTTCTCGCGTTTCAGGGTTTCGCCGTTATAGCGTACCACATCTTTCTGCGGGTTTACTTTATAGCCCAGTTCGTTGATTACTTCGCCGTTTACCGATACCACACCAGCAACAATCAGCTCATCGGCCTTACGGCGCGAGCAGATGCCGGCATTAGAGATATAACGGTTCAGGCGGATCAGTCCGTCGTCAGCCGGCTTATCTGCCTTTTTATTACGACTGCGCATAACGCGTGTGGGCTGGTCCTCGTCGCGGCGTTCACGGGCTGGGCGCTGGGCGTAACTACTTTCTTCCCTTTTGCGGAAAGGTGTATCATTAGCACTGTCGCCTTCGCGTTTTTTATAGCCGGTACCGGCTGATGTTGGTTTGTTGTCGCGGTCACCAAATGGTTTTTTATCGCCGTAAGGTTTCTTATCACCGGCGGCATCGCTGCCGTAGGTTCTTTTAGGGCGGTCGCCGTAAGGCTTTTTATCTCCGGGGGTATCGCTGCCATAAGCTCTTTTAGGGCGGTCGCCAAAGGCGGGTTTATCACCAAATGGCTTGCGGCCTGCGCCGAATGGTTTTTTGTCGCCATAAGGCTTTTTATCACCAGCGGCATCGCTGCCATAAGCTCTTTTAGGCCTGTCGCCAAAGGCTGGCTTGTCGCGTTCGCCGGTTGAGCGGTTGCGGCCTGCGCCAAACGGCTTTTTATCGCCGTAAGGTTTTTTGTCGCCTGCGGCATCGCTGCCAAACTTGCGTGCGGGTTTATCGCCCGGGCCGTAGCCTGTGCCTGCTGGTTTACGCGAATAGGATTTGGGTTCGGATGAATCGCTGGTATAGCGTTTCTTTGGGCGGTCTGCATCAGGCCTGTCGGTGCCTGCTGCGCCTGATCTGCCGCGGGTTGAAGATGCTGGTCTTTTTGGACTGTCTCCCCTGGCGGGCCTGCCGGATGTGTTTCCGGATTTGTCGTCGCGACCGTTCCGTGGATTTTTAAATGCCATATTTTGTTGTTTAGCGCTTCTCAGCGGGGGTGTAAAGGTACAACATTTTCACATTTTTTTAAAACATTTTTGGCGATCTAAATGTTTGGTTTTCTGGACTGTAAATGCTGGTTTTGGGGATAGTGAAAACGGCCTGAAACACTAAGGTTTTCATAAGTATTTGATATTCTGATTTATATATGTATCTTTGCAACGCTTTATCGCCTATTTGTTTACTAAAAAAACACGAATGATTAAAAAACACTTAATTACGTGCTCCGTAATTTTGGTGCTGTTTATCGTTTCTCAACTGTTTATTAGCAGTACAATTTTAAAGAGAAAAGCAGTATCTGTTAACACTATCGACAACAAATATGTCAATAGTGTCCCGCTTCTGATTTGGCACAATAACGATGCCAATGAAGAAATTAATTTTGCCGACGAAGCCATTCCGGCAAATAATGCAGGGGTTAACCGCAAGCTAAAACGTTCGTTACGCAGCAACAGCTATCGTAACATACAATCAAATGTTTTACACAAAAAAGCACTGGCCTTGTTCCCCATAATTGAGCCGATACTGAAAATGTATGGTATACCCAATGATTTTAAGTATATCCCTTTGGTAGAATCGGGCTTATGTTCGGGAACATCACCTCGTGGTGCACGCGGCTTATGGCAGTTTATGCCCGGTACCGCGCGTACTTACGGATTAAAGGTTAATAAGAACATTGATGAGCGGCTTAACGTCCGCAAATCAACCATTGCAGCCTGTGTGTACCTGAAAGAGTTATATGGCGAGTTTAACAGCTGGACATTAACCGCCGCTGCCTATAATTTAGGTTCGGTTAAATTGCAAAGGGCCATTAATAAGGGCAACAAACGCAATTATTTTTTAATGCACCTTAATGCCGAAACCGGCAGCTATGTGTATAAATTAATAGCCATGAAAGAGGTAATTAATAAACCTGAAAATTATGGCTATAAAAACAACTACAGCTGGTTAAAAACATCACAACTTTTAGCCGCTAATTAACAGCAAAACAAAATTACGGAGCGATGATCAGCCCGGCTTACCGATATGGTTTGCCGGGCTTTTTTTATAAGCCTATGTTTTAAAAAGCGCCAATATTTTTTGTTGACGGGTTGCTTCAGCCAGTTTTTTGGGAGAGATGCCCTCGTTATTTTCCTTATCGGGATCGGCACCATATTGAAGCAGCAACGATATTTGCGCTGTTTTATATTTTCTTTTTACGGCAAAAAACAGGGCGGTTTTACCATCCTTGCCGGCAGCGTTAACATCGGCGCCGTTTTGCAAAAACCACTCGGCCACATCAAATCTTCGCCAGTTAAAAGCCGCCATAAAAGGGGTATCGCCATCGGCCCTATCGTCAATTATAGCCCCGTGTTTTTTAAACAATGCAGCGGCTTTTACATCGTTATACCAGGCAATGGCAAACATACAATGCTGCGCGTCGGCGCCAAGCGAAAGCAGGTGAGTATAAAGTTTTTCGTTACGGCCGCGGGTATAGGCATACCAAAGCGGCGTAGCGGGGAAAAAGCCGCATCCATCTTTAATTTGGTGGACAGCATTAATATCCATGCCATTTTTTAATAACAAATCCAGTATCGCCAGGCTCGCGTCGGCTTTCTGCTGATCATCCCCTACAACAACTCCACCCAGGTAATGCAGCGCGTTTTTACCGTCATCTTCGGCCCAGGCGGCCCATTTGGTATCCTGCTGAAGCATAGTTTCAACAGCGGGAAAATCCAAACTTTTAATAGCCGTAATAAGTTTATTCATAGCGATCGGTCATCTGATTATCAATCTAATATAAGTAGTATTTAAAATCAAATAATGTTTGCGTTTCAAATTAAACATCGGCTGGACAAGGCACAGTCCGGAATAGCTGATCACTTGTGTCCTGATAAAATAAACGGACAAAAATTATACGCACCTAACGCAACTGTTTTTAAAAAAGCTACGTATTAATGCTTTATCGCGTTAGCTTTATGGCATTACGCTTTCCATAACATATATCACAGTATATGTGGTAAAATGATTACTATTTAACCTGCTATGAAACGGATATTACCCGTCATTGTCCTATCACAATTTTTTTGCACCTCGCTTTGGTTTGCGGGGAATGCCATTATGGGCGATATAGCCCGGCAGTTCAGGCTGGAGCCGGGTTACCTGGCGCACCTGGCCAGCGCAGTACAATCGGGCTTTATTACCGGCACTTTAGTTTTTGCCATATTAAGTTTTGCCGATAGGTTTTCTCCATCAAAGGTGTTTTTTAGCTGCGCTATTGTTGCCGCGTTAATTAACCTTGGTATAAGTATTAATGGCATCAATTCGTCCGAGCTGATCACCCTTCGGTTTATGACCGGCTTTTTCCTGGCCGGGATCTACCCGGTAGGAATGAAGATTGCGGCCGACCATTACCAGCAAGGCCTGGGCAAATCATTAGGCTTTTTAGTAGGCGCCCTGGTTTTAGGCACCGCTTTTCCGCACCTGCTAAAAAGCATGACAGCCACCCTGCCCTGGAAATACGTGATCTACACCACCTCATCGCTATCGGCCCTTGGCGGTTTAGCCATGTTTTTATTTGTACCCGATGGCCCTTACCGCAAACCGGGCCAGCAATTAAATTTAAATGGATTTTTAACCGGCTTCCGCGATAAAAAATTCAGGGCCGCGGCTTTTGGCTATTTCGGGCATATGTGGGAATTGTATGCCTTTTGGGTGTTTGTGCCCGTAATATTAGCCGCTTATAAGATGCGTTATCCCGATGCCGATTTTAGTGTGCCCTTGCTATCCTTCCTGATCATTGCATCGGGCAGTGTGGCCTGTGTTATCGGCGGACTGATCTCGCAACGTTTAGGGGCTAAACAAACGGCTATCATCGCTTTATCCACATCGGGTATTTGCTGTGTGATTTCTCCATTGTTTTTGTTCAATCATTCAACTGTGGCGCTTGTTGTGTTCCTGTTTGTATGGAGCATGGCCGTAATTGCCGATTCGCCGCTTTTCTCTACCATAGTAGCGCGCAATGCCCCTGCCGAAGCGAAGGGCACGTCGCTAACCATTGTAAATTGTATCGGTTTCTCTATCACTATTGTGAGCATACAATTGCTTAACGCCCTGCGTACAGATGCTAACGCACAATATATTTATACGCTGCTGGCCATTGGGCCGGCGCTGGGTTTGGCTGCGCTGTTTAGGGATAAAGAAGGGACTTAATTACTCATAACCATTTACCAGCACAGGCTGATAAATTCCTTTAGCGCATTTGATTCCGATATCAACCCCGGAGAAATAACGCGATTTTGAACCGGGCAATAAAGTGATTTTATTATGTTTGCAATATATTACAATCGATTGCAGTGTATCGACCTGAAGCAATTCAGTTGATGATATCTTTAAACCTATTTAGCGAAGCCAGACCTGGCTGTAAATAAAATTATGATGAAAATAAACCTGTTCGCATTTTTTTCAGCGCTGATGCTGACAGTATGCTCTGCCTCGGCCCAACGGGGCTTGAAGTTATGGTATAACAAACCAGCCGGCAATTGGAACGAGGCCTTACCTATTGGAAATGGCCGGCTGGCTGGCATGATATTCGGTAATCCTGGTACAGAGCGCATTCAGCTTAATGAAGAAACGGTTTGGGCTGGTGGCCCGCATAATAATGTTAACCCCGATGCCAGGCAGGTTATACCTCAATTAAGAAAACTGATAGACGAAAAAAAGTATGTAGAAGCACAAGCTTTGGCCAACCAAAAAATGTCATCCAGGCAAAACGGAATGCCTTACCAAACGGTGGGAAGTTTGTATATTAAATTTCGGGGGCATGAAGTGGTACAGGATTATTATCGCGATCTGGATATATCCAAAGCGGTATCAACGGTAACTTACACGGTTAACGGCATTCATTTTAAGCGGGAAATATTTGCTTCGTTTATCGATCAGGCTATCATTATCCACCTCACTGCCGATAAACCAGCAGCTATCAGTTGCGATCTGTCGATGAATTCGCCCATGCCTGCCCAACAGGTAAGCGTTGTAAACAAGGTGCTAAAGCTCGATGGCAAAGGAGGGGCAAAAAGCGATATTGATGGCGCTATAAAATTTCAGGCACAGGTTAAAGTTGTTAATACCGGCGGAGTGCTAACCGGGAACGATACGCTATTATCTGTTAAAAAAGCTAATTCGGTTACCATTTATGTAGCCATGGCTACTAATTTCAACAATTATCATGATGTAAGCGGAAATGCCGGAGAACGTGCCACCGCTTACCTTAATGCCGCTGTAAAAAAAGCATATCAAACAGCGCTTACCGGTCATATTGCTTTTTACCGCCGTTACTTTAACCGTGTTAGTTTCAGGCTTGGGCAAGACGGGGCTCCTGATAAACCGACAGATGAAAGGATCAGGGACTTTAATACCGGTGGTGATTTAGCTTTAGTTCCGCTGTTTTATCAATTTGGGCGTTACCTGTTAATATCCTGTTCGCAGCCGGGCAACCAGGCTGCCAACCTGCAGGGTAAATGGAACGATTTAACTTCGCCGCCGTGGGGTGGCAAATACACGATCAATATCAATACCGAGATGAATTACTGGCCGGCCGAAGAAACAAACCTGTCTGAACTGACTGGGCCACTTATTGATCTGATAAAAGACCTCTCCATAACCGGGCAGGAAAGCGCTTCAAAAATGTACGGCGCGCGTGGGTGGATGGCCCACCACAATACCGATATATGGCGGATAACCGGGCAGGTAGATCGCGCCTATTACGGCATTTTTCCAACCGGGGGCGCCTGGTTAACCCAGCACTTATGGGAGCATTATTTATATACCGGCGATAAAGTCTTTTTAAAGGAAATTTACCCGGTATTGCGCGGGGCATCGATGTATTTTGTGGATGTATTGCATGAAGAACCAGAGCACCATTGGTTGGTCGTATCGCCGTCCATGTCTCCCGAGCACGATTTTATCCGCGATGGACTTGTTGGCCCGGTATCATTAACCCAGGGCACAACCATGGATAACCAGATTGTGTTCGACCTGCTAAGTAATACCATTGCCGCCGCGAAAATACTGCATACCGATAAAGCGTTTACCGATACCCTTGAAGCTAAAAGAGACCGTTTACCACCCATGTATATAGGTAAATGGGGCCAGTTGCAGGAATGGCTTGACGATTTGGATAAGCCAGGCGATAAGCACAGGCATATATCACAATTGTTTGGCCTGTTCCCGGGTAAGCAGATATCGCCTTACGCGCACCCCGAATTAATGGAAGCTGCGAAAAATATACTAAACAGCCGGGGCGACGTATCAACAGGCTGGTCAATGGGCTGGAAGGTTAATTTCTGGGCGCGGCAGCTGGATGGCGACCACGCGTATGAATTGCTTAAACAGGAATTAAAGCCCGCACCAACAGGCGATCCTAAAACCGCAGCTGGCGGAGGCACCTATCCCAATTTGTTTGATGCGCACCCGCCTTTCCAGATTGATGGTAACTTTGGTTGCACGGCGGGCATAACCGAAATGCTTTTGCAGAGTTACGATGGCGATATCCATTTGCTTCCCGCCTTACCAGAGGCCTGGCCGTCCGGATCCATTAAAGGTATAATTGCCCGCGGAGGCTTTGTTATAGATATGGATTGGGCTAACGGGAAAATCACCAGCCTGACGATAACTTCTAAATTGGGAGGCAATTGCAGGCTAAGGCTTCCTGATGCCTTAAGAGGCGTTGGTTTTACATTGAAACCGGCTATTGGGGCAAACAGTAATAAGTTATATATGGTAAACGCTATTAAACAGCCTGTTATTGCCGATCGGTCGGTACTAAAAGGGATGAGTTTTAAAGCTACTAAGCAATATGATTTTGAAACAATAGCCGGAAAAACGTATATCTTAAAAGGGATATAAATGTTTCATTTCGGTAAGCTTACAGTATTATAGGACGAAGTTACGCTACGCTAAACTTCGACCAGGCGGGGGGCCTCAGACTCGCGGGAGCGAGGAATTATTTTTGACTAATGACTATAAATTCAATCACAATATCATTTGGCATCTTATTAGCATTGTCAAGTCTGCCATCTGCCAATTCGGGAAACTTAATAATATTCATAAGATAAAAAATGTTCCTATCATTTTTGTCGTTAAAAGAAAGATAGCCGTCTGGACTCGCAAATTGGTATGGGTTGTGAGATTACTTCTGTCTTGACTTTAAAAAAGGGGACCTCTGTGCAGCCTTCCTAACCGGGCTTTTTAAGGTTAACTTTAAAATCAATGATCAACGATTGTACTTATTATGGCCTTATCCAGCACTAAACCATGTTAGCTTATAAAAAGTAAAAGCCCAACCACGTTTAGTGATTGGGCTTGATTGTTATAGGCAGATTAAATTGCTGTATAATTATTAAAAAAAGCGGGGACATAAGGCTGAAAACGTCATAAGTAAGCCATTCACATTTTGATATTGACCCTGAATCTATTTATCTTTTTTAGTATTAGTGGGAACGTTTAAGGAAGAAATCGAGGCGTTTTTGAGTGCAAGCAATTTTTTATATTCCAGATCAGAATAAGCAAAATGAATCCCTAAAAGGAGTTTTACGAATTTCTCGTTTTTAAAAGTATCGTAATCTTTGGGTTTACAAACAGTGATAATTTGCAAGCCCACTGTATCTTTTGTATTCGGAAATGTTATCGTGACATCGTTTCCATAAAATGCATAAATTTTATTTTGTTCCAAATTATCAAAATCATCTCGATAATGGATGCCTTTAATCTCACTACCAAATATAGTGCTATAAAAAAAACGACGGTCAATGATACCATATGTTTCTTTAAACTGGCTTAGTAAAATACCGGTTTTTGGAAACACGTACAACCTACGATCATTTTTATCATAACTTTTTTGGGTGCCATTTTTTACATTTGTAAGCATTACAGCATTCCCAATGAAACCTTGAGGTAAGATATAAGCTTCCTTATCAGCAAATTTACAGGAAGCAAGTAAAGGAAGAAGTAAGAGTAAATTTATTGTTTTCATAAACTATTTTATGGTCATACCAACGGTTTGAGAATAAGGCACGGTCGGTTTTTGTTCAAATTTTTTATTCCAGTCACTTATTGATATTGTTTTACCATCTGAACCGACCACGCTGTTAAATGTTCCATCTTTATTAACATTAATAGACACATTCACAACAGACATCACTTGATCACCATGGCCCGCTAATCCAAAATAAGGAGCAAAGGTTGAATTGTGTGACCAAGGACCGGCATCTGATGCCCCCAAAAAAACAGAATTCCCTTTGGCATCTGTAGCGAAGGCTTCTCCTGCTGGGAAATGGTCACCAGTAATTTCTCCGCTAATACGTAAGATTTGATTGCCTTTTTCACCATTAAAAATGGCAAAATGGAGTTTCGCGTTATTATCAATATCTTCATTTGTCCAAGTTCCTATTTTGGTATCAAAAAATGGAATGGCTGCGTGATTGCCTGCTTGACTGCTCATTGCTAAAGTGTTACCACTCATAGTTGCTTGCACTTCTGTCGGCGAACGAGCTGACCACAACCCAAAGCCCCCCTTGCTTATTGTAGCTCCGCCTCGGGTACTTATGATGGAATTGTTATCAGTTTCCACCCTAACCATCGCGTTTAATTTAGATTTTGCATTTGGGTCTACACTAAATCTTCTGTTTTCACCATCTCCTTTGAATCCGCCCCCAAACCAGTTGAAGGGCGCAAATGATCTAAGTGTTATATCAATCGGAAATGCGCCATCTGGATCGATTAACCTTATTGGATTTCCCTGAACATAATTATACGGTGACCATCTTCTGTTTTTCTCCGCTAACGGATCTATGCTCGTCCACCTTGCAATCACCGGATCATAAAACCGGGCCCCGTAATCATACTGGCCTAACTCTTCCTGTAATTCTTTCTTATTATAAAGGTACTCGTTTTTAGGGGATCCTGTAACGTTGCTGGTATGTTCCATACCAAACGGATGGTAATCGTTACTTTGCACAAGGCGGGCATAACCTAAACTGCTATCAAATGTTACCCGGCTATTACCCAAATGATCGGTCAGGCTGTATTCGTAGTTGTTAAACTCGTTACCCGATTTTAACACGCGGCCTTCTTCAGTTATAATATATACCCCGCCGTTATCATAAATAATACCATCATCATAATCTGTATTACCAGCCTGGCTGCTGGCCCGTTTCAGTTTTTTGCCGTCGGCGGTATAAGTGTAAGTGATAGTATTTGCGCCCGAGTTAATTGTTTGCGGCAGGTTTAAATAATTATAACCGATGTCCCTGCCAGTCCGCCCGTCATGGTCGGCATTGCCGTTATTGTCGTAATGATAGGTACTGGCTGTTAATCCGCTCACCGTTTGCAACTGATTACCGGTATAGTTATATGTGTAATTTCCGGTTCCAGAGGTCGGATCTACACGTTTTAAGTGTTGGATATTGCCCATTGCATCGTAATCGATATCGCCACCCGACTGGCCTGTTTCGCTATGGCCGGTGGTAGATACCCCTTTGGTTAAACGATCAAGCGCATCATAACTGTAATCATACCTTTTAGTAACGTTACCCTGGATACCCCAATACTGGTTAGCAATGTTACCGTTAAACTGTGAAGTTATTCCGTTACTGGCGTCGTTATATCTCAACTGTTCGGCAAACAGGGGCGCAGTACTGCTGCTTAACCAAGCCCGATCATTGTAAGTGTAGTTGATCTCCTGCAAGTACAGGGTATCAGTGCCGGTAATTACACCGTGCAACCTCTTGCTCATCAGCTGGCCTAATTCGTTATAATCTGATTTACTTACCACTACCATTGGCTGCGTTGTACCGGTTTGCTGTAAGGTGTGGGTTTTGCGGCCCAGGTGATCGTACCTGTACTGGTTTTTAATAACCAGGCTGGCAATGCTACTACTATTATGTGTGCGTATGCTTTGTACCAATTGACTGGTAAAATTATAGTCGTTCACTACACGGTCATTCCCCCCGATGTTGTTTTGGCTTATGCTTTCCCGCAAACGGCCCTCGGCATCGTAATAATTTTCTGTCAGCAGCATTTGCCCGGTAGTTAATATCCTGGTTTTGCTGCCGGTCAACAATCCGGTGGCATCGATAGTAATACCTGTAGCCGTTGGGGCAAAAGTAGCATTACCAGGAAAAGTATAATCGTCATAAAACTTTACAGTATACAATAAGTTCCAACTTGTAGGGAAACTGTTGGAAGTGGTATAACCATCGGCAAAAGCATTGTCAGGTGTTTCCCAATTAATAGTTTGGTTAATTAGGGCATCAGTTATTTGCTGGTGGGTACGGTTATCCGTAATTTCCCCGGTCATGATTACCCGGCCCCGGCCGTCATATTTGGTAAATGTCCACTTGTTATTGGCCCTTTGCATGGCATCCTGTGTGGCTACTACCTGGCCTATGTAGTTATATGCCAGGTGCTCCCAACCCTTACCGGGGATCTTTTTTTCGGCTACGCGGTTTCTATTGTCAGAATGGTAGGCGTAAATATAATTATTAAACTCCGCGTCGGTTGATGCCTCGGTAAAACTGGTTGTGGTTACCGCAGGCGGTATCACATAAGCAAGGTTGCCAACATCGTCATACACGTAGTAGGTATTTAAGCAAGTACTTTCATCTTTCCATATTCGCTTTAATACAATCCTGCCCTGTTTATCTTTAAACTCTTCACTTGTTCCTGCCTTACCGCTAATCCAATTCTCGTCCTTTTCAATTGTTTTATCTAATTGGTTGGGCTGGTAAGCTGCAGACGTGGCTGCGCCGCCACTGCTATTTGTTGTCCAATAAGCTACTTCATTGGTTACATTAACATCATAAGTTTTTTTTATGGTATGGCCCGGCGTGGCTGTTAGCCCGGCAGTGCCGGTTAGCTGCCAGGGGTCGCCAGGGGCGCCCTGTTCCAGCGGCCTGTTAAATGCAGAAGGTTCAAAACGCGTTTCGGCATAAGGCGTGGTAATTCGTGCTACGCCTGTTGAAAGTTGCGTACCACTGCTGCCGTTGGGGTTATAAAAAGCCATCTGATCGGCAATGGCCGTGGTTTTATAACTACCATCGCTGATAACAGTTGCAGGTAAAGTATATGGCAAATATTTAACAGCTTCGCGGCCAAAAGCATCATAAACCAAAGGTTGTACAATATCCCTGCCATAAGGGCTGGCTTTTACTTGTACATTTTGTAAGGCCCTTCCCAATCCGTCCATATATTTTATACTAACCATTACATCACGGGTGATATTGGCCGGATCATCCGGATTGGTAATTCCGGATTTGCGCGGCGTATAGCTAATGATATAATTTTGGTTTGCGCTTGGTGCCGTGGTCAAAAATTGATAATCGGCGTTTACGATGTGTATGCGCACTGATTGCATGCCAATGGGCGATGATCTGAAACCATCGGTCAGCGTGATGCTTACCGGATCGCTGATATCGCCATGATTGGTATTAAATCCATTTACAGTGCGCTGGGCTTTGCTGCTTAATGAAAAGCTTAGCAATATCATAACAGGCAGCGTTAACCGTAATTGCCTGCTGTATTGGGTAATAGTGATCATGGCTGATTTATTGTTGGTTAACTGATGGTGATTTACTCTTTTTTAGCACCTCGGTTGGAATAAACTGAGATTCCTGATGCGGTGTCCGGTTCAATTGCTGCTGGTGCCGCAAAATAATGGCGTCGCGCCGTGCCTGTGCTTTGACCGAGTCGACGGGCATGCTTTGCTTTAGCTGTTCTTTTTGCACCGGGGTAAGGATGGCTGCTACTACTTGGCGGCGCTGATCCAGTAATTGTTTTAACAACTGTTGCCGCTCTTTAGCATCCATTGTGTTATCTTTCATCAGCTTATTAATCTCTGCATTATGAAAGTTAAAAGCCCATTGCAGTTGCGTAGCTCTTGCTTTGCTGATGGATATTTTTGTTGTAGCAGCACTGTCCGGAACCATTCGAGAAGCCGGTTGCTGTGCTTTTAGTACATTACTGCACAGGCATATTATTACCAGCAGTGAAAACCCATATGAATAAATATTTATCTTTCGCATAACATTTTAATATTTAATAAGTTACAGTTGGCTTCTCCCTATACGCGTTACTGCCTGGAGTGAGGAAGTAATGGTAATCATATTCCTGATAGTGCGGGTTATTATTACCATCAAGGTAATGGCTGATGTAATACAGGTCCATTGCGCCTAAGCAATAAGAACTGTTACCGGCGGTAAGCGTATATATACCATAATCTGGCACAGCCGCGTCATTCCCCATATCATCAAGGATGTTATAGCCAAGGGTAAGCACAATAGGTATATCATAAGGTAACGTGAGCGGAATAGTGCAAGCCGGGTCTGAATAAAGTTTGATGCAAATCTCGCCCGATTGTATAGAAGAATAAGTATCTCCACTACCAAAATATTCATTATTAACATTAGTAATCTCTAACCTAACATAAAGCCCAACCGGCGGATCAGGGGTAGGCGCCGGGGGTGGCGGGTTAAATGTTACCAGGCAGCCAAAAGATTGCCCGGCATAGTTATAGCAGTAGCTGTTCTTTATGTTTCCGTTCTGGTCTTTTATTTTGCTCAACCGTTTAAAGTTGTCATACTCGTAATAAAGTACGTTGTTCCGGCCATCTGTAATGCTGGTAACACCAATCAAAGGGTCATAAGTATACGTCGTCATTTGTGCGCCTACCGGGTATATCCTAATGTCATCAATAAAGATATTCGCCCCCCCGGCATTGGGGTATATTGTAAAATAATCTGCAACAGGCAGGGTCACTACCGCTTCGTGATATCGCCAGCCCATATTATTTGCGGCTTGGTCCTGCTGGCTCAAAATGGTGATGCCTGTGCCTAAGCTTACTGTAGCAGTATTATTTGGTATGTCGCATTTTGACCAATAGCTAAAAACGTACTTGCCAGAGGGAAGAGTGTTTCTTGTGCTGATCGTGTGCTGGCTTCCGGTCGTGAGATAAAAACTTTTATGGCCGGTGTGTGCATTATTATATGGAACAAAAGCGACATCATTTGTATAAAAATACAGGTTACTGCCACTTTTATCTGTTTGGGCAAGGGTTAAAGGTTCTTCACAGTTGCTAAAAGCTATATTCCCTAGGGGGGCATTAATGGTTTTGCTAACGGGATAAAGCCCATTATAGCCCCAGGTGTAAACTACGTTCGGCCCTGCTTTATACGACAAAGAAGACGGGTTAACATAGCCATCGTAACCATTATACTGTATGCGTGTTTCAACAGGGTTGCTATTTTTTTGTGTTCCTACATCATTGGGCAAAATAAGCCCGGGAAAAGCCGGCCAGTTTTTGCTGTAAGTGTTTATGGTTTTGTCTAAAACTCCATTCACTTGTTTTTCAGTTTCAATTGGCTGGCTGATCATGTGCGCCGCTACCATATCAGTATACGGGCTTATTGCGCCCATATCATAAGCATACCTGTTTATTGTTTTTAAAATCTTGTTATCGCTTGATGTTGTTTGTATAGTAGCAGGCTGCAGGTAATTTGGATGATAGGTATAATCGATTACTCCGTACATTGTGCCGCTGGGGGCGTATGTCCAGTTCTCTTCTTTAGTAATTACAACATCCTGCGAATTAATATTGTAACTACTGAATGTGTCATTACCCGCCGAAGACCAATTTTTACCAGTAATAACCACCTGATTACGGGTAAGCGGCGTGTATACGGTTTTTGCCATCGGGCCGAACGTATTAGTGCCTGTGTTTTTATAAGTCTCTTTCGACAGCAAAAGGCCGTTATTCTGGTCATGTGTGGATGAAACAAATATATCATTTGGCGTATCCGCCACGTTATAGTAATTGTACACCGTTTTTCCATTCTCTCCATTTGGCCCATCTAATTCCGTCACCTGGTCGTAACCATATATGTTGCCCATATTTGAAGGCCCGGTCTGTAAAAAACTATTGAGCTTGGTAGATGTATAGTTTACATAAATATTTGCTATTGTAGAAAATGAGTCTGGATTGTTACATGTGTAAGTTGTGAAATAAACCGTTGTGAAAGTATTTAAAATGCCTATCATTGGCCGGCCGCCAGCATAGGTGAATTTTTTACAGCCCAGTACCTCATTATTAGCCCCCCAATTCTCAATTTTGCCTATGCGGGCACCGTATAATCCAATTGACTCAAAAGTAAAGTTGACAGAACCTCCGGTAGGATACTTTATTTGCTGAAGTAATCCAAGTGTTGGATCAGCTGAATAAAAGCCAAAAGGTTCATGTGTGGCATCGGATTTAGTGGGAAAGGGCGCACTTGATGTAGTATTGTATGAAAAGGTATAAGTCAGTTTCGGTTCAACATATGCACCAGGCAGCTCATAAAATGATCGGAGCTGCAACCGCTGGTTAAGGTATCCGTTTTGCCCATTTATGGGGGCTGTAAAGTAAGTATATCCTAAACCATATTTTTTGACCAGCAGATTATTATTGTCATAAACAGCTATTTGATCCAGCTTTTGAGCGTATTGGCCATTGGGCAAATCACTTTGAATATCATACCGGTCGGAGTAGGTAAATCTGACAACCCCGCCTGTAAATGTGATATTATCAAGCAATACTTCGTCAGTAATCGAATGGGTGAAGGTACTATTAACAGTAGTAAACTGCCCTTCGTACTGATGCTGAATATTATAAAAATCTTGGGTAGTACAAGTTCCCCCACCTAAAATTTGGATACTATTAAACGTTGACGAACTTACTGATTGATGATCAGAGATCGTTCTGGCCATGTTTGATGTATAGTTAAAGGCCATTACTTCGCCTGTAGTTGAAGTGATGCTGGATAGATACCAGGCCGTAACGTAATGACGATCTATATGTCGGTCAGGCGATGACCCTGATATAGTTATTGCCTGGTCCTGGTATTCTTTTTTTGCAAAATAATACACAGTACCATCTTCTACTATTATTTTGAAATTTTGGTCAGGATCTAATTGAATAGATATATCATTATCTTTTTTTAACAACCGTACAACCCCTGGATATTCAATAACAAAACAGCCCGACTTTCCATTAAAATTGTAATAAAAAGCATCCGGCGCGGGGTCCTTACCATTGCCCACGGCAATCTGAGAGAACGGGTGATGATAATACCCTTTATCAGTAAGGTCATCCAATGCTTCTATCGACCTGGTAATTACCCCGGAATTGCTTAATGTCCAATCCAATCCAACAAATGTTGCTTCGCTTAGTACCTTGAGGCCATCAGCATGATAGTTCAGCGCGATGGGAAAATTGAGCGTGTTAGTTTTGATTGTATAAACAGGTACAGAGATTTGAGGTGTACCAGTGTAATAACTAACCGGATTGGCACCATAACTACCTAAAGCTGAAGAATTTGGTGCTACCGGCGCATGATCCGGCAACTCTTGTGAATAACATAATAATACATTAGCAACTAATAGTATTAATAGCAAAGTTCTTTTCATGGATTTTATTGGCTATAAGTATAATAAGGGAGTAGGATTGCTTTTATAAACGAACAAAAATGGTTATTTCTCGGGCTGCCTTGAGTTCTTAAGGGCTTTTATCTCCTTCCTCAAACTTTCCATTGCCTCGATCATTTCCCTATTTACTTTTTCCTGCTCTTTCTCTTTTTCAATCAAATAAAGCGTCAACTCCTCCACCTTTTTAGTGAGCAGCTTATTCATTTCACCAAGATTGATCCCTTCCTTAGCTACTTCCTGCTCAGACGGCATATCCGGCAAATGCTGGTTTTTATCGATGTAGGCTTTTACTTCTGAAAGCGAGGGGAGTTTATAAGCAGGGTTAAAAACATAATCCGGCCAGTTAGCTATTTCTACTTTTACTTCCTTAGAGCGAATTGTGCCGTTAACGGATAGCGCTTCGTGAGGTGTACTTGTACCGATGCCAACATAACCATT
>NZ_JBWKPY010000003.1:0-827931 GCF_059418485.1 Mucilaginibacter sp. GW821-FHT07H05
CCAATGACCCAATGACCCAATGACCCAATGACCCAATGACCCAATGACCCAATGACCCAATGACCCAATGACCCAATTAATGCACATCCGTAATTACCACATCACTTTTCATTACCGTTGGGATAATTAATCCGCCGGGCGTTTTGGGGTTATCTTTTATTTCGGTAGTGCCGCCAATGCTTTGTAAAATGCTGGCCTGTTTAACCCAGCCGGTTATGTTATCTACCACAATATCGGCCGATCGTGTACCTTCTAAATTGTATTTTAAGGGCACGCCATTGGTTACTATAAAATCATACCGGTTTAAATAAGTAATGGTGGAGTTTACATGGATCTGGTAAAAGGTTTCGGTAATGTCCCGCAGTTCGTAAATCGAATGTACATTGGCCGGCCTGGCGCTTTCCAGTTGGGTATTGCTGATCCAAAAAGCATTTTTCTTTACCGGTACTGATGGGAAAATAGCCGTCCCCATTTCAAAATTACTGCGGAACGCCCGCCCGCCGAACGACTGCTCCATCAGGCTTTTGATCTGTGCTTTTTGATCGGCGGGTAGTTTGGGGAAATTAACAAGTATCCTGTCGAAAACAGAACTGATGTTTCCTAACGCCTGTAAATTGCCGGTTTTGGTAAGTACTAAAGCTACAGGCTGATTTTTAAAGGCGGCAAATACGGCAGAAACCGGGTCGGCCGGGTTCACATTTTCCGAACTGTATTGCGTAGTACCGGTAGGTAATTCCATTTTAAGCGAGAGGCTTTGGTAACGCATCTCCATATCGTACAAACTATCGCGTATGTTAGTTACCTTAAAAGCTATGCGGCAGGTAATGGTAGTATTAAGGGTAGTTTTTTGATTTTTAACTGTTTGCATTACCGAGGCATTGGCCGTTGTAATATTATAATAGGTAACTCCCTTAACCAGGTTCAGGGCCAGTTTAACATATTGCGCCCGGCAGGCTATGGTTGATAGCAGTAGAAATAAGATTAACCCAATGCTTTTCTTCATGCGCAATTTTAACAATAATGTTTTGATGGTAAAACGCCGGGAATTGATTTAACGTACAAATTGTTTGGCTAAAGCTACTTGCCCGGTTTAGCATCCCGTCCCATAAATGGGACGGCAATGAATTAGGATGGGTATGTAGTTAATATAGCTCGTAATTATTCATTGCCGTTGGCTTCAGCCAACGGATAGCTGCCCACCAACCAGTGGGCTTTAGCCCAACAAATCCCGCAAAAAATAATTTCTGAAATTCTTGTAACATTCCTGTAACGCCATTATCATAATATCGATTTTATAGCCGAGGTACTCAAAATGCTATAATTCTCGTTCCCGATCCGCACCTTAAGGATCACGCATAAAAAAAATATCTAACAAAATTTCTTAAACAAAATGAATGATTTAATTATCCACCTGTGGTGGGCTGTGCCCGTTGTGGCCGCTGTGTTGCTTTACAAATCTGTATTGCGCGTATTTTTTGGTATGATCATCGTACCTGATGACCGTATTGGTTTGGTTGTTAAAAAGTTTACCCTTTATGGGGATAACCGTATGCCCGATGGCCGTATTATTGCCACCCATGGCGAGGCCGGTATGCAGGCTAAACCGCTGGCCCCGGGCCTGTACTGGCGTATGTGGCCATGGCAGTATAGTATTACCATGGAGGCTTTTACCATTATAGAACAAGGCAAGCTTGGACTGGTAAAAGCAAAGGACGGCGCGCCAATGGATACCGGCCGTGTGCTGGGTAAACCGGTTGATTGCGATAAGTTTCAGGATGCGCAGGCATTCCTCGAAAATAATGGACAAAGGGGCCCTCAGGCTGCTTTCTTAACCCCGGGTAGTTACCGTATCAACACCTTCCTGTTCGAGATTGTGATGGTGCCCATTACCCAGGTGCACGAAAACAAGGTAGGTATTATTACCACCCTTGATGGCGAACCTTTGGAAAAAGGCGAGATTGCCGGCGGACCGGTTGTTGGTCACCGTAACTACCAGGACCCGATGGCCTTTATACAGGCCGGCGGTAAAAAGGGTTTGCAGGAGGATGTGATCCTGGCCGGTACTTATTACCTTAACCCCTGGTTTGTACTGGTTGAACAGGTGGAGATGATGCACATCCCTATTGGCTTTGTGGGCGTGGTCAACTCGTTCGTTGGGCCGGAAGGTAAGGATACCAGCGGTATGGGTTTTAAACACGGTAACATTGTTGCCCGTAACGAAAAGGGTGTTTGGAACGATCCATTGGATCCGGGTAAACATCCGGTGAACATTTATACCCACACGGTGGAGATCGTCCCTACAACCAACATTGTGCTGAACTGGGCTAATAGTCGCACCGAATCGCACGAGTTGGATAAAAACCTGTGTACCATAAGCGTACGTTCGTCAGATGGTTTTACTTTCAATCTCGACGTATCGCAGATCATCCACATCCCGCATAACGAGGCGCCAAAGGTTATCGCCCGTTTTGGTAACATGAAGAACCTGGTATCGCAGGTATTGGAACCTACTATTGCCAACTACTTTCGTAACTCGGCCCAAAAAAGTGGTGTGATTGAGTTTTTAACCAACCGTTCGCAAAGGCAGGAGGATGCCAAGAACCAGATAGCTGCGGTATTGAGCGCTTATAACGTGGAAGGTGTGGATACGCTGATAGGTGACATTGTGCCGCCCGAAGCATTGATGAAAACGCTTACCGACCGTAAAATAGCCGAGGAGGAAAAGACAACCTACGAGATACAGCGTAACGCGCAGATAGAACGTAAGGAGTTTGAAAGCGCCAAAGCTGGTGCCGATATGCAGCCCGAGGTGGTAAAATCAACCCGCCAGGTTGAGATCAACACCCAGATGGCCGCTGCAAAGGTAGCCAGTGCAAAAGGTGATGCCGAATCCAAAACCATTAACGCCAAGGCCGATGCCGAAGTGCAAACCATTAACTCAAAGGCCAATGCCTTAGCCACCGAAGTTAACGGTAATGCCGATGCCGGTAAAATTAAAGCCATCGGTTTGGCCGAAGCCGAGGTAACCAAACAAAAGACCGAAGCCATGGGTACCGAACAATACGCTATAGTGCGTGTAGCTGAAGCCCTTGCCCAAAACGGCGTGAAACTGGTGCCCGAGATATTGGTAAGCGGTCAAAACGGCGGCGGCAACGGCCTGATAGATGCCCTGATAGGCAGCGAAATGCTGAAGAAGCTGAAGGAGGAGAATGGGAAGCGGGTAGCTGATAGGACTGAATAAACAGAAAGATGAGTAAGACTTACGAAGTTTTAAAACTTCGTAAGCCTGAAATTCCTACCCCCAACGTCATCTAAGGCCGTTGTTGGAGTTGTCTCCAACAACACAGGTGGTGGCCTCGTCGTTGAGGGTTGCCAAAAGTATAGTTGTTGGAGACAACTCCAACAACGGCGGAGGAGGGGTTTCATCAAGCGTAATAAACCCCTCCCTGCCATCGCACAATCAGCCGCACCCCTCCCCGTGGGAGGGAACTGAAAATCTTCCGAACACTTGTCGGCCAGAGCCGAGCGACTGCAAAGTTGCCTGTGGGGTGCTGAAACAAGTTCAGCATGACGATAATATAAAAGCGAAGCTTTTAAAGAACCCTCTCCTTTGGAGAGGGCAGGGTGAGGCCCTCTAAATAAAACGGTCCCCGGTTACCCCGGGGCCGTTTTCCATTAAACTAAACTAAAAATAACTATTTTTTATTAACTGATTAGTGCAGATCCTTTTGATGTGGGTTTATGCGAGCCCCAAAGTATGGTCAGTTGTACGGTACTGCAATACCTTTTGGCGGCTTCGATAAAGTTTTTGGTGGCAATTTCGCGGCAATCCTTTTCCAGCATCTGGCGGTTAAAGGTGCCATACCAAACGTTGTTTAACTCATCGTCAGAGCCAATTACGCGCGTCCAGTTGCGCTGGTTTAGTATAGCGTATATTTCGCTGGCCTGTTCTTCAGTAGTCCCCGGGAATTCGGCGCATACCATAATGTGGTTCATATTCTTGTTTTTATAGGTTAGATGCATTGCTTTTATTTAATCTTTTTTGCTCTGTTTTAATAAGGGCGTGCACATGGCACGCCTTATTATTTTCCAAAGGTTGATGCAGGGTCGGTAATTAATTCCAAATGTCGCTATCCGAATATTAACACCTTTTTATTATTTTGTAAAGTAAAAGCCTTTTGCATGCAAATTCCACCGTGTTTTAACGGTATTTTTGGGGAGTTTAGCGGTGCTGATTAAAACAGGATAACAACCAAATGGCAACAGAAGTAAAATGTCCATCGTGCGGTACGGCATTTCCTTTAGAGGAAGTAATGGCCGAGGAATATAAAAAAGACCTGCGCATAAAAATGCAGGAATATACCATTAAAAAGGAACAGGAATACAGTAACAAACTGCAGGAGTTTACCATAAAGGAACAGCAGCAGCAACAAGCCTTTGAGCAGCGCCTGCATAACGAAAAGAAAGCTTTGCAGCTTACCCTGGAAGAAAACCTGCGCAGATCCATCGCATCTGACTTTGAGAACCAGTTGCTGATGCTGCAAAAAAGTAAGGAAGAAACGGATGAAAAGCTGAAATTATCCCGCCAAAAAGAACTGGAGTTTCTGCAAAAAGAGCAGGCGCTGAAGCAAAAGGAAGAAGAACTGCAACTGGAAATGCAGCGTAAGCTGCAGGAACAGCGCGGCGAACTGGTAGAACAGATCCGTAAGCAGGAAGCCGAAAAATCGCAGCTGAAAGATACTGAACACCTGCTGCGCCAGCGCGAACTGGAAAAACAACTGGAAGACCAGAAAAAACTGGTGGATGAAATGAAACGCAAAGCCGAGCAAGGCTCCATGCAATTACAGGGCGAGGTGCAGGAACTGATACTGGAAGAACACCTGCGCAACTTTTTCCCTTTTGATTTGATAGGTGAGGTGGGCAAAGGTGTACGTGGTGCCGATTGTGTGCAAACCGTACGCAACCAGTTTGGGCAGGAGTGCGGTAAGATCATTTACGAAAGCAAGCGCACCAAAACGTTCAGCATGGAGTGGATAGAGAAGCTGAAGCGCGATATGCGCAGCATGGGTGTGGATGTAGCCGTAATAGTTACCCAATGTTATCCTAACGGTATGGATTGCTTCGGTCAGATGGACGGGGTTTGGATCTGCTCGTTTGATGAGGTGAAGGCGGTAGCCTATGTGTTGCGCGATGGGATCATCAAGCTATCTAACCAAAGTAAATCGCAGGAAAACAAGGGCGACAAAATGCACCTGCTGTACGATTACCTGACCGGTTCTGAATTTTCGGAACAATGGAAAGCCATCCGCGAAGGTTACCTCAGCATGAAAATGTCCATCCAGCGCGAACGCGATGCTATGGAAAAAATGTGGAAAGCCCGCGAAAAGCAACTGGAAAAGGTGTTGTTAAACGCCGCGCATATTAAAGGATCGATAGAAGGCATTGCCGGCAGTGATTCGATACAGTTGAGCTTGACTGATGATGCTGATGATGCGTTGTTGTTGGAGTAGACCGCTGATTTTAAATGATGGCGTTGATTTCGCTGATTTGATGATCATCAACGTCATCAGCGAAATCAAAAAATCAACGGTATTACATCAACAATATATCAATCCTGTGCGCGTGCACCATATTTAATTGCTGCGACCAGGCGAATAGCGTAAAATGCCCGTCCTGCGATGCTACCATGGCCTGGGCGCCGCGCTGATCGTACACAAACTGGGCAGCCGCTAAATGCCGGGTACCGCCGTTTTGGGCCGGGTGCATATATTGCGGGGTAGCGTCTGTAACGGGTTCGGTAACAATCATCCGGTCAACCGGCAAGCTTACTTCCGCCCGGGCCACTTTAGCGCCAAAGGCCAGCAATTCATTATCACGGTTAATAATAGTAGCGCCATCAACCGCCGTAAAGCCGCCAATAATATCTATCGCGTTACGCAAACTCTGTTTCCATTCAATTGTGCGTTTTTGTTTACTCTCTTTCAACAGATCGGCAATCACTGTATACGGCGGCCTAACCGGGTAGGAGATAGGGTGGATCACCGAGTTATGCCATTCGGTCGATCCGGTAGGGACGATCAATACCAGGCCGCCGCGGTTATGCGCGCGCATAGTGGTAGCCAGTTCAACCAATATATTAAACGATCCGCCAGGGGCCGATGGTAGCGGCATATCCAGCAATGATTCAATTAATTCGGGGCAATTATCCAGGCTGATGTTTTGCTCATCAATCATTTTTATTTCATCGCCACGCAAAACACAAATATTAACAAACTTGCCAAAGCCATCCGTGCGGCGGTGTTTGATGACCAACAGGCCCGGTTCAACCACTTCCAGCACAAAGCAGATACCGGGGATCTGATGGGTGGTGCCCCAAACATGCAAAGCATCGTTATCATACCAAACGCCCAGGTGTATGCCGGGTTGCTCAACAGCAGGCGCCAGTTTGGTAAGGTAATGCGGGGTAAGGCGTAGCTTATTCTCAAATATCAGGGGCTTAGCGGCTTGTTCGGGCGGTAAAAAAGCAAGGGATATTTTAGGCGGGTGGCCTTCCTCGCGGCGCAGGCTGGCCCAAAAAGCAATATCTATAACAGATTCGATAACTGAAACAGAAGGCACACAAGCCAGTTCCTCTTCGCCCAGTTGGCGGGCTACTTCCAGGTGCCTTAACAGGTGGGCCTCAATTTTAGTAGCCACCATTCGGGCGGCCAGGTACGATGGTTCAGATAACATGCCGGCAGAATTATACGTGCAAATTACTTATCCTGTTTGATATTAGAACAAGGCGTTTGCAAATTTGACAAAAGACTGTAGCGTCAAATGATGAGCTGTCTCCTAATACTGGCTTCAGTCTGCGACTGGAGCCTACAGATGAAAACAAGTCTGTGACTTGTTTAACTGAGTATAAATACTGTAAATCACCATGAAGTTGCAGACTTCATTCATCCAAAGCCTCAGTCGCAGACTGAAGCCAGTATATGTTGTAAAAAAATGGCTTGACAATCTCAATTCTTTAACTAACTTTGTAACTCAAAGTACTTTTAAAATATGTTTAAATTTTCAACGCGATATTTTATCCTTACCATCCTGCTATTACTTACAGAAATATTTATCGGCTTTTGCCTGCATGATGCTTTTGTGAGGCCTTATGTTGGCGATTATTTGGTGGTGATGCTGATCTATTGCTTTGTTAAAAGTTTTATGGATACACCGGTTATCCAAACAGCAATCGGTATGCTGCTTTTCTCGTATGTAGTAGAGATATCGCAGTATTTTCACCTGGTAGATTTGATAGGGCTGGGCAGTTCCCGGCTGGCGGTAACGCTGATGGGCAACTACTTTGCCTGGGCCGATTTATTTGCGTACACCTTAGGAATAGCCACAGTGATTTTGCTGGAAAGGATCAGGATTAAACGGAGTATTGAAAAAGTATATCAGGAAGCATAAAGGATTAAATTATGGCAACGTTTGTAGATCAGGATCATATAGTACGCAAGATATGGGGCAAGGCCGATACCATACTTTTTATATTTGCGGGTTCGGCGGCTGAGTTTGCCTTAAATAAGGCGGTAGACTGGCTGTACTTTACCGGTAAACTCCCTGCCGATCCGCTGGGCCGGTTGTTTTCGACCGTGGCTTATGCCCGGCAGATTATATTCTCGGACAATGACGATGCTATTCGTGCTATTGATAAAATTACCGCCATACACCAGGGGGTAGAGCAGGCGAGGGGCGCCCAAATACCCGATTGGGCTTACCGCGATGTGCTGTTTATGCTGATAGATTATTCCATACGCTCGTTCGAATTACTGGAACGCAAACTTACTATACAGGAAAAAGCTGATATTTTTGATGTTTTTAACCGCGTTGGCCTGCAAATGAAACTAAGTGGTTTGCCCGCCGGCTACCTGCAATGGCAGCAAATGCGCGAGCAGCATATGCTGCAAGATATGATCAGCAGTGAATTTACGGTTGATCTGTACCGGCAATATAAAAAGCATTTGGGCGTAATCCGCTATTTACTTTTAAAACAAGTGCAGATAATGGTTACACCGCGCAGGGTAAGCCGGTTACTTAACTTAGGCAGGATACCTTTTATGCTGCCTGTATTGGCTGTATACAAAGTTTTCAGGATGATAAAGCTGGAGGGCTTATTAAAGGACGCGTTGCTGCCGCTAAAATATAAATCGCAAATAAAGGCGCTTGATTTAGTCCTGTAATTCATTAAGCCAGGCTAATGATGTTTTTTAAACAGCTGTGATTAATATTAATGAACAGATAATAAGGCGATTCGGAAACTAATCATAAGGCGGTTATCCTGCATAACAGGATGGCCGGTTATCATGATACAATTTGATACAGCTACTGTATTATTTGATATAGGAAAGCTAAAAAAGGAAAAAAATAAGTGTTTTACACCAACAGAATTTAAATAAAATAAGCTAAATGGAAGGCTTTAACGTATAACGCCAACAATTTGTTTGTAAAAATTCGCGCTTTTTTTTGAGTATAAAATATCGCAGGGCATTATTTATTGCAAATTTCAAAATGATTAGAACACTAACTACCATGTTTTGAAATTCAGGATAGCACAGGATAGTTAATTAAGATACTTGTACCTATCTTTAGTTACATAAATCAGATAGGTATACCAATTACCAATTAATACACTATCTGATATTTTAAACCAATTAAAACCAAGACTAAATGAAGCAAATTTTACAAAACCAATTATTGGGATGCAATTCGCATATCCCCGGATGTACTTGTCAAAAATACATTTATTAACGCGTTTAATTTAGCAGTTAAAAACTCATATTGATCTGTAATGCCTGCCTGAGGCTTTATTGGTCTGACTGTATATTGTAAACCCATTTCTCTAAATATTTTAATATGTATAAATTTTTAAAAAATTTATCCTGTTTGCTTTGCCTTATAATAATTTTTGGTGGATGCCGTAAAAAAGCATTTGACGATTATTATGGACGCCCGTCAAATTTGCAGCCACCTATATACCAGGTACTGCAGGCGCGTAATAATTTTAGCACCTTATTAGCAGTTATAGACAAATCGGGATATAAGCAAACATTAAGTGCTGCCGGTTACTGGACGTTTTTTGCTCCGAATGACGCTGCTTTCCAAAAGTACTTTACCGCCAACAATACCAGTCTTGATAAAATAGACTCGGTAACTGCAGGCAAAATTGTAAGGTACTGCTTAGTATTTAACGCGTTTCAAACCAATCACCTGGCCGATTATCAATCATCCGCAGGTTATGTCCCTAATCAGGCATTTAAGCGGCGCACAGCTTATTATGATGGTTTTCAGTTTGGCCTGGGCCCTGATGGTGCTTCGGGTGTTTATGTTTCAGAAAACCGCAATGGCGGCAATTATCTATATGGGGATAATAATAATAAATACATACCCTATTTCTACTCTACCTTTATGACAGCCGCGGGCTTAACCGCAACCGATTATAACTACTTTTTCCCTTCATCTACTTACTCAGGCTTCAATGTAGCCAATGCATCGGTTGTTAATAAAGATATACTGGCCGAAAATGGCGTCATCCACGAAATAGACCAGGTAGTGCTTCCATTGCCAAGCGTGGAGCAAAAAATGAACTCCGGTTCGCAATACAGCGTATTTAAAAGCATCTACGATCAGTATTTGATTAGTTATGCGGCTGATGCTAACTATACCCGTCAATACAATACGGTAACCAATAAAACAAATACCGTTTATGTAAAAAAATATTCGCCTTTACTGATCTACGCTCCCGGTAATGAAAGCTACCTGAAGGTTGAAGATAACGACGGGCAGAGGGACGGCTATACCTTATTTGCACCTACCAACGCGGTGCTGACCACCTACTTAAATAACGTAATACTGGAATATTACGGATCGCTTGCAAACTTGCCAAGTAATATCATAGCCGATTTGATGAATGCGCACATGTTTCAAACTACAGTTTGGCCAAGTAAATTCGCTACTTCAAGCAACTCAACCGGCGAGCCGCCTCGTTTTGATCCGGCTACAAATGTTATCGACAAGCAGTTTTGCAGTAATGGTATATTTTATGGCGTAAACCAGGTACAGCAGGCCAATGTATTTAGCACAGTGTATGCCAGGGCTTATTTAGATCCGGCTTACTCTATCATGACCAGGTTGCTCGACCTTGTTGCAAAAGCACAGATAACCAGTCCCGGTTTAAAATATACCGTATTTATGTTATCAGATGCTACCCTGCGCTCATTAGGTTACGATTTTAACACCGCATCAGGGGCCTATACCTATACCGTTAATGGCTCTACCATCAGCGGAGGTACCCCACTATCCTTATTAACAAGGATCATCAATTTAAATATCGTACCTACACCTAACGGCGAATTAAACAACCTGTCGGGCAATGGGATAGCCGAAACGCTTGGCGGCGAATATATCAGGTGGCGTAACAATACGGTATCATCTGCCGCTACTGTTGAAACCAACCAAACACTTACCGTTACAGGTTCAAGGGATTACAGCAATGGCCGTATCTATTACCTGAGCGGCGGTATACTGGACGGCGCAACAAAAACCTTAGCCGCTGATATACAGGCTAATGCCGGTACAGCCACCGCGCAAGGCCCTTACTACGATTTTTATCAATATTTGATTAATTCGGCGGCGTATAACCCGGGCGCTGCAGAGATACTTGGCGCACAGTTAGGCGCTAACTACACCATATTTATACCAACCCAGGCTGCCATGAAACAGGCCGTTGTTGACGGCTACCTGCCGGGCACAACCACCGGTACCGGTGCTGCAAAAGTATGGGCGTCGTTTACCTACAACCCTTCGGCGCCTACAGATAAGGATTTGGTGAGCAGGTTTATACAATACCATATTTTAAACGGCATAGCAATAGCGCCCGATGGTAAAAAAGGTGTAAACGGTGTAAGCTTCCCTACCATGCTTAAAAATGTAACGGGTGATGCGTTAAATCTGATCACATTTAATCAGATAGGCAATTTAAGGATACAGGACAGCCAGGCACGTACGGCTAACCTGACCCCGCCTAATAATACCAGCTATTTTCCGGCAACCAGCAATTACCTGGGTAACCGTGCATTGCTGCACCAGATTGATAATTATTTAAGATACACATTCTAAACGCTTATATCTTACACATGAGAAGAATTTTTACTTCTGTTTTTTACACAGTTATTTGCTTATGCATGTGTGCTGTTATGCACGCACAAGCGCAAACTGCTGAAAAAATACTAATCAAAGGCAGGGTCGTTGATTCTAAAGACAAACTTCCGGTTATAGGTGCTACTATTACAGAGCAGGATAAGGATAAGCGTACTGTTAGCGCCCAGGCGGCTGATATTGACGGTAATTTTGCCCTAAAGATCAGCGATCCGGCTAACAAGCTGGTGATATCTATTATCGGTTACAAAACTGTTATACTGGATATTGGTACCCGCAGGCAATTTAATGTGAATATGGTAAGCAGTACTAACGATCTGTCTGAAGTAACCATTACCGCCCGTGCACAAACCAATAACGGTACCGGTTTAAATATTGATAAGCGCGACCAAACCACATCAACAGTTACTTTAAACGCCAGGGATGTGGAAACACTGCAGGCTACAACTATTGATCAGGCTATACAAGGCCGTTTACCAGGGGTAGATATCGTATCAAACTCCGGCGATCCGGGTGCGGGTATGTCTATCAAAATCAGGGGTACTTCATCAATCAATGGTATATCAAACCCGCTTATTGTGGTTGATGGTGTTCCGTTTGATACCCAGGTGCCCAGTGATTTTAACTTTGCGACGGCTAATAACACCCAGTATGCCGATCTGTTATCTATCGCGCCTTCAGATATTGAGGATATTTCTATCCTTAAGGATGCCGCCGCCACAGCAGTATGGGGAGCCCGTGCTGCAAATGGTGTACTGATCATTAAAACCAAAAGGGGTAAAAAAGGCCCGGCAAGTATCAGCTATACGTTTAAAGGCACAAGTACCCAGCAACCAACAGGTATCCCGCTTTTAACCGGCGATCAATACTCATCGTTTATACCTGAAGAGTATATGAACGTTAATGGTACACCATTAAATACTTTTAATAATAAAGAGTTTGCTTACGACCCGCTGGATAAGTATTACTATAACAACTATAGCCAAAATACCGACTGGATCAAAGCGATATCGCGCCGCGGTAGTGTTTATGATAATAACCTTTCAATATCGGGCGGTGGCGAGAAAGCGCGTTATTTTGCTTCGGTAGGTTATAATAACCAAACCGGGACAACCATAGGTACCGGGTTAACCCGTTTAAATACCAGGTTGAATTTGGATTATATCGTATCAGATAAAATACGCTTTACTACTTTCTTTGCTTACTCGCACACCAATACCGCGTTTAACTATGCAAACAGTAACAATGGTACCGGCTCCGACGGTGTGCGCGCCATTGCTTCTATCAAAATGCCTAACAGCAGCATATATGAGTATAACGAGTATGGCTTGTTAACGCCAAGTTATTTTTCACCGGCACAAAACGTACAGGGTGTATATAGTGTAACAAGCGGTACTAATTATAACCCTGTTGCCATGGCTAATGCAGCGCAAAACAACTTAGTTACCGACCGTATTACACCACACTTTAACCTGGTATATAATATATCAACCGTGTTTTCGGCAACCGGCGACGTAGTGTTTGATATTAATAACAACAGGCAATCGCGTTTTTTACCGCAAATTGCAACAGGAAGGCCATTTACAGAGAGTACGGTAAACCGTGCATCCAATTCGGATTACGATACCTATAGCGTATCTACAAAGGTGAATTTGCTGTATAACCCAAGAACAAGTGATAAGCATTCTTTCCAGGGTTTATTCTCTATTCAAACAGAAGATGATAAGACATTAAGCCAGGGACAACTGATCACTAATACGGCAACAAGCGAGTTAACCGATGCATCGTCGCCAGGCCGTACCAATACCGATCCTGGTATTACTTCCGGGATTGGCCAAACACGCTCGGTTGCCGCGTTATTAAACGGACAGTATAAATACCTTGATCGTTATATCATTAACGTAGCGCTTCGTGGTGATGGCAGCTCGCGTTTTGGTTCAAATAACCGTTACGGCTTATATCCATCAGTTTCTGCACGTTATCGCCTGTCTGCCGAGCCTTTTATGAAGAAATTCTCTGGCTGGTTAGATGAATTTAGTTTCCGTGGCGGTTATGGCGAGTCTGGTAATTCACCTGATAAGGATTATCTTTTTTATAGCATTTATACCAACACTGCTAATAACTACTTAGGCCTTTCGGGCTTATATCCTTCTAACATTCAATTAAATAACCTGAAATGGGAAACCCTGAAAGGTATTGACGCGGGTGTTAACATCATTTTGTTTAAAAACAAACTGAATATCGATTTAGGTTTTTATAAAAACCGTACCGAAAACCTGTTAAACAAAGATTTGTCGATAGCTTCCTATAACGGCTATAGTTCACTGGCCTATCTTAACGTAGGTACATTAGATAACCAGGGTTTTGAATTAAGCATTTTCAGCACGCCGTACAAATCAAAAAAACTGCAGGTTGATTTTAATTTTAATATCTCTAATAACATTAACACGCTGCGGTCAATATCTCCTTATTATGCAACCTCAAGCGGTAATGTTACCCAAAACGGCCAATATCTTTCGGTATTGCAACTTAACAATCCGTTAGGGTCTATTTACGGATACAAATTTAAGGGTGTTTACAAAGATGCCGATGCCACTATTGCACGTGATGCCAATGGCAACAAAATTGTGAGCCCCGATGGCTCGCCGGTACAAACCCGTTTTAATTATCCGCAATCGGTTTACGTATTCCAGGCAGGTGATTCCCAATACGAGGATATCAATCATGACGGTAATATTAATTATCAGGATGTAGTATACCTGGGCAACGGCAACCCTAAATTTACAGGTGGTTTTGGCCCAACGTTTACCTATAAAGGGCAGTTTACATTACAGGCCTTTTTTAATTACCGTTTAGGCGGCGATATTGTAAACGGTACCAAAATGACCACTACTAACATGTACAGCTTTAACAATCAAAGTACTGCTGTATTACGCAGGTGGCGTAACCCGGGTGATATAACCGATATACCACGCGCGGTTTACAATACCGGTTTTAACTGGTTAGGCTCAAGCCGCTATGTTGAATCGGGCACATTCCTGCGTTTCCGTTCGGTTACTGCCCGTTACAACTTTACTAAAGATATGGCCAGGAAGATCCGTGCTAAAAACGTAAGTATGTATGTTACGGCTGAAAACCTGTTAACACTTACGCACTATACCGGTCAGGATCCGGAAGTTGCCAACAGGGGTGGTATATACCAGCAGGTTATAGATAATTCAACTACACCGCCGTTACAACAATATACATTAGGTTTATCCATAGCATTTTAACATTTAATACAGATAACAATGTTTAAAAATATAATTTATAAAACAACATTCCTGGCCATCATAGCCATATCTGCGTGTTCGTGCAATAAGTTTTTAGAGCTTCGTCCGCAAAATGGTATTACTGCTGATAAATTTTGGCAAACAAAAGAGCAGCTGCAATCGGCCGTAATAGGTGTTTACAGTTCGTTACTTACAGGCAGCGGTGGTAAAGCGCCGGCCGAAGTGTTTTTCCTGTGGGGAGAACTGAGGGCCGATTTTATTAAACCAGGCCCCGGTATTACAAACGATGAGGTAAACATGATTAATACCAGTATCCTGCCTACCAGTTCGATAGTGAGCTGGCAGCCAATATACCGGGTTATTAACTTATGTAATACCGTACTTGATTTTGGCCCTGATGTAATTAATAAGGACAATACGCTCACTCAAACACAGTTGAACAATTACCTTGGCGAAGTACTGGCCATCCGCGCCCTGATGTATTTCTACATTGTCCGCTCGTTTGGAGATGCGCCGTTGAAGATAAAATCAACAGCTACGGATGATGACCTGACCCAGTTGGCCAAAACAAGCCAAAAAGATATTTTGGCACAAATAGTTGCCGATTTAAAATTAGCCGAAAGCTATGCACCGGCAAGCTATAACAACAACGCGTCCGACAGAGGGCGTATCACCAAATTTACGGTGAACGCCATACAGGCCGATGTTTATTTATGGATGGATAACTATGCTGATTGTTATGCTGCCTGTGATAAAATAATGACATCGGGTAAGTATGCTTTAGTACCGGGTGACGCCAGTTGGTTTAACAGGGTATTTGCAACAGGTAACTCGGTTGAGGGGATATTTGAACTTCAATATGATACCCAGGTGCTGAACCCATTTTTTATCATGTTTTCGCCTACTGCCGGCAGATATCGCTTTTTAGCCAATCCTAATATTATTGATAATGTTTACACCGTAGATTTGCTGGTGCCTACCAATTTTGATGTGCGGGGTTTAGATGTAGCTATCCACGCTGCCGATCAATCGATATACAAATTTGTTGCCCTTAACGCTAACACTTTACGTACAACAGATATTTCATATGCGCACTGGATAGTTTACCGCTATGCCGATGTTTTACTGATGAGGGCCGAAGCAGCTGCAAATATGCCGGGCAAGGGGCAGGAAGCTCTTGATCTGATCAACCAGATCCGTACACGGGCCAACGCCTTACCTGCAACTATACAAACTCCATCAATAACTGATGTGCAGGGGCTTACCACTTATATATTGGCCGAACGTGCCCGCGAATTTGCTTTTGAAGGCAAACGCTGGTATGATTTGTTAAGGGTTGCAAAAAGAAACAATTTTGCCCGCTTAGATGTACTTACAGCGGCCGCTATAGAAAGCGTGCCGGCCTTGTATCAGCAATCGGCTATCAGTAAACTAAAAGACCCTAACAGCCTTTATTTTCCTATACCGCAGGCAGATATTCAGAATGATCCGAACCTTATTCAAAATCCATTCTACAAATAATCAATAATGAAAATTGTATACGATATGAAAAAATTAATGAATAGGATTAAACCCGTTATGCTGATGATCGTATCAGGCATAATGTTAATGGCCGGTTTAAACAGTTGTAAGCAAGATCATCTTACCCTGACTACAACCAGCACTGTAAATATGTACAGCTATTTGCAGCAAAATCCCGATACGTATTCACTTTTTCAGCAAATTGTTGATAAGGCGGGATATGCCAGTTTTTTAAACACATACGGTACCTATACGCTGTTTGCGCCAACTAACGATGGTGTGAAAGCCTATCTGAAAACCACTGGTAAAGCGAGTGTAGATGCAATTGACGCGGCTACTGCCAAAGGCCTGGTTAGTATTGCGCTAATTGCCGATACCTTAAGTTCACAGTATTTTACCGATGGTAAACTGCGTACGCCAACCACTATCGGTCAGTATCTGATTACCGGTAATACCACAGTAGGGGGCGTATCAAGTACGGTTATTAATAAACAGGCTAACCTGGTAAAAGCTAATATAAAAGTAGGTAACGGGCTCATCCATTCTATTGACAATGTATTGGTGCCAGCTGTTTTAACCGTGGCACAAACTATCGAGGCTAATCCTAAGTTCAGCATATTTACAGCGGCATTAAAGGCTACCGGTTTTTATGATACATTAAATATAGCTGTAGCCAATAATCCAAATGTAAGCAGGAAATACCTAACCGTTATTGCCCAAACAGACAGCGTGTTTAAAGCGGCGGGCATTAATGATTATAATGCTTTAAAAACCAGGTATTCAACCAAAGGCGATCCAAAAAACCACGCCGATAGTTTATGGCTTTTTATGGGCTACCATATCTGGCCCGAATTGTCGTACCTGTCCGATATTGCTATTTTACCATCGCACAGCAGCCTTGCACCGCTTGAAATAACTACCAGCCAGTTAGTAGGGCAAAATGTATTGTTAAATAACGACACCTTTAATGGTGTTTTAGAACCAGGGCAACAAATATACAGGCCTACCAGTGATGTATCGGCGACTAACGGTGTTATCCATAACGTGTTAAAAAATTACACCATCAAAATCCGTTTCCCGGCGCCTGTTTACTTTGATGTATGTGTACAGCCCGAGATTTTAAAAACTCCCGGCTTGTACAGGGGCAGTGCCAAAAACCAACAGTTTAACCCAGGTACATTAGCTGGTGTTACCACAACAGGATCGGCAAATTACTATGTAAACTATATATCGCAAACCCTGCCGCTTAGTACAAGCACCAGTGATTATTTTTATAATGGAGACTATATGAACATTGGTGTTAGGTGGAGAACCGGCAGCAACGGCGCTAACACTCTTGAATATGTAACACCGGTTATTGTAAAAGGTACCTATAAAATATGGGTCGATTATAAAAGACAGGGTTCTGGCCAGGTTACCCCGGTATTCTTTGACGGCGTTTCGCTACCAAACACATTTAATAATGTGGATCCGTTAAACGGAAATGAAACAGACGCGCAGGCCGAATCGAGAGGTTTCAAAAGCTATTCAGATTCGCCGGTTACCACCAATCTTGGTAGTGCTTATAACGGGCATGTGGGCCGCTTATTGGGTATCGTGAATATTAAAACCACCGATCGTCACAAAATTAAATTTGTCGCAACCGCCGGATCAGGCGATGCCAGGGTTTTATTTTTAGATGTGATAGAATTTAGGCCGGTTGATATGGACCAGATCCATCCAAGGCTTGGGCGCGATGGTAGTTTGGTACCATAAATAATATAAGCACATATAAATTATTTAATAAACAAACCGATTTGAAATGACTCATTATAGAAATAAATATTTTTTAATGGTACTGCTGGCAACGCTGATTTTGGCGGCCTGTAAAAAACAGTGGGACCAACGCACCGCGGTAACCGATCAGCAACTGAACGTTAACCTGATGCAACAGATACAAGCTAACAGCAACCTGAGCGTGTTTGCCGGCTACCTAACCAAAATTGGTTTTGATAAGGTGCTTGCCGCATCAAAAACCTATACGGTTTGGGCGCCAACAAATGCTGCGCTGGCAGCAATAGACCCGGCTGTAGTGGCCGATACAGCTAAACTGCATGTATTTGTGGCAAACCATATTGCTAACCAGGTATACCTTACAACAGGTATACAGGGAGGCTCGGTACGCATTCGTAACCTTAATGGTAAAAACTTAACGTTTACGCCTACAACTGTTGAGGATGCAAATATTACCAGCGCTAATCAGTATGTAAGCAATGGCGTATTAAATGTTATTGATAAACAGCTTACACCACGATTAAATATATCGCAGTATATACGCAGTTTAACAACAGTTGGTTTATTGCATCAAGCGTACATCGTACGTAATGACAGTACTTATGTTGATACCAGTAAAGCCACGGTAGCCAGTATTAACCCAACAACAGGCAAGCCTGTATTGGTGCCAAATACAGGTGTTGTAACCATTAATAAATATTTTAACAGGGTTGCTGCATTAGCTAACGAGGATAGTACCTATACCTACATTGTATTAACCGATGCGGCCTACAACGCCGAGCGGGCTAAAGTAAATAAGTACTTTGTAACCAGTTCAACCGATACTACCCAAAATATCCTGTCGGCATTTAATGTGTTAAAGGATGTAGCTATCAGGGGTATTGTATTGCCTGCCAACTTGCCGTCCAGTCTTACTTCGGTTAACGGGGTACCCGTACCTATTGATAAAACTGCCATTGTGCAAACCTACAATGCCAGTAACGGCATAGTTTACGTAATGAGTGCCGTTAACTTTGATGTTGCCACTAAAATAACGCCTATCACTATCCAGGGCGAACAGCCGTCTTTTTACGCACGTACCGATAAGCAGGGAAATACCCAGCTACGTTCAAGGCTTGATAATAATGGTGTACCATATAAAGATCTGTTTATAACAGGTACCGGCCTTGCCAGTTACTTTGCAGCCTATAAGATCAGTAATTTGTACACCTGCCAATATAAAGTGGTGTTACGCGCTGTTAACGATACGGCAGTTACGCACATTCCCGGCGCATCGCCAACATTTGGTAATATCTCAGAAAAAATAACTTTTGGACAAATAACAGCTGTTACAAACCCTGCCGGAACAGTTATTCCGGTAACAGCGGTAAATTATCCATACCAAAACGTATCGCCATATTTTTATGGTGAGATAACGCAAACACCGGCAACAGCAGGTACAATAGCTGCAAATGCAACTATTAACGTGGCAAGCGGGAATCTGAATGTGGTGAAGTATAACTCGATAAACATGTATGTGACGGGAGCGAACGTAACAACCGGGAACCTGAACAATGTTTTAGTAGATTACATTAAACTGATACCTATATTACAATAACCTATTTAACCTAAAATATGCAAAATTTTACTAAATCAATTGGTTTGCTGCTTTTTTTATGCCTGTTTGGCGGCATAAAAGCTATGGCACAAACAGATGGTATATCGGTTCGGTTAGCTGATAGTATTGCCCGCTATAAACAAGATTCGGTTGCTAAAGCTAAAGGCGACAAGATAAGTGGTGTTGTAAAGGACGCGTCTACCGGCAAGCCAGTTTCAGGTATCAGCGTAGGTATACCACTATACTCAAATGCCATTACCGACGATCGTGGCCGTTTTACAGTTACCGTACCTAACTACGATGTAGTGCTTATGGTAACAGGGCAAGGTTATCAGCAAAAAGAAGTTCCGGTAAAGGGCCGAAAGGTGCTTCCTGATGTATTGCTTTTTGAAGAATCTTTCAATTCGATATACGATGAGGCAAAGATGCCGTTTAATAAAGTTGCTGTTACACGGCAATCAGGCTCTGTTTCTAATATCAATACCTTAGGGGCATGGGATGCAACCAGCCTGGAAACTCCCGATTCATATTTGCAGGGCAAAGTTGCCGGTTTAAAAGTTGTACGCCGCTCGGGTACCCCTAATATTGGCGCAAACTTGTTTTTACGCGGATATAATTCATTGTATGGCAGCAACGCGCCTTTACTGGTAGTTGATGGTATGATATATGATACTTATCACTACGGCAACTCCATTATTGCCGGGCATATCCATAACCCATACGGAAGCCTTGATATGCACGATGTTGATAATTACACCATCCTGAAAGATGCATCGGCTGGTATTTATGGTACTAAAGGTGCCAATGGCGTAATTTTAATAACAACCAATAATCACCCGGATCTGGCTACAAAAATTGACCTGGGCGTATATGGCGGCTATAATTATATGCCTCAAAGTAACCTGCTGCCCATGATGCAGTCGGCTGATTATCGTACCTATTTATCAGATGTATTGCGCACCAGCGGACAAACGTCCGATCAGATTGCCGCGCAACCTTATATGAACGATAATGTAAGTAACCCAACTTATTACAGCTACCACAACAATACAGACTGGCAAAAACAAACCTTTAAAAACGGATACAACAAAAATATCAATATGCGTGTATCTGGTGGTGATGATATTGCAACTTACGTATTGGCACTGGATTACGGCGGTAATAAAGGAATTACCCAGTTAACCGATTTAACTAAATACAGTACAAGGTTTAACGGTAACCTAAACGTAAGCAAGAACTTTACAATTAACACCAGCCTCTCTTTTGCTTATAACGAGCAGAATTTGAAAGACCAGGGTTTATCAAGCAAAACAAACCCTATTTATTTAGGATTGATCAAATCTCCGCTATTGCGTGTTCAGCAAGTTAACGCGCAGGGCATCGAATCGCCTAACCAGGCCGATGTGGATGTGTTTGGTTATAGTAACCCCGCTGTTGTTTCGCTTAAATCTCAGGAGTTTAATCAAAACTACCGTTTCTTTGGTAATTTCAATTTCAAATACCAGATCAACAAGTACCTGGCAGCCCAAACACTTATCGGTGTAACTGCTGATAAAATTCGCGAAAGCACATTTATCCCACGAACCGGTGTAACAGATGATACCTTATCTACAGGCGCTATTGCCGATAGCCGCTTAGGTAGCCAGGTGCAGCGTTTATTTAGTATATACAGCGATACCTATCTGTCATATAACCGTACTTTTAACCGTATACATACGCTAAGCGCATTTTTAGGGACCAGGTTTACACAATCAAACACCAACTACAATGTTAACTTAGGCTACAACTCGGCCATTGACCAGTTAGTGAGCGTTAACACCGGTAACCCGGCACTGCGTGTAACAGGCGGTGATGTTGGCTCGTCGCGATGGCTGAATAACTACTTTAATACCAGTTACCAATTATACAATAAATACATTTTTGGATTTAATTTAGCGGTTGATGCTTCGTCCCGCTTTGGTACTAATATTCCGGGCGCCTTAAAAGTAGGTGGTGTTAACTATGCGGTACTGCCTTCGGGATCAGCCGCGTGGGTAGTATCATCCGAAAAGTTTATGGCTAACGTTAAATTTATTGAGTTGCTGAAAGTAAGGGCAAGCTATGGCCTTACCGGAAACGATGATATTGGTAATTATACAGCCCGCCAGTACTATATCTCGCAAAACCTGCTTGGTTTACAAGGCTTGGTTAGGGCCAACTTTGGTAACCCTGCCCTGCAATGGGAAGTTAGCAAAAAACTGGATATTGGTATAGACGCGTCTTTCTTCCAGGAAAGGTTAAACATTACAGCTGATTATTATAAAAACAAAACCGACCATATGATCACGCAGTCGGCTGCACCAAGTTATTCAGGTATAGTTTATGCGATAACCAATAGCGGCGCCATGCAAACAAACGGTGTTGAATTAAGCATCAGCGGCCGTGTGATCAGTACGCCTAAGTTTAAATGGGATCTTGGTTTTAATATCGCATCGTACCATAATAAAATTACAACTTTGCCAGGCAGTCCGTTGTTAAACCAGTACGCCGGCGCAACCATCAGGACAGCCGAAGGCCGGCCGGCCGGTATATTTTATGGCTACCGTACAAACGGAGTGTATAGTTCAAATGCCGAAGCTGCATCAGCAGGGATAAGCGTAAGGAACGCCAGCGGTAACTTAGTTGCCCAGCAAGGCGGCGATATGCGCTTTGTAGATGTTAACGGCGATAAAATTATTGATGCAAATGACCGCCAGGAAATAGGCGACCCCAATCCTGATTATACAGGTGGCATAACAACAGGCTTTACCTATAAAAGGTTAAACCTGAATGCGTTGTTTACCTTTTCTAAAGGTAATAAAGTGTATAACTACACCCGCCGTCAGTTAGAGGCCGAAAATAGCCCGTACAACCAAACCCTGGCGATTAACAACAGGTGGCGTGCAGATGGGCAGATCACCAACATACCAAGGGCATCATACGGCGACCCAACGGGCAACTCCAGTTTCTCTGACCGCTGGATAGAAGACGGATCGTACATGCGCCTGCGCACCCTAACCATTAGTTATGATGTGCCTATGAAATACAAATACTTTAAATACATAAAAGTATATGCCACCGGTAATAACCTGTTAACCTTTACACGTTATTTAGGCTACGATCCGGAATTTGCTGCTAACGAGAACGTATTGTTACAAGGAATTGATAATACACTTGAGCCGCAGTTTAAAACAGTGCAGTTAGGGTTACGCATTGGTATATAATTATAAATTTGACTGATAGATTATGAAAAGAGTTTCATTTAAATTGATTTATAGAACTTGCCTGGTATGTTGCCTGGTAACCACTTTTTCGTGCAAAAAAGTGTTTGATATGCCTGCTAAAAACCAGGTTGATGCCGAGAATGCTTATCAGAACGTATTTGATGCCAATGCCGCTGTGGTAGGTATTTACGGGCAATTTTTAAGCCTGGCAGACCGATATATTGTATTGAATGAGTTGCGTGCTGATTTAATGAGCCCAACGGCCAATGCTGATATATATCTTAAACAGCTAAATACACATACCGAAACGGTAGATAACCCATGGGCCGATCCAAAACCATGGTACAAACTTATCCTGAATTGTAATGATGCTTTATATCATTTTGATGATATGCTGAAAACAGGTAAGCTTAAACCTATTGATTACCAACAGCGCTACTCGGATATCGGCGCATTGCGTTGCTGGTTATACTTGCAGGTTGGTATTCAGTACGGATCAGTACCATATGTAACCGACCCGATATCAAATATTACCGATTTGAATGATGCTACTAAGTTCCCCAAAATAACCTTTGATCAGCTTCTTGATAAACTGGCTGCTTTTATGAACGATCCGGTTCGTTATCTGAATACTTATTCTGCTACCGACCCTATTACCGGTTCTGCAAGTTCATCATTAAACGTAACTGTTGATGGTCAGGGTTCCAGCTTGTTCTTCATCAATAAATACGCGCTTAAAGGCGATATCAACTTATGGAAAGGAAACTATAATATAGCATCTACCGCTTATCGTACAATATCTGATATAGGGCCTATTACATCAAATAATAATCCCGCCGATTTTACCACGTACGAGCAGTTTAAAGCTTGTTATGATAACATGAACGTAAGTTATGGCAATCCAAGCGGTACGCCAAACCCCAATCAAACAGAAAGCCCGTTAAACGATAATAACGTTACCGGCTGGAGGCAAATGTTTGCCGATCCTACTGTAAGTACAAACTCACGGTCCGAATTAATATGGCGTTTACCTTTCAGCACAGCATTTGCACCGGTTAATCCATTTATTAGCCTGTTTTCAAACCAGGGTGGTAATTATCAGTTAACGGTATCACAAACCATGTTAGATAGCTGGAATTCACAAGTGCAAAATAACGGCTTCCCTTATGATGCCCGCGGCCGCATTGCTGTACGTACTGTTGCCGGTCAGCCTGTTATCATGAAGCAGCTTTACTACTATCTTGATAATAGCTCGTTTTTGCCGGTGAACGTATTGCAAAAGCCGGGTTACTGGTTGCTATACCGTACCGGTGTTCTGTCAAATCGCTTTGCCGAATCTGCTTGTAACGATAATCAGTTAAAACTGGGTTATGCCTTGCTTAACATAGGTGTAGGTAACGTGTTTGCCCCAAATCCATTACCTTCCGATCGTACTAATACCATGCAAACATTCCTGCCCGCGCCGTACGATATGGATGGCCGTTCAGGTGGCCCGCAAAACTATCATGGTATATGGTATCGCCAGGTGGGTACCCGTAGCAGGGCTAATTTGGTGCCACTGCCGGCTTCGACATATAATGATAAAATAACTTTAGAAAATGCTATTATTGATGAAGCCGCCCGCGAAACCTCTTTCGAAGGTTTCCGCTGGGGTGATCTGGTACGTATAGCACGCCGCCGTGGCGATCCAGCTTACCTGGCCGATAAAGTTTATAATAAATTACTAAAAGAAGGTAATCCTGCAGCTTCAAGCGTACGCGCTAAACTGATGGATCCTAATGGCTGGTATATGCCATTTAAGTTGTAATCATATCAATATTGCTAACAAAAAGCGGCCCCTGTTTAACATGGGCCGCTTTTTTGTTGATGGTGTATGATGAAACAACATTAACCTTGCAACACTATGTAACATGTGTATTACTTTTAATAGATAAAATAACCAAAAAGGCCCTTTAAATACTATTTTTGGCTGTTTTTTTAATACGGCAGCTCAAAATTGCGGGATGGTACGGGATAGTTTCCCCGCTTAGTTTTCTCATTTTTAATTCACCAATTAAAGCCATCATTTTTGGTTTTTCTTATATCCAAAACATCGATCATCAAAATGAAAAGATATCTTTTTGCCTTATTATTAATCATCACATCGGCTGTGTATCAAAATGCGGCCGCTCAAACTGTTGCTAAGCCGGCTGCATTTCAGCCACCCGCTTCGCCGCGTGCTACCTATAATTTCAATTCGGGCTGGCGCTTTACTTTTGGCGATGCAACCGGGGCCGACCAATCCGGTTTTGACGATGCCGCGTGGACTGGTGTCAGCCTGCCGCATACATGGAACGAGACCGATACTTACCGTGCCTATATCAGTCATGGTGGGGGCGACCAAAGCGAAAAAATGCTGGGCATTGGCTGGTATCGCAAACACTTTAAATTACCCAAAAGCGCCGACGGGCAAAAAATATTCCTGCAGTTTGATGGCATGCGCCAGGCAGGCCGTTTCTTTTTAAATGGTAAACCAATTGGTAAATACGAAAATGGCGTTACCGCTGTTGGCCTGGATATTACCGCGGCTGTAAACTTTGGCGGGCAGGATAACGTGATTGCTGTAAAAGTAGATAACAGTACCAATTATAAAGAGGAAGAAACAGGTACTGCTTTTCAATGGAATTCAAAAGATTTTAACCCCAATTTTGGCGGCCTTAACCGCGATGCATTCCTGATAGTTACCGGCAAGGTATATCAAACTTTGCCATTATTTAATAACCTGAAAACTACCGGCGTATACGTTTATCCCGAAGATATCGACCTGAAGAAAAAAACAGCCACCATAAAAGTAGAAGCCGAAGTATCAAACGAAATGGTAGGCGATTATGCCTCTATCACCTTATCGGCTATTGTGGTTGATGCCGATGGGGTAGTCCGCGCCAAACTGGAAGGTAATACATCCGATCTGGTAGCCGGGCAAAAAGAAGTATTTACCGCTGAAGGTACCCTTACCGATGCCCGTTTTTGGGATGTAAAAGATCCTTACCTGTACAACGTATATTCCATATTAAGCGTAAATGGCAAGGTGGTAGATGTTTGCAACACCAAAACAGGTTTCCGTAAAGTGGAATTTAAGGGTGGTGTAGGCACAGGGGGCGTATGGTTAAATGGCCGTTTTGTTTGGCTTACAGGTTATGCGCAGCGTTCGGCTGATGATTGGGCTGGTCTCGGCGGCGGATATCCCGACTGGATGCACGATTATACCATATCCATGATGCGCGAAAGTAATGCAAATTATCTGCGCTGGATGCACGTTGCACCCCAAAGGGCCGATGTTTCGGCATGCGACCGTTTTGGCATTGTGCAGGTTTGCCCTGCCGGGGATAAAGAGCGCATGGTAACCGGCCGCCAATGGGAGCAGCGGGTAGAAGTAATGCGTGCCACTATGATATTTTATCGCAATAGCCCAAGTATATTTTTCTGGGAAGCAGGCAATACCATTGTAGCGCCCGAACAAATGGTGCAGATGGTAGCCCTGCGTAAAGAGCTTGACCCGCACGGCGACCGTGTAATGGGTACCCGTGACAATGATTTATCCGAAGCCAACAAAGCTTTAACACCGATGTCCGAGTTTTATGGAGTAATGATAGGGCAGGCCCCGCAAACCGATAGGGTGTCTGGCGATGATATCTTCAGGGGTTATAGTATATCGCGCCGCGATAAGGCCCCGCTAATAGAAACCGAGGATTTCCGAGACGAGGCTGGTCGTAACGTTTGGGACGATTACTCGCCGCCTCATTTTGGGTTTAAACCCAAAGCGGGTACAGGTTCAGATGGGCGTGCTGTGGATACCTGGCACTGGAATTCGGAAACATTTGCATTGGCTGGCGCTACACGGTACAATAGCTATATCACTAATAAGATCAGTAATACCGATCCGGCGCATTCCAAATGGGCTGCTTACTGCTCTATCTATTTCTCCGATTCAAACGCCGATGGGCGTCAGCAGGGCAGTTATGTGCTGCGTGTAAGCGGTAAGGTTGATGGGGTACGTATCCCAAAATCCATGTACTACGTATCGCGGGTAATGCAAAACGAGCAGCCTGACCTGCATATTATCGGCCATTGGAACTATCCGGCCGGTACTAAAAAAGCCATGTATGTGGCCGCGTCAAATTGTGATAAGGTAGAGTTGTTTGTCAACGGCAAATCGTTAGGCGTACAAACCAAACCAACCGTGTTTAAAGATACCATTAACCGTACAGGTGCACCTGTGATGGAGCGCCCGTCTGACGATAACACGGGTTGCATTTATGCTTTCCCTAATGTGGCATTTGTACCGGGCACCATTAAAGCTGTAGCTACTAAAGCCGGGAAAGTGGTTGCACAGCAGGAAATACAAACAGCAGGCGAGGCTAAATCCATTAAGTTAACACTGCACACCGGGCCGCAAGGCTTAATGGCCGACGGCAGCGATGTAGCCCTGATAGATTTTGAAGTGGTTGATGCCAAAGGCCGCCGTTGCCCAACCGATGAAGCTAAAGTGGATTTTACCGTAAACGGACCGGTTATATGGCGCGGCGGGTTTAATGCTGGTAAACTAAATACCACCAATAACCTTTACCTGGATACCGAATGCGGCATTAACCGTGTGGCTATCCGTTCAACGCAAAAAGCGGGTACAATTACCATAACCGCTTCAAGGCCGGGGCTTGCCAGCGCTACGCTTAAAGTTGATTCGAAAGCGGTGAACATTAGTGATGGCTTATCGCTTACGCAAGCGCAGCAGTTAGCGGGCCCTGTAAGTAAATAATTAGCACAGGCTGAAAAGTCCTGTGGTATATCGTACTTAAAATTAAACTCTTGCCTTTAATTAGGCAGGAGTTATACCGATATAAACCAATCCCGCGCCCTGCGCGATAAGAAACTTATGAGAAAATTTTACTTTTTACCATCGAAAGTAATGAAAGCCGGTGTGCTTTCATTTATCGGCCTCTCTGCTTGTTTTGCAGCTTATGCACAAGGGCCCGGGCCAGCGGTGCTTAATCTGCCGGCAAAAAAGGTAACAAAAGTAACCGCCCCCCGCCAGATGGAAAACCTTGGTCGCGGAATGATAGCTGTACATAAAGGTGCCGATTCTGTTTACGTTGGCTGGCGTATGCTGGGTACCGAACCGCAGAATATCGCCTTCAATCTTTATCGTAAAACCGGAAGCTCCACACCGGTAAAGCTGAATAAAAAACCAATTACCGAAAGCACCAACTATGTAGATACCAAGGTTGATTTTACTCAGCCGAACGCTTATTTTGTAAAAGTGGTTGCCGGTGGTGTTGAGCAGGCGGCCAGCAAACCATTTACACTTGCCGCAAATGCACCGGTACAACAATACCTCAATATACCCTTAAAAACACCGACTGGTTACACACCTAATGATGTATCGGTAGGGGATTTGGATGGTGACGGCGAATATGATATTGTATTGCATCAAACAGGCCGCGGCCGCGATACGCCATCGCCGGGCTTAACAGATGCCCCCATCTTCCAGGCCTATAAAATGGATGGCACATTGTTATGGCAGATTAACCTGGGCCAAAATATCCGCGAAGGCGCGCATTATACGCAGTTTATTGTTTTTGACCAGGATGGCGACGGCATAGCCGAATTTGCCTGTAAAACCGCTGATGGCACAATAGATGGCAAGGGTAAAGTAATTGGCGATTCGACCAAACACTGGCGCCGTACCAATGTTGAACCCCGGAATACTTTTTACGGTAAAATACTGGACGGCCCCGAGTACTTCACCATCTTCAGCGGCAAAACCGGCGAGGCTTTGGCTACTACCGATTATATCCCTAACCGTTACCCAACCGATGGCTGGAGCGGGCATGGCGGCAATGGCGGTAGCGATAATACCGGTAACCGTGTAGATCGTTTCAACGCCTGTGTAGCTTATTTGGATGGTATCCACCCAAGTGTGGTGATGTGCCGCGGCTATTATGGCCGTAGTGTGTTGGCCGCCTGGGATTGGCGTGGTGGTAAGCTTACCTCGCGCTGGGTATTTGACAGTAAGGATAGCGAGAACCCGTACTCGGGCCAGGGCTATCATACGGTAAGCGTTGCTGATGTAGACGGAGACGGCAAGGATGAAATTGTATATGGATCGATGGTGGTGGATGATGATGGAAAGGGCTTATTTGCAACCGGCTATCGCCATGGCGATGCCCTGCATGTATCCGATCTTGATCCCAATCATCCCGGGCTGGAGGTGTTTGGTATCCACGAGATAGAAGATAATACCAAAGGCCCCGGCGCTACTGTTTATGCCGCCCAAACCGGTGAAACACTGTTTAAAGGGCACATGGACGAAGATTTGGGCAGGGGAGTTGCTGAAAATATTGACACTACCCGCGTAGGCGCACAAATGTGGTGGAATGGTTCCGATCTGATGGATCTGCAGGGCAATAAGATAGGCGGCAGACCGGCCTCTGTCAATTTTCTTTGTTGGTGGGATGCCGACCTGAGCCGTGAACTGCTGGATGGTAACCATATTGATAAATACGGCAAAGGCCGCATTTTCACCGCTACGGGCGCTGTATCTAACAATGGTTCAAAATCAACCCCGGCTTTAAGCGCCGACCTGTTTGGCGACTGGCGCGAAGAAGTGATACTGCGCAGCGCCGATAACCAAAGTCTGCGCATTTATACTACCGTTATCCCAACCACACATAAGATCTATACCCTCATGCACGATCCGCAATACCGCGATGCCATAGCCTGGCAAAATTCGGGCTATAACCAGCCGCCGCATGTGGGTTTTTATTTGGGATTCGGCATGAAAACTTTGCCCAAACCAAACATTGTTTTAGTAAAACCAACTAAAAAGTAATGAAGCCGATTAGCCGTTTGATGATTGTGATTGCCCTGTTGATAACAGGCAAATCACTTATGGCCCAGCGCCAGATGGAATACCTGGGCAGGGGTGTGGTAGCTATTCATCAGCCCGGTGATAGTGTATTTGTCAGTTGGCGGGTACTGGGCACCGACCCAGATGATATGGCCTTTAACCTTTACCGTAAAACAGGGAGCGCAGCGCCGGTAAAGCTCAATAAAACACCGGTAACAGGCGCAACCATTTTTTCGGATGCTAAGGTTGATTTTACCCAGGCAAACGCCTATTACGTAAAACCGGTGCTAAAAGGCAAGGAGCAGGCTCAAAGCGAGGCATTTACCTTAGCTGCAAATGCACCTGTGCAACCTTATTTGTCGGTACCGCTGCAAACACCGGCGGGCTACGCGCCAAACGATATTTCGGTGGCCGACCTGGATGGTGATGGCGAATACGAAATTATACTGCACCAGGTGGGCCGGGCGCACGATAACTCGCAGGCTGGCTTTACAGATAAACCCATATTGCAGGCTTATAAGTTAGACGGCACACTACTATGGACGATCAATTTGGGCATTAATATCCGTGAAGGGGCGCATTATACCCAGTTTATGGTATACGATTTTGATGGCGACGGCCGGGCCGAACTGGCCTGCAAAACTGCCGACGGTACCGTTGACGGTCTTGGTAAAGTAATTGGCGACAGCACCAAAGATTGGCGTAACAGCCAGGGCTATATCCTTTCGGGCCCTGAGTACCTGACTATATTTAATGGTATGACAGGTGCTGCAATGTCTACTATCGATTTTGTGCCGCAACGCTATCCTGATAATCTGAACCCCACCACCCAACAATTGAAAGATATGTGGGGCGATGGTTATGGTAATCGTATGGACAGGTTTTTGGCCGCGGTAGCCTATTTAGATGGTGTGCATCCCAGCCTGATCATGAGTCGTGGGTATTATACCCGCACCTTTATAACCGCCTTCGATTGGAAAGGCGGCAAACTGACCAAACGCTGGGCCTTTGATAGTAAGGACCGGTCGAACCCATACTCGGGCCAGGGAAACCATAACCTGAGTATTGCCGATGTGGATGGTGATGGCAAGGATGAGATTATTTTTGGCGCCATGACACTGGACGATAATGGCGAAGGATTATATTCAACCCGTATTGGCCATGCTGATGCGCTGCACGTTGGCGACCTTGACCCCGACAGGCCCGGTCTGGAAGTTTTTGATACGCAGGAACGTTTTTCGGACGCGGGAGCCAATTTCAGAGATGCACGTACCGGCGAGGTGCTTTGGAAAAAGGCATCTATAAAAGCAGGCGGAGATGGGGAAGGCCCGGGCCGGGCATTAGCTTTGAACGTTGATCCAAGATACCGTGGATCGGAATGCTGGGTTGCCGGCGCGGGATTAACAGGTATGTGGGATGCCAAAGGCAATAAAATATCCGAAAGGAACCCATCTGTAAACTTTGGAATTTTTTGGGATGGCGATTTGCAAAGTGAACTGTTGAACGGCACCAGTATTGATAAATGGGATTTTCTGAACGAACGACCGGTTAACCTGATCAATACGAGGCAATACAATTGCTTGTCCAATAACGGAACAAAATCTACACCCGGTTTATCAGCCGATATTTTGGGTGACTGGCGTGAAGAAGCTATTTACCGCACCGCCGACGGCAAGGAATTACGCATATTTACCACAACTATACCCACTACCCACAGGCTATATACCTTTATGCACGACCCGCAATACCGTTTAAGCATAGCCTGGCAAAACGTAGCTTACAACCAACCGCCGCATACCGGTTTTTACATGGGCGATGATATGCAACCACCGCCAAAACCAAATATCACATTGATAAAATATAAAGGCAAACAAACCGCTAAGAAATAAATCACTGAAAGCATAACAAGGAATGCAGCGATGAAAAGATATTTTAAGATACAGTTGGTTATGGCGCTTTCAGCGATGGTTACTATGGCGCAAACCACGCCGCCTGCTGCTGCGCCGCAAAACCGGGGCCCCCGACCGGACAGGATCATCACCAATAATGGCTTAACCGGTAACCTTGCCGCGCATGATCCGGGGATGATAAAGGCCGGTGATACCTATTATGTGTTAACCACCGGCATGAGCATGAAAACATCGAAAGATATGATCAATTGGACAAGCGCCGGCAGCGTGTTCGATCGGGATGCTAAGTTTAGCTGGTGGAATAATGATATCCCCGGTAAGGTAGGCCTGTGGGCACCGGATATTCATTATGCCAATGGCAAGTATCATTTATACTATTCCGTATCTGCCTGGATGAATTTTAATTCGAGTGTGGGTTATGCAACCAACGTTACATTAGACCGTAATAACCCCAACTATAAATGGGTAGATGAAGGTAAAGTAGTAGATTTTAGAAACGGCGGCGACAGCGTAAATGTGATAGACCCAAATTTTTTCGCTGATAAGGATGGCAAGGAGTACCTGGCCTATGGATCGTACAAAGGGGGATTGCGCTTGCTGGAGCTTAACCCTAAAACCGGTAAACCATTTACCGATAAACCCGAATTAACCATTCTCACCACCAAATTGGGCGAGGGTACTTTTATTATTAAAGGTCCGGACTACTATTACATTTTCGCTTCGCGCGGGAAATGTTGCGCCGGTTTGCAAAGCACTTACCAAATTGTTGTAGGCCGCGCAAAAACGATTAAAGGCCCTTACCTGACAAAAGAAGGTAAAAAGTGGACAGATAACGATTACACCGTATTTTTAGCCGGCGATTATGACGAACCGGGCCGTGGCCATAACGGTTTTTTTGCACAGGGCGATACCACTTATTTGGTTTATCATGCCTATACCCGCACCTTCGAGGGGCAATCGCTTTTAAACATTAAGCCGCTGTATATGGATAAAGATGGCTGGCCAAGTTTAAACCCCAATGATGCCCTGTTTAAAATGCCGGCTTTCGAAAAGAAATTGTTTATTGGTAAGTAATTGCAGAAAAACTGCTCGTTTTTTCATGATGCTTATTCTTGCGCATCTGCGCTAAGTGTAAACAGGCTTAATTAAAATTATTAATCTGATAGTGGAGGTGGCACAAACTAAATAACAGTAAATGAAGTAATTAATTATTACATTTATTTATTATTCATCTAAACGCCTTCGTCATGCTAAAAAGATTTTTGTTCTTCATGTTCATTGTAGTTGCGGTTAATGCCGCCGCGCAAACTTCAAAACGGATCCTTGTAGTTCCGGCAAACGGCGGCACGGTGGAGCCAAACGAGCGAATGATATTTAACTGGAAGCCGCCCATTACAGCCACAAGCGGGCAAACCTATAAAATCAAAATAGTGGAAATCATTGGCGATCAGTCGCCTGAACAGGCGCTCAGATCAAATAAACCCTTCTTCGAAAAGGACAGTGCCAGCTTTGTCCGTACCAATAAACCCTTTTTTGAGAAAGACAGTACAATATATCTAACCGTAAATACTCCGTTCGCCGCCGGAAAAAAATATGCCTGGAGCGTACAGGTGCTGAACCGGGATGGAAAACCGGTTACCGGTAATAACGGTACAAATGAAGTCCTTACTTTCCGGACTGCAAACCCTGTTCGCCCGGTGCGTAATGCTGTACCAACGCGACAAAAGTAGTATTTGGTTGCTGTTTAAATAAAGCTATGCCCAAAACAGACATTACCGGTATTGCGCCATTCTTTATAGTAAAGGATGTTCCCGTAGCGCTGTCGTTTTACCGTGACCGTTTTGGTTTCGACATTACGTTTCAGGGGCCAGGTGAGGACGATATCTTCTTCGGTATTGTTCAGCGTGGTGCAGCGATGATCATGCTGAAGTCCATTGGTGTCGATCCTGTGCCGAATTACACACGGGATATCAAAAAAGGGATTGCCCGCTGGGATGCCTACCTGCATGTTCCCGATCCTGACGCGCTGGCGGCCGAATTCGCGTCACGCGATGTCGAGTTTTTCCTACCGCTTAAAGAGGGATATGATGAAGATGGCCTGCGGGGATTTGAGGTAAAGGACGCGGATGGATACCTGTTGTTTTTTGGACGTACTGAGAATGAGTGATACTCATAATGGCAAGTCAGAGTACGCCTCCCTCTGCTGGTTAGGTGGCTAATTCAATCTGCTGGCGCAAGTTTAAGGGTGGGGATGAGTTGTGGATTAACTTGTGCCTGGAATGTCTGAAGTCTGAGACTTCAGTTTAATGCAAACCACAAGTTACGCTACGCTAAACTTGCGGTAGCTGGGGCCCGCAGCAACTAAGCACCAAAGCTTTACTTCGCAATAATCTTAAACTCCGTCCTTCTGTTCTGCGCACGGCTTTCATCGTTAGTATTAGGGATCATGGGTTGGGTTTTACCATATCCTTTAAACACTAACCGGCCCGCGGTAACGCCATGATCTACCAGGTATTGGTAAACAGATTTAGCCCGGTTTTCGGATAGGGTTTGGTTAATCTGGTCGTTACCTACATCATCGGTATGGCCCGATATTTCAATTTTCACGGTTGGGTTAATAGCTAAAAAGTCGATCAGTTTTTTTAACTCGGCCATTGATTCTGGTTGCAGGTCGAAGCGGTTGGTATCAAAGAAGATATTTTTTAGCACCACCTTACTGCCAACGGCTATCGGTTCAAGAAATACAGTAATGTTAAAAGGATTTTTAGCCTGGTGCCCCACCAGCGAAAAATTATCCGAATAAAACAGGTATCCGTTTTTAGAGATATTCAATCCGTAATTTTTGCCCGATGTAAGGGTAGCTAAAAAATCGCCCGCCGTTACCGAACTATAATCCTGGTAAACCGGCAGGTCTTTTTCCAGGTCGATGATCTCTACGGCGGCTTCCAGCGGCTGTTTGCTTACCGCATCTTTAATAATGCCTTTTACATAAGTTACCATGTGCGGGCGCACAGCTACCGGCAATTCAAACGTATAAATATCATATCCGCCAAAGCCGTTGAGGTTATTGGAGGCAAAGAACGCGTAGCTGCCGCTTGCGGTGATGGTCAAGCCGTTTTCGTCGCCGTTTGAGTTGATAGGATAGCCCAGGTTTTGCGGTTTATCCCAGTCGCCATTTTTTTTAAGCCGGCTGATAAACAAGTCTTTATTGCCCATACCCGGCCAGCCGTTCGAGCAAAAGTAGAGCGTACTATCATCCGGATGGATAAAGGGCGATTGCTCATCAAACGTAGTGTTAATGTTTGGCCCCATATTAACCGGTTCGCCCCAGCCCTTCGGCGTAAGGGTCGATTTCCAGATATCATAGCCACCATAGCCACCCTTCCGGTTACTTACAAAATACAGCGTACGCCCGTCGGCACTGATGGATGGCTGCGATTCCCAGCCTGGCGTATTGATGGGGGGGCTCAGGTCAAAAGGTTTGGCCCAATCGTTCCCTTTTTTTTGCGCGATGTAAATATCGCAACGGCCTAAACCATCCGGGCGGTTACAGCCTGTAAAAAACAGGTATTTGCCATCCTGCGATATAGATTGCGCCCCCTCGTTAAAATTAGGCGTATTGATTTGGGAGCTGAGATAGGTAGCTGTTTGCCATTTGGCATCCTGTTTCATGCTTTTATAAAAATCCTCGTTATTGTCTATTTTGCGGGTAAATATCAGCATGCTTTCATCGGCGGTGGCTACAGGCAGGTATTCATCGCCGGCGGTGTTGATCTCGGGACCCATATTAACCGGTTTAAAAGGTACGGCGTGTTGCATCGCGTTGATGCTGAACTCGCAATCGGCAATTAGCTTGCGGGCGTAAAAACGGTTGGTTTCGGTAATATAAGGGTAGGACAAGTACTTATCCAGATCGGGCTTGGCCGCGCTGTATTCGGCATTGTTTACTTCAGCTTCACCCAATCTCAGGTAAACAGCCCGGTTATATTCGGGGTTAAGTTTAATCACGGTACGGTAGTGGGGGATAGCCTCCTTGTATTGCCGCTTTAAACGTAATACATCTGCCAATTGCGAGTAGGCTTCAATAAACTTAGCATCTTTTTTTACAGCCAGGTATAATTGTTGTATGGCCACATCATAATCATTTTCATCAATAGCCTGATTGGCTAAGGAAAAGAATTTTATGGCTTCTTTATCAGTAGTGGAATATTGTCTTTGCTGGGCAAGTATCAGTACCGGTAAAAAGAATAGCAATATCAGAGTAATTGAAATTCTCATTTAGAATTATAACGGTGTGTATATAATTCTAAGTTACACTTTTTAAGGAATATTCAAATATTTATGCGTTTGCAGCGATATTTCCCATTTGGGGTTGTTCATTACGTAATCAACAATCAGCGGGATCATTTCCTTTGATTTAGACCACTCGGGCTGCAAATACAGCTTGCAATCGGGGCCTACCATACCGGCATGTTCTTCGGCCCACAAAAAATCCGATTTGTTAAACACGATCACTTTTAACTCGTGCGCCTGCTCGGCAACATTTTTTACGGGTGCCTTAAACTTTTTAGGCGACAGGCAGATCCAGTCCCACGTACCCGAAAGCGGGTAGGCGCCTGATGTTTCGATAAACGTTTTGATCCCTTTTTGCTGTAATTGCGCGGTCAGGTAATCCAGGTTATAGATTAGCGGTTCGCCGCCGGTTACCACTACGGCTTTGGCGGGGTGTGCCGAGGCATGCGTAACAATCTGGTCGGCAGCGGTAAGCGCGTGTAGTTCTGCGTCCCAGCTCTCCTTTACATCGCACCAATGGCAACCCACATCACAGCCACCCAGGCGAATAAAGTATGCGGCCTTTCCGGTATTAAATCCCTCGCCCTGTATGGTATAAAACTCTTCCATTAATGGAAGCAATGTGCCGTCTTCCGGAATTACGTGTGCCATAATATTTTGCAAAGGTAGTTTTTTGAGGGGAAAGCTGAAAGGCTAAGGGCGAAAGTGAGATTGGGGTGAAGATTGAACCAGATGCAATACTGGAATTCCTGTTACTTTTGTTTACACTACATCTGATTATTCCTGTATGAAAAAAGATAAGCTGATTGATGAGTTAACCTTATTAGGGGTAAACCCGGAATATTACTCGTTGGATGGTAAAGTAATTGAAGGCACAATACTGGAACATTATGACAACTATTATAATAATAGTAATCGTTATACTGAATGGCGTGTATTTGAACAAGAGCGCGGTAGCCGGTATAACGAAAATATTTTTTATACTGAAGAAGAGGCATACCAGGAAATATATGAACGGTTTAAAAGCTATAAGCGTTCAGGCTTATGAAGCTTTTAAACTTAGTAAGTCTTGTAAGGCAACGTTCATCCATAAACCCGATTGCAGCGTAAACCCCGCAGCCTGTGTGAGGTGAGGGTATGAGTAAGGGAAGGCGAGGAGTTGCAGCGGAAAGCGGGAGCAAACTTTAATAGTAGCACAGCTTTTGCTTTTAAAAACTTCAAAATTTTAACTGTTTTTTTAGTTGATCATATCCGCATTTAATTATTATTTAGTATTATTACTTTAAATTAAAGGGGATATGAAAAAGCTTTACTTCCCAATCATATTACTGCTGGTATTTTGCCTCTCATCCTGCGTGGATATCGAGGAGCATTATGATTTTAAGGCAGACGGATCATGCAGCGTTGTGTACGATTTTGATATGAGTAAAGCCGTATCGGTGCTGATGAACCTGATGACCGATTCGGTACAGTCAACCCCTGAATTTAAGATGGTGAAAGACACCTCACTCAATTTTTACAGCGCCCTGCCCGATAGTACCGTAGCTAAAATGTCCGCTGAAGAGATCAATATGGCGCGGTCGAGCAAGCTGAATGTGCAAATGAACCTGAACAACAGCCTGATGAAGGTAAGCCTTAATCACGATGCTAAAAACATTGCCGACCTGCAATACTACCTGGAACATATCTCTAAACTGAGCGGTATTGGCGGCGTTAACGCTATTACTAAAAATACTAAGAAAAGCAAAGCCTTCGATCCGCAGCAATTGATATCGGGCGAGGATTATTATATCTACGAGATCACCGATAAAAAATTCTATCGCATCATCGACCTGTCTAAGTTTAACGCTTTCCTGAAACGCACTTCTTCTACATTTGCCATGGCTAAGGCTATGCTGATTGAAACTCCCTATAAACTGGTGCTTAACTTTGCCAGGCCGGTAAAAAAGATAGACAATCCCAAAGCTGTATTATCTGCCGACAGGCGCCGCGTTATCCTGCAAACCAATATGGATGATATCATTAAAAACCCATCATCCATGAACCTTAAAATTGATTTTTAGGCCTGTAAATGAAGTGGTATAAAGTTCCCGGGCTTCCTTATACAAATCAGCCTTTTATTAAAAGAATAGCCATAGGCGGGCACACCCTTTGCCTTGTGGGTTACGAGGGGAAGGTCTATGCTTTAGCCAATAAATGCCCTCATGCCGGCGAAGACCTGTCGCGCGGCTGGTGCGATGATGGTAAAGTAGTTTGCCCGTATCATCGTTTTTCGTACAATTTAGCAACCGGCCGGGGTAGTCCGGGCCAAAACGACTACGTAAATACTTACGCGGTTAAAATAGAAGGCAGTGATATCTATGTGGGCTTTGAGACTTTTAAAGAGAAGTTTAAAAACTTGTTTAAGTGATCTTTACGCTACGGCCTAAAAGCCGGCGATGTCCCGGATTAACCTGTGTCTTGGATATTTAAAAGTTGCGACTTTAGTAAATAACACCGACAACAACTAAATTAGCCTGATATTAACCCAAAAATGAGAAGATCGATCCTATCCCTTTTGTTTGCTGTTTTATGCATGCAAGGTTTTACCCAGGCACCGCCTAAACCTTACGGCCCTTTACCAACTAAAGCGCAGCTAAACTGGCACGAAACCGAAATGTACTGCCTCATCCATTTTGGCCCTGATACCTTTACCGATAAGGAGTGGGGTTATGGCGATGAGGATCCAGCTATTTTTAACCCCAGCAATTTTAACGCCATGCAAATTGTAGGGGCTGCCAAAGCAGGCGGTTTTAAGGGAATTATAGTAGTGGCCAAGCACCACGATGGCTTTTGCCTGTGGCCAACCAAAACTACCGAACACAATATTAGCAAAAGCCCTTATAAAAACGGCAAGGGCGATATCTTAAAAGAATACCGCCAGGCTTGCGATAAACTGGGCATGAAGATGGGCGTATACTGCTCGCCGTGGGACAGAAACAGTCCGCTTTACGGCAAACCTGAGTATGTAAATGATGTGTACCGCAAGCAACTGGAAGAGCTTTATACCAATTATGGGAAACTATTTATGGTTTGGCACGATGGCGCCAACGGTGGCGATGGCTATTATGGCGGTGCAAAGGAAGTGCGTAAAATAGACCGGTCTACCTATTACGGTTGGGATATTACCTGGGGGATTGCCCGTAAATTACAGCCCGGCGCTACCATATTTGGCGATGTTGGCCCCGATGTGCGCTGGGTAGGTAACGAGCGGGGCGAAGCAGGCGAAACCAGCTGGGCCACTTACACGCCACACGCGCCCGAGGCAGGTAAAAAGCCCGGTAATGGCTTTGTGTTGGATAAGGAAGGCACAGAAGGCCATCGTGACGGGCAATTTTGGATGCCTGCCGAATGTGACGTACCGCTAAGACCGGGTTGGTTTTATCATTTATATAAGAAAGACAATGGAGTTGCTATGTCTCCAATAACCGAAACTTACGTGCCAAAATCAGCAAGTACTTTATTCGATCTGTATTTTAAAAGTGTAGGCCGGGGGGCCGACCTTGATCTGGGCTTAGCGCCTGATAAACGCGGGATGATCTGTGATGAGGATGTAGCTGCTTTGCAGGAGTTTGGTTTATTGTTAAAATCAACCTTTGTGGTTAATTTAGCTAAAGGGGCTACATTAACTGCAAGCAATGTGCGCGGAAATAACAAAGTAAAGTTTGGCCCGGCGTTTTTGCTGGATAATGACCGCTACAGTTATTGGGCTACCGATGATGGTGTTAAAAACCCATCATTAGTTGTTGATCTGCACCAAAAAAGGACCTTTAATATTATCCGGCTTAGGGAAAACATAAAGCTTGGCCAGCGGATAGACAGCGTGGCTGTGGATATGATGGTAGGTAAACAATGGCAACAGATTGCTACTGCGACAAGCATTGGCGCAAACAGGTTGATCCGTTTAGATAAATTTGTGAGCACAAGTAAAGTAAGATTAAGAGTCACCGGTGCTGCTGCTTGCATTGCTTTAAGCGATTTTGGTTTATATAAAGAAATACGTTTCCCGCCGCCCATAGTAAAGCCCAACTAACGTGATGCTATTCAAAACAACAATAATAAGCTGCCTTATCTCTGCCTGTGCAGTTACGGTTGGATACGCCCAGGGTAAGCCTTTGTTTGATACCCTGCAAAAACCGCAGCTCATTTCCAAACAGTTTAAGTTTACCGAAGGCCCGGCGGTTGATAAAAAAGGCAACATCTTTTTTACCGATCAGCCTAATAATAAGATCTGGAAGTATGATACTGATGGACAATTATCAGTATTTATGGATAATGCCGGCCGCAGTAACGGGATGTTCTTTGATAAAAAAGGAAACCTGATCAGTTGCGCGGATGAGAATGATCAGCTATGGTCGATTGATAAAAAAGGTAAAGTAACCGTACTGGTGAAAGACCTTGACGGGCGCCTGTTAAACGGGCCTAACGATGTTTGGGTAAACAATAAAACAGGCGGCATCTACTTTACAGATCCCTATTACCAGCGTACTTATTGGACACGTAAAAAAAGCGACCTGGACGGGCAAAAAGTATATTACCTGCCAAAAAACGGTTTGCCTGTAGCGGTGGAAGATCAGCTGAAAAGGCCTAATGGCATAGTTGGTACACCCGATGGGAAGGTTTTATATGTGGCAGATATACAGGACAATAAGATATATAAGTATAGTATTGATATAGGTGGTAGCCTGAGAGATAAGCAATTGTTTATTAACCAGGGAGCGGATGGAATGACGCTGGATGAACAGGGAAATATCTACCTCTGTGGCAAAGGGGTAACCATTTATAATCCGGCCGGAAAGAAATTAGCCCACATTGATATCCCCGAACCATGGACAGCCAATATCTGTTTTGGTGGTAAGGACATGAAGCTGTTATTTATGACGGCTTCTACCGCGGTTTATACTTTAAAAATGAACGTAAAAGGGGTAAAATAAGAAAGCCCGGACATTGCCCGGGCTTTCTTATAGCTAATTTCAATTACTTCTTCCAAACACTATTATTCCTGTTCAGATCAGGTAATTGGTGATCAGGGTCCAATTCTACGCTCTTAATATCCGAAGAGGCGGTATATTTAAACGTCCATACGCCGCCGCCACGCTGCCAGATGTTAACCGGCAGGTGTACTATTTCGGTTTTACCGTTAGTCTGCACAATTTTCAAATCGACCGGCATGGCCATTTTATCCTTGTTAACCAGTGTGATCCGGAAAACATTTTCAGGATCTTTTTTATTGTGTTCAACCGAGCGGATAGACTGATCTAAACTCCAGGTGGTGAAGAACCATTCTTTAAAAAACCAGTTCAGGTCCTCGCCGGATGCATCATTCATAGCGCGGAAGAAATCGTAGGGGGTAGGGTGCTTCATGGCCCAGTTTTTAATATACTGGTGAAATGCGTAATCAAAAATATCATGCCCTAATACTACATTACGCAGGATATCCAACCCTAAGGATGTTTTTACATAATACATGCCGTAATCCGCATCAATGCCCATCGCTTCCGATGGTGTCATCAACGGGTCTTTCATCGCCGCCATTGGGCGGGTTAAGCCCATTGCCGGGCGTGCAGTGCTATCGTTATACTCGCCATGATTAAAGTATTTGGTAGAGTACTGGTTAATAAAGGTATTAAAACCCTCATCCTGCCACATGTATTTACGCTCGTTAGATCCTACGATCATGGGGAACCAGTTGTGGCCTATCTCGTGCGTAACATCGCCCCACAGGCCGCCATTTTTTAAGTTATCCAGGCAAAATATAATACCTGGATACTCCATACCCAAAGCAACGCCGGCTACGTTAACTGCCGAATTCCATGGATATTCATAATACAAACGGGAGTAGATCTCCATGCTGCCTTTCAGGTATTCGGTTGAGCGGCCCCACGAATTGTTGCCCGAACTTTCAACCGGGTAAGCCGACATGGCGATACCCTTGCGGCCTGATGGGAAATTCACCCTTGCGCCATCCCATATAAACGCCTTAGAGGCCGCCCATGATACATCGCGCGTGTTCAGCATTTTAAAGTGCCATGTTAACGCATTTTTAGCTAAATGGGCTGATGCCAGTCCAACTTCCTCCGGCTTGATAATGCTCACCGTTTTATCACTGGTACGCATCTGTGCTATGCGGGCTTGCTGGGTTGCGGTTAATACTTCGGCCGGGTTCTGCAAGTCGCCCGAGCCAACCACGGTCATATTACCCGGCGCGGTGATGTAGTAATCAAAATCGCCATATTCGCAGTAAAACTCGCCTAAACCCATGTAGGGCAGCGTATTCCAGCCTTCCACATCGTCGTAAACGCACATGCGCGGGTACCATTGGGCAATTTCATAAACCATGCCCTGTTTAAACTGCTTGCGGCCCATACGGTCGGCGCCATAATGGGGGATCGAGAAATCGTAATTTACTTTAACCTGTATCTTATCGCCTTTGGCGCCAAGCGGCGCTTTTAAGCGCACCAGCATACGGGCATCGCTGATAACGGGCTTAACCGTATAGCTTTGTCCTTTATAGATAATAGTTACCGAACCAATGTGGTAGCCACCGCGGTTAAATCCCTTCACATCAAACCTGTCGCCACTGATAGGTGTGGTTGCCGCTCCGCGCGAATCGGGCCTAAACAGGTTCTGATCCAGCTGCAGCCAAAGGTAGTCCAGGTTATCGGGACTGTTGTTGGTATAGCTGATACTTACCTGCCCGCTAATGGTGGTGTCTTTAGCTAATTCGTTTAGGGTAACGTGGATATTGTAATCGGCACGGTTTTGCCAGTATTTGGGGCCGGGCTTGCCGCTGGCCGAACGTACCTCCGAACCGGTAATAGGCCAGGTAATCGGGCTAAAAAGTTCAAGGTGATCGTATTTAATAGAGTCGGTTGTGGTTTGAGCCTGTATATTTGTTGCAGATAACAACAAACAACAAGCACCAATTAAAGTGTTTAGTTGATAGAAACGCATGTCAGTTAATTTTGCTGGGCAAGTTAATGAATAAATATTATCATTTTAATAACCCCTGCGCTTTGCTAATTGTTTAATTATCATACAAAACATTTCTTATACTCCTTTTTTTATTAATAGCTAAATTTCGTATATGAACCGCCTCGCAAATTCTTCTTCGCCATATTTACTACAACATGCCAATAACCCGGTCGACTGGTATCCCTGGGGCGCCGAAGCCCTGCAAAGGGCAAAGGACGAGAACAAACTGATATTGGTCAGCATTGGTTACTCGGCTTGCCACTGGTGCCATGTAATGGAGCATGAAAGCTTTGAAGATGCCAGCGTAGCCGCCGTAATGAACGAATATTTTGTTTGTATTAAGGTAGACAGAGAGGAACGCCCCGATGTTGACCAGATCTATATGAGCGCGGTGCAACTGATGACCGGTCGAGGCGGCTGGCCTTTAAACTGTATCTGCCTGCCTGACCAGCGGCCGATTTATGGCGGTACGTATTTCCGTAAAAACGACTGGACAAGCCTGCTGTTTAACCTGGCAGATTTTTATAAAACCAAACCCGATGAAGCCGCTGAGTATGCCGATAAACTGACCGCCGGCATTAAACAATATGAATCGGTAACGTTTGTAAAAGAGCAGGCAGCCTATAATAAACTCGATTTGGAGAAAATCGTGGGTAACTGGACCCGGTATTTTGATCAGGAAGAGGGCGGTATGGGCGATTCACCAAAATTCCCGCTCCCCAACAACTGGCAATTTTTAATGCGATATGCCTATTTAATGCAGGATGAGTCTATTGCAAACACCGTAAAGCTTACGCTTAAAAAAATGGCTTACGGTGGTATATACGATCATATAGGCGGTGGGTTTGCACGCTACTCGGTAGACAAACGCTGGCACATTCCGCACTTTGAAAAGATGCTGTATGATAACGCGCAATTAGTAAGCATTTATTCCGAAGCCTATACCTGGCAGCCGGATAAATTGTATCAAAACGTGGTTGACGAAACCATTACCTTTGTACAGCGCGAGCTCATGTCGCCCGATTATGGCTTTTACTCGGCTTTAGATGCCGATAGTGAAGGGGTAGAGGGAAAGTTTTACAGCTTTACCAGGGCCGAAGTAGAGGAGGTTTTAGGCGATGATGCGCAACTGTTCTGCATTTATTATAATGTAGTTGACGAGGGTAACTGGGAGGAGGAGCACACTAATGTTTTCTTCCGTTGGGATGATGATGCATCACTTGCAGCCCAGATTGGTATCAGTGTGGATGAATTGCGCTCGGTCATCCACAAATCAAAAGCTAAGATCTTAGCCGAAAGGGCCAAACGCATCCGCCCGGGGTTAGACAATAAAATACTGGCATCGTGGAACGGATTGATGTTGAAAGGATTATGCGAGGCTTACAGGTCTTTTGATAAACCGGGATATTTAGAACTGGCATTGAAGAACGCGGCATTCATCACACAAAACCTGATTACTCCCAATGGCAAGCTTAACAGGATCTTTAAGTCTGCGCCTCCGGTCGAGGCAATTGCTTTTTTAGATGACTATGCCAATGTGATTGATGCTTTCATTGCACTTTACGAAGTTACCTTCGATGTGGACTGGCTAAACCATGCGAAAAAGCTGACCAATATTACCATCGAACATTATTATGATCCGGCTAACGGGATCTTTTTTTATACCGGCGATGATGATGAACAATTGATCGCTCGTAAATCAGAAATTATGGACGGGGTGATCCCCTCATCTAATTCGGTTATGGCGCGTAATTTAAAAAAACTGGGTTTATTGTTTGATGATGAGGGGTATACCGAAATATCCGCGCAATTGCTGCGCAACATATTCCCGATGATAGCCAGGTACGGTTCATCATATTCTAATTGGGCTACCTTATTGCAGGAAGAGGTATTTGGTGTGAATGAGATTGCTATAACCGGTGCCAATGCATCACTACTGCGTAAAGAATTGGCGCAAAAGTATATTCCCAATAAAATAATGTTGGGCGGTATTACAGAAAACTTACCTTTGCTGCAAGGCAGGGTAGGTACGCAAACACGTATCTATATCTGTAAGGATAAAACTTGCGGGCTACCGGTTGATAATGTGGAAGATGCCTTAAAACAAATCGGCATATAAATTAGTATATCATAAAAAACGAAGTATAAAATAATGAAGATTGAACCACAACACGTAGTGTCATTAACCTACGATCTGTATGTTAATAATGCCGAAGGTAACGAGGAACTGGTAGAAAGTGCCACGCTTGAACAGCCGCTTACCTTTTTATTTGGCGCCGGGCAAATGCTGCCAAAATTTGAAGAAAACCTGGATACCCTTTCAACAGGCGATGCTTACGATTTTAAATTAACCGCCGCCGACGCTTATGGCGAATACAATGAAGAAGCTGTAGCTAACCTGCCAAAAGAAATGTTTCAGGGACAAGACCTGCCCGAAATTGGCAGCGTATTACCTTTGCAGGATAACCAGGGCAACCATTTTCAGGGCCAGGTAGTATCTATAGCCGAAGACGCGGTTTTAGTTGACCTAAACCATCCGATGGCCGGCCAGGCACTGCATTTTAAAGGCAATATTGTAAATGTACGCCCCGCAACCCCCGAAGAATTATCGCATGGCCATGCACACGGGCCGGATGGTCATCACCATCATTAATAAAATAAGGTGACCGGTGTGTGTTAGGTTTAACCACAGCGTTCGCAGAGATTTTTACAGAGACACAGAGCGTTAATTAGCCCTGTGTTTTTTGTGCCCGGCCCCCGTCGTTTGTGCCCTACACAAACAACCTTAGGAAGATAGTTCCCTCCCACTGGGAGGAGTGCGGCTGACTGTGTGGTGGCAGGGAGGAGTTTCTTACGTTTGATGAAACGGGGCTACTGTGTATGCACAAATCGTAACGCGATTCATACCCCGTCAGGGGTTCAAGGTTTGTAGTAGCGATAAATGCCCCCTTATCAGCTCCCCGTAGGGGCGCAAGGTTTTATTTCGGGCATTTAACAAACCTTAAACCCCTGACGGGGTTGTTAATACACTTGTTTCATAGCTACAAACCTTGAACCCCTGACGGGGTATACAAATAAGAAAAGATGTATACACACAGTAGCCCGGTGGGAAGGAATCGCACAATCCGCGCTTTCACTCATCTTCAAAACACATGTGGCCTGGGCACAAACAAAAGACAACCTTATTTTAATTCTCCTGTTTTAAACCTACCTTAGTTCCAATATCTGCATGCAAATAATGAACTACAAAAAACCACTGATCTTAATACTCGGCACACTATTTATCAGTATAAATACATTTGCCCAAACCATTAAAGTAGCGGTGGCCGCCAATCTGCAATCGGTGATCAAAGTATTGGGTAATGATTTTAAAAAGCGGACAGGTATCACTATCCAGCCTATTGTAGGCTCATCTGGCAAACTGGTTGCGCAGATCAGCAATGGGGCGCCTTACGATGTATTTCTGTCGGCCGATATGGAGTTTCCTCAAAAACTGGCAAAAGATGGTTTTGTGGAAGGGCAACCCGCAGTTTACGCTTTAGGCAGCCTGATTATCTGCACCACACAAAACGTTAATTTGAAAAACTGGACACAATATATCTTATCCGATAAGGTTGAAAAAATAGCTATTGCCAATTCCGCCATTGCGCCCTACGGGCGCGCTGCCGAAGAAAGCCTGGCCAAACTAAACCTGCTGGACAAAGTAAAACCAAAGCTGGTTTACGGCGAAAGCATATCGCAGGTAAATACTTATATTACAACTGGCGTGGCTTCAGTTGGCTTTACTACGCAATCTTTAGTGATGGATCCGGCTAATACTACCAAGCTATACTGGCAAGCCATCGATCGTAAAACTTATGCGCCGATAGAGCAGGGGATGGTGGTGTTAAAGCAATCGGCTAATATGGCCGATGCTAAAAAATTCTATGCTTATATGAGCACCACATCCGCCAAGAATATCCTGAAAAAATATGGTTATATCATACCTTAAACATTAATGGACTGGTCGCCAATCTGGTTATCTGTAAAACTGGCAACAATTACTACGTTGCTTTTATTGCTGATCGGTTTGCCCTTAGCCTACTGGTTAAGCAGGGGCCGGTCGGTGCTAAGGGTGATACTGGAGGCATTGATTACCATGCCATTGGTACTGCCGCCATCGGTATTAGGTTTTTATTTACTGATAGCCTTTAGTCCGCAGCATGGGATAGGCCATTGGCTGCGCGATACCTTTAATGTACAGTTTGTTTTTTCGTTCCCGGGATTGATTTTAGCCTCGGTGATTTATAGTTTGCCGTTTATGATTGGGCCTATTAAATCGGCCTTGCAGCAGTTACCGGCTTCGCTGGCACAGGCATCATACACACTCGGTAAATCCGAAAGGGAAACTTTTACACATGTTTTACTGCCTAATATCAAATCATCCGTATTAACTGCCATGGTGATGACGTTTGCCCATACCCTTGGCGAGTTTGGCGTGGTGCTGATGATTGGCGGTAATATCCCGGGCGTAACTAAAGTAGCGTCTATCGCTATTTACGATTCGGTTGAAAGTATGGATTACCGCACCGCCAATAATTACTCGTTGCTGCTATTCGCGTTCACCTTTATTATGGTAACGGCTGTATTTATTTTTAACCGCCATAAAGCCAAAAGTCCGCTGGAATGATAGTTATCGATATCCATAAAAAGCTAAGGGCAGGGCATGGGCAAACTAATTTGCAGGTGAAATTACAGGCAGATAAAGGCAGTATTACGGTTATCCACGGTCCATCAGGTGCAGGGAAAACCACCCTGTTAAAGATCATTGCAGGATTAACTACGCCCGAACAGGGACAGGTAATGGTTGACGGACAACTTTGGCTGGATACCGCGACGGGCATTAGTTTAACACCCCAAAAACGCAAAGCCGGCTTTGTGTTTCAAAACTACGCTTTGTTTCCAAATATGACCGTTCGGCAGCATTTAGCGTATGCTACCAATGATATTCCCTGGATAAATCGGCTACTGAAACTGGGTGGATTAGATGGCTTAGCCGATCGCAAGCCTGACTATCTTTCCGGCGGGCAACAGCAACGTTTGGCTATATTAAGGGCCATGGCCAATAAACCGGCCGTACTGTTGATGGATGAACCCTTTTCGGCACTGGATCAAAAAACAAAGGCCGGACTTATTGCCGGCCTGAAAAGCTTATGGGATGAGTTGCAAACCACGGTAATTATGGTAAGCCATTACCCGCAGGAATTGGCGGAGATAGCTACGCGGGAATTATATATCGAAAGCTAATTACTTCTGCTTCGGCTTTTTGTTCTCCTCCACGTAACCGTAAAACGATATCGGGTCGCGGTTGGTATTGCTTACGTTCAGTGTGCCGTAGCCACTAAGCGATACGGTTAAGGTCATTTGTCTAACATCCTTGGTGTCGGTTGGTTTGATAACGATCTGATACCCGAATTTTTTTGGCGTACTTACATAACTAAACTTGGTCGATGTAAATTTCATACCATCCTCGTTAGGGTTCATGGGCGCAACAAAGGCACGGCCAAAATACGGCAGGTAAGATATAATACTATCCTGAACCACCCGTACATCATACTCCGAAGTTAAGTTGATAGTGCCGCCCCGCATCGGACTTACAGATTGCGCCGTGAAGGTGAAGTTTTTACTTTCCAGTATTTTCTTCATCTCGGCCTCCTTAGCTGCATTTTTATCCTTCCTGGTATTTTGTGCCTGGCCCATAAAAGCGGTGGTTATTACCATAATCAACGCTAATAATGTTTTAGTTAATATTTTCATGATGATGATCTGTTTTTATTGTATGATGGATATGATCCCGGTTTTCCATAAACAGAAAACAAATATTTTCAGATATATATGATCTAATTTACCTGTAAAAGTTTAAACAAACAAAAAGCCACCCGGTTTACACAGGTGGCTTTTTGAAAGCCCTCCCTTTAGGGAGGGTTGGGGAGGGCTCTTATATCATACTTACACTACGGTTCACAAACTCGGTCAGTTCGGCACCGGTTAATAAACCTTGCGATAACAAGGCCAAATCAAATGCCTGCTTAGCCAGTCTGCTTTGCTCTGTAGCGTCTTCGGTTTGCAATATGCGGGTAATTAGCTTGTGATTACCGTTAACCACTACCTTGTAATTATCGGGCATGTTTCCGTAAAAACCCATACCGCCGCCCATGGCCGCCATATCTTTCATGCGGCGCATAAACTCGTCCATGGTTACGGTTACAGGCAGTTCTTCGGGGTTCAGGCTTTCTAATTCTACTTTAAAGGCAGGTTTGTTAATAGCGCTGTCGAAAATGGTTTTCACCTGTCCGCTTTGTTCTTCAGTCAGGATATGTGCCGGGGCATCGTCTTTTTTGATCAGTTTATCGGCTACATCGGCATCCACGCGTTTCAGCGATGTTTTTTCTAATTTCTGCTCCAGGTGACTGATAAAATGGTTATCAATCGGCGAGTTCATCAGCAATACATCATAACCCTTTTTATTAGCCGATTGGATAAAGGCATCCTGCTTGGCCGGGTCGTTAGTGTAAATGTAAACCAGCTGACCGTCTTTATCGGTTTGCTCTGCCGTTACCTTCTCTTTATACTCGTTAAGGGTATAGTTCTTTTTATCTTCGGTGCTGGTCAGCAAAACAAAATCTTTGGCCTTATCATAAAATTTATCTTCGCTGATAATGCCATATTTTACAAACAGGCCGATATCGCTCCATTTTTCTTCGTAGCCGGTGCGGTCGGTTTTAAATAAATCAGCCAGCTTGTCAGCTACTTTTTTGGTGATATAGCTGTTGATCTTCTTCACATTGCTATCGGCCTGCAGGAAACTGCGCGATACGTTCAACGGGATATCCGGCGAATCGATCACCCCATGCAGTAACATCAGGAATTCAGGAACGATATCTTTTACTTCATCGGTGATAAATACCTGGCGCGAGAACAGCTTGATCTTGTTTTTGGTTATCTCAAAATCGTTCTTCACCTTAGGGAAGTACAATACGCCGGTCAGGTTAAACGGATAATCCACATTCAGGTGGATCCAGAACAGCGGATCTTCCGAGAAAGGGTATAGTTCTCTATAAAAGTTCAGGTAATCCTCGTCCTTTAATTCCGAAGGCTGTTTTGTCCAGATAGGGTTAGTGGTATTGATGATGTTATCCACCTCAACCGCTTTGGTTTTTGGTTTACCTTCCTCATCCTCGCCATCGGGCTCCTGCTCGGTAGTGGTGCCAAACTTAATAGGCACAGGCAAAAACTTAGCATACTTATCCAGGATGCCCTGCAGCTTGTATTTATCCAGAAACTCTTCGCTTTCGGCATTAATATGCAGGATAATATCGGTACCGCGTGTAGTACGGGTGCCTTCGCCAATCTCAAATTCGGTACTGCCATCGCAGGTCCAGTAAGCCGGCTCGGCGCCCTCCTGGTACGACAGTGTTTGGATCTCTACCTGGTCGGCAACCATAAAGGCCGAGTAAAAACCTAAACCAAAGCGGCCGATGATCTCGTTTGCATCTTTGGCTTCCTTAAATTTCTCCATAAACTCGGTAGCGCCCGAGAAGGCGATCTGGTTGATGTACTTCTTGATCTCGTCGGCCGTCATGCCCAAACCGTTGTCGGATATGGTGATGGTTTTGGCATCCTTGTCAAAAGCAACCTCCACCTGCAGGGTGCCTAGCTCGCCGTTGTACTGGCCTAATGAAGCCAGGCGCTTTACCTTTTGGGTAGCGTCTACAGCGTTTGATACCAGTTCGCGCAGAAAGATCTCGTTATCAGAATACAGGAATTTTTTAATGATAGGGAAGATGTTTTCGGTGTGGATCGAAATGGTGCCTTTTTCTTGCATAGTATTAATGTTTTATTTGGGTTGTACAATTTATACAGGCGGTATATCAATGCCCGTTCCAAAGGGTGGTGGGTTGTCAAATTGGCAGATGGGAGTTGTCGAAAGCTTCTAAAATTAAAATTAGCATTTTATATAGTGTTATTATGACTACGACAGGATTTTAATATATTTGGTATCAAACTAAATATATCACAAAACTTCCATTTTTATAATTAGGAATTTAAACTTATTATGGAACAATCTCCAGATAAACTAAGATGCGGTATTATTATGCCGATTTCTAAAACAGAAAATTATCCTGAAACACACTGGGAAGATGTTAGATCCATGCTTGAAGAAATTATTACGGATACAGGGTTTAAACCAAACCTTGTTAGCGATTCAAACGATGTTGGTGTTATTCATGCTCGAATTGTTCAAAATATTTTTAGTAATCCAATAATTATATGTGACGTGAGTTCTAAAAATCCCAACGTTATGTTTGAGTTGGGATTAAGATTAGCGTTTGATAAACCAACAATATTAATTAAAGATGACATAACTCCATTCATTTTTGATATTGGTAATATTGAGCATTTGACATATCCCCAAAATTTGTTTTATGGTTCGGTGCTAAAGGATTTTAAAATTAAATTAAAGGAAAAAATGCTTGCATCTCAACGTGTTATTAATGATTTTAATTACTCCCCTTTTCTAAAGAACTTTTTAGGTAATTCATATAATCAATATGAATCGCAAATTATGTCTTTGGAAAAGGAAAAACGAGGAATCGAACAAAAAATTGATGAGTTGGAAAACAAATTAGAAATTGAAAGAAAGCATTTCTCGGTAGCAACACAAAACTTTGAGTCAGTAACAATACAGCAACGGAGTATTATTGTTAATCGTTTTACCGATCTCTTTATCGCTCGAAATATAGAAAGTGAAATAGTTCAATCTAACTATAGAATGTATAAAGAATTAACATCTAATTTCATTGAATATTTTTTATATAATCCCGAAAACATAAACTTCGATTTATTGGATTCAAAAGCAATATCCAAAAAATATCAGGATTATCTTAAAAATAAAAAAATAATACTTTATTCAGAACACAGTTTAGAAACATATTATCGAATTTGTGATGAAATCGTCTATAGTGGCATTCCAGCATTAGGGCCTTCAAAGGTCAATGAAATTACATCTTAAAATATAAGTTGACCCTTGGATATTTAAAACTAATTATTTAGTTTTAAATCGTGAAAAACGCACTATACCTTTTAGCCATTGCAGGTTTATTCTTTGTAAGCTGTAACCAGGGCCAACAGGCCACCACTAAGATAAATATGAGCAACTTCAAACCCGGTAAGCATTGCTATGCAGCCATATTTGAAGGGGATAGCGCCAGCTTAAGCTTTGATGTGGCAACAAACGGCAAGATCAGTGGGGATTTAGCTATTAATTATCATCATACCGACACGGTAATAGCCTCGCGCCAACCGACCACAGGTAACTTTACGGGTGAATTTAGAGGGGATACCCTATTTGCAGATTATCATTTTATAAGCGGTACAAATGGTAAAGAACAGTATATCAATCCAATTGCATTATTGCATAAAAGCGATACCCTGATTATGGGTAAAGGGAGGATCTATAGCTATCTGGGCCGGACGTATTTTGATGACAAAACGCCGATTGAGTTTTATAAAAGCAAATTTCGATTTGTGCCGGTTAATTGCGGAAAATAAGCAAAGCCCCACGCAATGACGGTGGGTTTTCATATACTCTCCAAATACAATTCTTCCACCTTTTTCCTTGCCCAATCCGTCTTCCGTAAAAATTTAAGGCTCGATTTAATGCTGGGGTCGCTCAAAAAACAATTGATGCGGATACGGTAACCCAGTTCGGCCCAGCCATATTTTTCTACCAGGTGGGTGAGTATGGCTTCCAGTGTTTTGCCGTGGAGCGGGTTATTGGCTTGTTGTTCGGGCATGGGGCAAATTTACGTAATTGATTGTAACAGGTTACCAAAAACCGCGCGTAATTCTCTTTCGGTTGTTTCGTCGGTGATATTACCATCTTTATCCATCTTTGCACGGATAAATGGAATGAGCAAGGTGCCGCCCTCAATTATTTTAGCCGATAAGGCGCCAAGCGTGGTCAGCAACGATGCGTGCGCGTAGCTTCCCGATGATGAGGCGGTAATAACTGCCACCGGCTTATCTACAAAATTGCCGGTAGCCACTGTCCAGTCGAGCAGGTTTTTTAAAGAACCGGGCAGGCCGAAGGCGTATTCTGGCGTGCAGATGATCACGGCATCGGCTTTATCAAGCTGCTGGTGCAACTTAATCACAAGTTGGGGGAAAGGTTCATCCTCCCCAGGCGGACTAAAATGAGGCAATGCGCCCAGATCATGATAAATAGTATAATTAATATATCCGGGTACCCAGGCACCTATTAGCTTTAAGATTTGAGTATTGGATGAACCCTTACGCAGGCTGCCTGAAATAGCTAATATGGTTTGAGGTTGCATTGTAGCGTTTGGTGTATGTTTTTAGCAAAACTATAAATTCAATACCTGACTTTAATGCTTCTTTCCCTGCTATTATCATTTTTTAGCTCATGAAATTCGGGCAATTTCCACATCTGCTTAACTTTTCCACAATCCCGTTAATCCATCGCTAATCCATTAACTTTACGGGTTAAATAAAAGGAGCACGCTTGGCCAAGACCGATACCAAAGAAACGCCGTTAATGCAGCAGTATAACCAGATAAAGGTGAAGTACCCCGGTGCTTTGCTGCTGTTCCGCGTTGGCGATTTTTACGAGACTTTTGGCGAGGATGCCGTTAAAGCATCCGGCATTTTGGGCATTGTGCTCACCCGCCGGGCTAACGGATCGGCAACATATATTGAGTTAGCCGGTTTCCCGCACCATTCGCTGGAAACCTATCTGCCTAAACTGGTAAGGGCAGGGCAAAGGGTAGCCATCTGCGATCAGCTGGAAGACCCTAAAACCACCAAAACTATTGTTAAGCGCGGCGTTACCGAACTGGTTACGCCAGGGGTAGCTATCAGCGATAATATCCTGCAGCAAAAAAGTAACAACTACCTGGCTTCGCTGCATTTCGAAAAGAATACCATTGGCATAGCCCTGATAGATATCTCTACCGGTGAATTCCTGACTGCCCAGGGCAATAGCGATTATATCGACAAACTGCTGCAGGGCTTTAACCCCAGCGAGATTATTTATCCTAAAAGCCGCCATAAGGATTTTAAGGAGTTGTACGGCGACCGCTTTTATACCTACATGCTGGACGATTGGCCTTATAGCGGCGATTATGCCCAGGAAACCCTGCTAAAGCATTTCGAGGTAAAATCGTTAAAAGGTTTTGGTATTGATAAGCTGAATTTGGGCATTGTAGCCGCCGGTGTGGCACTGCATTACCTGAACGAGACCGAACACCGCAACCTGCAGCATATCTCGTCTATCAGCCGCTTAGAGGAAGACCGCCATCTGTGGCTCGACCGTTTTAGCATCCGTAACCTGGAACTGATCGGCTCGCACAACGAGAACGCCATGACTTTGGTGGATGTGCTTGACCATACCTGCTCGCCCATGGGGGCAAGGATGCTGCGCCGGTGGATTGTAATGCCATTGAAGGAGATTAAACCGATAAACGACCGTTTAGGTGTGGTGGAATATTTGATAGCCAATGATGATCTGCGCGAGGAATTACAGCAATATATCCGCCAGATAGGGGATTTGGAAAGGCTTATCAGTAAAATAGGCCTGCAACGCGCCAACCCACGCGAAGTTTGCCAGTTGAAAAAAGCCCTGAAAGCCATTGAGCAGATCAAGACTATTGCCGAAGGGACCGAAAGCGCGCCACTAAAATCTATCGGCAGCCAGCTAAACCCATGCAGCTTTATCAGCGACAGGATAGAACGCGAACTGAATCCCGAGCCGCCGGTAATGCTGGTAAAGGGAAGTGTAATTGCCGATGGCATTAGCGAAGAGTTAGACCGCCTGCGTAAGATTGCCTTTGGTGGTAAGGGTTATTTGCTGGAAATTCAAAAGCGCGAGGCGGAATCGACCGGTATCCCATCGCTTAAAGTGGCTTTCAATAATGTTTTTGGTTATTATCTGGAAGTAACGCATAGTCACAGGGATAAAGTACCTGCCGAATGGATCCGCAAGCAAACGCTGGTAAATGCCGAGCGTTACATCACACCCGAACTGAAGGAATACGAAGACCAGATATTGGGTGCTGAAGAAAAGATCCTGGCGCTGGAAACTAAGCTGTATAATGATCTGCTTTACTCGCTGGCCGAATATATTAAGCCGATACAGTTAAACGCCAACCTGATAGCCCGGCTGGATGTGCTGCTTAACTTCGCGCATATCGCTATTAAAAACTATTACGTTAAGCCACAGATAAACGAAAGCCGCATCATTGATATCAAGGGCGGCCGCCACCCGGTAATCGAGAAGAATTTGCCTTTGGGCGAAAGCTATATTACCAACGATGTTTTCCTTGATTCTGACAGTCAGCAGATTATCATTATTACCGGCCCCAACATGGCGGGTAAATCGGCCCTGTTAAGACAAACAGGTTTGATTGTGCTGATGGCGCAGATGGGCTGCTTTGTGCCTGCTAAAGAAGCCGCGATAGGCCTGGTAGACAAGATCTTCACCAGGGTAGGGGCATCTGACAATTTATCGTCGGGCGAATCAACCTTTATGGTGGAGATGAACGAGACGGCCAGCATCCTGAATAATTTATCCGACAGGAGCCTGATCTTGCTGGATGAGATTGGTCGCGGTACTTCTACTTACGACGGCATCTCCATTGCCTGGGCCATTGCCGAATACCTGCACAATCATCCGAACTATAAAGCCAAAACGCTGTTTGCCACCCATTATCACGAGTTAAACGAGCTAAGTAATACTTTCCCGCGGATTAAAAATTTTAATGTAACGGTAAAAGAGGTTGGCCACCAGATCATTTTCCTGCGTAAGCTGGTGCCCGGTGGCAGCGAGCACAGTTTTGGTATCCACGTGGCCAAGTTAGCCGGTATGCCAGGCAAGGTATTAAGTCGCGCAAACGAGATCCTAAAAAAGCTGGAGAACGAGCGTACCGGCGGCGAGAGCATTAAAGAAAGCATGAAAAAGGTGCAGAAGCAGGCCCTGCAACTACAAATGTTCTCGATAGATGACCCCATATTGGTGAAGATCCGCGATACGCTGAATAACCTCGATGTAAACACCCTGACCCCAGTAGAAGCCATGATGAAGCTGGACGAGATACAGCGGATGATAAAGAGTTAACCCCCCAGCCCCCTAAAGGGGGAGTTTCTGTCTTCGCAGGGTCTCTCGAAGAGGCCCCTGCATGATGATGTAGGTCTGAAATGCATATCCGTTTTGCAACCGTGCGCAGGGTCCTCTCCGAGAGACCCTGCGAGGACAAAAAGCTTTTTGCTTTGCGCTTTAAACTTTCTGCCTCTGCACTACAAAAGCAAAGTATTTGGCGGATAACCGAAATGACTTTTAAACGCGTACGAGAAATGGGAGAGGTTCTCAAAACCAACTTCCATATATACATCTGTCGGCTTCCGCTGTTTTTCGGTGATTTGATAATGTGCCAGTTGTAACCTTTTTTCGGTCAGCCATTTTTGTGGCGTGGTGTGATAAATGGTTTTAAAATCACGCCTGAAGGTAGCCAGGCTGCGGCCGGTAAGGTAGCCAAAGCGGTCTAAAGGCATGTTAAACATATAATTGCGCTCCATAAAATCGCACAGGTTTATTTTACCGGGCTCTTCAAAATTGGATAATACGCCATCTATACTCGCGTCTGTTGATCTTAATATACTAATCGCTTCCTCAATTTTGATATTGGCTATAGCCGGCGGCAGGTTTTCGCCAAGGTCAAAATAATGGATCAGCGATGCCAGGCAGCTTTCCAGTAACGGATGTTTGTTAAAATGGTATACCTTTTGCAGCGGTTTTGATTTGCCCGTAGCTTTATTCCTCGAATAAAAATCCTTCAACCGTTCCTTGGTAAGGTGCATAGCCACGGCTTTATGCGGCAGGCCATATTTTGGGTAATTAATTATAGTAGCCAGCTGGTTACGCGGGATCAGGAAAATATCGCCGGCTTTAAATATAGAGATAGCATCGGCCTGGATAATTTTGGTTTCGCCCGAGATAAACCAAACCAGGATATGATGTTCAAACATCACCTCCGTTTTAAAGCACTTCCCTGTAAACAGTGAAAGCTTTATATCGGGGTTTATATATTGGGTTTCAAACTCCATAGTAGTAATGGTAAATTTATAAAAATAAAGCAAGCTGAACCTAAAGGCACGGCTTGCTTTATTGTTTACAGCACATTATTGAGCCGGGAACGATATGCCCAGCATTTCCTCGGTCAGCGCCCACAATCGTTGCGCATTCTCAGCATTTAACGAGTATGGTTGCACACCCCTTAACGATAAAGGATCATCATAACGGTGTTCTATATTTCCCTCATTAAGTTCGGCCACGTCGGCGTTTTCGCAATATACGCCGCCTATGCCATCAAGTTGCTGGCTGGTGGCGCACCAAACCGATGTTGCTGCACCCTGCTTCACGTTTTTAAGTTTAGCGGCAACTTCGGGCTTCAGGTTGCCATCTTCATCATGCGTACCCATTTGTATAAATAAGTTCACTGGTGCAACACGCCCCAAATCTGTACCAATTACCGCCCCCGGGTGTACCGAAAATGCCCGCACGTTGGAAGTTTTCCCGCGATGGTCAAGCTCTACCGTAAACAGGTTGTTGGCTGTTTTTGATTGGCCATAAGCCTGCAAAGTTTCGTAATCCCGGTTTATGAAATTTGGATCATCAAAGTTAAAAGGGGCAATTTGGTGGCCGTATGATGATAGGTTGACCACCCGGGCATCGCCACTTGCTTTTAAAGCCGGCCAAAGCCTGGCCGTAAGCTGAAAATGCCCTAAATGATTGGTGGCAAGCTGCGATTCGAAACCACGTGCATCACGCTCAAGCGGTACCCACATAATGCCGGCATTATTAATAAGGATATCTAACCGGCTGTTATTTGACAGGAATTCATCGGCAAAGGTGTTGATAGATCCCGGGTCGGTTAATTCCATTGGCATAATAGTGATATTATTTATGCCCATTAAGTTAGATGTTGCCTTGTGCGTATTACGGGCAGGCACTATTACTCTTGCGCCTGCAGCAGCCAAAGTTTTCACCGTTTCAAGGCCGATGCCAGCATATCCGCCGGTAACAATAGCCGTTTTGCCGGTAAGGTCAATCCCTGTAATAACATCGCTTACAGTAGATGCGGGGCCGAAGCCTGATTGAATGGGTTTTTGTAAAACCCCATTATAATTATCGTTTACTTTCATGATATTTATTTTTTAATACCACAAAAGTAGCGGCAATGTAAGCCGGGCGTTTTGTTTAAAACGTCAAAAAACTTTGTTTAAAACGTCAATTTATAATTGATTAATAATCGGCCGGGGGTATTAAACCTTTTCTTCAACTTTTAACTTTTGCAAGGGCAAACGCTTGCCATAACTCAATTGCCGCCAAATCCATTCTACCAAACCGTAGTTATAGCGCGATAGCCACCATTTGCTAAAGAACACTTGAACTATATAAATAGCTAATGCCAGGGCCAAATAAAACCAATATGGCATAGTACTGCTGAGGTGCAGGCCAACACCGCCGAAAACAAAGAAAGCGATAATGTTTTGCACCATGTAATTGGTCAGTGTCATCCGGCCGATATTCTCCATCGCGCGGAAAAATGCCTTCAGTTTATTGCTGATGTACAGCCAGCATAGCGCCGATGCAATACACACCATGGTAATAATAATGTACTGGTAACGGATATTATAGTATTTGTAAAAACTCCATTTCATTTTTTGGGCAATAGGGAAAAACGCCGATAATAAAATAAAGCCGATAAGCGTACACCAAAAAATCCTTTTTACCCATTTCTTATTATCAGGCAGGTTTTCGAAAAAGTTAATGCGTTGCGCGGCGAAACCCAACATAAAACACATTAATTGCACCAGGTGCACCATGTAAAGATATCCGGGCGATATCATTTCGCGGTACCATGTACCCAGCAGGTTAAATTTTACATTATCAAAAAAGTTTTTGCTATGATAAAGGGGTATCAGTTGGCTAAAATGTTTTTCGCCATCACTTTTAATTTTATAAACCCATGGCGTTAAAGCCGGAAGTGTTAAAAATAAAACAATAAAAATAACAAAGGCCGGTTTAGGTTTTATTTTATAAAACAGCATCATCACTAAACCCATAAAGGCATAATCCTTTAAAATATCGCCCCACCAAAAGCAGCAGTTTACAAAGGCTATTACAAATAACCAAAACATCCGCACCGTGAAAAACTTTACCGGGTTGTACCCCTTATCGGCAATATTGCGAATCAGCACCGCGAAGCCATAACCAAACAGCATGCTTAACATGGTCCATGATTTTGCCGCAAAAACTATCCAGCCTGTGTATTGTAAAACTGTGGTAAGTGTATCGGGCGTATAATTTTTAGGTGCTGTCCAGCCTACATCATGGTAATCAACATAATTCATCAGGCAAACGCCCAGCAGTGCCCAGCCACGCAGCATATCTATAATGGCAGTACGTTTTGATGGGGCTATAGGTTGTATTTGTTCGGCTGTCATTAAGTAAAAGTTAAATTGTGATGATTAAAGCTACTATTAATTATTCAAAATCAAAACGTTACAAAGCCGGTACTATAAAATAAGAAACCCGTTTACGGATTAACCATAAACGGGTTTTAAACATTAAAGTAAAAAAAGCCGACTACCAGCCTGAACCTTTTTTAGCGTTACCTGCTGCAATATGTGCCTCAGCAGAAGCTTTGCCTAAGATGGCGGCCATTTTGTTGCCTGCTGCGTCCATACCGGTTGCAATGTAGCGTCCTGATTTCACATCGATAACAGGATCAATCATTGGAACATTTTTAGTTTTGGTTTTTACTGAATAAGCGGTAATGCCGCCTGATGCTGCTGTTGCCATTGAATAATTTGTTTAGTTTTTAAGTGTTAACCGATTTATAGGTGATTTTGTTTATAAGCGATTTATAATTGGCTGTAAACAGCCACAATAATAACATATTGAAAAGAAATTAGCGTTTAGTTAAGTACAATACTTATCCACATTTTTAAGTTAATACACACTTTACATTGTAACTGGCATATATTCACCATTATGTGTAAAAAAACAAGGGTGTTTAAAGGGCATTTAATTGGGTTTTTATAGCGTAAATTAAAAGTTTATGTGTGTAACAGTTGCATAATTGGATAGTCTTAATTTTCAGTAAAGCTTATTTAAGCAGTATTTATATATTTTATAAACACATTTAAACCAAAAATTTATGGGATTTTTTAGCGCGGATGAACCTAAGAGCTATGAGATTGACGGCAAAAAGCTGTCGTGCCAGTTTTGTGCTCATACCACCTTCCACACCCGTAATGAACAATTACATACCCCAACAACTACTTTTTTAAACCTGGAGTGGACTGATAAAACAGCCACATGTTTTGTTTGCAGCAGTTGTGGCTACATCCATTGGTTTTTACGGTAGCATTAAACTATAACCCCAATTCAGGCGTAGTTAGCTAACGCTAATAAACAAAGGCTAATCAGACAAAAACCGATAAATAACTTGATCATAATATTTAGTTTGATATCCATATTGTAAATGCTTGATACAAATTTAAGGTAAGGCGGGGAACAATAAAATACGTAAACCACGTATTTTACTCCGTGAAAACACCCTAAAATCAAATCTGTGCAATTAAAGACATTCAAATTTAATTGTAAGCTGCACAAAGTTATCTTTGCAGCACATCACCTTTATGACAAAACAGCGGTATTTTTTCCTTGTCCTTATCCTGGGCTCGCTTACAGCGCTTAGCCCTTTTAGCATTGATATGTACCTGCCGGCCTTTGCCCAGATAGCAGGTGCCATGCATACCACGGTTGAGCAGGTGGGCCTGTCGCTCTCCAGTTATTTTATCGGCCTGGCGGCAGGGCAATTGTTATACGGCCCCCTGCTGGACAAGTATGGGCGTAAAAAACCTTTATATATTGGTTTATCGGTATATATACTGGCTTCGTTTGGTTGTTTATCGGCACAAAGTATAGATATGTTAATTGGTTTACGGTTTGTACAGGCCGTAGGCGGTTGTGCCGCGGGTGTAGCATCGGTAGCCATGGTGCGCGATTTGTTCCCGGTTAACGAGAACGCTAAAGTGTTTTCCCTGTTAATACTGGTGCTTGGCGCATCGCCTATGCTGGCGCCAACCATTGGCGGTTTTGTAACCGACGCGTTTAGCTGGCGCATCATATTCCTGATACTGGCTGTTATAGCAACGTTGATCACTGTGACTATAATATTTGCATTGCCCAGTAATTACGTCCCCGATAAAGACCTTTCCCTTAAGCCATTGCCTATTGTGATGGGTTTTTGGGATGTTTTAAAAGAACCGCAGTTTTACACCTACGCTTTTTCGGGCGCAATATCCTTTGCGGGCCTGTTCACCTATGTATCGGGCGCACCGGTAGTGTTTATGAAGATATATCATTTAAACGCTAAAGATTTTGGTTTGATATTCGCTGGTCTTTCAATTGGTTTTATCGGCTTCAGCCAGCTCAACAGTGTGCTGCTGAAAAAATTCAGCAGTGAGCAGATCGTCCCGGTGGCATTTGTGAGCCAGTTTATTTTTGCCACTCTGTTTTTAATTGGGGCGGCCGGCAACTGGCTGGGTTTACCCGCTGTTATTGCCATGATATTTTTGCAGCTATGCTGTATCGGGTTGATCAGTCCTAACGCATCAGCTTTGTCAATCGCGCCATTCTCAAAAAACGCGGGGACAGCCTCATCTTTATTAGGTGCCACCCAGTTAGGCTTAGGGTCGGTGGCTACTATCGGTATGAGTTCGTTCAACGTGGTAAATATGATACCGCTTTCCGCGGTAATGTGCGTGTCAGGGTTTTTAGCTTGCTCGGTCTATTTTATCGCGCGCAGGAATATTAAAAAGGCGGTAAGCTCCAGCGGGGGTGTTGTTGCCGGTCACTAAAACAGAAAAGCCGCATTTTGTGCGGCTTTTCTGTTTATAAACAACTTTCTAAATTGTCATTGCTGATGATATAAATCTTGAATCAGGCACCCTTCTTTAATTTTATACCACAGCCAATAGCCTTAGTTTTTGTCAGGCCTGGTTCGGTACCGGTAAGCAAAGCGTTAACCGCGTTTTGTACATATGGCGTACGGTTGGCATTGCTGCCTTCAGTGTCATCATCAATAGCGCCGATATATTTCACCACATTCCCCTTTGCTGTTTTTTGAAGGATGTACACAGTTGGCGTTGCCATGGCGCCGTAAGCCATAGTAATATCCTGGGTTTCATCTATTACATAGGGGAAAGTATACTGCTTTTCGGCAGCACGTTTTTGCATATTGGTGTACGAGTCACGCGGTTCCACAGCCGGGTCAGTAGGGCTGATGGCGATTACCGGATAACCTTTACCGGCATACATTTTATCCAGTTCCTTAATGCGGGCCTCGTAGGCCTGTGCGTAGGGGCAATGGTTGCAGGTAAAAACCACAATAAATCCTTTGGCATCCTTATAACCCGATAATGATACCATTTTGCCGTCCACATTTTTTAGTTTAAAATCGGTTGCCACATCACCCACCTTGTAGCCGTTGTCGGCCGTCCTGAAAGCTACTCCCGCAGCAGCTATCAGCAATAATGCAATTAACTTTTTCATGTTTGCTATTATTTATTGGTTTGATATAATTTGTTTAGTTCGGCGTAAGTAAATTCCTTTTCGTAAAAATGCTTAATTCCTCTTTTAGCGTTCACTATCAACGTAGCCGGCAGCGCGCCGCTCCAATTTTTATCTATGGCATCAATCCATTCCTGGTCGTTTTTGCGGCTGGCCAGGCAGGCTTCGGCAGTATACCGGTGTTTTTTAATAAAGGGGATCACCTCTGCTTTTAGCTTCGACGGAAAATCCATGCTGATCAACAGTACTTTCAGGGGTTGGTTTTGATAGGTTTTTTGCAGCTTTTCAAAGTTGGGTAACTCGGCTACACAGGGGCCGCACCAGGTTGCCCAAAAATTAACAACATATACGGTATCCCTATTGTTTAAACGTTTTTGCAGCTGCTGCATATCCATGGTTTTTACCTGGGCAAAACCGTTGGTCATCATCAATATTAAGCATACTGAAAGGATAGTGCGCATAAAATCAAGCCTTTAGCAGGGCCTATTCAAATTTAACGCTAAATTTCCGAAAAGTGTATCACCCTAAAGGGGTTAAGGTGCAATTTGCGAACTCACCGTAGCTATAACCGAGCCCGCCCTGGAGAAGTACTTATATAACGACGGATCTTTCAGCCTCACTACAATAACCCCGCGCTTGCTGCTGGCATGTACCACATAGCCGTTTTGGAGGTATACACCAACGTGACTGAATTTTTTTCCATCGAAATCAAAAAATACAAGGTCGCCTTCCTGCAGCTCGTCCTCGTATTTGCGCTTAATGGCGTTTACCTGCTGACTGGTCATGCGGGGGATATTCACATTATACACCTCCTGCTCCAACAATTGCACCAGGCCCGAGCAATCTACACCATCCTTATCCTGCCCGCCAAATTTGTAAGGGACACCCATCCACTGATCAATAAAAGCATAAAGCCGGCCGTTTTGGATATCGCCTTTATCTACATTCATCATCACTGCATACTTGTCGGCAATAAAACCTTGTGGTTTCACCACATCGCCGGGTGAGCCTTTTAATACGGCTTTTTTAGAGTGGCAGGCGGATATAATAGTAGCGGCAGATAACAACAAGAGGAATACGCGTAGCTTCATGCCATAAAAATAATGGAAGGAGGGGATGGGTGTAGGGGGATGTTTTTAACATATTAACAATACCTGTTAATTATATCATAGATTTGTATATTAGGATTGATTATCTGACCTTATATCATATTAATGCCAAAGAAATATTACTTTTTATTACTGTTGTGCTTTATATATTTTGACAGTAATGCGCAAAAAGACACCTTATTTGTCTACTTAACCAAAAGTGGCCGGTATATTAACAGTAAGGATTCTGCAGATATTGTGCGCAAGATTGTAAGGCCAAGAGGAGGGGATTCACTGTATTCAGTTTATGATTTTTATCCCAGCGGAAAAAATAAACTCATTAGTCATGCAAGTAAACCTGATGGTTCGGTATTACAAGGTTATACTGTAGAGTTTTACGAGAATGGAAACAAAAAAGGAGATGAGTTTTTTAAAGATGATGCCCTTATTGGCCAGTTAACGGCATATTACCCTAATGGGAAACTATATATTTCAGGTAGTTTTAATAACATGGGCATGCTCATTGTTAATCAGTGCAGAGATTCAATCGGAAATGTTTTAGCTACTGATGGCAATGGGGAAACATTGGAGTATGATGATGCTTATAAAAATATTATAAGTAGGGGGCGTGTAGAAAAAGGTATAAAAACTGGCAAATGGATTTATTTCCGGGGTATGTCATTATGGTATGCTTTATATTATAACCGGGGAGTTGCAACGTCTGGTATTGGTTATGATAGTATTGGTGTTGAGCACCCTTTTGTGGAGGCTGAAGAATCTGTAGGATATAAAGGAAATTCTGAAAGTGTTTTTAGCTTTATGCAAAGGAAAGTTAAGTACACAGATGAGGCTAAAAAAGCGAATATCAGAGGAAGTGTACACGTATCAATTACTATCGAAAAGAATGGCGCCCTTTCTAATGTTAAAGTAATTGAAGGGCTTGGATATGGGCTTGATGAGGAAGCGGTACGCGTTATTATGTTAACTTCAAAGTCGTGGCAGCCAGCAAAGCAATATGGCCTGCCTATACAAAAACAATTGACTTTGCCTGTGAATTTTGGATTAACAACATCACACAGCGCGTTTAAACTCAAACCCCAATAAACATTCATTAATATAAGCCATGGCAAAAAGTATAACTTATAGTATGATGAAATTAAAAGCAGCAGCATTTGCACTATGCTTGTTTATATCATTAACATCACACGCCCAAACCGATACCTTGGTATATTATCTCGATAATAATTTGCAATATCTGAATAGTAAAGAAGGAGCAGAGATTATCCGTATGGTGATTAAACCTCAAAAACCTGAAAAGTATTATACCGTTCATGATTTCTACGCAAATGGAAAAACAAGGTTAGTTACAAAATCGAGTAAGGATGATGGCTCTGTTTTTCAAGGATCATGTATATGGTATAATATTGAGGGTAAAAGGACGTTCATAGGCAATTTTAAAGACAATGTATTTATTGGTGCATTTACCAATTATCACATTAATGGAAGTATAAAAATAATTGGAAAATTTGAAGTAGGAAAAAGGCTATACATAGAAGAGTATAGAGACTCCGCAGGAGTTGTTTTAGCTAAAAACGGAAAAGGAAAAGGAATAGAATATTACGGGGCTCCACTATTATATGTAGATAGAGGACCAATTGAAAATGGGACCCAGGAAGGTGAATGGCATAGGACAAGAAACGACACATTGAAATGCACTTTCTTCTATCACAACGGAGATATCCAATCGGGTATTGGTTATGATGACAAGGGAAATGGATATCCGTTTACTTCTGTTAATGAAATGGCACGCTATAAGGGGGACTATATGGCTTTGTACGAATATATCAGGAATAAAGTGCTTATACCCAAAGAAGCTAAAAAAAATAATATAAGGGGAACCGTACAATTAAGTTTTATGGTTAAAACTGATGGTTCAGTTTCAGATATAGAAATTGTAAAAGGACTGGGCTATGGAATTGATGAGCAGGTTTTAACCCTTTTTAAACAAGCGGATCAACAATGGATCCCTGCTAAAAACTATGGTATACCTATTAACAATATCACTCAGTTCAGTATTGGGATAGGTAGGTGATCTAATTAACCTACACCAGCCCCAACGCCTTACTTGTCCTATCCCGCGTTTCATTACTTAGCGCAGCATCCTTAGCTAAAGATTCCCCGTACGATGGGATCATTTCTTTAAGTTTAGACTGCCATTCGGGCGTTTTAGCCTGTGCTTTAAAGCAACGCTCGATGAGCTGGATCATGATAGGGACGGAGGTTGAGGCACCCGGCGATGCGCCCAACAGCGCGGCAATGCTGCCATCGGCGGCGGTAACTACTTCGGTGCCAAACTCTAACACGCCGCCGCGTTTGGCGTCTTTCTTAATCACCTGTACACGCTGACCGGCTATTTCCAGGTGCCAGTCTGCTTTATTGGCGTTAGGGTAATAATCGCGTAAAGCATTCAGGCGATCGTCAGGCGATTGCATTACCTGGCTGATGAGGTAACGGGTAAGCGGAATATTATCGATGCCGGCAGCCATCAGCGCGCGGATATTGTTCAGTTTAATAGAGCCAAATAAATCCCAAAGTGAGCCTTGTTTCAGGAAACGGGTGCTGAAGCCCGCGTATGGCCCGAATAATAGCGAACGCTTGCCATTAATAATACGTGTATCCAAATGCGGAACCGACATAGGCGGCGAACCAACCGATGCTTTGCCGTAAACCTTGGCCTGGTGCTGTTTAATAATATCGGGGTTGTTGCAAACCAGCCATTGCCCGCTTACCGGGAAACCGCCGAAGCCCTTACTTTCGGGTATACCCGATTTTTGCAGCAGGGGCAAAGCGCCGCCGCCGGCGCCGACAAATACAAATTTGGCGTTCAGTTTACGCTTGTTGCCGCTTGTTTTATCCTTTACGGTTACCCGCCAGCCTCCGTTTTTTGTACGTTTAATATCGGTTACATCATGATTAAGATGGACATTATAACCAGAGTTAGCTTTCGCTATGTTGATCAGGTCTTTAGTCAGCGCGCCAAAGTTTACATCGGTGCCGATATCCATTTTATTGGCCGATACCTTTTCGTTTGCATCACGGCCCTGCATTACCAACGGCATCCATTTGTTCAATACTGCCGGGTCTTCCGAATACTCCATGCCACTAAAAAAGTGGTTTTTACTTAATGCTTCGTACCGTTTTTTAAGGTAAGATACATTATCATCTCCCCAAACAAAACTAATGTGCGGAACGGTGGTAATAAAGGTTTTAGGATCTTTAATATATTGTTTATCAATTAAATATGCCCACAACTGTTTGGAAATTTCAAACTGGTCGGCAATTTTAATGGCCTTGCTGATGTCAACAGAACCGTCGGGCAATTGGGGGGTATAATTCAGTTCGCAAAAAGCCGAGTGCCCGGTACCCGCGTTATTCATGGCGTCGCTACTTTCGGCAGCCATTACATCAAGCCTTTCAAAAAGCTCAATCTTCAGGTCGGGCTGCAATTCTTTCAGCATAAACCCTAAGGTGGCGCTCATAATGCCCGCACCAATTAAAACAACGTCAACATCTGTATTCAGGCCGCTAGTACTCATCTTATTATTATAGTGGTAACACGTATTTAGCGTGCAATTTTTACGGTTTCAGCAAAGGTAATCATCCGGCGAATGCCGTGCGATCATATTCCGCGAATTATCGGCAAGTTTAAGGATTTTTTTTGTAAAGGCAATTTGGATATTGTCAAAACACTAAGCCCTGCATTCATCCCAGCCTATATTTTACAAAATTTAATGTGCAGGCGTCTCTTTGTTTGCTTTGCGGATGGATGCGCGGGCAATTAACTGTGTTTCCAGGGTCTCGGTCACAAATTCGGTAACAGGTCTTTTGCTTTCTATCAGATTGATCAGCATTTCTGTCGCTATCTGCCCAATCTGGAAAGCCGGCTGGCGCACCACCGTCAGCGGCGGATCAAATAACTCGGCTACGTCGCTATTCGTAAAACCGGCAATAGCGATATCATCCGGTACACGTAAGCCCAGTTTTTTAAGGATATACAGGCAATTAGTGGTTAGCCTGTCGCTGGTAATAAACAGGGCTTCGGGCTTATCGCTCAAGTTCAGCAGTTCCTGTATCGTTGCTTCCACTTCGTGCTGTATCATGCCGCCATGATTACAATGTTTCAGGTATTCGGGGTTAAATTGGATGCCATGTTTTTCTAATGCAGCTTTATAACCATTTAGCCGCTCCTTGCTGATGAGCAGGTTGTACGAATTGGTTAAATGGGCAATTTTAGTATAGCCGGTTTCAATCAGCAGTTCGGTAGCCTCAAATGCCCCCTTAAAATTATCTACGGTTACTTTGTGGGTCTCGATACCGGGCGCTACGCGGTCGAAAAACACAATAGGGAAGCCCTTATCATGCAAATACTGGTAATGGCTCAGGTCGGTAGTCTCGGCTGATAAGGAAACCAGCAAGCCATCCACATGCCTGGAGATCAGGTGCTGCACATTGGCCGTTTCGCGCGCGTAGCTTTCGTGTGTTTGGGTAATAATAACGTGATAACCGCGGTTGTAGGCGATGGATTCGATACCGTTAATAGCCTGCGAAAAGTAATTGTTGGCCACTTCGGCAACTACTACGCCAAGGGAATGGCTTTTTTGCTCCTTTAAGCTTAACGCGATAGGGTTGGGGCGGTAGTTTATTTTTTCGGCATATTCCAGCACCAGTTTTTTGGTTTCGGCGCCAATTTCATAACTGCCATTTAAAGCCCTTGATACGGTGGATGTAGATAATCCAAGCGCTTTAGCAATATCCTTTATAGTATACGATTCGAACATTTGTACCGCTAAAGTAGCATTTTAATCATAAATATCGGTCCGTAAATTTTATGCAAACGTTTCCGGGAACGATTGCATGAATTTAATCAGCGATAAACTTTTTTTATTTAGCAGGAGTCCTTAACCTTGTCTTGTAATCTATTAATATAACGCACAATCGATTACAGAGCCAATTTATAATTAACAAATAAAGTTTTTCCAGAATTATATGCTGTTTGCCCGCATGCGCTGGTTTGTGGTATGTATTAAATTTTTACAAGAGCTTAATGTTATAAACCAATTTAAATTATGAATAAATTTTTACTTCAATTATGCTTATTGCTGTTTCTATGCGGAACGGCATCGGCGCAAACCCGGCAAATTACCGGCCAGGTAACGGAGAAAGGGAGCAAGGATCCGATCCCGGCTGCTACCGTACAGATCAAAGGAACATCAGGCGGCACACAAACCGACCTGAGCGGTAATTTTAAAATGAATGTACCGGCAAGTGGTACAGTTGTGCTGGTTATCCGGTCTGTTGGTTATAAATCAATAGAGGTAGCGGTACCTGCCGGGCAAACAAGTGTATCTGCAACGCTTACTATAGAGGCACAGCAATTGAGCGAAGTTGTAGCCATTGGTTACGGTACTGTAAAAAGGGGCGACCTGGCAGGTTCAGTAACTTCAATAGGGGCTAAAGACTTAAGAGATAACCCCAGCAACTCGTTAGCTGAAGCTATGGAAGGTAAACTGGCGGGCGTACAGATCACCGTATCGCAAGGAGCGCCGGGTTCAGACGCTGATATTAACATTCGCGGGCGTAACTCTATTACCCAAAGCGGATCGCCATTATTTATTGTTGACGGTGTACAGGTTGAAAACGCCTTAAATGTTTTAGCACCGCAGGATATCGCATCTATCGACGTTTTAAAGGATGCCGCATCAACAGCAATTTATGGTGCGCGTGGTTCAAATGGTGTAGTATTAATTACTACCAAAGGCGGCAAAAATACCAACGGAAAATTCACGGTTACTTATAATGCTAACGCGGGTATTCAAAAACTGGCTAATAAATTATCGGTAATGAACCCGTATGATTTTGTTGAATACCAGTACGAGCGTTTCCGTTTAACCGGCGACTCGGCTTCGTTATCCAGGTTTACCCGCTTAGGCAGCAACTTTGATACCATTAAAAACTATCGTAACGTCCCCTTTGTCGATTGGCAACAAGTGATGTTTGGCCGTAAAGCTGTGCAGCAAACACATAACTTAAGTTTAAGCGGCGGTACCGATAAAACGCAGTATAATTTAAGCCTTACCGAGGATGCGCAACAGGGCATTTTAATCGGGTCTGATTTTAACAGGCAGGTATTAAACTTCCGTTTAGATCAAACCGTTTCTAATAAATTTAAAATAGGCTTTAACGCCCGTTATAATAACAGGGTTATCAATGGCGCCGGTACATCGGATGTTGGTGGTTCGGGTTCAAACAACCTTCGCCAGATCGTCCGTTATACCCCATTTTTACAGCCCGGCAAGGATCTGGATGATTATGATGCTTTCCAAACGCTTACGCTAAACCCGGGCAATGGTTTGGCATTAACTAATCCATTAGCCTTAATCCCAGCTATTTACCGCAGAAACGCAACCAACGTTTTAAACCTAAATGGTAACGTTACTTATAATGTGGTAAAAAACCTGTCTATCAAATCGTTAATATCGTACGATGTCAGCAATGCACAGAACAAGGCTTTTGATGACACGATTACTTCAAACGCGCGGGCTTATAATACCATGCCTGTGTTAAGTATAACAACCGGGCAAACTGTTACTATTAATAATTCTAATACGATTAGTTATAATAATGGCGCTTTCCTTAAGTCAAAAGGCGCGCTGAACGTTTTAGTAGGCCAGGAAACTTATCAAACCAATGCCAAGGCCAGTTATTTAGAATTAAGGTATTTCCCGGCAGGTATTACACAGGAGCAGGCATTTGCCAACTTAAACCTGGCAGCTGCCCCGGCGGGTGCAAGCGAACCGCCACCTACTTCATCTGAAGTACCTGTGCATAATCTTTCTGTTTTTTCGAGGCTTAACTTTACCTGGGATAACAAATACATCGTATCGGGTACTTTTCGTGCAGATGCCAGTTCGATATTTGGCCCTGCAAAAAAATGGGGTTACTTCCCATCAGGTTCATTTGCCTGGAAGGTTACCGAAGAAAGTTTCATGAAGAAACAGCAATTATTATCCGAGTTAAAACTAAGGGTAAGTTATGGTACCGCGGGTAATAACCGTATCACACCATTCTCGTACCTGCAAACGTTAACCACCGGCAAGCCATATTATTTAAATGATGTGCTGGTTGGCGGCGTGGGCCCAACAACTTTATTAGGTAACCCGCTGCTGCAATGGGAAACGTTAATTTCAAAAAACTTGGGTGTTGATATGGGCTTTTTAAATGGCCGTATCCAGGCATCTATCGATGTTTATGATAATGTAACCAGCAAACTGCTGATCAGCAATAAGATCCCGACTAATACCGGTGAAACCGACCAATTTCAAAACGTAGGTTCAACCGAAAATAAAGGTTTGGAGTTCCAGATATCTGCAGCTGTGATCAGGAGCAAGAAATTTACATGGAATGCTAACTGGAATATCTCATTTAACCGTAATACTATTAAAAGCTTAGGCCAGGTAAACTCATTTACCCAAAACTCAGGTTGGTTTAGCGCCTCAAACGCAAACCCCGACTTTTTAGTTAAAGTTGGCGAGCAGGTTGGTACCATGTACGGCTTGGTAAACGATGGCTATTACAAAACATCCGATTTTAATACAACCGCTTATAGCAATGCTGCCCTTCCGTTTGCAACAACGCAATATACTTTAAAAGCTGGCATCCCAACCAGCCTTACGCTGGCCCAGCCGGGGAGTATGAAGTTTGTTGACCAGAATGGTGATTTAAAAATTGACGCGAGCGACTACGTAGTTATCGGCCATGCATTACCTAAGTTTATTGGCGGCTTAAACCAAAGCTTTACCTACGGTAACTTTGATATGAGCGTTACCATGAACTACTCGTATGGTGGCAATGTATTTAATGATAACAAAATGGAGTTCACCAGCGGTTACTCAAACGGAGCTAACTTATTATCCATTTTTAACGATCGCTGGCACTATGCCAATCCAACAACCGGCGCACGTACACAGGCCACAGTTGGTACAGTTGTAGTAGGTGCAGCGCCCGATGTATTGAATGCGATTAACCCTGACCCCAAATACTGGTACCCCGGCACTGGTGTTGAGTATAATCAGCCACAATCATTTGCTGTTGAAAGCTCTTCATACCTGAGATTAAATACACTAACTGTAGGTTACAGCCTGCCAAAAAGTGTAACCAGTAAATTAAAAATAGCTAACTTGCGTGTATACGCCACAGGCACCAATATAGCTACCATTACAGGTTATTCAGGTTACGATCCGGAAGTTAGCGTAAGGCGCTCATCACCATTAACCCCAAATGTTGATTACTCCGCTTATCCTAAAAGTCGTACCTATTTCTTAGGTCTTAATGTTACATTTTAACAGTAAACTATATTAAAATGAAAAATATAATTTTAAAAACAAGGATCCTGATAGCTGTTATAGCAGTAGCTATTGGTTTTGTGTCCTGCAAAAAATATTTGTCGCCGGCACCACTATCCTCTTTTGATAATAGCCTGGTTTTTGGCAATAGTGTGTTTTTTGCTAAAAGCGCGGTAATGGGGGCTTATAATAACCTTGCCGGCGATTATGGATATGGTATCCGTATCAGCATGTACTATCCATACGATAGCGACGAAATGATGGGTGCCGGCGGTACTACTGATGACGGCGAACGCCGGAATATTTCACGTTATTATTTATTTCCATCCAATACACAATTAGCGCCGGTTTACAACCAATCTTATTCAGGTATCGAAAGGGCTAATATCTGCATTGATAATATCCCCAAAATGGATTTGTATACAACAGGGTCTACCCAGGTAAAAGGTCAGCTAAAACGCTTGTATGGCGAAGCTTTAACCCTGAGGGCCCAGTATTATTTTGAACTGGTACGTAACTTTGGCGATGTGCCCGAGCAGCGTGTACCATCGGCCCAGCTAACAAACTTATATTTACCTAAAACAGATCGCGACACGATTTACAATCATATCCTGGCCGATTTGCTGCAGGCCGAAAGCCTGGTGCCATGGAGAACAGAATTAGGTGCTATTGGCGATGTGGCCGATGAGCGGATCACAAAAGGAACTGTTAAAGGTTTAAGGGCGCGTATCGCGATGTTCAGAGGTGGTTATTCTTTAAGGAGAGCTACAACTACCATGGAACGCCGTGCTGATTATAAAACTTATTATCAGATAGCTTTGCAGGAATGTACCGAATTGATGGCAAGGAGAGATCAGCATACCCTAAACCCAAGCTATAAATCGGTTTGGAAAGATTACGTATGCGGGCATAACGCCAACGACCCAAGCGGCGAACTGATGTTCCAGGTAGCAATGGGCGGTTCAACTGCATCAACCGATAGTAAATTAGGTACGTATAATGGCACCAAGTTTGGTTCGGTTGGCGGTGGTGCCCTAACCATTTTGCCTACTTATTTCTACATGTTCGATTCAACCGACGTAAGGCGTGATGTAGTATCGGTACCTTATGAAACCAATACCGACCTGCTAACCCGTAAAGGCCACGCGATAAATGCGATAACTGATGGTAAATGGCGCAAGGAATGGTTAACCAACCCCACATTTACAGCCGGTTCATCCGCCGCTAACCTGGGCTTAAACTGGGTGATCCAGCGCTTTTCAGACATACTACTGATGTATGCCGAAGCTGATAATGAACTAAATAATGGCCCGTCCGCTGCAGATATTGCCGCTGTTAAAGAAGTAAGTCAGCGTGGGCATGGTGGTAACGCGGCATTGGTGCCAACCATTCCAACTGATAAAGACGGTTTCTTTAAATTTATTGTAAGGGAGCGTATGCTGGAGTTTGGCAGCGAGGCTGTACGTAAGTACGACCTGATCCGGTGGAACCTGTTAACTACAGCCATTAACGAAACAAAAGCTAACCTGGCTAATATGGGGGCAACAACTCCGGTTGCTATAACCCCGCCAAGTTATATGGCTCCGCCACCGGCATATTGCCTGGTAGCCACCCTGCCTAAGTTTATGTACTCTATCAATACATCAACAGCCGATGATTCAAAAATATTTTTGAATTCGTTATACAAGCCGGCTACAACAACGGCGCCAACCGGTACCACTAAACTCAACTGGTTAGGTTCATCGGGTATTAACTCCACATTTACAACGGTTTTCGCTTATGCTTACAAGCAAAACCACAGCGAGTTGCTGCCATTAGCTACAGCCACCTTAACAGCTAATTACGCGCTGACACAAGATTATGGCTATTAATTTAAACTAAGGATAAAAAAGGGGCTGCCGTTTGGCGGCCCCTTTTTTTATCTATGATAATATATTTAACAGGGACGGGTAATTGTTTATAAATTTAAACATGCCTTATTGAAAATATACGATGTTTATACCCTTGTTGGCGGGAACGATTGCATAGATTTTGTTGGCGATATCCTTTTTTAATCTGTTAGTAGTGCTTAATCTTGCTAAACAAACATGACGGACAAGGAGAGCGATATGCTTTACAATAGTCTAATTTGCATCGATAAACCCAAATGCTTATAAAATTTTGAATACCATGAAGAAGCTTTTAAACAGGAAATATTTGTTATGCTGTATTTTAAGTATCAGTATCATTGGCCTTTTTGCTTTTACATTACAACCACCCAACATTACTGTTTACCTGGCCGGCGATTCTACCATGGCCGATAAGGAAGTTAAAGCCTATCCCGAAACAGGTTGGGGAATGCCGTTCAAAGCTTTTTTTAATAATACAGTTACGGTAGCCAATATTGCCAAAAACGGGCGCAGCACCAAAAGCTTTATCAACGAAGGTTTGTGGCAATCCATCACCGATAAATTAAAACAGGGCGATTATGTACTGATCCAGTTTGGCCATAATGATGAGGTGCCTACCAAGGCATCGGCCACTACCGAAGTACAATTTCATGATAACCTGCTGCGCTTTGTAAATGAAACCCGTGCTAAACAAGCCGTACCCGTACTGATCACTCCCGTAGCACGCCGTAAATTTGATGCTGCGGGCAATATCGTGGGCACACATGAGGTATATTCCGAGATCATCCGCAAGCTGGCTGCCGATCAAAAGGTACCATTGATAGATTTAGATAAGGAAAGCAAGGCCTTGCTGCAAACCATGGGAGTGGAAAACTCAAAATTCCTGTATAACTATTTGCAACCCGGCGAAAACCCTAATTACCCTGACGGACGGGGAGACGATACCCACTTTAGCGAGTTTGGCGCCCGTAAAATGGCACAGATTGTATTGGCTGATATCCGGGCTTTAAAACTGGAATTAGCCGATCGTATCGTTATCGGCACCAATAAACCAAACGTACCACCTGCTGCAAAATGAAGAAGCTGCTGATATACCTGTTTGCTTTAATTAGCTGCGCAAATGTATACCCTCAAAAGCGTGTAATTGTAGCTTTAGATGGCAGCGGCGATTTTAAAACGGTGCAGGCTGCTTTCGACGCCGTAACCGCCGGGAAGAATAAACCTGTTGAGATATTTGTAAAGAAAGGGATCTATAAAGAACGCCTGGTATTAGATTCTACCAAAACCTTTGTTACACTTACTGGCGAAGATAAAGATCAAACCATATTAACTTACAATAACCATGTAGGGATGCCGCCGGTTAACGGGCAGAATACGAGTACCCCCGGTTCGGCCTCATTTTTTATTTATGCCGCTAATTTTACAGCCCGCAATATTACGTTTCAAAATGATGCGGGGTTTACTGCCGGGCAAGCCGTGGCTGTAAATGCTAATGGCGATCAGTTAATATTTGACAATTGTCGTTTTATTGGTTTCCAGGATGTTTTATTAACCTCGGGCCAAAATAGCCGGCAATACTATAACAAATGCTATATCGAGGGCACTACCGACTTTATCTTTGGCCCTGCAACCTGTGTTTTTCAGGATTGTGTTATCTACAGTAAAAAAAACTCGCACGTAACTGCCGCCAGCACTCCGCAGGACAAGCCATACGGTTATGTGTTTTTTGATTGCAGGTTAACAGGAGATACAGCCCTGCATATGGTATCATTAGGCAGGCCCTGGCGGCCTTATGCTGCTGTAGCTTATATCCGCTGTAATATAGGCAGCCATATTAAACCTGAAGGTTGGGCTAACTGGAACCAGACCGAAAGCTATAAAACCGCGCGATACAGCGAATATAAAAATACAGGCGCGGGTGCAAACCCGGCTGGCCGGGTAACCTGGGCACGTCAGTTAACCGATGAAGAAGTAAAAGCATATACATTGAAAAATATACTGGGCGGTAATGATAACTGGGACCCCAGGAAAGCGTTAAAATGAGGGAAATGATGAAAGCGGGGTTTAGTAAAATATTGCTGATGGTTTGTTTTTGCCTGTTGATTACGGCAGGTGCCCGCGCTCAGGACTTTATCCCGATATGGCCCGAAAATAATATCCCTAATTCCAATCACCTTAAATTAACGGACAGCATAGCTAACGAGCGCATTTACCGGGTAATGCTGCCGGGCATGTACGCCTTTTTTCCGGGTAAGCAAGAGAATAAAGGGGTGGCCGTGGTTATTTGCCCGGGCGGCGGGTACGAGCGGCTGGCTTATGTAGTAAGCGGCTTGCAATTAGCCAAATGGTTTAATACCATGGGCATTACGGCATTTGTGCTTAACTATCGCCTGCCAAACTCGCCTGATTTAAAACAGCGCGAGACAGGCCCATTAATGGATGCCCAGCGCGCTATCAGGTATATCAGGGCAAACGCTGCGCGGTGGGGTATAGATCCCGCTAAAATTGGCATCATGGGCTCGTCATCAGGCGGCCATCTGGCAGCATCGGCAGGTACCATCGATGATGATGTATCGGCCCTTAAAGATAGCCTTGATAAGATATCCTTTAAACCCAACTTCCTGATACTGGTATCGCCGGTAATTGATCTGAGCACAGCCTATGCCCATACCGGCAGCCGTAAAAACCTGTTGGGGCCAAATGTTACTGATAAACTGGCTAAAAAATATTCCCTGCAACTGCAGGTAACTCCCACCACACCGCCTTGCTTTATAGTGGATGCCATCAATGATAAAACGGTTAACCCGATGAATAGCCTGCTGTTTTACCAGGCCCTGCTGCAAAATAATGTACCGGTCAGCTTTCATGCTTTTCCGCAAGGGGCGCATGCCATTGCCTTGCGCAATAATCCGGGCTCAACGGGTTTGTGGACTACCCTGTGCGAGGCCTGGCTGAACGAGATGGGTTTTATAAAAGACATTGTACCTGACAAAAGATAATACTAAACACTAACCATGAAGATAAACATCAAAACACAAATTTGCCTCGGCCTTTTATTAGGTGCCTGCGGCTTAACTGCATCCGCTCAGCAAAAGGAATACTCGTGGACCAACCTGCCTAAAATTGCGCAGCCGGTATTTAAAAAAGATACTTTCAATATTTTAAAATATGGCGCTAAGCCCGATGGTATTACGCTGAACACTAAAAGCATCAACAACGCTATTAATGCCTGCAGCGCCAAAGGCGGCGGTGTGGTACTAATTCCGCAGGGATTGTGGATAACAGGGCCCATTGTATTAAAGAGCAATGTAAACCTGCATGTAAGCCGCGCTGCCATGCTGCAGTTTACCGATGATAAAAGCCAGTATCCGCTGGTAGAAGGTAATTATGAAGGCCACCCTTCGCCGCGCAACCAGTCGCCTATATCAGGTACTAACCTGGTCAATATCGGCGTTACCGGCGATGGGGTTATTGATGGGGCAGGCGAAGTATGGCGTGCTATTGGTAAAGACAGGCTAACCGAAAGCGAATGGAAGGCAAAAGTTGCATCTGGCGGCGTGGTGAGCGAGAACGGCAAAACCTGGTACCCGTCTGCAAGCTTTGTGAAAGGGATGAATGATAAGGAAGCCATTTATCTTAAACCGGGCAAATCATTGTCCGATTATCAGGATATGAAAGATTTCTTTCGCCCTAACATGGTGGTACTGACGAATTGTAAGAAAGTATTGCTGCAAAGTGTTACGGTACAAAACTCACCGGCCTGGTGCCTGCATACCTTATTATGCGAAGACCTGACCGTGCGCAATGTACGGGTACGTAATCCGTGGAACGCCCAAAATGGCGATGCGCTGGATGCAGAATCGTGCAGGAACGTACTGATAGAAGGTAATACTTTTGATGCGGGCGATGATGGCATCTGCATTAAATCTGGCCGCGACGCGGAAGGCCGTAAACGCGGCAAACCAACCGAAAATGTAATAGCGCGTAACAACATAGTTTACCGTGCGCATGGCGGCTTTGTTATTGGCAGCGAAATGAGCGGCGGGGCTAAAAATATCTTTGTAAGTGATTGTACTTTCATCGGTACCGATATCGGCCTGCGTTTTAAAACAACCCGTGGCCGTGGTGGTGTGGTAGAGAAGATCTACGTGAAAAACATCAGCATGAAAGATATTTTGGGCAGCGCCATATTGTTTGATATGTACTACGGTGGTAAATCTGTTGCCGAAGGTGAAGGTGGTAAAACGATAGCGGTTAAAACCTATGCAGCCGATGTTACCACGCCACAGTTTAAAGATTTTTATGTAAGCAACGTGGTTTGCAATGGCGCGGGTAGCGGTTTACTGATCAGGGGTTTACCCGAAATGGCCATTAAAGGGATCCATCTTGAAAATGTGGTGCTGAAAACTACCAAAGGTGCCGAAATATCTGAAGCCAGCGATATCACCCTTAAAAATGTAACTTTTGAATGTAAGGATACCAAACCGGTAATTATAGTAGAGAACAGCAGCAATGTTAAATTGGATGGCATCAGGTATACCAATAATGCCGATGTACTGTTCAGCGTTACCGGCGACCGCAACAAGGACATTATGGTAACCAATACCGATGCGTCTAAAGCGAAAAACAAAGTAGAATTTAAAGCGGGTGCCGATAGTAAAGCCATCATTATAAAATAAGCAGATGAAGAAATTGATGCTATTGTTTTCCGGATTAGTATTGGCGGCTGCAATACAGGCGCAGCCAATTACTAAGGTATTTACAAAGATCACGGTGGCACAGGATGGCAGCGGCGATTTTAAAACCATCCAGGAGGCTATTAATAACGTGCGCGATTTGGGAAAGGAGCAGGTGCCTATCTATATCAAAAATGGGATCTATCACGAAAAACTGGTTATCCCGTCATGGAAAACGCATATCTCGTTAATAGGCGAGGATAAGGATAAAACCATCATCACCAATAATGATTATTCGGGGAAGCCGGTGCCGGGTGGCAAGGATGCTTTCGGCCGCGATAAAATGTCTACCTACACTTCCTACACTGTACTGGTAGCCGGTGACAATTTTGTAGCCGAAAACCTGACCATTGAAAATACAGCCGGCAGAGTAGGCCAGGCGGTAGCATTGCACGTGGAGGGCGACCGTTGCATGATTAAAAACTGTAAACTTTTGGGTAATCAGGATACACTTTACACGGCCACGGGTAGTTCGCGCCAGTTATATCAGGATTGCTATATTGAAGGTACAACCGATTTTCTGTTTGGTGAGGCTACCGTTGTTTTTCAGCGCTGTACGATAAAAAGTTTGGCCGATTCTTACATCACAGCGGCGGCTACAACTCAATTGCAAACCTACGGATATGTACTGTTGGATTGCAAGCTGATAGCCGATGATGTAGTAAAAAAAGAGTTTTTGGGGCGTCCGTGGCGGTCGTATGCCAAAACGGTTTATATCCGTACCGAAATGGGCAGCCATATCCTGCCCGAAGGCTGGAACCCCTGGAAAGGTGATAACATGTTTCCCGATAAGGAAAAGACAGCTTACTATGCCGAGTACAAAAGCACAGGGCCGGGAGCCAACCCTAAAGCAAGGGTGGCCTGGTCGCACCAGTTGACGGCGCAGGAAGCTAAAAAATATACGGTTAAAAATATTTTAAGCGGCCAGGATCATTGGGATCCGGAGGGTAAATAGGGTAGAGGTATTGTAACAGGAAAATAACTATGTTGATGAATTTAATCAGGATACAACAGGACGGTTAGCTTATGGATAAATATAACCTTTGAAATATATTGATATAATTATTCCGGCAACGTTGCCGGGAACGATTGCACAGTTATTTACCGTCCAAACCTGATTTAAGAATAAAAAACTTATTAAAATTGCTTCAAATTAGCGTTTTAAAACAACCAATTATTTAATAAAATAAGAGCGCTCATGCCGAAAGCCAGAGTGCCGGATAAAGTTTATCGGAACAAAAAACATTTATAAATGAGAAAGATATTTTTGTTATGCCTGTTAACCAGTCTTGTTATACAAGCAGCTACAGCCCAGGAAAAACCCTACTCGCAGCGTATGGCCGCTACCGCCATGAAGTTATGGAGCGATACCTCGTCAAAAGTTAAATGGACTTATGACCAGGGGGTGATTATGAGAGGTATTGAAGGCGTTTGGAAGCAAACCGGCGACCGCATGTATTTTGCATATATTCAAAACTATTTAGATCATCTGATTGCAGCCGATGGGACTATCAAAGGCTATAAAAAAGAGGATTATAATATTGATAATGTATTGAGCGGCCGTTCGGTGCTGCTGCTTTATAATGTATTAGGATCTGAAAAGTACTATAAGGCTGTTAATATCCTGCGCGATCAGCTCAAATCGCAACCGCGTGTACCCGAAGGTGGTTTTTGGCACAAGCAAAGGTATCCAAACCAAATGTGGCTGGATGGCCTGTACATGGGCGAACCCTTTTATGCCGAATACGCCAACGCTTTTGGCGAAACCGCCGATTTTGATGATATCACCAGCCAGTTTATCCTGATGGAGAGCCGCGCGCGCGATGCCAAAACCGGCTTGCTGTACCATGCCTGGGATCAAAGCAAAAAAGAAAGATGGTCTAACCCTAAAACCGGTCTTTCGCCTCATTTTTGGGGCCGCGCTATGGGTTGGTATGCTATGGCTATTGTTGATGTGCTGGATCAGTTACCGGCTAACCATCCTAAGCGCCCTGCACTGTTGGCCATTGTTAACCGCCTGGCAGCCGCTATCCAAAAATACCAGGACCCAAAATCGGGGGTGTGGTACCAGATATTGAATATGCCTACCGGGAAGGGTAACTACCTCGAAGCATCAGCATCGTGCATGTTTGTTTACGCGTTGGCTAAAGGTGTAAGGCAGGGTTATATTCCTGCAACTTACAAGGCGGTAACTCAAAAGGCCTACCAGGGCATTATCAAACAATTTATCAGCGTTGATGCCGATGGTCAAACTAACCTGAACGGTACGGTAAGCGTAGCCGGCTTAGGCGGCAACCCATACCGCGATGGCAGCTACGAGTATTATCTGAGCGAGAAGGTAATTACCAATGATCCTAAAGGTGTCGGCGCTTTTATACAGGCTTCGGTTGAGATGGAGCGTTTGGCTAACCTGTCGGCTGCTAAAGGCAAAACGGTATTGCTGGATAGCTATTTTAATGATGAGCATCTGAAAGAAAAATTAACCGGCCGTACCGTATCCTTCCATTACAAATGGGAAGAAATGGATAATAACGGTTTCTCCCTGTTCGGTCATATTTTTAATAACTACGGCTTCAAAACACAAACACTATATACCGCGCCTACGGCTGATAATTTAAAGAAAGCATCGGTATATATCATTGTTGATCCTGATATTCCTAAAGAAAACCCCGATGCCAAATACATTGAAGCACCGCATATTAAAGCAATCAGCGATTGGGTAAAAGCGGGCGGCGTGCTGCTGGTATTTAATAACGATACCGGCAATGCCGAGTTTAAACACCTGAATAACTTGATGGCCAAATTTGGCATGCAGTTTAACCTGGATAGCCGTAACCATGTAACTACGCCGCATTTTGAAACCGGGGCTATAGCGATACAGCCCGGTAACCCTATTTTTAAAACGGCCAAAAAGATCTATATCAAAGAGATCAGCACATTTAAAATTAAACACCCGGCTGTTTCGGCATTAACGGATAACGGTGATATTATTATCACTACGGCCAAATATGGTAAGGGCACCGTGTTTGCCGTTGGCGACCCATGGTTTTACAATGAATATACCGACGGACGCAAACTACCGGCTGATTATGATAACTACAAAGCAGCCGATGACCTGGTGAAATGGGTGGCTAAACAATTGGCTGTAAAAAAATAAAGTGAAAAAACTGTTTGCCATAGCTGTAACTGTATTTTGCCTGGTTGGCGCCGCGTTAGTTTACGCGCGTGTTGTGCCGCAAAAGCAAATAGTAGTGGATGCCGGCGGTAAAGGAGATTTTAAAACCATACAGGAGGCGTTGAACAGTTTGCCGGACTCGGCATTGGCCGATAGGGTGATCTTTATAAAAAAAGGCACCTATCGCGAAAAGGTTTTTATGACTAAAAGCCACGTGGTACTGCAGGGCGAGGATGAAAAGAATACCACCATTACCCAGGCTATTGCCCGCGATATTTGGCGTTGCGATGGTAACAGTACCGACTGGGGGGGAGCCACCCTTAACCTGCGCGGCAATGATATTACGCTAAAAAACCTGAGCATTATTAATAGCTATGGTTTTGATCATATGGCCGATACTACAATTGGCTGTATGGTTGATGGCAAAATGACCCAAAAGAAAGTGGCCCGCAATGGCCATCAAATGGCTTTACGGTCGTTTGAAACTACCCGGTTAAAGGTGATTAACTGTACGCTGCGCGCTTATGGCGGGGATACGGTTAGTCCCTGGAACACCCAGGCCGGGATGTTTTATTTTAAGGATTGCACGATGGAAGGCGGCGTTGATTTTTATTGCCCCCGCGGATGGGCCTATGCCGAAGGGTGTAAGTTTATTTGCCATAATAGGGAAGCGGCCATCTGGCATGATGGATCGGGCAATAAGGAACAGAAAACAGTACTAAAGGACTGCAGTTTTAGTGGCGACGACGGCTTTAAACTGGGGCGCTATCACAAGGATTCGCAGTTTTACCTGCTCAACTGCACATTTGCAAAAAACATGGCCGATGCACCTGTTTATCAGGCGGCAAGTTCGGCAGGTGTGCAATACGGTAAGCGGGTGTATTTTTATAATTGTCACCGCCAGGGTGGTAATTATGCCTGGTTAAAAGATAATTTGAAGGAAGCAGCGGGGATGCCCACCGCTAACAGTATTGATGCTGTATGGGCCATGGATAAAAAATGGAACCCTTTAACAAATTAAAAAAGATGAGAAGTGCAGGCAGATTAATATGGATGGTAGTAATAGCAATGGCTGTAGTAAGTATAAGCTACGCACAGACCAAAACAGATTCTATTGCCGAAAATATGCTGGTTTACCAGCGTGCGGTAGGGGGCTGGCCTAAAGCAGTGAAAGAGGTAAAGGTAGATTATACTAAAAAACTATCTGCTGCAGAAAAACAGGCAACACTGGCCGACATCAATAAAATTGATGCGACCATTGATAATGAAGCTACTTTTAAAGAGATCAATTACCTGGTTAAAGCTTATAAACAAACCAGTAATAAAACCTACCTGCAATCTGCCGAAAAAGGGATCCGGTATTTATTAAAGGCCCAAAATGCCAAAGGCGGCTGGCCGCAATATTATCCTGATTCGAGCCTCTATCGTGCCGCTATTACTTTTAACGATAACGCCATGATGCATGTAATGCAAATACTGGATAATGTGGCTAACAAAAAGAACGGCTTTGATGTGGTTGACCCAACGCTGGTTGAACCATCCGCGAAAGCGATTAAAAAAGGGATTGACTGTATTTTAAAAACACAAATTGTTGTAAACGGCAAACTTACCGGCTGGAACCAGCAGTACGATAGAAATACACTGAAGCCTATCATGGCCCGAAAGTTTGAACTGGTGGGTATCACCCCGGCGGAATCAACCGAGATTGTAAAGTTTTTGATGAAGGTGCCCAATCCATCACCCGAAATAAAGCTCGCTGTTAAAAGCGCTATAGAATGGTTTGACGCGGTGAAGATTACAGGCTACCGTTTTGAACATATTAAAGACGCTAACCAGCCCGGCGGTAAAGATGCTGTGCTGGTAGCCGATCCCAATTCGACCATTTGGGCCCGTTATTATGAAATTGGTACCAATAAGCCCTTCTTTTCGGGCCGTACCAGCGAGAAGAAATATAACGTGACCGAGATAGAAGTTGAACGCCGTGCAGGTTATGCCTGGTATGGTACATGGCCAAAGCAATTACTGGATAAGGATTATCCGCTTTGGGCCAAAAAATATTTACAGAATTAATTTAAAAGAGATCATGATTTTATCCAGATATAATATAAAGAAGATCAACGTTCCGGGCTTGATCGTTCCTGACGAACAATTGTTTAACCTGCCCGAAAAAGTACTGCAGTTTGGTACCGGTGTTTTGCTGCGCGGCCTGCCCGATTACTTTATTGATAAAGCCAATCGCAACGGTATTTTTAATGGCCGTGTGGTAGTTGTAAAATCAACCGATACCGGTTCGGCTGATGAATTTGATAAACAGGATGGTTTGTATACCTTATATATTAAGGGAATTGAAGAGGGTAAAGAGGTTGACGAACAAATGGTTTGCTCGGCTATTAGCCGGGTATTATCAGCCGGTAAGGATTGGGAAGCAATACTGAAGGTAGCCCACAGTCCGCATTTGCAGGTGGTAATATCTAATACTACCGAAGTTGGGATCCAACTGGTGCAGGACGATATTCGCAAACACCCGCCGGTATCTTTCCCGGGTAAGTTATTAGCTGTATTGTACGAGCGTTACAAGGCCTTTAACGGCAGCGATAAGTGCGGATTGGTGATCGTGCCAACCGAATTGATTGTTGATAACGGCAAAAAGCTGGAGTCGATCATCCTGGAGCTGGCCCATTTAAATAAACTGGAGCCCGCCTTTATGGACTGGCTGGAAGGCTGCAATCATTTTTGCAATTCGTTGGTAGATCGTATTGTGCCGGGTAAACCCGATGCCGCTACTACTAAGGAATTGGCTGCGGAGTGTGGTTACGAAGACGACCTGCGCATCGTATCCGAAGTTTACAGCCTGTGGGCAATAGAGGGGGACGAGAAAATAGCATCGGTATTAACCTTTGCCCAAACAGATAAAGGCGTGGTGATTACGCCGGATATTGAAAAGTTTCGTGAATTGAAACTGCGTTTATTGAATGCCACACATACTTTAAGCTGCGCGGTAGCTTTCCTTTCGGGATTTAAAACCGTTAAGCTGGCTATGGATAGCGAGCCATTTTCGCAGTTTATTAAACAGTTGATGCGTAGCGATATTGCCCCGGCTATACCATACAAAGTAACTACCGAAGAAACCGACGATTTTACCTATAAGGTGCTGGACAGGTTCCGCAACCCTAATATCGAGCATCAGTGGATCAGTATATCGGCACAATATTCGTCTAAAATTAAGATGCGGGTATTGCCGTTATTGCTTAATCACTATAAAAAATCGCAAACCGTGCCCGAACTGATAGCCCTTGGTTTTGCCGCTTTTATCCGTTTTATGAAAGTGAACAAAATAGATGGTAAATTTGTGGGCGAAGTGAACGGTAACGAATATGTGGTGACCGACAGCCAGGCCGAATATTTTTACAAAGCATGGACAAACGCCGATACACAACAGGTAGTTAAAAACGTTTTAAGTAATAAAACCCTTTGGGATACCGACCTGACCGCTTTACCCGGTTTTGAAGCCGCCGTTGCAAAGCAACTGGAAGCAATTGCAAATCAGGGCGCGCTGGAGGTTTTGGAGCATATCGAATTAAAAAGTTTGGCTAAATAACAAATGAAACAAAGCATATTAAAAGTACACCCCAATGATAATGTATTGGTAGCCCTGCGCGATTTGCAGGCAGATGAACAAGTACAGTACGAGGGTGTAATCTATACCGTAACCGAATTTATCCCGGCTAAACATAAGTTTGCCATTAATACCCTGCCGCAGGGTGCCGATGTAATTATGTATGGCGTACTGGTGGGCAAAACCCAAAGCGAAATACCTGCCGGTGGTTTATTATCTACTAAAAATATTAAACACGCGGCCAATAGTTTTTTATCCGAAAGCAATCATCACCAATGGCAAAGCCCGGATGTGAGTGAATGGCAGGGTAGGACTTTCAACGGTTTTCATCGTGCCGATGGCAGCGTGGGTACAGCCAATTACTGGTTGGTCATACCAATGGTGTTTTGCGAGAACCGCAACGTGCAGGTTTTGGAAGAAGCCCTGGTTAAACCCTTAGGCTATGGCCGTAAACAGGTTTACGAGGTGAAGGCCCAGCAACTGATCAATATGGTGCAAAATGGCGTTAGTATTGATGAAGTTTTATATACCGAAATAGAAGGCGGGCAGGGCAGCGGGAAAACACCAAAAGTGTTCCCGAATGTTGATGGCATCAAATTTTTAACTCACGAGGGTGGCTGTGGCGGTATCCGTCAGGATTCGGTTACGCTGTGCGGTTTATTGGCCGGATACATTACACACCCTAACGTGGCCGGCGCTACGGTGTTAAGCTTAGGTTGCCAAAACGCGCAGGTAAGTATATTGACGGAAGAAATTGCTAAACGCGATCCTAACTTCAGCAAACCGCTGTATGTGATCGATCAGCAAAAAACAGGTAAAGAATCGGTAATGATTGAGCAGGCCCTGCGCCAAACCCTGGCCGGCCTGATACAAGCCAACCAAAACGAACGCAAACCGGCGCCATTAAACAAACTGACCATCGGGTTGGAGTGTGGTGGCTCGGACGGTTTTTCAGGACTATCGGCTAATCCGGCTATCGGTTATACCTCCGATCTGCTGGTTGCCTTAGGTGGTTCAGTAATTTTAGCTGAGTTCCCTGAACTGTGCGGTGTGGAGCAAAATATTGTAGACCGCTGTGTAGACAGCGCCAAAGCCGAGCGCTTTACCAGCCTGATCCGCACCTATGCTCAGCGTGCTGAAGAAGCAGGTTCGGGTTTTGATATGAACCCATCGCCGGGTAATATTAAGGATGGTTTAATCACCGATGCCATCAAATCGGCAGGTGCAGCCAAAAAAGGCGGTACATCGCCGGTGGTTGACGTATTGGATTATCCTGAAAAAGTAACTAAACCCGGCCTGAACTTATTGTGTACCCCGGGTAACGATGTGGAATCAACCACGGCCGAGGTAGGATCGGGCGCTAATATTGTATTGTTTACTACCGGCTTAGGTACGCCTACCGGTAACCCCATTGTACCCGTAGTTAAAATAGCTACCAACACCAGCCTTTATAACAGGATGAGTGATATTATGGACGTAAATACCGGCAGCATTATTGAAGGCGACGAAACCATACAGCAAGCAGGCGCGCGTATTTTAGATTACGTAATAAAGGTGGCCAGCGGCGAGGTAGAAGTAAGCGCGGTAACCCACGGGCAGGATGATTTTATTCCGTGGAAGCGGGGGGTGTCTTTATAAGTCGGAAGTCTCAAGTCAAAAGTTCGAAGTCTAAGCTGAAATTACTTGGCGACTTAAGACTTCGAACTTTTGACTTAAGACTCAATGGCTCTTCACACTTTCTTCATAAAGAAAGCCCATTTTTACATCGATTAGGTTTTGGTTAGTATGTTTTTGTGCAAGAAAACATGCTATGTATCCCCCGCCGCCCGGTGGGGGATTTTTTTTGTCCCGGTTTTAACGGTTTTACTTTGGTTTTTTAGGGAAATATAATTTGGTGTTTTGCTGATTTTGGCTCATTGTGTTGTTTATTTTCCACATTTTTAATAATTACTTCACATATCCTGATTTTTTTTAAAAAAAATAAGATAAATAATAAAAAATTTATAATTTAGTCGAAAATATTAGATTTGTTCATTAAATAATCTATATAAACTTAAATAACCCAAGAAATACGTTCAAAAATGGCAAAATTAGAGTACATCTGGCTGGATGGCTACAAACCGACACAAAGCCTGCGCAGCAAAACAAAAATTGAGAAAGATTTTAGCGGCAAATTAGAAGATTGCCCAAATTGGAGCTTTGACGGTTCATCAACCGAACAAGCACCGGGTGGTTCATCAGATTGTATACTAAAACCAGTGTTTATTTGCCCTGATCCGCAAAGAAAAGAAGGCTACCTGGTAATGTGTGAAGTTTTAGATTCAACAGGTAAGGCACACGAGTCTAACGGCCGTGCTTTAATTATGGACGACGATAACGATTTTTGGTTTGGTTTTGAGCAGGAGTATTTCCTGTGGGATCCTAAAACCGATAAACCTCTTGGTTTCCCGGCAGGTGGCTACCCAGGTCCGCAAGGCCCTTACTACTGTTCTGTTGGTGCTAACAACGCTTTTGGCCGCGAAATTATTGAAGAGCACTTAGACGTTTGTTTAGAGGCTGGTTTAAATGTTGAAGGTATTAACGCTGAAGTTGCTGCCGGACAATGGGAATTCCAGATCTTCTCTAAAGGCGCTAAAGATGCAGGCGACCAAATTTGGGTAGCCCGTTATTTATTAGAGCGTATTGGCGAAAGCTATGGCGTTGCCATCAACTGGCATTGTAAACCATTAGGTACATTAGACTGGAATGGTTCGGGCATGCACGCTAACTTCTCAAACACTACTTTACGTACTGCAAACAGCAAAGAAACATTCACCAAAATTTGTGAAGCTTTCCGCCCTGCGGTTGCTGAGTGCGTAGCTGTATACGGTGCCGATAACGACAAACGTTTAACCGGTAAACACGAAACTGCTTCTATCAACGATTTTAGCTATGGTGTATCTGACCGTGGTGCTTCTATCCGTATCCCGCTTTACACTGTTGAGCATAACTGGAGTGGTTACCTGGAAGATCGTCGCCCTAACTCGGCTGCCGATCCATACAAAGTTGCAGCTGTGATTATCAAAACTGTAAAATCAGCAAAATTGTAATTACATATTATAACTAATAAAAAATGCCCCTCTGATCTATCGGAGGGGCATTTTTTATTGAATTGGGTGTCATGCTGAGCTTGTCGAAGGGTGCGCGGCCGGCCCTGCCCACCATGCTTCGACAAGCTCAGCATGACACCATTTAAAGGTTTTGTTTATACTTGCCGGATCGGATTTGTTTAAATCCATCAACCGGTAAATTATACAGATACACCCAGCAATCCACAATACCTGATGTGGTATCCACAGGCACCAAAAACCTTACAAACAAGTTGGGCTGCTCTTCTTCTTCACCATAGCCTTCATACTCATCAATCGTTTGCAGTACACTCGGATTATCGTTTAATAAAACAATATCCCCATAAACCCGGTCGGTAATTTCAGCTTTGTAAACAGCGCCGGGATATTCGCCCAGATCATATAAAAGTCCGGGGAAACTGCCTTTAGTAAAAAATGAGCTATTGTTTTTTAAATACGCGCCAAACTGGTTATCGCTATCTAACAAGGATCCGTATACAAACAAATATTTACAATCGCTTTCCATTACGTACTTTTGCATCAAATTATAACCCTAAGCAAAATAAGTAATAAGGCCCGGTGGAACAATATTAAGCCTTTATTTTTATCTTGCCGGTACACATATATACGCTGATTTAATATGGATACGCAACAAATTGCCGCTTACATAAAAGATAAGGATATACAAAAAATAAAGTTTGCCTTTGCCGATATAGATGGCGTACTGAGGGGCAAGCTGATTCATCGCGATAAGTTTTTAGACGGGCTGAAAGATGGTTACGGTTTTTGCGATGTGGTTTTTGGCTGGGACAGCAGCGATGCCTGTTATGATAATGTTGAAGTTACCGGCTGGCATTCGGGTTATCCGGATAAGTATGCCCGTATAGATCTGTCTACCCTCCGCAATATCCCCTGGCAGGATGGGCAAACGTTTTTCCTGGCCGATTTTACCCAGCCCGATGGCAGCAGTGTGGCCGCATGTTCGCGTAGTTTACTGAAACGTGTTGCAGCCGAGTGTCAAAGCATGGGCTATCACCCCGAATTTGCGCAGGAGTTTGAATGGTTCAACTTTAGCGAAACGCCACAAAGCCTGCAGGATAAAGAGTTTACTAAACTTAAGCCTATTACGCCGGGTATGTTTGGGTATTCCATTTTACGCCCATCGCAGTATAGTGGTTTTTATTATGATCTGTTTAACCTGCTAACCGATTTTGGCGTACCCATTGAAGGCCTGCATACCGAAACGGGGCCGGGCGTGTATGAGGCCGCCATTATTCATGACCATGTTTTAGCTGCTGCAGATAAAGCGACGTTGTTTAAAACCGCTGTTAAGGAAATTGCTTCGAGGCATGGTATTATGGCTACTTTTATGGCTAAATGGAATGCCGAATTGCCGGGCTGCAGCGGCCACATTCACCAAAGTTTATGGAATAAAGATAAAACTGAAAACCTGTTTTACAGCGCGGCTGATGCCAACAAAATGAGCGATTTGCATAAGCATTATCTTGCAGGCCAGCTTCATTGCATGCCACATATATTGCCCATGTACGCCCCAACCATTAACAGTTATAAGCGTTTAGTTGAAGGCGCCTGGGCGCCAACCACCATAACCTGGGGCATAGATAACCGCACTACAGCTATCCGTATTATTAACGACACCGTTAAGCACACCCGGCTGGAAACCCGTATCCCGGGATCGGATACTAATCCTTATCTGGCCATGTCGGCAGCGCTGGCTTCGGGTTTGTATGGTATCAAATATAAACTGGAACTGAATATTAAACCAACCGTTGGCAATGGCTATCAGGATATTACCAACGGCAAATTACATACTAACCTGGAGGATGCTGCTAATGCCATGCAGCAATCAGCAATTGCTAAAGAACTATTCGGCGATGATTTTGTGCAGCACTTTACCAATACCCGCCTGTGGGAGTGGAGGCAGTTTAGCAAGCAAGTAACCGATTGGGAATTGAAGCGGTATTTCGAGATAATTTAGTAATTATGGGTGTTTGCGGCAATTTAACCACAAAGGACACGAAGTTTACACAAAGAGCACAAAGCTTTTATGACTGAACAAGAGATTTCTAATGTTGTTATTGGGTTAGGTATAGAGGTACACAAAGTTTTGGGGCCAGGATTGTTGGAGAGCGCTTATAAGGAATGCTTGTACTACAAAATAGTAAAATCGGGCTTATATGTTGAAAAAGAAAAACAGATGCCCTTAATTTTTGAAGAAATGAGGTTAGATGTTGGTTACCGGCTTGACCTTTTAGTGGAAAACAAATTGCTAATTGAAATTAAAAGCGTAGAAGCTTTGAACGATGTACATTCGGCGCAAACATTAACTTATATGAGATTAGGTAATTATAAGTTAGGTTTACTAATGAATTTTAATGTAATTAAACTCAAAGACGGTATTAAAAGGATTATAAATGGCTCTTTATAAACTTAGCTTTGTGTCCTAAAACAAACCAATTAAACACATAGAATATCTTTGTGAACTTTGTGAAAAAATCTTTGTGTCCTCCTATGTTTGTTATCGACCCTCAAAAGGGGTAAATTAGGTTACTTAAGTGAAAAAGGGTGAGAGCTGATTCGTGTCCAAACAACTTATAAGGCATGTTCGCACAGAGATATTGCCTCATTCTTTTTTACCTTTTAGAGTCTGAACAGAATGTAAGGAATATTGCGCAGCGATATATCCAGAATATCCAACCAGGAGACAAGACGAAGGAAGGTTATTCACTTAGGTTAATTAAACTCAATATTGATGACAAACATCTTAAAACAAGTTGCCGGTATCGACGTGGCACAAAATGAACTGGTGGTATCCCTTGGCCGGGTTAACCAGATGCTGGAGAAAGAGGTTTATGCTTTTAAGACATTCGCCAATAAACCCTCCGGGTTTGCAGCATTGTTGGTTTGGGTAAGCAAACATACAGAGAAGCAGGTACCGGCAGGTTATGTAATGGAAGCCACAGGTGTTTATCACGAAAAACTTGCTTATCACCTGTCTGACCTTGCTCATCATATCAGTATTGTCCTTCCCAACAAGATCAGTAATTACTTCAGGACACTGGAGGTAAAGACCATAACTGATAAGACCGCCTCACAGGCCATATGCAGGTTTGGGCTGGAAAGGAAACTGGATGCCTGGCAAAAGCCAAAGAAGGTATTCAGGGACCTCAGGCAGCTAACCCGTGAAAGGGATCAACTGATTGCCGACCGTACGGTATTGAAAAACCAGCTGCATGCTGAAAAAGCCGAAGCATTCCCTAATGGAAGCAGTATTCAGCGGATGACTAAACGTATGGCCCTGATCAACAAACAGGAACTGGAGATCAGGGCAGAGATAGCCGCAATAGTCAAAAAGGACACCGATCTGGTCAAAAAGATAAATACCGTCACCACTATACCCGGCGTAGGCAAACTGACAGCGGTTACCGTACTGGCAGAAACAAATGGGTTTGAACTGATCAAAAACAAAAGGCAACTGGTCAGTTACAGCGGGCTGGATATCCGGTTAAAGGATTCAGGCACATCTGTAAAAGGCAAGCCAAGAATATCCAAAAGGGGGAACAGGCATTTACGCAAAGCAATGTACATGCCTGCACTGGCCGCCATGAGGTTCAATGAACAGCATAAAGCAGTGTTTGTGCGCCTGGTATCAAAGCATGGGATAAAAATGAAGGCAGCCGTAGCTGTACAAAGAAAATTACTGGAACTGATTTATATGATTTATAAAACAGATAAACCTTTTGATAAAGACTATATAAAAAACACAGTTCAAAAAAAGATTGAAGAGGTGCAAAATAGTTAGAGCGGTAACATCACAAAGATGAACCGCCCTAAACAGGCTGGCTTAAAGCCGCCTTGAATAAAACAAATGTAAATTATATTTGGTAACTAACACAGAATCTTTGTGGTTAAATTGCCACCATTGCACAAACACCCAACAAGATCTAAATGAACTACAATTTAATTATAAAAAAAGCCTGGGAAGGTTATGATGCTTCAAAGACGATCAGTACCATTGAAGATATCAGCGCGCAGGTTTCAACCAATCATGTTTTCAAAATTACTTTTGATGACGATGATATTATTATTGCCAAGCTATCTAACTTTGGTAAGTACGAGTATTTTAAGGAAGATCACCGGATTATCCACAGTCTATCAAACAACCTGCTTTACCCGTTTGAAAACCTGCTGGCAAAGTCTCTGTTAAAAAATAACCGGGTTTATATTTACAAGTACAAACAGGGCGGCAAGGACGCCTGGGTGGTTTTTTACAATCCAACCCGTATACTGGAAAGGCTGCCACGCCGTTTGTCCGACGATCATATTAAAAAATTCGGCCAGCAGATCGGTAAATTCCATAAGGCCTGTTCCAGGCTGAGGCACGTACTGCCAAAATCATCTAAAACCCTCCGGACTGATATTAATGCCCTGTTACAGCAAATTGAGCAGAACGAAAAGAGTTTTGGCACACGCATGCAGGCCGATTTTCTGAAATACCACTGCGATCAGTTTCTGAAAAACCGGTCGAAGTACAATGTAAATACTTTCGAGATCATTCCGGTTTTTATCGATTGGAACATTGGCAATTTTTCGGTCACTGATAAGCTGGAACTGTATTCGCGCTGGGATTACGATTGGTTTAGGATGAGCTACCGCATGCTCGATTTTTACTTCTTCAGCCGGGTGGTATCAGATGTAGGCGACCGTACTGTTTTTAGCTATGGTATCAACACCATGAACGAGCCGCGGTTTATCCTGTTTTTGCAGGAATATCATAAAGTAAACCCAATAAAAGCCGATGAATTGCGGTTTTTAAAGGAAGTTTACCGCTTTTTTATCCTTAATTATGTGATAAAAGACGGCAAATACTTTTTTAACGAGCAATATGCTGCCAAACTACAGGCCGAGGCCTTTGATATTTACCTGCCATCGGTTGAGCGGGATTTTAATGCCGATATATTGATTGATGCTTTAAAACTTAAATAAACGATGCAAACCCGTGATTTTAAATCGATAATTGACCAATACGATATTATATTTTTCGACGCGTTTGGCGTTGTGAAAAACTATAAGGGTTTAGTCCCGGGCATCGAACGTACCTTTGCTTACCTGGAAGCGCAAAACAAAGAGTACTATATTGTTACCAATGATGCATCGCGCAGTCCGTTCCAGTTGGCCGAATCGTACCATAGTAAAGGGCTTACGGCTATTACCCACGATAAAATTATTTCGTCGGGTATGCTGGCTAAAGAGTACCTGGATCTGAAAGTACCCAAAGGGATTGTTGCCTACCTGGGTACGCCCGATTCGGCCCATTATATCGAAAGCTCGGGTTTGCATACCTTGCCTATCAGTCAGGTTGATGCTACCAATGTAGACGAAGTAAGCGCGCTGGTTTTTTTAGATGATGAGGGTTTCGATTGGTTTAGCGATTTGAATATGTGCGTTAATATATTACGTAAACGCAATATCCCGGCTATTGTAGCCAATACAGACAGGGCATATCCGCTTAATTTGCACGATGTATCCATAGCCATAGGTGGTTTGGCCAATATGATAGAAAGCATTGTAGGCAAAAAGTTCATCCGTTTTGGTAAACCCGATTCGCAGATGTTCATGTTTGCTTTCGACCTGATCCGCGACAGACGGCCGGTTGATAAAAAAAATATCCTGATGGTAGGGGATACCCTGCAAACCGACATTATGGGCGGTAATAAATTCGGGCTGGATACGGTGCTGGTATTATCGGGCAATACACAGCCCCTTGATGCCGAAACCCGCATAAATGCCACCGGCATAGTACCCACATATATTTGCGAATCGGCGGTGATTTGACAGATAAATAAAAAAAATTCATTGTGCAGGAAACCAAAATACAAAATACACCGTTATGTTAGTGTGATAAGGTTTAGGTTGGTTACAACTTGAGGAAGTTGTAACCGGATCCCCTGCCGCCAGGCGGGGGATTTTTTTTATATCTGTCCCTGTCCTAACTTTTTATTGATACCCCTGTATTAGGATGAAAAATAACCAACTGATAATTAGTGATTTGATAGAAAGTTTAACTGTGTTTTAATTATTTTTCTTACCTTCCAAACCAGAACCTGCAATTATTAATCATTTCGTAACGTTATATTATTAATAAATTAATAAAATTTAAGCATTGCACTGCTGCTACCAATCCTGATTATGGCAAAAAAGACAGATTTCACCTATTCACAATACTCCGAACCACACAAAATCCGTACTAAACAAATTTTAAAGGAATACCCTCATCTGCGTAACCTGATCGGGAAAAATCCATATACAATTTTTGCTATATTGGGTTTAGTGGCTTTCCAGGTTGTTGCAGCATGGTTTGTGGCAGACCAATCGTGGTGGGTGGTTTTCGCTGTGGCTTATTTTTTAGGTGCCTTTGCCGACCATTCCCTGTTTGTAATGATACACGAGTGTACGCATCAGCTATTATTTAAAAAACGGTCGTTTAACCGCTGGGCCAGTATGATAGCCAATATGCCGCAGATATTTCCAAGCGCTATATCGTTCGAGCATTTTCACCTGAAACATCATTCGTTCCAGGGTATTCACGAGTTAGATGCCGATTTACCAAGTAAATGGGAAGCCAAGTTAATCAATAACAGTTTTTTTGGCAAAGCGCTTTGGCTGCTGTTCTTTCCACTTTTTCAATTTTTCAGGTTATCGCGCTTAAAAGAAATTAAAAGCGTTGATGGCTGGGTAATCACCAACTTTTTTATACAGGTTGCGTTTACCGCGGCTATGTATTACTTTTTCGGCTGGCATGGGGTAGCTTATTTGTTGTTAAGCTTCTCGTTCTCGGTAGGGTTACATCCGCTGGGTGCGCGCTGGGTACAGGAGCATTATTTAACACATAACGAAGAGCAGGAAACTTACAGCTATTACGGTCCGTTAAATACGGTATCGTTTAACGTAGGTTATCATAACGAGCATCATGATTTTCCATCGATCCCGTGGAATAAACTACCCGAGATAAAATCAACCGCGCCAAATTATTATGATACGCTGTTGTCTCACAAATCGTGGACTAAGCTTTGGCTCCGGTTTTTGTTCGACAGGGAGATCTCATTGTTTAACCGGATACTAAGAAAAGACAGGGGGACGATATCGCCACAGGCGCCTTATAACGGTTTGCCGCAATAAGCTATTTGTTTTTATATTTGGCATATCAACTTAACTATGCCAAAAAAATCACTGCTTTCTTTTATCGGTTTTTTGCTGCTTATCGTAGCAACCTATTGTCCCTTACTTAAACCGTTTGGGATATTTCCAAATATGGATGTTTATGATATTAAACAACCCTTTGGTATCACCTTATTGCTTATTGGTGTCATTGGTATTTTAGGTGTGGTTTTACGCCAAAACGTAATTGTTAAATTTTCCGCGTGGATATCCTTACTGTTGGTCATCGCATTCTATGCCGGGGCAATGTTCCAGGTACATCACTTCTTTAACTTTATTCCATTCAAGTCTTTTGCGGGTTTCCTTACCAGGCAAATCAAGTTTAAATGGGGCTGGTATTTATTATTTGCCGGGCCGCTATTGGCTGTTATTGGTGCTTATACAACCAAAAAAACTACAATAGTTAATAGTAAATAAAACAATGCGCATTTGATAGCGTTAAGGATAATCCTTATTTTGCGTTAATGCGTTTATGCCATTTTAAAATATTATATCAACACCCCTTGTTAAATGTTTAAATTTTCTTTTCGCCAGCAGGTATTTACAGGTTTCATAGTTTCGTTAGGCTTAGTTTTCGCTGTATTTTATTTCTCATATACAAGCATAGGTAAACTAAAGGAAGACCAAAATTTGGTTGCACATACCGAAGATGTAATTGAAACTGCAAACAAGGTACAAGCCTTGTTGCTGGACGGAGAAACCGGGCAGCGCGGGTATGTAGCCACCGCTAAAGAAAATTTTCTGGAGCCCTATAACAAATCGGTTTTTCAGGTTCCAAATGTGATCCAAAAACTGGCATCGCTGACCGGCGACAATCCTGCTCAGCAGAATAATATTGATTCCCTTAATAAATACGCGTCGTTAAAAAGGGCCGAACTGGCGGCTATTATTGAAGATGCCAAGGCGTCGGGGTTTGAAAGCGCCCGTATCAGGATGCAGGATGGCCGTGGTAAATATTACATGGACCAGGTTAGGGCATTTGTGCAAAAAATAGTAAAGGAAGAGAACCGTTTACTGGTTATCCGTAAAGCTTCGACAGAAAGCGCGGCAGGCCAGGCCATATTAGCCATATTTGCAGGCGGCCTTATTGTTGTTTGTGTGGTGTTGGTATTGTTCTTCTATATTCAGAAAACATTCGCGCAGCAAAAGAAAGCCGAGGAAGAGATCAGGGTCACCAATATTGAACTGGAAAAAGTATTAGCCGAAAATGAAGCTAAAAACTGGCTGCTTACCGGCACCGGTATTCTTAACGAAAAAATGCAGGGCCAGCAAAGCGAAAAGGAACTTGCGCATAGCATATTATCCGAGGTATGTAAATACACCAACGCGGTAACAGGTACCTTGTATTTATTTAACGAGCAGGAGGAGGTACTGGAACTTTATGCGTATTACGCTTTCCATGATCTGGGTGTAATTAAAAAAACGGTAAAATTATCCGAAGGATGGCTGGGGCAGGTAGCTAAAGACAAAAAAGCCGCGATAATAAAAGGCACCCTGAATGATAAGCTGGAACTGGAAACATCCATCATCAGCCAGGAACTGGTAGAGATCATGATTGTACCTTTCTTTTTTGATAACAAACTGAAGGGGGTTATTGAAATGGCTTACCAGGATAAATTATCAGACAACGTCAACGATTACGTTTTAGCCACCGCCAACGATATCGGCATAGCTATTAATACCGCCCAGGCCCGTACTATTATGCACGATTTGTTTGAGGAAACCCAGCAGCAGGCCGAAGAACTGGAAGCACAGCAGGAAGAAATGCGTGTAACCAACGAAGAACTGGTGAACAAAACCGAAATGCTGCAGGCATCCGAAGAGGAATTGCGTGTGCAGCAGGAAGAATTGCGTACAATTAACGCCGAATTGGAAGAAAAAGCCAGTCTGCTGGAAGAAAAGAACCAGGCAATTGAAGAGGCACGGGCCAGTATCAATATCAAAGTACAGGAACTGGAAACTACCGGCAGGTACAAATCAGAGTTTTTGGCCAATATGAGCCACGAACTGCGTACCCCGCTGAATAGTATTTTAGTACTTGCACGCATACTTAAAGACAACAAAGGCGATAACCTGTCTGAAGATCAGATCAAATATGCCAGTGTGATCTTTAATGCCGGTAACGATTTGCTTACGCTGATCAATGACATTCTTGATCTATCGAAAATAGAATCGGGCAAGCTGGAAATGATGAACGAGCAGGTTAAAGTACAAAGCATTATTGGCGATATGGAAATGCTTTTTGCCGAGATGGCTGCGAGTAAAAAGATCAAATTCACCTCGGCAATAAACGATGTTCCCGAAACGATCTATACCGATAGGATGCGTGTGGAGCAGGTGATCAAGAACTTGCTGTCTAACGCGTTTAAGTTTACCCCCGAGGGTGGTTCTATAGCTATTAATGTAAATCAGGGAGATAAACCTAAAACCATCAATTTTACGATTAAGGATACCGGCATCGGTATCTCGCCCGAAAAACAAAAACTGATATTTGAAGCCTTTCAGCAAGCCGACGGCTCAACTAGCCGCAAGTATGGCGGTACAGGTTTAGGCCTATCCATCAGCCGCGAACTGGCTAATTTATTAGGCGGTAAAATATCGGTAAAGAGCGAGCAGGGGCAAGGCAGCGAGTTTACCCTGACCATCCCTTATGAAGCTGAAGTGAACCTGAACCAGGAAGAAAACATACAAACTGCCGAAACATTTACGCCTGCAAAAGAGTTTTTAAAACCAGCATCGCAATTGGTACGGAAAGACCCGGAAGAACAGCCGTTGGTAGTGATTGTGGAGGATGATAAAAACTTTGCCGATATACTGAAGGATTACGCGCGCGACCATGGCTACCGGGCATTAGTGATACACGAGGGTACATTTGCTTTTGAAACCATTAAGGAAAACCAGCCCGATGCCGTAATCCTGGATATCATGTTGCCGGGCAAGGATGGATGGGCGATATTAAAAGAGCTGAAAAAATCGGCTGAAACAAGCAGTATACCGGTACACCTGATGTCGGCCGGTGAAGCTGCGGCAAACCGGGTGCGGCGCGAAGGTGCTATTAGTTTTATGAAAAAGCCGATAGATACAGGAACGTTGGATAAACTATTTGGAGAAATGACCAAACAGAGCGGGGTTGAATTTAAGCAGATACTATTAGTGGAAGATCACCATGCGCAAAGCGAAGCCCTGAAGGAAATGATGGAGAAGCAGGGGATAACGGTTGATCAGGCTTTTGACGGTGCATCGGCATTTGATAAATTACAGGATAATGAATACCAGTGCGTGATATTGGATTTGAACCTGCCCGATATTTCAGGACTCGACCTGCTGGATAAAATAAAAGGTGTTGAGCGTTTTGCCAGTCTGCCCGTAATTGTTAATACGGCAATGGAACTGGATAAAGCATCGGTAAACCGCCTGATGCAATATGCTAACGCGATGGTTATAAAAACCAGCAAATCATCGGACAGGCTGATAGATGAGGTGAACTTGTTTCTGCATAAAATAAGCAGTACACCGCAGGCCGCGGCTAACCCGGCTGGCAAGCTTAGCCCTGTTTCGCAAGGGAAAGAGAAGCTGAAAGGTAAAAAAGTTTTGGTTGTAGATGATGATATGCGCAATATCTTCGCGCTTACCAGCGCGTTGCAATCGTATGATTTTGTGGTGGAGATTGCTAACGATGGGGAAGAGGCGATAGCCAAATTAGAGCAGCATGGCGACATTGATATTGTGCTGATGGATATCATGATGCCCAAAATGGACGGCTATGAAGCCACAAGGTATATCCGTAAACAAAACAAATGGGCAAAGTTGCCTGTAATAGCATTAACCGCCAAAGCAATGAGAGACGACCGGGAAAAATGTATAGCAGCCGGCGCCAGTGATTATATTACCAAACCTGTTGATATTGACAGGCTGATCTCGTTAATGCAGCTGTGGCTGGAAAAATAATATGGATGATGCTACTGCTTATGGGAATTTAACAACCGCGCAAGTACTCGAACTGATCGATCTGGTTAAGCGGGTTCATGGGTTTGATTTTTCTGAGTATACAAAAGCTTCGTTAAAGCGCCGTCTTATACGTATTATGCAGTTTAAAAAACTGAGTTTTTACGATTTGAAGCATGTGCTGGTAAATGATCAGGAAATTTTTCAGGAGTTTTTGGAAGAAATAACGGTGAACGTGACAGAGATGTTTCGCGACCCGGTATTTTATAAAGCCTTAAATAGCCAGGTATTACCCTATCTGTCGTCGTATCAGCACATTAAGATATGGAGTGCCGGCTGCTCATCGGGCGAGGAAGTTTACTCTTTAGCCATATTGTTAAAGGAATCAAACCTGCGGCAAAAATCTTTTATATACGGCACGGATATTAATACCGAAGTGCTGAAGGAAGCCCGTATGGGTATATACAGCCTGCGTAAAATAAAAACATACGCTGAAAACTATTCGTTTACAGGTTTGCCCGGTACAATTACCGATCATTTTACCATTATGTATGATGCAGCCACTATACATAGCGAGTACAAACAAAACACCTTGTTTTCTGTGCATAATTTAGTTTCGGATACGGTGTTTAACGAGTTTCAGCTGATCAGTTGCCGGAATGTATTTATTTACTTTGAAGCCGAATTGCAGGAAAAAATACTCGACCTGTTTTACAACAGCCTGTGCCCGCTGGGGTTTTTATGTTTAGGCAGTAAGGAAACTATCCGGTCTGATTTTTTCAGGAGAAGGTTTAAGGTGATCAATCAAAAAGAAAACATATACCAAAAAATTGGCGCTTAATAACGATATCTTACAGCGGTGGGGCACCTCAGAAATAGTATTGATTGGCGGATCGGCCGGATCCTTCAAACCTATTTTTCGTGCCGTAAAAAACTTCACAGCCGACCTGAATAAGGCTGTTATTATAGTTATCCACAGAAAAAAGAACTTTTTTAGCGAAATAGAGAAGCTATTTGCCGATAATAGCCGTATTTTTATACGGGAAATAGCAGATAAAGATGTGATTATGAATAATGCCATCTATATTGCCCCTGCAAACTACCATGTTTTGATCGAAAAGGAAAAAACATTCAGTTTAGATGTTTCTGAAGCGGTTTGGTATTCAAAACCATCCATAGACGTAACATTTGAAAGCGCTGCTGATGTATACGGGCAGTACTGCACAGCCATACTATTTTCGGGGGCCAACCAGGATGGGGCACAGGGTTTGTTAAAGTTAAAACAAGCCGGAGCGTTAACCATTGCGCAAGACCCGCAAGAGGCTGATATGGCCGAAATGCCGCTCGCGGCTGTCAACTTAGGCGCGGCAAACTACATTCTATCAAACAACGATATATCTGAACTTTTAAAAACCTGAACCAAAGGAATAAATGATTTAATTAACATCACACCATAGCGATAGTATAAATGACCCCTATTAATATTTTAATTGTAGATGACCGTGAAGAGAACATCATTGCCCTTGAGGCATTGCTGAACCGCAACGATATCCGCACATTCTCTACTACCTCACCAAACGATGCCTTAAAAATTGCCTGGGACAACCAGATCGCTATTGCCCTTGTTGATGTTCAGATGCCCGGGATGGATGGCTTTGAACTGGTGGAAATGCTGAAAGCAAATCCTAAAACAAAGGATATCCTGGTTATATTTGTTACCGCCATATCTAAAGAAACCAAATATGCTGTAAAAGGCTTTGGTGCCGGCGCTGTTGATTATTTGTACAAACCGCTGGATCCTTATATTACATCGGCTAAGGTTGATGCCTTTATACAACTGGCCCGGAGCCAGGCAGAAATCAAGGAAAAGAATATCGAATTACAAAATTATGCCGTGGTTGTAAAAAACTCGGCCGATATTATATGTGCCGTAGATGCGCAAACATTGCGCATATTAACTATTAACCCCGCTGTTGAAAAAATAATGGGCTTTAGGCCCGATGAAGTGATAGGACGGGGTGTTGTTGACTTTGCCATTGACGAAGACCGCAGCCAGTTAAGAAAAAAACTGGGCGAGATCATTAAAGATAACCTGCAGTTTGCTGTTTTTGAATACCGTTTTGAAACATTTGATAAGCGGGTGATCTGGGCCGAATGCCGTGTATCTTATCGTAATAAGATCATCTTTATGAATATCAGTGATATATCTCCTCAAAAAAGTTTTCAGGAGCAACTGATCAAATCAAAAGAAGCAGCCGAATATGGTAAAAAAGTAAAGGAAACTTTCCTGGCAAACATGAGCCACGAGTTGCGCACACCTGTAAACGGCATTATTGGTTTAACTAACCTGATGCGCAAAACCCAGATGAACGATCAGCAAAAGGGTATGCTCGACCTGCTGGAAACGTCGTCACAATCGCTATTGGCTGTTATAAACGATGTGCTGGATATATCAAAGATAGAGGCCGGTAAATTTAGCATAGTGCGCACGGTAAATAATCTGCGCAATGTTGTAAAATCTGTTTATGACCTGTTAAAGTTTAAGGCTGATGAAAAAAACATTGAGTTTTTATTAGAGATAGCCGATGATGTGCCCGAATATGTAATGATAGACTCGTTAAGGCTTAATCAAATATTGATGAACCTGCTGAGTAACGCCATTAAGTTTACCGATAGGGGGAATGTTAAATTAAAAGTGATTGCACTGAATAGGCATGCCGATAAAGTAAAGCTAAAATTTAGTGTTGAAGACACTGGAATAGGCATCCCATCGGACAGGCTAAGCACTGTATTTGATTCCTTTGAACAAGCTGAGAATGATACCACAGCCAAATATGGCGGTACGGGCTTAGGTTTAACAATAGTGAAAAAACTAATTGAATTAAAAGATGGCGAACTAACCGTAAGCAGCCAGATAGGTAAAGGAAGCGTGTTTAATTTTACCAACTGGTATGATGTGGTTGACAAACCCCAAGAGAAACCACAGCCGCGTGATTATGGCCGGGTATTGGCCCCTTTTAGTGAAAGTGTTTCAGTTTTAGTGGCCGAGGATAACCTGGTGAACCAGTTTATGTTATCAAAAATATTAAAGGAGTGGAATGTAAAGGTTGATATGGTGGATAACGGCCGCAAAGCGCTGGAAAAGCTGCAGGACAACCACTACGATATTGTTTTAATGGATACCCATATGCCCGAAATGAGCGGCTATCAAACAGCCAAAACGATCAGGGTTGATTTTGAAGAGCCTAAAAGAAGCGTACCTATTATTTCCCTGTCGGCAGCCTCTTATGATCATGAACAACAGCAAGCTATATCTGCCGGTATGAACGATGTGCTGGCAAAGCCGTTTTTACCTTACGAACTGCACGAAAAAATGCTGAAGTTGCTAAGTGGGAAAGCAGTGGTTGGAGATTAGTTAATTGGAGATTAGAGATTAGTTAATCAGAGATTAGAGGTTAAAGATTAGTTAATTGGAGATTAGAGGTTAGTCCTTGTATTCGATCACTACTAATCTCTAATTAACTAACCTCTAATCTTTAACCTCAAAACAAGCTGGTTTGTCCAACACCTTGTACGCGCGCTTCCAGTTCCAGCAGCCATTGTTTGCGCCATAAACCGCCGGCATAACCGGTAAGGCTGCCATCCGAACCGATAACCCGGTGGCAGGGAACAACTATCCACATGTTGTTTTTACCATTAGCCGATGCAATGGCCCTGATAGCCAAAGGATTTTTCATTCGTTTGGATAAGGTAGCATAGCTGATGGTTTCGGCATAATTAATCTCCGATAGGTTCTTCCAAACTTCCTGCTGAAAATCTGTGCCCTTTTGTTGAAAGGGGAAATCAAAAACTTTACGTTCGCCAGCGAAGTACTCGTCCAATTGTTTGGCTGCCAGGTTGATAACAGGAGAAAAGCCGTCGGCATCTTCACCAATATCTTCATGCACGGTCACCGAGAGGATGTGATCATCTTCATCTTCAATACGGGCAAAGCCAATGGGGGTAGGGTGGTAGATAACGGACATTTTCAAAGATAGTGATTGGATATTAGTTGATTAGAGATTAGGTTCGGAAAATAATATAGTGATTAGAGGTTCGGCCCGAAAAAAGCAGAATATATCGATCGAAACCAGTTTATTTTAAACTAATCTCTAACCTCTAATTAACTAATCACTAAATTCGCCCCGAATGGAAATGTTTAAGCAAACCCGTTACCTGCTGCAAAAGGAGATACTGATAGAATGGCGGTCTAAATACGCGTTTAATGGTGTTTTGCTTTATGTGGTTTCTACGGTGTTTGTTTGTTATATCGCGTTTCAGTTAAGTCCGGGTTTTAAGGAAAGCAAAGGTTACCCCATTGTGTGGAATGTGCTGTTTTGGATCATTATGCTGTTTGCCGCGGTTAATGCCATTGCCAAAAGCTTTTTAACCGAAAATAAAGGCCGTTTACTGTATTATTATTCCATTACCGACGCACGGGCTATTATCCTTTCTAAAACGATTTACAACGGACTACTGATGCTGATATTAAGCATCCTGACCCTTATTATTTACCTGCTTTTTTTTAACAATACTATTGGTAACCCGCTTTATTACTTTATAGCGGTATTGCTGGGCAGTATCAGTTTTTCTACCGTGTTTACGATGGTATCGGCCATTGCATCAAAGGCGGGCAGCAACAGCGGGTTGATGGCGATATTAAGCTTCCCAGTTATTATTCCGGTGATACTGGTACTGATCAAGCTCAGCAAAAATGCCATGGATGGTATTGATAACAGCTTCAGTTTTGATCACATCATTTTATTGATTGCCATTAATATCATTGTACTGGCTACATCGCTGCTATTGTTCCCATATCTGTGGCGCGACTAACCTTTAATGAAGAAATAATTAAGATTTCCCCAAAATATCTGTTACAAGTATCAGGAAGTAAAAAATACCGTTATTTTTAGCCATGCGTTTTTATTTATACCTGCTGCTGTTATGTACCCCAGTTGTATCGCTTGCCCAAAGCGGAAGCATAACCGGTAAAGTAGTGCGTATGGATAATAAAAGCGCGCTGAGTAAGGCCAGTGTGTTTTTAAGCAATTCATCATACGGCACCATTAGTAACGACGACGGCACATTTACCATCAGCGGTATAAAACCGGGGCAGTATGAACTGGTAGTAAGTAGTGTGGGTTTCGAGGATTATAATCAAACGGTTATGATACCCAAAGATGCCAAAGAGCCGGTGAGGGTAAACGCCGAAATGCTGGTTAAAGTAACCCAACTGCACGAGGTAGTGATCACCACGCCCGAAAACTGGAAAAAGAACTACGAAATGTTTTTGAAGCAATTTATGGGCGAATCGGCCAATGCTAAAAAATGCAAGATACTTAACCCGCACGATATCAGTTTTATATATCGGAAAGCTAAACAATCGCTGGAGGCCTGGTCTGATGATTTTATTGAGATAGAAAACAAGGCGCTGGGATATAAGGTAAAATTCCTGCTCAAATCTTTTAATTACGATGGTATTAACAACATTATCTCCTGGCAGGGAAAAATACTGTATACCGAGATGCCGGGCAGCGCCTCGCAAAAAAAAGCCTGGGAGGCTAAACGCAACGATATTTACTATGGATCGAGCATGCACTTTTTCAGGTCGCTGCAAAATGGTAAGCTGAGCGAGGATGGATTTGTGCCCATGATATTGCAACGCAAGCCAAATGTAGACCGCCCGCCACAGGAAATTATTGTGAGAAAGATAAACCAGTGGGATAACAAAAATATGGATTCGGCCAATCGTTGGAAACGGCTGTATAATTTGCCCAAATACAACGAGACTTTGTTGAGGCAGCCTTTAAAAGAAACCGACATAGCCAGGGCCACCGAACAGCCAGGCGTATTTATAATTACCTTTCCCGATTACCTGTATGTGGTATACACCAAAAAACGCGAGGAGGAAGAAATGAAAGATATTTACCGCCCGCTGGATATGCCCAACTACCAGGTAAGCATTATTACCCTTTATAAGCCTTATGCCGTATTTGATATGAATGGGTCTATCATATCGGCGCAAAGCACCTTGATTGAGGGTACATGGTCAAAAAGTAAAACACCCGAACTGCTACCGGTTGATTACGTACCGGGCGAACTGGTGATCAAGGATGATTTGTAGCTTAGATGTGAGTATCAAGATATGTGATTTGAGACCTGGATATGGTTATCTCAAATCTCACATCTAACATCTCAAATCTAATACATAACTTTGCCGCATAAAGTATGAAGATAATTTATAAAACGTGGTGGAAGGTGCTGGCCGTTGTGCTGGTATTATACACCCTGATAGCCGGGATATTGATAACCGTACCCGCCAAGTATATCCTGAACGAGACCATCCGTAACCTGTATTTCCACGTACCTATGTGGATGGCTATGCTATCGGTATTTGTAATTTCGGTTTTCTACAGCATTAAGTATCTCAATTCGGGCAAACAGGAAGACGATTTGGCCGCTGTTGAATGTGTAAATACCGGCATTATGTTTTATGTATTGGGTTTACTAACCGGCATGCTTTGGGCCAAGTACACCTGGGGCGAATACTGGAGCGGCGACCCTAAGCAAAACAGCGCTGCTATCGCTTTCCTGCTGTATTGCGCTTACCTGGTGTTGCGCAACTCGATAGACGAGGAGCAAAAGCGGGCTAAGATCTCGGCCATATATAACATCTTCGCTTTTCCTATTATGATTGTGCTGTTGTTTGTGCTGCCCCGTATGACGGATTCCCTGCATCCCGGAAACGGTGGAAACCCGGGCTTTAACAGCTACGACCTGGACAGGAATATGCGCTTTGTGTTGTACCCCGCCTTTATTGGCTGGAGCTTGTTAGGCGTGTGGATAGCCTCGCTGCGTTATCGCATACGTTTAATCGAATATAAAAACGAAACTATCTGATCTCATGAAGAAACTTGCATTGTTATTCGTCCTTTTGTTCAACTGCATGGCTGTGTTTGCGCAAAGCAGCACGCCCGAGATGGACAACCTGTTCCGCAGCTCGGGTAAAATATATGTGGTAATTACAATTATCGTAATAATCTTCCTTGGATTGGCTGTTTTTTTATTTTCAATGGACAGAAGACTAAGGAAAATTGAGAAATTTGAAAAAAATTAGATAGTCGAAAATATAGCCCTATTGTGTTTAAACATTGATTATGGCAGTTTGTTAAAAAGTGTAATTAAAACACCATCCCTTAAACGATTTGCAATTATGGAACAAAATACCGCACATTTGCACACTTTTTTAAACCAATTATTCATTTAATATTATGGCTAATAATAATAAAGCTGCCATGGAGGATATGCATTTCTTTGCTGATGTGTGTAAAAACTTCGACTATGCAGCTAAATTTACCAACCACGATGCCGGCCTGCTGGATCAGATCAAATCATGTAACAGCGTTTACCGTTTCCGTTTCCCTATCCGCAGGGGCAATGGTTTCGAGGTGATCGATGCATGGCGTATCGAGCACTCGCACCACCAATCGCCAACTAAAGGCGGTATCCGCTACAGCGAAATGGTGAACGAGGACGAAGTAATGGCCCTTGCCGCGCTGATGACCTACAAATGCGCTATTGTTAACGTTCCCTTTGGCGGTGCCAAGGGCGGTATCAAAATCAATCCTAAAAGCTATACGGTGCAGGAGTTGGAGAACATTACCCGCCGCTATACGGTAGAATTAACCAAGAAAAACTTTATAGGCCCCAGTATTGACGTGCCAGCACCGGACTACGGAAGCGGCGAGCGCGAAATGAGTTGGATAGCGGACACCTATGCCACCATGAACCCCGGTCAACTGGATGCTATGGGCGTGGTTACCGGCAAGCCATTGGCTTTACATGGCATTGCAGGCCGTCGCGAGGCTACCGGCCGTGGCGTGGCTATTGCTGCCCGCGAGTGTGTAAGCTTTGGCGAGGATATGCAAAAGATTGGCTTAACAGCTGGTTTGGCCGGCAAAAAGGTAATTGTGCAAGGCCTGGGTAATGTAGGCTACTATTCGGCTAAATACCTGGCCGAGTTTGGCGCTACCATAGTTGGCCTGTGCGAATATGAAGGCGCTGTTTACAATGCCGATGGTTTAGATTTTGACGCTGTTTTCCAGCACCGCAAGGCAACGGGCTCTATCCTGAATTACCCGGGTGCCAAATCATTCACCAACTCAGGCGAGGGTTTGGAGCAGCCATGCGATATCCTGGTACCGGCAGCGCTGGAAAACCAGATCACCATTGATAATATCCGTAATATTAAAGCTAAAATCATCGTAGAAGGCGCCAACGGCCCGACTACTCCCGAGGCTGAATCTGTATTTTATCAAAACGGTGGCCTGATTGTTCCGGATATGTATGCTAACGCCGGCGGTGTAACCGTATCTTATTTTGAGTGGCTGAAAAACCTCTCGCACGTGGCCTTTGGCCGTATGAACCGCAGGTTTGAAGAAAACTCTAACCTTAACCTGGTCAACATGGTAGAAGGCATTACCGGCGTATCATTAAACGCGCTGCAACGCTCAACCATTATCAAAGGTGCATCCGAACTGGAACTGGTTAATTCCGGACTGGAAGATACCATGATCCGCTCGTACCACGAGATCAGGGAAACCTTTAAAAATACCAAAGGTATCGATACCCTGCGTACCGCCGCTTTTGTTGGCGCTATCAACAAAATAGCGGTATCGTACCAAAATTTGGGTATTTGGCCGTAATTTAAGGTTAAAGCTGAAAGGCGAAAGCTAAAAGGTTTATAAAAAATGTCATCCCGGGAGGGGTGGCATTTTTTGTTTGTCCCGGATTAACTCCGGTGCTGAGTGCTATTATAATAAGTAGCCAACTTTATTGACTCTCTTTTTATGGAATAAATCTAAGTAGTATGTTTGCAATAAGCAATTTGAAGTTATGAAATTAAAGATTACTGATGATGATGGGTTTATAGCGCTTGTAAATAGCGCGAATTATCAAGGCTTTGTCGATGATGATTGGCAATTTGATCAGTTGATGCAACATTTTGCAGACCAAATGAATATCGGTAATATCATTGTTTGGCAAACCAATAATGATGGAGGCGGGAATTGGATTGTATCAATTCAACAACAGCCATCCTCAATGAGAGCCTTCAGACAATTTGAACAACTTATTAATGTAACCGAGGGAAAATTATTTTTAACCAATTATAGTGATTTAACAATGGCTGCTCAGTTTTCTGATGTGTCTATTCCGGCAGCCCATAATGCCAAACTTAAAATTAACCTTGAAAACGGTTGGTACAAGCTAACTGTACGGCAATTGTTTGATCCGAATAACTATACGGAACATTCTGATATAGGAAGTGATAATAATATTTCATTTGAAGTTATCATTACACCCCCCTCTCAACTCATCCAGCAGCCGGTAAATGGTGTTTACTGGTATGAATGACCAAAGTGTTTATGTCCTAAGCTTATTCATGTGTGACGTTTAAACCTATTTACATTCAAGCGGCACACTTGAATAGGCGAGATTTCAGCTATCACCCATAATGTCAACTTATTATTTTACAAACTTTACATTTTAATTTACAATCCTGATGCTTCAGACGAAAGCTATCAAAGTAGCTTCGCTGAATCAATTTTAAAAGGATATGAAAAATAAAAGAAACGTTTTGCAAAGTCTGCTGATGGTATTGGCAGTATTAATTTATTTCCCTGTACTCGCCCAGCAAAATGGCAGTCAGGATGCAGTTGAAACCAAAGAGGGAACCACTCCCTACGGACCCAATAGCATCGTCCGTACAGTCAGGCAAGATAAAGAGGGCAACATTTGGATGGCTTCATGGCAGGGGATTTTTAAATATGATGGAAAGTCGTTTACCAATATTACCGGTAAAGCGAGTAAGTCCCGCTTTTTTTCTGTTTTAGAAGATAGAAAAGGAAATTTTTGGTTCGCTTCTGTTGGCTCAGGTGTTTACTATTACGATGGGAAATCTATTCAGCATTTTACAACTAAGGAGGGACTTGCCAATAACCGGGTTACGGTTATTTATGAAGATAAAACCGGGAATATCTGGTTCGGTACTGAATACGGGGCAAGCCGTTACGATGGCAAGTCTTTTCAAAACATGAGAATGAAAGAAGGGCCACCCCCAAGTAGTTCTGATTCTTCCCATGTATCAGAAGTTGATTGGAAACATAACGATGTTAATGCTATTATTGAGGATAAAACAGGGAAATTTTGGTTTGCCACAAGGGGCGATGCCCGCGTTTATGATGGAAAGACATTTACAACGATAACCAGTCCGGATGGCAAACCTTTTACAAATGTGCGTTCGATCATCAAGGATAAAAAAGGCAATATTTGGCTCGGCGGCAGTGATGGCCTTTGGCGCTATGACGGCAGTACATTTACTAATTTTACCCAGAAGTTTGTTGGTTATATCTACGAAGACAAAAAGGGCAATATCTGGACCAGTTCAGAAAGTGCTAATGACCCTGGCAGGGTATTTCTCGGCAGTGCTAAAAACTCAGCCTGGGCGCTTTCACGATATGACGAAAAGTCCTTATCTGCTAAAAAACCAACGGTAACTGAAATAGCAAACAAACCAATGATCTTCGGGATTTTAGAAGATGATAAAGGAAATATTTGGTTTGGCTCTGTAGATGGCGTGTATCGTTATGACGGAAAAACTGTGACCAGCTTTAACAGTAAAGAGGGGCAGAAGTAATGTGTTGCAATTCTTGACCTCATCCAGCTTTGGGTGCCTTCGACATGATTGCGCATCCAGGAATGTCGCTTCGACACATAGAAGTTTAAGCGACACTTAGGGGCCAGGAGTGTGTCCATTGCGTATATTTGAGAACTTACTATTTTCAAAACAAAGAACAATGCAACAAAAAGAATTAGCGGAGTTAACAGACCAGGAGTTACTGCAAGAAGCAAAAAAAATTAAATCTACTAACCTTACCGATGGTGTAATTATTGGTGTATTGATTGGCATTGCAATTTACAGTACCGTTAAAAATGGTTTCGGCCTGCTAAGTTTTCTTCCCTTAATCTATGCACCAATAGCAGCTAAGAACAGGACAAAAAATAAAGCGGTAAACGATCTTTTAAAAGAAAGAAATTTGAAATAAAAGAGCGGCTAATTATCAAATAACTGTGGGTAGTTTAGATTGTTTTTTGGAAATAATAAGAACTAAAACCCGTATGGCGTGTTAAATAATAAAAGACAAGCCATGAAAAATCCATTTATAAAACACGAAAACAACGGTGCATGGATTGCTGCCCTTGCACTGGGAGTAATTACAGTTGGAACTACTACCTATCTTTATTTCAAAAGAAGAAATGAATTGGCAGATGCCGAAAATGAAAGAAAGGAACATGCAGACGATTATCTGAAAACGCCTAAAAAGAAGAAACAAAAAGCAGATGCACAGGATCTTCGGAACCTGGTAGAAAACTAAAGAATGTAAGAGATGATAAGGAATTAAGGGGCGCAATATACGCCCCTTTTTTATTATCGCTGTTTATTGAACTGGCCAATCTCTTTGGTGTTGCGCTCAGTGTCGGGTAATTCGACTTTGAGTTCTATGCTATCTTCTTTTTTGCGGGGCGGTGGGATAGGGGCGCCGCCTGCAATGCCAATGCCAAAACAGGCCAAAATTATTAAAATAGAAAGGCCAAACAGCCTCCATATCTTCCTGAAACGTTTCATTTTTTTTGAAAAGAATAAAGAGCTACCGTATAGGTAACATGATTATTATGTGAATAATGAGTAATGCCCGTAAGGCCAGCAGGAAAGAATTATCCTGCAATAGTTTCAAGAATATCCCCGTCGGTGTTTGGAGAGATTGTTTTGAGGGGTAAATAGTGCCGGCGTAATTTGCAAAGGCATTTTTGTTTTGCAATTGCTTTCAGCCTTACCTTAACTAATTTGTTATAGCTGAACAGTTGGTTTGCACTATTTTTATAAAGACTAATAGACGAAACCCAAACCTTTATCGGGTTAGGTGAAATTTTAGCAGTGGTTATTCCCCTGGTAATGGTAGAGATAACCAATTCGGTTTGTACCGGCTTTAGTTGTACCGATGAAACAGAACTGCTATAGCCCGAAAAAGTAATGATGCTTAAGAACAGGGTTGCCAGTAGCAACCATTGCCTTAACCTATTTGTGCAGGAGATAAACAGCATGTTCATTATTTCAAAGATAGTTCTTTTTAGCTAATGAGTATTTCATCAATAATGATTCTAAATAACAAACACAGCGTGTAATAAACATTATTCGCTCCACGTTTTGTATTTTTGTGAACTTTTTAATATTACAAAGAGTCAAAATGAAAAAAAGCTCGATTTTTGGTTTAGTGATTATTGCCATCGCTATCGCGGTAATTATCAGTACCTATTCAAGTTCAAGCACTTATGGTTCATTTAACGATGCCCGTAAAAGCGAAAGTACCTTACAGGTTGTTGGTCATTTAAATAAGCAAAAGGAATTGTATTACGATGCCACCAAGGATGCCAACTATTTCTCCTTTTTTATGAATGATAATAAGGGGCAGGAGTGCAAAGTAGTTTTCACCGGAACTAAACCGCAAGACTTTGAACGGTCGGAGCAGGTAGTATTAACCGGGAAAATGGTAGGTAACGAATTTCACGCATCAAAGATCCTGATGAAATGCCCGTCTAAATATACCCAGGATAAATTGGAAGTAACAGAGGTCACTGCAAAACAGGCCAGCATATAATTATTTAATGGATACAGCTTTTAAAGGTGAACACCTTCTGCCCGGTCATTTGGGCCAGTTCTTTATTATCCTGGCGTTTGGCGCCGCTTTATTATCAACCATCAGTTATTACTTTGCTGCCACCAGTACCGATAAGCTGGACAAATCATGGCTGCGCTTAGGCCGTATCGGTTACTATATCAACACCGTTTCGGTAGTGGGCATTGGTACCTGCCTGTTCTATATCATTTACAATCACCTTTTTGAATATCATTATGCCTGGGCGCATTCATCGCGCACGCTGCCGGTATATTATATCATTTCCAGTTTTTGGGAAGGGCAGGAGGGCGCGTTTTGGCTTTGGACATTCTGGCAGGCCGTATTAGGTAACATCCTGATCTGGAAGGCCAAATCGTGGGAAAAACCGGTAATGACCATCGTTGCCCTTTCTCAGCTGATCTTGTCGTCCATGCTCATCGGTGTAGAAGTATTTGGCGCCCGCATCGGCAGTTCGCCGTTTATTTTGCTGCGCGAGGCAATTGAAGGCCCGATATTTAAACGCCCCGATTACATGAGTTATGTAAAGGACGGCAACGGCTTAAATCCCTTATTACAAAACTACTGGATGGTGATCCATCCGCCAACGCTGTTTTTGGGCTTTGCATCTATGATAGTCCCTTTTGCTTACGGCATAGCTGGTTTATGGCAAAAACGTTATAAAGAATGGGTACAACCTGCTATATCATACGCCTTGTTCGCGGTAATGGTATTAGGTACAGGCGTTATCATGGGCTCGTTTTGGGCCTATGAGTCGTTAAACTTTGGGGGCTTTTGGGCCTGGGACCCGGTAGAGAACGCCGCGGTAATACCCTGGTTGACGCTGATAGGCGCGGTACACGTAATGATCGTTTATAAAAACACCGGTCACGCTTACTTTACCGCTTTGTTTTTAACGCTGATCAGCTTTGTGCTGGTGCTGTATGCTTCATTCCTTACCCGCAGCGGGATCCTGGGCGAAACATCGGTACACGCCTTTACCGATCTGGGAATGTTTTGGCATTTGGTTATTGATGTGCTCATCTTCCTGGTATTAGCCGTTGTGTTGATAGTTATCCGCTGGAAAGAATTGCCCATCAGTAAAAAAGAGGAGGAAACCTATTCGCGCGAGTTTTGGATGTTCGTTGGCTCGGTATTCCTGGCGCTGTCTTGTTTGCAATTGACGGTGGTTACCTCTATTCCGGTTTGGAACGAGATGTTCGGTACGCACATCGCACCGCCGAATGATAAGGTAACCTTGTATAATATCTTCCAGGGTGCCTTCGCGGTAGTGATCGCCTTGTTTATGGGCTTTAGCCAGTTTTTAAAATATAAAAAGACAGATACTACACGTTTCTTTATCACAGCCGTATTATACCTCATTTCGGCTGCTTTAATTAGCGGTATTGTTATTTATTTAACCGGCATTTATAAGCTGCACGTTGTTTATATGCTGGTGATGTTCACCGCTATATATTCAGTGCTCTCTAACGGAAAAGTACTGGCCGATGCCATAAAAGGCAAGTTTAAACTGGCCGGATCGGCAGTAGCGCATATTGGGTTTGGTTTGCTGCTGATAGGGGCATTAATTTCGGCCGGTACGCAAAAAGTAGTATCCGAAAACACTACCGGCGAGCAGTATAGCACCGAGTTTGCCAAAGCAAACGACCCGCGCGAGAATATTATGCTGTATAAGAACGAGCCCGTAAAAATGGGCGATTATATGGTTACCTATATCGGCGATTCTATTGCATTGCCTAACCATTATTTTAAGGTTGATTATAAAAAATACGACGCAGCCGGTAAAATAAAAGAAGAGTTTGTGCTGAAACCAAATTCGCAGGCTAACCGCAAAATGGGTTTAGTTTCATCGCCTGATACAAAGCATTACCTGTTTCATGACTTATATACCCACGTAAGCATGGCCCCCATAAAATATGACGACGAACTGCGCGGCGAAACTGCAGGGCACGAAGGGGAGACTGATGATGATAAAAACTATGATCCGCCGGTAGCGCACCAGGTAGCCGTTGGCGATACCATCCGTTTCAGGGAAGGCTTTATGGTGCTGAAAGGCCTGAATAAAAACGCCCGCGTAGCTGATATTAAACTAAGCGGCAACGATATTGCCATAGGCGCCGACCTGGAAATAACTTCGCACGGTAAAACCTATACCGCCGAACCTGTTTATATGATAAAAGGCAGCAATGGCTACGATTTTGCCCGTAAAGTAGATGATGCAGGCCTGAAGCTGCGCCTGTCGCAAATTATCCCCAAAGAGGGTAAGGTAGAAATTACCGTTTACCAGCAGCCCGAAAGCAAAAAGCCGTACATTGTAATGCGCGCCATTGTGTTCCCTTATATCAATTTCTTTTGGTCGGGTACCATTATTATGGTTATCGGCTTCCTGATGTCGATTTTCAGGAGGAACAAGGAGTTGAAGACGGTTTAAATTACAGGTTTAGTGGAAACTATGGCCAGCCGGGAAATAGCTCAAAATGGTTTTACCATTATTGATGATATTTATACCAGGCAGGAGTTGGATGGCATGATCAGGTTGATTGGAGGTGTAAACACCGATAGTCCAACTTTCCGTGTAAGTACTGATCTGTTTGCTATCAGGCAGTTTTTAAAAGAAGTGCCGGGCATTTGTACTTTGATTTTTAACGGGAAATTGAAGCAGATCATCAATAATCTTTATGGCGCCGGTTATTTCGCCGTAAAATCCATTTACTTTGATAAACCTGGCTTGTCTAATTGGTTTGTAGCCTATCACCAGGACCTGACTATTTCTGTTGATCATAAAACCGACACACCCGGTTACGGCCCGTGGACGGTTAAGCATAACCAGTTTGCCGTGCAGCCGCCTTTAGATATATTAAAGCGTAACTTCACGATCAGGATACACCTCGACGATACAAATGGAGATAATGGCGCATTAAAGGTAGTCCCCGGTTCGCATGTAAAAGGTGTTTACCGCCCCGAAAACATTGATTGGACCATAGAACAGGAGCACATCTGCGAAGTGAAAGCAGGCGGGATAATGCTTATGTCGCCTTTATTATTACATGCCTCCAATCGTACCTTAAATAATAAAAAACGCCGGGTTATTCATATTGAATTTAGCAATGCTGAACTGGCGAACGGATTAAATTGGTCTGAAAAGATTAATTTTTGATATTCTGATATAGTCTTTAATATTAGAAATTTAACCACAAAGTACACAAAGAACTTAGTAGCGAAAGAATTTTTAACACAAAGGGCACGAAGATTATCTTTGTGCCCTTTGTGTTTCTTAATCTTCGCGCCCTTTGTGGTTAAATCACCACTATCACTTCTTCAAAAACTCCAACATCCTTGCATTTACCTTATCTGCATGTTCAATATAAGGCAGGTGCCCTGCGTCGTCCACCGGGAAAAATTCAGTTTGTAATACACTTCTTATCGAATCGCTGTAGGTGAAAGGCACGGTTTTATCTTCACGGCCCCATATCAGCAAAATGGGTTTGTGTTTTGTATTAAGCAGCGTATTGCTTTTACGGCCGTTATAAGTATAGTTATATAAGGTTGATACCAGCGAATTAATGAAGCCTTTATACTGCATTTGCACTTTGTATTTGTTCACCCAGTCAGGGTAGCGTTCAGGGTATTTAAAATCCGTCAGCTGGCTTTCGGCGCGCTCACGCGGGTGAATAGCTTCATAATATCTAACAATAACTTCTGGCTTATCAGGTTGCAGGCTTTCGTATCCCGGATCTATCAATATTACTTTATTTACCAGTTCAGGATATTCTGTAGTGAAATTGGTAGCCAGCATGCCACCAAAAGAGATCCCGGCTAAATTAACGGGGGTTTTTAAATGCAATGCTGCCAATAACTGCCTCAGCTGGTTAAAATAAAAGGCGTGATTATAAACACTATCCGGTTTATCCGAATAGCCCCGGCCGTACTGATCATATCGTAAAACGCGGAAGCCATGGTTAACCAGGTATTCAAAAGTACCATCCCAAATATAATAAGGTACACTAAAACCGTGCAGTAAAACCACTACCTGGCCGGTATCTGGGCCCGCAAGCTGATAATGCGTAATGCCTGATTTTAGCTGAATAAAACTGCCAGGCGCATTTTTTCTATCGGTATCGGTTAAAGTTTTTTTCTCAGCATCACGATAAAGATACAAGCCTCCAAGTATAATGGTGGTGATGCTGACCAAAAATATAATGGCAGCGAACAGCAGCTTGAAAGGTTTCATTAGTTTATAATTTGGTGCTATAAATATATATTATATATCCCGATTATTTAATTCAATTTATCCGAAATTTGAGGACTACTAACTACTATGCGTATTACACTGATAGGATCGGGCAATGTTGCCACACATATAGGGGCCGCGTTTAAAAACGCCGGGCACTATATCGTCCAGGTTTACAGCCCTAATTTGCAGCATGCGGCTTTGCTGGCTTACCATATTAAAGCAGAAGCGATAGATGATCTGCATCAAATAAATATCGAAACAGATGTGTTTATTATTTCGGTAAAAGATGATGCCATTGAGGGTATTGCAAAAAAGTTAGCGGTGCATAATAAGCTCATCCTGCATACATCGGGCAGTACCGATATAAAGGTATTGTTGAAATATACCGGTATGGCAGGCGTATTTTATCCCTTACAAACTTTTAGCAGGAGCAAGGAGCTTAACTTCAGGAACGTGCCGCTTTGTTTGGAAGCAGCTAATAATGAGATATTATCCCAAATAAAAGAGCTGGCCCAAACGGTAAGTAACCAGGTGTACGAGGTAAACTCCCATCAGCGCCGGGTGCTGCACCTTGCCGCGGTATTTGCCTGTAATTTCCCTAATTATCTGTATCATATAGCTCAGCAGTTATTATCAGACCACCAGCTTGATTTTGATATGCTGAAGCCGCTGATCACCGAAACGGCCGACAAAGTACAACAAAGGCTGCCGGCAGATGTACAAACCGGACCGGCAGTGCGTAAGGATACGATTACGATGGATAAACACCTTGAAATGCTGCAAAATGAACCTTTAATGGCACAAATTTATAGCTTACTTAGTCAGGGTATTATCAAAATGGATAAAGGCACTAACGGCAATAAGTAATTTTGTTACTTTTGCCATGATGAATATTTTTAAAGTTAAAATAAACTTTGAGGAAAAAGGACTGGAACCAGTTGAACTGCCTGCCGCCGAAGGAGAATCTGTATTAGATATTTGCCTGGAGAATGGCATAGAACTGCAACATAACTGCGGCGGCGTATGCGGCTGCAGCACCTGCCACGTATATGTAAACAAGGGCGAAGACCATATCCAGGAGATATCAGACAAAGAAGAGGATTTTATTGACCGGGCAGTTAATCCGCGCATTAACTCAAGATTGGGTTGCCAGTGCGTGCTGATTGACGGCGATATAGAGATCACGATACCCGATCAGTCGGATTTTATGGGGCATTAATCCCCGCTTAAATTTAACCATAACACTTATACCTCAATAATGATACAAGACAAATTCTCGTTACCGATCCACTGGAATGACTATGAAGACATTGCCATGGGACTTTATGAAAAGTTTGGCGACGATTTTGGCGAATCACAAATATACCGTATCCGCTTTACCGACCTGTTGGAATGGGTATTATCCCTACCTGATTTTAAAGGTACGCGCGAAGAATCAAACGAAGGCCATCTGGAGCAGATTCAAAGCGCCTGGGTATACGAGTGGCGCGATAATCAATAGTTTTAATCGGTGAAACCCCCAAAATGAATCTATTCGATCAGTTAAAAACCATAACCACCTTCATTTTTGATGTAGATGGTGTGCTGACCGATGGCGGTGTATTTGTAACAGACAAGGGCGATCATTTCCGGCAATTTAATATTAAGGATGGGTATGCCCTGCAATTAGCTGTAAAGTGCGGCTATCATGTTTGTGCTATCTCGGGTGCCAATGCCGAGAGTATCCGCATCCGTATGAATGGGCTGGGAGTGAAGGACATCTATATTGGCTGTAAGGATAAGGTAGAAACATTTAATACTTATCTATCGGCTAACCACATCGATCCTAAAACAGTGATCTATATGGGCGATGATATTCCCGATTTAAAGGTAATGCAACTGGCCGGTTTGCCCGTTTGCCCGGCCGACGCTGTGGAAGAAATAAAAGCTATCAGCACCTATATTTCGCCTGTTGCCGGCGGTAAAGGCTGCGCCAGGGATATCATTGAGAAAGTACTGAAGATACAAGGCAAATGGCTGGACGCCGAGGCGTATAGCTGGTAGATCAGTTAATTAGAGGTTAGTGATTAGAGATTAGTAACCCAACATCCAACCAATGACCATTGACCAATGACTAAAATCATTCTCGCATCAAAATCACCACGCCGGCAGGAACTGCTGCGGCTGATGGATATGGACTTCCGTATTGTACTGAAGGAAGTAGACGAAAGCTATCCGGATGGACTAACACCGGCCGAAATAGCCGTTTACATAGCCGAAAAGAAAGCGCTGGCCTTTGATGAAGAAGCTGGCGACGAGATTATCCTTACAGCCGATACCATAGTTGAAATTAACGGCCAGATATTGGGTAAGCCCGATAATGCCGCGCACGCGGTTGAAATGCTAAAACTATTATCGGGCAATGTGCACCGTGTTGTAACAGGTGTTTGTTTGATGTACAAAGGGCATATAAACAAGTTTTATGATGTATCCGAGGTGTTCTTCCGCAAACTGACTGATGAGGAAATAACCAGCTATGTCAATAAATATCAGCCATTAGATAAAGCCGGCGCCTATGGCATACAGGAGTGGGTAGGCCTTACAGGCATTGAGCGTATTAATGGCTCATACACCAATGTGGTGGGCCTGCCAACCGAAAAGCTATATCAGCAGTTGCTGAAGATGGCGAAGCTGTAGAACTGCTACGACCCATTTCCCACCCGTTGAATCACATCTCCCGCGCTGCCATCAGACCTTTTAGCAGCTTTGTATGCCTTACCAAAACGATAGGTGAACGACAATGTAGCTACTCTGGTATCGCGTGTTAGCTTAAAGTATTCGGTAGCGTTTGGGAATTGCGTCAGGCCCTCGTAGGCTACTGTATAAAAAACATCGCGGTAGGTGAGTTTAAGTGTGCCTTTTTTGCTCAATACCTGCCGGGCTATGCCTAAGGATAATTGCCCTGATGGATAAACCAGTTCCTGCAGATCGATCCGTGAGCGGGTAGTGTACAAGCCTGATATTTCGGCCGTGTATTTTTTAGATAAGGTGAACTGGTTGCTCACATTCATGTTCAGCTGATCTATAGTTGAAGTGTAGTTATTACCATTAAACCCTCTCATCTGCTTGTGATTATAAATGGCCTGCGCAGTAAGCGACCACCAGTTTGCCGGCGAAACTATAGCCATGCTGGAGAGCCCGATATTAAAGGTATGGCCAACATTGCCCTGGGTATACAACAATATCCCTTTGCTGGCATCTTCTAAAAATATCTGCGAAAAATAGTTTTGGATGTTACTGTACGATACCGTATTGGTTAGCCAGCTTTTGTATTGATGGCTCAACTCAAAATTTAAGCTGTATTGGGGTAAAATGTAAACGTTACCCGTCATATAGGTATACTTATTAATGATGAAGTAGAACGGGTTTAATTTTTGAAATGCCGGTCTGTCAATACGCCTGCCAATAGTGAGGGTAAAACTGTTGGCGGTATCGGCCTGGTAACTGACATAACCACTGGGGAACAGATTGCCATAATTACGCGAAAATGCCGAATCCTTTTGAATGGCATTGCCTAACTGGTGGGCATGGTAGCTGGTATACTCGTACCTTAAACCTGCCTGGGCGCTAAACTTGCCAAACTTTTTATCCAGCGAACTGTAAACCGCGCTGATGGTTTCATCGTAAATAAAATGGTTGCTTTTAGTATTGTCAACCACCCAATTGCTGCCCTTCAGGTTTTCATAAAAGGCGGTATTGTCGGTACTGCTGTGTGACGACTTTATGCCCAGTTGCAACACCTCGTTGCTTTTGCTTTTCCATGTATAATCGGCCTTGCCCGATATAATGTTGATGGTTGTTGGGATATCCGAACGGGATAACTCGTTGTACCCACCGGCTGCAAGCAGGTGGTTGTTATAATCCTGGTTGGCATTAATACCGTAGTGTAACCAGTCAAAATCGGCGGACAGATCCTGCGATGCTGATAGGATATGTTTAACATTAAGGTTGATCAGCCCGTTTTTAAAATGATTATTGCTTTGATTTGCTGTAGCAACAGCCGAATCAATCCCGCCGCTGTTATTTAGCCAGGTAGCGGTAGAATTGTTATCGCCTTTGCGTGGGGTAATGGTACCGCTCAGAGCAATGCCGATGGTGGTTTTTGGACTGACATAATAATCCAGCCCTGTTTTAACGGTATTATTAAAAAGTGAACCTTTAAAGTAGGAGGGTTGATCTAATATAGCGGTGATGGCATTATTGTTATTATAGTATTTCCGGTAAGCGTAAATATCGGTGAGATATTGTATATAGCTTACGTTATAATTAAAAAAGGTGTTGATTTTGCCTACCCGGTAATTCATCACCAGGCTGTTATTACTTTTAGGATAAATGCCTTGCCCGGCCGATGTAGTGAACGAGCCATTAAAACCCACCATCTTTGTTTTCTTAGTTTTGATATTGATAATGCCTGCATTGCCGGCTGCATCATATTTAGCTGTAGGATTGGCAATCAATTCTATTTGTGCCACCTGAGACGAATTCATACTGCTTAACATGTCGTTCAGGTCCTGGCCCGACAGGTAGGTTGGTTTATCATCTATCATCACCAGCACGCCCGATTTGCCCTGCAAGCTAATGCCGCCATTCTTATCTACTATTACCCCCGGCGATTTTTCCAGTACCTCCAGCACGGTTAAACCTGTATTGGTAACAGATGCCTCCATATCCAGTATCACCTTGCCCTGCTTATGCTGAATAGGCGGGGTACGGGTTACAATGCTCACTTCCTGCAAAACAGTATTTTGGGGCTGCAGCCTTATCGTATCCCTTTCTATTGCCGATGGCAGGTTATAAACCTTAGTAGTTTGTGGTTTATAGGCGGTATAGCTAACTAAAAACTGGTAGGCTCCCGGTTGTAGCTTTTCAAACAAGGCTATTCCTTTAGCATTAGTGGCAAGCCCCTTTACCAACTGGTTAGCTTTTAGCAGCTTTACGGTAGCGCCCTCAATGGGTTGCGCTTTTTCGTTAACTACAATCAGGGAAAAATCTGCCGGGGTTTGGCCATAGCTGAGCATGGAAAACAGCAACAGGGTGATCAGGGAAAGGGATTTTATAACACGCATGGTTACTGCTAATATAATTAAATATTCAGCGCTTGCTGAGGTACTTCTTAATAAGTGGTTTTCGCATATTTTTATTCCGGATATCAATTGTAATAATTTAATACGTTATGTAAATTAAATTTTAGTCCTAAACTAATATTTACATATTTGTATATGCACTTTTTATATCCGGGTTTCCTGTTTGCGTTGGCTGCTCTGGCCATCCCTGTAATTGTGCATCTGTTCAATTTCAGGCGTTATCAAAAAGTGTATTTCAGCAATGTGCAATTCCTGAAAGAATTGCAGGAGCAGCAGGCATCGCGCCGTAATTTGAAAGAACGGTTAATACTGGCCGCGCGTTTATTGGCGGTGCTATTTTTAGTGCTGGCTTTTGCCAAGCCATTTATCCCGGCAAACCAGTCGGTAACGGTGGGTAAGCAGCAGGTGGTGAGTGTTTTTGTAGATAATTCCTATTCTATGCAAACGCTAAGTAAGGAAGGATCGCTGCTGGACGAAGCCAAGCATCACGCCAAGGAAATTGCGGCCACTTATGGTATAAACGACCGGTTTCAGCTGCTTACGCAGGATTTTGAAGGTAAGCATCAGCGATTACTAAGTCGCGATGAGTTTAACGATGCGGTAGACGCCGTAAAGATCAGTCCGCAAAGCCGTGCCTTACAACAGATCATCAACCGCCAGCAAAGTTTACTTAAAGCCCAATCGGGTACTGCCTCGATATATATATTATCTGATTTTCAGACTAACATGAGCAAGCAACGGGTGGTTAATTCTGATTCAACCATCGCGCTGAACCTGGTTCAGCTGAAAGCAAATAAATTGCCCAATGTGGCTATCGATTCGGTATGGCTATTAAGCGCCGTGCACCGCCCGGATGAGAACGAAAAACTGGTGGTACGCCTGCATAACTACGCCGATGAAAAGGTGGATAAAGTACCCCTGAAACTAAGTATCAATAAAACGCAAAAGGCCCTGGGCAGCTTTAGCTTAGGCCCCCGCGCGGTGCAGAACGATACTTTATCCTTTTCGGGATTACAGCCAGGCTGGCAATTGGGCGAACTGACTTTACAGGATAATCCGGTCACCTACGATAATCAATTCTATTTTACGTTTAATGTAAAAAACCAGATGCCGGTATTACTGATCAACGGCGGGATCAGCAACCCGTTCCTGAAAGCAGCTTTTGCTACCGATAACTTTTTTGTGGTAAGCAATGTGCAGGATGGCAATGTAGATTACGCCGGTTTAAGCACTTACCCCATGATCGTGATCAGCGATATTAAAGCGATATCAGCTGGTTTAGCTCAGCAATTAAAGGTTTACGTAGATAAGGGCGGGTCGCTGGTGGTATTCCAATCGGCAGATGAGGATGTGAAGACCTACCAGGCGCTGTTACAACCATTAAACGCTGCCTATCCGGAGAAATTAATTACCGGGGATACCAAAGTATCGGCCATTAATGTGCAGAGTAAAGTATTTAAGAATGTATTTGAGCAATTGCCGGATAATCCCGACCTGCCGGTTGTGAAAAAGTACTACCAGCTAAGCTCCGCCGCACGTAGTATCAGCGAAAACCTGATGCAGTTGCCGGGTAATCAACCCTTCTTCGCGGCTTATAAAAGCGGACGGGGACAGGTGTATGTATCTGCAGTACCTTTAGATGAAGAATTCAGCAACCTGCCGCGCCATGCCATGCTGTTGCCCATGTTGTTTAGGATTGGCCTGTTGAGCGGGCACGACCAGCCGCTGTTTTATACCTTAGGTCAGGATGAAACTATTGAAGCGCCCAGTATCCAACTGAACGAAAAACAAGTGCCCAAACTGGTAAAAGGCAGTACCAGCATTATTCCGGATGCACGCCAGCAGGAGGGAAGCACCTTGCTGTTTATATCCGACCAGTTAAAGGAAACGGGTAATTATGAGTTGAAGAAACAGGATAGTGTATTGAGCGTAATAGCGTTTAACGATAATCGGAAAGAATCGGACCTAAGCTATCTAAGCGAATCTGACTTGAAAAAACTGGCCCCTAAGGGGAACTTTATTAACGCCGCTACGCCATCTTTAAAATCAGAACTAAACAGCATTAATATAGGCCTGCAATTATGGAAACTTTGTATAATTTTGGCCTTAATATTTATCGCTGCCGAAATATTATTGGTCAGGTATTATAAAGTTGACCAGCAACGCGCCGCAGTGACGGTATAAATGATTACCTTTGTCAGCATAAAGCAACCACTATGAATTTGCTTATCACATCTGCAACTATTATCGACCCCAACTCCCCGTTCCATCAACAAAAAGCCGACATTTTAATTGAAAAAGGCGTTATCACCAAAATAGCCGCGGGCATTACCAGCGATTATGACGTGTTTGATGCCAGCGGGAAATATGTTTCGCCCGGCTTTTTTGATCTGAATTGCAACATTGGCGAGTTGGGACTGGAGACTAAGGAAGACCTGCAAACCGGTACAAAAGCGGCGGCGGCGGGAGGTTTTACCGGCTTGGCCCTGATGCCGAACTCGAACCCAGTCCATTCAAAAACCGAAGTGGAGTACCTGGTAAACAAAGCCAAAAACAATTTGGTTGATGTTTATCCGTTAGGCACCATATCGCAAAAACGCGAAGGCAAGGATCTGGCCGAGATGTACGATATGTACCTGAGCGGCGCCAAAGCTTTTACAGATGGTAACCGCCCCGTGCAGGACGCCGGGCTAATGGAACGGGCGCTGTTATACGCGCAGGGCTTCAACGGCCTGGTTTTTTCGTATCCGGAAGATACCGCTATAGCCGGCAAAGCCAAAGTGCATGAAGGGGAGGTGAGCACCATATTAGGCATGAAAGGCATCCCCTCGCTGGCCGAAGAGCTGATGATAGCCCGCGATCTTTACCTGGCAGAATACACGGGTTCGCCTATCCATTTCAGTACGGTATCTACCAAACGTTCGGTCGAACTGATCAGCGAAGCGAAAAAGAGGGGCCTTAACGTCACCTGTGATGTAGCCGCTCATCATTTAAGCCTCACTGATGAGGCCCTGATGGGGTTTGACAGCCAATACAAAGTAAAGCCACCGCTGCGCACCCAAAGCGATGTGGACGCGCTGATAGCCGGACTGAACGACAATACCATCGACGCCATTGTATCCCAGCACACGCCGCACGAAGTGGAGTTTAAGGATGTGGAATTTGAGATAGCCGAGTACGGAATGATCGCGATGCAAACCGCGCTGCCTATCGTATTAAGATCGGGCTTAACGGCTGATCAGGTGGTGCAAAAAATGGCGATCAATCCGCGTAAGATATTGAATATCGATGTACCTGTTGTTGCGGAAGGCGCCAGGGCTAATATCATTGTGTTTGATACCAAAGCCGGATGGACGTTTACTAAACAAAATAACCAGTCTAAATCGTACAACTCACCGTTTATGGGGCAAACCTTAACCGGGAAAGTGCTGTTAACTTGTAACAATAACCAGGTATTTAAATCATAACAAAAATGATCGATCCAAAGATACAGACAGCCATTGGCGAGTCGTTAAGTGCATTTTCAAAGTATGGCAGTTTTAACGCTGTGCCGATGATTGATAAGCTGATTGGCGTTTTTTCTACAGACAAGCCGTTCCTGGATAAAGTGGATGACCTTGACGCTGCATTTGACAGCGAACCGGGAATTGAAGCTTTACGCGAGATTTTCTTTGATCTGCTAATGATCAATTTTTTCAGCGCCGACGCCATTAAGCTGGAAGATGATTACCTGGAAAGCGCCGAATGGGAATCGATAGAAGAGGATACGCTTGACCGTGGCACCGAACTGCTTAACCTGCTATTGTATCTTACCGAATGTATTGACGAAGATATTGAACCCGAACTGGAAGATTACCTGAAAGAATTCCTTTTGGTTGATGATGACGAGTTTCAGGACGAATACAGCATTTATGAGCCGGTGATAGAGAACCAGATACTGATGGAAAGCCCGCTGGCCGAAATAGCCAAGGTGGCCAAAAACCTGCCTGCCGATACCGAATTGAAAGACCTGTTTTATCCCATGATGGCCTTTTTCCAAAATCCGGAAGCATTTGGCGAAACGGAGAAACTGGTTGCAGATAACGCGGTTGAAAAAGATTTTGATATGGCCGTATATAAAATATTAATTAACTTTAAATAGAATATACACACTAAACAAAAAACCTTATTATGGCAGAAGAAGAAAAAAAAGCGGTAATTAATAAACTATCGGTTAAAAATGGACTAATTGTGGGCGCTGTTTCCGTAGCGTTAACTATTGTTTTTTACCTGATAGATCCGTTAATGTATTACACCAATTTGATTGTTCAATTTGGAACCTTTGCTATTATCATCGCCCTGATTGTAGTTTTGGCTATAGACGTACGGAAAAAAGTTGGAGGCTACTGGACTTTCGGGGAGGCTTTTCGCAGTTTGATTATTAGCGCGTTGTTTATTACGCTCATTACCACTGCATGCAGTTTTGTATTATTTAAGTTTGTTGACCCATCATTGCCAACTAAAATTAAGGATGCTACAGTAGAGAAACTGAACGAGCGCCTTACCAAAATGGGCATGGAACAAAGCAAAATTGATAAGATGACCGAGCAGTTTGAAAATGGTGAATTTGAAGCTAAACTTCAACCAACATTTAAAAATGAGCTGACAGGGATTGGTTTTGGCTTATTATTTTATGCAGTTATCGACCTGATCATTGCGGCTATTATTAAAAAGAACCCGCCAATGTTTGCGCCGGTGCCTGATGAATTAGACACAACGGCTTAACACTGAAAAAATATTATTCATCTCCCGGGGGCACTTGTGCTACCCGGGATTTTTTTTGCCTTCCGGCGAACATTCTTAATAAAAAAGGCTTGTTATTTCCAACCTCATCCGGGTAAAGCCTCCTGGCCACTATACCGTTCGCAATCCCAAACAATACAATGATATAAATAAATAACTGGGCTTCAAGGTCCAAATAGTTAGCTAATATCAATACCACAAAAAAGAACGCAATGGATGCCAGCATGAATTTTGTAGACTTCCATTTTAATACCGTTTCGATGCGATCAGGCGAAAAGCATAAGGTTTCCTTGTATTTCACCAGGTAACGGATTAATAAAGATTGGGCTAAACTGCTCAGGAAAAATATAGTGATATAAATACTCATTCCCCAGGCATAAGCCCTGGAACCCTGCGGAAAGGTGCCTGTAATTAAGGTTACGCCAAAAGGGAAAATGGATACGCTAAACAAAAAGAACAGGTTTAATCCCAATAGTTTAGTGTTGTAATCTTTCAAAAAGCTGAAGATCTTTAAATGATTTAGCCAGAAACGGGCAACCAGAAAAAATGTAACCAAATAACCCGTAAACTTAAGTATCACATCCTTTAAAGCATGTTTTAATATTTCATCCTTCGCGTGTTCTGTCAATTCAGATGATTTTGAAAAAATCTCCCGGATGTTTTCCGGTAATTTTAATTCAATTACCATAATGGTAATAATGATGGCAAATACGGCATCGCTGAAAAGGATCACCCGCTCTAACTGAAACTCTTTTTTTATTTCCTGCTCTTCGTTCGCGTTCATACTGTGTAATTTAATACTTTTGTTAAATGGATAATAAGAAACAAGATTATTCCTTCTGGACCAAATACAAGCGCTACGCCCAAAACGAGCTGTTGTTATATATCGTAATGATAGTAGGCATTATATTGGGTATTGTTATATTTAGTTACGTTTAACAAGGGCCATGGTATAGCTATCCGCATCGGCCATAGCCTGGTAAAAATCTACCAGGTCCTGATAGCTATCTTTGTTATAAGTACCGTCATTCAATTGAAAACGCCTTTTGTAAACCAATTGCTGCCCGTTTAAATGCATGCTTACGGTAAACTTGCCAAATGGTTTAGCGATGGATTCATTTAATAACAGCTTATCGGGCTGGTAACCGGCCGGCAACTGGTAGCTGATCTCATCCTCCTCTACATAACCGCGGTTAATATAAACATTGGTGCTTCGGTTCCGTATTTCATCGGGTATGCGGTTACCGCGGTTGGCCAGGTTAACCTTAAAGTAATACTTATCCGAATTAAGGGAAGCAAATTCCCGGGCCCTCATTTTTATATTTTCGGTGGTTACGGCATCTGCATTTTTCGCCTTAACAAATTCCAGCTTTTCAATATCCATATTACTGATAGGGTAGGCCTCTCTAATCGATTTAAGCTGTTCGGTATAAGCCTCATCAATAAACCGGTCGCGCGTATCATAATCAGTACCGCAAAAAGCGGTGACCATGGTGCCCGATAATTCACCTTTATCATCAATAACAAAATCGGCTTTGCGGCGGGTAATATTAGTAGCGGCAGGATAATGTGGCGTATGCATTAATTTACCACCCTGAGGTGTGCAGGCCAGTACCCAGCGGTCATCCGTAAAATCGCCAAGGAAACCAAAGGGTATGGTTTGGCTGGTACACTCCAGCCAGGTAGTGTCATTTTTAAACGGCAGGCATAAAATCACATGATCGCCCTGATCCATGCTGGCAAAATCGGTCATAAAGCTTTCCTTCCGCGATCCCGATTTTACAACGGTATACCATGATTCTATCCCGGCGGTTTTTAATAAAGCGTGTGTGTAATTAACCAGGGCCTTACAATCGCCATAGCTTGATCTATCCACATCCGAAGCTAAAAAAGGCTGATACCCGCCTATGCCAACCTGTATGCTTACATAGCGGGTTTTTTGCTGCATGTATTCGTATATCTTTTTTGCCTTTAGTTTAGGATCGTTTATACCGGCGGTCAGTTCTTTAATATGTTCGGCTGTTTCGGCAGATATCGCGTCCCGGTTTAGCAATAGTTTATCGTAGATCCATTTCCCAAGCTCATTCCAATTGCTGAACGCTCCGCTGATGCCTTCGTACATAAATTTTTCGGGCGCTATTTTAACCATGGTTAAGTATTGCTCGGGGTTGGGGCTAAAGGGCTCGTATTTAACCGATTTTAGATTTTCCATGTGCCACGAATAAGTTTTCAGGCCTTTTGCATCTGTACTGATCTCGGCTTTGGCAGGTGTGTTGATCTCTTTATAATTGATCTTAAAATCGGGCTTGCTGGTGAACGAGAACAGGCTTTTTTCTACCGATACGCCTGTACCCGGGTTAGGTTCCCAATCGTAAAAATTGAGGGTTTGTTTAGAGCGCACCTCGTATTCATATTCTATCGTATAAGGATATTCAATAATGGCCGGCTGATAATGCTTAACCCTCGAATCTTCAAACAACGAAGAGTTGCTTGCCGCGCTGGCATCTTCAAAATCCTTTTCGGCAAACTTGCTCACCGGTTTACCATCGGCATTGTATACGCTGCCCTTAACATATCTGATGACATTGCTTTTATTATGCCAGATTGATATGGCGGCATGCTTATCGCCATTTTTGTTTAAGATGGTGACTGCTTCTTTAATATGATAGATGGTATTATCAAAGTCCTTTACCTCAATTTCTTCATCGCTATAACGCACTACCGCGCTGGAATAAGCCAGCAACGGTTTGGGTATCAGGGCGGCATCGTAGTTTTGCTGGGCTTTACCCATTATACTCAGCAGGCAAATACCCGCTGTTAAAATCAAGGCTTTCATCTAATTCTTCTTCAAAACAATTTCTGCACTTCCGGCCTGTATAATTTTATTAAACATTTCTTTCAGGTATGGATATTCTTCGGGCGTATAAACCGATCGGTTGAACTGTGTCATACTCGAAACGGTTAGTCCGTCTTCAATACGCGCATAAGTCACCAGGAAACGGCCCCCTTCTAAAGGCATCGCCAAAGCAACATTTTGCGGCATCGTTTCTACAGCGTACTCCTTAGGCAAGTGCAGGGTTAAAATATATTTATCATTGTACATAGCCCCCCGGTCAACCGGGTAATTGCGTTCCTGTAATTTAAATGGGTTTTCAGTTATCCTGTCCATAAAGAACGGGCTGAATGGGATGCGGTTACTGCTCATATTAGTTGGCGCATCAAATTCAATCTCATACTTCTCTGACAAGGGTTTTTCCAGGCTATCCAGGTTAAGTATGTCCGATTTTAATATTTTTATTTTTTTCAACCTGTTGTCCAGATCCTCCACATATTCATCAACCGAGTTGAATTTTTTAATGGCCTTACGTTTATCCAGTGCCGCGTACCCGAACGAGTAGTTCATTAGAGTGCCCTTTATCTTACCATTATCCTGTAAAGTAAGGTCGAGCGCAAATGTCCTCGATTTTTTTTCGGTCGCAACCATATCTATCCAGTAGGATGGTTTATCCATATTCATTACCCGGCCCTGATCGTTTATACATTGCAAAGGCAACATACCAAACGGCAGCAGCGGATCGGTGGCATCCAGTAGATAGCTTTTATCGCCAATATTAGCTTTGGCAACTACATAATTAAAATCGGTTACAATGGGATATAGCTTGTTGATCAGTCCATGCTCGCGGGTTGATAGGAGTACGGCTTCTGTACTGATACCGGCCGCGTTTAAAGCCGCCACCAGCGATAAATTGATATCGGCTATACTGCCCGAATGGTTGTCCAGCGCTTTTTTAATGCCGTCTTCGCTGTAAATGCTAAAAAAACCATTCCACTTATAGGTTTTTTGAATAAAACTGTATATGGCATTCGCTTTTGAAAGTTCGTCGGTTTTACTGGCAATTACTGTTTGGATGCGGTCTTTCATTAAGCCGCTTTTTTTAATCTGGCCACCAAAAGAGTCATCATGTTTCATGTCATAATCAATATCCTTCCATTCCTTGGTCACTTTCATTTTAGCTCCGGTATTGAGATCGGTATACTCGGACAGCTCAAAGTAAATAGCAGACATGAAGTTTTTTTGCGCCGTCATATAGTCCTCGGGAATAAACGCGGGGATATCGGCCATAATATAGCTTATTTTAGAGCAATCGCACTTGATACCACCACCTGGCGAAAAGCACTCCGGCTCTAATACAGCGGGGTTTTTAGTTAGCTTATAGGGCCCCCGAAGCGCTACATTATAGATGTATATAGCAGGTATATGCGCTTCATACTCCGAATATATTTTGGGGATATCCGATTGAAAAACCCATGTTTTGAAATTGAAGCGCAGCGGGGTTTCCAGGTGATATTTATACTCAATAACACAACCTTTATGCAGGTTTGGCAGGGTGAATTTTACGATATCCCAGTACTTATTTTTCTTTTCATGAAATATGTTTTTAGGATCAAGCTCGGCTTTTTGCACCAGGCCGTTATCATCTTTATAATAAGTAACCGCTTCAATCTGCGTTACTTCTTCATACCGGTTATTATCCAGTTTATAAATAGGGATTTCAATGGTGCCTTGCCCGAATGCCTGGTTATCGAAGATCTTTATTTTAGCATGATATTCATGTACCAGGGGGATGTTATCGCCGCTGCTAAGCCATGTTTTGCCAAACTCTTTTAACACAACCGCGTGGGCAGAGGTGTCTTTATCGTACTTCAGCATGTTCATTTCATCTAAACTGTATTGGCCAAATGCAAAATCCTGTGCCCAAAGTATTGCAGGTGAGATAGAAAGCGTGAATAATAGGAGAATTTTTTTCATTAAAAGTAAATTGTGATATTGGGCATTAAGTTATCAATTGTTAGTCAAATAAAAAAAATATCGAAAAATAACAGTCCGTATTGTGCATACTTTTGCAGACCTTTGTACTGCTGATGAAATTAAAATTAAAAAGACCTCTCGCATTTTTTGATATTGAAGCTACCGGGATCAATATCGGCGCCGACCGAATTGTTGAACTATCTGTTATTAAACTTCACCCTGATGGGAGCGAAGAGGTAAAAACATGGCGGGTACACCCCGGAATGCCGATCCCGTTCGAATCGTCGCTGATACATGGCATTTATGACGAGCATATCCAGAACGAACCTTTATTTAAAGCCATAGGAGCAGAAATAGCGGCGTTTATAGGCGAAAGCGACCTTGCCGGATATAATTCCAATAAGTTTGATATCCCTATGCTGATGGAAGAGTTTATGCGCGCCGGTGTTGACTTTAGCCTGGAAAACCGCCATTTTGTTGACGTACAGAATATCTTTCACCAGATGGAGCAGCGTACCCTTAAGGCAGCGTACCAGTTTTATTGCCAAAAAGATATTATTAACGCGCACTCTGCCGAAGCGGATACCCGGGCAACTATGGAGGTATTGCTGGCCCAGATAGCCAAATACGAACTAACCGAATGGGAAGATAAACAAGGCAAGCGCAGCATCCCTGTTGTGGGAGACGTAGAAGCCTTGCATAAATTCACTAACCTTAACCGCACGGTTGATTTTGCCGGCCGCATGGTTTATAATGACGAGGGTGAAGAACTGTTTAATTTTGGCAAGCACAAGGGTAAAAAGGTTGAGGATGTATTTAATATCGAACCCAGCTATTATTCGTGGATGATGCAGGGTGATTTTCCTTTGTATACCAAACGCCAGCTGGAAGCCATATACAACCGCTGGAATGCCAAACGTCAGGCCGAAAGGCAGGCGCGCCCTGCACAGTCAAAGCCGGCTGTTGAAGCAACTAAAAATGAGAGCCCGGTTATACCGCCGAAAAAAGATTTTAAAAACAATAATAACTACCAGCAAAAACCCTTTAAGCGCGAGGATAAAGAACCAGCCAAGCCTGTTAACGACGACATGCTGAAGCAGTTAGCCGACAAGTTTAAAAAAGGCTAAGGAAGGGTGTTGCTGAGATACCAGCAGGCGCTTCCTTAATTTAGATTACTATTGGATTACTTCTTTAATAGTAGGTTCTCCGCCATCTTTATATCATTTTGCCCTGTGGATATAACCTGCCCGGTTATTTAAGCATACAGGTGCATTGTTTTATACCACTCAGTTTACATAGCTATATGTTGATGTGATTGTTGCATAGTATGCTTTGCGGCAATTCCGTGCTTACCCTGCCGGTAATAATCAATGCAAAGAATCATCGATATATCCCCAAAAAAATTTAATTCTGCTTAGCCTGCCTTAAACCGTATTTTATAAAATATTCACGTGCGATAGTCATAAATTTAAATATATTATTTCGATTAATTTAAATAATACAGAATATAGTTTTATGAAATTTAGATGAAACAGAACTAATAGTAATAATCGATTAAACCATTAGGTACACCTGCCGTCTATTAATGTATAAAAACTAAAACTTAAAAAAATGAAAAAGTTCATATTAATGTCGGCCTTGGTGATGGGTGGTTTAGGTTTAAAAACCGCTGACGCACAACTTGGTATCCGTATAAATTTACACTTAGGTAATCCTCAGCCTGTAATAGTGAACCAACCGGTATATGATGATTACTATTATCTGCCTGAAGTAGAAGCTTATTATAGCGTAGGCGAACAATGTTATTATTATCAGGATGGCGACCGCTGGATCTCGGCTGCTTACTTACCCGGCAGGTACCATGATTTTAACTGGAGAAGTGCAAGGCGTTACGAGATACGCGGTAACCGCCCATATATGCAACACAATGTTTACCGCGGAAAATTTGGCGGATACAGCAACCGTAACGATTACTATGCAAGGGCATACCCAAACAGGGACCGTAATTATAACGACCGTGGCCAATATGGTAACCGCGACTGGAACCAAAACCGTGGAAACGACAGACGTGATGACCGTAACCAGGGTGGTTACAACCAATCAACCCCAGGCCGTAACCAGGGAGGCTATAACCAACCCGGTCAAAACCAAGGGGATCGTAACCAGCAAAACCCGGGCCGTAACCAGGGAGGCTATAACCAACCCGGTCAAAATCAAGGGGACCGTAACCAGCAAAACCCGAGCAGAAACCAGGGGGACCGTGATAACGGGCAAAACAGGGGAGGCGACAATAACAGTCAGCCCAGCAATCGCCAGGGCGGCCAGGACCGCGGTAACAATAACAGCGGCGAACGTTATACTGCCAACAAAATGGCTGTAGTGCAGGACAGGGGGAATTTTGGAAGGCCCGTACGTAACTAATATTACCAACCCAACATATATGATAAATGCCGCCTGGTTTATGGGCGGCATTTTTTGTTTATAATAAAAATGTTTATTGCTTAATAGTTGCTTGCTTCATTTAATACTCCAATCGCTTCTGCGCTCAAATTCAATTCCGTGGCACTGATCAATTCATTCAATTGATCAATATTGGTGGCACTGGCAATAGGGGCTGTAATGCCCGGTCGTGCCATTAACCAGGCTAAGGCAACGCTGGCTTGGGTGGTATGGTATTGGTCGGCTACCTGATCCAGCGCGGCCAGTATCTTAAAACCACGCTCGTTCAGGTATTTGGCTATACCACCGCCACGCTTGCTTTTGCTAAAGTCGGCTTCCGAACGGTATTTACCGGTTAAAAAGCCGCTCGCCAGGGAATAAAAGGGGACAACTCCCAAGCCGCGTTCCAGGCAAAGCGGTTCCAGGTTGGTTTCGTAATCCTGGCGCTGATACAGGTTATATTCGGGTTGCAGGGTTTGGTAAGCCGCCAAATTATTACTGGCGCTTACCTGTAATGCCTCGGCCAAGCGGCCGGCCTTATAATTGGATGCGCCGATCACCCGTACCTTGCCTTCTTTTATCAACTGGCTATAGGCTTCCATCGTTTCTATAAAAGGGGTATTCGGGTCGTCATCGTGCGATTGGTACAGATCAATATAATCCGTTTGCAATCGCTTCAGCGAATCTTCCACAGCCTGTTTAATATAAGCTGCTGCCAGGCCTTTTTTACCGTCGCCCATATCCTTGCCCACTTTTGTAGCCAATACTACCTTATCGCGCTTACCGCTTTGTTTAAACCATTTGCCGATGATCATTTCAGAATCGCCGCCATTATTGCCCGGTACCCAGCGGGAATACACATCGGCGGTATCAATAAAATTAAGACCAGCATCGGTAAACGCGTCCAATAATTTAAACGATGCGGCCTCGTCAACTGTCCAGCCAAAAACATTGCCGCCAAACATCAGCGGACTAACCCCGATCCCGGTTTTGCCTAATTCACGTTTTTCCATGGGCTAAATATAAATCTATCATCGTAAAACAGAAACCTGTTCGGCCAGTTCATCAACCCAGCCTCCCAAATAAGGCTCGGTACCGGCCACCCGGTGCCACTGCCCATCGTTATCCTGCACTATTACTAAATGCAGCGTTTCATCGGTCGATAAAAACTCATAAGCGTTACGATATCCTGTGTGATCAATAGGGGAGGCAATGCCTTCAATAGGGCTGTCCGAACCGGTTAGGGTAACATCAATAGGTGTTTTCATAATATGTTATTTGTACAGGGATAACACCATAACCCGGTTTGTGTTTAAAGCATTTACCATGTTGATGTTAATTAAATACTTATTGTTAATTGTTTTTTAAGGTGATGTTGATATTGTATTAAAACTATACTGCTGTAATCCTGTTGGTTAACAATAAGTTAAAATATAAAAGAACTATGAAATATTTTCAGGTAGCCCAGGGTGTATGGGGCATGAAATTATTTTTCGCGAATGTGTACATGATCGCCAACCGTAAAGGGATCTCAACAGGCTGGGTTTTGGTTGATACAGGGCCGCAAGGATATGGCGAGCAGATTATTGCCATGGCAGAAAGTATTTTTGGGAAAGGTGCGCAGCCAAATGCCATTATACTTACACATGGCCATTCAGATCATGCTGGATCGGTAGAAGAGTTGCTGAAACATTGGGATGTGCCCGTATACGCGCATCAGCTGGAATTGCCCTATTTGACTAAACAGTCGGCTTATCCGCCTGCCGATCCAAGCGTTGGGCATGGTTTGTTTAGCTTATTGTCTGTGTTTTTTAATAAAAGGCCAATCGATCTTGGCGACCAGGTAAAAGCCATTGATATGGAAGAAGGTATTGCCGAACTGCCCGAATGGCGGCCAATATTTACCCCGGGCCATTCGCCGGGCCATATTTCTTTGTTTTTTCCATTAAATACCACATTAATAGCCGGCGATGCCCTGGCTACTACCCATGCCGAATCGGCCATTGCGATACTGGGCGGAGTGAAGAAACTATCGGGACCACCCATGTATTCAACTACCGATTGGGAAGCCGCCGAGCAATCAGTCGGTAAACTAACTGAATTACAGCCCCGTATCATAGCGGCCGGGCATGGGCCGGTTATACGCGGATCTGAAGCTATTGAAGCGCTTAAAGACCTGAACGCTAATTTTAAAACTGTAGCAGTACCAACAACCGGCAGGTATGTAAATAAACCTGCCGCGGCAGATGAAACAGGTACCTATTATGTGCCGCCATTTGCAGTCAGCAATAAATTTAAAGCCGGAGCAGTATTGGTAGGGGCCATTGCCGGGCTGATGATAGTAAGGCAAATGAGCAAACGGTAGTTGGCACAACACGTGCTTGCTTTACTCTATATTATTTATACTTTGCAGCGATTTTTTTAAGCATGGATCTTTTTTTTATTATTGCCTTACTGGTTATTATCAGCGCTACTTATTCCTATATCAATGCGCGGTTTTTTAAGCTGCCGGGCACCATCGGCATTATTTCCCTGGCTATCGGGGTTTCAATTATTGTACTCATTGTCGACCAGCTGAACCCGCACGCCGCAAAATACCTTACGGTATTAGCTAAGAATATCAATTTTTCGCGCACGGTATTAAATATTATGCTGGGCTTTTTGCTTTTTGCCGGTTCGTTTAACCTCAATGTAAAAAGGCTGAAAAAAGAAATGCGCCCTGTGTTGTTGTTAAGTACCATAGGCGTAATTGTATCTACCGCCATATTCGGCACGCTGTTCTACTATATCGCGCCGCTATTCCATATTTACGTACCATTAATTTACTGCTTGTTATTTGGCGCCCTTGTTTCGCCGACAGACCCGGTAGCGATAGGCGCCATTATAAAAAATTCCCGCTTACCAACCCATCTGGAAACAATTATATCGGGCGAGTCTTTGTTTAACGACGGTGTGGGACTGGTGCTGTTTATCACCTTGCTGGAGATCACCGAGTCGGGGGTGAACCATATTGATTTTGGGAATGCCGTTGTATTATTTATACGCGAGGTTTTTGGGGGTATAGCCTTAGGGGTTATCTTCGGTTATCTAGCATTCAGGCTGATGCGCTCTATTAAAGATTTTCAAACCATTGTACTGGTATCCTTATCGCTGGTAATGGGTATATCATTAGTGGCTACCTATTTTCATTTATCTATCCCGCTGGCGGTTGTATCGGCGGGTTTGTTTGCCGGTAACAGATCTATTAACCTGGACGATAACGAGCACTCGCACCAGGCGCTGGAGCGCTTTTGGCAATTGGTTGATGAATTGATGAATACCATCCTGTTTGTAATGATAGGCCTGCAAATGGTAAACTTCCCCTTCCTGAATAATTACTGGATGACAGGCACCCTGGCCATCGTGTTAATACTGGCGGCACGCTGGGCCAGCATAGCTATACCGCTCAGCTTTTTAAAACGGACCTTAAACCTAAATTACAGCAACGTAAAGATCCTTACCTGGGCGGGGTTGCGTGGTGGTATTTCCATTGCACTGGCTTTATCCTTACCCCATACCAAATACCGCGAGCTGATACTGGCCGGCACTTATTTTATCGTGATATTCTCTATCATCATACAAGGCCTTACACTCAACCGCGTCATCAATTCGGCTTACAAGGCCGAGCATCCGGATGTTAAAAAGTAAGTTCGCTCAATGGGATCAACAATTGGCCTGCATATAAGCCGCAATTTCCTGTTCATTAGCATCAGGACTGTTTTTTAAACTACTGATGATATGTTCTTTCTCCTGATCGGTCCTGTTTTGGCTTAACTTCTTTTTGGCTTGCAGATCGGTTATGGTGATATCAAACGCTACAATGCCTTTAATCATTTTTAGCTTATAATCCATGGGCAGGTTTTCCCATTGTTGGATATAGGCCTGATCATAAAAGCGCACCATTTTTTCCAGCACCGCCAATTGCTGGTCTTCATTGTGCACAATTTTTGCTTTTCCGTAGGCATGTACAGCTATATAATTCCAGGTTGGTACATTTAATTCGCGTTCGTAATTGGTGGGGGAGATGTAGGCATGTGGTTCGGTAAATATCACTAACGCTGTACCGGCCTCAATATCCGCGGCCTGTGGGTTAGCCCTGGCAAAATGCGAGGAGAGGATCAGGCTATCACCTTGTTGTTCAATTAAAAAAGGCAGATGGGTAGCTTCAGGATAGTTGTTTTGCGATGTAACCAGCGTGGCAAAGCTATACCGCTGCATAAAGCTGACGATTTCTGCATGATCATTAGCCTGGAAATGTTTAGGGATATACATACTATATTACAGGTTATGGTTTGCTAATTAAATATACCATTTGCAAGGTACCGGCCCTGGTGTTACTGTTAATATAAGCCGGCAAAATATTTTCCTGCGGATAATCCAACCCATACCATACGATATTGAACGGGATCCGCTGCTGCGCGAAGTAATTAATGATCTCCTGATCGGCATAAAAAACAGCCTTTTTTTCTGATGACGTAGTCGCGAAGTTTTGAAACGGGATCAGCTTAACCGGCCGGTTGCAGTAAAACTGGAAAACGTTGTTCTGATCCCTTAACGAATACACGGCAGTATCCGGCGGGATAGTAGCGTTTACTTTTTCGGCGGCTTTTATTTGCCCTTTATCCGCAACAATAACTGGATATAGCGTACTGTTTACATAAAAACCGGTGAACAGCATTACCGCGCAGGTGAGCATAAAAATACGGACCTGTGGCGTATGGCCTGTTCTGAATATCAGCACAATTGCAATTACAAAAGCGATAGCATCTATCACTAAAAGATAGTTGATACCCGGTTGCAGAAAGTAGTGCAGGGCGATAATAACCAACGGGAACGCGATAATATAAACCCATTGCGCTATTGAACGGAAAATCTGTTCTGCTTTATTAGTCAGTTCCTGCCGGCAAAAGTTGGCTGTCACTATGGCGAACAGAGGGAATATGATATTGGTGTAAAAAGGCAGCTGGAAACCTGATACCGAGAAAAGGATCAATAAGATCAATCCCCCGCTAATGCTATAATATTCGGGCTGTTTAACGCCCTGAAAGATCTTTTTAACCGATTTAAATGCCGCGTAATAAAACAACAGGCACCAGGGGGCAAAGGCCCAAAGCAGGGTATGGATAAAAAAGAAAACATCGCCGGCCGGCCGGGTGATTGGCCCGTCATTAGCGAAACGCCCAAACTGGCTGTCCCACAAAAACCATTTAATGCCCGATACATGCTGTTTATTAAATACCACCTTTTCGGGATGCAGATCAAACTGGATATACAGCGCATACAATTCGGGCGCGGTAAAAACAATGGTGAGCAGCACCAGCGCTATCCACTTTAACTGAAATATCTCCTTATATCTTTTTTGAAGCAGTAATTGCCCGCCCAAAGCGCCGTAAATAGGGACAATAACAAATATGCCCTTAGTCATAATGGCAAATGCCGTTAACAGGGCTGCCAAAACAAACTGGACGATGCTAAATCTATCCTGCAGGTTGGCGATATGGTAAATAGCGCCGATGATAAAGGCCATTAAATAAGGCTCGGCGCGCACATCCGTGTTAGACATCATGATATGCAGCGAGGTACTCACCATTAATATGGCCATCACAGCGGTTAACTGTCCGTAATACTTCCGGGTAAACAGCCAGGTATACAACAGGCTCAGTAAAAAACAAAGCAGGGCCGGCAGTTTATACGTCCAGGTATGGATGCCGAATAGTTTAAAGCTGCCAAGGATGAACCAAAAGGGGAGATGCGGCTTATCCAGCCAATCGTGCCCGTAAGTATAAAGCCCGAAGAAACTGTGTTTATAGATTAGTTGCTTGGCTATGGATGCATAAAGCCCGGGGTCATCCGTAAAGAACGCGATATTAATAGTATACAGGTTCACAAAAACGGCCAATAAAAACAGGAACAGCAAGCCTGTTGGTGTTTTATGATTTGTGTTATTTAACATAAGCCGGTTAATGATGCGATGATCGCCTTTGCCTGCAATATTAATAAATATAATTTTAGTCCACAGATGGCATTGCCCATATCGCTGCTTTTGATTTAGATGTTTGAGTTTAGTTTTAAAACCGCTACGTTTGCGTTCATTTTATAAAGCATGCCCGTTACTAAAGCTACACTTGCAGATACTGCAGCATTAAATGTATTGGTTAATTCCGCTTATCGCGGAGAGCATTCTAAAAAAGGCTGGACAACCGAGGCCGATTTATTAGCCGGCAACCGTATAGATGAAGAAACGATTGCCGGGTACCTGAATACACCCGGCGTAGCCATATTAAAGTATACCGACGATAATGGCGAGATTAAAGGATCGGTATATTTAGAGAACAAAGGCAATAAACTGTACCTGGGCATGCTCTCTGTCGACCCTGAAATGCAGGCGGGTGGCATTGGCCGTTTACTGTTGCACGAGGCTGAAGTTTTTGCAAAAGGGCTCAATCTGCCCGTCATCAGCATTACGGTAATTTCTACCCGGGCCGAGTTGATTGCCTGGTACCAGCGCAGGGGGTATAAAGCAACCGGAGAGGTACAGCCTTTTCATGCGGAAGAGAAATTTGGTATCCCGCATAACCCAATCGAACTGATCGTGATGGAAAAAAACCTGATTGATCAATAAAAACATATCGTCTTTAACGGCTTAATTTGTAAATTGGGGCAAGTGAAAGATTTGTTTATGAAAGCTGTTGTTAGCGTACTGTTTTGTTTATTCGTCGGTACTTGTTTTGCCCAGATTGATACCGCCCAGCAAATAGATCATACCCGGAACAATAGTAAGCAACAGCAGCAAAAGCCCTACGTGATCCTGATATCGGCGGATGGTTTCAGATATGATTATGCACAAAAGTATCATACCGAACACCTGCTTCAACTCAGTAAAAAGGGCGTAAGCGCCGTATCACTAATCCCATCTTTCCCATCCATTACCTTTCCTAATCATTATACCTTGGTTACGGGTTTATACCCATCGCATCACGGCCTGGTAAGTAACCGGTTTTATGATCCCGGGCAGGGAAGAATCTATTATTCCAAAAGTAATACCAGTACCGAGGCGGTTTGGTATGGCGGCACCCCTTTATGGACTTTAGCCGGGCAGCAGCAAATGTTAACCGCCAGTTTTTATTGGGTAGGTTCTGAAGCGGGGCAGAAGGGTATTTTACCAACTTATTATTATCATTATAATGAAAAGATCAGTATCCACAATCGTATACAGGATGTTCAAAACTGGTTAAGCCTGCCTGCTGAAAAGCGCCCTCACCTGATCACCATATACTTTCCCGAAATTGATAAGGTCAGCCATAAAAAAGGCCCTGATGCCCCTGAAACGATCAAGGCTATCCGTTTTATTGATTCGGCGGTGTACGAGCTGACAAAAGCTGTTAATAAAACCGGACTGAATGTGAATTTTATTTTTCTGTCCGATCATGGGATGTCGCTGATCCCAACTACAAACCCGATCGAAACCCCGGCAGCGCTGGATACCGGCAACTTTGTAATTACATCCGGCGAGGGCATCCTGGTAAACGTATATGCCAAAAAAGGACATGAGGCCGCTATTACTACAGCTTACGGACAGTTGTTAAAGGAAGCTAAAGATTATGACGTGTATTTAAAAAGCAATGTACCGGCCAGGTGGCATTACGGCGAAAATGACGACTGGCATAAACATATCGGCGATATGGTGATGGTGCCGCATTACCCGCACATCTTCAAACTTAACAGCGCCTATGTTGATCCCGGCGCGCATGGTTATGATCCGGGTGAAATTATAGATATGCACGCCGTTTTTTATGCCTGGGGGCCAAACTTTAAAAGGAATTTAGTAATCCCATCGTTTGAGAACGTGAATGTTTATCCCATTATCACCAAAATACTGGGGTTAACGTATAACGAAAAAATAGACGGAACGCCTGCCGTGGCTGATAAGATACTGAGCCCCCCAACCCCCTGAAGGGAGTAATAGTCCCGAAATAGACAGATTCACCAGACGTTCCTATGGAACGAAAGAAATTACCCTGTTTGCTATGCTACCAACCAAACGTTCCTACGGAACGCGTTGTATTGCTCATCCCGTAGGGATGTCTGGTTGGTAGAAAGTAAAGCAAAACCGTTACGTTCCATTGGAACGTTTGGTGGAAATCTCCACCCTGTTTATTCATAAGCCATTATTCTTGAGGGGAAATGAGTTGCTAATTTGCTCTCCCTTCAGGGGGTTAGGGGGTATCTTCAATCACATTACTCAGATCCATATAGCGCTTAAAATTCTGAACATCATCGGCCACCATTTTTTGGAACAGGGGGTTTAGTACATGCGCAATCCCGGCCCCGATAACGCCTGCGGGGGGCTGGTAAGTAATGGCAACATGCAGCAATGTGGTATCGGGTTCGGGGGTATCTACAAAACGTACTTTGCCCGATGTATACAAATTAGCGCCCGGTAACGATTCCCAGGCGATCAGGTCGCCGGGCTCATCATGGGTTATTTCTGCATCCCAGGATATGGCTGCAATATCTGCCGGCAGCTTTAACGACCAGCGCGACCGGTTATAATCCAATAATTCTACACTTTTCAGGTGCGACATAAATAGCGGCAGGTTATCCAGCTTACGCCAAAACTCATAAACTTCCAGTTTGGGTTTACCTACCAGCACAGATGTCCGAATAAACACTTGTACCGGGTCGGTAGTTATACGGCCAACCTTTTCATATAATTCGCAATGCCCGGTAATACCGCGGTTAAGCAGGTAGCCGCCGGCGCCAATTTTTAAAATACTGGTAAATGGTCGCGAGAATAAATGCCTGAACCCCGACAGTCCAACTTTAACGCCGCTGATAACGGATACGTAACGTTCGGGCCATTTTAAATTGATATGATTGTTAGGCAGCGTATCGTTGTCCATATTTTGAATAAGTACTTCCATAGTAAAATAACAATGCAGTAGTGTAAAGGTTTCAATCCATCATCAGATATTAATCTGTACGTAATGTTTTTAAACCACGAAGAAAAACAGGAAGATGTATTTTATGGAGCGGTACTCATTTGCAAACCAAAAAGGGGGTTAACACAACTTAACACAATTCAAGGGTTTTTCGACATAAATAATTGATAATAAATTATTTAATTTTTTATAGTGTTAACCCAAAAAATATGATTTTTGCTCTGTTAAACGCATCTATATGCGCTTGTGCCATAGCGGCATTTGCTATTGTTGATCTCTTTGCTATTTTTGCAGCGCTTTAGGTTGGCGGTGCATTTGTACGTACCGCCATTAAAAGGGAATCCGGTGTAAATCCGGAGCTGTCCCGCAGCTGTAAACTCCAATACCAATGTCCATTCTGTTGGTCACTGTCCCCATTTTAACCGGGGGCGGGAAGACCGGGCAAAGGGGAGTGAGCCAGAAGACCTGCCCATAGCGCATATTATTCATAGCTTTCGGGGATTGAAGCTTGAGTGTGAATGCCTTCTACAGTGTATTTCCATTCCGGATTTCTCATTTCTGTATGCTGTGGGTTAAAACTCACAACAACATGAAAAAAAATTATGTTTACGTTGCTGCAGGCCTGGGGCTTGTACAACTGGCGCTGTTGAGTACAGCAGCGCGCGCTCAGGACACATCGCGTGTACTGAAGGATGTAGTGATAACCGCTACAAAAGCCGATCAGAAACAATCGCAAACGGGTAAAGTAGTCACCATTATCAGCCGGCAGGAACTGGAACGCAGTTCGGGTAAATCGGTTGCCCAATTATTGGGCGAGCAGGCCGGCATCATGATCAATGGCGGTAACAGCAATCCGGGACTTAACAAAAGCGTTTATTTGCGCGGCGCCGATACCAAACACACCCTTATTTTACTGGATGGCGTGCTGATATTTGATCCGTCGGGCGTAGGCGGCGCGTTCGATCTGCGTTTGTTATCGGTTGATCAGATAGACCATATCGAGATCCTGAAGGGCGGGCAATCTACCCTGTACGGTTCGGACGCGGTGGCCGGAGTGATCAACATTATTACCAAAAAAGACGGAACAGCTACACCGGGCATCAACGGCGTAGCAAGCGCAGGCAGCTATGGTACCGTTAAAGGCAATTTAGGCTTAACAGCACAGATTAAAGACCTGAGCTATAATATTAATTACAGTCACGAACGCAGCGACGGCGTATCTGAAGCGGCACAACCGGCAACAGCTACCAGTTTTTATGATAAGGACGGTTATAACCAGGATGCCGTTAACGCCCAATTTGGTATTAAGGTGACCGATAAGTTTAAAGTAAACCCCTTTGTGCGCTTTTTACAAGGGAAATACAATTATGATAATGGTGGTTTTGCCGATGGCGGCAGCTACTTTACCAGCAAGCATTTAAATGTGGGTACCAACGCGGCCTATAAAACAACTAAAGGCTTGTTCAATTTTAATTACAGCTATGAGAATACCGATCGTAGTTATGTATCACCGCAATATGGCGCTTCGCCGTATACAGGGCGGCTTAACTTTACCGAATTATATTATAATCATCAAATTACCGATCATATTAAAATTCTGGGTGGTATTGATGACCGTCAATCGAGCATGAATGCCAGTGGTAAAACCAAGGTAGATTCATCTGCTAATTTATTAGGTGCCTATGCTTCTGTATTTTTGAATAACATCGCTTCGGTATTTAACCTGGAGGCCGGTGGCAGGTATAGCCATCATACCAAATTTGGCAACAACTGGACCTATTCTGTAACACCATCATTTAATTTGCTTGAAGGCGACCAGTTAAAGGTTTTCGGTACTATTTCAACCTCATTTAAAGCGCCCGATCTGAATGCCCTGTATGGACAGTTTGGCCCCAATCCGGCTTTAAAGCCCGAAAAAGCGCAGGAGTACGAAGCCGGCGCAAGCACCGCTTTATTTAAACTGTTTAATTTAAGGGTTGATGTTTATCAGCGTAAAATTACCAATGCCATTATTTATCTGTATCCACAGGGATACCTCAACCAGGATAAACAAAATGCTAAGGGGATTGAGGTTGAGCCATCAGCCACTATAGGTAAATTAACGCTGAAAGGATACTATACCTATTTTAAAGCCAGCAGCATTACCAAAAATACTAACGGCAGCGACAAGCAATTAGACTATCTGTACCGCAGGCCGGCCCACACTATCGGCCTTTTTGCAGGTTTGCAGGCTACCAGTAAACTGTATGTTAGCTTAAACTATCGCCATTACGGCCAAACTTACGATCTGTTTTACAATTCGGCCACCTTCGGTAACGAGTTGCAAAGCCTTAAAGCTTACGGTTTATTAAACGGTTATGCCGAATATAGTCTTATTGGCAAGCGCCTTAAGATTTTTGCCGACGTGAAAAACATTTTGGATGCCAAATATGCCGAGCTATACGGTTACACCGCTTTGGGTACAAACTTTAATGCCGGTTTGAGTTTCAATATTCGTTAAAAATTTGATAGTTTTGCTTTATATCCATTAATATGTCATCACAACAAAAAATAAACACACGCAACGCGGTACTGATCCTGATGATCGTATTTGCTGTGGCTATGCGCCTGGTAAACACACAGTTTCTGTTTTTAAGCAATTTCACCCCGGTAGGTGCAATAGCGCTGTTTGGCGGTGCTTATTTTACCGATAAGTGGAAAGCCTTTTTAATACCTGTGCTGGCCCTTTTTGTGAGTGATATAGCCATCAACTCTATCTATCACATTAACCCTTTTGCTATTAGCTACTGGATGTACCTGTGCTTTATTTTGATGGTATTTATTGGTACGCTGATTAAAAAAGTGAATGTAGTTAATGTGTTGTTAGCTTCGGTAGCATCGGTAGCCATCCACTGGTTAATTATGGATATGCCGTTTTTATACGGTGCACAATATCCGCATACCTGGGCTGGTTATGGTCAATCGCTGGTTGCAGCTATTCCGTTTGAAAAGAATATGCTGATTGCCGATGCGATTTATGGCGCTATCTTATTCGGCGGCTTTGAATTAGCCAAAACTAAGTACACCCTGTTACGCGGCAAAGCGGAACTGGCGGTATAATATAAAAGAAACCCAAATTAAAACGCCCGTCCCGATGAACTCAGGATGGGCGTTTTAATTTCCTTATTTCAATCTACGATGAAAAAGATAGTGATACTCACCGGCGCGGGAATAAGCGCTGAGAGCGGCTTAAAAACGTTCAGGGACAGCGATGGACTGTGGGAGGGGTACAACATTGAAGATGTAGCCACACCGCAGGCCTGGGCGCGTAACCCGGCACTGGTACAGGAATTTTATAACGAGCGCCGCAAAACGGTATTGGAAGCCCGGCCCAATGCAGCCCACCTGGCTTTGGCCGAACTGGAAAAGCAATACGATGTAACCATTATCACGCAAAACATTGACGACCTGCACGAACGGGCCGGATCAACCAATGTTTTGCATCTGCACGGCATCATTACCCGTTCGCAATCCAGCATCAATCCACAATTAACTTATCCTATCGAAGGCTGGGAGATAAAAATGGGCGACCTGTGCGAATTAGGCTCGCAGTTACGCGCCCATGTGGTATGGTTTGGCGAAGATGTGCCCATGATTAGCAAAGCGGCCGAGATTTGTATGCGGGCGGATATCTTTATTCTGGTCGGCTCCTCACTGGCCGTATATCCCGCAGCCGGACTGGTTAACTATGTACGCCCCGAAGTGCCTAAATACATTATTGACCCGGTGATCCCCGAAATAGAGGGCCGGCGGGTGTATAATAAGATAGAGGCAAAGGCATCGGTGGGAGTACCGGAACTGGTAAAAGAATTATTGTTGTAACGCATTTATAATTGGTGATAATATTTGTAAATTCAAGCACCATATCATACTTGCCATGCGCCGCCTTTTGTACTTGCTTTTAACTTTCACGCTTGCGGTATCAGCCTGCAAACATGCAGACAAAAACATCCACCTCAACAAACGCAAGCCCGACGATTACCAGGTTAAAATTAAGATCCCGGCTGAGTGGATTGAAAAAGTGCGCGGTTTTGATTACAGCCGGAATACGAAACCACTGTTGCGGGAGTTTGAAAGTTTTATAAAACCAGATACACTTATCAATGAGAATGCAGACCACGTTGATTCCGATTACGGCCGTATGTTCGACCCTCTGTTTGTGGATTTGGATAGTGAACCAGGTGATGAATTGATCTGCTTATTGGGCTGGGATATTAGCTGTCCAAGCTTGGTTGTTTTTAAAGAACAGCTAGGCGATTGGTACCTGATCTATTTAGAGCAAGTAAACACATTTTATAGCGCACCGGTATTATCTGTGGCTAATAATTTCTCTCCAAATAAAACTTTCTATTACCGGCAAGTAGATGGTCATGGTTCTGACGTGTATTTTGATAGCTACAATTTTTATAAATTGATAGATGGTAAAGTTTATAAGTGTCTTAATTTGACAGGTGAAAACCATAGTTACGGGGGCGGGAGTTACAGGCTATACATGAATCAAGAAATAAGATCGCGCTTTGAATTTAGTGGCGATGATAGCGATTATATTAATGTTGGTTTTAGCTACAATTTTTTTATCGGTAAAGTAGATCCATTGATAATAAATGCAGGGAATAGCGTAGGCTACAAATGGGATGGAAAAAGCCGTACATATAAATTAGACATACTTCCTTATCAAAATAAAGCAGATGGTTTAATTGCTCAGAAAATTGACTGCTTTGCTAATTTTAGCGACAGCCTATTTGTAAAGGCTTTCAAAGGCGAGATAGATGAAGTGCTTAAAACCGGCACCCACCAGCAAAAGAAAATACTGCGCCAATATCTCGATCAGGTAAAAAAAGATAAGAAAACAAAGACAGAGATGGAATTGATAACTCTGCCCGGCGGGGCTACTTATTACGCACCAAAGAACGAAAATAAGACAGTATCATTTGCTATCTGATAATTTACTAAAATGAAAGCCATCTTCAACTGGAGCGGCGGAAAAGACAGCGCATTAGCCCTGTACTACTGCCTGCAAAACCCCGATATAGAAATTAAATACCTGCTTACTACCGTTAACGATGCTGTAAACCGTATCTCCATGCATGGTGTGCGCGAGAGCCTGCTGCTGCGGCAGGCCGAAGAAATAGGTATCCCGCTTTACCAGGTGCGCCTGCCCGAAATGCCGGGGATGAAGGAGTATGATGATATGATGCGTTATCATTTAGGCATCTTAAAAGCCGAAGGTATTACCCATTCCATTTTTGGCGATATTTTTTTAGAAGATCTGAAAGCTTATCGCGACCAACGCCTGGCCGAAGTGGGACTGACCGGCATTTACCCTTTATGGAAACGGGATACGCATGAATTGATCAATGAGTTTATGTCGCTCGGGTTTGGTACCGTCATCGCCTGTACGCAGGAACGTTTGGGCGACCTGGCAGGGCAGGAGATCACGCCTGACCTGATTGCAGCTTTGCCCGATGATGTGGATGTCTGTGGTGAAAACGGCGAGTTCCACACCTTCGCCTTTAAAGGCCCGATCTTTAAAAACGAGATAAAATATCGAACAGGAGAACGAGTTTTTAAGGCCTACAATGCACCTAAAAATGCGGATGATACTTGCGGAAGTCCGACCACCGGCAAACCGGCGATAAGCGGCTTTTGGTACTGCGATTTGCTGCCGGGATAACCACCCTGTCATTGCGAGGAGCGAGGTGGCCTTGCGTACTGGGCGACGCGGCAATCTCGTCGCTTGCAGAACCATACTACGAGATTGCCACGCTATCGCTCGCAATGACAGATTTAGCGTAGGGGGTGTCATGGTGAGCTTGTCGAACCATGGTGGGCAGGCCTACGCGCACACCCTTCGACAAGCTCAGGGTGACAGTCTTCTCCCGGTCATCAACATCTTTATAACCCCGCCAGGATTTGATAACCCGTAATGACAAAGTGGTAGCACTTTGTCAAAACCTCCCATATATTTGGCATATCCACCCACAAAATATAATTTTTTAAGTTTTCATAACTAATTATAAATCAATGCATAATAATGACAATTAGAAAAAATAACTTTAGATAGGGGATTACGAAAGGGGCCAATACAAGTCATTCTGCCAAATATAATTCTGAATCGCTATGTTTTTAATTTTAACTATCTATAATATAGGTAGTTACGATTAATAATTATACCTTCCGTAAGCATCGCGGTAGTCCCTGTGCATCTCTTTAAAACGTTCGCCAGCTTTGGCTAAAAACTGTTCGTCCAGTAATTCAAATACGCTGTTCACGCCGTCGGTGAGGTCCATTTCGGCCACTTTAAAAATCTGTTCATATACCCCCTTCTCCATCTTTACGATAAACTTTTGGTTCATGCTCATAATGGTGATCTTAAAATCGGGGTGCGGTAGTTCGGCGATAATTCTCATATACGGTATTCTTTAAAAGCTAAATAAAAGATTAAATATGATATTTCGCTTATTTAATTCAGGCCATTGTATTGTAACTTTGAACCATGGCAGAAGATTTAACCATCACCACATCAACCAACAAGGCCGAGCAATATCAATCCCTGATCCCGCAAATAGAGGCCCTGCTTTACGGCGAACCCGACCTGGTAGCTAATTTGGCTAATGTATGCGCCGCTTTAAAGGAGCAGTTTAAATGGTTTTGGGTGGGGTTTTATCTGGTAAAGAACGGCGAATTGGTTTTGGGGCCCTTCCAGGGGCCGGTAGCCTGCACACGGATTGCCAAAGGTAAAGGTGTTTGCGGCGCGGCATGGGAGCAGGCCAAAACACTGATCGTGCCCGATGTGGATGCCTTCCCCGGGCATATTGCCTGCAGTTCGTTATCTAAATCTGAAATTGTAGTGCCGCTGTTTGGCGACCTTGGCGTGATAGCCGTGCTGGATGTGGACGCCGCGGAACTGGATCAGTTTGATGAAACCGATGCCCAATACCTGGAGCAAATAGTAAAGCTGATTAACTTTTGATGGCCCGCGTTTTCCTGATCCCCGGCCTGGGCGCCGATAAGCGCATCTACAAAAATATTAAGCTGGGCGATTATGAATCTATAGGGATAGACTGGATCGAACCTAACCGAAAGGATACTTTAAGTAGCTATGCGCAAAAAATTATAGATCAATATCATATCACACCCGGGTCTATCGTTATCGGCAACTCTTTAGGCGGGATGCTGGCTGTGGAAATAGCTAACCGGATTGAACTGAAAAAGGTGATCCTGATCTCCAGTATCAAAACCATTGATGAGGCGCCGCTTTATTTTAAAGTGTTTAAATACCTGCCTGTTCATAGCCTGATCCCCGGTAATTTGTTTGCTAAAATGGGAGGATTGATCTCACCATTGTTCGGCAAAATGTATTCGGTAGATGCTTACCTGTTTAACAGTATGCTGCAAAATACATCGCCGGTATTTATCAAGTGGGCCATGGGCGCGGTGCTGCGCTGGCAAAACAAAACTATCCCGCCCAATCTTTATCATATCATTGGGGATAAGGACCTGATCTTTAATTATAAAAAGATCAAAAACGCAATCATTGTGAAAGGGGGCACGCATATTATGATCTTTGACCGTGCCCGGGAAATAAACCAAATACTGGCCAAAATACTAAACGATTGAAACTACCCGAATCATACTACACCCATAATGATGTGGTCGGCATAGCCCGAGATCTCATCGGCAAATACTTATTTACCCGTATCGATGGTTTAATTAGTGGAGGATATATTGTTGAAACAGAAGCTTATAATGGCATCATCGATAAAGCTTCCCATGCCTATGGTAACCGGCAAACCCCGCGTACCAGTACCATGTTTCAGCAAGGCGGAATTGCCTATGTTTACCTGTGCTATGGTATCCACGAGATGCTGAATGTAGTCACCTCGGTTGAAGGGCAGCCACACGCGGTATTGATACGCGCTATTAATCCTACCATCGGGTTGGATATCATGCAGGCCCGGCGCAATATGGCGGTTATAAAACCAACCATTACCATGGGACCGGGCTCGGTAGCTAAAGCTCTGGGGATCTCACGCAAAATAAACGCCATCAGTTTCCAGAGCGATACCCTGTGGATAGAAGACCAGGGCCTGACTTTCCCAGATGAAACCATTGCCGTTGTGCCGCGCGTAGGGGTAGATTACGCTAAGGAGGATGCCTTGCTGCCCTATCGCTTTTATGTAAAGGGCAACCCTTATGTGAGTAAGCCGCGTAGTTAGTGATTAGAGATTAGTTAATTAGAGATTAGTCTGCTATACCTAAAAGCTTTCCGCTTTGGTCTTTTAGCTTTCAGCTAAAAACCCGTAATATTGGCCCGATGAATTTCCAAAACACACCAGAATTTGCGCAGCAGCTTGACGGGCAGGATCCCTTAAAACACCTGCGCAATGAATTTATTATACCTCAACACAACGGCCAGGATGCGATTTACCTTTGCGGTAACTCGTTGGGATTGCAGCCGCGTAAAGCCGAAGCGGTGCTGGCAAAACAAATGCAAAGCTGGGCGGACAAAGGTGTAGAGGGCTGGTTTGATGGCGATGAACCCTGGCTGGATTATCATCAATCTTTAAAAGGTACCCTTGGCGGGATTTTGGGTGCCAATGCGCAGGAGATCACTGTGATGAATTCACTTACAGTAAACCTGCATTTGTTGTTGGTAAGTTTCTATCAGCCAGGTAGTAAAAAGTATAAGATCATCATGGAAGGGGGCGCTTTCCCATCCGATCAATACGCTTTAGAGAGCCAGGTGCGTTTCCACGGATATGATCCGGATGACGCGATTATCGAAGTTTTTCCACGGGATGGCGAGCATACTTTGCGTACAGAAGACATCATCAAAACCATCAACGATCATGCCGATGAACTGGCGCTGGTGCTGTTCGCCGGCATCAATTACTATACCGGGCAGTTTTTTGATATGCCGGCCATTACCAAAGCCGCGCATGCGGTTGGTGTATATGCCGGGTTCGATCTGGCCCATGCGGCCGGGAATGTACCCCTGCAATTACATAACTGGGAGGTAGATTTTGCCTGCTGGTGCTCATACAAATACATGAACTCGGGTCCGGGTGGTATCAGTGGCATTTTTGTGCATGAAAAACACTTTGAGAATAAAGACCTGAACCGCTTTGCCGGCTGGTGGGGTAACCGAAAGGATACCCAGTTTAAAATGGCAAAAGGCTTCGATGCGGAGCGCGGTGCGGAAGGTTGGCAGGTAAGCACCAGTCCAATTTTACTTATGGCTGTACATAAGGCCGCCTTAGGCGTTTTTGAGCAGGCGGCGGGCATAGACAGCCTCCGCGAAAAAAGCTTGCTCCTGACGGCTTATTTGGAGTTTTTGATTACAGAGATCAGCCATAGGAAGGGTGAAGAGGTATTCAGGATCATTACACCGGCCGATCCGGCTATACGCGGTTGCCAGTTATCCGTCATCTGCACTAAAAACGGCAAAGCCATGTTTAATTATCTGACCGAGCATGGCGTAATAGGCGATTGGCGCGAACCGGATGTGATCCGGTTAAGCCCGGTGCCATTGTATAATACTTTTATGGATGTTTATCAAACCGGGCAATTACTTTCTGTAGCGGTTGATCAGCTTTTTAAACCGCCATGTTGAAGATCGCATACGATCCCATTTACGCGCACCCGCTGCCGGAAGGCCACCGCTTCCCGATGCTGAAGTATGAACTAATACCCGAACAATTGTTGCACGAGGGTGTTATTGGCAGGGAAAACCTGTTTTCGCCGGATGAGGCAGATGATGAAACCATACTGCGTACCCACGATGCCAGCTACTATCAGCAATTAATTAATCTGACTTTACCGCCTAAGGAACAGCGCCGTATCGGTTTTCCGCTATCGGCCCGATTAATAGAACGTGAGCGCCGTATTGTACAGGGCACTATTGACGCTTGCAGGTATGCCCGGCAATATGGCATAGCCTTTAACGTAGCCGGCGGCACCCACCATGCCGGTACCAATTGGGGCGAAGGTTTCTGTTTACTGAATGATCAGTCTGTTGCAGCTAATTATTTGTTAAATAACAAATTAGCCTCCCTTATTTTAATCATTGATTTAGATGTGCACCAGGGGAACGGCACGGCGCAAATTTTTGAAAATGAGCCGAGGGTGTTCACCTTTTCGATGCACGGCGCCAATAACTTTCCTTACCGGAAAGAACTATCCGACCTGGATATTCCTTTAACTGATGGCACAAGGGGAGACGAATATCTAAGCATCCTGAAAGAAACCTTGCCCAAACTCATCGCACGGCATCAGCCCGATTTTATCTTCTACCTGTCGGGTGTTGATGTATTAGCCACAGATAAACTGGGCAAATTATCGTTAACGATTGAGGAATGTAAGCAACGGGACAGGCTGGTTTTTGAGGCCTGTATTAAACATCAGATCCCGGTGCAGGTAAGTATGGGTGGTGGATATTCGCCACAGATCAGGGATATTGTGGAGGCGCACTGCAATACGTTCAGGTTGGCGGATGAGATGTATTTCTAAACGCGATTGTCATTGCGAAGAGCGGCGAGGCCTGAGAAATGGGGCGACGCGGCAATCTCGTAGCTATGCGATTGTAAACATACTACGAGATTGCCACGCTATCGCTCGCAATGACATAGATTACCCCTGCCCCATAATAGCCGTCTCTGTATACTTAAATTTTTTGCTGATGATCTGAAAGCGGATAAACAGGAGCAGGGAAGCTACCATTAGTCCCAATGTAAGCCCGTACCAAATGCCGCTTGCGCCCATTTTATAGTGGATGCCTAACAAATAACCAATGGGCAAACCCAATACCCAATAGGCTAAAAAGGTAATGAAGGTGGGGATATTCACATCGCCCATGCCGCGTAGTATACCCAGGCCTATAACCTGTGTGCCATCAAATAACTGGAACGCGGCTGCAATGATAAGTAGCTGTGCTGCAATGAGTATAACTCCCTTATCTGTAGTATAAGCTAAAGGTAATATATGATTGCATACCGTGAATATCACCGCGGTTAAAGCCATAAAGGCAATAACGATATGATAGCTTGATATGGCTGATAAGCGTAAGCCAAAATAGTTTTTAGCGCCAAAGTTATTACCGGCCTTAATAGCCGCAGCAGCTGATACGCCGCTGGACATCATATAAGTCATTGAAGCCAGGTTGATGGCCACCTGGTGCGCGGCTTGCGCAACCGGACTAATCGTACCAATCAGTATCGCAGCCCCGCTAAAGGCGCTTACTTCAAAGGTGTATTGCAAGCCTACTGGTAAGCCTATCTTTAAAATCTGCATGCTGCGGATGCGATCGATCTGCATCAGGGCAAAATCTTTCAGGTACTTTTTAAAATTCGCCGATCTGAAAACATAAAAGCCCATTACTATGGCCATGGTACAGCGGTCGGCCAGCGTAGCGTAGCCTACGCCTTTAATGCCCATGGGCTGGATGCCAAACAAACCTTTTACAAAGGTGATCCCTAAAACAATATTTAAAATATTGCCCCAGATAGAGATATACATGGCCTGTTTAGTAAAACCCAATCCCTCGGCAAACTGCTTGAAGGTATTAAAGACCAGCATGGGGATAAGCGAAATGCCCAGTAGTAAAAGGAATGGCCGGGCCTGTTCAACAACCTCGGGCGATTGATCCAGATGATCTAACAGTAACTCAAACCCAAAACAAATGAGCAGGCAAAGCGCGATACCGCAAATAATGTTGATGAATAAACTATTTGATAATAGCCGGCCGCACTCGGCGTAGTTTTCGCGGCCGTTTTCCTGTGCAATCAGCGGGGTAATACCATAACTGATGCCGATACCAATAACCAATGCGATTACAAAAATACTGGTCACCAATGATACCGCCGCCAAAGCGATAGTACCCGAAAAATGCCCGATAATAATACTGTCGCTGGTTTGCACCAATACATGCCCCAATTGCGATATCACAACCGGGATAGCCAGTTTAAGGTTCTCCTGGTAGTGTGGCTTATATTTTTGGTATAGGGCTTTCATAATTTGGCAGGGGAGGACGCAAAAGTAGGCTTTTGATGTGCAAATATGCAAATGTGTTGAGAATGTGCAGATATGCAGATGTGTTGAGAATGTGCAGATATGCAGATGTGCGAATGTGCAGATAATAAATTCTGTTAATTTTTAAATCCTATAAATTCGGGTTCAGACAAACCGCACATCATAAACCCGATAGGACGGAAAGCTTTTGCGCGGGCGGCATAGCGCGCAAGAGCAAAACTTGAAGGGATAGCGGGGCTACCGGGAGCGATGAAATGCTGGCTTTCATTTTCAACATATAATTAGATATTGGCACTAAGTCGAGTTCTTACTTTTATCCTTACAAGTTGAATTGAAAAAATTCTGTAGTTTCTGTGTTTTTGGTTGAATTTTTGTGTATTATTTACACAATACTGCACAATACTACACAATTTTTCTACTTTTGCGCTGTCTTACCAAATCAACACATACATTGGACAATCAACAATTGACCACCGTCGAAACCGCTAAAGATCTGGGCCTTTTACCCGCCGAATACGACCGCATTATTGAAATATTAGGCCGTGTGCCAAACTTTACCGAACTATCTATCTTTTCGGTAATGTGGAGCGAGCACTGTTCATACAAAAACTCTATTACCTGGTTAAAAACCCTGCCTAAGGATGGCCCGCGCATGCTGGCTAAAGCAGGAGAGGAGAACGCCGGTTTAGTTGACCTGGGCGATGGCATTGGCTGCGCCTTCAAAATTGAATCACATAACCATCCATCTGCATTAGAGCCTTATCAGGGCGCTGCTACAGGCGTGGGTGGTATCAACCGCGATATTTTTACCATGGGTGCACGCCCGATTGCGCAGTTAAATTCCCTGCGTTTTGGCGATTTAAGTTTGGATAAAACCAAATGGCTGGTTAAAGGTGTGGTTAAAGGGATCAGTCATTATGGCAACGCTTTTGGGATCCCAACCGTGGGCGGCGAATTGTTTTTTGACGAATGCTATAACATCAACCCGCTGGTCAACGCGTTTTCGGCCGGGATTGTTAAGGCTGGCGAGACTGTTTCCGCTACATCTTATGGTGTGGGCAACCCGGTTTATATTGTGGGTTCGGCTACGGGTAAGGATGGTATCCATGGCGCGGCTTTCGCATCAAAGGATATTACAGAGGATTCGGTGAACGATTTGCCGGCCGTACAGGTTGGTGATCCTTTCCAGGAAAAACTACTGTTAGAGGCCACTTTAGAGGTAATTAAGACCGGCGCCGTGGTAGGTATGCAGGATATGGGCGCTGCCGGTATCATCTGCTCTAACTCCGAAATGAGCGCCAAGGGCGAACATGGTATGCGTATAGACTTGGATAAGGTACCAACCCGCCAGGAAAACATGAAACCGTTTGAGATCCTGCTGTCCGAATCGCAGGAGCGGATGCTGATTGTGGTGCATAAAGGCCGCGAAGCAGAAGTGGAAGCCGTATTTGATAAATGGGACCTGAACTGCGCTATTATTGGCGAGGTGACCGATACCCAACGCCTGCATTACTATATGAATGGCGAATTGGTGGCCGATGTGCCTGCCGATGACCTGGTATTAGGCGGCGGCGCCCCGGTTTACGAACGCGAGTATCGCGAACCGGCTTATTTTGCCGAAAATCAAAAATTCAATATTAACGATGTGCCCCAACCGAAAAACTTAGTTGACGTGGCAGAGCACCTGATATCGCACCCCAATATCGCGTCGAAACGCTGGGTGACTGATCAGTACGATTCGATGATCGGTACATCAACCATGACCACCAATCGCCCAAGCGATGCAGCCGTGGTAGCGGTTAAGGATACTAATAAAGCTATTGTAATTACAGTTGATTGTAACTCGCGCTATGTATATGCCGACCCGCAAAAAGGTACGGCGATTGCTGTTGCCGAGGCAGCCCGTAACATTACCTGCGCCGGCGGCGAGCCTGTGGCTATTACCAATTGCTTAAACTTTGGCAACCCGTACAAACCCGAGGTTTACTGGCAGTTTGTTGGCGCTATTAAAGGTATGGGCGAAGCTTGTACCAAGTTTGAAACCCCGGTAACGGGCGGTAACGTAAGTTTCTATAATCAATCGAGCGATGAGGGCCCGGTATTCCCAACGCCAACTATTGGGATGTTAGGGGTGATGGACGATATCGGTAATATCATGGGTTCGGACTTTAAACAGCCGGATGATTTGGTGTACCTGATCGGCGAATCGGTTAATGATATCGCGTCATCGCAATACCTGGCCTCGTACCATAAAATCACCAAAGCGCCTGCTCCGTATTTTGATATTGATAAAGAGTATGATACCCATCAGGTGATTAAGCAATTAATTACCAGCAAAATCATCCAGTCGGCACATGATGTGGCCGACGGCGGTTTATTTATTACACTGGTAGAATCGGCCATGCCTAACGGCTTAGGTTTTGATATCGCTACCGATAGCAGCATCCGTAAAGATGCCTTTTTGTTTGGTGAAGCGCAGGGTAGGATAGTGGTGAGTGTGGCACCCGCCGATCAGGAACGTTTTGTTGAGCTGATGGCTACCAGTGAGGTGGAATTTAGCATGTTAGGTACCGTATCGCACGAAGGTAACCTGGTAATTGACGAAGAACTGTTTGGTAATATCCAGGATGTAAAACTGGTTTACGATAACGTATTACACGTGATATTGGGTGAATAAAGTTGTAAGGTTAAAGGCGAAAGGTAAAAGGTTTTAGCTTTTTTTAAGTTAAGCTATTTTTTCATAGAACACCTTTAACCTTTCGCCTTTAACCTTTTACCTCAAGAAGAAATGAAACTCAATCGCATTCACCACATTGCCATCATCTGTTCGGACTATGCGGTATCTAAAAAGTTTTATACCGAAATATTAGGTCTTAAAATTATACAGGAAGTTTATCGCGCTGAACGCGATTCCTACAAACTCGATCTGGCTGTCGGCGGACAATACCAGATCGAACTTTTTTCGTTTCCAAATCCGCCTAAAAGAATATCGCGACCGGAAGCCGCAGGATTAAGGCATTTAGCTTTCGAGACAGATGATATTGAAGCGGCTATTAATCATTTAAGCAATCATGGCGTTACAGCCGAACCAATCCGCACAGACGAACACACCGGCAAACGTTTTACTTTTTTTGCCGACCCCGACGGTTTACCGATAGAGTTTTACGAGAAGTAGAACTATTAGTACATCAAAATCCGCTCGACAAAACAGATTTATGAAGTATTATTATCCTCATAACTTACCTGCATTTAATTATCCCATAATTAATATTATGTTAAATAGTATATTCAAAAGAGAAGGCTGCTTAGCGCAACCTTCTGCTTTAAAATTATTGCTTTGCAGGCGCCGCTCCCCCTGCTTGTATATCATCTATCTGTTTTTTAATCAGGTTGGCGTTGGTCATATCTTTTTTACCCAGGTAATAGGTTCTTAAGTTAGTTAACGCGTCAACATTTTTTGGTTGTAATTCAACCGCTTTTAATAAATATGGTTTAGCGGCATCAAACATACCATTGGCTTTAGTCATAGCCGCATCGTATTCTTTTTGTTTGTTTACGGGATAATTCCTGGCAGCGTTAAACAGATCGATAGCCGGGTTAATCATTACGTACCCTAAATTCAGGTTAGCTTCAAAGTAGTTTGGATCAATGGCCAGCGCTTTCCTGTACATGTCTTCTGCTTTTGCAAAATTTTCGTCCCTGGTTTTGGTTAACGTAGCTACAGCAGCCGCATCTTTATTTTTAGCTAATTTTTTATTCGCCTGATCTGCAACCTGGGTATAAGTTATACCGGCATAATAATACAAAGTTTTGTTTTTAGGATCGGTGGCAATAGTGCTTTCAATTTTGCTTAAAACTTCGGCTTGTTTACCTGTTTGCAGGTTCATTTCAAGCACACGTTTAGCCAAATATGCATCGTTAGGATATTTTGCCGATGCATCACTCATTATTTTAATAGCGTTGGTAGTATCCTTCTTTTGCAGATAAAAGCCAGACATATCCTGGTAAAGGCTTATCTTTTTTGAGTAATTTGTAGTTAGCAATTTGCTGTAATTTGTTAACGCTGCATCCCAGTTACCTGCATTAGCGGCTGCTAAACCTGTATAGTATATCGCATTGGTATCTTCAGGCAGTACAGAGCGGTAGTAATCAAATGATTTGTAAGCAAGATCGTATTTCTTTTCACCATACTCCTTCACTCCTTTGTTTAACTGATATTGGGCTAAAGTAAGGTCGGCGCTGGTTATCAAGGCCTTGTTTTCGCCTTTAGTATCTAATTCCTTAGCTTTTTTAATCGCTTCTTCAGCTGTTGTAAACAAAGGTGTCGATGTAGTTGCCGAGGTATCATTTAAAGCCATTGAAGCGTAAATAGATCCTTTTAAAGCATAAGTAAGCGGTAAAGCAGCCGTTTTATCGTTGGCGGCGGCTTTATCAATTGATACCCTTGCTGTTTTAAGGCTATTTAAAGCCAATGTACCCATTGATTTATTCCCCTTCAGGGATTCGTATTTTGTGTATTCTGTTTGCGCGGTGGTTAATTCACCTTTTTGCGCAAAGGCCGTTACTGTAATTAAGCCTAACAGGCCCGTCATCAAAAAACTGATTTTCATGATTTATTAGTTGGTTAACTGTTTTAATTTATTATTTACCTTATTTAACTGATCCTGGTCCCCTCTTCTGGTGTAAACTAATTGCAATAAATGTAAGCACTTTACATCATTTGGCGATATTTCATTTGCTTTTTCCAGCCATTGCGTAGCCCTTATTAAATCCTTATCAGCGTTTGCATCTTTTTTTACCGCGCTAACCTTAAAGTAAAGTAAGCCAAGGTTAAAAACCGGATCGTAAAATGTACTGTTTAATTCAATAGTTCGCAAATAAAGAGATTCGGCCTTGTCGTATTGGTCTAAATGATCGTAGCAATTTGCGGCTATAAACGCAATATCAGCATTATTTGAATTATCGTCAAGCAATTGGGGCAATAAAGGCGCTAATGCATTATAATCTTTACGATTGTTATAGATATTGGCCTCTTCCAATAAAAAGGACCTGTCGTTTGGCAACAGCTTCCTGCCCTTTTGCAGTACCTGCAATGCTTTGAGGGTATCCCCTATAGCTTTATAGGTATTGACAGCCGCGTCGATATATTCACTGCGGATGGTATCGGTATTGAGCAGTATATTATAGCATTTGGCAGCTTCCTGGATGTTGCCGGTTTTGTTGTAGGCATAAGCAATATAAGCGTTTATCTGCCTGAACGACGGCGCATAATTTTGCGCCTTTTTAAATAATTGCAGGGCATTATGATAGTTTGATAAACGCATTTGCCTGAAACCATAACGCAGGTAAGCGTTGGCCAGGCAACGCTTAGAGAAACTCATTTCGGCCGGATACTTGTAAATTTTCTTTTTTGTTAAAAGGTCATCAACAAGTTGAGTGGTTTGGGTAAAAAACGATGGCGGCTGGTTCAGTTTGTTTAACGAGTCGGTATAAACAATGCTGGTGTAAACTAATGCTTTAAAAACATTTTTCTCCAGATCGGCCGAGTCGGCTTTGGTCCTGATCAGGCTATCAACCGTTTTTTTGGCGTTACTAAGGTATTTAAGATCGTTTTGCTTTTTATAATATGCCAAACTGTTTACCACACCTTTCAGCGCTTCCGACTGGCAGAAGGCAAAAGATGAAGTAAACAGTAATAACACAACTACCGGAAAAATGACTTTACGGCTGTTCATCATATTTTTTTATTCTTGCTCATCAGCAGGTGGCTCGGTTGGCTTAGCCTCCGGGGTTTCCTCTGTGGTGCTGCTATTTTCAGGAGCCTCTCCATCTGCTATATCACCTTCCGGGCTTTCACCTTCTGGTTTTTCCTCTTCCTCCTCTTCGTGCTCAATTTTAGCTACCGATGCAATTTCATCATCACCTTTCAATGTAATCAAACGTACACCCTGGGTAGCGCGGCCCATTGTCCTTAATTCGCTTATCGCGATGCGGATAATAATGCCCGATTTATTGATGATCATCAGGTCCTCATCATCAGTAACACCTTTTATGGCAACAAGTTTGCCGGTTTTTTCGGTTACGTTGATGGTTTTAACACCTTTACCACCACGGTTAGTAACGCGGTAATCATCAATATCAGTACGTTTGCCATAACCTTTTTCTGAAACTACCAGTACGGTTGTATCGGGGTTATCAATACTGATCATACCTACAACTTCGTCCTGATCGTTCTCTAAGGTAATACCACGCACACCAGTTGCGGTACGCCCCATCGGCCTAACGGTCGATTCGTTAAAGCGAATTGCACGGCCCGATTTAAGCGCCATTACAATTTCACTTGTTCCGCTGGTTAGGTTAGCCTCCAGCAGTGTATCGCCATCGTTAATATTAATGGCGTTGATACCGTTAGTACGCGGACGGGAATATGCCTCGAGCGATGTTTTCTTGATGGTACCTTTGGTGGTACACATAATGATAAAGTTATTTTCCAGGTATTCCTGGTCTTTTAACGATGTCAGCTTGATGTACGCTTTAATTTTCTCTTCCTTAGGTACGTTAATGATATTTTGGATGGCACGGCCTTTAGATGTACGTGATCCTTCCGGAATTTCAAATACCCTTAACCAGAAACAACGGCCGGCCTCGGTAAAGAACAGCATGTAGTTATGGTTTGATGCGATGAACAAGTGCTCGATAAAGTCCTCATCGCGGCTATTACTGCCTAATGATCCTTTGCCGCCCCTGCCCTGCCTGCGGTATTCGGTTAACGAAGTACGTTTGATATAACCTTCGCGGGATATGGTAATTACTACGTTTTCGTCCTCGATAAAGTCTTCGGTATTCATTTCGGCTGATGAATGCACCATTTCGGTTTTGCGTTCATCACCGTATTTATCCCGCATTTCGGTCAGCTCGGTTTTAATGATCTGGTAACGCAGGCCTTCATCATTTAAAATTGATTTCAGGTAATTGATCGTCTCCATTAAAGCGGCATACTCATCCTTAATTTTATCACGTTCCAGTCCGGTTAAACGGCGCAGTGTCATATCAAGGATAGCGCGTGCCTGAATTTCGGATAAACCGAATTGCGTCATCAAGCCATCGCGGGCTTCCTCGGGCGTATTTGAACCGCGGATCAGTTTAATTACCTCGTCCAGATGGTCTAAAGCTATCAGTAAGCCTTCCAGTATATGCGCGCGTTTTTCGGCTTCAGCCAGTTCGTACTTGGTACGGCGTACCACAACCTCGTGCCTGTGCTCTACAAAATGGTGGATCAGATCGCGCAGGTTCAGCAACATTGGGCGGCCATGTACCAGCGCGATGTTATTGATACTGAATGATGTTTGCAGCGCGGTATATTTGTACAGGTTATTGAGTACAATCAGCGCGTTAGCATCACGTTTTATCTCGTATACCACCCGGATACCTTCCCGGTTAGATTCATCCCGGATAGAGGTGATACCTTCAATTTTCTTATCGTTCACCAGCTCAGCCGTCCGTTCAATCATGATCGACTTATTGATCTGGTACGGGATCTCGCTCACAATGATCCGCTCGCGGTCGCCGTTATATACTTCAATTTCGGCGCGGGCGCGGATGACGATACGGCCACGGCCGGTCATAAAGGCCTCCTTAGCGCCCTCATAGCCGTAAATAATACCGCCAGTTGGGAAATCGGGGCCTTTAATATGTTTCATTAGCTCGGTAACCTCAATATTGCGGTCATCAATTAAAGCTAATGTGGCATTAATTACTTCGGTTAAATTGTGGGGCGCCATGTTAGTGGCCATACCCACCGCAATACCCGATGCTCCGTTTACCAGCAGGTTAGGGATTTTTGCCGGCAGCACGGTTGGCTCCTCCAGCGAGTCGTCAAAGTTTAGCTGGAAATCAATCGTATCCTTATTAATATCGGCCAGCATGTCCTCGGCAATCTTTTGCAGCCTTGCTTCGGTATACCGCATAGCCGCCGGCTCATCACCGTCAATAGATCCGTAGTTACCCTGGCCTTCAACAAATGGATAGCGTAAGCTCCACTCCTGGGCCATACGCACCATGGCATCGTAAACCGATTTATCACCATGCGGGTGGTACTTACCCAACACCTCACCCACAATACGGGCCGATTTTTTATAAGGTTTGTTGTTGCTCAGGCCCAAATCAAGCATGCCGTAAAGCACGCGCCTGTGAACCGGTTTTAAACCGTCGCGCACATCAGGAAGCGCCCTTGATACGATAACCGACATTGAATAATCAATGTAGGCTGATCGCATTTCTTCATCAATATTTATCGGAATTATTCTGTCTTCTGTATGCGAATTTTCGTTTTCGTTATCTTCAGCCATCTTATTTAGTTAATAGAATACTGCGCCGCGAAAGGTTTATATTTTTTATTTTTCAAAGCGACCTGCGAAGATAGGAATTTTAAGCTTAGCGCCACATTTTTTTACTAACATATTACCTGTTTTACACATAAAATGCCCATTTTCAGAGCTATATTTATCCACAATTATTTTGCCCTTTTCCAATACTCTTCCACCTTCATTCCGGTAGGTAAAATACCCTGCAAAATCAGCGTGTCCCGGCGGATGGTGTAATGATATTTCATCATTTTCCCGGTCATTTTTGATGGCTGCGCGCTGTAGGTCTCCGTCTCTGCGCAAGTATCCTTTTTAAGGCTGTAATTGCCCGATTGATATTTTTGCGGCTTCTCCCCTTTCTCTAATAAAAACGCGTCGAATTTATCGGACTGGTATTTGCGCTGGAGTGTATAGTCGGTTGGCGCTCCCTCCTTTTTACCATTATAAATACCGCCTTTAAATGTCCAGGTGCCTTTAAGCGTTGGCGCGGCCTGGAATGCCGAGCAGCAGGTAATGATCAATAAGGAAGCAACGGTTAGTTTACGGATCATAGTTTTACCAGTTAATACCTTTTTTCAGGAGTGATAACGTACGGGCCTCTTCAGTATTGTCTTCGGCCTGGTAATTATACAACCATTTGGCGGTTGGCGGCAGGCTCATTAATATCGATTCGATACGGCCATTTGTTTCCAGCCCGAATTTAGTGCCGGCATCATATACCAGGTTAAACTCTGCATAGCGGCTGCGGCGCTGGTATTGCCACTCCTGCTGTTGTTCGGTATAAGTTTTGTTGCGATTCCGGTTCACCAGTTCGGTATAAACCGGGATGAACGAGCGGCCTAATGCTTTGGAAAATTCAAAGATATCCGTCCAGCTTAAATCATCAGTAGCAACCAGCTTATCGTAAAATATACCGCCTATGCCACGGGTTTCCTGGCGGTGTTTGATATAGAAGTAATCATCGGCCCAGGCTTTGAATTTGGGGTAAAAGCCTGTATTGAATTGACCGCATACATCCTTTAAATGCTGGTGGAAATATGTGGCGTCTTCATCAAAAATATAGTGTGGGGTTAAATCGATACCGCCGCCAAACCAGCGCACCGGTTGCTGGTCATCGCCAAAAGATGAAGGCATCTCAAAATAGCGGATATTCATGTGGATGATAGGCACCATGGGATGATTGGGGTGCATAACGATGGAGATCCCCGTCGCGAAGAAATCATTCTGCTCCACCTTTAAGGATTTTTTTACCACATCGGGCAAATCCCCGTAAACGGCCGAAAAGTTGACACCGCCTTTCTCCAGAATGTTACCGTTTTGGATAACCCGGGTACGGCCGCCGCCGCCGCCTTCGCGCTCCCAAATCTCTTCTTCAAACCCTGCTGTGCCGTCTAAATGCTCCAGCGCGGCACAAATTTCATCCTGTATGGTTTTATAATCGGCAGTTATTTGTTCTTTGGTGATCATCAGCGCAAAGGTGGGTATTTTTCAGTCATTTGTTATTACGCGTCAGTCATTCCGGTTTCAAATTTTATTGTAATAATCTGATTGAAGATCAAAACAAAGTATCTAAAACGAAATTTGACTAATGACTAATGACTATATCGGCGTAACGTCGCCCTCCACATAATTCAAATCTTTCCCAAATGTTTCTTTTAGCTGGCTAAGGGAGAACAAAGCGACGACGGTAAGCAAGGCCATCATGATATACCCTGCCTGCAACATACCATAATGCGCGCTAAATAGGGCAAACAGGGCGTTTATGGGAATCAGCGCGCCACGTACAAAGTTGGGGACCGTGGTTGTTACCGTAGCGCGTAAATTGGTGCCGAATTGCTCGGAGGCTATCGTTACAAATGTAGCCCAATAGCCCACGCTGCATCCCATAAAAAAGCAGATCCAGGTAAACTGGGTGGCGGTTAATCCTTTTGAGCTAAGATAAACCACTACGCTTACTACCGATAATAAAAGGAAAACCAGCATGGTTAACCTGCGCGATTTGGTAATCTGGGCCAGTAAGCCGGCAAAAAGATCGCCGACCGATATACCGATATAGGTATACAATACACCATCGCCAGCGCTTAAAACTTCTTTTGCGCCCATGGCCTTGCCAAACTCGGGAGAAAGCGTTACCAGCACCCCTACCACATACCATAGCGGCGCACCTATTAAAATGCAATACAGGTATTTAAAAAAACGTTTACGATCAGAAAACAGCATCAGAAAATTACCGCGCGATACATTTGATTTCTCCGCATCCTTAAACATGCCCGATTCAAAGGTCCCCATACGGAGTGCTAACAGGATGATCCCTAAAGCGCCCCCTACCCGGTAGGCATTTTGCCAGCCAAAATCCTTAGCTACTATGTTGGCCAATACCGCGCCAAACAAGCCAACTACGGCTATGATCATGGTGCCGTAGCCGCGCTTTTCCTTACTCATGGTTTCGCTAACAAGGGTTATGCCTGCACCTAATTCGCCCGCCAGGCCAACGCCGGCAACAAAACGGACAATAGCATATGTATTAACATCGGTAACATAGCTGTTTAAAAAATTAGCGATCGAATATAAAAGGATGGAACCAAACAGCACTTTTATGCGGCCAAGCTTATCACCTATTATTCCCCATAAAATGCCGCCCAACAACAGGCCAAACATTTGCACATTGATAATAAACGTTCCGGTTGCTTTGATATCGGCAGCGGCAACGCCAATGTCCGTAAGGCTTTTTATCCGTACTATCGAAAAAATAAGCAGGTCGTAAATATCAACAAAGTAACCAAGGGAGGCAACCAGTACTAAAAAGATCATATTAATATTGGCCCGCTGGGTGGTAATGTTAGTCATATATATGTTATGGTAATAGGGATGTAATTGGTAGCCTAAAATAAAAGATTAAAGGCACTATGGAAAATTTTTGCATAAAAAAACCTCTGGCTTATGCCAAAGGTTTAGCTCTATCAGAATTATAGATTATACCTTTTTCACTTTTACTGCCTGTAATCCTTTTCTGCCTTCTTCCACCTCATACTCAACGTTATCATTATCCTTGATAGCGTTTACTCCACCCAGTACATCTTTAAAATGTACAAAAAGGTCTTTTCCTTCTTCGGTAATGATAAATCCGAAGCCCTTTTGTGTGTTAAACCATTTTACTTTTCCAGTTTTCATAATATAATTAGCGTATTAAAATTGTTCTTTTTAGATTATTACAAAACCAGACTGAAAAATAAACCGATTAATTATCAGAAAGGAATTAAATTAAAATCCTGTTATCCAAATATATAAATTTATTGTAAAAAAAAACAAATATTTTGTTTTACTAATAATGAGGTATAAAAACCAATGTAAAACACGCAATATTCCAAATAAAAAAAGCCCCCGGTAAAAAAACCGGGGGCTTGCATTTTATAAGAGAGTTTAATTATTTTATCTGTTTGAAGAAATAAACACCACCCTGGGCAGATACTCTTACTAAGATTTCGCTATCAGCTTTTTTCAGATCAACAAAGTAGTCGATAGTTTCTGGCTGAGAGATAGCTAAGTTTACATAAAAAGATGCATCCGGCTCGGCAGATTGAAATTTGATCACCTGGCCTACAGTGTAATCTTTGTAAGTATCAGCCAATTCTTTTTTAGCTGATGATGGAATTTGTTTGAAGGCAACTTCTTCGGTTACACCAAGGTAAGTACCTACCAGGCTGTAAAAAGCGGTCTTTTTAACACCTTCAACTGTAAAATCAGCTTTTTGAGTAGTTGGGGTAATAGTCCATACCACATTTTCAGCACTGTTGAAATCGGCATTGAACTGGTTTAATACGAAGTATGATATGTTTTTAGAATCATCACCGTACTTTTTGCCACCATCTGCAGCTACTGCAGTTAGGCTAAACGTTGCTGCAAAGGCAGCTGCTAATATTAATTTTTTCATTGTCTTAAATTTTAAATCCGAAACAAAAATACATTGTAATTGATGTTTTCGCAAATAAAATTTAATTTTTATGAAAATTTCATAATATGTGTATGTTTTTGTTGGGATATTGAAATTATATCAATTTACTTAGTGTGTTTTTTACAATATCCTAATGGCTTTTTTACCTTGTTAGCTCAATGTCATTAACAATAATTTATCAAAAACAATAAATCATTAACATATTTATAACAAATTAAGCTTTTTTATGTAATCTATAAATAAATGCAATGCTTTGATCTTATCAGCAGTAAGCGAAAAATCTAACTTATGCATTAAATAATCATCCAAATCAAAATCCGTACGTGCAGGTAACTGACTGATAACTGTTTGGCGGTTATCCAGTCCGTATTTTAAAGATCTGTTAAACTCGGTTATAAACTCCTGCGGGATATTTTTGTTGGCTATCCAGGCGGCAAATACAAAAGGCAAACCGGTAAAGGCTTTCCATTCTTCGGCCAAATCATAGTTGTAGGCGTATTTACCCTTCTTTCCAAAAGTGCGGTCGCCTATTTGCACAAAGGCGGTGTTTTGCTCATCAGATTGCCCGTAATCTGTAGCGTTAACTACCATTTGCGGCGTTAATTGCCAATAATTTTGCAATAAAACACGGGCCAGGTTGTTAGACGAACGAGATTCGGGATCGAGTTGCAGGGTTGTTACCTGGTGTATTTCACAATTACTGAATATAAAAACCGAATTAACGGGGCCATCGGCACCAATGCAATAATCGGATACAATTTCCCAGTGCGGTAAATTGATTACGGCGGCTACGGGGATCAGGCCAATATCAACTTTATTATCAATTAACTTTTGGGCGCAATCTGCCGGGATATCCAGGCTCAGGTTTATTTTATTAATAATATCTGTATGGCGCAGGCCATATATAAAAGGTTGCGTGTTAGTATAACTAACCGCCGATATTTTTATTTGATCCACAGGGTGGTTAATGATTTTTTAAATGTATGGAATTATTAAAATCAACGATCTCAAACTGCTGCCCATCGTAAGCTACTTTATAAAGTACCAGGTTTTGGTGCGGAAATTCTTCCATTTTAGTTAATGGCTGCCCGGTTAATAAGCATAGAAATAAGCGCATGGCCCGTCCGTGCATGCAGATCAGCACATTCTTCTCTTCGGGGTGGTTCATTATTGTAGCCAGGGCTTCCTTTTGGCGGGCTTGTACCTCGTTAGGGCTTTCGCCATTCTCAAACTTTATATCAAGTTCACCAGCTGTCCATTTGCGCATTACCTGTAAAAAGGCGGCTTTAGTTTCGGGGGTACTCGCTTTACCCTCGTATATTCCCCAGGCCAGCTCATCCAGCCCTGATAGTTTTTGGTATGGGATGCCCGCATCAATAAACTGCTGTATACTTTGCTGGGTGCGCCTTAGTTCGGATATGTAGATCTTATCAAAAGGTATATTTTTATACATGCCGTAAAACAAATCGGCCTGTAACCTGCCTTCAGCATTTAATTCGGTATCCATACCCCTGCCCTGCACAATCCCCTGTTTGTTTAAGTCTGTTTGGCCGTGGCGTACGATGTATAGTGTCTTTTTAGTCATTTCGCTTCGCTGTCATTTACTTCGTTGTCATTGAGTCATTACGCTTCGCTGTCATTGGCGCATTGGAAATAATAATGCATAATGACCTAATGACTCAATGACCGCGCAGCAAATGACCTAATTTATTACGGGTAATTTATAAAACTGCGGCTTTGCCTGCTCGGGGAACTGGTATTCCATATAATCTGTCACCACATTATATAGGGTATCCCTTTCTACCGGGTACCGGCCCGCTTGTTTAATCAGCTCCACCAACTCGCGTGTGCTCATGCCGGGATGTTGCTCTTCGGCGCCTGCCATGCTGTATATTTTGGTGGTATCATCAAGCGTACCATCTATATCATCAACACCAAAATTTAAAGAAAGTTGCGCTGTAGTGCGACTGATCATAGCCCAATAGGCTTTAATATGATCAAAATTATCCAGGTAGATGCGTGCTATGGCATAGTTGCGCAGGTCCTCTATTACAGATACTTCGGCAATGTGCGACATCTGATTGTCCTTATTACGGAATTTCAGCGGAATAAAGGTTTGGAAACCGCCGGTTTTATCCTGCAACTGGCGCAGGCGTTCCATATGGTCAACCCGGTGCTTGTATGCCTCTATATGGCCATAAAGCATGGTAGCGTTAGACCGTTGACCCAGTTTGTGCCATTCCTCGTGAATTTGCAGCCATTGGTCGGCGGTACATTTATCCTTAGCTATCTGATCACGTATTTCCGGGTGAAAAATCTCGGCGCCACCGCCAGGCATACTTTCCAGTCCGGCTTCTTTCATCATGCGCATGCCGGTAGCGTAATCCAGCTTGGCCTTTTTAAAGATATAGTGATATTCAACCGGCGTTAAGGCCTTAACATGTAATTCGGGCCTATGTTCTTTAATCCGCCTGAACAGTTCCATATAGAAAGGCACATCATACTGCGGCAATACACCGCCAACAATATGCACTTCGGTAACCGGCTCGTTATCATATTTTTTTACGATGTTGAGCATATCGTCCATGGTATACTCCCACCCTTCAGACCGTTCTTTGATCAGGCGTGAGTATGAACAGAATTTGCAATCGTATACGCAAAGGTTGGTAGGCTCGATATGGAAGTTGCGGTTAAAAAAGGTTTTATCACCATGTTTTTGCTCGCGTATATAGTTAGCCAATACGCCTAAATAACCCAGCTCACCTTTTTCGTATAGCAAAACACCCTCATCAAATGTAACGCGTTGATTATTTAATACCTTTTCGGCTATGCTTTTTAGTTCGGCAGGTAAATGCGGATCGTGCAGTAATAGTTGTAGATTTTGCTCAGTTTGCATTCAATAGTACGTTTGATGCAAAAGTACGGATTTGCCGTTTCAGAATATCATTTTGGTGTAAGTATTTGCAACAGAACCGGCCGGCTATTGTATTTCTTTCAAGTATACTCCGGTAAAGCTTAATCTAAACAATCGTTGGGGCTGTAGCCACAGGTAAGCAGGTTTAATTTATAAACCGGTAATAGACTTAATGTGTACACCGCTAAAGCAATCGTCCATGCAGCCGTTAGGTACGTAGCCACAGCTTGATATAAGGCTCCGTGCATCGGCTTCAAATATCACATCGTTTTTGTTTTTGTCTGCCGATAGCCATTCACTTTTGCACTTTGCATAAATATCATCAAGCGTAAGTAATGGAGCCCCCTGCTGGTGAGTACCTAAAGTTGTCGCGTCCTCTGTCCAGTTGTCTTTTATATCAAGCACATGGCTGTTAGCCGCATACATGCCTACCAGGAAAGCCCTGCCGGTTACTTTGCCGTTTTGTACGGTTATTTTTGTTTCGTGATAACCGCCAAATACCGAACCATTATAGGTGACGTACGAGTAGTTATTATTTACGGAGGCCTTAAATAAGTTCCAGGCTTTCTGGCTGTTCGTAAATTCGGTAATATATGGTGTAGTATCTTTTTTACAGGCTATAAAAAACAGGGCTATAAAAATGCAAAACAGTTTTTTCATGAAATGAGGTTTTTAAATACCATTACGTAATTTTGCTGCCGAACGCTACTATATACAAATATGAAAATTGAAACCATTGCCATACACGCCGGAAACAAAATTGATGATGCTACTAAAGCGGTAATTCAACCTATCGTCATGTCTACCACATTCGAGCGGGAAGTTGACGGCAGCTATGCAAAAGGCTATATCTACAGTCGCTCGGCTAACCCTAACCGGCATTTGCTGGAAAATGTTTTGGCCCAATTAGAGGGCGGTGTTGAGGCCGCGGCCTTTTCATCAGGCAACGCGGCGGGTATGGCGGTTTTTCAATCCTTAAAACCAGGTACACATATTATCGCCCCTGATGATATGTATCATGGCCTGCGTAATCAGATTAAAACCCTGTTTGCGGGGATCCTGGAGTTTGATTTTATTGATGTGAACAACGAAGCCATTTTAAACGCGCATATTAAACCCAACACCGGCTTAATTTGGATAGAAACCCCATCAAACCCCTTATTAAAGGTAACCGATATAAAAAAGGTAATAGCCATTGCCAAACAGCATGGAGATATTAAAGTAGTGTGCGATAATACTTTTGCTACTCCTGTTTTTCAGCAGCCTTTAGCTTTAGGGGCCGATCTGGTGATGCACTCCAGCACCAAATACTTTGGCGGCCATAGCGATTTGATGGGCGGCGCACTGATCACACCAGAAAAAAGCGACTGGTGGTTAAAAATACTCGGGGTACAGGAAATGGGTGGCGCCATCCCCTCGCCTATGGACTGCTACTACTTAGTACGCAGCCTTAAAACATTGCCTTACCGTATGAAAGGGCATGCCAGCAACGCCACGTTACTGACTGCATATTTAGAAAAACATCCTAAAGTAGAAACCGTAATGTACCCCGGGCTTCAATCGCACCCGCAACATCAGATAGCAAAAGACCAAATGCTGGGCTTTGGCGCTATGTTTTCGTTTTGTGTTAAAGGCGGCGCCGATGAAGCTAAACAGGTGTTATCCAAACTCAACCTGTTCACCATAGCCACCAGCTTAGGCGGTGTAGAAAGTTTGATAGAGCATCGTGCATCTGTAGAGGGGCCGGATACTAAAACGCCGCAAAATTTACTGCGTGTATCGGTCGGGTTAGAGCATATTGATGATTTGATTGCGGATATGGAGCAGGCTTTGGCAAGCTAAAAGCACAAGGCATAAAGCTGAAAGCTACTTTTTTGTCCGGTTTTTATGGCTGCTTTATGCTTTCGCCTTTCAGCTTTATGCTTAAAATGAAATTTAATTTGGAGAGATACGTCTTTTCAACCTATATTTGGAACATTATTTGGTAGCGATACTAAAAAAAATCAATTCCCTTCAAAAAGGTTTTGGTTTATAAAGAAGTGGCGAGAGATCAGGCTCAGAGACCCACTGGCAACCCTCCAAAATGGAGAAGGTGCCAAAACCTGGCCCGGTGAATGGATCATCGGGGGTTATAAATTAACAACCATGAAAATTAAAATTTACATCCAGCAACAACCCGCTCCTACGCAAACGCGTATGCCTTCAACCTGTAATATCGCTCATGGCGATATGCCGATCTGTTGTAGCTGCTGTTGCTAACATACACGTTCCCTTTTCCAAATTTACCGAAAATACGTGTATAGCCAGGGATAGCTTATATCCTTACCTATCAATCAATTACACAATTTATTTATTAAAAAATTATACCATGTCAACCATAGTTTTAAAATGTAAAACTCAGCATAACAGCAAAGCGATAATCAGTTTAACATTTTTTAGTTTTTTATAAGTGATATAACCGGTTATAGAGGCTGCCGCCGGATTGAATGCCCGGCCGCAGCCCGAATAACCCATTTGAACATGAATACACAAATATTTAAATATCAGCAGGCATTTGAATTGGAATCGGGTAAGCAGCTGCTTAATCTCGAGATCGGTTTTCATACGTACGGCACCCTCAATAAACAACGCAATAACGTGGTATGGGTTTGCCACGCGCTTACGGCCAACTCGGATGTGCTGGACTGGTGGAAAGGCCTTTTTGGCGATGGTTTTTACTTTAACCCCGACGAGCATTTTATTGTATGCGCCAATATATTAGGATCGGCTTATGGTACTACCAATCCGTTAAGCATTAATCCGGCCACTAACCTACCCTATTATCTTACCTTCCCCGAGTTTACTATTCGCGATATTGTAAAGGCGCACCAGTTATTAGCCGCTCATTTAGGTATCGATCAGATAGAAGTATTACTTGGCGGTTCATTAGGCGGGCAACAGGCATTGGAATGGAGCATAATGGAACCCGAACGCATCAAAAATCAAATATTGATAGCTACTAACGCGCGCCATTCGCCCTGGGGCATTGCTTTTAACGAATCGCAGCGCCTGGCTTTAAGCGCTGATAGCACTTTTTACGATAATACGCCCGATGGCGGCAGCAAAGGTTTAAAAGCGGCCCGCACCATAGCCCTGCTCTCCTACCGTAATTATAAAACTTATCATATTACCCAACAGGAACAAACCGACGAACTGCATAATTACCGGGCGGCCAGTTATCAAAACTACCAGGGGCAAAAACTGGTTAACCGTTTTAATGCCTATAGTTATTGGTACCTTACCAAGGTAATGGATTCGCACAATGCCGGGCGTAACCGTGGCGGCGTTGAAAAGGCCTTAAGTACTGTTATCGCTAAAACACTGGTTATCGGTATTAAATCCGACGTGTTATTCCCTATTGAAGAACAGCAATACCTTTTCAGGCATATCCCAAAAGCGGCTTTGGCCGAGATAGATTCACTATATGGTCACGACGGATTTTTAATAGATACCGAGATCCTGACCAACGTTATTTCATCATTTTTTAAAACAGACGTAAAAGGCAAGATCATCGACTTGCAGCAAACAGCATAAACATAATGAGTAAGAAACTTAAAATTGGACTTTTTGGCTTTGGCGTGGTTGGCCAGGGCTTATATGATATCATCCGAACCAAAAACCTGAACATCGAGATTGTTAAAATAGCTATTAAAGACGCGTCAAAAAAACGCTCGCTCCCATCCGAACTATTTACTACCGATAAGGACGAACTACTGAACAACCCCGAGATCAATACGATTGTAGAACTGATTAACGATACCGAAGCGGCTTATGATATCGTTTCTACCGCTTTAAGTACAGGCAAAAATGTGGTGTCGTCCAGCAAAAAAATGGTGGCCCTTTATTTACAGGAATTAATAGACCTGCAGCATCAGTATGGCACATCTTTGCTGTATGAGGGCGCGGTTTGCGGCAGTATCCCCATTATCCGTAACCTGGAGGAGTATTATGATAACGAGTTACTGCACTCTATCAGCGGTATTTTTAACGGCTCATCTAATTATATTCTCTCTAAAGGATATAACGAAAACATGGATTATGATACCGCGCTTAAACTGGCGCAGGATTTAGGTTTTGCAGAAACCGACCCGACGATGGACGTTGGCGGATTTGATGCCAAATTTAAGCTGGTGATTGCCGCGGCCCATGCCTATGGCGTAATTATAAAACCAGAGGAAGTGCTGAACGTTGGCATCCAAAACCTGTCGGCTTATGATCTGCAATATGCCCGCGAAAAGAAATTAAAGATAAAGCTGGTACCTGTAGCAAAAGAACTGGACGACCAGCATGTTACCATGTTTGTATTACCCAAACTGGTTAACGAAAACGAGTTTTTATACAATGTAGATTACGAGTACAATTGCGTAACCGTGCAAGCGGCATTTGCCGATCAGCAATTTTTTTATGGCAAGGGGGCCGGCGGCCACCCTACCGGTTCGGCGGTATTATCGGATATCGCTGCCTTGCGTTACGATTATCAGTACGAATACAAAAAAGCGCATCAAAAAAAGGACCTGAAGTTTACGAATAATATCGAGCTGAATATTTACCTGCGTTACGAAGATGAGGACCTGGTAGAAGCGTTACAGTTTGAATATATCCACGAACGCTTTTATTCTGGCAATTATAAATTTGTTACCGGCAAGATCAATCTGCAAAACCTGATCGATAATCAATACCGTATCCTGAACAGCAAGGCATTTGTTGCTTTTGCCGATCAGTTAACGGGGGTTAATTTGGCCCTGGCAGCAAAACAATCGGCCGAAGTTTTTTAGTGGATTTCTCAGTCGAATAAGTTTAAAAGGCTTTCTTCACGGAAGGCCTTTTTTGTTTTTTTTTGATGTGCAGCCATAGATTTAACCACGGAGGTCACGGAGGGAGAAGCACAACGAACACAGAGCTTATAATCAATTCTCTGTGCCCTCTGTGAAAAACTCCGTGACCTCCGTGGTTAAATTACCCTACAAGTATAATTTTTAGGGCAAAATTTAAACATATCTTTATATTTGGTCAATATTTGACTGTCCCTGATTAAATGTCAAAACTTTATAAGCTATCAAGCAATAAAATATTTATTACTTTCCTGTGGTTTGGGCTAAGTTTTTTCGCCGCCTTTAAAATGGTTATGGGGCATGCCATTAACAATTACCTCATTTATAAATATACTTTTATCAACCTGCTGCATCAGCACAATTTATACACGCCCCAGCCCCATTTCTTTTTAGATACTAATCATTACGGCCCGCTGTTCGGCATATTGATTGCCCCCTTTGCATTGCTGCCCGATGGCATTGGCGCCATATTGTGGACCATGTTTAATGCCATGGTTTTGTACAAAGCCATCCTGCTACTGCCGCTAAAAACCGAGTATAAATACTTTATGCTTTTAATCTGCGCGCACGAATTGATGACCGCGGCTTATAGCGTACAGTTTAACCCGATAATGACGGCCATTATCATTTTTAGTTTTATTTTTATTCGGAATAAAAAAGATTTTTGGGCGGCCTTTTTCATCATAGCCGGTACCTATATTAAACTATATGGGATAGTAGGACTGGCATTTTTCTTCTTCTCTGATCATAAGATCAAGCTGATCATTTCCCTGATGTTTTGGTCGGTAGTTTTATTTGCACTGCCCATGCTGTTTTCTTCACCATCGTTTATCGTACAATCCTATCACGATTGGTATACCAGTCTGAGCGAAAAAAACCAGTATAATACGTTTTCTGATATGCAGGATATCTCGGTTATGGGAATGATCAGGCGGATATTTAATTACCCTGCCTTATCCAACACATTGGTTATTTTACCGGGTATGCTGTTGTTTGCCACCTCCTATCTGCGTATTAAAAGTTTTAAAAACCTGCATTATCAGTTATTGATCCTGGCCTCTGCCCTGTTATTTACGGTAATATTCAGCACCGGTTCAGAGTCGCCGACTTATATTATAGCTTTTGCCGGAGTAGCTACCTGGTTTATGAACTTAGACAGGCCAGTTAAGCCATTTGAGATTTTTTTACTGATATTTGCTTTGATCATAACCAGTTTGTCGCCTTCAGACCTTTTTCCGAAGTTTATCAACAAACAGTATATCAAACCATACGCATTAAAGGCGCTGCCCTGTTTTGTAATATGGCTTAAAATAATTTACGAAATCTTAACCAGGGAGTTTAAACAGCAAGTACCTGAAACAACACCCGGATTGGCCACATGAGCAAGAAAATATCGGTAGTTATTCCATCTTTTAACGAAGCCAGCAACGTCAGCGAACTGGTGATGCGCTTAACCGCGGTGCTAAAAAAATTACCTTATGCTTACGAGGTGATTTTTATTGATGACGGCAGTTCGGATAATACTTTAGCGATTTTAAAATCGCTAAACAGCATCAACAGCAACCTTTACTACCTGGAGCTTTCCCGCAATTTTGGCCACCAAAACGCGCTGAAAGCCGGGTATGATTATGCTGAAGGCGATTGCATCATCAGCATGGATGGCGATTTGCAACACCCGCCCGAACTGATCCCCCAATTCCTCGCCAAATGGGAAGAAGGCTTTGATGTGGTGTACTCCACCCGCGAATACCAGGATGACGCCACGTTTTTCAAGACCAAAACATCGGATATTTTCTACAATATGATCAACTCCTTATCGGACACCAAACTGGAAAAAGGCACTGCCGATTTCCGGCTGATAGACCGTAAGGTAGCCAATGTACTGGTACAGTTAAACGAGAATGGCCTGTTTATGCGCGGCCTGATCAAATGGCTGGGCTTTAGGCAGTTTGCCATTAATTACCAGGCCGATCCGCGTTTTTCGGGTAAAAGCAAGTATACCTTTAAACGCATGATCAGGTTTGCCGTAGAGGGGATTACCGCGTTTAGTGTGCGCCCGTTGAATATCGCCATTGGTATCGGCGCGTTCTTCTCATTTATGTCGTTATTATACATCCCTTACATAGCCTGGACTTTTAAATATGGGCATGAAGTGGCGGGCTGGGCATCGGTTTTGGCATCGGTTGTGTTTTTTGGCGGTATGCAGCTCATGGTATTAGGTATCATTGGCTTGTATTTGGGTAAAATGTTTATGCAGTCTAAAAACCGGCCTAATTATATTGTACGGTCAACCAATTTAGTAAAAGTGAACCAATGATATTGTTAAGCTTTGATATAGAAGAATTTGACATGCCCTTTGAGTATGGCAAAACGCTGGACTTTGACGAACAGTTAGCGGTATCAACCGAGGGCACGGTTACTATACTTAACCTGTTGAAGAATGCCGGAATTAAGGCTACGTTTTACTGCACAGCCAATTATGCCAAACATAAAACCGATATTATTTTGCGCATTGTTGAAGAAGGGCACGAACTGGCATCGCACGGTTATTTCCATTCGGAGTTTATACCCGAGCATTTAGCATCATCAAAACGGGTGCTCGAAACCATTGCCGATACACCGGTTAAAGGTTACCGCATGGCCCGTATGATGCCTGTTGATGAAGTAGAAATACAAAAAGCGGGCTATAAATACAATTCGTCTATTAACCCCACCTGGCTCCCCGGCCGCTATAATAATTTCAACCGGCCGCGTAAATGGTTTTGGCAGGATAGTGTTTTACAGATCCCTTCTTCGGTTTCGCCTTTTATGCGGTTCCCGTTGTTCTGGCTGAGTTTTCATAACCTGCCTATGTTTATCCTGAAATGGTTGTGCGATATTACTCACCGTAAGGATGGTTATCTGAACTTATACTTTCACCCCTGGGAGTTTACCGATTTGGATAAGCCCGAAAAGTACGGCTTCCCCGGTTATGTAACCAGGAATACCGGCGATGATTTTACCGCCCGCATGCGTTATTTTATTAAATGGGCGCAGGAAAAAGGTTACCAGTTTAAACGCACCGGCGATTTTGCTGCCGATATTATACAAAAAAGCCGGAAATAAAAACTCATAACTAAGCAAAGTATTATTATCTAATGCCCCACCGACTGATATTCCTTTATCATTGTAAATCGACAAGGTTGAATCCGGAGCTAAATATTCTTTAATATATTGATTTTAGCATTTAGTGAACTGTCATTCCAACAAATATTTTGCAAAGAACGCTATTGTTAAATCGGCATCCTTCGCGTTAAAAACATGGGCCAGGTTGGGTTGTACAACTATATCCAGTTTGTCGGTGGCGTTCCTGGCCTTGTAGGCGTCGGTTACCGTAACGAAACCGATCTGTGCGCCGGGGTATGGGTTGTTAGAGTCCTTGTCCTTACTTAATATCAGTAAAGGCCGCGGCGCGAAAAGCCGTATCATTGACGGGCAATCAAACTCGCCGGTTATGCCGGGCAGTATCTTGTCCCATACGGCTTTTACATTGACCTGATTAACGGTGCTATCGCCCAGGTCATGGGCGGCTTTTTTATGGGCGTCGCCAATAGTGCCGGCACGGCCTTGCCATTGGTTATTCTCCAGGCTCCATTTAAAGCTTTGTACGGCAATGCCCAGCACCGCCGCGTGTATCCTTGTATCTACCGATGCCGCCATCCAGGTCTCCATCCCACCCATGGATATGCCGCCCATACCAATACGGTCGGCTTTAACGTCAGGGCGGGTGACCAGGTAATCCACCAATCGCCAAAGATCATAAGCGGTATCATACAAAAAAGGATAGGCATGGTGTGTTTGGTCGTTGGTTTTAAAGGCCTGGTAAGCGGCCTCGGTATATTCTTTACTGCCGTGAGCGCCGCCGGGTATGCGCTGGCCATGGTAACGCGCGTCAATAGCCACACCCATAATGCCCAATTTGGCCAGTTTGATAAATATTGCCTTAATGTCGCCCCGATCCTTAGTGCCGCCGGTGCCGTGCAGGAATATCGCCACCGGGAACCTGGTTTGCCCGGCTATTACCGGTTTGTAAATAAGCACCGGCATGCGTTCGTTGGCTTCGGTATAGATACTCCCAGTATCTACCTGTATCGAATCCATGCTTACGTTGCCGAACCGGGGCTTCGGGTCCACCATCGGGCGGTTCAATAGATCTTTAAAATCTCGGGCTACTTTGTCCGGCAATGGGTAGTTCTCTGCCTGGCCAAATGCGACCGCGGCATTCATCATCAATAAAAATAAAAACGCAGTGAACTTTGTATCTGGTTTGGTCTTCGGCATGATGTGGGAACTAATTGATAACTAAATGTAGAAAGTCTCCATATAACGCACAACTTTTTATTCCATTTTATATCACTTTCCAATCGCACAACACGTTTTTAGCAATAAATATCTATGCCAAAACACTACATCGCTGCCGATATTATACAAAAAAGCCGGAAATAAATTTCCGGCAATTTTGCATAAGGTATTTAACTGATCTTCTTTAATCTAAACTATATTTCCCGGTTCATATCCCAGTTCTCCAGGTAATCGGCTACACGGCGTACAAATGATCCGCCTAAGGCGCCATCAACTACACGGTGATCATACGATAGCGATAAAAACATCATATGCCTGATCGCTATTACATCACCCTCTTTCGTTTCTAATACGGCCGGTTTCTTTTTGATGATACCAACAGCCAGTATAGCCACCTGCGGTTGATTAATAATTGGCGTGCCCATTACATTCCCAAACGAACCTACGTTAGTAATGGTAAAAGTGCCGTTCTTTACTTCATCTGGTTGCAGTTTATTGTTACGTGCGCGGTTAGCCAGGTCATTAACCGATTTGGTAACACCGGTCAGGTTTAGGCCATCAGCTTTATGGATAACCGGCACAATGAGGTTGCCGCTTGGCAAAGCCGTAGCCATACCTATATTGATATCCTTCTTTTTAATGATCTGGGTACCCGATATCGAACTATTGATCAGCGGGAAATCCTTGATCGCCTTTACCACCGCTTCAATAAAGATGGGTGTAAAAGTGATGCGTTCGCCTGTTCTTCCTTCAAAATCCTTTTTAATTTTTTCGCGCCATTTTACCAGGTTGGTTACATCGGCCTCAACAAATGAGGTTACGTGCGGCGATGTATGCTTGCTCATCACCATATGATCGGCAATAAGCCGGCGCATCCTGTCCATCTCAATAATCTCGTCACCGCCTGAAACCACATAAGCTGGCTTCGGCTGAGCCGGGGCTTGCGGCGCGGCTGCCGGTTTAGGCGCTTGCGCGGCTTGTGGCTGAGGTATTGGTTGTGCCGGTTTGGGCGCTTGTGCTGGCTCTTGTTGTGGCTGTGCAGGTGTTGCCTGTGGGGCCTGTTGTGCTTGAGCTGCAGGGCGTGCGGCTTGTTGTGCAACCGGTTGAGGCGCTTGCTGCGGCTGTGGCCTTGGTGCTTGTTGTGTAGCGGCAGGCGACGGCCTGTTGGCCTGGGCAGCTGTACGTTTGCTGAGATAGTTCAGTAAATCGTCTTTAGTCAGGCGGCCATCGGCGCCTGTGCCGGGGATCTTATCCAGTTCGGCTATGCTGATATTTTCCTGCGCCGCTATATTTTTAACCAGGGGCGAATAAAAACGGTCGGTATTGGTAAACGACGGAACCTGTATAATCGGTTCCTCCGGTTTAAGCTGATTAATGCCCGGTATGGGTTCTTCTTCAAATTCAACGGCATCATTTGCCGGGAATGATTCCTTATAAACAGGCGCAGATGGTGCCGCCGGTTCGGCAGCAGGTGCAGGTGTGGTTTTATCCTCTGGCGTTGCGCCGGTTTCTATTTCAGCTATCACCGCACCTACCTGTACAACATCGTTTTCATTACATAATTGCTGGGCAAGTATCCCGCTCACGGGTGAAGGTACTTCGGAGTCGACCTTGTCAGTCGCTATTTCCATTATTGCCTCGTCCGCTTCGATATGATCTCCAGGAGATTTCAGCCACCTGATGATCGTCGCTTCTGCAACACTCTCACCCATCTTTGGCAGCAACAATTGGTATTTGGCCATATTAAAATTCAGTATAGATGGGTCAAAAATAACGATTCCAACCGTTAGTTTTCCACTTCCGACAGTAAAGTATTCAACATTCCTAACGCCGATATAGCGCTCCTTTCGATGTTTTGGAGCCTTTTGCTGCCAAATGTGAATTTCTTTGCCACTGTTTTGTTAACAGAAGCTACTGCTATCCAAACAGTTCCGACGGGTTTATCCGGAGTGCCGCCTCCCGGGCCGGCAATGCCTGTAACCGCTATAGAATAGTCTGATTTAAAATTAAAAATCGCGCCTTCTGCCATTTCCCTAACTGTTTCTTCGCTAACAGCGCCATGTTGCCATAAAGTTTCGTTCTTTACGCCCAGTACGCTTTCCTTTAATTCGTACGAATAGCATACCGTCCCGCCAAAAAACACGCTTGATGAGCCCGGATGCTGTGTAAACAAATGTGAAATATAACCACCTGTGCAACTTTCGGCAACCGACAGGGTTAAACCCCTTGCTTCCATCTTATTTAAAATGGCTTTTTCAAGCGGGATATCTTCTTCGGTAACTAACACGTTAGCTACCCGGGTAGCTAATAATTTTGCGTAATGATCTACTTCTGCGGTTAAAGTGGCCTCGTTTTCTCCGTATCCGCTTAAGCGCAAACGCACCTGCCCTAATTTGGGCAAATAGGCCAGTTTAATATGCGCCGGCAGGCTGTCTTCAATATCTTCTATCCGCGTAGCCAGGAAGGATTCTCCCTCTCCCACCGTCAGCAAGGTTTTGTGTACAATGGCCTGTAGCTTAAAAGTAGCTTTTAGCTTAGGCAGCACGGTATCTTCCATCATGTACATCATTTCAAACGGCACTCCCGGCATCGACATATAGACCCGTCCATCTACATTAAACCACATACCGGGCGCTGTGCCATTGTTATTAATAACAACTTCGCAATTGGCCGGTACCTGTGCCTGCAGGCGGTTCACTTCCAGTAAGGGGCGGTTATATTTTTTAAATATCCGTTCTACATTATCCAGGGTTTCCTGGTTGTCAACCATGCCAACGTTAAAGTATTCGGCTAATGTTTTTTTGGTGATATCATCCTTGGTAGGGCCTAATCCGCCGGTAATGATGATGATCTTTGCGCGGTTATGCGCCTCGGCTAAGGCGGTCAGTATGTGTTCACGGTCGTCAGATACCGATGAGATTTGTTTTACCCTGATGCCTATTTTATTTAGTTCCTGAGCTATCCAGGCCGAATTGGTATCAACAATCTGGCCAATCAGTATTTCGTCTCCTATGGTTATAATTTCAGCAAGCATTACAGGTTGTTATAATAGTCTTTACGTTTACTTAGTTTCAGATCCTGTAAAATAGAGGCCTTAACTTTCAGCGTTACATTGTATGATTTATAATAGCCAAACGGGATCCAGCTCATAGACAGGTCCCAGCAATGGAGGTCCCTGTAAATAGAGAACGATGTAGCGTCGCTAAACTTCTGCACCTTTAAATCGTAGTTGGTTGAAAACTGCACTTTCCACTTAGGGGTGATACTTAAATCGCCGCTTATTTGCATGGTGTTTGAAATGACCGAGGTAAGCCGGTCGTTATTGTAATTAAAACTGTAATTGAGCGAGAGGTTCCATGGAACATTAAAATCTACATACGCGTTCGGATCACTGTTTAACAAAGCCAATTTATTAGCTTGTTCGGCCGACATATTTTGTATGGTATTGGGTTGCCCAACCGGTCGCTGCCTTTGTTCGGGCTTAAAAGCAGCGGGGTTTAAGCTGGCCCCCATAGATACGTTGAAGGATGTTAAAAATGGAAATGCCCCATCCTGGAAAGTATACCTGTTAACCCTTTGAGTATAACGCACCCTTGTATTATTAGCTACAGAATCGCGTACGTTTACAACATAAGGATCAAACACACCACCAAAACTGATGGATACCTTTTGGTTTAAGATAGATGTGTGCCCACTGAAATTGATCGGCGAAAGCCTAAACGAATCTGCCGCGAAATTATAAAACGTGCCGAAAGATAAGCCTTGTAATATGGGTACGTTCCTGTCTTTACCCGATGTATCGGTACTTTTTGCCCGCACCTTGGCCTCAATGGTATTATCAACAGATAAACTTAAACCTGCCGATTTCCCGCCGGATGGGCCGCCATAAATGGCCTGGTCGAAAATTGAATATCGCTGTATGGAGGCTGGATATGGCACGGTAGCGTTACTAACCGCTATCTGGTTAAAGCCATAGCTCAGGCTCGAATAATCGGGCCGGTAGCTGAAACTGATAGACGGGGTGATCACATCGCGGATCTTCCGTATTTTACTATTTTTAAAGCTGATAATACCATATATCTTGGTCGACATACCAGCGCTAAGGCTATACTCCCCTACACGTTTAAAGCCGGGGATGGTATCAACGATCATCGAATCCAGACCGCTTAAGCTGCCCCGGTTAAATCTTTTCCGGGTGGTTTGAAAATACCATTTGTCGCTATAATTTACGCTGGTATTAAACTGGAAGTATTTAAAAACATTAAGGTTAAGCCCAATAGGTATTTGATGCTGTAAGCCATTTTGCAAACGTTTTTGGAAAGTGGTGCTTTTAAACAATTCGCCTTCGGGTATGGCATTTAGCTTATTAGTCCCTTGCAGGCTATAACCTATGGTTAGTTTTTGATACCATTTCTGCTCGCCAACCCTATCCTTGGGATCAAACGGACTAATGGTTGACATGTTGAAGCTGAAACTGGGTAATTCCAGCGTTACTATTTTACGCGTAAGATCCTGGCTGTGCGAAAGGTTAGCGGTAAAGTTAAACGGCGTCCCTTCCCACGTTTTGCCATAAGCAATACTGGAGTGCAGGTTGTTTTGGGTTAATTGCTGCAAACTGTAGTTGGTTGTAGCCGGGTTATTTTGATAATAGCTGGATGTACCGGCATTTACCGATGCGCTGAAGGTAGTACCCGGATGCGCGTTGGGACTTGTACTGTGCGACCACTGCACGTTAAAATCCTTTTGCGCGGGGTCTCCTTCCAATCCATAATTATGCGACCCGTAAGCCAGGGTGAGCGATCCCTGGTATTTATACAGCTTAGTGTACCGGGCATTGGTGTTTACCTCGTACGATCCTTTTGCATAAATGGTAGCTTGGGTGGTTAAATCCACATAATCGTTTATACCCAGGTAATAACCAAAGTTACGCAGGTAAAAACCCAGTTTCTGATCTTCGCCAAAAGTAGGCAGGATAAACCCGGATGAACGGGAATCGGGCTTAGGGAAAAATCCGAATGGTAAGCCAATCGGCAATGGTACACCTTGTATTTCCAGGTAAAAAAGTGATGATATGATCCTTTTCTTTTCGGCAATACCCTTGGTTATTACAATACCAAAGTGCGTGTAGGGATACGGCAGATCGCAGGTGCTTAGCAAGGAATTTTCATAAGCCACTTCATCGCCCTTTAGCTTTTTAGCGCGGCCGCCGGAGATAAAATTTCCATCCTGCTCAATGGCGCCATTGTGTATAATGCCGCCTTTGGTATTATAATCAAATAAGAGAGAGTCGGATGTCATGGGCTTTTCTTCCTTGCCCATTTTAGAGATGGGCCTGCCTCTGTATCGTTTGGTTTTGGGATCAATCAACCCGCTCGCAAAGATCAGGTGTTTCTTTTCGTCTATCCTGATATAGTCGGCCGTAAGTTCAAACTCGCCATAGGTTACATGCGCGTCGCCATAATAATAGCTAAGCCCGCGTTCACGGTCGAAATAAGAGGAATCTTTAGATGTGGCGATAACCGTTTCGGTCAGTTGATCGGTATCCCGGGGCGCTGTATCCTTTTTTTTTCTGGTGGTATCGGTTAGTTTAGGATTGGCTTTTGGCTTCTTAATACGTAATAATTTCGCGTCACGTACCGAATCAAGCTGAATAATCGTATCTTTAGCTAAAGCATAATTGTGATATGCGCCTTTATTCGCAGCAGCAATCTCATTTAATACCAGTACAATTGCGAGCAGAAAAAAAAGTCGTATAAATTTCAAAATCGATTATGAATACTAATTTTGCATATTTGGTTAACAGCGCTCAAAAATAATGAAAAATAAAGCATTAGAAAGATTGATTTGTGGTTTATCATTATCATTAGTTTCGCTTACGCTTTTCTCTTTTAAAAGTACCCGTGATACTGTCATTGCCCCTGCCTTTAAGCTAAAAACTGTTGTTGTTGATGCTGGCCATGGCCGCATGAGCAACGGGAACTGGAGAGGTGCATCGGGTGATTATTCTCAGGAAAGTAAAGTAACGCTTGCGGTGGCATTTAAATTGCAGGCCGCCATACAAAAAGAATTACCCAGCATTAACGTAGTGATGACACGCACCGATGATAACGATGTGTTATGGCAAAAACGGGCGGATATAGCTAATCAAAACAAGGGGCAATTGTTTATTTCCCTGCACTGTAATTCGCTATCAGACAGGATAGTAAAAGGCGCCAGGGGTAGAAAAATACGGGTTCCGGACAGATCGGGCAAGGGTGTTTTGCTATTGGTGTATATTTACCGCAGGGTTGGCGAGCAGGAAGCAGCCATCAGGGAAAATGAGTTTGAAGACAAGAATTATAAAGATAATACCGAACTGAACCCCACCGATCCGGCTTCGATTATCCTTTTAAACGCGTTTAAAGATAAATATCGAAAACAAAGTTTGCGTTTTGCGAATTTAGTGAATGATGAATTTGTAAATACCGACAACCGTAAAAGTGAGGGTGTGCGCGAGCAAAGCGTACTGGTACTTGCACGCAGCGGAATGCCATCGGTGCTGGTAGAGATGGGTTATATTAACAACCCCGATGACGAACGGTACATGAACTCGGAAGAAGGGCAAAATGAAATTGTAGCAACGCTGATACGGGCGTTAAAAGCATATAAAAGGGAGGTTGAACAAACCGCGACACCCGAAGGGAATTGATTAATTATAATATACATCTATTTTGAAAATATCTAACGAAACCAAAATCGGCGCCTTAACTGCCATCAGTATAGCGATACTAATTATAGGCTATAGCTACCTGCGCGGAAACGACGTTTTTTCACGGTCGAATAAATTTTATGCTATATATAAAAGCGTTGAAGGGCTATCAATATCAAAACCGGTATTGGTAAACGGTTTCCAGATAGGCCGGGTATCGCGCATGCAATTGCAGCCCGATGGGCGCACCATAGTTGAATTTAAAATAGAACCCGATTATAACATCCCTAATAATACTTTGGCCAAGCTGGAAAGCACCGATCTTTTAGGCAGTAAGGCTATTGTGTTTGAATTGGGTAACAGTAAAGAATACGCCGAAAATAAAGACACGTTACGCGCCGATATACAAGGCAGTTTGGCCGAAAGCCTGCAGCCGATACAGCGCAAAGCCGAATTACTGATAGGTAAAGTAGATTCATCATTAGCGGCTATTAATAAGATCCTTAATCCCGAATTTCAAAGGAATGTTGACCGTAGTTTTGCCAGTATTGCCAACTCATTGCAAACACTGGAAGGCACTACCAAAAAAATTGATAACCTGGTTGGGTCGCAAACCACCCACATCAACAATATTTTGGCTAACGCCGAAACCGCATCGGGGGGCTTGAAAACTACGGTTGATAACATGAACAATGTTACCGGCGACTTAAAAAAGGTAAGTACCGACCTGTCTAATTCTAAGATCAAAGAAACGCTGGATAACGCCAACAAAGCCGTGGCCGATTTGCAAGCGGTACTGGCTAAGGTTAATAGTAACAATGGCTCGTTAGGTTTACTGTTAAATGATACCAAGCTATATGAAAACCTGAACAGCGCATCAAAAAACCTGGATGACCTGTTTATCGACCTGAAAGCGCATCCAAAACGTTATGTAAGCTTCTCGGTTTTCGGCGGTAAGAAGAAGGATTAGTGCTAAGTCCTGAGTCAGAAGTCGTGAGTTTTAAGCAAAGGAAAAGACCTTTGCAAGTTTTCGGACTGAAGACTTCCTGCTTAAAACTTTAGACTTAAACAGTGAACGTCTTCCCCTCAATAGCTAACTCGGTTTCGGGGAAAACGCTGCGGGCTTCGTCCAATAATTCGTTAAGGGTTTTATAGCGGGCCGAAAAATGGCCGATCACTAATTTCCGGGCGTTTGTTTTTGCGGCTACCTCTCCTGCTTGCAGCGCTGTGGTATGGTGAGTTTGCAGCGCGCGGTCATGCATATCATGTAAAAAAGTAGCCTCGTGGTATAACAGATCGGCACCGGCTATTTGCTTAAAATATCCTTCACCATAAAGTGTATCCGAGCAATAGGCATAAGTTTTTGGTCTGTCCGAATCGATGGTGAGTTCATCGTTTTTATACATCTTACCGGCTGCATCGGTATAATCCTCCCCTTTTTTAAGCTTAGAATAATATTCAACCGGTATGTTCATATTTTCTATCTTCTCTTTCTGCAGTTTTCGTAAGCGTTTTTTCTCCCTGAATAAGAAACCGGTGCAGGGTATCCGATGATCAAGCGGGATGCTCTCAATAATTACATCCTGGTTCTCTACCAGTTTTGCCGGTGCGCTTGCATCAATAAAAGTATACTCTATGGGATACTGAATGGTGGTTTCAGAATATTTAAACTGCAGGTCTATAATTTCCTTTAACGGTGCGGGACAAAAAATATGGAGTGTTTTAATACGGCCGTTAAGATGAAGCGAGGATAACAGGCCAACCAGGCCAAGGTAATGGTCGCCATGTAAATGGCTGATGAAGATATAATCTATACGGCTGGCTTTTACATCAAAGCGGAGCATTTGCTGTTGTGTGCCTTCGCCACAATCAACTAAGTACAGGCGCTCGTTAATGTTTAACGCCTGTGCTGTAGGGTTTCTGTTAAAAATAGGTGTTGCTGAACTGCTTCCAAGTATAGTTACTTCGAATTTCATGAACGGTTAACAATCATCAGCCTATTTTGCTTCTTTTTTTAATTCTTTTTCTATCTCTTCCATAAAAATCAGGTCGATAGCTTCGTCTACTGTTTTTACAATAGTTAATACAGAATCTAATTGTGAGATAGTAACCAGGCGGGAAACCGCTTCGTTTAAGCCTACCATTATAAAAACACCCTCGGCATTTTTGCATAAACGGTGGCCTACCAACAAGCTGCTTAAGCCCGATGAATCGGCAAACTTAACCTGCGACAAGTCAAGCACGATATTTCTTTGCCCTTCGGCATTTATCAGTATCAGTTCAGATTTTAATTGCGGTGTGATCAATGAATTTATTTTAGATTCATTAAGCTTCACCAGCACATATTTCTCGTGTTTATCAACAGCAAATTTCATGTTGTATTCGTGATAAATTAAAAAGCTAAGATATAATTAATTTATTTATAAAACCTATAGCTTCAGTAGCGCTTTGTTCACAGCTTGTTCTACCCTGTTTAGCACATTGCCCAGCTCGGGTTTTACAAAAGGCTCCCCTGTTATCTGTTCAAAAAGCTCAATATACCTTTCAGAAATTGATTCAACAATCTCCGGTGTCATTTGCGGGATCACCTGTCCATCTTTACCCTGAAAGCCGTTTTCTATCAGCCATTTCCGCACAAATTCTTTGGATAACTGTTTTTGCGGCTCGCCTTTTTGTTGTCTTTCTTCGTAACCCTCGCTGTAAAAATAACGGGATGAATCGGGCGTATGGATCTCATCTATCAGGTAAATGGTGCCGTCGGCTTTGCCAAATTCGTATTTGGTATCTACTAATATCAATCCGCGTTTGGCGGCTATTTCGGTACCACGCGCAAAAATGGCACGGGTATATTGCTCCAGCATCACATAATCGGCTTCGGATACGATGCCTTTGGCCAGTATATCCTCGCGCGAAATATCCTCATCGTGCCCTACCGAAGCTTTGGTGGTTGGGGTGATGATGGGTTCGGGCAGTTTGTCGTTCTCTTTCAAACCATCAGGTAAAGCCACACCGCAAACCTGGCGTTTACCGGCGCTATATTCGCGCCAGGCATGGCCGGCCAAATAACCACGGATCACCATCTCTACCTTAAACGGGTCGCAAATGCGGCCTATGGTTACGCTGGGATCGGGTACGGTTACTACCCAGTTAGGTACAATATCGGCAGTGGCCTTTAAAAATGTAGCGGCAATTTGGTTTAATACTTGCCCTTTATAAGGTATCGCTTCGGGCAAAACTACATCAAATGCCGAGATCCGGTCGGATACCACCATTACCAGGTATTTATCCTGTATGGTATAAACATCGCGCACCTTGCCTTTATAAAATCCGGTTTGCCCGGGAAAATTAAAGTTTGTTTCTTTTATTGAGTTCATGTTAGTTAATTAGAGATCAGTTAATTAGAGATTAGTACTTGTTGTGTTTGATCAGGTCTTAACCTAATCACTAATTAACTAATCTCTAATCACCAACCTACTGAATATCCCCGTAAGCTTCTAAAATCTTACGTACCAGTTTGTGGCGCACAACGTCCTCGCCGGTCAGGTAAATAATGTCTATTCCTTTAATATCGGTTAAAATGCGTAAGGCGGTAAATAAACCCGATTGTTGTTTTTTAGGCAAATCTATCTGGGTAACGTCGCCTGTAACAATAAACTTAGCCGACGGGCCCATACGGGTCAGGAACATTTTCAGCTGCATATCAGTGGCGTTTTGGGCCTCATCCAGTATCACAAAGCAGTTATCCAGCGTACGGCCGCGCATAAATGCCAGCGGGGCAATTTCTATAGTGCGGTTCTCCAGGTATAGCTTCAGTTTTTCAGCCGGGATCATATCATCCAGCGCGTCATATAAAGGGCGCAGGTACGGGTCAATCTTCTCCTTCAAATCGCCCGGCAAAAAGCCCAGGTTCTCCCCTGCCTCAACGGCCGGACGGGTTAATATGATGCGCTTGATCTCTTTATTTTTCAAGGCCCTTACCGCCAGGGCTACAGCAGTATAGGTTTTGCCTGTACCCGCGGGGCCAATGGCAAACAGGATATCGTTTTTGGAGATGGTATCTACCATGCGGCGTTGGTTGGCCGTGCGGGCTTTTACCATTATTCCGTTTGGCCCAAACACAATTACCTCGCCCGTTGTTGATTTGTCCAAACCGGCATCTGTTGTTGCGGATGACGGACTTGATTTTGCCCCGAATATGCGCTCCACATCAATACTGGTTAACGATTCAAACTTATCTACATGGTCAACCAGTTGTGTAAATTTGTCGTTGAACGCGTTTAGTTCCTGCTCGTCACCCAGTATTTTTACATCGCTGCCGCGGGCTACGATCTTCAGTTTGGGATATTGTTTCTTAATGATCTCGAAATGGTCATTATTTGGCCCCCACAAAACAGCGGGATTAATATGGTCTATTGATAATTTTAGTTCGTTCAAACTTAATTGATTTTTATAGTTACAGATTATTTCTGATTAAAAAATTGAATATTTGTAGCGCCTAACGCTTGTACAAGATTAGCAATAAATATTATTATATTAATGGGAATAATTACATTAACTACAGACCTTGGCGACAAAGATATTTACCAGGCTGCCCTGAAAGGGAGCATCCTGAAAGTATTGCCAACGGTTAATATAGTTGATATCACCCACAATATCACCGCATTCAATATACAACAAGCAGCCTTCATTTTAAAAAATAGTTACTACTATTTTCCCGAGCAAACCGTTCACCTGATAGGGATTGACACCGTTTATAATAAAAACGTTAAATACCTGGCTGTAAAATACCGTAACCACTACTTTGTAGGCGCCGATAACGGCATATTTTGCCTGATGTTTGGCCGCGACCCGGATGAAATGGTGGAGATAAGCCTGATGCAGGACCTCAAATTTTTACATTTCCCGCTTACCGATATATTTGTAAAAGCGGCCTGTATTTTGGCTAAGGGCGGCAAACTGACCGATATTGGCGAACCTGTTGATACGGTTGAAAAGAAAATGAACCTGCAGCCCGTGATCGAGAAAAACCTGATCAAGGGCATGGTGATCTATATCGATTCGTTCCAGAATGTGATCACCAATATCACTAAAGATCTTTTTATGAAGATACAGGAAGGCCGCCGCTTTGTGCTGTATTTTAAACGTAATGAAGTGATCACCCAACTTAGCTGGTATTATAACGAGGTTGATGAAGGCGAAAAGCTTTGCCTGTTCGGTATCAGCGATCATTTAGAGATTGCGATAAACAAAGGCAACGCCAGCGGGTTATTAGGATTGAAGATCGACGATAGCGTTATTATCGATTTTCAATAACACATCAACAATGAAACAGCTTCTTGTCTATTTGTTATTGCTGTGCTGTTTTAGCGCGGCACAAGCCCAGGCTAATTTTAAATCTGATTCGCTGGCCTACCAGGTGCAGCGCAAAAAGATTAACGCTATGCTGGATATACGCAAGCAAAAGTTTGGACAGTATGAAGAGAGCCTGAGCCAGCATAGCGGCATTTTCGGGCTGCAAACCAAAAAAGATATCCGCCGGTCAAACGATATTTTAATGGATATCATTAAAACCGATGAAGAGATCTTTGCCCAGCTAAAGATATTGCTTGATTACCGGGCCTTTGAACAAAGCCAGGTACAAACCCGCACCAAACAGGTTGAAAGCCATGCACTGGCCTATATGGGCACCATCAACAAACTGCGCAACCAACTGGATATGTTAAAAAAAGGCACCAGTGAGATGATGGATCATCAACGCACTATACAGAAAATTATGTTTGGGATCATTGTGCTCATGTTTTTGTCAATTTTATATCTCATCAGCCGTAAAAGCAGCGTAAAAGCTTAGCTTTGGGCTTGAACGATAATTTGATCATATATATAAATGGCCCGGGGACGATTAAACAGTGGTAGCAAGGCAGGTGTTGAACTGCCAAAGGCAAAATTAAATAAACAGGGGTTGCAACACATGTTGCGGCTGCTCTCCTATCTAAAACCATATCGTGGCAAATTTATGGCAGCCATGTTTTTCCTGTTCATATCCAGTTTAACAGGCTTAACATTTCCCAAGTTTTTAGGTTCGCTTATCGATGCCTCGCATGGCAAGCAGAGTTATACATTTTTACCCGCTACTATTAATGGTATAGGTATACTGGCATTCGCTATGTTGTTTGCGCAGGCCTTTGTATCTTTTTTTAGGGTGGTTTGGTTTGTGCAGGTGGCCGAGCGGTCGCTGGCTGACATACGCCGCGATACCTATTTTAAACTGATCACCCTGCCCATGAACTTCTTCTCGAACCGCAGAGTTGGGGAACTGAACAGCCGCATATCGGCCGATCTTTCGCAGATACAGGACGCTATTACCACTACCCTGGCCGAGATGATCCGCCAAATTATTTTACTAACCGGTGGGATCACTTTCCTGGTTATCGTATCACCCAAGCTAACTTTATTACTGTTAAGCATGTTGCCGTTCCTCATCGTTTTCGCGGTGGTGTTCGGGCGTTTTATCCGTAAAATATCAAGGCAGGCACAGGATAAACTCGCCGAATCGAACACAGTGGTTGAAGAAACGCTGCAAGGTATTGCCAACGTAAAGGCATTTGTAAACGAGGCTTACGAAGCCGGTCGCTATAATAAATCCCTGCGCGAAGTGGTGGCTATAGCCGTAAGGGGCGCCAAATTCCGTGGGGTATTTGCATCGTTTATTGTGTTTTGCATTTTTGGTTCAGTAATAGGTATTATATGGTTTGGTTCGGTATTGGTTAGCCATGGCGAATTATCCAGCGGGCAATTAACCGAATTTGTGATATACGGTATATTTGTAGCTGCATCAATGGGTAGCTTTCCCGAGTTATATGCCAATATGCAAAAGGCCGTAGGCGCCAGCGAACGTGTGCTGGAAATTTTAGTCGAACACGGCGAACCCATCTCCATGGTTGATACCAACAACGCGGTTGTTGAAACCATTAACGGTAACCTGGAGTTTAAAAACGTAGTATTCGCCTACCCATCCCGTCCGGAGATCACGGTTTTAAATGATATCTCGTTCGAGGCAAAAGCCGGGCAAAAGGTGGCTATTGTAGGGCCAAGCGGATCGGGAAAATCAACCATGGCCTCGCTTGTTTTGCAGTTTTACCATCCGCAGCAAGGTACTATCCAGTTTGATGGCCGCGATGCCGGCACCTATTCATTAACCGATATTCGTAACCAGGTAGCCATTGTACCACAAGATGTACTACTGTTTGGCGGATCGATATTGGAGAATATCGCCTACGGTAAACTATCTGCAACAAAAGAAGAAATTATGCAAGCCGCGCAACGCGCTAATGCCCACCAATTTATTAGTGGTTTCCCCGAAGGCTATGAAACCATTGTGGGCGAGCGCGGCGTAAAACTATCCGGCGGACAAAGGCAGCGCATTGCTATTGCAAGGGCTTTGTTAAAAAACCCATCTATCCTGATCCTGGATGAAGCCACTTCATCGCTCGATTCGGAATCAGAACGCCTGGTACAGGAAGCCTTAGAAGAATTAATGAAGAACCGTACTTCTATCATCATAGCCCACCGTTTATCTACCATTCGCGAAGCTGATGTGATTGTAGTTGTAGAGAAAGGCCTGATACTGGAAACCGGCAGTCATGATGATTTAATGAAAAATAAGGAAGGGCTGTATCGATACCTAAGTCAACTTCAATATGAAACGAAGGAGTCTATAGAACCGGTAGAACCAGGTCAACAGGCATAGTTTCATAACAATTTACTATTTTACGAAAGAAAAAATACAGACATGGTCGTTCTACCATGAACCATGAACTAACGAAGAATGAACTTAACTATACACGGCGCTGCACAGCAGGTTACAGGAAGTATGCACCTGCTGCAGGTTGGCCAATATAAAATACTGGTAGATTGCGGATTGGATTACGAAAAAGAACGCAGCCTGCAATCGAACGAAGATTTTCCATTTAACCCGGCTGATATTGATGTGGTGATACTGACCCACGCGCATATCGACCATTCGGGCAACCTGCCAACTTTAGTACGCATGGGCTATGAAGGGCAAATCCTTTGCACCCCACCTACTGCCGATCTGACCGAACTGCTGTTGTTCGACTCGGTAAATATTTTCATGAGCAAGCAGGAGAAAAGCCGTAAACACAGCAGGGGGAAACATGGTGCAAGCCGGCAGCCGCTGTACCTGCATAAGCATGTGATGGATACAGTAGAGCGCTTTGTTACTATTGGCTTTAACAAACCATTTCAACTAAATGGTGATATCCAACTCACCTTTATCCCTGTTGGTCACCTGTTGGGTGCCGCAGCGGCGGTATTAAAGATCAATGATGCGGGCGTAGAGAAAACAATTGCCTTTACAGGCGATATCGGCCGACAGGACTACCCTGTTTTGAACGATCCGGAACCGCTCCCTCCTGTCGACTATTTAGTCACCGAATCAACCTACGGCGGCCGGATGCATACCAAAGGCAAAACGGTTGAGGAAACTTTGGCAGAGGTAATTGAAAAATCCTGTATTAAAGAACCGGGGCGATTAATTATTCCCGCGTTTAGTATCGGCCGCACACAATCATTGGTTTTTACTTTAAATAAGATCTTCAGCAGCGGTTTACTGCCACCTGTACAGGTATTTGTTGATAGCCCTATGGCTACCCGGTCTACCACTATCTACCGCAAGCATCACCATTTGGTTAATGACGAGGCTAAAGATTTTTACAACCAGCAAGGTGATGAATTTGAGTTTGAAAACCTGACCTATATTGAGAATATCAAGGAAAGCAAACAGATTAGCAATTACTTTGAACCCTGCATCATCATCTCATCAGCCGGTATGCTGGAGGGCGGGCGCATCCAGGATCATTTATTCTACAATATCCAGAATTACTATTGTACTATCCTGTTCATTGGCTACTGCGCCAAAGGCACGCTCGGCCACCGCCTGTTGCGTGGCGATCCTATAGTGCATATTAAAGACCGTGAACTGGCCGTATATGCCACCATTAAACAAACAGATGTATTGAGCGCCCACGGCGATCATGATGACCTGCTAAATAATATTAAAGCTTTAGATAAAACCAAACTGAAAAACATCTTCCTGGTGCATGGCGAAACGGTTAGCATGCAAGCCATGGCCGACGCTTTAACAGCAGATGATTACCAGGTTACGATACCAGAAAAGGATATCGTGTATCAATTATAAAAAGCCTCTGTAAAAGCCTGCAATAATCATTACAGGCTTCTACAAATGTTTACCAGCATTCATGCCGGTAAGAGCTTATAGGCCATACCCCGGGTTTTGTGTGATTTTTGCCGGGTTGGCTTGTATTTGTGATAGTGGTACAGGTTGTATCAGTTGAAAATCTTTTACCTGCACCTGTACACCGCCAAGCTTAATGCCGTATTTAATAAAATAAGCATTCATTACCGTTATGGCCCTGCCTGTGCGGAGCAGATCAAACCAGCGATGGCCTTCAAAGCAAAGTTCTACGCGACGCTCCTGTTCAATAGCTAACCGCATATCGGCCTGGGTTAAACTGACTCTTGCGCTTAGGTTTGCCCTTACGCGTACCATGTTCAGGTAGGTGTGCGCCTGTGTGGTTTGCCCTGTTTCATTCAACGCTTCAGCATACATCAGTAAAGCATCAGAGTAACGATGTATATACCAATCGTTATCACCATCCTTATCGGTGGGTGGGGTATCCATATACTTGCGGGTGAAATAAACGCTTACCGTTTTACCTGTACCATCAATAAATGAATCGTTAATGGAGATGGGTTTACGGGTATCGCCGGCTTCAAAGGCATCAAAAAGGTCCTTACCTCCTGTCATCCGGTTACCGGTTGTGCCAATTGTTACCAATGTTGGTATGCCGCCTGTGGGTAAAAAGGCATTCACAAACGGACTGCCCTCTCCTATGCCTCCCTTTTTATAGTTCACCGCGAAAATTATTTCGGCATTATTACCGTTGGCCGGGTTAAATACATCATTGTAAACCGGCAATAGCTTGTACACGTTTGATGTAATTACCTGAGCCAGTTCGGTTACGGCCCCCGCGTAATTTTTTTGGGTAAGATAAACTTCGCCTAAAAGCGTTTGCACGGCGCCCTTGGTAACGCGACCAATATCAGCGCCTGTATAAGAAAGCGGCATAGCAGACTCGGCATCGGTCAGGTCCTTTACAATCTGTTTATAAATATCCGCCACCGGTGCACGGCCATAGGTGTACGATTCTTCAATACTGGCTATAGGTTCGGTTACCAGCGGTACATCTCCAAATACCCGTACCAGGTTAAAGTACATCAGTGCCCGCAGGTATTTAGCCTCGCCCACATAACGCTTTTTAAGAGTTTCATCCATGGGGATGTTAGGCGCCTGGGTAATTACGTTATTACAACGCACAATGCCCTTATAGCCATCTGTCCAAAAGGGGGCTAAATAGATATTTGCCGAGTTAACATAAAAGCGGTCAAACTGGTCAAAATCATTAGACGCACCGGAGAGGGCGCTTTCAATGTTATCTGAAGGGTAGTCGGCCACAAAATAATAATCTTCGGTATATTGCCCGTTCAGCTGCAAGGCCGCATAGGCGCCGGTTACCGCGTTCAGCAGGTCGCTTTGTGTTTTATAAAAAGTTGTTGCACCGATCTGCGAAACCGGGTTAAGTTCCAGAAAGCTTTTTTTACATGATCCCAACAGGCAGGCTATTGAGATGGTAAAATATATGATCAAGGTCTTTTTCATGTTCGTTAGTTTTGGACGGTTTAGAAACCAATGTTTGCACCTATAGTATAAACCCTGCTAATGGGATACGCGCCATAATCCACCCCGGGCTGGGTAGCGTTATCGCCCGCGCTGCCTACTTCGGGGTTAAAGCCTGTGTATTTGGTAATAGTGACCAGGTTTTCGCCCGACAGGTAAAAACGGGCCGATTTAAAGCCGATCTTTTTCATAATATTGCCCGGTAAGGTATAGCCAATGGTAACATTGCGTAAACGGCCGTATGATCCGTTTTCTATAAAGCGGGAAGAGAACAGGTTATTGTTGCCGGTTACCGTGGCATTATAACGCGGGTGTTTCCCATCGCCGGGTTGATCGGGCGACTGCCAGGCATTTAAAATAGTTCTCTTTTGATTTCTTCCGCCACCTGATCCATCTTCGATAACGGTAGAGAAGGCGTTGGCTATCTGGTTGCCCTGTACACCCTGGATAACAAAGCTCAAATCAAAATTGCGGTACTGGAAGGTATTGGTTATGCCATAATTAAAATCGGCCTGGTTATTACCTATCATGGTCATATCCCGGGCATCAATTATTCCATCGTTGTTTACATCCCGGTATTGTACGTCGCCCGGTCGCGAGGTAGCAAAGTGCGGATAAGCGTTTACCGCGGCCTGGTCTTTAAACACGCCTATGGCATCATACCCATAAAAACTACCAATAACACTGCCTACCTGGGTTATACTGGCATTAGCAATAAACGACCCGGTAAATATTGGCGAGCCCGAAGGGCCGGTACTCAGCACTTTGTTACGATTAAAGCTGATATTGAAGTTAGTGCCCCATTTAACAGCCCCGGTTAAATTACGGCTGTTAACTGTAAACTCAATACCTTTATTTTCAACTTTGCCAATATTAACCAATGCAGTTGTGAAGCCAAGGATGCTGGGTACCTGCAGGTTCAGCAACAGATCTGATGATACCCGGCGATAAAGATCGGCGGTGAACTGGATACGATCATTAAACAAACTGGTTTCCAGGCCAAAATCTGTTTGCAGGTTTTTCTCCCATTTTAAATTAGGGTTGGATACGTTGATGGGCGATAAGCCGCTGATTAACGTACCTGTCCCGGTACCTAACACATAATTATCCTGCGAAAGCAAACCGATAGAACCGTAGTTGGCAATGTTGTTATTACCGGTTAAACCATAGCTGCCCCGTATTTTTAAATCGTTAAGCCAGGATACATCTTTCAAAAAGCTTTCCTCGCTTAAGCGCCAGCCCACCGATGCCGACGGAAAACTCCCCCAGCGCGTGTTCGCGCCAAACCGCGAAGAACCATCGCGGCGGAAATTGGCGGTAAGCAAGTACCGGTCTTTAAAGCTATAGTTCAACCTGGCTAATACAGAAGCTAAAGCCCATTGCTCAATTGATTCGGTACCGATGCGGGTGGTAGCGGCATTTACCGTAGTTACCAGGTCGTTTGGATATCCCGAACCTACAATGTTATTGGTTTCAAAATCGTTCCATTGTATGGTGTAGCCGCCCAGTATTTCCAGCTTATGATCTTTATCCAGCACAGTTTTATAAGTAGCCGTATTTTCCCATAGCAGGTTAATGTTTTGAGCGGTTGAATTAAAGCCATTGGCTACAGCCACGCCCGATGAAGGCACAGTTGTGGGCCTGAAATAATCCCGGCGACTGGCAATAATATCGCCACCTCCCGATGTGCGCAACGTTAAGCCCTTTACCGGCGCCCATTCCGCATATAAATTACCTAAACCTCTGAATGTTTTCTGCCGGTCAGTGATCTCTTTTAGCAATGCCAGCGGGTTACGGCTGGATGCGTTATTGGTTAGCACCGGGCGGGTATAGCTGCCATCGGGCTGATACGGGCCGATAAATGGCTGAGTGAGTACGGCCAGCATCACAATACCTTCGTTTGTTGCCGATGCATAACTGCCTTCGGTATTTGCCTGGCGTTCATTTGAAAAAGATGGCGAAAAGTTTAAACCGATCTTTAGTGCCGGGTTTACACTTATTTCCAGGTTAGACCGTACGCTGTATCTTTTAAAACTGGTGGCCTGTAAAATACCATCCTGCTGCAGGTAATTTCCGGACAGGTAGTACTTCGTCCCGTTGTTACCGCCTGATACCGAGAACTGGTAATTACTGAAAGGCGCGGTTCTTAATACTACTTTTTGCCAGTCGGTATCGTTCCATAAATTGGGGGTAAAAAACAAACCGGCAATATTATAATTACGGTTAGCAACGGGGACGGTTGGATCGCCGCCGCGATCGATATAGGCATTGTTATAAGCTTTAAATGTCAGATCGGCAAATTGACTGGCATTCATCATGTCCAACATTTTTGCCGCTTTTGACGCGCCTGTGTAAAAATTAAACGTAAACTGCGGCTTGTCGTCCGCCCCTTTTTTAGTGGTGATCAACACTACCCCATTTCCCCCGCGCGAACCGTAAATGGCTGCGGCCGACGCGTCTTTCAATACTTCTATAGAGGCTATGTCATCATTGCTGATCAAATTCAGGCTCCCGGCATCTGCCAGCGGATAGCCGTCAACCACATACAATGGCTGATTACCGGCTGAGATAGACCCCGCGCCGCGGATACGAACGGTTAATGCGGCACCAGGCTTACCCGTGGTTTGCTGCACGTCTACTCCCGCTATTTTAGCTGCCATGGCTTCACCAAAAGTAGATACCGGCTGATCTTTAATGCTTTTGGCAGATATTGAGCCTACCGAACCGGTGATATCCCTGGTGCGTTGGGTACCATAACCCACTACAACAACCTCGCCCAATGATTTGGCAGATGGCTCCAATTCCACATCAATCATCTTGCGGTTTTGTACCGGTGTTTCTTTGGATTGATAGCCGACGGATGAAAAAACTAATGTACCCGTGCCATCGGGAATGGTTAATTGATAGTTGCCATCTTTATCTGTACTGGTAACCGTGGCTGTACCTTTAAGGGTAACCGTTACACCTGGCAGGCCAAGTTGCTTTTCATCAAGCACCCGCCCCTGCAGGGTGTATTTGTTTTGTGCATAAACGCACGAAAGTACCAGCAGCAACCCAAAGGCCAGCAAGTACCTTGCGGAGTAGTGAAATGATCTCATCATAGGGTTTAATGTTTGGTTTATTGGTGCTCATTCATGTGTGGAAAATGTAATGAACGGGACAATTATAAATCATTTAGCCTATACAAAGCGCTCGCTTTTAAGCCCTGGATATACCGGGAACGCTCCCAAATATTGGGAATGTTCCCGAAATATGCGCTTGCAGTTAAACGGCTTATTGAACCTGTGTTGCTGCTGACCTGAGGTATTTAAATACTTTTTAAAAGCGCAGCAGCCGGCACCTGTTTGAATTTTGCAATAAGGTGTTTGAATTTTGTAATTAAATTAACACCATTGGGCTTATCTTTGATTTTCATTTTAGATAAACCCCATGGCAAAGGCAGAAACACTGGAAGATTTTTACAGGCACAAACCAAATTTCCTGCCTGTAGATATGCAAAATAATATCGGCCACTTCAATGTTTTCAGAATAGAGGATTGCGTTAATAAACCGGTAACTTACAGCAGGCGAGACTATTATAAGATTACGCTGATCCGCGGGCATAACAGGTATCATTATGCCGATAAAAGCATAGAGATTGACGGTTCCACACTGATGTTTTTCAACCCGCAGGTACCTTATACCTGGGAGCCCTTAACCAATGAGCCGCGTACCGGTTTTTTCTGCATTTTCTCCAAATCATTTTTTACCGATAAAATTGGCAGCAGCCTGGGCGATTTGCCGATGTATCAGCCCGGTGGTAAACCCGCCTACATCCTTAACTCAAAGGAAGATGAGCAGGTGAGTAATATATTTATTAAAATGCTGGAAGAGATCGGGTCGGATTATGCTTTTAAATACGACCTGCTCAGGAATTACGTAACCGAACTAACCCACACGGCCTTAAAATCAAGACCGTCGGAAAGTTTGTACCAGCACCCTGATGCCAAATCGCGCATTACAGCTGTTTTTACAGAATTGCTGGAGCGGCAGTTCCCTATTGAGGATCCATCGCAGCGTTTTAATATGCGATCGGCCAGGGATTTTGCCGTACAATTGGCCGTACACGTAAACCACCTGAACAGGGCCATTAAGGAAACCACCGGAAAAACCACTACAGATGTTATTGCCGAAAGGTTGGTAAGTGAAGCTAAATCGTTGCTTAAACATACCGATTGGAATATATCCGAGATTGGTTACTGCCTGGGGTTTGAAGAACCATCGCATTTTAATAACTTCTTTAAAAAGCAAACGCAGTATACGCCCTCGCGGTATCGGGCCGCTTAATCGCACTTATATATAACAAAAAAGGAGCAGCTATTAGCTGCTCCTTTTTTGTTGTTGTTTGAATTTTGTAATTATTGGGTTGAATTATGCAAACGGTAGCCCTATGGGCCAATGTACCTTTGAATATCAAAAACAAAAAACAGATGAACAACAAACAAAAAGTATGGTACATTACCGGGGCTTCAAAAGGATTTGGGCTTAGCCTGGTAAAACAATTATTAAACGCGGGGCAGCAGGTAGCCGCCACTTCACGCAATAAAGATGAATTAATAAAGGCCGTTGGTTATTCGGGGCCTGATTTTTTACCCTTACAGGTTAATTTGCCTGACGAGGCAAGCGTAGGTGCATCCATACAGGCCACAGTTGCCGCCTTTACAAAAATAGACGTGATCATTAATAATGCGGGCTATGGCATTGGCGGCAGTATCGAAGAACTAAGTGATAAAGAAACCCGTGATAGCTTCGACGTAAATGTATTCGGCACTTTAAACGTCATCCGTAAAGCGATGCCGTATTTAAGGGAGCAGCGCTCGGGCCATATCATCAACATTGCCTCTATAGCAGGTATTACCGGGGTTACAGGCTGGGCCATATATGCCGCCACCAAATTCTCGGTAGTGGGCTTAACCGAAGTTTTAGCCGATGATGTACGCTCCATGGGTATTAAAGTAACTGTGGTAGCGCCGGGCGCCTTCAGAACCAGTTTCCTGACACCTGAATCACTGTTTATTGCTAAAGAGTTGATTGATGATTACCAGGATGTACGCACATCGCACAGCAGATACCTGAAAATGGATGGCAGCCAGCCCGGCGATCCTGAAAAAGCAGCTGCAGCCATTATCGGCGTAGCGCAGGAGGAAAACCCGCCACTGTACCTTTTATTAGGCGGAGATGCCTTTAACAGGGCCATGAACAAACTCAATTTGCTGGATAAGGAATTCAGGATGAATGAGGAATTAAGCAAATCAATGGATTATCAGGGTTAATATTTAAAAACAAAACCAGATCAATTAAAAAACAATAATCATGCAAAATCAAAAAGTATGGCTTGTTACCGGAGCTTCAAAAGGCCTGGGACTAAGCCTTGTAAAACAACTATTAGCAAGTGACTATAAAGTAGCGGCTACCTCCCGGAACGCGGAAAGCCTTAAACAGGCCGTTGGCAGTACAAGTGATAATTTTTTGCCGCTGGCTGTCAGTCTTACAGATGAAGGAAGTGTTGCTGAGGCAATAAATGCAACCATTAATAAATTTGGCCGGATAGATGTAGTGGTAAACAATGCCGGCTATGGCCTAACCGGCAGTCTGGAAGAACTAAGCGACGAGGAAACAAGGGCTAACTTTGATATCAACGTTTTCGGTTCCTTAAATGTCATTCGCCAGGTATTACCTTATCTGCGGGAGCAGCAGTCGGGTCATATCTTTAATATTTCTTCCATCGGCGGCTTCACCGGCTTATTTCCCGGTTTCGGTATTTATTGTGCCACTAAATTTGCGGTACAGGGATTTACCGAATCATTGGCTGCCGAAGTTAAAGCATTCGGGATCCATGCAACCATCGTTTCTCCGGGTTATTTCCGCACTAATTTTCTGGAACCTGATTCTTTAAGCGTGGCAAAAAATCCTATTCAGGCTTATCAGGCCGTACGCGATATCGAGGCACTACATCAAAACAGTATTAATGGCAATCAGCAGGGCGACCCTGAAAAGGGAGCTGCAGTTATTATCAATGCCGCCGAAGCAGCCCAACCTCCCCTGCATTTATTTTTAGGTCAGGACGCTTACGATCTGGCTTTCCAAAAAATAGACCGGGTTAAACAGGATCTGGACAACTGGCGTGAATTGGCAACAGCCACATCATTTTAATATCCACCGATAAAATGCCGGATCTATACGTTGTTTTAAGATAGGTTGGAATGGCTTTCCCAATGTCGGCTAATGGCATTGGGAAAGCCATATGTACTATTCGGCCCCTCTGCCCTGCTATAATACCTCCACGTAATTAATAATAAACCGGGCAACTTGTTCCTGCTCGGCAATGGTTAGTACCTCGCCATCGTAGATCCAGTAACCCTGCGCATCAAACAAGATCTGCCCCAGGTAATCCGGATGATCATCATAAGCAGTATACAAGCGGTAGCACAATATCTGGCTGCCGTCTTCAATATCCGGTACCACGCGCAGTACCTCGTCGGGGCCCTTCCTGCGTTTTAACCAGGCTTTGGCCTCGGTTACTAAATAAGTACGATTGCTCATCTCTCTACTCAAATATTTTTCAAATATAAACATTTACTAATAATTTTAGCATTTGTTTATTTGTAAAACAATAATATCCAAAACCGCAGATCATTTTTTGGCTATTTTTAGCTTAATCTATCATCAATTATATTTAAATTTTTTCATGCACCTTAAAACATAACTGTCTTATAAATAATTATTTACATAATTTATAGCTACAAATAATTTATATTTTGGATAAATTATTAGGACGCTCTTTACAGGTTTGCAAATTTTGACGTTAACCAATGTTTCATAAACCTGTATAAAGCCATGCGTAAAACTTTCCTATGTATTTTACTTGTTATTAATAGCCTGCTGATAGGCCGGGCGCAAACCATCACTTCACCTGATAAAAACCTCACGCTTACATTTGCACTCCGGGAAAACGGTGTCCCTGCTTACCAATTGACCTATAAGAACAAGCCGGTTATTAAAAACAGCAAATTGGGGATAGAGACCAAAGATGTCCCTTCGTTTATGGATGGCTTTACCATTACCAAATCAGAACAAAGCACTTTCGACGAAACCTGGAGCCCGGTATGGGGTGAACAAAAGAACATCCGTAACCACTACAACGAGTTATTAGTAACCCTGGCCCAAAAAGCGGTTAAAGATCGTTTCATTCGTATCCGCTTCCGCTTATTTAATGATGGCTTAGGTTTCAGGTACGAGTTTCCATCCCAGCCTAACCTCAATTATTTTATCATTAAAGAAGAACATACGCAGTTTGCCTTAGCCGGCGATCATAAAGCGTTTTGGCTGCCGGGCGATTTTGATACGCAGGAATACGAAACGGTTACTTCAAACCTGTCGGAAGTAAGGGCTAAGATGAAGGCCGCCGTTACGCCCAATGTTAGTCAAACCACCTTTTCGCCAACCGGTTTGCAAACGCCTTTGATGATGAAAAGTAAGGATGGTTTGTATATTAATATTCACGAAGCCGCTTTGGTAGATTACTCCTGCATGTCGCTCAACCTGGATGATAAAAACTTTGTGCTGGAGTCGTTTTTAACGCCCGATGCTATTGGCGACAAGGGTTATATGCAAGCCCCAACGCAAAGCCCGTGGCGCACGGTTATTGTGAGCAATAAGGCCGGGGATATCCTGATATCGAAACTGGTGCTGAACCTGAACGAGCCGACCAAATACAAGGATGTATCCTGGATTAAACCGGTTAAATATATTGGTGTATGGTGGGAAATGATAACCGGCAAAAGCACCTGGGCCTATAGCGATCTGGACAATGTGCAATTAGGTGTGACAGATTATACAAAAGTTAAACCCAATGGCAAACATGCTGCCAATACCCAACATGTAAAAGAGTATATTGATTTTGCTGCTAAAAACGGGTTTGATGCCGTTTTGGTAGAAGGCTGGAACCAGGGCTGGGAAGACTGGTTTGGCAAAACCAAAGACTATGTTTTTGATTTTGTAACCCCCTACCCCGATTTTGATGTAAAAGAATTGCACCGTTATGCGGCATCAAAAGGTGTAAAGATCATTATGCATCACGAAACATCCGGCTCGGTACGCAACTATGAACGCCATTTGGATACTGCGTACAAGTTTATGGTAGAAAATGGCTACAATGCCGTTAAAAGCGGCTATGTGGGGCAGATCATCCCGCGGGGCGAACATCATTACGGTCAATGGCTGGTGAACCACTACCTGTACACCATTACCAAAGCCGCCGAATACAAAATTATGGTGAACGCCCACGAAGCCATCAGGCCAACCGGGTTGAGCCGCACTTATCCTAACCTGATTGGTAATGAAGCGGCCCGCGGTACCGAATATGAATCCTTTGGCGGTAACAGTCCCGACCATACTACCATTTTGCCTTTTACCCGTTTAATGGGTGGCCCGATGGATTATACGCCGGGCATTTTTCAAACACGCATCAGCGCTTATAATCCCGATAATAAATCGTTTGTGCATACCACGCTGGCCAAGCAATTGGCGCTGTATGTAACTATGTACAGCCCTTTGCAAATGGCTGCCGACCTGCCCGAAACCTACAATAAATTCGCGGATGCGTTTCAGTTTATTAAAGATGTAGCTATTGATTGGGATGACAGCTATGTTTTAGAGGCCGAACCGGGAGATTATATTTCCATAGCCAGAAAAGCCAAAAACAAAGATCAATGGTATATCGGGAGTGTTACCGACGAAAATGCGCGCATAGCCACAATTACATTTGATTATCTGCCGAAAGGCAAAACTTACGAGGCTATTATTTATGCTGATGGAAAGGATGCCAGTTACGATAAAAATCCGCAGAGTTATACAATTCGTAAAATGAAGGTTAATTCAAAAACCGTTATCAAGCAAGCCGTTGCCCCGGGCGGAGGATTTGCCATCAGTGTGAAGTAATGATTAACTGTTATCAAGCAAAAAACCACCTGTTATTGATTTACAGGTGGTTTTTTGCTTGATTATTGACCGGTTTAATACATATCAGTTGGTTTCGGACTCATTTGCAAACTCAATTTGCCACCCTTAACCACATCGGCAAATGATATAAACGGACGATGCAAATACTGACCATTGAGTTTAAAGCTCTTTACATAAATGTTAGTACCGCTATTGTTCTTTGTTTCAATGATAAACTGTTTCCCCTTATAGTATTTGTTGTTTAGTTTGATGGTCACCTTATCAAACAGCGGACTGCCTATTCCAAATGTGGGTTTGATATCTGTTAAGCCTTTTACATCAAACAAGCCGATGCTTGATATCACATACCAGGCGCCCAATTGCCCCTGATCTTCATCCTGACCGTAACCGTAGCCATGTATGCCATCGGCACCATAAAACACATTACAAATGCTGCGTACCCATTTTTGCGTTAATGATGGCTTGCCAGAATAATTAAACAACCACGAGATGTGCAAGTTGGGCTGGTTGCCGTGATTATAAGGCGCTTCCAAGCCCGAAAATGCATCCAGCGTAGTACCGCCGCCAAAGGCGTTCTTTTGCGAGAAGGTAAACACGCTATCGAGGCGTTTGTTAAACTCGGCCTTGCCTACTTTTGCTACAAGGCCTTGCGGATCCTGCGGTACGTAAAAGGTATACTGCAATGCGTTACCCTCCTGGAAACCGCGCCACACCTCGCTGGGTTTAAAATTGTCGATAAGCTGTCCGTTAGCCAGCTTTGGGCGAACCAGTTTTAGTGATGGGTCATAAATATTCTCCCATCCTTTCGCCAGGCGCGAGAGCAGGTTATAATCAGCGGTTTTACCCAAAGCCTTAGCCCACTGCCCTACGGCATACGAACTGAAAGCATATTCGAGCGTATGTGAGGCCGAGAACTGCCACAATTCGCCGCCACCTTTGCCTTTGTCTAAATGATCTACATAGCCGTTTTTTACAAAACGGGCCACATCAAGTTTACCCGCACCGTGCGGCCGGTTTTCGCCGTCTATCTCGTTTTTGAGGGAAGCGGCATAAGCCTCTTTAACATCAAAATCGCGGATACCGCACATATAAGCGCTGGCGATAGCCAAACTCACAAAGTTGGTGCCCACGCCCGATACATAAGCGCTGTTGGCAATCCCATCAGCCAGCCAGCCCGAATCTTTGTAGATCAATAACTGGCTCTTAATAAAATCTGAATAATACTCCGGATAAGCAATGGCCCAAAGCTGGGTAAGGTTCCAAAAACCGCCCCAAATGGCATCGGTATTATAATGATTATACTGCGGGCGCTGGTTTTTATCCAACGGGATTTGCCCTATGCTGCCATCATTTTTGGGGTAAGCGCCGTTTACATCGCTTGCCAGTCCGCGGCCAAGCAGGGCATGGTACAAGCCGGTATAAAACTTAATTTTATTTTCGCGATCAGCGGTTTCCACCTCAATCCGGTGCAGGTAATTATTCCAGATGGTATTCGCTTTTTTCTTAGCCGCGTCAAAAGTTAAACCGGTGGCTTCCTGTTGTAAGTTTAAGCGCGCGTTTTCAATGGAGGTATAAGATAAGCCCGCTTTTATGGTAATGCTCTCCTGCTCTTTGGTATTAAAGCTAAGATATAAACCCGCACCCTTACCATTGGTTTCATTTTGACCAGCTACAATTTCCGCGCCTTTAAATGTGCCGTAAGCATCCGGCTTTTTATCCAGCACCGCCGAAAAATACATGGCTACCTGCGCCCCGGGCTGATATTTAAGTACGTAAACGGGTTTGGTGATCACATAACCTTCAACCCTTCCGTCGGGAGTAATGTATACTTTGGCATCTTTTACTTCGCCGCTTTCGCCCTGTTTATTGCCGATATCAAACAGGATATGCGACTCCTTCCCTGCCGGGAAAGTATAGCGATGATAGGCTACCCGGCGGGTAGATGTTAACTCGGCTTTAATGCCGTAATCTTTTAACAGTACCGAATAATAACCGGCGGTAGCATGTTCATCCTTCCGGTCAAACTCCGACCGGTAACCTTCGTCCGCATGTTCCAACCTTCCGGGTGTAGTTTGTAGCTTGCCGGTAATTGGCGCAAATACTACGCCTCCTACCTGGAACTCGTGAAAGTTAGCGAACCCTTCTATCGAAGTATGCCGGTAATCGTAACCAACCGCATCCCAGCCATGTGCATTGCCATAATGCCCGTTGGTTGACGGTGCGGGCTTTGCCATACCAAATGGCGATGCCCCGGGTGTAAAGAAAAACCAGCGGGAATGTGCCGTACCGATCAGGGGATCAACGTATGTTGTCAGATCGCTTTGCTGAGCGTAAACTATCATCGGAAAACCCATAGCCGTAATAGCAAACACCATCCGTAAAAACGGGCTTTTGAAAATCTTTAACATCGTATTAATGAATTGGTATATGTTGATCATCAGCCTGGCGCCCTGCAGTGTCAACACCTTTTTCCTTCCAGTAGTTTTCAATATGCTCCAGCGATTGGCCTTTGGTTTCGGGCAGCAGCTTGTATACGGTAATAAAGGCTACCACGCAAAAGAAAGCGAAGAACCAGAATGTGCCGGCGCTGCCGAAATCCTTCAGTAAAATTGGGGTAAGCTGGCCTACTATCGTATCGGCTACCCACATGGTCATGATACTGATAGCCAGCGCCCGGCCACGTATGGCGTTCGGGAAGATCTCGGATGCTACTACAAATTTCAGCGGACCGATAGAGAAAGCAAAGCAGGCCAAAAATGCCAATACGCATACTAATAACCAGATACTGGCTGTGGCACCATAATAAAAACAGAGCCCGGTAGCCAGTAAAGTAATAGCAGCCCCGGCGGTGCCCCATAAATACAAGGGCCGCCTGCCCCAGCTATCTACTTTCCATATCGCGATCAGGGTGAACAGCATATTGGCTACGCCAAAAATCACCTGACTGATTAACGAATTACTTAACGAAATACCGGCATTGCTTAAAATACTCGGCCCGTAATAAATAATGGCGTTAATCCCGCTGAATTGCGAGAATAATGGCAGCAGAATACCAATCAGCAAGGCCTTGCGCATACCCGGGGCAAATAGTTCTTTATAGGAACCCTCGCGATGCACCGCATGTTCTGTTGACGTGCTGCGGGCCTCATGCCCTGAAATACGGCTGATGATATCCAGTCCCTCCGCTTTTCGGCCTTTTTGGATCAGCCATCTCGGGCTTTCGGGAACAACGAACAGGCCCACTAAAAATAGTATGGCAGGTATAGCGCCTAAGCCAAACATCGCACGCCATATTTCGGCTTTAAACATACTGCCGTCGGCCGCCCCGTTTGCATAACTAACCAGCCAGGCATTACTTAAATAAGCCACTAATATGCCCAATGTAAGCGCAAACTGATAATAAGTAACCAGTCGCCCGCGTATTTTGGCAGGTGCAATTTCGGATATGTAAAGCGGTACCACGTTAGATGCAATACCAATGCCTATACCACCCAAAACTCGCGACGCGATAACCCAAAATAGCGATGGCATAAGAGCACAGCCGATAGCGGATAGTAAAAACAAGGTAGCTGATAGCAATAGCGGTTTCTTCCGGCCTAAGCGGTCGCTCAATTCGCCCGAAAAAGCTACGCCGATAATACAGCCTACCAGCGCCGCCGATACAAACCACCCCTCCTGCACCGCGCTTAAACTGAATTGTTTTTCCACAAAGGGCAGCACGCCCGAAATAACCGCCATATCAAAACCAAACAGAAAGCCGCCAAGCGAGGCCACAATGGTAATGGTACTTAAGCTGATGCTTTTATCTTTCATCATTATTGGTTTAAATTGGTTAAATGTTATTTTATCGGTGCCGACATGGATGGCGGCGCATCGCCGGGCTTGCTGCCCCAATTTACGTTTGGTTTGGGTCCCATCACCAATACCAAACTGCCGCCGTTTACCACATCCTGGTGATAGATCCAGGGCCTGGTTAAAGGCTTACCATTAAACGTGGCCGATTGTACATACCTGTTCACATCCGAAGTGTTTTTGGCTTCGATAGTGAATGTTTTTCCTTTATAGTATTTGTTATCCAGCGTGATGGTTGTTTTGGGAAACAGCGGACTGCCAATCTCATAAAAAGGTTTGGTGGATGCACCGCCATCCGTTTCAAATAAGCCCATAGCCGACATAACGAACCACGCCCCCATTTGCCCTTCATCCTCATCGCCTAACCAGCCGTGATATGGGGTTGAACCATAATACTTGTTCATGATCTCGCGCGTCCAGTTCTGCGTTAACCAGGGCTTGCCCGAATAGTTGAACAACCATGCTGCCTGCATATTGGGTTGGTTACCGTGGTTAATAGGCACCAGATCGTACATATCTCCATCCGCGTTAAAGCTGAATTTGGACGATTTGATAAAGCCCTGGTCCAGGCGGTTATTAAATTCATCCTTACCCATCAGGTTAATAATGCCCTGCACATCATGCGGGTTAAAAAAGCTGTATTGCCAGGCATTACCCTCCAAATAACCAGGTCCGTTAAAAGAGGTACAGCATAAAGGGTTCCAATCCTTCACCCAACTGCCATCACGGTTTTTCATGCGGATGTATTTTACTGAAGGGTCCCAAACGTTTTTATAGTTATCGGCACGCTTCATAAACATTTCGTATTCCTTTGTTTTGCCCAGGGCCTTGCAAAATTGCGCCACGCACCAATCATCATAAGCATATTCTAATGTGTTGGATACCTGCCCTTCTTCGTTAGGTACATAGCCCAGTTTCAGATACGATTCGTAATACTTATTGCCTGCAAAACCACCTTCAGGCGTTTTAACACCCGGCGTTGTTTGCTGGTGCATCATCGCCTCGAAAGCCAGGTTCGCGTCAAAATCGCGGATACCTTTCTGGTAGGTACTGGTAATCAGCGCTATCTCGTGAGATGCCTCCATAATACCCGAATATTCGATACCGGCCGGGCCTTTGGGCAGCCAACCGCCTGCTTTGTAGATCTCCAGGAACGAGCGCGTCCATTTGCTGGCAACATCAGGGTTAACCAATGTCCACAACTGGTTTAAATTCCAAAAAGTATTCCAAAACGCATCCGAACCTAATATCGGCGAATTGGGGTCTGATTGCCTTTCCTTTTCATTAGGATCTATCCATTTACCGTTTACATCGCTCCACGTAGTACGCGCTACGTAAGAGCGGTACAGGTTGCTGTAAAATTTCTTTTTATTGACTTCGGTACTGCCTTCAACTTTAATTTTGCTGAGCAAAGCGTTCCAGGTGTTCCTGGCATTGTTATGTACGGCAGCAAAGCTCCATTTAAACGGATCCATCTCTGTTTTCAGGTTCAGGCGTGCCTGATCTATACTAACCAGCGATATAGCAGTTTGCATTTGCCTTACCTCGCCTTTTTTAGCTTTAAAATCAACATAAGCGCCCATTTTGCCCTTACCCGAAATCTCCTTTACATCTTTGGTGATCTTGTTACCCACCCATCCGCCAAAGGCTTCAAAGGGTTTATCAAAACGTATCACAAAGTGCACGGTATACTCCTGCCAGCCCCATTTTTGGTGCGAATAGCCTTCAATTTCGGTATCGCTCACTTTGGTAAATTTGGCATCCAATATTTCAGCCGTGTTTTCAAAAGGCACATCCAGATTTAACAAAACGTGGGCATCCTCATCAGTCGGGTAGCTAAATTTAAAGAAACCCGCGCGGGTTGTGCTGGTTAGTTCGGTTGTGATATCGCCGTTCATCAGCTTAACGCCATAATAACCCGGACTGGCCTTCTCGGTTTCTTTATAGATCCTTGAACGGTAACCGGTTGTCCAGCCAGTAGTTGGATTATCGGCCGATCCGCGCTTGATATTTAAAACACCCACCGTTGGCATAACCGATAACCCGGCCATCGTCCACGAATGGATATGACTGAACCCGCCGATGTTATTTATGGAATACTCATACCCCGATTTCCAAACAGCCTCCTGATTATCAGGCGATAATTGCACCATCCCGAAAGGCATTGTTGCACATGGTGTTAGCATCCAGCGCGATTCGGATGTCCCCAGCAAGGGGTCGGCATAGTCAACCGGCTGCTTTTTTTGCTGCGCGTTAACCGATAACAGCGCGGCGCAGATAAGGCCGGAAGCAAGCAGGGATTTTTTTATTGTTGATATCATGATAGTTATGATTTAAGGAATGCTTTGATCACCTTGGCGCATTGAGGGCCATTGTTGTATAAAGTATAAGTTTGGGCCGCGGCCGGGATTACAAAAGTTTCGGCATAGTGGTAGGTGGTTTTTCGGCCATCTGCTGTTACTACGTTAATTGATGTACCCTCTACCAACATTAATACATGGCACACGTTTTCGGTTTGGATGGTCACCTCCGAATTAAATTCCACACGGTGCACATCATAAAAATGATCTTTATGGGTAGGCAGGTGTACCAGTTGCCAATCCGTACCGCTATCAATAACCGATTGTTTGGATATTAATTCCTGTACAACCTTCTCTCCCTTACGGTCGAACTGAAGATTGTTAAAAGCATGTTCAATATTAATAGCCCGGGGTTCACCATTTAAATCAAGCCGCAGCCAATCGTACATTTTAAAGGTAAAAATATAGGGTGTAGCGCTAATCTCTAATACCATATTACCCGCACCGGCGCTATGTACAGTGCCGTTAGGAATCAGAAAAAGATCATGCTTGTGTGCGTGATGCGATTGTACATATTTGGTGATCTCTACTTCGGTGCCATTATCACGACTGTCTTCCAATTTTTCCCTGAACTTATCCGGGTCGATATTTTCCTGAAAGCCTAAATATACGTTGGCTTTTTCCTGGCAATCCAATATATAATAGGTTTCGTCCTGCGTAATGGTTTCGCCAAAATGCTTTTGGATATAGGGTACCGAAGGGTGGCATTGGATAGACAGGTTGCCCCCATCCCAGGTATCCAGGAAATCAAACCGGATGGGAAACTCATAACCAAATTTTTCGGCATGTTTACCCAAAACTGCGTTATGCTGACTGAACATCAGAAAATCAAAAGATACCTCCAGCAAATTGCCGTCGCTTTCAAACACCATACCGTTTTCCGGTACGATCAGCTCAAACGACCATGCGTAATTCACCTCGTTTTTATTAATGCCTTCAATACGGTCTTTCATCCAATGGCCGCCCCAGGCGCCCGGCTCAAACCAGGGCCGTACACGGAATGCTGTTTTACTTAACTGTTGTAAAGCTGCTCTAAAATCAAACGCTTTCATCCAATTCAGGTCTTCTTTCCACTGCGCATCAGCAATGATCTCAATCCTGTCAAGAATATCCTTTTTGTATTCGTTTAATACCACCCAATCTACAAAGTAAAAACGCTTGTACATTTCGGATGGACTTTCGGCGATGTTATTACCTAAGTTAGTGACCGAACCGGCGCGCATCCGCAATTGCAATTCATTTTTTGGCAGGTCGAAATATACCAGGCGCGCATCAGTGGCCAGCATGCCTGCGGCTGTACCCATAACTATGGTTAGTTTGTAATTTGTATCCGGAGTAATTTGTCCGTTAAAATTATAAAAATCACTTAACTGTAACTGTGCCTTTGTGCCCCAAACAGTATTAGGTGCACCCCAATAAGGGGCAACCATTTTTTGGATCACATCGGGGGCTTTAAGATAATCAGCGGTATCAATCCAATGTACCGTCAGGCCTTGTTTATCAAACTCTTCATCCAGGCATTGCTTAATATCATTCCAAAAAACGCCGGCGTAACCATCCAGGGCAACAAAACTGTATTGTGCTATCCACTGGGCCAGCGAACGATAACCATTAAATATTTGATTAGCCCCAACCGTGTGCCATGGAAAAATATCGTATCCATCAGGCTTATCAGCACCGGCCTTTACAGGCATTAATGGCTGCATACCCGTCCTCCAATCTGTCGTGGTTTTATTTTTTGGTATGTTTAAGCTTATATCCATATAGAATTTGTAATTTACAGTAAAAAGTCACACGCATTTGTATACCATTGTTTAACCCGGTGAAGTGCCCGTATGTATGCATATAGCAGTCCTGATTTCTTTTCCCGATTGTGAAAAATGCATTTGCAACAGGTTCAAGTTTTGTAATTGGTTTTATAAATGGATAGATATCATCATGCAGTTAATATGTACAAACATATAAACATGTAGATAATTAACAAAATATTTTTTTAAATTTGTTTTTAATATGGTATTCCCGAATAAAACATACGGCATACAAACGGAACAACCTGAATTTTGAAGCACGGGCTTAGCCCAAACAACCGATAAACTACATTAAATGAAGTTCTCTATTAATCATAAAAGCCCGGTGCCCCTGCACTTGCAAGCCGAAGAGCTTTTGCGCAATATTATCAAAGACCCGCAATATGCCGATGGCAAATTTTTACCTAACGAGGTTGACCTGGCCAAACAATTAGCCATTTCGCGCACAACCTTAAGGCAGGCGCTTAATAAGTTAGTTTACGAAGGCTTATTGCTCCGTAAAAAGGGCGTGGGGACAAAAGTCGCCGGGGCCTCGGTGAGTTCAAAATCAAATAACTGGCTTAGTTTTTCGCAGGAAATGCAGGCCCGGGGCATACCTATTAAAAACTTTGAGCTGCATATTAGCTGGGTAAACCCGGATGACCAGATAGCCAACTTTTTTGAGATCAGCACTGATAAAAAGATCCTGAAACTGGAAAGGCTAAGGGGCCGCATTGAAGGCCCATTTGTATATTTCGTCTCCTATTTTCATCCACGCGTGGGCCTAACCGGCGACGAGGATTTTAAACGCCCGTTATACGAGATCCTGGAAAAGGATTACTCGGCTATAGCCAACCTGTCTAAAGAGGAGATCAGCGCTAAGGCGGCCGATAAATTTATTGCCGCCAAGCTGGAAATTGAGCATGGCAGCCCTATACTTTTCCGTAAAAGGTTTGTTTACGACCAGGGCGACCGCCCTATTGAGTTTAACCTGGGTTATTACCGTGCCGATAGTTTTATATACACCATAGAAAGCAGAAGGGAGTAGCCTGTGGCTACCCCCTATCATACTCCAACTTACTGAACCAAACTTATTTTTTCTTCAGGAAATCCTGCTCCTCGTCTTTATACTTTACCTGCAATGCCTTTAACCGCGCTTTTAAGCCGGTAACTATGGCCTGATATTGAGGTTTATTGTAAACATTTGTAGTTTCATAGGGATCCTTTTTCAGATCGTAAAGCTCCCAGCCATCAACAGGATCGTAAAAGTGCATTAACTTATATTGCCGCGTACGTATGCCATAGTGAGCCGTAAGGTTAAACGACTTTTCATAATAATGATAATAGATCTCGTCCCGCCATTTTTTAAGCAACGGCTGCCGGGTCAATAAGGGCTTCATCGATTCGCCCTGCATATCTGCAGGAGGCTTAATCCCGGCCAGATCAAGCAGCGTAGGCGCGATATCCAGGTTTAATACAAACTGACTGAGCTTGTTACCGGCCTTAATAGCTTGCGGATAACGGATCATCATGGGCGTACGGAACGATTCTTCGTACATAAAGCGTTTATCATACAAACCATGTTCGCCCAAATAAAAACCCTGATCAGACATATAAACTACGATCGTATTTTTCGCCAGGCCTGCTTTATCCAGGTATTTCAGTACCCGGCCTACATTATCATCAAGCGACATAACACAGCGCAGATAATCCTCCATTAAACGCTGATACTGGAACCGGGTTACCTCGGCCCTGGTATGCAATGTTTTAAATAGCTCATATTTCTGTTGATAAGCTTTGTCCCATATCCGGCGTTCTTCGGGTGTCAGGCCGGCAAGCTCCTTCTGGTATTCACCAGGCGCCCAGTTATTAATGACGTTAACCGGGCAGGTATCACAGGGGATCTTACTATCATAGCGGATATCCAAATCGTTTTTAATAGTAATACTCTGGCGTTGCAGGGCCGGCTTATTTACATAATCATCGTAAAAAGTATGAGGCAGCGGGAACTGAATATGGTTAAATTGATCCAGGTACTTAATGGGCGGCATGGCATTGCGGTGCGGCGCCTTGTGATGCAGCATCAAAAAGAAGGGCTTGTTTTTGTGGCCACCTATCCAATTAATGGCCAAATCGGTGATTATATCGGTTACATAGCCGCTATACGCGGTATCCTTACCCATCTTAATAAATTTAGGATGGTAGTAATTACCCTGATCGGGCAGGATATTCCAGTAATCAAACCCTGTAGGGGTACTGAATAAGTGCCATTTGCCCACAATTGCTGTTTGATAACCATATTGCTGAAGTATTTTAGGCAGCGTTTGCTGGGCGCCATTAAAATAGGTACCGTTATCCTTCATACCATTTATATGTGAATATTTCCCCGTCAAAATTACAGCGCGACTGGGGCTGCATACCGAATTGGTTACATAAGCGCGCTGCATTAATGCACCTTCTTTGGCAATACGATCGATATTGGGGGTTTTTACAAGTTTTGATCCGTATGCACCAATGGCCCGCAGCGCATGATCATCAGCCATAATAAATAAAATATTGGGTTTGGTTAAACTTTTTCCCTTTTGCTGGGAAAATCCACTAAAATGTAAGGACAATATGGCAAGCAGCAACAAGTATTTTTTAAATTTCATAGTGCATGAATTTATTGCGCAATTATAAATAAAATTCATGTATGTACATTATAGTGATATTCTTAAAATTTCACCGGATAAGCTGACCTCGGGCTAAACTAATAGCGAATACTTGTGTTTTTCACTTCAATAAAGGCCATTAAAGTCCTGCAGGCCTCTATTTATAGTTTATAAATAAGTATTTACTGTACTTCTGCATCTGCTTAATACACAGGTATAAATAGCTTAACACAAAAATATTATCAAATTAATTTGGAATAATAAAATAATTTATATGTTTGTACATTATAACATATATAAACCTGCAATTATCATGAAAACATACGTGCCGACAATTAAAGTGTTGCTGATCATGATGATGGTGTCCATAAATTATTGATATAAGAATATCATGAATGCTCGCATCCGAAACTGTGATCATAGAAATGATAAACTGACTGATTAGTGTTGCATATACAGCTGCAATATTAATCAGCTATCGCTTACTGGGAAACTCTAAATTAAAACCAATGATAAACTACGTACAAACCGCTCAAATCAAGTTAAAAAAGGCGCACCGCTGCCTGAAACATCCTACCTAAATCATAACATCATACTGTTAATCAATTAATTATAACCACGTAACATGATTTAAAATTTTACTTTTTATGAGATCTTTTTCACATAATTACATTACAAAACTAAGGCAAAAACCTCCCGGTGCCTCAGTTTTGCAGCACATAGCTTCCCGAAACAGGGCTTTACCATTATCGCGATATCACATTGGAGGCCTCCTGAAACCGGTGTGCAGACTGTCGCTTGTTTTATTAATGGGGCTATTGATGTCGCTTTCTGCTTACCCGCAGTCTGCCGCGAGAGTTCAAGGGACAGTAACGGATGAAAAAGGAACAACCTTACCGGGAGTAAGCATAGCCATTAAGGGCACAACCACGGGCACCTTAACCGATGCCGCCGGCCATTACAACATCAGTGTTTCCACGGGCCAAACACTGGTGTTCTCTATGGTAGGTTACAATACTGTAGAGGTAGCGGTAAATAATCAAACTACTATCAACGCTAAGCTTATGCCTGCTACATCGGCACTGAACGAGGTAGTGGTAGTGGGTTATGGGCAGCAGAAAAGGCTTTCGCTGACCAGCGCTGTATCGTCTGTAAGCGCCTCGGATATAGTGACCACTAAGAACGAGAACCTGCTGAACACCTTAGCAGGTAAAGTACCGGGCCTGCGCATTGTACAAAACACAGCAGAGCCGGGCGCATTTGCCAACAACTACGATATACGTGGTATGGGCAGTCCGCTGATCGTTATTGACGGTATCCCCCGTACAGACATTGCCCGTGTTGACCCTAACGATGTTGAAAGTATTTCGGTATTAAAAGATGCGTCGGCTGCGGTATACGGTGTGCGCGCTGCCAATGGCGTTATTCTTGTCACCACTAAAAAGGGTAAGGCCGGCACGATAGAGCTTAATTATACCGGCAATTTTGGCTACCAGGTGCCTGTAAATTTCTCAAAATCCACCAATGCTGTAGAGTATATGATCCTGGCTAATGAGCAGGCGGTGCACAACAGGGCGAACGCGACAAGGGGAGCCCGATTATATACCGATGCTAATATTGCCGATTATCAGAACGGCACCAAACAAAGCACCGATTGGAACGACGCGGTTATAAAAAGAAGTGCCGCGCAAACACAGCATAACCTAAGCGCCAGCGGCGGTAGCGACAAATCGCAATATTATGTAAGTTTGGGCTACACCGGCCAGGATGGTATTTTAAGAACAGGTGATCAAACTTATCGCAAGTATAACCTGCGATCTAACCTAAGTTCAAAGATCGCTAAAAACCTTACGTTCGGCCTTAACCTGTCGGGTACCATGGATGTTACCAATGCGCCTTACCAGCCAACCTGGTGGATTATCCGCAGCACATGGTACCAGTTACCTACGCTACCGCTGTATGCTAACAATACCCCGCCGTATTATAACGCGGTACCTAACCCTCCGCTACAGGCACTTGCGCAATCAAGCATCGAAACAAGCGGTTACCGCAACTTTAATAACAAATGGTTCCAAAGCGCGGCTAACCTTACTTATGATGTCCCTTTTGTTAAGGGCTTAAGCTTAAAAGGTGTTTACAGCTTTGACTACATTTTGAATAACAACAAAACCTTCCAAAAAGCATATAACGAATATAACTACGATGCTGCCACAGGTAACTATCTGGTAGGTAACGTACAACAATCGCCAAGCACTATACGCCGCGAAATGTTTGAGTACCCTACACGCCTTGCCCAGTTCTGGTTAACCTATAATCACAGTTTCAACAATGTGCACAATGTGTCAGCATCGTTGATTTATGAAGAAAGTACCCGGAGCGGCGATAACTTTTACGCACAGCGCGAACTGGCTATCCCAATAGATCAGCTGTTTGCAGGTAACAGTACTAACCAGCAGGGCAGCCAAAGTTCATCGCAGTCAAACGCTTTCACATATAAGAACGCGGCTTATGTTGGCAACTTCACTTACGATTATAAATCGCGCTACTTTGCTAAGTTCGGCTTCAGGTACGATGGCTCATCGCGTTTTGCCACAGCACGCCAATGGGGTTTCTTCCCCGCAGCTGAGGCGGGCTGGCGTATATCTGAAGAGCCTTTTTTCAAATCGATAAAAGCGCTGGCGTTTATTACCAGTTTAAAATTCCGCGGAAGTTACGGTGTACTGGGTGATGATTCGGCTTCATCGTACCAGTTCCTTACCGGTTATACTTATCCAGCAAGCGGTTCGGCTACAGGCCAGCCGGCAGGTTCGGTGTTCGACGGTACATTCATCAACGGTGTGCAGAATAAAGGTATAGCTAACCCTGCAATCAGCTGGTACACCTCAAAAACGTTTGACGCAGGCGTTGATCTGGAAGCATGGGATGGTAAGCTGAGTATTACTTTCGATTATTTCCGCCGTAACCGTACCGGCCTGTTAGGCACACAATCAGGTTCACTGGCCGATGTTGTGGGCGCTTCCCTTCCGCAGCAGAACCTTAACTCCGACCGTAACGAAGGTTTTGATTTTGAATTGGGTACCCGCAACCGCATTGGCAAGGTGAATTATAACGTGAGGGGTACTTTTGGTTTCACCCGCATCATGAACGTTGTATCAACCGCGGCGCGCTTAGGCAACTCTTACCTTAACTGGAGCCAGAAAAACGGCTCGAATATAGCTACCGGCGCTAACAGGTATACCAATGTTTATATGGGTTATACATCTACCGGGCAGTTCCAAAACTATAGCGCAATCCAAAATAGCCCTTATTTTGTACCAAGAAATACAGTTGTGGGCGACTACGCTTATGAGGATTGGAACGGCGACGGCCAGATCAACGGTGATGACATCCACCCTATCGGTAATTTCGGTTTACCATTAATAACCTTTGGCTTTAACATAGGCGCAGCGTACAAAGGCTTTGATATTAATGCCTTGTTCCAGGGTGCGGCCATGGTTAATGCCAGCTATGTTGAGCAGGCACAGCAGCCGCTTTGGGCTGGTGGTAACGCGCTTACCCAATTTTTGGACAGGTGGCACCCAACCGATCCTAATGCCGACCCTTACAGCCCATCTACCCAATGGACACCCGGTTACTACTCCTATACTGGCACATACCCTATCACCAACAGTACCGGTAATACACACAGCGCTGCATATGTACGTATGAAAAGCCTTGAAGTTGGTTACAGCTTATCTAATAAATTACTGGGCCGTTCAGGTATCAGGGGCGTAAGGATCTTCTTTAACGGGTATAACCTGCTAACCTTTACCTCGCTTAAATATATGGACCCTGAGCACCCGTCGGGCACATCGCAATTTAATGCAAGCAGTCAGCAATATGACTATGCTTATCCTCTTGATAAAGTATACTCATTAGGAGTAAATGTGAAATTTTAAAACATAAGATAATGAGAACAAAGATATTAATACTGTTTCTTGCATTGATAGCCGTAACACCGGCATGTAAGAAAAACCTTGACGTTCCGCCGCTTAATATCATTGCTGATAAGGATGTATTTGGCAGCACAGCAGGTATTACCGCCTACATGGCACGTATTTACAGCGAAGTGCCAATGGAAGATTTTAAATACCAGGCAGCCAGCGGTTTCAAAACTTTCTTTTACGGCTCGGCTTATGCCAATGCCGGCGAGGCCATTAGCCGCGATATAGCCAATACTACCGAAACCTTTGGGTATTGGGCCGATGGTTACTCGCTGATACGCGAATGCAACTATTTTATGGAAACTTTACCGCAGTATGCAAGCACTTATACCGCCATCCAGGTGAACAACTGGATGGGCGAAGCACGTTTCATCCGCGCGTTCACCTACTTCGCGCTTGTAAAACGGTATGGCGGTGTGCCGCTGGTTGATAAAGTGCTGACCAAACTAGGCGAATCTATTGATGATATAGTGGCTGAGATGGAAAGTTTTAAAATACCCCGCGCATCTGAGCAAGCCATTTACGATTTTATCGCATCGGACCTGGATTATGCCTACACCAACCTGCCCGAAACGAACAGTAAAGGCCGTGTGAGCAGATACGCCGCAGCCGCTTTCAAATCAAGAGTGATGCTGTTCGCGGGCTGTATTGCCAGGTACAATAACATTAACCTAACCAGCGGCGGCGTACAAGTTTGCGGTATACCGGCAACTAAGGCTAACGATTATTTTAAAGCCGCTTATGATGCGGCCACCTTAACCAACGGTAAATACAGCTTGTATAAGGCATCATGGTCTGCTACAGACAAGGCCGCGCAGGCCTTAAACTATGCTAACGCTTTTCTTGACGCGGCAAGTACCGAGAATATCTACATCAGGCAATATAAAGTGCCCGATGCGGCGCATTGGTATGATGCCAACCAAATACCTCACCAAATGTGGGGTAACGGTTACTCGGCCGAGACCAATCCTACGCTTGACTTTGTAGAAATGTTTGAAGGCATGCCCAAAAATACCGATGGCACCTTCCAAACTTTGGATGCCGCAAGCCACTATTTATTGTACGATAATGCCAGTGACCCTTTCGCAAACGTTGAACCACGTTTAAAAGGTATGGTACTGTTCCCCGGCGACCAGTTTAAAGGGCAAACTATAGACATCCGCCGCGGTATTTACACCGGTCCATCTGCCGGCGGCATCAATAAGCTGGTGCCTGCCAATAGTACAGCCTTGTACCCTACAACCAACCTGGTTGTTTCCGCAAGTGATGCGCAAACCCCTTATGATATAGGCGGCGGCAAAAAACTGACACCGGCCGGTAGTAGTGGTTTCTTTACCAACATCAGTGGTGTGGCCGGTTGTATATCAGGCTTTACCATCCGTAAATACCTCGACCCTAATAAAGCTGCCGCAGATCTTGCCACCAACAAATCAGACCAAAGCTGGATAGAGATACGGTATGCCGAAGTACTGCTTAACCGTGCGGAAGCCGCGATGGAATTATTCAATGCCGGTCAGGGTGCTGCTTATCAAACCCAGGCGTTGACCGATATTAACGCGATCCGTGACAGGGCCGGCGCTACACTGGCTACTGTTGCCACATTAAACCTCAATGCCGTACGCACCGAAAGAAGAAAAGAACTTGCTTTTGAAAACAAAGCGTGGTTTGACCTGCGCAGGTGGCGCATAGCTGATACCGAAATGAACAACCGCGTATACCGCATACTTAACGGTTTTTATTCAACAACTGCCGCCAAATATTTTTATGACGACCGTTGGGATGAACGCGCAAGCCGTTATACTTTCGATACAAGGTGGTATTATGAATCGATACCTACCGCGGTAATTGGCAGAAGCACCAACTTAGTTCAAAACCCAGGATATTAATTTAGTTAGTGATGAAACGAATATTTAATTATATAGCATTAGGTTTGTTAGTTATTTCGGCAGCCTCATGCACCAAAACAGACAATTACGACGGTCCTGATCAAACTTTGCAGGGTAGTATTACCGATGTTGCGACCGGCCAGCGTGTACAGGGCGAGATTGGGGATAATGCAAATTCCAATCGTATCAAGCTATTGGAAATTAGCTGGAGCGCTAACCCTACCCCGCAGTACCTGGGTGTTAAACAGGATGGCAGCTATGTAAATACCAAAGTATTTAAAGGCACTTACAAAATAACTGCCGAGGGCCCGTTTGTGCCAATGGTTCAAACATCACCTGTGGTAGACCAAACCCAAACTGTAGAAGTACAAGGCGGTACTACTAATGTTGATTTTAAGGTAGAACCTATGCTGCGTGTAGAATGGGTTGGCACACCGGTGCTGAACGCCAATGGCACTATCACCGTTCAGGCTAAGTTTAGCAGGGGAACAGCCAACGCCTTGTTCCAAAACAACATTACTGATATTGCGGTATTTGTTAATACCAGCCAATATGTAGGCAATAATATTAACGATGGTGCCCGCACTACCAGGGTAAGCTATTCTGGTAACACGGCCAATGCCGCTATTGGAACAACCATTACACTGACAACTTCGGGTGGAGCGCTGCTAACCGGCCGCGATTACTATGTGCGTGTAGGCGCAAGGACCGATTATGGCCTTAAACAATACAACTATAACGAACCCAAAATGGTAACTGTACCATAGTAAAAAAGAGGCCGTCTTTTTGAGAAGACGGCCTTTTTTCTTGGTCAGATGTGTTTATTTAATATTCCAATATTAATCATTTAACAGTAGGCGTGGCGTTATTTTCGCCCTTATCTACAGCCGGATCTTCCTCTGGCGGGCCCGGATCGCCGCTGTCATTATCCGGTGTTACGGTGGGCACGCGCACATCATCTGGCTTGGTTTGTTCGTTTTCCTGCTTGCCTTTTTCGGTACCGGTATCCGGATCGGCATTTGTTACCGAATTATCCTGATTAGTGATCCGCTCATCTTTCGGGTTATGCACATCACCGCTTTCTGTTTGCAATATATTATTCATCGTTTTGTATTTAGTCTCCCTGTTTAAACAGCTAATACCCGAACATGTTTCAACCGTATCATACCAAAGACACTATTTAAGTTCAGATGCCTTATCTTTGCGTTTAGATGGCGCAAAAAAATTCGGCATACAGTCAACTCATTAAAACTGAGGCTAAACGCCTGGGTTTTATGTTTTGCGGTATTGCCAAAGCCGGTTTCCTGGAAGAAGAGGCGCCGCGACTGGAAGCTTGGTTAAAAGCTGGTATGCATGGCGAAATGCAATACATGGAAAACCATTTTGATAAACGCCTCGACCCCCGCTTATTAGTAGATGGCGCAAAATCGGTTATCTCACTGGCCCTTAACTACTATACCGAAGATAAGCAGCTTGACCCCTTAGCTCCTAAGATATCCAAATACGCTTATGGCGCTGATTATCATTTTGTTATTAAAGATAAACTGAAGCAATTATTAAACTTTATACACACCCATATTGGCGAGGTAAATGGACGTGCTTTTGTAGATTCGGCGCCGGTGCTGGATAAGGCATGGGCAAAAAAAGCCGGACTGGGTTGGGTAGGTAAAAACAGTAATTTGATTAACCAGCGATCGGGCTCCTTTTTCTTTTTGGCAGAGTTGATCGTAGATCTGGAACTGGAGTATGATATAGCGCCCACGGCCGACCATTGCGGCACCTGCACCCGCTGCATTGATGCCTGCCCTACCGAGGCCATTGTGGGCCCTTACGTGGTTGACGGCAGCCGCTGTATCTCCTACCTCACTATTGAGCTAAAGAACGAGCTCCCACAGGAATTTAAAGGAAAAACCGACGACTGGATGTTTGGCTGCGATATTTGCCAGGATGTGTGCCCATGGAATAAATTTTCGGTACTGCATACCGAGCCCGCTTTTAACCCTCATCCCGAATTATTAGGTATCAGCAAAAAGGATTGGGAGGATATTACCGAAGAAACTTTCCAAAAGGTATTCAAAGGATCGGCGGTTAAGCGCACCAAATATGCTGGCCTAAAACGCAATATAGATTTTATTAAATAAGCTTACGCTTGTGCAAATAAAAGCCCCCCATTCAGGTTGTAAATGGAGGGCCTTTTCATCTGTTTAATGATGTTTTTATTTTTGCAATACCATTACCCCGTTCATTAGCAATGTACTGCCGCCATCGGCTACTATATTATATACCTTCTGTACCCCTCCGCCCTTTTCTGTTTTTTGCAGAACTGTAAAGGTTTCATATTTGCCGGTTTGCTCATTTAAACAAAGCACCTCCTGCCCCTGGGCTATCTGGCCAATTTTGATGTTACCATCTTTTGTCATCATCGGGTGATTAGGGGTTGCCTGTAACACTTTACTGTTCAGGTTAATCATTTGTCCGGCTTTGGTGTTTTGCGTACGGGCAGCTACCAGTACCAAACGTGTTAAAGCATAGTTTTTGGCATCGTGCGTGGTCAGTTCCTTTACCTTCACTACGCTTGCAGTTTTAGTTGCCGGGTCTATGGTAATTATCTCATCGCCGCGTTTAATCGTATTCAGCAGTTTTTTACCGCCGTTAGCCATCGTCACTTCCTCATCACCCGGGAAACAGATATCGTTGCCATAGGTAGCATTCTCCTCCTTCATATCCTTCCCGCCGTTAATCACTTTATATTGCTGAAAGGCCATTTCTTTGGAAAGGATATAAGATAACTTCAGGATGAAATTAGTTTCTTCTTTATTAATGTTATCAATATCGTTAAAGTACTTATCCCAAACTTTGGCATCAGCAGTAAAATCGGGCACAACGGCTTTATATACTTTACCTTTCTCGTTGGTATAAAATACCATCAGGCCTATTTCCTGCATGCCTTCCTTAGCTATCAGTTTATACAGGTCAATACGCTTTTTAAGGCCATCGCTGCCAGTGATGAAATAAGGTTTGCGGCCTTCGTATCTGTCCAGCACATAAGCATTCTCAAATTTCACATAAGTATCCTTATCCAGGTCAGCAATGGCGAAGGTTTGAGCTTTAGTGTATTCGTCCATGGTTAATGGCCGCGGATTTGGCGTTTTAGTTTGCGCCTGTGCAAATGATACGATCAGTGCTAAAAGAAATGTAGAAATGAAATTACGCATACGTTTTTTGTGTAAAAACCTATGGGCCTTTCGGCGCCATAGGTCTGTTTTTTAGATCAGCAATATATATGTTCGTCCCGGTAGTAGCTTAAGATAGTTGTTTAAAAGCGTCGGCAAAAGCCTGCATCTCTTCCATGGTGCCAATACTTACACGACAATAGTTTTTATTGTTGTAAGTCCACGTGCGTATGCTTACCCCTCTTTTGCTCATTTCCGAATTAAACTGCATGGTTGGCATTTTAATCGGGAATAATACAAAGTTAGCCGATGAAGGAATATAATCATACCCCTCTTTTTTCAAAGTAGCATACAGAAAATCCTTCGAAGCCATTGTTTTTTTCAAGGCATCTTTTAAAAAGTCGGTTTCCTGGTAAGCTGCTATAGCCGCCGCAATAGTAGTTGCAGAAATAGACATACCGCTTGATGTGTAATTACTGATAGCACGCAAAGTATCAGGCTGGCCTACAAAATAGCCGCAGCGTAAACCCGCAAAACCATATAGTTTGGAGAAGGTACGCGCAACTATTACATTCTGCCCTGCTTTTACAGCGCCCATCAGGCTTACTTCTTGCGGATTTGGCAGATAGTCGATATAAGCTTCATCAACCATAACGGTGGTTTTTTTAGAAACACGTTCACAAAATGCTTTCAGTTTAGCCGTATCTAAGGTGGTAGCTGTAGGGTTATTAGGATTGCAGATGTAGACGATGCCGGTATTAGCATCAACTTTTGCGTCCATTGCATCCAGATCAAGCTTCATATCAGCTGTCATAGGTACCTTTATCCAACTGCCGCCATATCTTTCAGCAGAGCCGGGCAGGTCATTGTATGACAGATCGCCGCTGATCACGCTTTTGCCTCCTTTGGTAAAGTGCATAGCGGCCGCCTGTAATAATGGCGATGAACCTGAGCTTAATAATATATTAGACGTTGTAAGGCCTTCGTGTTCGGCAATTTTTGCAGAAAGCTGGCGCTGCGAACCCATTGGGTAACGGAAACTGCCGTCGATAGCCTCCTGTAAAGCCTTTTTAGCAGCAGGCGAAGGTCCGAAAGGGTTTTCGTTGGCGCTTAATCTGGCCTTCATCTCTCCCGGCGGCAATTGCCTTAAAAACTCCTGTTCAGATAAAAATTCGGCGCCTGATGAAATCCCTGCATTGCCATGCAGCGGGGCTGCCGCTAAAGAGTTAATAGTGCCCGACGCTACTGCCAGTCCCCCGGCCATTAATGCGCTTGTTTTGATCCAGCTTCTGCGATTGATTGTGTTTGCCATGTGCTTAAGTTTTTAGTATGCTTTAAAATTTATCCCTTTACACCCTGTGCAGGGTAACTAACCCGTTGTTCGGTAACACGCCCGTGCAATGCCGCAACCACACTCCTCGCCGACTCAAAGGCACCTGCCATCCAGGCATTTAAATAAGTTAAATGTTCGCCCGCGAAGTATACCTGTCCGTCGGGTTTTAATAAGGCCGGGTATTGGTTTTTGCGCGTATCGATGGTATACTCGCCCCAGCCGCCTAAACTGTACTTGGTTTTATGCCAGCTTACTGAGAATGACTTTTCAAACTCGGTATCATACTGCGGATGTACCAACCGGCCTTTTGTAAGCGCCAGTTTTTCACGTTCGGCATAGCTTAGCTCGCCTGTACGTTTGGCTTTATCGTTAAAATTATAGTAACCGATCAGAATGCCCTTTTTACCCAGGTAATCGTACGACGGATAAAAGATCTGCGTCAAATCGTTATTAGTATGAGTAATGCCACCATAAATATGATCATCCTCTTCCCAAAAACGGCGTTTAAATTGCAGGCCTATTTTACCGGTTTTCATATAATCGATATAATCGATAGCCCGGCTCACATCTGATGAAAAATTATGGCTGATATTGCTTAGCACCGGTAAGGGCAATGTGCAGATACATAGATCGCCGTTCAGGCTGTGTTCGCCAAGCGCGTCCTTATAGATAATATTTACCCCCTTAGGTGTGTTGGTGATCTTAGTTACCTCGGCGCCGAGCTTTATGTTTTGCGCTACCTTTTTCTCCAGCGCCTTAGCTATCTGGTCCATCCCGCCAACGGCCTGAAACATGGTCATCTGCAACTCGTAGGTATATTCGGCTACATTATAAAAATCAGGATCCATCAGCCCCGAATTGATCAGATCCGCCAGTTTATGCGGATCGCCAATTTTACCCGGCTTATCCCCTGCCCCCGGTGCCTCGGTATATCCCCTGCGGGCCGATGCCTTGTACAGTTTATCAATATTTAAGCCACCCTCTGCAGCCAGGTAAGATATTACCTTTTCGGTATCCTCTTTGGTTAGGGCAGCATCAATATTGCCGTGATCCATGGTTTTGGCCAGCATTTCGGTCATATACCCGCGTATATCGTTATGCACTTCGCGTACGCGGATCTTTTTGTTGGATAAGGGGCCTTTGCCTTCGGCAAAATAATAGGCGCCTTCGTTTACATTATTATAAACCTGTATGGGGACATTTAGTTCTTTGCAGTAATGCAGTGTAAGCTGGTGGTGGTGCGGGATGCGCGACGGGCCGGCGTTAAAATACAGGCCATCGTCAAAAGATGCTGTTGCGGTGGGTTTATCAGTTTCGGTATTGGTACTGCCATTACGGATGCTCCAACATCGCCCTCCGGTTCTTTTCCGGGCTTCCAGTATGGTACAGGTATAGCCTAATTTATTCAGCTCGTAAGCGCTGGCCATCCCGGCTAAACCCGCGCCTAATATAATTACATGTTTGCCGCCGGCATTTCCTTCTAAATTAAAGGCGTGTGCAGGCGCCGCTTTAAGCATACCCAGGGCCATCATAGCCGGATAAGCGCCGCCGGCCAGCATTGCTCCCTTATTTAAAAAATCGCGCCTGGATATCGTCTTCAAAGGAAATAAGTTTTAGTACTGCTAAAGATAATCTTTTATGCCGATTATTATCAATCGTAACATATTTTTTAGACAAACCTTACGAAAATTCATTATCGACACTAAAATAATTACAAAATTGAGCATACAAGCCCAATAAATAAATAATTGTTAAAATTTGTTAAATACTTTTGTTAGTTACGAAACTTTCGTAGATTTACTGAACAATAATAGAAAATGGAAAAATTAACCATACAAGAAGAAGAAGCCATGCAGGTAATATGGCAAAGCGGTGGCGGTATTATCAAGGATTTTTTAGACCTGATGAACGAGCCCAAACCACCCTACACTACCCTGGCATCAACCGTTAAAAATTTAGAACGTAAGGGATTTTTAGACAGCACCAAGCTGGGCAATACCTACCGCTACCACCCTACCATTGCTGAAGCAGATTATAAAAAGCGCTTTATGAATGGTTTTGTAAGCGATTACTTTCAAAATTCATATAAAGAACTGGTTACTTTTTTTGCTAAGGAAAAAAAGATCAGCGCCAGCGAATTGCAGGACATTATTAAACTGATTGAAAACAATAAAAAATAAACGCCATGCCAGACTTGTTTATTTACCTGATAAAAGTGAATATAGCCCTGCTGATATTTTGCGCGGGTTATTACGCGGTACTGCGCCACCTTACTTTTTATAACCTGAACAGGGTATACCTGGTAACAGCCATTATATTTTCGACCCTGTACCCCAAAATAAACCTGGCAGATTTTTTAAACCGGCACGAGGAAATAGCCCGGCCAATGCAGGTAGTTATTGTAAACTGGCAGGAACCCGTTAAAACCATCGCTAAAACCTTTTTAGGGCACGACATTTGGTTTTGGCTACTGGTTACTTTTTGGGCTGGTGTTACCCTGTTTGCCGTACGCTTATTTATGCAGTTGTTATCTTTATACCACCTGCACAAGCGGTCGGAGCCCGCGCAGCTTCACCACTATATGATCCGGGTGATCAAAGGGAATATCAACCCATTCTCTTTCTGGCGTAGTATCTATATCAACCCCGAAAATCATGAACCACAGGAGCTTAACGCGATATTAGCGCACGAGCACATCCACGTAAGTGAATGGCATACCCTGGATATTTTATTGGGCGAACTGAGCGCCATATTCTATTGGTTTAACCCGGGGGTATGGCTGATGAAACGCGCTATCCGCGAAAACATTGAGTTTATAACCGATAATAAAATATTAAAAAAAGGGGTAGACTGTAAAGCCTACCAATATAGCCTGCTTAACGTAAACTTTGGGGCGCAGGGCAATGCTATTGTTAACCATTTTAACATTTCCACCATTAAAAAACGCATTATTATGATGAACGCAAAAAGATCTTCCACCGTAAATATCACCCGGTATCTATTTTTAATACCGGCAGTGATGGTGTTATTGCTTATATTTTCGGTATCGAAAGCCGAATTAAACAAAGCTGTTAAAAGCAGCGCGCACATAATCAGCACGTTTAAAACCGTGATGACCAAAATTGATTTGATGCCTTCTGAAGCACCGGCAATACCGCTGCGTAAAAAAGGCCCCTTACTCACTGCAGTAAGCAGCACCCGTATTGAAATGGATACCGTACCGGCAAAAGCGGCCGGCAGAACATTACTGATTGATACCGGTAAAAGGTTAACAATAAGACTAAGAGGTATTGCTGCAGGTAACGAACCAGACATTTACATTAATGGTGTAAAAACAGATGCCGGCTTAAACACCATTAATCCTGATAATATAGCAACCATTGACATCAGAAAAGATGCTGCCGCCGGAAGTAATGGCAGTATATATATTGTAACAAAAGGGCACGAGGATAAATCATCAATGAACAGGATCTCTTTTGATACCGTAATTGTAAAAAACGTGCAACCCTTATCAGCACATACCGTTAATGGTATACTTGTTGACGAGAAGAGTAACCGGGAGGTAGTAGTAACCGGGTATCCTTCTAAAATTACAACAATAAAGTTAAACGGTAAACTGGTACCATCATCAAAATTACAGCATATAGTAGTGCGCGGCGATAGTATCAATTCTGTCATGTTAGCCACAAAAGCCGGTGTGGCCGTGCGCAAAAATGGTAATAATGTGATATATGTTACTAAAGATTCTCTCCCTGTTCAAGTTGGTGAGCCGGTAAATTTACAGGAGCGTGTAGTAATTGGCTATGGCAGTTCTTCAGCTAAAATAGATCATATGTCGGATAAACTAATTATCCTGAACGGTAAGGAAACCAGCCAAAAGGATTTTAAAAAGGTATCAGCCGCTGATATTGAAAGCGTAAGCATTTTAAGAGATGATGCGGCTATTAGTAAATATGGCGATAAAGCAAAAAAAGGCGTTTTAATTATCACCACTAAAAAGAAATAACTCCCCCCTCACAATAATTTTTTGATTCAAAAATATAATAGCTTACTCATGCAATGTTTATGTATAATATCCATCTTATAAATAAACATTGCCATGAAAAAAACCATTTCCTTAGCACTCCTTCTCCTCCTGCCATTCGTTTTAAACGCTCAAACACACACACTGAGCTTTGAGGTAAACGATACCACAATAAAACAGATAAAGGTAGCAATGCCTGTAAACGGCGCCTACTTCCCGGATATGCATTCTTACGATTTTAGTAAGGATGGTCATTTTACGGTTAGCAATAATATTACTGTGGCCGGTAAAGTACAGGTATTATGCGGAAAAGGTTTTTCATTTTTTATCGAACCTAAAAAGAGTTACTCCGTTATATTTGATCATACAAACACTGCGCAATCATTCAAGTTTATTGGGGATAATGCAGAAGGCCAATACCTGCTAAATAAACTCCATCACTATAAGCAATACCAGGATGCAGGCGATGGATATTTGGCTAAAGATACCATTTTTGTCAGCTTACAATCGGCCTTAGACCGCGACGCCGATGCTGAAATAGCGCAGTATGCAGATCTGCTGAAACAAAAAAAGATCGACCAAACTTTTTACCAGTTTACCATTAGCGAGATCCGTTATTATTATGGAGCAGTATGGTCATACATCTGCTATACTAAACGCGCCAATAAGCAGTTTGCAGATGCCTGGCCGGCATTATTTGAAAAGTTAAGCTTAACCGATCCAAAGGCAATGACAGCAAGCACCTTTTACGATTATGCCAATGAGTACGCCGGGACTTACAAAACATCATATTACAGAGAGCTCACTAATACAGTGAAGCGGTTTAACATTAGATTATCAAACGATTACCTGGTAGACTGGTATCAAAAATACGCCAATAATTTAACAGGCCCCATTAGGGAATATATGTTAGCCCGGTTTTTAAACCAATTCACTTCCATGAAAAAGTATGAGCCGGAACTGGTTGACCTGTACAATGATTTTAAGAAATCATATCCGGCAAGCGTTTACGACAAATTACTGCTGCCTAAAGTAAACGATATTATCGCCTTCCATCAAAAAGCAAAGGGACAAGCCAGTGCCGAAAATAAGATCGCCGATAATTACTTAGCTATTAATTCGTTAGATGAGTTGCTTAACATTTATAAAGATAAAACGGTATTTATTGATATATGGGCTACCTGGTGCGGGCCATGTAAAGAAGAATTTGCTTATAATAAACCCCTGCACGATTTTCTAAAGGATAAAAAGGTCACTATGATTTACCTATCTACAGACGTGGCTGAAAGGGATAAGGATTGGCGCGATATGATCACCTTTTATGGCCTTTCCGGCACCAATATCCGCACAAATGATAAACTGCGCCAGGATCTGATCAGTAAAATATGGGGTGGTAAAGGCTATGCTATACCGCGTTATCTGATCATAAAAAACGGGCAGATTGTAGAAAAAGACGCGCTACGTCCAAGCGATAAACAGAAACTGTACGATCAGATCAGTAAGTATCTATAATGCTATGTTATTTTAATATCACGTTATTTTAACTGGCTTCGGCCAGTTTTTTTTTATGCATATTTTAATGTACGAATCTTATCGTATATCTTTGTTTAAACGAAACGATATGAAAATGACACTTAAAAACATATTAATGATCAGCGCGCTGCAAGCCATATTAGTTACCGCATATGCGCAAAAGCTCCCTAATAAGCAAATTGTTAGTTTACGCGCGCCAGTCAACATAAAAATTGATGGTAAAACAAACGAGTGGAATGATCTGTTACAGGCTTACAATCATGCTACCGAAGTTTTTTATACCCTATCAAACGATGATAATAACCTGTATCTTACAATTAAGGCCAGTAGTTATCCGGTTATTAACAAAATCATAAACGGCGGTATCACCTTTACTGTAACCGGGTCTGATAAAAAAAGCAAAGATGGGGTTAGCATTACCTATCCTGTTTTTGAGGGGAATAATAAACCTTCATTAAACATCAATAAATCACTTTTTGAACAGTCTGCATCCCATTCAGTTATACCCGATTCGATCGTGCTTGTCACCGATCGCAAGCTCGAAGAAAAATCAAAATTGATAATGGTTACCGGGATGAAAGGTGTAGATACCCTTATTTCGATTTATAACGAAGACCATATTAAAACTGCCGAAAGATTTGATAACAAGATGGCGTATACCTATGAACTGTCTGTGGCTTTAAGCCAGTTGGGCCTTTCAATAAATGATGAAACAAAATTCAATTATCATATTGTATTAAATGGCGAAAGTATACTCCCTGTTAAAAAATCGGATAATATGAAAAAACTAAGCCCTGATGTAACTAACGGATTGATATTTGCAAAGCTTGTCCTTGAAAACCAGACAACCGCCCCGACAGATTTTTGGGGAGAATATACCTTAGCAAAAAAATAATTACTTAGCTGGCTTCGGCCAGTTTTTCGTTTTCTAAAAGATGTAACAGGGCTTTTTCGGCAGTATTTAGTTCTGCGGTTTTAATGTCATGATGTTCATCCAGGTCTGTTATATAACGAAACAGATGGCCTTCCTCGTAACTTTTAATTACCGTAGGGTGCACATAATACTTTTTACAAACAGTGCGGGTATTGCCTAAATTTAACGCAACCTCATCCAGTACACTAACAATCTTCCTTTTACACTCGCTTATGGTATCAAAGCCTCCCGCTTCTTTAAAAGCATACAAGGCGCTCACACTGCCCGTCCAGGTACGGAAATCCTTAGCGGTAAAATCCTCCCCTGTTATTTCCTTTAAATAGTTGTTCACATCACCCGATCCCACCGTGCACCTTTGGTCATCGGCATTATAGTATTGAAATAGCTCCTTACCCGGTATATCGCGGCATTGTTTTACCAACCGGGCCAGTCTGCGGCTTTGCAGGGTTACTTTATGAAAGACACCTTTTTTGCCCTTAAACTCAAAATTGATCTTTGCACCATCCAGTTTAACATGCTTATCCATCAGCGTGGTTAAGCCAAACGAGCCATACAGCTTCTTGTACGATTCGTTCCCTACCCTGATGCTGGTTAGTTCCATCAAACGTATAATCAGCGCCACTACTTTTTCATGATCCATATTGGGCCGGGTCAAATCCTTATCTACCCGTTGCCTGATGCCCGGCAATGCCGCGGCAAAACTTTGCAGGCGATGATATTTTGATTGGTTACGGATCTGGTTCCAGTACGGGTGATAACGGTACTGCTTGCGTCCAACCGCGTCAACACCGGTAAATTGCAGGTGCCCGTTCTCTTTCGGCGAGATCCAAACATGGGTGTATGCCGGGGGAATGACCAGCTTTTTAAACCGGGTTAGCAGTTCCTTGTCCTTTACCAACTTACCATCGGCATCATAAAATGAAAAACCGCTGCCCGATTTTTTGCGGGTATATCCGGGCGTACTATCCGAAACATAGCATAGGCCTACAGCTTTTGCGGTCACCTTCGGGTCGCGGCCTATTTTTTCAAGTTTTTTAAGCAGGCGGTTCATGCCCCAATCAACAAAAGGGTATTATATAAGTTTTTCTTGTCCGTTATTTTTTAATAAAAAGCTTGTCAGCCAGGCATAAAAAAGGCCATTCAAATTGAATGGCCCTCTTCTATTCCTCTTGAATTTACAATTTACCGATAGCTTCCTGTTCGCGCAAGGCGGCAACATTATTTTTATCGCTAAACTTATCAGTTTGGGTAGCAAAATCTTCCAATATACTTGCAATAGTATCCAGGTTATCTGATACGCGCTGATGCATATCGGGCAAATCTTTATCCAGTCTTTTATTGCCCAGGTCGATATTATCAACTTCTATCTTAGCTAATTTTTGTATAATGGCCTGCTGGCTGTTCTTCAAGTCTTCTAACTCATGGACTATTTTTTCCATCAGGGCAAATTTCTTCAACGTATCCATTTTGTTTTACGATTTATGGTGAATTAATATTTACTCAACACCTAAAAACAAAATTTGTTCAAATATTTGGATGTATCATTTATAACTAATACTTTAGTTTTATATTAGCTGTTATGAAAACTACACTCCTCACCTTCGCATTGCTCTTTTGCTTCTCGGTTTCCTTTGCCCAGCAATCCACTAAGGCAGATGATGCCCTGCTGCTGGAATATTACCAGGCCCAGCGCTATCAGGATGCAGTTGATTACCTGAAAAAAATATTTCCCGAACCAATTACGGATGTTAAAGTACTGTCGCGCCTGGCTTATACTACCAATATGGCCAATAAGTTGCCCGAGTCGCAAGCTTATTACCAGCGCATTTATGATATCGATACTACTAACGAGGCGGCTTTATTCAGCATCGGTAATATTAACCTGAAACGTGGTAATAACCAAAAGGCCGAGGTATTTTTCAAAAAGATCTTATTAATGGATACCACCAATATTTCGGTATATACCAAACTGGCTACCATTGCTGCAGATAAAAAGGATACCGTTGCAACGGTTAAATACCTTCAAAAAGCTAATAAACTGAATTATTTTGATGTTGATATAGCAGTTGATCTCAGCTCGTTCTACATCGCTCAAAAACGCTTTGACCAGGCGCTTGTGGTGTTAAACAAAGCCGCGGAAAGCGACCCGGACAATATCTTTATTTTACAAAGCATGGCGAGCCTGCTTTTTAAAGAAAAAAAGTATGCTGAAACCATTGATGTGTGCCGAAAATTAGTAACGCTTGAAGCCGCGGATGCGCAGGTCATGTATAAAATGGGGGTATCCTATTATAGTTTAAGAAATTATGCCTGCGGGGCAGAAATATTATCGGCTATAAAAGGCATCGATCAAACCGAATACAGCTGTTACTATACATCTTTATGCTATAAAGGATTGAAGGATTACAATCAGGCCATTGTATGGTTAAACAATACGCTGGCACAGGCCATATCTGGTAACGCAGCGTCGTACTACGGCGAAATAGCTGATAATAATGAGCGCAAAGGCGCTTACAAAAACGCGGTGCTGGCTTATCAAAAAGGCTTACAATTTAGGGAAGACCCGGCTATTTATGCCGCCATGGCCGATCTATACGGTACCCAATTAAAAGATAAGGCAACCGCAGCAAAATATTATAAAATGGCGGCAGCCGCCTATCAAAAATCAATACCCGAGACAAGTAACCCCATGAATTATTATATACTGGCCAACCTGCTTGATGCCCGCTTAAAGGACACAGCCAGCGCCATAAAATATTACAAAAAATTCCTGGAATCGAAACCGCCAAAAATGCAGCAGGACTTTATTAATTATACACAAAGCCGTATCAATCAGCTTCAGAATAAAACTACCGCTGCATCAGCCGGGCAACATACTTCCCAATAATATCAAACTCCAGGTTTACGGTATCGCCTTCGCGTACGTTTTGCAGGTTGGTATGCTGGTAAGTATAAGGGATAATAGCTACCGAAAAGCTGTTATTATTTGAATTAACCACTGTTAAGCTGATGCCGTTGATACAGATAGAACCTTTCTCTACCGTTACATTGCCCTTGGAAGCATCGTATTCAAAGGTATATTCCCAACTGCCATCCAGTTCTTTGTAATGGGTACACAGCGCGGTTTGATCAACATGGCCCTGCACAATGTGGCCATCTAACCGGGCATTCATTTGCATGCAGCGTTCCAGGTTTACCGGGTCGTTTACTTTCAGGTGGCCAATATTGGTTTTATTCAGTGTTTCTTCAATAGCGGTAACGGTATGGCTGCCATCGGCAATAGCTACAACGGTTAAGCAAACGCCATTGTGGGCAACCGACTGATCTATCTTTAACTCGTGCGATATATCCGAAGTAACAATAATATGCAGGTTACCCTGATCGTGCTTTAAATCGGTTACTTTTCCTAAGGTTTCTATAATTCCGGTAAACATGGGGGCAAATTTAGTGATTGGCGATTAGAGATTGGTCATTAGTGCGACAGATTTAAAGCCCCCCTATTGCACTGCTATTTAAAACTGCTGGGTACATCTTCCCTTTTACTACGCAGATCTATACCACCTTCCAGTATCGATTTCAGGTTAGCCATATAAAACAACCAGCCCGTTTGGCATCCTATAAAAAGATTTTTGGCTGGGTCTTCCTCTACCGGGATATTTTCCTGCACCAGTTCGGCTATGGTTAAACCGTATTTGCTTCCGATATTTACGCTTACCACGGTGCCGCCCGAAAATGTGAATTTCAGGTAATCGCTCCCGTTTGTTTCTAAAATAGCCCCTGTCTCAAAAACCGAATCGGCGTAACCATGCCAGCGCCACAAGTAGGTGTCTTCTTTTAGTATAAATTCATCATTAGCGCGCTGGCGCCCGGCAACGGTATAAAACAAGGCATCGCGCAAAAACCAGCTCTCTAAGCCGGCCTGAGTGGTCCAGGCTTCATAAACTGCCCGCACAGAAGCATTATAATCTGCAGTAACTTTAAATTTTGTCCATCTTTCGTCAATCATAATGGCAAATAATTGGTTATCCTTATATTCAAATATAATCAATTGAAACAAAGCGCTGGCATATTAGTATATCGCAAAAAAAATAAGGTCTTACAGGTTTTCCTGGTGCATCCCGGCGGGCCTTTTTGGAAAAACAAGGACGTGGGGGCATGGTCCATCCCCAAAGGTGAGTTTTTGGAAAATGAAGATGCACTTATTGCCGCTAAGCGGGAATTTCTGGAAGAAACCGGTCAGCCCATTGATGGCCATTTCATCAAACTAAAACCTGTTAAACTTAAAAGCGGCAAAACCATACACGCCTGGGCTGTCGAGGGCGATATAGACGAGAACAATATAAAAAGCAATACCTTTCCCTTTGAATGGCCGCCCAAATCGGGCAAAACGATAGAGATACCCGAAGTGGATAAAGCCAGTTGGTTTGATTTAGTTACTGCGCGGGAAAAGATTAACCCGGCGCAAATTGCACTGATTGATGAACTGGCTGTAAAGATTATATCTGAATCGTGATTTAATGGCCGTTACTGTTTGATGTAATGAAGTGCCACAAATCCTGATTTAAGCACCTTAGCATCAATCAGTTTTATATTAAACTTTTCCGAGAGGCTGGTATCTTCCATTAATCGTCTTCCTTCCCCAGCCAGTACGGGATGAATGACAAAGTAAAATTCATCAACCAAGCCGAGCGCTATCAATTGTGATGGCAGATCTACCCCTCCGATTGAAATATTTTTGCCCGGCTGCTGTTTCAGTTTTAAAAATTCGTCAGCCAGGTTTTCACGAATAATCCTGGTATTACCACCGGCATTTTCTAATGACCGGGAAAAAACAACTTTATCTATGGCATCAAATGTTCGCGCAAATTCATTTTCTGTTTTTGACCCCGATAGATTTTTCGCTACTTCGGGCCAATAAGGAACCATCAACTCGTAGGTCTTGCGCCCATAAACAAGCAGGTCAACATCGTGCATCAAATCTGTAAAATATTGATGGATCTCTGCACTGGCGTTCCCTTTGGTATGGTCGCAGCAGCCGTCTGCTGTCAGGTTAATTCCATAAATTACCTTTCTCATTTTGGTTGGTTTATTTAAATCTGTTTACTAAGATAATACTATCAAAAACAACATACCTTACCCCATACAATGAGGGCAATCCGCGACAAAAAAGGGGGCGTTCATGCTAAAGTGCTATATCTCATTGCAAGGATCACCTGCGGTTTAAAATATTTTTTAATCTTACTGCAACCTTTTAATCTTGTAAAACATCTTATCAAAAAAAAATTACGCCATGCAGAAACTATTATTAACTACCCTTATTTGCTTCGTAACCTTATTTGCAAGATCCCAATCGCAACCGGTACCGGCAGAAGTTACTGAATTTACAAATTACACTACCAAACTCGAAAATGACCGCCGCGCTGCGACAGAGAAAAAAGAGTACCTTACAGCCGGTAATTTATGTGCCGAATGGATAGATAAGTATGAGCATGCTTCGCCAGCCATACAACGGAGTGTTAAGGTGTATTATCCAGGCATGTACTACAACCTGGCCTGCTATATTAATTTACAGGGCAAAAAAGAGCAGGCACTTACCGCGCTTGAAAAATGTGTAAGCCTGGGCTATGCTAATTATGCTAATACCAAAGTTGATACCGACCTGGAAAGCCTGCATAATGATAAGCGCTTTAAAGCCGCTTTAAATACACTGCGCGGACGCGGCGATATGGGATACATCCTGACAAAAGCCGGGCCTTATAATAAAGCTACAGGCAAAGATATGCCATCGTTCAGCTATCAACAGGCTACTGACCCTGTGCTGGTTAACCTTAAAAGCAAGTTTAATTTAGATTCTGTCAGTGGTACCGGTAACGAGATCAGCAAATTTAAAAACCTGCTTTATTGGGTACATAACGTGGTGCGCCATGATGGAGGCTCGAACAATCCGCCATCAAGAAACGCGATAGACCTGATTGCTGTTTGCCAAAAAGAAAAACGGGGCGTTAATTGCCGTATGATGGCCACCATACTAAGGGATGTTTACCAGGCCGAAGGCTTTAAAGCAAGAGTGGTTACCTGTATGCCTAAAGACACCCTGGATAATGATTGCCATGTAATTACGGTAGTATGGGCTAACACATTAAACAAATGGGTTTGGATGGATCCAACTTTTAACGCTTATGTAACAGATACTAAAGGTAACTTATTGAACATTGAAGAAGTTAGGGAGCAGCTGGTAAAAAGCGGCACCGCTAACCTTATTTTAAACCCCGATGCCAACTGGAATAACCAAAACAAACAGACTAAGGATTATTACCTGGGTTACTATATGTCTAAAAACCTGTACTGGCTGCAATGCGCGTCAAAAAGCGAATGGGACATAGAAACCTCCAGGCCAGGTAAACCTGCCATTCAGTATATTAACCTATACCCGGGCAATTTCACTACACTGCATATTTCAGGTGGTTCGGTAAAAGAATCGAACAGGTACGCTACTAATAACCCAACTTACTTTTGGCAAAAACCGGCGGGCATATAGTTATAGCATCCTGCGTTTGGTAACCCAATTTGAAGTAATTGCTGATGTTGATGTACTGCCTTTTACCTGCTTTTTATCACTCAGCAATTGCTCCATTACTAATGCGGCAATAAATGCTTCCTGCGGTTTTTCGGTTTGCAGCAACTCGGGGGTAAAATATTTCTTTACAAAATGCGTATCAAACTGCCCCGATGTAAATGCCGGGTGCTGCATAACAAACTTGCCGAAAGCCAGCGTTGTTGTGATGCCGGTAATGATATATTCGTCAATAGCGCGCACCATACGTTCGGTTGCCTCGGCGCGGTCTTTACCGTATACCACCAGTTTAGCTATCATCGGGTCGTAATAGATGGGGATCTCCATGCCTTGTTCAAAACCGTCATCTACCCTAACCCCAGGGCCTTTGGGTGTGATATAGGTTTGCAGGGTACCGATGTCGGGTAAAAAGTTATTGGCCGGGTCTTCGGCATATACCCGCAGTTCAATAGCATGACCGATAATATTCAGGTCTTCCTGCTTAAAACTGATCGCTTCTCCCCTTGCAATCCTGATCTGCTCTTTTACCAGGTCTATACCGGTTATCAGTTCGGTAACCGGATGCTCCACCTGCAGGCGGGTATTCATCTCCAGGAAATAGAAGTTAAGCTGTTCGTCCAGGATAAACTCAACCGTGCCGGCGCCGGTATAATTTACAGACCGTGCAACATCTACCGCGCATTTGCCCATTTGCTGGCGTATTTCGGGCGTTAATACTGATGATGGCGCTTCCTCAATTACTTTTTGGTGGCGACGCTGTACCGAGCATTCCCGCTCAAACAGGTGCACGATATTACCATGTGTGTCTCCCAATACCTGTATTTCGATATGCCGTGGCGACGATACATACCGTTCAATAAACACCGATCCATCCCCAAAAGCCGAAGTAGCTTCGGATACCGCTAATTGCATTTGCTCTTCAAAATCACTCGCCTGCTCTACTATACGCATGCCTTTGCCACCGCCACCCGCGGCCGCTTTAATGAGGATAGGAAAACCCACTTCAACAGCGCGCGCTTTGGCTTCGGATACATCGGTTATGGCTTCTTCGGTGCCGGGCACCATGGGAATATCGTATTTTAAAGCAGCAGCTTTCGCAGATAGTTTATTACCCATCACCTCCATCGCCTCGGGCGAAGGGCCGATCAGGATCAACCCTGATTCTCTGACCAGGCGGGCAAAAGCCGGGTTTTCTGAAAGGAAGCCATAGCCCGGATGGATAGCTTCAGCGCCGGTTTTCCGGCAGGCATCAATGATTTTTTCACCGACCAGATAGCTTTGGTTACTGGGTGCCTCACCTATAAAAACGGCTTCATCGGCGTAACGTACGTGCAGGGCATCCCTATCGGCAGCCGAATATACTGCTACGGTTTTGATCCCCATTTCGCGCGCGGAGCGCATTACCCTTAAAGCTATTTCACCACGATTGGCTATCAGTATTTTCTTCATGCAAAATCAAAGTTATAAGAAATGTTGAATTGTAGATATCAAAAATATTTGCATGATGTATTGGCTATATCTGGATCATGGTAAATATAGGGCAAACAACAGCACGCCTGTAAATCAAACTTTGGGTTAACACAACTTAACACAATTCACGCATAATTTGATACAAATATTTGATAGTCAATATTTTAACTTTTAAACGTGTTAACCCTAAATAACACATTTTTTTGACGCTGAAAAACATCTAAATGTTGTGCCCTTCACTAAATGATTTAGATGCGTTTACCTGTTATAACTAACTATCTCATTGGCTTTTAAAAAGATTTTATTATTTTCGCGTCAATATGAAAAACCTTATCCCTATCACATTAATCGCCTTTTTATTATTCGCATCAGGCTGCGGTTTAAAAGAAGTTGTTGGCCCCAATGCCGAAGGCGGTACAACCAATTCAGATAGTTATCAACCCGTAACTAAAGGTTCTACCTGGAAATATAGTATACAGGTAGCAGGGCAAACCGCGCTTGATCAGATTACTATGACCATGACCGGTGATGTTAAAACCTTTAACGGCCGCGTATATTATAAATGCCTGGCCGTCTCATCAACAGAGACCTCCGAAGGCTTTTTCGGTCACAGTAACGGTAGGTATGCCAGTCTTAATGAAGAAACCGACCCCAAAGAAAATATTGAAGAAACTTACCTGGACGATACTTTGCCGGTTGGCGGCACCTATACTGCCAAGGGCAATTACAGCGGCCCTATTTTTGGTACTGACATCCAGTTTGTTGGTACCATAGTTGAAAAAGGCGCTACTAAAACAGTAAACGGAAAATCTTTTAAAAATGTGATCCATACCCGGGTAGAATCCCAATCAACCATAAGCAGTGGCCAATTTGTTACCGATGGCGTAGTTGAATACTTTGTAGCCAAAGGCGTTGGCATAATTGAAGTTGACGTTTATTTTGGCACACAGGTAATTGCCCGACAAACTATTGTGAGTTATAATATAAAATAGCAAACATCAATTTAGGCCACTGCTTGCTTATTTGTCTGTTGATACTACGTATTGCTCAGCCTTTTCCGGGTAAAAATTAGCAGGTTATCTTCATCCGGTTGATATACGGGCGCTTCATCTGATGTGGTAAATTCAATAACCCGTTTGCTTTTGGTATGCCCGGAAAACTGCTATTCTATTGAAATCACACTAAAATAATCCGGCATTTAAATGTAACATAATAGTTGTACTTTCATCTAAAATTGAAATCACACTAAAATAACTGAACTACCAAAAATGTTAAGCATCCGTAATATTGTTAAACAATACGCCGGGCATCGCGCGTTAAGCGATGTAAGTTTAGAAGTTGAAAGCGGGCAGATCTTCGGTCTGTTAGGCCCTAACGGCGCCGGCAAAACTTCCCTCATCCGCATTATCAACCAAATTACCGCGCCCGATAGCGGCGAAATACTTTTCAATGGCGAAAAGCTGAACCAAAGTCATATCGAACGCATTGGCTACATGCCAGAAGAACGCGGCCTGTATAAAAAAATGGAGATCGGCGAGCAGATGATATACCTGGCCCGCCTGAAAGGCTTAAGCCGCGACGAGGCCCGCAAACGCCTGAAATACTGGTTCGAAAAACTGAAGATAGAAAGCTGGTGGTCTAAAAAAGTAGAGGAGCTATCGAAAGGGATGCAGCAAAAGGCCCAGTTTGTGGCCACTATTTTGCACGAACCCGAACTGATCATTCTGGATGAGCCGTTTAGCGGGTTCGACCCGGTAAATGCCGAAGAGATAAAGGACGAGATACTGGAGTTGAATAAAAAAGGCGCTACCATACTGTTCAGTACCCACCGGATGGAATCGGTTGAGGAAATGTGCAGCGCTATCGCCCTTATTAATAAATCTAAAAAAATACTGGACGGCAAAGTGCGCGATATCCGCAACTCGTACCGTAACGATACTTATTTGGTTGAATATAGCGGCGATAAGTTGAACCTTGACGGCAACCAACCGTTTGATTTGATAGAAGACCTGCCCGGTATGGATACCCATACCATGCGGATTAAACTGAACGGAAAAACATCAAACGAGATATTGCAATACCTGATCCCCAAAGTGCATATCACTATGCTGCAGGAAGTGATCCCCAGCCTTAACGAAGTATTTATTAATAAAGTAAACCAGAATAAATAAGCCATGAATAAAGTATTACTCATTATACAACGCGAATACCTTACGCGTGTAAAAAAGAAATCGTTTGTGGTAATGACCTTGCTGGTGCCCGGGTTAATACTGGCTATGTATGGTATAATTTTCCTGATAGTTGCCAATAGCGACGAAATAAACACCGCCCACATAATACGCGTACATGACGAAAGTGGTATTTTTCAGGGTAAATTTCACAATAAAAAGAATTTACAGTTTATAGATGCTACAAACGCGGCACAACAGGCTAAGGCAAATGAAAAAAAGGATAAAGATGATTTTTTATTACAGATCCCTGCCGATTATACCAAAAAGGGCCAGGTTAAAATGTTATCGCAAAGCAAGCCTAACTTTAGTATCTTAAACGATATTGAAAACCAGATGAATCAGATTGCCAGCGACTACAGCATGGTTAAGGCAGGTATTGATACCGCTAAATTAAGGGCGATAAAAACCGACATTTCTATTAAAGCTTTAGAAATAACCGACAATGGTGTGAAGGACAGCAGTGTAGGCGCGGCTTATGGCGCAGGTATTGCTGGAGCCATACTGATCTACATCTCTTTATTTATTTATGGCGCGCAGGTGATGCGTGGGGTTATCGAAGAAAAAACCAATCGCATTATCGAGGTTATTGTTTCTTCGGTTAAGCCTTTCCAGTTAATGCTGGGTAAAATTATTGGTGTAGGCATGGTTGGCTTAACCCAGTTTTTGCTGTGGATCATATTATCAACCGGTGTAACTATCATTGCCGGCAAGGTATTTATGAAAGATAAGATTCCTGTTCAAACGGAAAAAACCTATCATAAACCCGGCGAAAAAACAGCTGTAGCAGCACCCACTACCGCTCCAAAAAGCCCTGTTATTGAGTTTTACGACAGCCTGAATACGATTAACTTTACTTTCATATTAAGCTGTTTTATATTTTATTTTATAAGCGGCTACCTGCTTTACAGCGCACTATTTGCGGCGGTAGGTTCGGCGGTTGATAGTGAGACAGAAACACAGCAATTTATGTTCCCTATAACCTTACCGCTGCTGTTTACGTATATACTCTCATTTGCATTTTTGATCAATAATCCGGATAGTTCATTGGCATTTTGGTTATCAGTGATACCGTTTACAGCCCCGGTGGCTATGATGGTGCGGGTACCTTTCGGCGTGCCCGACTGGCAACTGGCCCTATCGGCTTTTATGATGATCATTGGGTTTTTATTTACCACCTGGGTGGCCGCGCGTATCTATCGTGTAGGGATCCTGATGTACGGTAAAAAGACCAGCTACAAGGAACTGACCAAATGGTTTTTTTATAAAGAATAGTAAAGAAAATTGAATATACCTCTGTGCCCTTTGTGATTTCTCTCTTTGTGGCCTTTGTGGTTAAATTCTAAATCAGCACACCAAACCCAAAACAATATCAACAATTACTATCCCCGTAAATTTTGCTAAAACATTTACGGGGATTTTTTAGTTTTACAGCTACATGAATAAACCTATAGCCGTAATGGACCTTGGCACCAACACTTTTCACCTGTTGATTGCCGAAGCAAATATTGACGACCCAAAGGAGCTTTTACATTTGTACGAACCTGTACGCCTGGGGCAGGGTGGTATTAACAAAGGGATTATTCAGCCTGATGCTTTTGAGCGCGGTATTAAAACCATGGAGAAATTCAGGCAAAACATGGACAGGTATGATGTTGGGGAGGTTAAAGCCATAGCCACATCTGCTTTGCGCAGCACATCAAACGGCCCCGATTTTATTGAACAGGTAAAGCAAAATACAGGTATCAGTATTGAAGTGATAGATGGCGACCGTGAAGCGGCTTATATTTACAAAGGCGTTAAAGCATCGGGCTGCTTATCAAACGAGAATACGCTGATCATTGATATTGGCGGCGGCAGCGTTGAGTTTATTATTTGCGATCAGGATCATATCAGCTGGAAACAAAGCTTTGAAATTGGCGCGGCACGGTTAATGGACAAATTCCACCACGATGACCCGATAACCGCCGAAGCGATCAGTAACCTGCAGGCCTATCTCGATCATATCCTCGCTCCTCTTTTCGAAGCGACAAAAAATGTGTCCATCAAAAAACTCATCGGCTCATCGGGCGCGTTCGAGACCTTTGCCGAAGTGATAGAACTGGAGAAAGGCCATCCGTTCGATCTGAAAGCCATTAAATGCATGGAATTTAACACGCACGAATTTATGGAATTAACCGCCCGGCTGATCTCTTCATCGCACGATGAACGGAAAGCCACCAGGGGCATTATTCCGCTACGGGTAGATATGATTGTGGTAGCCTCACTGATTACCCGCTATATGATGGACAGGCTGCAGATTGATCAGGTGGCTATGTCCATGTATTCGCTTAAAGAAGGGGTTTTGATGGATTTGCTGGGATAATCAACCAAAAATTTTCCTGATAGGGCGTTTGATAAAACGGTAATACACACGTGTAAAAAAGGAAGCTCTTTTTACTACAATTACTTCACCCATTAATGCCGCCTGCATTTTTAAAGCTATCGGCTGTATTTGTTCAGATTTAGAATCGATCAGGATGGATTGGCTATTATAACCCACAAAAGAAACCACCAACCGGGTGGCAGATACAGGAACCCGTAACATAAATTTACCTTCGGCATTGGTCATCGTTCCAATAGTTGTTCCTTCCACTTTAATGGTAACACCTGGTAATACCGATTTGTCGGCTGCATCAATAATACCGCCAATTACGGTGTGGTAAGTCGAGTCTTTGGAAGCTATCGCGACCTTTCCCATCATAATACTGATAGGGGCTTGTTCGGTGTTTGGCTTTGCAGGTGCAGTTTGCGCTTTCAGGTACTGTGCCGATGTCAGCATGGTCACCGCTAAAACCACTCGCTTCCACCAACTGGCCGATGGCAAATTATCCGCGTATAAACGATGATTGATGGCACTATACTGCGCTTCACTAAAGCGCCCGCATGTTTTTTGATGCGCTGCGGACAGGTAATCAATAACCTGCCGGTCGGTCATGCTTGTAAAATCAACAACCGTTTTACTGCAACTGCCACAAAAACGGCCACTGTTGCTTTCAGTCATATTATCCCAGTGCTCGTGGCAGGGTTGCGGAATAGTGATTTTGGTAATGGGCTGCATATATTGATTATTTTAATGGATAATTAATATTACCATGATGCTTTACCATCTGCTTTTCCATAACCGACTGATAAAAAAATGAAATTCACTAAATCATCGCCAATAACTTTTAAAAAGAACCCCGATTAATCCGGGCTCTTTTTACATTTGTACCTCAAGCAAATCACAAGCATGAGCATCACTTACAGCACTACCATAAAACCCGGCACTCAACAGGTTATCAGCCTGTATGAAAGCGCCGGCCTTAACCGCCCTACTAAGGACGAGGCCCGGATCCAAAAAATGTATGATAATTCTAACCTGTTTGTAACCGCCTGGGATGGCGACCTGCTGGTTGGTGTGGCCCGCTCGCTGACTGATTTTTGTTATTGCTGCTACCTGTCTGACCTGGCTATCCGTGAAGAATATAAAAAAGCTGGCATTGGTAAAAAGTTGGTAGCCCTAACCCGTGAAGCAATTGGCGAGGAAAGTATGCTGCTATTGCTATCGGCCCCGGCAGCTATGGATTATTACCCCAAAATTGGCATGGATGCTGTTAAAAATGGTTTCATCATCCCGCGTAATAAATAATTGACTAACATGATCGCTCACTTTAAAACACTGTTTGATTACGATAGCCATACCAATTTAGCTATCCTGGATACCATGATAGCATCGGGCATGGATACCGGTAAAGCGGCCGGTTTAATGGCCCATATGCTGGCTGCGCAGCAAGTATGGCTGCTGCGTTGTAAAAACCACCCCTTGCCCACAGGCCCGCTATGGCCCGATTGGTCGGCCGAAGAAATGATTGAAATTACCGGGAAAAACCACCAGGACTGGATAGATTACCTGAATGAGTTGCAGGATAAGAATGTTGATGATACCATCACTTACAAAAACTTACGCGGCGATACCTTTACCAGTGTAATACGTGATGTGCTGACACATGTCATCAACCACGGTACCCATCACCGGGCACAAGCGGGGTACCAGTTAAAGTTTGCCGGGGTGGAGCAATTACCGGTTACCGATTATATTTTCTATGCCAGGGGATTATAATCGGATATTATGGTGCTGAACTTGCCGAACCATAACAGCAGGGATATCGGCAAATTTCTTTAAAACACCCGCTGTTTCTGTTACCTTTGCACCGATGTTTCAACGCGGTATAATCATATTGCTGATATTTTGCACCCTGGCGGCTAATTTTACCCGGTTGTTTGTATTTGCAGGCTTTGAAATGAACCAAAAATACATTGCCAGCACCCTTTGCGAAAACCGCGACAAACCCCAATTACACTGTAACGGACGCTGTTATCTGATGAAAAAGATCAGGCTGGCCGAAGACAAGGAAAAAAGCGAAGAGCAACAAACGCAAAAAAACCTGATACAGCAGGTCTTCTGCCCATCGGTAAATAAGATAAATTTTCCATCCGTCCTGCTGCAGGTTTTCCCCGACCGGTATAAGGCTATGGCGCTTCAAAACGTACCGCTCAATCTGTTGCGCCCTCCGCAATTTGCTTCATAAATTTTCTTTTAAGATAGGATAAAATAGGTCATGCTGACCTTGTTACATGCTTGCGCTCGTTTGTAACGAGTGCTTAACATGGTTTGGCGTCTGCGACGCCTTGCGATGCAATCGCTATGCAGTATGAAGCACTCGTTACAAACGAGCGCAAGTGTAATTCTCTCCTATCCAATCCTTTAGTTTATTATTTAATAATAATCTGTAATACAGATTATTAAATTAACTTATATGAAGCAAATTCTTATTTGTATTTATCTCTCCATCCTATCAATTCCGGGCTATTGCCAAACCATAAAAGGCACAGTTACCGATGACATTACACATGAGGGGCTCCCGGGTGTAACCATCAGTACAAGCGATAACGCGCAGCATACTACAACCGATGCCAAAGGCAGGTACAGCATTACCCTGACAGCACATTCAGCAGGCTATATACAGTTTAGTTTGATGGGTTATACCAACCAATCTGTTAGTATGCAAAATATACCATCGGGTGATGTATTAGATATCAGATTAGTCCGTTCATCCATAGATCTGCAGCCTGTTATTATCTCGGCCAACCGCGAGCGACAGGCACGGCAGGATGCGCCTATCGCCATCAGTAAAATCAGCTCTGTACAGATACAGGATACAAAAGCCACGGCGCTATACCAATTGCTGAACAAGGTAGCCGGCGTTTACATGGTTAACCTTGGTAACGAGCAGCATACCATGGCCATTCGCCAGCCTATTACTTATAACGCGCTGTATCTGTATATGGAAGATGGCCTCCCTATCCGCCCCACGGGGATCTTCAATCATAATTCCCTTTACGAGATCAATATGTCGGACGTACGTGACATCGAGGTGATCAAAGGGCCGGCATCATCATTATACGGCAGCAATTCGGTTGGCGGCGCGGTGAATTTCATCACACAAAATCCGCCATCGGGTTATGCGGGTAACGTGGCTATACAGGGCGATAGCTATCATTACCGCCGTGTTGATGCTGACGGCGGCTTTAGTTCGGGCAAATTTGGCATGTATGCCGGTGGTTATATCGCCCATCAAAAGGATAGCTGGCAGGATTATTCTGATTTTGACAAGTACTCCGCCAACCTGAAAGCCACTTACGATTTTGATAATCATACAAAATTAACCGCGGCCGCATCATACAATAACCTCGATACCCAAACACCGGGCAGTTTAGATAGTACCCGCTTTTATAGCCGCAGCTATGGCAGCAACCAGCGCTTCACCTATCGTAAGGTAAACGCCTTCAGGGCCAACGCGCGGTTGGAGCATAATTGGAATGTGCAGAACAGTACTTTTATTACCGCTTTTTACCGTGATAACTCAACCGCGCAATTACCCAGTTATTATATCTCGGATATGCGGAGTGCAAGCGGTGCTTATCTTAGTTCCAACGGGCAGGTAAACGATCAGAAATTTAAAAGCTATGGCTTACTGGCACAACACCGTGCTAATTTTAGTTTCCTCCGCTCCCGTTTAATTGTTGGCGCTTATCTGGATGACAGTCCGAGCGGTTACTATGCGCAGTTCCTCAACATCCAAAAAGATGTAGCTAATAACTATTACACCGGTTTCACCAATACAGGTACTTATATTGACGATTACCATATCAAACTATTCAATTATGCAGCTTACACGCAATATGAGATCAGGCCGTCAGATCCTGTAAGGATAACCATGGGCTTACGGTACGATCGTGTGCACTATGCCTTTATTAATAGTTTGCCGGCATCAAATACAAAATATAAACAGCAGGAAACCAATAACTTTAACATTGTTGCGCCAAAGCTGGGTTTAACTTATAACCTGGGTAATAACAAAGGTTTATACGCCAATTATAGCGTCGGTTTCCAGCCGCCGGAGACGGGCGACCTGTATAGCTCGCGCCAGGTAACCCCGCTAAAGCAGGCCACCTTTAATAATTATGAATTAGGAGGCTGGTTCTCCGCACTGGACAAAAAAGTGTTTGTAGAGGTAAGCATATATGATCTGGAAGGCCGTAACGAGATCATTAACCAGCTGCTCCCCGATAATACCACGCAAAACCAAAACGCGGGTGCAACCAGGCACCGGGGTATAGAATATGCGATAACCTACGCTCCTGTTAAGCAATTAACCATCAGGTTTAACGGCACTAATGCCCGCCATACTTATCTGGATTATAGTGAAGTGCGGACAAACTACGCCACCGGGCAAAATTACAGCCTGGTTTATAATGGCAACCGCATGAACAACGCCCCTGCCTGGATAGCCAATTCAGAGATCACTTATAAACCTGAATGTTTTTCAGGCTTCCGCGTCTCGGGCGAATGGCAGCATATTAATCATTACTTTACTAATCCGGCCAATACTAAAACTTATAGCGGTTATGAGATCTATAACCTGCGCATGGGTTACGATTTTAAGCACGACGCGCTAAAAGGTATAGGTATTTGGTTTAATGTATTGAATTTAACTAATCAACTATACGCCACCACCGTAACCAGCAACCAATATGGTGATACCTATAACGCTGCACCGCCGCGCATCTGTACTTTAGGTATCAGCTATTCATTCTCAAAAAACTAAATTGATGGAAAAATCAACAAGCAATCTTCGCCGCAGTCTTTACAAATGGCATCGCATTTTAGGGCTGATAGCATTGGTACCCATTATCGGCTGGACGATCAGTGGTTTATCACACCCCTTCATGTCTAACTGGTTCAGGCCTTTCCTCCCTGTGGAAACTTATCAGCAGCCGGTACAAAGTGAGCTGAAGCCGGCGCTTAACCTGCAACAGGTGATGGATCAAAACCATATGACCGAATTCCGTAATTTCGGACTGGTCAGATTTAATCAGGACACTTATTACCAGATCCTGCAAAAGGATAGCGCTTACTATTATTACTCGGCAACGGATGGCAAATTTCTGCCCAACGCCGACCGTGATTATGCCATTTACCTGGCCCGCTATTTTACACAGGATAGCATATCGAAGATCAGATCCGTCACGCTGCAAAAAAACTTCGACGGTCAATATCAGTACATTAACCATCTGTTGCCTGTATGGAAGGTAAGCTTTGACAGGCCGGACGGAATGGACATTTACATAGAAACCGGGCAAAGCCGCATGGGGACATTTAATAACAATACCCGCAAAGCCTTCCTTTGGGTATTTGAACAACTGCATACCTGGGATTTTTTGGCCGCCTTATTTGGCGATAAAATAAGGTTAGCGGTGATGATTGGTGTGGTATGCATCATGTTACTGGCATTGTTGAGCGGCATAACTGTTTACGGTTTATTTTGGAACCGCTTTAAAGAGATAGCCCAAAAACGTAATGCACATAACACGGATGATAAACGCTGGGTACACCGCTATCACCGGCAACTGGGGTTGATCGTATCTTTTTTAATGCTGCTGTTTTTTATCAGTGCAGGGTTCCATTTATTAGTGAAGCTGCGTAATACCAGCCCTGCGCATAAATCCTATGAATATCTAATTAAGCGCGGCGATTTGAAGCTGGATAACCTGCATTTGCCCATAGCGGATAGCTTGATTAAAAAACAAGCCATAGTGAAGATATTTGAAAAATGCTATTACCAAAATACTGATATCAAGAAGAATATCTTTTACTACAATACAAACGATGGCAAACTGTCCCCAGACGGTGACCGGGAATATGCCGATTACCTGACTTATTTTTATATGTGGCCAAATGTGTATGAGGGCAAATCAGCTACACCAAGGGCAACGCCCATAAGGCAGTTTACTAACGAGTATGGTTTTATCAACAAACGCCTGCCCGTGCAAATGGTCATTTATCCGGGTAACGATAACTGGTACATAGAAACCGGCACATCTAAACTGGCAGCGCACGTTGCGGGGATTGATCGTGCCGAAGGCCTCTCATTTATCTTCCTGCATAAGTTTTTTTGGATGACCTGGGCCGGCAAGGATATTAGGGATGTAGTGAGCATGTTGTCGGCATTAAGCGTACTTTTGGTAGCTTTATTTGGCTTTGCAGCCTTTATTAAAAACAAATGATCATGAAAAACCATATCATAGCGGGGCTATTTGCGCTAATTGCGATATCGGCGGGCTGCAGTAATCCCAATCAGAAAAAAAATGTGCCTGCTGATGGAAAAAACCATAAAATTGTAAAACAATATACCTGCACCATGCATCCCGATGTATTGAAAGACAAACCCGGCCTGTGTCCCAAATGCGGAATGGAACTGGTAGAAAAAGACAAATAATTAAAAATCCAACACATGAAAACAAAAATATTAATAGCAACATTGCTGATAGCATGCACCTTTAGCGCCTGTAAGGATGAAAAAGCTGAAGAAAAAAAGACGATGGACGACGTGATCAAAATTCACGATAAAGTGATGGGCAAAAGCGAATTGATTGTGCAGTACAAAGCAACATTAGATAGCCTGACCAAAGCCACAACCGATTCGGCATTGATGGTAAAGGTGGGTGATTTAAAGAAGGAACTAACCACAGCCGATGCCGCAATGGAAGATTGGATGCACAAATTTAATCCGGATTTTACAGGCAAATCGCATACGGATGTAATGGTGTACCTGCAAGATCAGCAAGTACAAATACAGCGCGTAGATTCGTTGATTAGTAACGCGCTTGATAAAACCGGCAAATACCTTAAAGCAAAATGAAAAAGACAATATTTGTAATAACAGGTTTAGCTATAATTATAGCTTCCTGTAAATCAAAAACAAACAATGCCTTACCTATACTTGGCAACCGCGATGCGGTAACCAAAACGGTGAATGGTAAAACAGAGACAGACACCATTTATCAAACTATACCAGCCTTTAAGTTTGTAAACCAGTATGGCGATAGCATTACCGATAAAAGCCTGAACGGTAAAATTTACGTGGCCGATTTCTTTTTCACCAGTTGCCCGTCTATTTGCCCGGTGATGCACCGTAATATGCTGAATGTATATAACGAGTTTAAAAACGTAAGCGATTTTAAGATCATATCGCATAGCATAGATCCTAAATATGACAGCGTAGCGGTGATGAAAAAGTATGCTGATAAGCTGGGTATTACCGGACAAAGCTGGTGGTTTTTACAGGGAAAAAAAGAAGAGACCTATAAATTGGCAACCAGCTACCTCAGCATGGCCGGTGAGGATAAATCGGCCCCCGGCGGACATGTACACGATGGCTATTTTATCCTGATCGATAAGCAAAAACATATCCGCGGAAGTTACGACGGCACCCAGCCCGACCAGGTGACCAAACTGATTGCCGATATTAAAACCCTGCAGGCCGAACCCGATCAAAGTATGGCACAATGATGAGGACAGGCGCCATTATAGGATCGATTTTATTGCTGATAGCGGTGATGGTTTCTTGTCAAAGCGAGCAGCAGGTAGAGTATTACCGTTATTATTCGGCCGGAGCGGCCGTTTATCAAAGCCATTGCCAAAACTGCCATGGCGATAAAGGCCAGGGATTGGCCGCGCTTATTCCGCCGCTAACCGATACGGCTTATCTTAAAATCAACAAAAAATACTTAGCCTGCTGCTTAAAAAATGGATTAGATGGCAAAATAACCATTAACCATATGGAGTTTGACGGGAAAATGCCGCCAACAGAACTCAGCCCAATAGAGATTGCGCAGGTGTTAACCTATGTCACCAATTCGTTCGGCAATAAAGCCGGGTTAATGAGTACGGATGATGTAGAGCGGGATTTGAAGAAATGCAGGTAAGTTCTAAGTCTGAAGTCCTAAGTCCTAAGTAACTTCCGACTTTGGACTTCAGACTTCAGACTTAGAACTTCAGACTTCCCAACTTATTCCCTACCTTTGTACAAAGCAAATCGTTCTATCGCTGCCCGTTTAGGCGGGCGGAGGAAAGTCCGGGCAACACAGAGCATCCTGCTTCCTAACGGGAAGGCGCCGTCAGCCGGCGACAGCAAGTGCCACAGAAAATATACCGCTTCGCAAGAAGTAAGGGTGAAAACGTGAGGTAAGGGCTCACGGCTTTCCCGGGCGACCGGGATTGCGGTAAACCTCAGGAGTTGAAAGACCAAATAGGTGTCGGACGCGGAGCTGCTCGCTTCCTTTTCGCAAGAAATGCCGGCATGGGTAGGTCGTTTAAGCTGTGCAGCAATGTACAGAACAGATTAATGATAGAAGTCGCCGCAAGGCGAAACAGAACCCGGCTTACAGCTTTGCTGCTGATATTTGCCCCCTTGTAAAAAAGGGGGCATTTTTTTTAACACAATTTGCAAAGTGTTTTGTTTACTATACAAATCCCTATATTTAACCCGAAACATTTCACACCAGATACAGAATGGCGAAAATTTTAATTATTGATGACGAGCGGGCAATCCGCAACACCTTGCGAGAAATATTAGAATACGAAGATTATACAGTAGACGATATTGATAACGGTATTGATGGATTAGCCCTGATACGGGATAACGATTACGACCTGGTACTTTGCGATATAAAAATGAACCGGATGGACGGCATGGAAGTGCTATCCGAAGGATTGCTGATCAAACCCGATCTTCCTTTTATCATGATATCCGGCCACGGTACGGTTGAAACCGCTGTAGAGGCCAGCAAAAAAGGCGCGTTCGACTTTATCTCTAAACCACCCGATCTAAACCGGCTGCTTATTACCGTCCGTAACGCGCTGGACAGGGGCAGTTTGGTTACCGAGGCAAAAGTTTTAAAACGTAAAGTTTCTAAAACCCGCGCCATACTGGGCGAATCGCAACCGATACATAAAATAAAAGAAACGATTGACCGCGTTGCCCCTACCGATGCCCGTGTATTGATCACCGGCGCTAATGGTAGTGGTAAGGAACTGGTGGCCCGCTGGCTGCACGAAAAATCTAACCGGGCCAACGCGCCTTTAATTGAGGTTAACTGTGCGGCCATTCCTTCCGAATTGATCGAGAGCGAATTGTTCGGGCACGAGAAGGGCTCGTTTACATCGGCTGTAAAACAGCGGATCGGCAAGTTTGAATCGGCCACGGGAGGTACTTTGTTTTTAGACGAGATAGGCGATATGAGCCTATCCGCGCAAGCGAAAGTATTACGCGCCCTGCAGGAAAGTAAAATTACCCGGGTAGGCGGCGAAAAGGAGATTGAAGTAGATGTACGCGTAGTAGCGGCAACCAATAAAGATCTTTTAAAAGAAATTGAAGCAGGTAACTTCCGGATGGACTTATACCACCGCCTGAGTGTGATCCTGATCCATGTACCGCCGTTGAACGAGCGGAAAGACGATATCCCGCTGCTTACGCAAAACTTTTTAGAAGAGATTTGCAACGATTATGGTATGCCGGTAAAAAAAGTATCCGAAGCCGGTATCGAAGCATTAAAGGCATTGCCATGGACCGGCAACATCCGCGAGTTGCGTAATATGGTTGAACGTTTGGTGATCCTGAGCGATAAAGTAATTACCGATAACGATGTCAGGGCTTTTGCTAATCCATCGGCCCCGGTTAGCGCGACCGCCGGAGCAGCAGCCGCGCCCCAAACCGATTTCGACCAGTTTAAGAACTTCCAGGAGTACAAGGATTTTGCCGAACGCGAATACATCAAATTCAAGCTCGAAAAAAACAACTGGAACGTATCAAAAACCGCTGATGATATTGATATCCAACGAAGCCACCTATACAGTAAGATCGAAAAATTCGGTTTGAAGAGAGGGGAATAGTTTTTTGATGGTGATTTAACCACAAAGGGCACAAAGAGAGAAGCCACAGAGTTCACAAAGACTTTGTGGCTTTTTTTAATTTAAAAATCAGGATGACGCTGTACCCCCAATAAGGCTTTGTGCTCTTTGTGGAAAACCTTTGTGCCCTTTGTGGTTAAATCACCACTATCCCCAGAAAAAATCCGTATAAAACGAAAACGGGAGCCGCATCTTTCGAATTGATCTCCCGTTTCCAACCCTGCGTGCAACCGTAGTCGCGCTCAAGGCACCAAGTTTTGTGTAGTTCTGACCGGTGTACTCCTATCATTGTCTTCCGCATCCTTCCGAAATTCGTCCGCTCTGCTTCCGCCGCTTTTGCAAGCTGCCTGATGCCGCGCTTCTGTTATCTTCGTTATGCCAACGCCGATATTATGTAGCACCTGTTACCTGTTTTCGCTTCTTACCGTGGTCGCCTGCGATCAGCGTAATGCCTGTTTTAGTCTCCCCTTCAGTTTAGAAGCCTCTCGGCCTTTGTGTTTCTGGGTAACTCAGCAAACTCTTTATGATCTTTAGTTCCCCCGAAGGTTCACCCGATTCATACGTTGTATTACTGTAAGGCTGTCAAAGTACGTCGTTCTTGATGTTATCTAAGGTAGCAGCTAAACCTATATCTGTCAAGTAAAATATCATCGTTTTTACAAACAGCTTATTAACAGTTATCGGGTAGTTATCAACATTGATATTAATTGCTTCTATATTGATTACAAGCGCATTATGCCGATTTAGTGCTGTGTTATTAACATTTTAGTTTTTAACAAAACGATTAAATTATACCCTGTTCTGCAACATTAAAAAATCGTAAAGTTTGTATTAAGGCAATTTGACAGCGATTTTGAACGTACACGCTCACGTTTAAATTAAGCGTGGACGCTTAATCAGGAATGGGTTCAAGCGTGGACGCTTGAACCGGCGACGATGATAAACAAGCAAAGCGATCAGTTTCCGATCGCTTTGCCTGTTTAGTCCCAACTTGTCATTGCGAGGTACGAAGCAATCGCACACTCAAAGAGCGGTCATGTATAGTTCGTCCCGATAGTTATCGGGATACCTCGCAATAACAAGTATAATATAAAGTCTGATTTACGGCGTAGGCAACTTATATGCCTGACGGGCCAGCAGCAACCAGGCTCCTTTTTGCTTTTGAAATACCAGCATAATGCCTAAAGCTACAGTGCCGGGCTTGCCCCCGTCGTTGGTTTGGGCGGCTAATTTGTGGCGTACAATGGCGGTATTGCCAACTATCTTTATGGTTTGCTCGGTCAGGTCTATGGTTACAAAGTCAGATGCACCGCTGGCAATGGCTTCTACAAACTCGGCTTTGTTCTGTATTTTTCCGCTGGAGTGGCCATAGCCCAGGTCTTCGGCAGCCAGCTTGGTCAGGTTGGCACGGTCGCCGTCAACCATGGCTTTACGCATAAATTCAACCGCGGCAGCAACATCCTTTTCGTTTTTTGATTGTGCGAAGGTGCCCGCCGTAAATAATATGCAGGTAAATAGTAACAGAGATAATTTTTTCATCGGGTTTATAATTATGGTTACGAATGTAGTTTGACTGCAGCAGATATGCAAGGGTTTAAGCTATCAAAAGCGAAAGCACCTCTTCGGCAAAATATATTTAAATGTAACTTTTTAAGTACCATTTTTTAACTAAGCGGCATTTTTAGCATCTTGTAACAGCAAATTAAAACTAAACAACATGCGTAAACTTTTACTGCTAAGCTTACTATCAGCAGCGTATATAGGCGCTCAGGCTCAAAAGAAACCTTTAGATCATTCGGTGTACGATGGCTGGCAAGCTGTAAGCAACCAAAGCATCAGCGACAATGGCAAGTGGATATTATATGTAGTTAAGCCACAGGCGGGCGATGCCAACCTGGTGATCACCGATCCGCTGAAATCCTATCAGCTACAGGTGCCGCGCGCAGATACCGCCCGTTTAACATCCGATTCTAAATTTGCGGCCTTCCTGATCCGTCCTTTTTATAAGGATGTACGTATGGCTAAGATCAAAAAGAAAACCCCGGCCGAAATGCCTAAGGATACCCTTGGCCTGGTTACGCTGGGCACCAATAGTATTACCAAAGTACCAGCCGTGCGTTCGTTCAAGATCGCCGAAAAGGCCCCGGTTATCGCCTACCTGGCATCAGCTAAAACCGATACGTTGAAAAAGCCCGCGGCAAGCGACACCTCGCGCCGTGCCGTGCGTAATACCATTGCCCCGCCCACCCGCGAAGGTGATGACCTTACTCTTAAGCAGCTATTAACCGGCAAACAGCGTACCTTTAAATACGTAACCGAATATCAGTTAAGCAAAAACGGCAAACTGCTGGCATTCGCGGCTACGGCACCGTTGCGTGGCGCGCCAAAAGGCACCAAATCGGGGATGTTTGTTTATGATATTGAAAAAGACTCGTTAAAGGCCGTTAGCACTGGTCGTGGTAATTACCGCAGCCCGGTGTTTGATGATGCCGGCAGCCAATTGGCTTTTACCGCCGAAAAGAATCCTGAAAAAGCACAGGTAAAACCATTTAAACTATACTATTACAATACCCAAAAAGACAGTGCGGATGTACTTGCAGGCCCTGGTTCGGCTGGTATGCCGGCTAAATGGGCTGTAGCCGGTGAAGGGCGCTTATTATTCAGCAGGAACGGCAGCAGTATCTTCTTCGGCACCGCCCCTATCCCTAAGCCGCTTGATACCACTATTGTTGATTTTGAAGTTGCCAAACTGGATATCTGGAACTATAAAGATGAATATCTACAACCCGAGCAGTTAAAAACGCTTCAGCGCGACCTGCGCCGCAGCTACCTGGCCGTAATACGCCCCGGCGAGGCAGATAAAAAATTGGTACAATTAGCCGATAAATATATTGAACAAATTACCCTGCCCGAAAACAATGACGCCCGTTATGCATTAGGCACTACCGATACCGGATCGCGCGTGCAGGCGCAATGGAACGGCGGCGGTTATAACGAAGCCTACCTGATAGACACCAAAACAGGCGAGCGTAAAAGGATCATTAACCGTACCAAGGCCCGCTACAGCATGTCGCCGGCTGGCAATTATGTGGTTTGGTTCGATTCAAAAGACCAGGCTTACTACAGTTATAATGTAGCTACCGGTAAAAAAACAAACTTAACGGCCTCAACCGGCACTAAAATGGGTGACGAAGATAACGATGTACCTGATGACCCGGGGCCATACGGCATTGCCGGCTGGACTGCCGGCGATAAAACGGTGTTGTTATACGACCGCTTTGATATTTGGCAGATTGATGCCGCTACCGGCGCAGCAACCAGTTTCACCAACGGCATGGGCCGTGCCAATAAACTGATCTTCCGCTATCCGTTTATAGACCGTGGTCGCGGCGGTCGTGGCGGCGCAGCTGCCGGTGGTGTAGAAGAATTAAAATACATCAGCGAAAAGCAACCCTTGTGGCTGTTAACCCAAAACGACGAAACCAAGCAATGGGGTTATTACAAAAAGCAGTTAGGCAGCACCAAAGCCCCCGAAAAAGTGATAATGGGCGATTATAATATCAGTCCGCTGCAAAAAGCTAAGGAGGGCGATCTGTTTATCTATAGCAAACAAAGCTATCAGCATTCGCCAGATCTGTATGTTTCGGCCGACCTGAAAAAAGAAACACAGCTATCGGCCATTAACCCTCAGCAAGCCGATTACAACTGGGGCACTGCCGAGTTGGTGCACTGGACTACGCCAAAGGGTTATAAATCTGACGGGATCCTGTTTAAGCCTGAGAACTTCGACCCGAACAAAAAGTACCCGATGATCTGCTATTTTTACGAGAAAGTATCAGAAACGATTTACAACTATTTACCTCCTTCGCCTACCCCGTCACGCCTACCTATCTCCTTTTTTGTGAGCAACGGCTACCTGGTATTTACGCCGGATATCAGCTACGAAACCGGCCACCCCGGGCAATCGGCTGTAGAGTTTGTTAACTCTGGTGTAGAAATGCTGAAGAAAAACCCCTGGGTTGACGGCGCGCATATTGGCATACAGGGCCAAAGCTGGGGCGGTTACCAGGTGGCTTATTTAATTACGGCTACCAATATGTACGCGGCAGCATGGGCTGGCGCACCTGTTGCCAACATGACATCGGCTTACGGCGGTATCCGCTGGGAAAGCGGCGTTAACAGGCAGTTCCAGTACGAAAAGACACAGAGCCGCATTGGCGCTACACTTTGGGAAAAACCCGAACTGTATATCGAGAATTCGCCGTTGTTCCATTTCCCTAAGGTGAACACCCCCGTAATGATCATGAGTAATGATGCCGACGGTGCCGTACCATGGTATCAGGGGATTGAAATGTTTACCGCCCTGCGCCGCTTAAACAAACCGGTATGGCTGCTGCAATATAATGGCGAAGCCCACAACCTGGTACTGCGCCAAAACCGCAAGGATATCAGTATCCGCGAACAGCAGTTTTTTGATCACTTCCTGAAAGGCGCGCCTATGCCGGTATGGATGAGCAAGGGCGTCCCCGCGGTTGATAAGGGTAAAGATTGGGGTTTGGCACTGGATAAGTAAGGTCCTTAAATGACAAGTAAAAACAATGGAGCTATGGATAATAGCTCCATTGTTATTTTAACCCAAATCTACGTTTGTATAATGCCTACGTTAAAAGCTTTCTCAATCGGCGCGTGGTTAGCCGCTTCTATGCCCATCGATATTACTTTACGGGTTTCCAGCGGATCGATAATCCCATCAACCCAAAGCCTTGCTGCCGCGTAATACGGCGTGGTTTGGCTGTTATAACGGTCGGTGGTTTGTTTCAATAATTCGTCTTCCTTTTGTTGATCTACCGCTTCACCTTTGGCCTTTAAACCTGCCGATTGCATTTGCACTAACACTTTTGCCGCCTGAGCGCCGCCCATTACGGCTATTTTGGCCGTTGGCCAGGCATAAATAAGCCGTGGATCATAAGCCTTACCACACATGGCATAATTACCCGCGCCGTACGAGTTACCTATTACAATAGTAAACTTAGGCACTACCGAATTGGCTACCGCGTTCACCATTTTGGCGCCGTCCTTTATAATGCCTCCCTGCTCACTTCGGCTCCCAACCATAAAACCGGTTACATCCTGCAAAAACACCAGGGGGATCTTCTTTTGATTACAGTTCATGATAAAGCGGGTAGCCTTATCTGCCGAGTCGGAATAGATCACCCCTCCAAATTGCATCTCGCCTTTTTTTGACTTTAATACTTTACGCTGATTAGCTACGATACCCACTGCCCAACCATCAACCCGGCCAAGCCCGCAAATAATAGACTGCCCATACCCGGCTTTATATTCTTCAAACTCGGAGTTATCTATTAAGCGATGGATGATCTCCATCATATCATATTGCTTCTCGCGATTATCAGGCAGGATGCCGTAGATCTCTTTTTCATCCTTTTTAGGCGCGGCGGCTTTTATGCGATCGAACCGTGCCTTAGGGTAATCGCCAACCATACTCATGATGTTGCGGATGCTATCCAAACAGGCCTGATCATTAGGGTGCTTATAATCTGTAACGCCTGATATTTCGCAATGCGTAGTAGCGCCGCCAAGCGTTTCGTTATCCACGTCCTCGCCAATGGCCGATTTCACCAGGTATGATCCGGCCAGGAACACCGAACCGGTTTTATCTACGATCATGGCTTCGTCGCTCATAATAGGCAGGTAGGCCCCGCCTGCCACGCATGATCCCATAATGGCCGAGATTTGGATAATGCCCATGCTGCTCATCTGCGCGTTATTACGGAAGATGCGGCCAAAATGCTCCTTATCGGGGAAAATCTCATCCTGCAAAGGCAAATACACCCCTGCCGAATCGACCAAATAGATAATAGGCAAGCGGTTTTCCATGGCTATTTCCTGCGCGCGCAGGTTCTTTTTAGCCGTGATGGGGAACCAGGCGCCGGCTTTAACGGTGGCATCGTTAGCCACCACCACACATTGCCTGCCCGATACATAACCAATACCGCAAACCACCCCGCCCGATGGGCAACCGCCGTGCTCGGCATACATGCCATCGGCTACAAAGGCGCCCACTTCCAGCCAGGGTTTGTCTTTATCCAGCAGGTAGGCTATGCGTTCGCGGGCCAGCATTTTACCTTTTTCTTTTTGTTTGGCTGCTGCTTTTTCGCCGCCGCCTTTGTAGATCTGTTTCAGACGGGTAGTTACGTCAAACACCAGGTGCTTGTTGATATCTTCGTTCTTATTAAATTCAATATCCATATGGGTTTACAATGAATGTAATGTTAAACAAATTACGGCAAAATAGGCGTGAATGTTTAACCGCGTTTGTGGAAAACCTAATTCTAAATAAATTTGGTTAAAGTATAAAACTTGTTACATTTGTATCTCTCGCTCATCCTACCGAAAAGCAATACAAGTTTTAGTTTGATTATAAATGATGAAATAGCCTACAGCTTTTGATCATAAACTATTTAAATTGAATGGCGTATAAGGAACTAATTGATTAAACTTATTAATAAAGAACGCGATGATTATCCTAACGTTAATATATTTATGTAAGCGGTTTAACCTGGTCAGGTTTTTTAGGAAAACTCCTGTGGTAGGAGTCTAAAGTCTTTAGTTTCAAGTCCTAAGTCTGTCTATTGACTTAAGACTCCTGACTCTGATTTAAAGTCTTAAGCTTCAAGTCCTCAGTCTGTATATTGACTTAAGACTCCTGACTCTGATTTAAAGTCTAAAGTCTTAAGCTTCAAGTCCAAAGTCTGTAAATTGACTTAAGACTCCTGACTCTGATTTAAAGTCTAAAGTCTTAAGCTTCAAGTCCTCAGTCTGTATATTGACTTAAGACTCCTGACTCTGATTTAAAGTCTAAAGTATTAAGTTTCAAGTCCTCAGTCTGTATATTGACTTAAGACCCCCGACTCAGAACTTAAGACTTATGTCAAATTCCTGTCCCTGAACCAAACTTCATCCGGCCTGGCCGTGAAATTACTCATCAGGTTCACCAGTTCTATCGGGTCGGCAGAGGTGATCACCAGATCGCGGTTGGCTTGCTTCAGAAAGCGCTGATCAACCATTACATCCATTTGTTTGAGTAGAAAATCGTAAAACCCGTTTACGTTCAGTACACCTACCGGATTATTGTGCAGGCCTAATTGCAGCCAGGTCAGCACTTCAAAAAATTCTTCCAGCGTGCCAAAGCCGCCGGGCAGCATGATGATCCCATCACACAGATCATTCATCATTTGCTTGCGCTGATGCATATTTTCAACAATATGCAGTTCGGTCAGCCCGGTGTGGCCTACTTCCTTATCCATCAGGAATTGGGGAATAATACCAATAGTTTTACCGCCATTAGCTATCATGGCATCGGCTAATAAACCCATTACACCTACTTTGCCACCACCAAACACCAACGCAATATGCTGCGCTGCCATTACCTGCGCTAATTGTTCAACAGCTTGTTTTAATACCGGGTCGCCGTTAAAATTGGCCCCGCAGAAGACACAGATGCTTTGCATAGAGATTAGTTTATTTCTGGTCCGAAAGTCGGTAAAGTATGGGAAGTCCGGAAGAAAAAGTTATCAAGACTTACTAAGTTTATAAAACATAGCAAGACTGAACATCTTAATAAAAAACTATTTGTGCATTTAGATGTAACTATATAATCGAAACCGTATCCAAATATAAAACCACATCTTAAAACAACATGAAAAAATCAATATTACTCAGCCTTTTATTTTTAGGGCTTGGTGCAGCCTCATTTGCGCAGAACAAGCCAAAAGCCAGGTCAAAACAAATTGTCGATTCTGTTAGTGTCACATCCCAATCATCACATGATCCTTTTGGTGGAATGATGGGCATGATGAATTCCTTTGGACCAATGATGAGCAACATGGCCAAATCGTTAATGGATGCACAGCTTGATTATTATAAACAACCGGGAAAATTAGAGGAGATTGCTAAATTAAACAAGCAATATTTTGATGCCTTAGTTAAAGAAGGTTTTACTAACGACCAGGCGTTAAAGATCATTACTTCTGATAGCCTTTTGCCCAAATCATCGGGTAGCGGAATGAAGTAGAGATTAGTTAATCGGAGATTAGAGATTAGTTATCCAGCAGTCGCTCGGCTGGAGCCGAGCGACTGCAAAAGGATATAACAAAAAAAGCGATGGGCAAACCCATCGCTTTTTTGTTATCCTAATCTCTAATCTCCGATTAACTAATCACTACCTCGAATAATTCGGCGCTTCCTTAGTAATCGTAATATCATGCGGATGGCTTTCGCGGATGCCTGATGAGGTGATGCGTACAAACTGCGCCTGCTGCAGGGTATCAATATCCTTAGCGCCGCAATAGCCCATGCTGGCACGCAAACCACCAACGTATTGATACATCACCTCGGCCAGGGTGCCTTTGTACGGCACACGGCCTACAATGCCTTCGGGAACCAGTTTTTTGATATCATCCTCTACATCCTGGAAGTAACGGTCTTTAGAACCCTGTTCCATAGCCTCGATAGAGCCCATGCCACGGTACGATTTAAAGCGGCGGCCTTCATATATAATACTTTCACCCGGGGCTTCCTCCACGCCTGCAAACAACGATCCTGCCATAATGGTGCTGGCGCCGGCGGCAATAGCTTTGGCTATATCGCCGGTATGTTTAATACCGCCATCGGCAATAACGGGAATGCCTGTACCTTTAAGCGCCTGTGCGCATTCATAAACCGCGTATAACTGCGGCACACCTACACCGGCAATAATACGGGTGGTACAAATAGAACCCGGACCTATACCCACCTTAACCGCATCGGCCCCGGCTTGTGCCAGTGCGCGGGCTGCATCGCCGGTTGCTATATTACCTGCAATTACCTGCAGTTCGGGGTATTTGGCTTTAACTTCTTTTAATTTATCTATCACTCCCTTTGAGTGGCCATGGGCGGTATCAATAGCAATTACATCCACACCGGCTTTTACCAGGGCATCTACCCTATCCATGGTATCGGCGGTAACACCAACGGCAGCGCCAACCCGTAAGCGGCCATGATCGTCTTTACAGGCAAAGGGGTAGTTTTTCAGTTTCAGTATATCGCGGTAGGTGATCAAACCTATCAGTTTACCTGCATCGTCAACCACCGGTAGTTTTTCAATCCTGTGGCTTTGCAGTATTTCCTGTGCCTGGGTTAAGGTTGTACCTTTTGGCGCGGTGATGAGGTTGTTTTTAGTCATTACATCACTCACAGGTATGGTCATATCTTTTTGAAAACGCAGATCGCGGTTGGTGATGATGCCCTTCAATATACCACCGGCATCCACCACCGGGATACCGCCAATGCTATGCTCTTTCATGATCTTTGCCGCCTCGCCTACCAATGCCGCTTCGTGCAGGGTAACAGGGTCCTGGATCATACCGCTTTCCGACCGTTTTACTTTCCTCACCTCATCTGCCTGCGCGGCGATGCTCATGTTTTTGTGCAACATACCCAGGCCACCTACTTGTGCAATAGCAATTGCCATCTGCGCTTCGGTAACGGTATCCATAGCAGCGGATACGATAGGAATGTTCAACTTGATTTTTTTGGTGATGTAGGATTGCGTATTTACCTCGCGCGGTAAAACTTCAGAATAGGCCGGAACAAGCAATACGTCATCGTACGTTAAACCTTCGGCAATAAATTTTGAGGAATCTGGTGGGTGCATAGCAAATAATTTGTGAATGATTACTTGCCGGGCAAAGGTACGTTTTAATGTGTGAATGTGCAAATATGCAGATGTGCAAATCGAATAATATGTGAAAATGAAATTTCCATTACAAACTGCTTAAACCCGCATCAACTCATTTGCATATACGCACATTTGCATATCTGCACATCAAACTAATACTTCCCCGCTACCACTTTATAAAAGCTATCATAATCCAAATACTGGTTAGCCAGTTTCAACAGTTTTTCACTGGTGATGGATTTGATGGTTTCGGTATAGTAATCGTAATAATCGTAACCTAACCCGGCGAAATAAATATTCTTAAACTTATCGGCGTGCGACATTACATTCTCCAAACTCCCCAGCAGCGAACCTAACATATAGTTGCGTACCAGCGATAGTTCCTCTTCGGGGATCAGATCGGTTTTCAGGATGTTTACTTCCTTCTCAATTTCATTTAGCGCGGCCTTACATACATCAGCCCCTACTTCGGTAGCGATAAACCACGCACCTGATTGTTTTAACGAAGTCATGCCAGAGCCAATGCCATAAGTATAGCCCTTATCCTCGCGGATATTAGTCATTAATCTTGACCCAAAATATCCGCCTAAAACGGTATTTAAAACCTGCACCGCCGGGAAATCGGGATGGGTACGGTTAATGGTTGGGATCCCCATACGGATGGCCGATTGCAACGCGTCCGGCTTCTCGATAAAATAGAACTTTTCGGCCGATGGTTCCAATGCCGGCTGCGAGGTATTTGCCGGGCCCTGGTTATCCTTCCAATTGGTTTCAAAAGTATCTGTCATTAAGCCCAACAAGGTATCGTCCACCCGGCCTGCAACCAATATAGTACAGTTTGATGGCTGGTACATCTGCTTAAAGTGGGCCTGCATATTAGCTTGTGTAAGCTGTTGATAATCGGCTATTTCTGATGCGTACCCATAAATGGTATCGCCATACAGCGCCTTGTTAAATTTACGCCGGGCCAGCACATCGTTCTTTTGCAGGCCAACCTGCAATTTTTGCTGCTGGGTCATCTTAAACGTTTCTATTTCCTTTACGGGAAATATCGAATTGTTTAAAATATCGTGTAATACCGGCAAGGTTTCGGCCAGGTGCTTGTTAAGACTATATAGTGTTACCGTGCAATTGTCATAACCGTAATCAACCTGTAAAAAGGCGCCGTAATAGTCTATTTTATCGGCAATCATGGCCGCATTCAGATTTTCTGTACCCTCGGTTAACATGGCATTTACCGCTATGTTTAACAAGGGGTTTTTAGGGTTAAAACGCAGGTTACCGAAGATCCATTCTATACGCACCAGTTCCTGGTCGCCAGAGTTAAAATGGAATAAGTTGCAGCCATTATTAAATTGGATATGGCCCGGTTTAATAAGTGTAATATGATCAACCTGGTTTGATGCAGGCGCGATAGTTCTGTTTAACATGATGTTCCTTTAGTCGGAAAGTCCGGAAGTCCGGAAAGTCCGAAAGATTAATACTTTGTCATTTCGAACGAGGTACGAGGAGAAATCTTCTACTTCCCACTTGTCGCATGCAGAAGATTTCTCCCTTCGGTCGAAATGACATATTTTATACTACTTCATTAACCGGCTCTTCGGCCAAATAAACCATTGTGGTCGAATTTTTTTTCCTGAATAATTTATTGGCCTGTTGCTGTATCTGTTCGGCTGTAACCTGCAGGTACCTCCCCGATTCCTGGTTCATCAGGTCGGCATCGCCCAGCAGTTCAAAAAATGCCAGGTTCATGGCTTTATCCAGTAAACTCATTTCACTAAATACCAGAGTCGATTCTGTTTTATTTTTCACCTTGATCAGTTCATCGGCCGGTACAGGGATAGTTTTAATTTGCTCTAACTGCTCCCATATCGCGGCTTCAGCCTGTTCAATACTTACTCCCTCCAACGGCTTACCTTCTACCACAAACATGGCTTTATCAATACTGCCCGATGAATAAGCGTTAATATCGCTGAATAATTGCTGCTCTTTAATCAATTTACGGTGCAGGCGCGACGAGTTACCCCGCGACAGGATATCCGAGATCAGGTCAGTTGCATAATAGCTGTCCGAAGTCCGTTCATCTGCCAAAAAGGCTATATAAACCGAATTTAACGGCACCTTACCGGTAAAGATTTCGCGGCGTTCGTCAGTTTGCTCCGGTTCCTGTGGCAGGTTCCGGTGATATTTTTCGCCGGCGGGTATAGGGCCAAACCATTTTTCGGCCATAGCTTTAATATCTTCCGTTTTGATATTGCCCCCCACTACCATAATGGCGTTTTGCGGGTTATAATGCTTTTTAAAGAATGCTTTAACAGCATCAATTTGGGCGTGTTCAATATGCTCCAGTTTCTCGCCTATGGTGGCCCAGCGGTAAGGGTGCTTTTTATAAACTAAGGGGCGCAGCTTCAGCCAAACATCGCCGTAAGGCTGGTTCAGGTAGCGTTGTTTAAACTCTTCCATTACCACGTTGCGCTGTACCTCCAGGCTTTTCTCGCTAAAGGCCAGGCTCAGCATCCGGTCGCTTTCCAGCCAGAACGCTGTTTCCAGGTTTTTAGCCGGCAGGGTGATATAATAATTGGTAATATCGTTGCTGGTAAAAGCGTTATTTTCGCCGCCTACACGCTGCAGCGGTTCATCGTAGTTAGGGATATTGACCGATCCGCCGAACATCAGGTGTTCAAACAAGTGCGCAAAACCGGTTTGCTCCGGATCTTCGTCGCGCGCGCCAACATCATATAGTATATTTAGTACGGCCATGGGCGTGGTATCATCTTCATGTACCAATACACGCAGGCCATTAGTCAAAGTAAAACGGTTGAACTTAACCATGTATCGTTATCAAATTTGGTGAACAAAGGTATAGAAAGTCCGGAAGTCCGCAAGGCCAGATGGCCGAAAGATTGCTTTTAATTAACAGTGTGGAAAGACCGAAAGACCGTAAGTCCGGAAGATTGCTTTTGAGCATCTGATTAAAGAAATTTCAGGTACGATCAGTAAAAGGTTATTAAGCAAAGCCATATCCAGATTGAAAAAACATAGGTCAGACCGGACTGATCGATCTGACCTTTTATGCCGATAGCAGGATTGCTTTATATCAGGCGGCCGGAATTACTTGCCTGTCAACCTATAAACCTCCGTCCCGGCTAACAGATAACAGCCTAAGCCATAATCCTCAAAATCAGGAACATTATCATAACCAACCGGCTGACCGTCTTTGGGCTCCTTACCAGTGCCTTGTACATAGCCTAACATACCATCAGGATGCAAACATTCAGTACTCATGGCGTTCCAGGCTTTGGTTAGTATGGGCAAATAGGTTTTCTTTTTCAGGATGCCGTTGTTAATTCCCCAGGCCATGCCGTAGGTAAACAAAGCCGTACCCGATAATTCCTTGCCACCAAAATGGTTAGGATCTTTCAGGCTTACGTTCCAATAGCCATCCTCGCGCTGCAGCGGAATCAGGGCTTCCATCATTTCTTTATAAACCGTCAGGTATTCTTCGCGATGAGGCGCGTTCTTAGGCATAATTTCCAGCACACGCAGTAACGCAGCCACAACCCAGCCATTCCCGCGCGACCAGTAACAATCGGCGCCGTTGGGTTCTTTGTAAGGTGGCACAAAATCCTTATCCCTCCACCATAGGTGGTCGGTTGTGTTGTACAAACCTTTGCCGCCATGTACGGTTTTGCTGTACAGATATAGATCGTACATTTTTTCGTAGTACTTGTTATCGTTATACATCACCCCAAACTTGGCGAAAACCGGCATGGCCATTTGTAAGGCATCAATCCAGTTCCAGTCGTCCTTTTTCTCGCTGTTCACCATCAGGTCAATACATTCCTGCATTTTGGCAATGCGCTCGGGCTTCTTATCAATCAGGTACAAGTCGATGTACGTTTGGGCCGCGCACTGGTTATCCGCGTTACGCGTGATTTTACTGTCCCGCGGGTTCCATTGATGTGTTTCGCCCCATTGTACCGCATAATCGTAGTATTCCTTTTTAGGATCAAGCTTATACATAGCCATTAAACCCTCGTAATAAACCGCCCTTGTCCACAAGGTACTTTCGCGGGTAACCCCCTTCACGGTCACCTTAGCGCCCGGGTCGGGCCATTTTTTCATAAAATAGCTGTTGGCTAAAGCCATATCAGCCATTACCTTAGCTTTTTTAGGTAATTTTTGTGCCGTAACACTCGCCGCTACGGCCAGCGCCACGCCCAAACAGATCGCTCTTTTCATATTGATCAGTAGATTATTCATTTATTATTTGATTAGGTTCTATATAAGTTATTAGATATTAATTAGAGATTAGATTCTATCGTAATTTTGCATTCAAACTAATCACTGATCTCTAATCACTATTAACTAATCTATGGCATTTTCTTCAACCCCTCCCATTTCACATTCCATTTACCATCTTTCGGGAAGCCCGGATTTTTAACCGTATTGCCATCCCATCCGGCACACATCATAGCTATGGCGGTCAATAAACCACCGTTGCCCGGCAGGTATATGGTAAGGCGTCCGTCCTGGTAATTATGGCCGTTAGGCAAATAGGTATTGGTTTTTATAGGCATCAGCAAAGCTTCGATAGCTTTTTCAGGCATATTTAAACGGGCTGCGGTCATGGCTACCATCGGGAAATCCCAGCCCCAGGTTTCGGGCCAGTTCCAGCCTTTCCAAATTACGTCGAAAGTTCTGTGCATTACGGCCGTATCCATCAGCCTGTTTTTAGGCATCATACCAAAAGCCGCCAGTGTAGATGGGTGGTCGGTAATATTTTTAGGATTGGTGTATGAGTCAGGCGCGCTTTCGGCCTCCAGGTAAATACCATCTTTTTGCGGCAGCGGCGATAGTTTAGCCATCACCTCGTCCCAGTTTTTATCGCGTGGCAGTTTTAACCGCTGTTTCCATCTTTGCGCTACATCTAAAGCCCAATCCCAATAAACCAACTCGTAGGGTGGGTTAAAGGTCAGTTCGGCCTTGTGTACCTCCTGCGATGGGATCAGCCCTTTGCCTAAGATATAACGCCCGGTCTCCTTATCAAAATAAGCGAAAGATGCCATAAATTCAGCGGTAGCAAATACCAGGTCTTTATACTTATCCAGTGTTTTTTGATCAGGATGCGCACGGTAGGCTTCCTCGGCCATGTAAATAAAGTGCGGCTGTTGCCAGATAAGGAATGCCCCTACGGATGACGGACTTTCATTACCCCAGTTATCCGTCATTTTGGGCCAGCGGATGCCTTTATAACCCTGGCGCTCGGCTATGGCTTTGCCTTTATCTTTTATTTTATCGTACCAACTCAGACTGCTTTCCATCAGTTCCGGCCTGCCCCATAGCGGGAAGTGGGCCGCGTGCCACCAATGCATCTCCAAATGCGGGCGCCCGTACCAGCTGTTGTAGGTTAAACCTGTTTCCTGCGGAGGATAATCGCCGGCGCAGTTTACTTTGGTGAGATATTGCGATAGTATAATGCGGCGCTCTAACTCCTTAGCCCTCGGATCGGTACTGCCCGAAAGATCAACGGCACCACCACTTGTCCAAAATTGTTGCCAGGCTGCTGTACTACCGTTCTTCACCAAGTTGAAGCTAACCGGGACCAGCATTTTGCGGGCATAGCGCGAAAAATTGCAGCTAAACTCTAAATCATTACCGCTTTTGTCGGGCGATAGCACAAACTCGTGCTCCCTGCTTTTAGCCAAACTGGCTTTGCCCGTCCAGTTCATATCGGCCCAATAACGCAGGCCGTTTATCTGGTGCTCAACACTGGCTTTGTTTGCAAAACTGGCCCCGATTGCTGACGTATGTTTTTCCGGATTTTTATAATTTACCCCCATATCGGCAAAGCCGTTGGTTGGGAATGGAAATCGCAACCTCACTTTTAAACGCCCAGCTTTAACCAGAGTAGATGTTACCTTTGCACTAACTACATTTCCCAGATTATAAGTCGACACATCAACCGGCTCACCCTCCACCGTAAAATGGCTTTTAATGCCGCCCGTCCAAAGGTCCAATTCCTGACGGATATCTTTGATATCGGCAGGAACAGCTTCCGACCCATCCTTTTTCAGGATTAGGAACCCTAAGTTGCCCAGTTGCAAACGGTGCGGGTTTTCGCGGTACCAGGCAACGGCTTCCTTGGTGCGTGGTGTGGCATTTTGCTGCACCGAATAGGTTACATCGCGACCGTTAAAATGGTATGTTTTTAATGTCTCATTAAATTTATAGTCGCCTGTATTAGGGAAATTACCCCAACCCCATTCAGACTGTGTACCCAGCGGCACACCTTTAGCATAATACTGCGGGAAAGTTTGCAGACCGGTAGCATCTACAGTGAACGCGAAACGACCGTTGCCTACCGACAAGGAGGCCAAAGTGTCCATCCATGTGTTCACTACATTGTGCCGGCTAACCAATGCCTTGCGGTCGATTTTTTGAACAGTTTTTTGTGCCGATAATAGTCCCGGCAGCAGAACCGTGAGGGTAAGAAAAGAAGCAGATAGTATTTTTTTCATAGATATATTAGGATTCGATCTTAAAGATAAACGGAGCGGCGGTCATATACTTGCCCCCTTGCGATGTGGTGAACAAATAAGTAGGCTTCCCTTTTTGAAACAGCAGTTGCGGCCTTTCAAAACGCCCGTATTTATTGAGGTATTTTGGCGGCGGCGGTTGATTGATCTTGTAATATTCGGCGTTAAAATAAGCAATCTCGGGCTCGTTCCACTTTTTGCCGGTCTTTGATTCCAGTATCAGGCCATATTGATGGTTATAAACACCCATATCCCGCGCCAGCATTTTGAATTTGCCCTTATCCAGCCATACAAATGCATCCTCTAACTGGGCATTGTTACCCTTGCCCGAGAAATCGACAACCGGGTTGCCATCGTACTTTACATACGGACCTTCCAGTTTATCGGCTATAGCCAAACCATATTTGCGGTTACCCTTTACCAGCGGATCGGTAGATGTGGCGTATTCTTTAGTGTTCCACGATTTATAGAACAGCCAGTATTGCCCGTTGGGATGTTTGATGAATGCAGGGTTGGTGGTACAATGATCGTCCCAGGCACCTTCGGGGCCGGGTAATAACAGCGGTGCCTCCGGGCGTGTCCACGGCCCATCCAATGAATCGGCTGTAGCCAAACCTATGCGTTTGGTATTGGTTTTCCCGTTGGAGTTGCCCATAAAAAACAGGCAATACTTACCATCAACAAATTTAATAGATGGATTATGGCAGGTAGTGGCATCCCAAAAGCCAAGGCCTCGTGGCGCTAAGATCACGCCCTTAAAAACAAACTCGCTTTCGGGTGTATCAGCCACGGCATGGCAAATTTCCGAACCGTTGATCCAGCCGCTCATCTTTTTAGTATCCACCCAGCGCGAAAAGAAAACGTGGATCTTACCGTCCGGGCCTTCTATCGGGCTGTTGCACCAAACGTAGTAGCCTTCCATTTCCAGCGTACGGCCAATGGGTTTCAGCTTTTTAGCAAAGGCCGATATATGGTCATCCTCGCCCAAAACCATTCCAGGCATAAGCGCCAGCGCCGAAACCATGCCTATTTGCTGTATAAAATCCCTTCTCTCCATCCTGTTAAAATATTACCTGGTATACAGGCTTTACGGTTATACTGTTAAGCACAGCGTGTGCGCCATCTTTAAAACTAATATCGGTACCAGGCTCAAAATAGATGCCCGCTTTACTCATCAGCGGACTGATCTGTAATACAAATTTCCCTGTACCCAATTGATTTTGATACCGCCTTAAACTGAAAGGCATAGGTTCAATACCATAATAATCATCGGCTGTTATTTTGCCATTGGCATACAAAGCCGCCGTATTACCCCGGTAGTTAAAGGTAGCCAGCAGATCATAAACATTTGCAGGTAAGCGCTTTGGCAAGTTTAACTGATAAGATTTGTAAGGTAGCGTATCTACATAATTAATACCGTAAGCCGGCTTCAGCGGTGTTTCTGTAGATGATGCATACTGCTTTAGTTTATCATCGTTAGATACCTGTTGAAACGGAATAGCAATCGGAGCTGCTGGTTTCAATACCACATCGTACCTGCTAAAAATACCAGAGGCCGGTTCGCTATGCACACCCTTATTTTTTATTCTGATTGCGGGATAGGTGTAAAACGAAAACTGGGCCTGGTCTATAGAACGCATGGTTAGCGAGTCTTTCACCTCATCGTAAAAAACCTGGTTTTTAGACAATAGCAGCGTATTAACTCCTTTAATATTAAAAACATAGCTATACTTAGCTTCATCACGAGGTAAGATAATCAGCTTTACTTTTTTGCCCCCGGTAGTAGTAATATCCACCACACAGTTTTTGCCCGGTTTAATATCGGTAAGATAAGTAGAGTTACTCTCCTTAATCATTTTACCAGTGGCGAACGTGATGGTTTTGAAAGTATTGTTATCCAGTTTAAATTCAGGCTTGATACCATCTATCGGGTAATAAAAATAGCTGTCGCCTAAAATAGCAGCCGGATGTACTGTGGCATATTTGATCAGCAGACCACCTGCGTTATCATTAAACGGGATAGCGCCGTAGGTGCCGTTTTTGATAGCTATCCCTCCCTTTTCAGGGATACGGATGGTTTCAGTCGGCGTTTTAATGGTAAAGGCTACCTGCTGATGATCGGCCATCGTAAAATGCCGTACGTAGTTATTAAAAAACACAAAGCCTGAATTGCCTTTATTACGTACCGAATATCTAAGCGTTTGTAAATCATCTGCCTTAGCAGGGTTATCTGCAGGAATAGTACTGATCATGGGTGCCAGCTTTTCTGAATAGCTGCTTACAAACTGGTGCAGCAGTTTTAAATCGTGATAGCTATCGCGGGTATAGCCCCACTCGGTTAGCGGCGCCTGAAAATCGTACGATATCAGCGGGTAATCGTTAGGGTAAGGATAGATGCCTGTTTTTGATTCCTGGGTCGAATAGGTTTTATCCCAGCTTAAGGGATGCTGCGTACCATGGAAAACATAATAACCCAGCATGTTAGCCCCGGTACCTAAACGGGTATACATCATCCCCATAATATCAGCCGGACTAATAACCGGCCGGCGCAAATAGGTAACCTGGATACCCGGCCCCATCTCCACGGTTAGGAACGGGTGGCGATAAACAGGTTTATTGGGTTCTTCGTTTATAGGCTTGTTAATATCGTTTCCAATGTTTTTATCGCGCCTATCGGTAATAAATGTGTACAAGTTATTGGCCGGCAGTTCTTTAGTGTTTTGTGTCCAGGGGGCATCGGCATAGCCGCCCCACAGCGGTAAAACTTCGTCTTCGGGCACAATTGGTCCGGGCCAGCCGGTCACCACATAATAGGGCACATCCATACCTACCTGTACCGCCAGTTTCTTTAAGGCGGCCATATATTGGTAGCCCGCACTTTGCGGACTGGTACTGCGCACTTCGTTATCTACCTGCAGGCCAATGATGGGTCCACCGTCTTTATAGTATAAACCTTTAAATTGTTTAGCCAGTTCGGTGTACCAGGCCACTACCTCGGGCTGGATACTGCCGTTGGTAGTTGAACGGTCGGTACCGCTTTTCAGTTTCTTTTTTACATACCAATCGGGGAAACCGCCGTTGCGGGCCTCGCCATGCGCCCAGGGGCCAATGCGCACGATGGCTGTAAGCTGGTGCTTAGCGCACAGCTGCAAAAAGTAACGCACATCGCGGTTATCATCAAAACGGAATTTGCCTTCCTGCTCTTCGTGATGGTTCCAGAAATTATAGAGCGCGATAACCTGGATCCCGGCCGCCTTCATTTGCAGCAGGGCCTGCTCCCATTCGGCACGGGGGTAACGTGAGTAATGGATCTCGCCCATTATAGGCAAAATCGGTCTGCCCGATTGTCGCAGAAAGTAATTATTCAGGTCTAACTTTTGCCCTTTGGGATTAACATTAGTACCCTGTTTAAAATGGTTATCTTCAATATACGCCGGGTCTTTCCCTAAAACCACCTGGTGCTCTTCCACAGCCGATTGCCCATAGGCTTTCATCAAAGCCATTGAGCAGGCAGCAATTAACAAACACCTATGTTTTATGGGTTTACGCATCTTACTTCAGGTATTTATTCAATGCCAGATCGGGAAACGATTTGATGCCGTCTACTACTAATTTGGTATTTAACCGGGCACCTGCTTCAATGGTATGCGTAGCATCGGCAGCAAAATAGGTAGAGCGCACTTTGGCCTCGCCTTCGGCATCGTAATCATCTGATATCATTTTGTTCAGATCGATAAAATACGTTCCGGTTTGTTCAGCTACTTCTTTTGCCCACTGCCCATAGCTGTTTACATTATTGCGGCCGGCTGCTTTGCCATCTTTCCAGCTATTACGCGGGATAGGCGAGCATATGATAGGGATAGCACCTTTAGCTTTGGTATCGTTAATATACTTACGCATATACCAGCCGTAGCTATGTACCACTTCCTGCTTTTTCATATATGGCATAGGGTTGTATACTTCTTTCTCCTCGTCGCCAATACCTTTTATGGTGCCGCGGGCGCGGGCCGTATCATCCAGCGGGCCGCCATCGTTGTGGCCAAATTGCATAATCACAAAATCGCCGGGTTTTATTTTTGCCAATACCTTATCCCATAAGCCCATATTAATGTACGACCGGCTGCTGGTGCCGCCCAAAGCGGCATTATCCATATTAATGCGGGTACTGTCAAAATACTCGTGCATATAATGCCCCCAACCCCACTGACCGCGCTCGCCTAATTTCTGACCATCATCACGGCCATTCTTCACGGTTGAATCGCCGATCATAAAAAAGGTAGGTTTATCCTGCGGTTTAATAAACATAAAGGATGACAGTAATACTACTACCGATATCAGCAGGCTTAAACCCGCGTTTTTACGTATAAATTTTTTCATGGTCATTACTGTTTAAGGTAATTGTTCAGGGTGATGGACGGCTGTAATTTCAACCCGTCTACAAACGACTGGGCGTTGATGACCGCGCCGGCCTTGTTAGTATGGGTATGGTCGGTACCAAACAGCGCGAAAACCTGGTCGCGGGTAAGCAGGTTGTATTTATCTGCCGTAATGGTATTGATGTCCACAAAGGCAACGCCTTCCTGTTCGGCTACTTGCTTTGCCCACAGGCCATAATCCTTATTGGCTAAAATAATCTTACCATCCTTATCCCACTCCCTGCGCGGGATCATAGAAACTACAATCGGCGTAGCGCCTTTGGCTTTGGCTTCCCTTACAAACTTACGCAGGTACCAGCCATAGCTATGTACTATTTCTGCCGGTTTGTTGGCCCAGTTTACGGTAACCGAATCATCGCCGGTCCCTTTTAAAACGCCCCGGTCGCCACTTTTTTTAGCGGTATCAACTTTCGATCCTTCGTTGTGTCCGAAACCCATGATCACGTAATCGCCGGGTTTAAGTGATGCGGCCACTTTTGCCCAGCGCCCCTCCCTTGTGTACGAGCGTGTACTGCGTCCTGCCTGGGCGCTGTTGACCACTTTAATTTTATTGGTATCCAGCAAATCGGCAATGGTGGTGCCCCAGCCCCACAATTCCTTATCGTTATTGTGCATGGTTGAATCGCCAACCATATATAACGTCGGCTTTTGTTGATTGATAAATGCCAGACCGATAACAGCTGCCATCAGTAAGGCTAATCCGTATTTTATTCTTTTCATTGGTTTAAGAGGTATTTGTTCAATGGATTTTGCGGGTTGGCCCGGATGCCGTCTACCACCGACTGTGCATTAACCGTAGCGCCCAATTTAGTAGTATGCGTTTTATCCGGCGCGAAGAATTTCGCCACCGAATCAGGTCCCCATTTTTCGTATTTGTCGGCGGTGATATTATTCATATCGATAAACAGTACGCCTTCCTGATCGGCCACTTGTTTAGACCATAAGCCGTAATTCATATCAGCACGCGGCACTTTGCCATCCCTGAACGCATTATGCGGGATCATCGATAATACGATCGGCGTAGCGCCTTTGGCTTTGGCATCCCTGATAAACTTGCGGAAGTACCAGCCAAACGTATGCACAATCTCCAGCTTGCCATCTGGCCAGGTTAAATGTACGGTATCTTCGCCAATGCCTTTTAATACACCGCGACTGATAGCCCGCTGCGCCGCATCGGGATTGGGGCCAACTACACCAGGCTTGGCACCTTCGTTATGGCCAAATACCATCATCACATAATCGCCGGGTTTCAACAGGGAATCTACCTTGTCCCAACGGCCTTCTCTTACAAAACTGCGGGTGCTGCGCCCGGCCATGGCGTGGTTGGCTATGCTGATCTTGGTGGTATCAAAAAAATCGGCAATAGCGGTGCCCCAGCCCATCATAGGCAGGGTATTCTTCGTGGTCGAATCGCCAATGATGTAGATGGTTGGCTTTTGCTGGATAGTAAATGCTAATCCAATTACACCGGCTATGGCCAGCAGCAAGATTAATTTCAATGCCTTTTTCATAGCTGATTATTTTACAATATCGATAACCACACTACCGGCGGCTAAACCTGCAGCCGTAGCTTTAATAGTTGTTTTACCAATGGTTTTACCTTTAACAATGGCAATACATTTACCACGGTAAGTGTGCCTGTCCAGCATCGTAAACGCATCGTGATTAGCCAGATCGCCATTATCAGTAACCGCAATTACACCGGCACCTGCAGCGCTAAAACTGATCACATTATCGCCGTTAGGGCATGGTATGCCGTTAGCATCAACCACACTGGCGGTTACATAAGCCACATCATCCCAATTATTGTTGATCTTAGAGCGATCTACCGTTAACAATATTTTGGCGGGCGCACCGGCTGTTTTCAGTTCCTCCCAGCTTACTTCCTTACCTTTATTTTTACCGATGGCTTTAATAGTGCCTTTTTCAAACGGAACGCTCCAATCGCGCGGCGAATCGTTGGCCGGTTTGGTTTTTGATCCCAATGATTTACCATTCAGGAACAATTCCACCTCATCGCAATTACTGTATACCGATACACGGGCATCGGTGTAAGCGGCCATATCGTTAGGAGTCCAGTCGGCTACCAATGGGCCAGCACCTGCGTTATCGCGTTTGCGAACAATATGCACCACCGGTTTTTCCGACCACCAGCTTTCGCGCTGGAAACTTAACGGGCGCGATCCTCCGGTACGGTCAAGCAGCGCCTGTCCGTTCACTACGTTTGGCCAATCAGCCTCGCCCAGGTAATCCACACCTGTCCATAAAAACTGGCCGGCCACATAAGGGTAATCACGCAGACCTAACCAGGCGCTTAGCGTATGCCCGTTTTCGGTGCCGATCACTATCCAGTCCGGATGTGCCTCGTGCGCGGCAACCAGTTCGTTTTCACGGTAGTTTTGGCCTACTACGTCCATCATTTTAGCAAAGCCGTTATCATATACCTTCGATACATTTGGACGGAACAGCGCCATGGTAACCGGGCGTGTGCCATCGGTAGCATGGATCAAATTCTGCATATCGCGGTATTTTTTAAAGCCCGACGAATCGCCCAGGTTATCGTGGATCTCGTTACCCACGCTATAAATCACAATCGACGGGTGATTGCGGTCGCGCATCACCATATCGCGGGTATCGGTTAAACCCCATTCTTTAAAAAACTTGTCGTAACCGCCGGCGCCGCGCACTTTGTTGGCTTCCCAGGTGTCAAAGTTTTCGTCCATCACCAAAAAGCCCATCCTATCGCACAGGTCTAAAAACTCCGGCGCTACCGGGTTGTGCGATGTACGGATAGCGTTTACGCCGATATCCTTTAACAACTGAAACCTGCGCTCCCATACCCTTAAAGGTACGGCCGCGCCTACCGCCCCGCCATCATGGTGCAGGCAAACGCCTTTCAGCACAACTTTTTTACCATTCAGCAAAAAGCCTTGTGCCGCATCAAACTTGGCCGTGCGGATCCCGAAACTGGTGCTTTGGTCATCTATTACTTTACCACCGGTAGTTACCGATGTAAGGGCTTTGTACAATACCGGGTTAACATTGCTCCACAATTTGGGGTTAGCTATGGTGTAATCATTTTCTACAGTAACCGATTGCCCGGGTTCTACCGTGCGGATAGCGCCTGATACTGCTATCGCGTTTACCGGTTTGCCATCGTCACCCGAAAAAGTTGTTTTAACTGTAAATGTGCTGGCTTTTTTGCTTTCGTTAATAACGGTAGTCTTTACATGTACCGTTGCTTTATCAGCGGTTATTTTGGGTGTGGTTACAAATACGCCCCATTTATCGATATGTAAAGGATCGGTCATAGTTAAACGTACGTGACGATAAATACCCGCGCCGGTATAATAACGTGAGGCTGGCTGAACAGAGTTATCGGCACGCACGGCTATCACATTGGTATTTCCCTTGCCAAATTTCAGGTGGCCGGTTAAATCATAAACGAAGCTGATATAGCCATAAGGGCGTTTACCCAAATGATGCCCGTTGATCCATACATCGCTGTTGGCCATTACGCCGTCAAACTCAACCGAGATCTTTTTCTGCGCGTCGGCCGCGTTCAAATCAAAATACTTGCGGTACCAGCCAATACCGGCCGGCAGGTAGCCACCGCCGCGACCCGTTGGGTTGCTTTTATCGTAAGTACCCAGCGCCATCCAATCGTGCGGTACGTCAACATTTTGCCATTTGGCATCGCTAAATACGGTTTGATCCGCTCCCGTCGCGTCGCCCAGGTAAAATAACCAGGCTTTATCAAAGGATTGTGTTTGGCGCCCGGCAGGCCCGGTTTGCGCGTATAATGTTACTGTTGCCAGCAGCATTAAAAACATGGGTAAGTAGATCTTTCTCATATCAGCAGGGTGTAATTGGTTTATTATTGGGTTTTTGGTTTTGGTTTCAATTCGTCGGGCGCGCCGTTGGTATAGGATATAAACACCTCTTTCGATTTGGTTTTAAAGATCTCGTCGATAGTATTGACATCTATTGCCGTTGTTGGTTTAAACTGTGGCGATGCCATATATTTCATGATGCTATAATATAACTGGCGGGCGGCAGGCCTGTCGGCACTGATATCGGGCGATAGATCGGCGCTGCTGACGATGATACTGCCCCTGCCTACCTTAGCTTCAAATAGCAATCCCAGCGGACGGTTCATAAACCAGGTATCGATAGGTTGTACTAAAGCGCGGAAGCCTTTCGGAAAATCTTCCAGGTGCATTACCTGCGCGTTTTTAAAGATATCCCACCAATTGATCTCGCTATAGCCGGTATTGGGGAAATTGGCGAATATGGGATGCTTCGGATCGCATACAAAGCCCATGGTATGCGGCGGGCGCATTTTAAACCACGATGTATTCCAAAAAACGGGTGTAAAGTTTTGAATGATCTCTTTGCCTTTCACTACCTTACCTGTACCATTCAGGAATACTTTGCCGCCATCGGCTAATACCTGTTTGGCTTTATCATCCAGCGTGGTGGTGTAATAAACATCGGTTTTTACTTCGGCTACCTTTTCGGGATATACCCAAAAATCCCAATCGTTTACAAAAGCGGTATTGGGTACCGATACCTCCAGGTTTAACTTTGCCGTGGCGTTGATAGCTGATAGCGCTACGCTGATCTCGCCCGATGGCTGACAATTATCCAGCACATAATCTTTTTTAGCCAAACTGCCCTGGGCAATTACTTTATGCTGCTCATCAGTTAGTTTCCAGCTTAAAGCGACGCTCATGGGCCGAGTGTAGTTGAATAGTTCCACTTTAGCCTTCAGCGTTTCGCCGGTATTGTACACAAACTTATCGGTGCGGATCAACGGCACAGTTGAATTACAGAAACGAGAGAATTGCTTCGCGCTGATGTACCCTTTACTATCCCAAAAGGCATTTAATACCCCAACTAAAGCGGTACCCTGACCTGGATAATCATTCAGCGATAGCAACTGGATACCCGAATAGCCGGGCGTACGCATAATTTTTTCGATATCGTGCTTATAACACAAGGCTTGCAATTTCCCGGTGGCGGTCAGGAATTTCTCGGCTTCATCGGCCATGCCATGGTCTTTCAGGTCTTCCTGAAACAACTCAAAGTTTTTGGCTTTGTAAACGCCGGTATATTTTTTGATCTCCTTAAAATCGGGGAATGCGCAGTACTGCCCAATCTCGTGCCCAACAAAAGGCACCTTAAATTGCGAGATCTCCTTACTGAAATCAGAATTAGTTTCGGGCTCCTTTGTCCAGGCCAGTCCACGGGCACCAGCACGCACCATATATTCATTGTTAGGGATCACCGGCCAGCTACCACCAACGGACGCGCCGGTGTATAAACGGCGGCTATCTTTCTCTTTCCAGTAGTCTACAAACTTGGTTAAAAACTCAACCTGCTTACCGGCGGGTTCGTTACCATAAGCCAGCATGCAGAACGATGGGTGGTTACCATACAATTTGGTCATACGGTTAGTTTCATCATAGATGTATTGATCGATCGGGCGGCCCAAACCGATACCGCTACCGTGATTAGCCCAGGTTGGCCCTTCGGGCTGCAGGTAAAAGCCGGCTTTATCGGCGGCGTCAAAAGCAGCCTCGGGCGGGCTCCACGAGTGGAAACGCATGTGGTTTAAACCGTGCGCCTTGCAGATGGCGAAGATCCGGGCCCACTCCTTCTCGGTGGTTGGCGCGTAGCCTGTTAAGGGGAACTCGCAGTTGTTCACCGTACCACGCAGCCAAACGTTTTTACCGTTCATGGTAAAATTGCGGCCATCAGCTTTAAACTCGTGCATGCCAAAGGTGAGTTGTTTGGTATCCACCTCATTTTTGGCTGATGTAAATTTGGCAGTTAGTTGGTACAGGGCCGGGTTAAATTCATCCCATGTTACCATTTTAGCGCCCAGGGGCAAATCTATGGTTAGTTCAGCCGTGCCGTTTGTTAGTGTAACGGCTTTGCTTACCGCGGGTACCTGCTGTATGGTAGTTGTGTTAAACGTTTTTGCTGATAATACTACTGTTCCCTTCCCATCAGCGCCATTGCTTTTCAAAACAATTTTTACGTGCGCCGTCTTGGCTTTCAAATCAGGATAAACCTGCACATCTTCCAGCCAGGTAGTTGCACCTGCCCGTAGTTCCATTTTACCGGTAATGCCGTTCCAGTTGCCCTGGGTATGGTCGGTAATACTGTGCGAATCGGGGCCGACGTTGATGGCTTTGATCCGGTTATCTATACAAACCGTCAGCGTATGCTTCCCAGTTGATATTTTGCCGGTCAGGTCAAATTCGTGCGGGGCAACCAGGCTGTTTTGCATCCCAATCTCGGTACCATCTACCCAAAGTTTTGTTTCGGTATGCGGGCGTTCTAAAAATAAAACCACACGCTTGCTTTTCCAATCGGCGGGTACTACCACCTCTTTTTGATACCAGGCGGCTCCGGTATAATGTTTAGGAGGTGTCAGCCAGAAAGGGATTTTGATATTACCCGGCTGGCGATATTTAGCCATGCGCGGATTATAAAACCACGAGCTATCATAAATACTGCCGGTCCATTTGGTTTTCAGGGTGATATTGTTGCCCTTCAACCGCTGTGTCATCGATGCCGGCAGGCAGATAGTATCGCTTAATGATTTGGAGAACCATTTATCCGTTACGCCCTTATCTGTCGAATCAATTTGAAACTTCCATACCCCCGCTAAGGAAATCACATTGCTCACCTTTACAGGCGGGCCTGACATAGACATGGCGCAGCACAATACCGCTACCGCCGCAATGGCCGATGTTAAAATTCTCTTTAAATCGCTGTATGGGTTATTTGTCGCCCGCATTTAAAATCAGTTTAGTTTTTTCCTTCTGTTACACCCGGCCAGCTATCCGTACGGAACGGCGAAGCAGGCAGCCCGGCTGTGTTATATAAATTAGGGGCGGGTATAGCCCGCCATGCAAAACGCACAGCCACAGGTTTATCAACCTGCGGACTGCTTACTACCAGTGTATTGCCATCAATTTTCGCCTGCGCGCCATGAAACACATGGTCTTCACCGGCAATAATAAATTCTTTCAGGTCGCCATCTTTAGCCATCAATCCACCATTAACCTCATCAAAGCTGATCCTGATCTGGCCGCCCTCTACCTTCATTGATTTATAAATCGGGCCTGAATATACCAGATCTTTAAAACCATAATCGTGGGTTAAAGGCCATAATGCCAGTCGTTTGCCAACAATCTCTTTATTCCGTGGATGGATATTGGATGAATCGCCGTTATCTGTAGTTACCACCATACCTGTATGCGGTACCGTTTTATAAGTTAATAATTGCGCTTCGCGGATCTCGGCATTTTGGGTGTAGTGCGGCGAGATCTGCACAAAGTAGAATGGCAGGTTTTGGTTGTGATGATCATCGCGCCAGCTTTTGATCATAGCCGGGAATAGCTTCCGGTATTGGTAAGCCCTGTCGGCATTGCTTTCGCCCTGGTACCATATTACGCCTTTAATGGTATAAGGTACAATAGGCGCTATCATGGCGTTATATAGCTTACTTGGCGATTTACTGTTAGTTACCGGATTGGCCGGTTTTGCAGGAGCTTTTGGGGGTTTAGCATTTTTCAGGCGGGCGGCAGTAGTGTCTTTTTGCCACTGTGCAAATGCCGTATTATAGTTTTGCGTATCCTGCGGATAGGTCTGCACGCTTTTTTCGTAACGGGTTAAAATCGCATTCAGGTCAGGATCAGCTTGCAGGATATCCTTCCGTGTCCACGATTCGGCTGGTGTGCCGCCCCAGGTAGAGTTGATCAAGCCAACAGGGTAGCCAGTTTTCTCGCAGATCTCCCTTGCATAGTAATAGGCTACAGCCGAAAACAGGCGGGCGTTTTGCGGATTGGCTTCCTGCCATTCGCCCTGCGTATCGGTTGCCAGGGTATCGGCTATAGCTTGCTTCACCGTAAAATGCCTGATCATGGGGTTGTTGATTTGAGCTAATACATTCTCAAAACCGATCACGCCGTTTTCCCAGCTGCTGGGCCCCTTACCTATGGTGAACTGCATGTTGGATTGGCCCGAACAGAGCCAAACCTCGCCTATCAGCACATTCTTGATCTCAATTGTGTTTTTACCTTTAAAGGTAAGTGAGTAAGCCGTTTTGCCGGCGGCTGGTGTATTTATGGAGGCCTGCCAGCTTCCTTTAGCATCTGCCGTTACGCGTATAGCTGATTTACTCCAGCTACCTCCTACTTCCACGCTTTCTCCCGGCGCTGCCCAACCCCATAGGGTTACTTTTGATTTTTGCTGCAACACCATATTATCGGCAATTATTGCAGGTAATTTAATATTGGCACAGGCACAGCAGGTGGTTAAAAACAGCAGGGAAAATGCTTGCAGTTTTTTGGTAATACAGTTTACGCTGATCAGTTTAAAAATCATTCTTCTCTTCATAGCTCATATTGGTTTTTAAAGAATTTAAAACTAAAAATTCTTAAAACCATATATCAGGACTGGTTTGCAATTTATTCAGCAGGAAATACCTTACTGAAGCTATAATTGGGTATACGAACTTATAAGATAATTTGCCAAATGGCATCCTGTAGCATCCTGATAAAACCATAAAAAGCGGCCTGTAAGGGCCGCTTTTCGCGATTATAACCAATTTATTACAGAAGAGCAGTTTAATGCATATTAATAGCCGGTGTTTTGGCCATACAGCCCCGGCGCTGCATCTAATTGCGATTGTGGTACAGGATATATTACATAACCCGCTGCTACCGGGTTCATTTGCTTGCGCGAGTCTTCAGCAGGTATCCACTTATTCATAATAGTAAGCAGGTTACCGCTTCTTTGCAGATCGAACCAGCGTGAGCCTTCATCGGCAAACTCTTTACGCCTTTCTTCAAAAAGCCGATCAAGCGTTACACCGCTTATTGCAGGTAAACCAGCACGTGCGCGCACCTGGTTAACCACGCCATCAACATCGGTCGCTAACGAGCCGGGCCCTCCATGCAAAACACATTCGGCTTTTAACATTAGGATATCGGTATAACGAATGGCTATAAAATTAATACCCCAATCAAACCTGCTTGTAGTAGGAATTTTAGTGAAATCAATATACTTTTTAAAGAAAGGCCTTGATTCTGTACTGCCGGCATCAACAAACGATGTGGTATTAATAGTAAATGTTTTACGCACATCAGCCGCATCATAACTATTAAGCAGGTCATTTGATACCGGGATCATCTCAAGGCTGCCGTTTGATTTAGTATCACCTTTAGTTTTAAAATAGCTGTTAGGTGCTAATACCCATGGATAAGTAGCACCGTAAATAGAACTGGTACCGCTTAAGCCTGATTGATACATTACATCAAACACCGCTTCCTTATTACCTGCCGGAGTTGGGCTTTGGTTAGCGTACGAAAATATATTGGCGTAGTTAGGGTTAAAAGCAAACTGGTTACTGGCAATAATATCATTCAATAATGGTACAGCCAGTGCCCATTCGTTTAAACCAAGCCCCGGGCCATCAATACCATAGGTAGGTCCTGACCGGGTCATGTATACTAAGGCCAGTGTGGCTTCGGCCGCGTACTTAGATGCACGGCCTACGTCTACTCCGGTATGTACAGCAGGTAAATTGGCTATTGCAAACTGTAGGTCTGCGATGATAAATTTATAAACATCGACAACCGGACTGCGTGGCACTGTGGTAGCCTCGGATACCAGCAACGGACGATCTACAATAGGCAGTTTACCAAAATAGCGGACCAAATCAAAATAGTAAAAGGCACGTAAAAACCTGCTTTCGGCCTGTAAACGGGTTGATAAACTGGCCGATGCAATGTAGCTGCCGTTTTTAGCTATTTGATCTAATACCGTATTAGCCCTGAAGATGCCGTTAAAATCTGTGCTCCAGGCTTCTTCCACATATACATTACCGGTAATGGCTTTTTGGAAATTATTGATAGGGTCCCAGTCACGCACACCTAATGAGGATACACCGTAGATATTGTCTGACCGGATCTCGGATAGGTTTAGCAACCTGTCGGGATAACCTCTCAAACTGCTATATATGGCGTTAACACCTTGTATAAAATCGCTTGGCGATTGGTAAAAAGTTACCGTCGTACCTGCCGAAATAGGCACCTGGTCTAAATCTTTTTTGCACGATGCAACCAGTACTACGCTTACTATGAATATTGAAAATATCTTTTTCATTTCTTTAATGTTTAAAACAGATTAAAAAGTAATGTTTACACCCATTATCAATGATTTAGCTAATGGCAAACCACCATAATCGCCTGGGGCAAGGTAACTTGCATTACCGCTTAAGTCGGTATTTGTAGCATCGGGGTTGGCACCGCCATAATATTTATCATGACCAAAGAAGTTTTCGGCGGTAATAAATATTCGTGCACTTTGTACAAATTTCTTTTTTGATATGGCACCTAAATTATAACCCAATGTGATATTACGCACCCTGATATAATCAGATGAATACAACCAATCGGTATTAACTATACGGCCAAACGTAGAGTAAACTTTACTTACACGACCTGCTCCCGGGTCACTTGGCGATCGCCAGCGTTGCTCGTAAAATGCCGGTGCATTATCAGTAAAGCCCTGCCCGGTACGGGTGATTGCCCTGCCTAATAATGAATAAATAGAACCGCCGTTTTGGCCTTGCACTAAAACACTCAGATCAAAACCTTTGTAACGGAACGTATTGGTAATACCCCAAATAAAATCGGGGTTAGGATGGCCTACTATTTGGCGGTCGTTGGCATCAATAACACCATCCGGTACGCCATTTGGCCCACTGATATCCTCATATTTTGGGTCACCAACTGTTTCTGTGCCGAAAGTTGCAGCATGTGCAGCAATATCAGCCTGCGACAGGATACCTACCTGTTTAACAACAAAAATACTGTTAACCGGTTGCCCTACCCTCAAAATAAAGTTAGAGATATCAAATGATGAGGGAAGCAGAATTTGTGATTGGCCCGGGCCCAATGCCACTACTTTATTAGTATTATGGCTGATATTGAGTGTGGTTGTCCATTGAAACTTACCAATCAGGTTACGACCGGTCAATTCCAATTCCTGGCCGATATTCCTTACCGAGCCAGTATTGTTCAAAAATGTTGGGAAACCTGTGGTTTCAGGCACTTGTACATTTAATAATAGCTGTGTGTTTAGCTTATTGTAATAATCAAATGAACCGGTAATACGGTTATTTAATATACCAAAATCAAAACCCAAATCGTACGTTACCGATCTTTCCCATTGCAGATCGGGGTTGGCTATACGGGCGGGCGCCTGACCTAAAGCGGCAACCTGGGTAGCGCCAAACACATAGCCGGCTGATGTTAAAGTTGGAATAGCGCCGTAATCGGTGCCTAAATTATTACTACCATTAACACCTACACTGGCACGCAATTTCAAGTCGCTGATAATCGTTGCTTTACGCATAAAGCTTTCCTGATTTACCCGCCAACCTAAAGATGCCGAAGGGAAAACCCCATATTTAGTATTAGCACCAAATCTTGAAGAGCCATCTTCACGCAAACTGGCCGATAACAGGTATTTCTCTTTGTACGCGTACTGAACCCGGCTGAAGTACGATACCAAAACGTTTTGGGTGGCCGATGTACTGCCGGTAATAGCCGCAGCCGCGTTTAACGTTTGTATAACACTGCTGGTATACCCCCCGCTTGATGATGCGGATGAATTATCCGTCCTGTCCCAGTTATAGGATTGGCCTAACAATACATTTAGGCTATGATCTGTATTAAAAGTGGTATTATAAGTTAGCGTATTTTCGTTTACAAAAGTTTGGCGTTTGTAAGTATTATAAGTACCCGATGTGTTGGCCGCAAGGTTTGGATTGCTTGTGGCGTTAAATGTACGGCTTTGTAAGGTACTTGATACGGTATATGGCACGTAGCTGCGCGATGTATTATCTGTATTATCAAAGTTTACAGAACTCCGGAAGGTTAGGCCTTTTAATATTTGATATTCGCCATAAATAGTGGCCAACGTGCGGTATTTTTTACTTTCGCCCACAATATTTTCCAGTTTGGCAACCGGGCTGTTGGTGGTATTACTCCACAGGTATTGCGCGTTTTTAAAAGTGTTAGCATAATTGCCTACCGTATCTTCCTGCACGGGGCTCATACTTAATGCTTGGTGGTAGATATTATCCTTGCCTTCCACGCCAGGGTCTTCGGTTATGGAGTATGTCGGCGCCAGGTTTAAACCTATTTTCAGGTTTTTTGCGGCGCTTACTTCTACATTGGCCCTGGCCGAATACGATTTATAGCCGGTATGTATTACGAAGCCATTTTGATTAGCAAAATTGCCGGATACAAAGTATTTAACTGATTCGGTACCACCGCCTACAGAAACTTCGTGATTTTCCATCAAGCCTTTTCTAAATATCTTGTCTTGCCAGTCAATAAACTGCAAACCCGGATGCCCCGGTGTCGACCAGCGAGGATCAAGAAAATAGGCTACATTTAACTGCCCTGGCTGAAGTTGTTTGGTTGGGTCGCTAATGGTTAAATTAATTTTTTGCCTGCGGGTTTCGTAATTATCACCAGCGGTGGCGCCCTGCGCAGCGTAAGTGCTTACATATTGCCCGTTAATAATTTCGGTAGCACGGTCAATCCAACCCTGGCCGTCAAGCATATTTACTTTACGGCTGGCCTGGTTGTAGCCAAAATAACCATTGTAACTAATTTTGGGCGCACCAGTTTTACCGCGTTTGGTAGTGATCAAAACCACACCATTTGATGCCCTTGAACCATAAATAGAAGCAGCGGCGGCATCCTTTAATACTTCTATAGATTCGATATCATTAGGATTGATATTATCCAAAGGGTTGCCATTGGAGAAATTACCCGCACCGTTTGTAGAGGCCGTTGATAACGGAAAACCATCTAAAACATACAGCGGTTCATTACCGGCGCTTATAGAACCTGTACCGCGAATTTGAATACTAAACGGTTTACCGGGTGTTCCACTGGTTTGTTTAACCGTTACACCCGCCAATTGCCCTACCAAAGCCTGGTCTACACGGGTAATAGCCCGCTCGTCCAGGTTTTCGTTTCTTAATGTGGCAACAGCCCCGGTAACATTCGATCGTTTTTGTGTGCCGTAACCTATTACAACAGCTTCGTTTAACTGGCTGTTAGTTTCGGCAAGGGTTACGTTAATTACACTGGAATTAGCTACAATAATTTCTTTTGTTTCGTAACCTATCGATTTAAAAACCAACACCTGGCCCGAAGAGGCCTTGATGGTATATTTGCCGTTTACATCGGCAACTGTACCCGTTGTTGTTCCTTTTATTTGCACTGAAGCGGCCGGGATAGAGAGGCCTTTAGCGTCGCTGACAGTGCCGGAAATACTCAATTGCTGAGCCATAACACTTTGCAGAACCATTACCGTAAAAAAAAGTAATAGCAATAGCTTTTTAGGGGGGTAACTAATCGCTTTTTTCATAGAAGTTAATTTAAGGTTAAAACCGATTGGACAGTTTGGTTTATAATTAAAAAGCGAACATAAAATTTAACCATAAAACAAGCATCCTGTAGTATCCTGCTTTGTATGGTTAAAACTTACAAAGCAGGATACTATAGGACAGCTGTCGAAAAAAACCTTAATATTTATTACCTGGGAGTGCCTGATTTTAATGGCGTAAGTGTTACCGGCCCCATTAATCCCGATGGTTTTACGTCCCATCTGATGGCGGTAAACAAGCCATCGGCACCCCGCGAATCGCGCCCGTGAGATGGGAAGTTAGTGTTATAGAATATGCGGTATGGGATATTCTTTTTATCCATATCAATAATGCGGTTGGCCATTAAATTGGCTACCCTTACTTCCAGCTTGTTAACCGTTTTTAACCATGCCGACGGGATGTTTAAGGTATACTGCGGGCCTATCAGCGTAGCCAGTTTAACGCCGTTCAGGTAAACCTCCGCTTCTTCGTGTACTTTGCCTAAATCCAGTTGCCAAGTAGCGGCTGTTTGTGCCGGTTTGTTAAAGGTAATGGTATAACTACCTGTTCCTGAAAATGCTTTGGCATCCTCCCCACCCAAATCAGTCCATGATTTTAGCTGATCGGTTTTAATATCTGCAGGCAGGCTTGGGCCACCTGCTATAAATTTCAGTGTCCAGTTACCGGCAATGCTTACAGGTTCGCCGGCTGGTTGATAATAAGGATAAGCCGCTCCGGTTATTACGGTTGGCGATGTTTGCAATACACAGCTTTCGCCGGGTTGCAGTTGCAGGTAAACACTGGTTTTCCCGTTAACTTGTTTCGTGGTTTTGGCTAAGCCCGATGCTTTTGTCATTGGGTTAAACACCACCACCGATGTTGCTTTGCTGGCCAACTGTACCCAACCATCAAACGCCTTATCGGTTTTGTTGGCTACAAAATAGCTGTTACCCGTTTTATAAGTACGGCGTACAAATTGCAAGCCTGCATCGGTCATGCTTTCGCGACTGATAGCGGCCGCTTCCATCAGCGGCGTTACTTCATCCGACATTAAGAAACGCCCTTTGCCTACCCTGGCTTCTTTTACGCCATTATTGGTATTGGTGAATTGCAACGATGATAGTAATCCTTTCAACGCAGTTTCGCGCTCGTTCAGCTTGCCGTAGCCCGGCACGGTTGATGGCAGGTTTTTATAAATCACCACGGTAGCGCCGGCTTTGGCCATGGCTACTATCTTAGCAAAAACATCAAGCGGGATATACTTACAATTAGGCAGCATAATGGTTTTATAGCTATTGCCGCCGGTGGTTAAACTGGTGCCGGCATTTTGCACATTCAATATTTGCCTGTCGGATATAAAATCGAACGTAAACCCTTTCTGCAACATTTCTGCCGAAGCGGTTTCAAAGCCCGTGCCTACAAAATCAGGGCGCATGCCTGCATAATGCTTTAACAGATCGCCGCGGCCCATGTCCGAATAGCTATCGAACAAGGGATAATAAACCAGTACATCATTGTTTGGCTTACCTTGCTGTAAAAACGATTGTACACGGGCAATATAATTGTTCAGCGTAGAGAAATCATTCCAGAAAGGATTGGTTTGATTAAAATGTACAGCTGCATAAAACAGCCATCCGGGCCAGGCGGCATCCTTAGGCGAATAGCTTACGCCGTGATAAAAAATATGGTTTACACCGCCAATAAAAAATTTATCTACCGCCTGCTTTACATCGCCCAATGACGACAGGAAGTGATCATTCAACCAGGTAGCCGATTCGGACGAAGCCAGCGGTTTACCCATTACGTGCGCGGCAGATGTAGCCGGTTTATAGCTCAGCACATCATTTCCTTCCGTTTCCGGGATATCAATAGCGCCGTACAGATCTAAAATATTAGCGGGCGAACCGTGCGATTGGTTACGGATGATAGCGCCTTTTGATTTGGCCCAACTGTGCCATGGCCTGGTGAAGTTATCCAGTAACAGGTCGGATATGGTTTCGCGGTAATCGCAAACAACCCGGTTGCTCCGGTCTTTATCACCTTTACCAAAAAGGGCATCCAAATGACCACGCAGGTCATAACCCCGGCGCTTCATAAATTCATCAAAAAACAGCGGTGTAAAGTTTGATTGACCACGGGCGTCGTCAACCTCGTACGAATCGTTGAAATAAGCACGGATCCCGCTCAGATCTTTACCGGCAAAGGCCTTATCAAACCTGTCCAGGTAATGGTCTAAAGCCGGGCGGGAGAAATGATCGATCACGTAACCCTCGCCACCGGGCGCGGCACGTTCTACCATTTTGCCATGCCAGCCCAAAAACAACGCGTATAGTTTCCAGTCGCCTGCAGGCGCTGTCCAATCCAGTTTCCCCGTTGCATCTACCTTATTGGTCAGGTTAATATGCTGGCCTTTGCCATCATAAGCCACTAAAATGGTTAAGGGAATCCGTTTTTCAAACCGCACCTGGTCAAGCGCCATCAATTGCAGGTTTTTGTTGCTGGCAATAGGTTCTACCAGGTCGGTTATTTTAGGTGCCACACCATCCGACCGTACTAAGGGCTGTTGTGTGTAGGTCACCGCTTCGTTCAGCTTTTCGCCGCCTTTTACATCGTAAGTTTTCCAGTATAATTCCTTGCTGGCATCTTCGGTAGTAACCCAGGGGCCGCCAAACGGCCAGCCGGTAGCATTGGCCAAATCAATACCCAGATCCAGCCGTTTACCTTCCTGCAAGGTATGCTGCAACATGTTCACCCATTGCGGCGACAGGTATGGTATAAACTCGCTTTCGCGGCCCTTAACACCATATATGGGCGTTATTTCCAATCCGCCCAAACCGGCTGCACGGTAGCTTTCCATGTTCCAGGTCAGGTCTTTTTTATTAACCGCGCTGCCTTCCCACCACCAGCGGGCCCAGGGTTTGGTTTGTTTGGTAATTACCGGCCAGGTAACCTGCGCCGAAGCATAATAACTGCTCAACGAAAGTGCCACCGCGGCAGCCATTTTAAAGTTTTTATTCAATGTAGACATATAAAGTTTATAGTTGTAAAAAGAATGACTCAATGACCTAATGACTCAATGATTAAAATTAACGCTTCGCTATCTCAACGGCGTAAACTTGTTGCGTTCCCTCAAAATTGGCCCTGAAGATAATCCATTTTTCATCGGGCGAAAAATGCACATTTGGTTCCAGTTTATAGCCATGGTGTTTCATATTTACCAGTTTTTCTGATTTTAAACGGTCGCCCACCGGTTTAAACAGGTAGATCCATTGACCATCCGGCGCTTTGGCCACCTGACCGGGGTCGCCCCCATCGCCAGCAAAGGTTTTCTCGTCTTTGGTAACATTAAAATGGATGGACCATTCGTTCCTGTCCATTTCGTAGATCTTGTCTTCCTTACCGGTTTTCATATCAAAGGCAGCCAAAAAGAATGTTTTGCCTTTAGGTTTTTGCAGATCGAACCACTCGTGCTGACCGCCTATACCAAAAAACTCGTGCCCGGCTATTTCCATCGGCATGGTGCGTTTATGCATCAGCGTGTTTTCAAGGGTTTTAATATTGATGTTCCAGATCCGGTCGTTCTTTTCCCACGGCCCTTCGTGGCAATAGGATAAAATATCCGGGTCAACCGGCGAGAAAAGCAGGTGGTTTGTCCACTCATTTTCGCGGTGGATCTCTTTCAGCTCTTTGGTTTTGATGTTTAAGGTATAAAGCGTATGCTCGATATGCGCATCATAGATCCGGTTAAAGTACTGGCTCTTTTCAGGATATTTTTCATGGATCTCGCGCTCCAGGTCGCCGGTTGCTTTTACACAGGCCAGGTAAGTACCATCGGCATTAACCGTGCCCACCCTGCCCTTAAAAGCCGGATCGAAAGCATAGATGAACCTGTTTTTACCGGTGATGGCATTAACCGCCCATACACTATCGCCGCTTTGATAAAAGGCGTCGTTGGTTTTAGGGCAAACCATCTCGCCCGAAATTTTGGCGTGATTGGTTAATTGCTTAGTCTCCAACGTTTTCAGATTTACGGTAAACAACTGATTCCCCATGGCCTTATCAGCCACACTGCCCGAAAACACCATCAGGTCGCCCTTATCCCCCTTTTGCGGGATGAAACAATAGTTATTAAAATAAAAGCTGCCGTTGGTAGTGCCCGGCCGGCGCACCAGACGGATCACTTTGTGGCCGGTATCCTTATCTATCCATTCATCGGGCATGGGTTTACCACCGGTTTCCATAGCCTCCTGTGCCTTAACGGTAAACATGCCTGCCTGTAACAGGGCAAAAGCAAGTAAAGCAATTTTCTTTTTCATAATTATAGGTTTGCAGATGTTAGTTATCCGTGCTGATATATTTGTCCAGATCGCGCATGGCAATCACATGATAATGGTTCTCTTTCAGATATTTCAGGTAGCCTTCAAATACTTCGGGCGATGTAGTGACCCATGGGTGCGCGTCGTCCGGTACACCATGAATGGTTAAAACGGCTATTTTGCCATCCTTAGCCTGCTTTAAAATTCCGTAAGCGTCATCAGCCTTTTCGGTATGGGTAGTATAACCCGGCATCAATAAAGGCTGATCGGTTTTAGGATCGTAAACCCTATCCCATCCGCCACGGGCAAACTTGTAGCCTTTATCCTTCAGCACCTGCATAGCACGCTTGCTGGTATCATAACCGGGATAAGCAAAGGTTACCGGCTTGGGGATATGGTATTCGGCACATTTTTGCTCTACATATTCCAGTTCGGCTATCAATTTGGCGTTATCCAGTTTGTTCACATGCACGTGATGCTGGGTATGGTTGCCAATTTCAAAACCCATTTTGTTGAGTTGGGCTATTTGTTCCCAGCTCATATATTTGGTTTTATCGCTAAAATTGGGTGTCCCGCCAAACTCGCACACATAAAAAGTGGCTGTGAAACCATACTTTTTTAACAAAGGGGCAACATTGGTGTAGTGACTCAAAACCGCGTCGTCAAAGCTAAGTACTACTAATTTATCAGGAATAGCCTGCTTTATACCCTGCGCGAAGATCCCGTTAAGGCATCCCGTCATCAGTACAAATCCAAAAACTAATTTCCTGATCATGTCGTTAATTACCTTCGGGTTTTACAGTGCTCCATTTGCCGCTTAATGGCAAGCTAAAAGTATCCGGCGAATCTGGATGCGATGGATCAAACGTAGACGAATCGATGATATACTTTTTGATACCTAAGTTGTTACTCTTGATCCCCTCCATTACACATTTGGCAATTTCATAAGCGCCGTAGCTGTTAAAATGCGTGTTATCGGCCAGGGCCTTGGTTTGCCCGGGAAAAGTATTGGCCGGATAATGTACAAACGCTTTGGTTGACGCATCCTTACCCAAAGCCTCGTAAAACTGAGTGGTCATCGCATTAACGTCAATCAGGGCTACATTCATTTCCTTAGCTACTTTGCGGGCTGCATCGGGGAAATCGCCCAGGGAGTTAACTACCTTACCGCTATCGTTAAAGTTACGGCGGGCAGTTGAAGTAACTATCACCGGGATCATCTGCTTTTCGCGGGCACGGCTGATAAACACCTTAAAACGTTCGGTATATGACTTGTAGGCGCCATCGTTAGGGCCTTTTTCTTTCTGATCGTTATGCCCAAATTCAATAAACAGGTAATCGCCGGGTTTGGCCATGCTCATTACCTTATCCAAACGTTTGCTGCCAATAAAGCTACCCAGGGTAAGGCCTGATTCGGCATGATTAGCAACCGCCACGCCCGGCTTTAAAAACCGCGTGATCATTTGTCCCCAGGCGCACCATGGCTCCTCGTCCTGGTCAACCACAGTGGAGTTACCGGCTAAAAATAGGGTGATCTGGTCGTCCACCTTTTCAATTTCAACCGCATCTACACAGGGTTGGCTGTCGTTAAATTCAAGGGTTAGTTTGTTATCCCAATCATACTTACCTATTTCGCGCGGGTTACGTTTTACTGCTCCCCCGGTACTGATCTCCGGCCTGCGGATATTAACTATAAAGGTTTTCTTCTTCGTATCGCCATTGCCTGTTACCTCTTTTTCCAGCATCAGCCTGCGCGATTCGGCACGGACAGTAGTGGTGCTGGTTCCTTTGATATCGCCCAGTGTTACCGTTACTTTATAATTGCCCTCCGGTACGTTTACCGAAAAATAAAAAGGTTTATCGCTGGTAATATAATCGCCGGTGAGTGATTTTTTAGCATCGCGGATCACCGCCGTTACTTTCGATCCAAAATCAAAGCCATAGCCCGTTTTATCGGCGGTGGTATCCTGTGGGGTAACCTTGGTATAGCCTTTTGCTGCTTCCCCGCTGCCAAAATCAAATTTGAATTTGGTTTGGACGTCCTGCGCAAAAAGGTTTGCTGCACAAGCGGATACACAGAAAATGGACAATAGGATTTTCGACAATGATCTCATCAGGATGGATAATATTAAAAGATTATAATGGCTGCCTGCAATGGCTGGTTTATATATTTAAAGGTAGAGCAAGCACCTGCAAACAGCATCCTGTTCTATCCTGATAAAGGCGGTTTGGAGTGTAACAAGTTTATCACGAGGAACCCTCATCGCCAATTCAAGCGTCCACGCTTGAATTAGGTCCTGAGTGAGTGTTCACGCTCACGTTTTAAACTCTTACGTAAGCGCGGACGTTTGAACTGGCGATGTCTTTTTTGGGGTTAACACTTTTCAGCCTTAAAAAATGTTAATTTATTTATAATCAACAGCTTATAGAAATAATTTGGCGAATTGTGTTAAGTTATGTTAACCCATTATCCATCGCCAATTCAAGCGTCCACGCTTGAATTAGGTCCTGGGTGAGCGTCTACGCTTACGTTAGTGTAAGTTCAAGCGTGGACGCTTGAACTGGCGATAAGTGAATGGTATTTACAAATCCCCCTTACCCTTGCTCAATTTCTCGAACGGAACAACCCCCGCCCGGTCGGCCCATGCAGTATATAGCGCTTCCATTTGTTTCACCTTATCGGGATATTGCGCTGTTAAGTCGTTTAACTCTGCCCGGTCGGTTTTGATGTTGTACAAAGCCCATTTGTTTTCGGGGTACTGCGACACCAGCTTCCAATCGCCCTGCCGTACGGCGCGGTTACCTTCGTGTTCAAAAAATATGGCATTATGGCCTTTCCAAACTTTGCCCTGCATTAAAGGCAGCAGACTGGTGCCTTCTGTGGGTGTAATGGTATTGCCGTTGTAAGTTTTAGGATAAGCCACGCCCGCCGCATCTAAACAAGTAGCCATCAGATCAACCAGGTGCGCCGGCTGTGCGCTTTGGATATGCTTTTTAATTAACGATGGTGAATTAGCTATAAAGGGTGTGGCGGTGCCGCCTTCATATTCCCAATGCTTAAATAAACGCAACGGTGTGTTGCTTACGTTAGCGCCGGGGATGCCATAGGTTGTGAACGAGGTTGGATCACTGGCTGGTTTTTTACTGGCGGCAATGATCTCGGGCAGGAAGCCTGCACCTTTGGTGTATTCGCTGCTGGCGCCATTATCACTCAGGAACATGATGAGTGTATTTTGATCAACGCCTGTTTCCTTCAATGCCTGGCGGATGCGGCCAATATTCTGGTCCATCCTGTCAACCATAGCCGAGTATACCGCCATTTTATCATCAAAGTCCTTCTTCTCGTCTTCGGTCAGCGAGTTCCATTCGGGCACGCCCTTATCACGCGGCGACAGTTTGGTATCTTTTGATACGATGCCCAGCTCCTTCATTTTTTGCAGGCGTTCCTCACGCAGGACATCCCAGCCCTTCATGTATTTGCCTTTGTATTTGGCAATATCTTCGGGCAGGGCATGGAGCGGCCAATGCGGACTGGTAAAGGCCATGTATAAAAAGAAGGGCTTGCCGGTGGCTTTGTTATCCCTGATATACTTCACCGCGTAATCGGCATAATTATCAGTTGAATACCAGTTTGGCCCCGGCGTAAATGGCTGATCATCCAGCGCGACGGTTAGTTTTTGATTAGGGCGATATGGCGCTATTGGGTTAAAGTAACTGCCCGCGCCATCAATCAAACCAAAATAATGATCGAAACCGCGCTTAACCGGCCAGTTTTGGGGCGCGGTGCCTACATGCCATTTGCCGGCCATATAGGTATTGTAGCCGCCGGCTTTCAACGCCTCGGCAATGGTGACGCAATTATGGTTCAGATAGCCCTGGTAAGCAGGTTCGGTACGGGTGTTTACCATATCGCCTACACCGGCCTGGTGCTGGTACAAGCCGGTTAACAGTGAAGCGCGCGAAGGACAGCAGCGCGAGGCATTGTAAAAGTTGGTCATCACCAGGCCGGTTTTTGCCAGCGCGTTAATATTAGGCGTTTGGATATCCGACCCAAAACAATTGATATCCGAGTACCCCATATCATCGGCCAGGATGATAATGATATTGGGCTTTTTAGTTGTCTTCTTCTGCGCGAAGCCGGTAGCCCCTACACAGGCCATCAGCGTTATGATCAGTAACTTTTTCATGGTTGTAAATTATCAGTCTTTCTATTATTTAACAGTTTGTCATTACGAGCAATAGCGCGGCAATCTCGTAGTTCGCAAATCAAACTACGAGATTGCCACGTCGCCCCAGCGCACATTTCCCCACTGCTCCTCGCAATGACAAAGGAGTGGAGGTTTATCTTATCAAAGTCAACCCCATTAAACCAATCACCACATCGTTAGCCAGTGTTTTCAGTTGCAGGGATTTCAACTGCTTACTTTTATCCAGCGGCAGATCGAGCACAGTAGCCGCGCCGCCATCAATTGCCTTGTTGCTGAAACCTTTTATGCTGGTGAATTTCTTGTTGTTATCCGTTACTTCGCCGGTTTTCAGGTGTACACGCAAGGGCCTTGTGGCACCGATATCAAAAGCGAAGCCGTCATTATCGCAATCCTGTTCAATAGGCCACCAGTTCTCGGGGTTTTTCAGTTCAAGTACGGCTTTTGTTCCATCAGTATAATTGATGGTCACCGTACCATTAGTGATCCGGCTTTGCATCGGGTTGGTTGATCCGGCCATCAGCAAATAAGCGTGGGATGCATTGCCCGATAAAGGTACACTGATCTCCTTAGGGAAATTATCCCACTCGGATGTGAACATGATATTTTTATCATCGCCCGGTGCGATAGCAAAAGATATCCCTTGTGGAATGGTAAATATCCCGCCTGCGGCAGCCTTTTTTAAACCGCTGTCATCAATATTAGCGGTTACCAGTGGGTAAGCCCAATTACCTATCCCTTGTGTGGGTAATTGCAGCGTAGGCGATTTTGGCCGCGGCGACAGGTATTGATTTTTGAAGATATTGGTCACCTTATCGTTAAAGTAGGGTTGCAGGTTAATGGTTTCGGTGTTAAGTTTTTGAGATGGGGTGATATGCCAGTTGATGAGGGTGGTATCGTATGCAAAAAAAACACCTTCAGGCCGAATATTAATAATATTAGTCCCTGGTACAATATTTTGCTCCGGTATAATTATATCTTCTGATAAACCGTCTTTAAGTGGAACAGACTTTATTAAACTCTTGTTAGTGCCACCATTAATAATAATCCTTTCCCTTGCCGCCCCCCTATCGGTTATTTTAAATAGCAACTTCTGCTCTGGTTGATATACATCGGCTATTAAAGGCATATCATAAGTCACCTTCATATTTACGGGCTGCCACCAGGTAAATGCCCCCTGCTTTTGCTGATAGAAATAAGTATAATCACCGTGACGAAGGTTTGCATGTTGATAAACGTGCTGTGGGTCAAATATTTTTGCCTTTACGTCCTGTTTGCCTGACGGTTTTATCGCCCCGCCAGCCCAGGTTATTTTTATATCATAGCTATCATGTTTTCCTGCACTGACAGTCAAAACCGGCACACCAACGGCATCTGCTACGGCCATCCATTTAACCGTTTTGCCATTTACCGTAACTGATGCAACGGCGGCAGCCCTAGCCGATACTTCAAAACGCAGCGAGGGTATTTTGGAGAAATGACTTTGTATGTGATAGCTATCGGTCACACCTGTCCGCTTAAAATCAAATTTGATATCCGGCACGTTTAACGATGCATAGTCCCATTCAGCCGGGAAACCGGGTTTGATCACTATCTCGCCTTTCAACAGATCAGGCCTTATGCCAAACAAGCCTTCTACCAGCGAACGTGCTGCCATGCCTATCGGGTCACCAAAATCGCGGTATAATTCACCGCGCACGGCATCATAAAAGGAGATCTGCTGGAAATTACCCGGACTGGCGCCTAAATACATGCTTTCAATAATGGCGCTTTTCCAGAGCGCATAAGCATCTTCCTTCCGGTTGCCCTGCCAGTAAGCCAAAGCGGTGTGCAGGTTCTCGGCCATAACCACGTTATTCAGCGACCAATCATAGGGCAGCCAATTGGTAGTAGACAGTACAAAGTAATTCCCCGTTAAGCCTTTTGCAATAACCGGGATATGCGGGATCTTAGTATCTACATAGCGCAAAGCCTGATAGGCCTGAAAAGCATCCGGCACTTCCGAATCGATGGCATGATAAACCGTCCACAACCCTGCAGATGGGTGCAGTAATTTATTTCCCAGCAAATCTTTATACTCGGCGTATTGTCCTAATCCGGGCATCCATAATTGTTTATTAATGGCATTCAGGATATGCATAGCTTCCTGCTCGTATGGTTTAGGATCATCGCCAACCAGCTTAGCCAAATAAGCAGCCGATTTGTTAGCGCGGTAGTTATAGGCTGATGAATGGGTTACACCCCCTCCGGCATATTGCAGGGCATCGCTGGCCCAAATGGCGCAGTAGGCATCGTACAAACCATCGCCGTCGGCATCGTAGTTGCGTTTCTCCCAGGCTAATGAGCGTTTAATAGTCGGCCAAAGTTGTTTCACCTCATCTAAATTGCCGGTCCACTTAAAGTGGTTCAACAATTCATCAATATAAACCAGGTTCATATCGTAATGGTGCGGGCCGATCTTGCCGCCCGGGTTACGGCTGATATAACCGTTGCTGAACATAGCCGTACCTAATTTTTCCTGGTGTCGCGCTAAATGCAAAGCGGTATCAGCCACTACAGGGCCGATTGCAGGGTCGGTAATTTGCGATAAAGCGTAGCTGCTAAAATGCGACCAGGCCCTATCGTGCCAGCCCAGTGGATCGGCCACGTAAGGCCCGCGCCAGGCGGGTAAACGCATGCGCCAGGCCACAGCCCCGTGCATGTACGACGGGCTTTCCCAAATCCCATCGGCCGCGACACTGAGTGCCCCGCCGAAGGTATTGATGTACGGATCGGGGGTTTTTACCTGTACACGTGATGCCAGTTGCTTACGGACAGCCTCGGCCGAGGTGAATAATTGTGACGGGGTTACGGTGTTCAGGCTTTTTCCGTTTTGGATCACCCAAAACAGATCCTTGCCCGGTACTGCGTCCAGCAAACCGGTTAGTAATGGTTGTTCTTTTCCTTTAGAATTTAATAATGCAAGTGGTGAGTCTTGTGCCTTGGCATCGGCTATATGTACCTGTTCCGAAGTTGGGAATTGCCCGAACAATATGCTTTTTACAACCGTTTCGGTTTTATTCTCACCTTTACCTGTATGGTCAATTTCATAACGCCCGGCTTCGCTCATGGCTTTGCCGCTAAAATTGAGGGTGAATTTTTGTTGATCGGTAGTAAATACGTTTCCGGTACAGTATTCAGGTTTCAAATAAAATGATGATTCCGGGTCGGCCCCGATATCCCCATCGCGCGAGAATTTTTTACCTGTAGCGCCGCCGAAAGCCCAAAGTAGTTTAACGGCTTTATTGGTGTTGCTGAAACTGGCTTTTACAATAATGTTCTCTTCGGATGAGCCGGCCAATACCTGTATCGTTAATGTTCCATTGCCCAATAAACCATCCTTAATAGTATAGATCATGGTACCCGGGCGGTATCTTGCTTCAATAGACGCGGCATTGATCAGCCATTTACTTTCATTCCCGCTGATCAGTCCGAATTTAAGGTTGCCACCCATGCCGGGCAGATACAGGGCAAATTCGGGCAGGTCGCCTGCCTCTACGCGGAAAGCGGTATTAGTGCCATACAAGGCACGGTTAAAGCGGCGTTTTCCGTTTTTAATCACAAAATCCTCCCCATCGGGGCGATATCGTAACTCGCGCTCAATACCATGCCATAAACGCGGTTGTTGGCCCTGCGCCGTATTAACTACTATCTGCAAAAACCCGCTAAGTAAAAAGGCAAACAATAATTGTTTGCCCTTAAATTTTAAATAGCCATTTGCCTTACATTTCAACGTTATGTGCAACTGCATAATATTTCAGCTCGATCATATCGGCCGGTAGTGGTTTATTGTTCCAGTATTTGTGAATAGAAAGCGCGGCGCCAATAGCTGTTGCCTGTGCAACCGATGCGGCATATACCTCAAAATGAGGGAAAGCCTTGGCCAGCAAATTCATATAGATCGGGTTTTTGCTGAAACCACCGTCTACAAAAATGCGTTTTACCTGGGTATCCTGTATGGCCAGATGGGTTGATACCCGCTGCTGCTCCATAATATCGGCTATCAGGCAATGATAAGCTTCTTCGTACGATTTAAACGTATTCAAATCACGATCTACAAAGGCCGATTGCTTCAGCAGGGTGCTATCGCTTCCCTTAATAGCAACTGTCTCTGCCGATGGAACCAATTCCGGATCGTAGTTTACCATTTTATAGTAGAAACCCGGTTTATCAAAATGCGCAGCCAGTTTTTTGGTTTGCTGCTCATGCTCGTTACCGGCAAACAGACGCGATGCCTTTACCGGTTTACCATGGTACTCCATATAGCAAAGGCAATCTTTAGCCAATTCTTCGGCTGTAAGCACATTATTGTTAAACGGGTTCATGCTGATACACCAGGTACCTGTCGATATCAGTACAAAGGGCTCTGCAAAATTGGCCAGATAAGGGATCAGCGCGGCCGAACTATCGTGCAGACCTACACCTACCGCATATTGCTTGCCTTCAACAGACACCTCATCTACTTTATCCGATGGAAATATCGGGGCCAGGATCCTGTCGATACCTTCTTCCTTCACCCAGGCATGATAGGCGTTTTTACCAAAATCCCAAAGTTGAGTATGGCAACCAATGCTGGTTATATCCGAATAGAAATTACCGCTTACCAAATGGTTTAAGTATTGCGGTAAGTGCAATGAGTATTTAATCCGATTAAACAACTCGGGCTTACGGTGCTTTATGCGGTATAACTGCATCCCCGAGTTAAGGTTACCCAAAACCGGCGAAGCCGTTTCCTGCGCTATTTTTTCCTCGCCGCCGTGCTTGCTGTAAAACTCCTGCTTCAAATCTTCAGGAAAATCCTTCAGATAATTGCAAAGCGGAGCGGTAACCTTATTATCCTGATCTAAATGCACAAAGCTGGCGCCGTAGGTAGAGAAATTGATCGCCTTAATGTCGAACTTTTTCTGCGAAAGTGCGTCGTGCAGCGTACCCTCTACCCAGCTTTTCAGTTTAGCCACATCCTCGCAAGGGTCGCCATCATCGTCGGTGGTTTCCTCAAAGGCTGTTGTGCGCTCCAGCACAATTTTGTAATACTCGTTGATCAGGAAAAACTTTTTGTTGGTTTTGCCAATGTCAAAGATCGCTATTACAGGTGTAGTCATCGTATTATAATCCGGTTGCAACGGTTTTTTCGCCGCGTTCTTTAATCAGGTTAGCTCTTACCTGTAAATCTCTAAACAGGCCAATCGGGTTCAGCGCACCGCCTGAACGCAAGCGTGATTCGGCCACTAACGGGCGAACATCTGTACGATAAGCTTGCTGTAGTATTTCTTGTGCTAAAGCCGCATCGTTGTTTAACTGCGCCTGTACCAGTTTCTTTTTATCAACCAGTAAAGCCTGGGCATAAGCAATTTTAATCGCTTCAACCGACTGTAACAGGTCTTCAATCGGGTCTTTTACGTTGTGTGATGCGTCGATCATCCAACCCAGATCGGTAGCATGGTTCATTCCACGTGCATCCATACCTTCAACCAGTTCGTTAAAGATCAGGAACAATTGATATGGGTTGATGCTGCCAACGGTCAAATCGTCATCGCCATATTTGGAATCGTTAAAGTGGAAACCGGCCAGCTTGCCTTCCATCATCAATAAAGCAACAATTTGCTCGATGTTGGCATTTGGCAGGTGGTGACCTAAATCAACTAAGGTATAGGCCTTAGGGCCAAGTTTGTTTACGTATAATAATGATTGTCCCCAATCGGCTACTGTGGTTGAGTAGAAGTTTGGCTCATAGCATTTGTATTCTAAATACATCTTCCAATCGTCCGGCATAGCGGCGTAGATCTCCTGCAGGCTCTCGTAGGTATTTTCGAAAGCTTTACGGAAATTCAGTTGGCCCGGGAAGCAGGACCCATCGGCCAGCCAAACGGTTAAAGCGTTTGATCCTAAAGCGATGCCTTGTTTAATTACTTCGATATTATGCTCAACTGCTTGTTTACGCACTGCTTTATCCACGTGCTGTAATGAACCGAATTTATAGCTATGCGCCTGGTTAGCCTGATCCTGGAAGGTATTGGAGTTCATGGCATCAAAACGCAAACCATATTGCGCGGCCAAAGCTTTGGTAGCAGTTGGGTTTGATGGGATATCCCATGGAATATGCAACGATATAGCGCCGCTTGATTGGTTAAGGGCATGTAACAGGCCCACATCCTCAATTTTTTCTTCCAGGTTACGTGGTTCGCCACCGCCCGAAAAACGGCCGAAACGGGTACCGCCGGTGCCTAAAGCCCAGCTTGGTATAGCAATGTTAAATGCCGCTAACTTCTCCATCACTTCATCCAGGTTGGCAACGCCTTCGGCTACAAAATCAAATTTGCGCTGGTGTGCTGCCGATTGCTGATGATTGATCTCGTCTACTTTATACTTCTCTAACTGCATAATTATTGGTTGTATTGGTTATGGTAAATAAAAAACCTCTTTAAGCGATACACTCACCGGCGAATTATCGGGGTTGCTATCCATAATATCGCCCATGTAGGCCCACCATTTTTGCATAATGGCTTTGGCGGGCAGTGTATCAAGGTTGGCTTTATCGGTTACTTTTAAAACGCCAAAAAGGCTATTGGTCTCTTCATCCAAAAATATGGAATAATCACTTACGCCCGATTCTTTTAATAACGCCGATAACTCGGGCCATATTTCGTCGTGACGTTTTTTATATTCTGCCTCCTGTCCGGGAAACAGCTTCATTTTGAATGCTACTCTATCCATTGTAATTCATAGGTTAATAGACCATAGTCGATAGACCATGGTCCATAGCAGAAACTATGCATGGTCTATGGACTATGGTCGATGGACTCGCGTTAGCGCACAAATCCCGCGGCTACGCCCCCATCAACATTCACTACGTTTCCTGTCGATTTGTTTAGTAATCCACCGGTAAGCGCTACGCAAGCGTTGGCAATATCATCAGGCAATATAATGGCGCCTAATAAAGTACGTTTGGCGTAATAAGCAGGCAATTCGGCCACGGTAATACCGTAAGCTTTTGCACGGCCCTCAGCCCAGCCACCAGCCCAGATATTGCTATCGCTGATCACCGCATCAGGGTTAACCACGTTTACACGGATCTTATCTACACCCAGTTCAGCAGCATTTAGGCGACTTAAGTGCAGTTGCGCGGCTTTGGCACTACCGTAACCTGCATTGTTTGGCCCGCTCACTAAAGCGTTTTTGCTAACGATGTTAATAATGTCGCCACCAATGTCCTGTTTTTTCATTACAGCAACGGCAGCCTGGGTAACCATAAACTGGCCTTTCACCAATACATCATATAACAGGTCCCAATCCTTTTCGGTATGGTCGGCAATGGTTTTAGAGATAGATAAGCCCGCATTATTTACGATCAAATCCACACCGCCAAATGCCAGGATAGCGGTTGCTACCGCGTCCGCAATCTGGTCGCCTTTGGTTACGTCCAGCACAGCTGTAGCATAAATATCCTTACCAAACAGCTTTTTAAACTCTTCGCCGGCTTCAGCCAAACGCTCGGCATTCATATCGTTCAGTACCACTACGGCACCTTCTTCAGCAAATTTTTTGGCGATAGCTTTACCAATACCACCGGCGCTGCCCGTAACTAAGGCAATACGGCCAGATAAAGCTTTTGGCTTAGGCATACGCTGTAGCTTGGCTTCCTCTAACAACCAGTATTCGATGTTAAAAGCTTCCTGACGTGGTAATGAGGTGTATTCTGAAATAGCTTCAGCGCCCTTCATTACGTTTATCGCGTTAATATAAAACTCGGCAGCAACACGCGCGGTTTGTTTGTCCTTAGCAAAGGTGAACATACCTACGCCCGGATATAAAATAACTACCGGATTAGCATCACGGATAGCAGGGCTATTGGGGTGCTTACAGGTGTTATAGTAATCTTCGTACATTTTGCGGTAAGCCTCAAACGCAGGGGCTAAACGCTCTTTTAACGCGGCTACATCGCTCAAATCTTCTCCCGGTGCCAGTTCCAATACCAGCGGACTGATCTTGGTGCGCAGGAAGTGGTCGGGGCAGCTGGTACCTAATGGCGCCAAGCGGTCCAGATCGTTTGAGTTGGTGAACTCCAGCACACGGGCATCATCGGTAAAATGACCGATCATTTTTGTTTTAGACGAGCAGAAACCACGCAGTATCGGCGCTAAAGCAACCGCTTGTGATTTACGTGCATCGGCTTCCAGGCTTTCTATTTTCTGGCCACCAAAGATGGGGCCTTTTTTGCCATAGTTTTGCTCCAGGTACTCGGCACATTTCTCAATCACCTCCAGGGTGTTCATGTAGCTTTCGTAAGCAGTATCGCCCCAGGTAAATAAGCCGTGCGACCCTAACATGATACCGCGGGCATCGGGGGTTTCATCCAAACATTGTTTCAGTTGCAGGCCCAGGTCAAAACCCGGTTTTTGCCACTCAACCCATCCTACCTTACCACCAAATAATTCCTGGGTGATCTTTTTGCCATCCTTGGCGGCAGCAATAGCTATCGCCGCATCGGGGTGCAGGTGATCGATATGTTTAAATGGTAAAAATCCGTGCAGCGGAGTGTCAATAGAAGGTGCTTTTGAAGCCAGATCGTAAATGCAATGGTTAAACAGCTCTACCATTTCGTCCTCGTGCTCAATACCCCGGTAAACATTTTTCAGGCTGCGCAAACGGTCAACATATAAAGCAGCCAGGCCGCTTTTTTTCAGGGTACCGATATCACCACCCGATCCCTTGATCCACATTACTTCTACTTCCTCGCCGGTTAGCGGGTCTTTAGCCATGGCTTTGCAGGATGTATTACCACCGCCGTAATTGGTCAAACGCAAATCGGCTCCTAATAAATTAGAGCGATATATTAATAAAGCTACCTCATCGCCGGCCAGCTCTGCTGCCTTTGCATCATCCCACAGGTAACTAACGTGTTTAAAATCAATCGTATTAACTGACATATTATTTATTAAATTATATTAAAATTAAGGTTTTATGGAGTTGCCATACCCCACTATCACTACCGAAAGGATAATGGTGATAATACCAACTATTACTGTTGTAAATGCTTTTGTGCTTACGCCTTTCCACTCTTTTAAAATGATGCCCCACATATTGGCCACTAAAATAATAAAGGCCATGTGCAATATCCACGAGCTGGCGCCATTACCCAGCTTACTTTCGCCCATGCCGTAAAAAAAGAACTGCAGGAACCAGGTTGTACCGGCTAAAGCCGAGAAGATATAATTCTTCAATAATGGTGTTTTGCTATCGGTATAGTTACTAAACGTTTTGTTACGCGCGTTTAATATCATACACCATACAAAGTTGGTGGTTAAACCGCCCCATAGTATTACGATATAAGTAACGTTGTTTTGATACAAAAAGTTACCCTGATTTGGGTGGACAGCTTGCCAGGCAACGTTGGCAGTTTCTGCCATGCTTTTACCCGCATCAATACCAAATGCAAAGCAAGCGCTTAATACACCTGATACGATAGCTACAAAAATACCCATGCCAAAACGGTACTCTTTATTTTCGTTAACTACCGCGCCGGCTTTAGCCAGGTCTTTTTCTTTCAAAGTACCCGCACGGCCGCAAATGATAATACCTACCACGCAAATAAATATGCCTAATAGCACTAACTGCCCCCAATGGGTAGTAGCCAGGGTGCTGATGCTATCCTTGCCGGCTGTTGGTACAAAGTTATAGTATACCGCAGGCACCAAGGCGCCGAATACCGAGCATAAGCCCAATATAATGGTACTACCTAAGGATACGCCCAGGTAACGTACGCCTAAACCATAGGTTAAGCCCCCGATACCCCATAACAAACCAAAGAAATAAGTAAGGAACAAAATGTTACCATGGGTGGTACGGATGATATCCATAAAACCCGGAACTGTTAAAAAGGCAGCCAACGGTGGAACGATAAGCCAGGAGAAGATCCCGCCTACTATCCAAAAGCTTTCCCAAGCCCATCCTTTTACCTTTTTATAAGGTATGTAAAAACTGCCTGAAGCGAAGCCGCCTATAAAGTGAAAAATAACCCCAAAAATGATTTGCATTGGTATATTTGTTATAATTGGTAATTGACGCAATAAATTTAGAAAAGCAGACTACAACAGCTATCATGCACTGTCATGGTTATATTACAAAGCCGGCTATCATGCACCATCATGATTATAGAAACTATATTGCGAAATTACCCCGAATAAATTTACATTTAAGGCCCCATTATTTACTAACCTGTTTTTGTGATAAGGCATGAAATCTTCTTTATTTTTAGAATACATTTATATTGATTATTACTCATCTACCCCAAAGTACCTGCAGTTAGCTAACTCTATTATCCAAAGCGTGCGCGAGGGCAAACTCACCAAAAACGATACCCTGCCCTCTATTAACGAGTTAAATTACAATTTCGAAATCTCGCGCGATACTGCAGAAAAAGCCTATAAGTATCTGAAATCCATTGGTTTATTAGGATCTGTACCAGGCAAGGGTTATTATATTAAAAACGCCGAGGCCGAACAGCAATACAAGGTGTTCCTGATCTTTAACAAGCTAAGTCCGCATAAAAAGATATTGTATGATGCTATTGTAGACGGCCTGGGCAACGAGGCCGCTATAGATTTTTACATCTATAATAACGACTTCGCTTTCTTTAAAAAGCTGCTGCAAAATAAAAATAACGACTACACTCACTACGTAATTGTCCCGCATTTTATGGATGGCGGCGAAAATGTACATGAGATAATTAATACCCTGCCTAAAGAAAAATTAATTTTATTAGATAAGCTGGTGCCCGGCGTAAGCGGCGAATTTGCTGCCGTATATGAAAATTTCGAGCACGATATCTTCCACGCGCTGGAGGAAGCATTGCCGCAACTGAGCAAATACAACACCATTAAGATCATTTTCCCCGAGTATACTTACTTCCCTAACGAGATATTAAAAGGCTTTTTTAGTTTTTGTATCCAGTACGCCTTCACTTATAAGGTAGTGCACAATATACAAACCGAGCCTATTAATAAAGGTGAAGTTTTTATTAACCTGATGGAGAATGACCTGGTGATCCTGATAGAACGGATCCTATCTACCAAATTAAAGATAGGCGAAGACATCGGTGTGATATCCTATAACGAGACCCCGCTGAAAAAGATCATCCTGAACGGATTGACCACCATATCTACCGATTTCCAGAAAATGGGTGAGATGACGGCTGATATTATTAAGAACGGCGCGCATACGCAAATGGAAGTGCCGTTTTATTTAACGATAAGGTCGTCGTTATAGTTATCATGTCATTGCGAGGAGCAGTAAGGCCCCTGTGCGATGGGGCGACGTAGCAATCTCGTAGTTTGCAAATCAAGCTACGAGATTGCCACGCTATCGCTCGCAATGACATGATGTTTTAGGCAGGGAGGGGTTTACTTCAACTCTAATACCACTACGCTATGCGCGGGTAATACTACCGATACGCTGTTGCCATCCTTTTTAGCGCCTGCAAACGAGGTTATCTTTAGTTTATTGGGGTTTTCGAAAGTATTGATATCAGTCAGGTTAGCCGATGTAAGGATCTGGCCATCAACTGTATTCCATTTGATATCACCCAAGTCGGTTTTGATAGCGATATCCTTAGTGGCATCCAGATTAACAAACGAGATATGTACCCTGCCCGAAGCATCCTGCGATGCGGAAGCATTAACCGAGCTGATCTTTTGGCCGTTCATTTCGTAATCAGGCACATCCAGTTTAATTGGCAGTAAGCGGGCATCCTGGTGCACTTTATACAGATCGAACACATGATAAGTTGGTGTCAATATCATCTTCTCCTTTTGGGTTAAAATGAGCGATTGCAGTACATTTACGGTTTGGGCCAAGCAAGCCATTTTTACACGCTCGCAATGATTGTTGAAGATATTTAAGTTAGTACCAGCTATCAAAGCATCGCGCAGGCTGTTTTGCTGATAAAGGAAACCCGGATTAGTGCCTGGTTCCACATTGGTCCATATCCCCCATTCATCCACTACCAGCGCTACCCTTTTATTAGGATCATACTTATCCATAATAGCCGAATGCTTGTTCAGCAATTCTTCCATTTTCAGGGTATTTTGCATAGTTTTAAAGTAATCAGCTTCGGTAAATTTAGTAGCCGATCCTTTATCTTTCCAATCACCGGTTGGCAGGGTGTAATGGTGCAACGCTAAGCCCCACATGCGGGTGCCTACGTTTTTCATTAACGATTCTGTCCAGTTATAATCAGCATCGCTTGGGCCGGTAGCTATTTTTTTCAGCTTAGCGCCTGGATAATCCTTGGCAAAAGCTGCGTAACGGCGAAACTCATTACTGTAATATTCCGGCGTCATATTGCCGCCGCAGCCCCAGCTTTCGTTACCTACACCCCAAAAGCTTACCTTAAAAGGTGCCGGGTGCCCGTTTTGCTTGCGCAGATTAGTTAGCGGACTGGCGCCATCGAAATTCAGGTATTCTACCCAGTTAGACATTTCCTGAACCGTACCGCTGCCTACGTTGCCAGATACATACGGTTCGCAATACAGCAATTTACATAGTTCTAAAAACTCGTGTGTGCCAAAGCTGTTATCTTCGGTTACGCCGCCCCAGTTGGTGTTTACCATTTTAGGGCGGTTAACGCGGGGTCCAATGCCATCGCGCCAATGGTATTCATCGGCAAAGCAGCCGCCGGGCCAGCGCAGGTTGGGGATCTTTATTTTCTTCAGCGCATCCACAATATCCATCCGGATACGGTCCTGTTTTTTTACCGGGAGGTTTTTATCTACCCAAAAACCATCGTAAATACCACGGCCCAGGTGCTCGGCAAACTGGCCGTAAATGTGTTTGCTGATGATCAGTTTTGAATCGTTGCTAATGGTGGCTTTAGCTGTTTGTGCAAAGGATGAAAAACTTGCCGTAGCTAAGCAGGCAAGCAGCGCAATGCCCGTGTATAATTTCTTCATATCAGGATTTGTATTGGTTTATACCTGTAAATGTAGAAAAAATTTAATAAATGTAAATAATACAATTAATATTATTTTTTATCTCCGCTCTGTACTATATTATCTAAACACATGATAGATTGAGTAAACTAAACTTGTTCCGTAGGAACATCTGGTTGGTAGAAAAAAAGGTACTAGCTGGTTTGCGTTCCATAGGAACGCTTCGTGTTATTCCGGTTCCTTAAAGATGTATTGCTCATCCCATTGCACATCAAATGCTGTTAAGAATTTCCTGTATTCATCTAAAAATGATTGTTTAGCATGATGTTTTTCCTGATTCTGAATATATTTCACAACATCACCTACCTGACTTTTAGCATAGGAGAACGCACCATATCCTTCTTGCCAAGCAAAAGGGTGCGAACATAATTTCTCAGCTTTTATCCATTTACTACTCTCCGTTTTTACATTTTGTATCAAGGTGGAAATTGACTGATCAGGCCGCATGCCAATAAAAATATGAATATGATCAGACATACTATTTATCTGAAGCATTTTATGCTGATTTGCCTGAAAAATACCGGTTATATATTGGTGCAGCCTCTCTTTCCAATCTTTGCCAATAAGTGCATCTCTATATTTTACCGCAAATATAAATTGGATATGAATTTGAGTGTAGCTATTTGACATGGTTTAGTTTCATGCAATTTATCAAATAATCACCAATCGTTCCTACGGAACGATCTAAATTTTAATTTGTGACTTTCTACCAACCAGATGTTCCTACGGAACAAAACAGCGTTTACTATCGCAAGTATATAGCTGGAATAATTACTTAAACTTTATTAGATTGTACTGTTATTCCAGCAAATCAATGTTGCAGTTTAGCTAATTCTTCTGATGTTATTTTTAAGATTGTACCATGCCTGATACCTTTTGGTAGTTTGATCTGGTCAGATATTTCGGTCCAGTTTTTTAGGTCGGTTGAGGTGATGGCGCCATATTTATGGTCGCGGTATTTATCAAAATATACGATCCATTTACCGTCAATCTGCAATGTGGTTGGCCCTTCCGCCCAATAATTGCCGGTAATCGGGTCGGATGGTTTGCTGTACGGACCGGTCAGTTTATCAGCGTAAGCTATTTTAATGTTCTTGTGCACAGGGCGTGGCGTTTCATCTTTAACAAACATGATAAAGCGCTTGCCATTGGGTACAATAGTGGCATCAATGCTGTTAAAACCGGGGTCGAACAATAATTTAGTGGGTGTATAGGTTTTAAAATCCTTAGTGGTGATGTAATAAATGCGGTGATTATAACCGGCCTCTAAAGTACTGTCGGGGTTTGGGAAACGGCCTTTAATGGTGGTTGCCCAATAGATCATATAGGTTTTTGATGATTTATCATAAGTAATCTCGGGCGCCCAGCAATTGCGTGCTCCCTCCTCTTTTTCCATTACGGGTAATTGCTGCTGCTCCGACCAATGTACCAAATCGGTTGAGCTGGCGTAACCGATGCCTTTATCGGTCCAGCTATCTGTCCACACCATGTGAAACAAACCATCGGCGCCACGGATAATGCATGGGTCGCGCATCAGTTTATCTTTGGATACCATTGGGGTAAGGAAGGAACTATCACCTTTCAGTGCCGTCCATTGCAAGCCGTCTTCGCTATAAGCTAAATGCAAGCCATCCTGCCCATTGTTTTTGAAATAGCTGAACAGGTAAACTTCCTTTGATTTTTGTGCCTCCGCTTTAAAGGCAAACAATATGAGTAACAGGTATATGATCTTTTTCATGGAGATATTTTTCAGGATGATTATTTAGGTAAAGCGCTAACCCTGAACCAGTCCACATCGGCATAACCAGAGTCATTGATCTGCGTTTCCCGGATACAGAACAGGCCCACCTTAGCCCCTATCCAGCGGCCAACTTCAGCTTGCAATTGCGTGCCGGCGTCTACAAAGTTTTGGCCATCGGTACTATAACTAAAATCGCATTTGGCGCCGGCACTCACTTTTACACGTAACCAAACAGTGGGATTGCTTAGCTTAGTAATTACCTTTTCATCTTCAGCTTTGCCTTTCACCGCGTCTTTACACAAATCAAAAACCAGGTACAAACCGTCTTTTTTACTCTTAACAGCAATATTAGCATAGCTGAAACCCATTACCGTTAAACCCGCCTTTTCATTTTCAAGCTTTGGGTTGGGTTTAAAGGTTAGCCTGGTAGTCATCATAAATTCATCGGCCGGGAACTTTTGTAACAGCACATTAGGTACATCCCACAGGTTTTTGGCATCCACAGGCACCTTATCCGAGTATAATCTTAACGATCCCTTAGCCGGGTTCATATAGTACCAGGTGGCTTTAGCGTTGGCCATCCATTGCCATTGCTTGCCTAAAGTGTTTCCATTAAATTCATCGCTTTCGGCAGGGGTTGTTATAGGATACACCTTGCCTACATTAGGTTTTTTGTAAGTAATTACCGGCTCGCCTTTACCATCGTTATCTTTATCAACACCAATTACCGGCCAGTCATTTTTCCATGTCATGGGTTGTAAATGCACTACCCTGCCATAAACCTCCTTATCCTGGAAATGCAGAAACCAGTCCTCGCCGGTCTGAGTATTTACCCAAGCCCCCTGGTGCGGGCCGTTTGTGGTACTCTTACCCTGATCCATCACTACCTTGCGTTCGTATGGCCCATAAATGTTTTTAGAACGCAGCACCAACTGCCAGCCGGTAGGCACCCCACCAGCCGGAGCAAAGATGTAATAGTAGCCATTACGTTTATAAAACTTAGGGCCTTCAATCGTTTCATCTATTTCGTGGCCATCGTAAACAATTACGCCTTCGTCAATTACTTTTGTACCGGCCTTGTTCAGCTTATTTACAGCGATGATACTTTTTATGCCTGCCCTGCTGCCCGCAAAGGCATGTACCAGGTACATTTGCCCGTCATCATCAATCAGCGGACAAGGGTCTATCAGCCCTTTGCCGGGCATCACCATTATCGGATCGCTCCAGGGGCCGGCCGCGTTTTTGGCTTTTAATAAATAGATGCCAAAATCGGGGTCGGGATAGTACAAATAAAACTCATTGTTATAATAACGGATAGCGGGCGCCCAAACACCTTCGCCATGGCGGGGTATGCTAAAATGATCGTAAGGCGGCTGGCGCAATAAGGCATGGCCTATGATAGTCCAGTTTACCAGGTCTTTTGAATGCAGGATAGGCAAGCCGGGCATATCCTCAAAGCTGGATGATACGAGGTAAAAATCGTCACCTACGCGTATAGCATCCGGATCAGAATAGTCGGCGTTCAGGACAGGGTTTTTATAAGTGCCATTACCCTGATCGGCTACCCACACCTTGGATACATCATTATTTTTATCAACTGTTTTTACCTGTGCATCACACAAATAAGCAACTGTAGTTAAAGCAAGCGTTAATATAATACGTTTCATAATTGGTATTGTAATATATAGGTTCGATGTTTTTGGCAGGTCAATCTACAAAGAAAAACACTAAATAAGCCGCTGTTCTCCACAGCACAGGATAGTTTATATGTTTTAATAAATATATTTGCTATACCAGTTAACCGTCAAAACTACGTTTATTTTATAAATGTGTAAAAACTTATTTACATTGCAAACAGCGCACTAAATTATTTGAGCCAATTAACCAATGAAAAAAACATTACTTACCGTCATAACATCGTTATCGCTGCTTATTAACGCGCAAGCCCAGCAAACCGAAAAATTTAGGCCTACCGATGAATCGTTGAAGCAATATCAATATCCGGAGTGGTTCCGCGATGCCAAATTTGGTATATGGTCGCACTGGGGGCCGCAGGCCGTACCGCGCCAGGGTGATTGGTATGCCAAAAATATGTATATGGAAGGCAGCGGACAAAACAAGTATCATGTGGCAAATTACGGCCCCCCATCCAAATTTGGCTATAAGGATATTATCCCGCTGTGGAAAGCGGAGAAATGGGATCCGGAGAAGTTAATGGCTTTGTATAAAAAGGCAGGCGCTAAATACTTTGTCAGCATGGCATCGCACCATGATAATTTCTTTTTATGGGACTCCAAAATCCACAAATGGAACTCGGTAAATATGGGGCCGCATAAGGATGTGGTTGGCCTATGGCAAAAAGCAGCAAAAAAAGAAGGCTTGAAGTTTGGTGTTTCCGAACACTTAGCCGCCAGTTTTAATTGGTATCAACCCAGTCACGGTGCCGATAAAACAGGGCCGTATGCTGGCATTCCTTATGATGGCAAAAACCCGAAGTATGCCGATCTATACCACGCAGCCAATCCCGATTCGGCCGATATGAAAAAATGGATCACTGATAATAAGGATTGGCAAAAAGAGTGGTTAACCGATGTAAACGAACTGGTTGACCTATACCATCCCGACCTGCTATATTCGGACAGTCCCCTCCCATTTGGCGATGTTGGCCGCACGATGCTGGCACATTTTTATAATGATAATATCGCTAAGAATAGTGGCAGGCTAACCGGAGTTTATACTCCAAAACAACCATCGGAAGGTAAATGGGCGCAGGATGTGGAACGTGGCGTGCTGGATTCCATCAGTCCATACCCCTGGCAAACGGATACCTCTATAGGCGACTGGTATTACAAAACCGGGCAGAAATATAAAAGTGCCGACGATATTGCCCAATTGCTGGCAGATATCATCAGTAAAAACGGCAACCTGCTGATTAATGTCGTACAGACGCCCGAAGGCGACCTTGAACCGGATGTAATTAAGATTATAGAGGATATTGCTGTTTGGACAACCGTTAACGGCGAGGCTATATACGCCACCCGCCCATGGAAAATATACGGCGAAGGACCATCTACCATAAAGACTAATCAGCAAAAAGGGCGTTTTGGCGGCCTGAGTGATACGCATGGTTACCAGTCGACTGATATTCGTTATACTGTTAAGGCCGGCAACCTGTACGCCTTTTGCATGAATGTGCCTGAAACAGATGTTAAGATGATATCCCTGGGTAAAAATACTAAGTTATTGGATAAGCCCATTGCTAATGTAACCCTGCTGGGCAGTAAGCAAAAACTAAAATGGGCGCAAAGGGACGATGCCTTGATCATAAGCAAACCTTTTAACATGCCTAAATGGAAGGTAACGGTCTATAAAATTGAATTTAAAAAATAGTGCAGACTGTATTAAAACACCTGCCACCGCAAGTTTAGCGTAGCATAATTTGTGGTACGTACAACTGAAGTCTTTAGACTTCAGACATTTCAGGCACAAGTTAATCCACAACATATATCCCTGCCCTTAAACTTGCGTCAGCAGACTGTTGAAAACAAAAAAGCCGGCTATTAACCGGCTTTTTTATATCTGTTAAATGAGACTAATTCCCCAACTCCGACATAAACTTGATGCGCATCAGCTGTACCTCTTCGCGGGTATAATCGTCGCCACCTAATTCAACAAGGGCATGATCTATGGAATCAACTTCGGCCGTGCGGAAATAATCAAATACTTCCTCCTGCTTGTCTTCGTCTATTACCTCGTCGATATAGTAGTTCAGGTTTAATTTAGTACCCGAGTTAACAATAGTTTCCACCTCTTTTAAAATATCTTCGTAGGTGATCCCTTTCGATGCCGCAATATCCTCCAGGTTCAGGTGCCTGTCGATATTTTGAATGATGTAAACCTTCAGTGCCGATTTGTTAGCGGCGCTTTTGATCACCATATCAATTGGGCGGTCTATCTCGTTATCCTCCACATATTTTTTAATCAGTTCGATAAAAGGCGCGCCAAATTTCATCACCTTACCAGCCCCAACACCTGAGATCTGTTTTAGCTCATCTGTAGAAATAGGATAATGTGTACACATCTCCTCTAACGATGGGTCCTGGAAGATCACAAACGGCGGTAATCCTTTTTGCTTGGCTATTTTTTTACGCAGGTCCTTCAGCATTTGCAGCAATTCGGTATCCAGCGCGCCGCCGCCACTTTTAGGATTATCATCGTCCGAGTCATCGTCGGTAGCACCTATCGGCCGGTTTAAAATAAAGCGGATGCTGTGCGGATTCTCTAAAAAGTCGTGCCCCTTTTGGGTCAGTTTTAATAAACCGTAATAATCAATATCCTTTGATAGATAGTTATCCAGCAAGGCCTGGCGCATCAGCGAGTTCCAAAGCAACTCGCCCTGCTCTTTACCCGATCCAAACGATTCCAGCAGGTGGTGTTCATAATGATGCACCTGCGGATTGTCCACACCCATTAAAACGCTGATCACGTGATGATCGTCAAACTTCTCGCCCAGCTCTTTGATCAGGCTTAATGCCCTGTGCAAATGCTCTTCGCCGTCAAACTGCTGTTTGTGGGCGCAGCAATTATCGCACATGTTATTACAGCCAGCCTCGTTAAAATTTTCGCCAAAGTAATGCAGGATCTGCTTACGGCGGCAAACCGACGATTCGGCATAGTCGATCACCTCTTTCAATATCTGCGTACCAATTTCTCTTTCCGAAACCGGCTTATCTTTCATAAACTTCTGCAGCTTATCAATATCCTTTTCCGAATAGAAGGCCACACAAATACCTTCGCCGCCGTCACGGCCGCTCCGGCCAGTTTCCTGGTAATACCCTTCCATGCTTTTCGGCATATCGTGGTGTATTACGTAACGCACGTCGGGTTTATCAATCCCCATACCAAAGGCAATAGTAGCAACAATCACCTCAATATCTTCCATCAGGAATTTATCCTGCGTATCGGCACGTACCTTGGCATCTAACCCGGCATGGTATGGCATGGCATTAACCCCGTTCAGGGTGAGTGCCTGGGCCACTTCCTCTACTTTTTTACGGCTAAGGCAATAAATAATGCCCGATTTACCGGTATGCTGCTTAACAAACTTTACAATCTCCTTCAGCACGTTTTGCTTGGGGCGTACTTCGTAAAATAAGTTAGACCTGTTAAACGATGATTTGTAGATAGTAGCATTGTTCATTTGCAGGTTCTTCTGGATATCCTGCTGAACCTTTGGCGTTGCTGTAGCGGTTAAGGCAATAATGGGGATGTTATCGCCAATATTACTAATCACCTGCCTGATCTTACGGTACTCCGGGCGGAAATCATGCCCCCATTCCGAAATACAATGCGCCTCGTCCACCGCCACAAACGATACGTGGTTAAGTCTTAAGAAATCAATATTATCCTGCTTGGTTAACGATTCGGGAGCTACATAAAGCAGTTTGGTTTTACCAGCCAGCACATCTTCTTTAACCCTGGCAATTTCTGATTTTGTTAACGAAGAATTTAAAAAGTGGGCAATACTATCTGACCCGCCGAAAGCCCTGAGCTGATCGACCTGGTTTTTCATTAATGCAATTAGTGGAGAAATTACTATCGCGGTGCCTTCGCTCATTAATGCGGGCAACTGATAGCACATAGATTTGCCGCCACCCGTAGGCATGATCACGAAAGTATCATTGCCCGACAAGATATTGGTTATAATCGCTTCCTGCTCTCCTTTAAAATTATCGAAGCCGAAAAAATTCTGAAGATTGTCAAAAAGAGATTTTTTTGTCTCTAACATTTATATACGTTTACGTCTGTTTTAAAAGTTCAAAATAACAAAATTTTCCATATAAACCATGCACATAGTTGATATTTTTAAATAAATATGATAATTGCTACAAACAATTCATTTTTTTATCCATTTTTATCCTCGTTATAACGGTGCTAATCTAACGCACAATTTTATAGAAATTGTATAACGATAAGCTTGTTTTAATTTTATAACGATCACTATTACGATAGTAAAAAACAAATGAACAAAAACTATTATGCCATTATCATGGCCGGAGGCATCGGAAGCCGTTTTTGGCCCATCAGCCGCACATCACACCCGAAACAATTTATTGATATTTTAGGAACGGGAAAAACGCTGATACAGCAAACTTACGACCGTTTTTTAAAAATATGCCCCCAGGAGAATATCTACATCGTTACCAACGAAATTTACAGCGACCTGGTTAAAGAGCAGTTAAAAGGTATTGGCAATCAGCAGATCCTAACCGAGCCCGTAATGCGCAACACAGCCCCTTGCGTAGCTTATGGCTGCTTTAAAATTGAAAGCCTGAACCCGGATGCTGCCATAGTTGTTGCACCATCGGATCATTTGATACTGGACGAGCCCGCATTTGTAGCTACCATAGAGAAATCGCTGGAAACCGCTACTAATAACGATTGCCTGATCACGTTAGGCATTAAGCCGTCGCGGCCGGACACCGGTTATGGTTACATTCAGTACACCGACAAAACCATTAACAGCGACTTCCATAAAGTGAAAACCTTTACCGAAAAGCCTACGCTGGAAATTGCTAAAACCTTTATTCAAAGCGGCGATTTTTTATGGAACGCCGGCATATTTGTATGGTCGGCTAAGGCTATTGTAAACGCGTTTGGCAAATACCTGCCCGATATGAACGATATATTTGCCGACGCCCGTTCGGTTTATAATACCGATGACGAGAAAGCGCACATCCATACCGCTTACCAGCAGTGCACCAATATCTCTATAGATTACGGCATTATGGAAAAAGCATCAAACGTATACGTATTGCCATCTGAATTTGGCTGGAGCGATTTGGGTACCTGGGCATCTATTTACCAACTGGCCGAGAAAGATTATGTAGGTAACGCCGTAATACCGTCGGACAAGGTGATCATGTATGATTCATCAAACTGCATGGTGAATGTGCCCGAAGGTAAACTGGTCATCATTAAAGGCCTTCACGATTTTATAGTTGTGGAATCGAACAACACACTGATGATCAGTCCGCGATCTGAAGAACAAGGCGTAAAACAAGTTGTTGCCGATGTAAAGCAACAGTTTGGGACGAAGTATATTTAAGTCTATAGTCTTAAGTAATTAGTCTTAAAGTCAGCATGATACGAAAAGTCCCGATTGTTAATCAATCGGGACTTTTCAATTTTGATGCTATTCTGGACTTTCGACTCAAGACTTAGAACTTGAGACTTCCCTCTGCCTTATCGCTTCGTATAAAATAACCCCTGTTGATACTGATACATTCAGCGACTCAATTTCACCAAACATGGGGATCTTGGCCAGGTGATCCGAGATCCGGATCAGCTCGTTACGGATACCCTCATCTTCCGAACCCATAATAATAGCTGTGGGCATGGTATAATCGGGTTTATAGATGTAATCATTGGTTTTTTCGGTACAGCAAACCAGTTGCAGGCCGCTTTCCTGTAAAAACTTAGCCGATTGCAGCAGGTTATCATGCCGGCAAACCGGGATATTGTATAAAGCCCCGGCCGATGTTTTAATCGCGTCCGGATTAATCTGTGCCGATCCTTTTGATGGGATAACAATGGCATGCACGCCGGCACATTCGGCCGTACGGGCAATGGCGCCCATATTACGCACATCGGTAATATTGTCCAGTATCAAAATCAGCGGCACCTCCCCTTTCTCAAACACCTGCGGGATAATATCCTCTATTTTTTGATAGGTAATAGGCGATATAAAAGCTACGGCGCCCTGATGGTTTTTCATGGTCAGCCGGTTCAGCTTCTCCACTGGTACCTGCTGGGCGGTAATTTGATATTCTGTCAGCAAGCTACGCAACTCATGCCATAACTCGCCCGAAAGGCCGCGCTGAATATACAAGGCTTCTATCTCCTTACCCGCGGTAATGGCCTCCATCACTGCCCTGATACCAAAAACCATCTGATTACTCTCGCGCTTTTCCCGGTTATGATCTCTATTGTTACTAAAATCTCTATGATTATTGAATGCCATGCTGTTAACTATATAAGGGGTCAAAAATAGCCATATTAATTAAATTGAGCGGATATAAAAAGTCTGCGAAATTTTAATCATTATTTTTTGATAAATAAGCAAAAATTTTTTACCAACAGTTATCCAAAACTACTGTATATCAATGTATTAATAATAATTACCAACATACCATTGTTAACAATAGAATTTAAAAATGTTTTAAATTATGAGCAATCAGCGTATTTAATTTTTTTAAATAAAAAGATGCTAACTACTGCTATATCACCCAATTTTTAGTATATTTTTGTTGTCCATAATTTCCGAAGACAAGCGATGATTTCCGATAACGAACAGCACAACAAATCAAACTTTAAAAGTAACGACCGCAGAGGGTTTAACCGAACCAATACATCAGGCAGTGGTTTGATAGGCAAACTACCACCGCAGGCGCTCGACCTTGAACAGGCCGTTTTAGGCGCGCTGATGCTGGAGAAAGACGCCTTGTCGTCGGTAATTGACATTATTAAACCAGAAGTTTTTTACGAAGAGCGCCATCAAAAGATCTTTGAGGCCATCCGGGTATTGTTTGAGCGTACCTCCCCTGTCGATATTTTGACGGTTACCGCTCAACTGCGTCAGCAAGGCGAACTGGAGATCATCGGCGGCGCCTACTATATTACCGAGCTGACCAACCGTGTGGCATCGGCAGCCAACATTGAATATCACTCCCGTATCATTATCCAAAAATACATTCAGCGCGAGTTGATCCGTATCTCAACCGATACCATTAACAACGCCTATGATGATACCTCCGACGTGTTAGACCTGTTGGATAAGGCAGAAAAGAATTTGTTTGAGATAGCCCAAAACAACCTGCGGCGCGATTCGCGTAAGATGGACGACCTGGTACACGAGGCCCTGAAAGATATTGAAGCCCTGAAAGATAAAAAAGACGGTTTAACAGGTATCCCATCCGGCTTTACCGATCTGGACAGGATGACCTCGGGCTGGCAAAAATCCGACCTGGTGATCATCGCTGCCCGCCCGGCAATGGGTAAAACAGCCTTTGTATTAACCTGCGCCCGTAATGCCGCTGTTGATTTTGATAAGCCTGTGGTAGTATTCTCGCTGGAAATGTCCTCGGTTCAGTTGGTTAACCGTTTGATATCGGGCGAAACCCAGATCGAACAGGAAAAGATCCGTAAAGGTACGCTGGAAGAATGGGAATGGCAGCAGATCCACTCGAAAGTTGGCCGCCTGGAACAAGCCCCCTTAATTATTGACGATACCCCCGCCCTGAATATATTCGAATTCCGTGCCAAATGCCGCCGTTTAAAATCGCAATATGATATCCAGCTGATCATCATTGACTACTTACAGTTGATGCATGGCAAGGCCGATGGCAAAGGCGGTAACCGCGAGCAGGAAATTGGCAGTATCTCCCGCGCGTTAAAATCGGTTGCTAAAGAGTTAAATGTACCGGTAATTGCGTTGTCGCAGTTAAGTCGTGCCGTTGAAAGCCGTCCCGGTGGTTCTAAAAAACCCATGCTGTCAGATTTACGTGAGTCGGGCTCTATTGAGCAGGATGCAGATATGGTACTATTCCTTTACCGTCCAGAATATTATGGTTTAACCGTGGATGAGGATAATAACCCCACACAAGGCGTTGGCGAGGTAATTATAGCCAAGCACCGTAACGGCGAAACAGGTACCGTACGCCTGAAATTTGTTGGTAAATACGTTAAATTCACCGACCTTGACCAAATGGATTTTGGTGGTAGTAATTCACCCGGCGCACCTTTTACCGGTTTAACGCCATCTGCTAATTTTGATAAACCAAGTAACTTTATTATCCGGCCATCCAGCATGAATGATATGGAGGATGAAAGTCCGTTTTAAGTGACGCTAAATGCTGATTAAAGTAAATTGATGGATATTGTTACCTATCTTAAACAGCCCTGGCCATGGTATGTTGCAGGCCCGTTAATTGGCCTGGTTGTACCCGCGTTGTTGTTATTGGGTAATAAAACCTTTGGCATATCTTCCTCTTTAAGGCATATTTGCGCGGCGTGCCTCCCCGCAAATATTTCCTTTTTTAATTATGACTGGAAAAAGGAAACATGGAACCTCTTTTTTGCAGCCGGTATCATCATTGGCGGTTACATAGCAACCAGCTTACTTTCAGTCCCCGGGCCGGTAAACTTAAATCCGGATACCATTGCCCTGCTTCAAAAACAAGGTGTTAAAGATTTTAGCGGTTTATTGCCCGCCGATATTTTTAGCTTCAGCAGTCTTTTAACTGTAAGGGGCTTTATTTTTATCATATTAGGCGGTTTTATGGTTGGTTTTGGCACCCGCTACGCAGGCGGCTGCACATCCGGACATGCCATTATGGGGATCTCATCCTTACAGTGGCCATCATTAATTGCTACCATTTGCTTTATGGCAGGCGGTTTTTTAATGACCTGGTTAATAATACCTTACCTACTTCAATTAACATAGCAGATGAAGCAATTAAAATATTTAATTCTCGGTATTTTGTTTGGGATCATCCTGGTAAAATCGCAGGTAATATCATGGTTCAGGATACAGGAGATGTTTCGTTTACAGGCGTTTCACATGTATGGAATTATAGGCAGCGCTATCTTCACCGCGATGATCTCTATCGCGTTAATCAAATATTTTAAGCTGAAAGCCATTGACGGCAGCCAAATTATAATCCCTGCAAAAAAATTCAACTGGGGGAATGTTTATGGTGGTTTAATATTTGGCTTAGGCTGGGCTGTTACCGGCGCCTGCCCCGGGCCGCTCTTCGCGCAAATAGGCAGTGGTTTTTGGGTTGTTACGCTTACTTTGCTTAGCGCAATTGCAGGCACATGGGTTTATGGCCTGCTGCGCGATAAATTACCGTACTAACACCAATCAAAACACCAGCCCCAACACTATCCCAATAATAATAACAACAGGGGTTTTTATTTTGGTGAAATAAAGCAAGGCAAACGTCCCTATCATTAATCCATAGGCCAGCCAATCGCCAAAAAAAGGTTTGGTTAACAAAATAAACGCCGTTGCCATAAAACCCACCGCTACCGAATTAATACCGCTCAGCGAGTTTTTGATGCGGGTTATCTTCTTGAGGTCTTCCCAAAAAGGGACTATAAAAAGGATCAGTATCAATCCCGGAAGGTTAATGCCAATTACTGCTACCAAAGCTCCAACTATTTGTCCGGCAATACTATAACCATGGTTACTTAAAGTAATTCCACCTACAAAAGATGTAAATGAAAAGGTTGGCCCGGGTAATGCCTGCTGTAATGCATACCCTGAAAGAAATTCAGAATTGCTGAGGTAATGCTTCACTTCAACAAACTCGGTATACATTAAAGGCACCAGCACTTGTCCCCCACCAAATATCAGAATGCCGTTACGGTAAAAGTTTTCGAACAAACGCACTGGCAAACTAAAGGGCGATGTACGATTGATCAGCGCGCCCATGGCGGCAAACAACAGCAGGATGCCGATAAAGTAAGTTACCTTTCGCCGGTTTACATTGGCAAACAGCTTTATCCTGATCTCATCCTCCTGCGGCTGCGTTTCCCAGGCCGATGAAATGATGCCCCCCATCATAATCAGTATCGGGAAAGCGTAAGCATTTTGCAGGATCAGCGTGGCGATTAACGACCCTATGGCCAGCATTACGCTGGCCTGTGTTTTCAGGCATTTAACGGCAAAGGTATAGGTGGCATAAGCCACAATACCCACCGCAATGGGTTGTATATACTTTAATACGTCGGCAATTTTATCCTGGCCGGCAAAGGTTTTATAGCAAATAGCCGCCGCCCCCATAATGGTTGCCGACGGCAGTATCCATATTAAAAAAGTGGTAATAGCTAAACCCAGGCCCCCTACCTTCCAGGCTATCCCTACTAAGGTTTGGGTTGATGAGGGGCCCGGCAATACCTGCGCTAAGGCGTTCAGTTCCATTAACTCATCTTCGGTGATATAACGGCGCTTCTCTACAAAATCGCGCAGCAGCATGGCTATATGGGCCTGAGGGCCGCCAAACGAGGTAAAGGTATACACCAACACATCACGCAGGAATAATAATTGCCGTTTGCTCATTCTTTTTTAGTCCATAGTTGATGGTCCATAGATCATAGTTAGGATTTTTTTAGTCCATAGTCGATGGTCAATAGTCCATAACCAGGATTTTTAACCATGGTCCATGGACTATCGACTATGGACTAATTAATAATCGTCATCATCCTCATCACCAAACCCATTTAACTGGTTGTAAACCGACTGCAATTCGGACAGCGCGTGGTTATCCCGCAGTTCGCGGGCTATTTTCATGCCGTTTTCGTAAGTGCTTATGGCATCCTCCTTACGGTTAAGCGCTTCATAAAGCTTACCCAAGTGATAATAAGTGCCTACATATTTCGGATGATCGGTTACCAGGCGTTCATAATAACCCAGGGCCGTATCTGCCTGATTTAAACGCAAATACTCGGTAGCCAGGGCGTATAGTAAAAATTCATCATCGGGTTCGTTCTTTAAAAACTCCAATAACTTTTCTAATCGGTTAACCTGCATTTTAAACGCTCTCTTTTTTTATATAAATTTGCAAAAACCTCTGCATGATGAAGATATTAGTGTGCATAAGCAATGTGCCCGACACCACGACAAAAATAACCTTTACCAACAACAACACCCAATTTAATACAAACGGCGTTCAATTTATATTAAACCCGTATGATGAGATTGCTTTGGCCCGCGCTATTGAGCTAACCGATGGCGGCAATGGCAGTGTTACCGTTATCAATGTTGGCGAAGCCAGTACCGAACCTACCATCCGCAAAGCGCTGGCTATTGGCGCTACCGATGCCGTGCGTGTGAACGCCCTGCCGCATGATGCCTGGTTTGTGGCCAAACAAATTGCGGAATATGCTAAAGCGAACGCTTTCGACCTGATACTGACCGGCCGTGAATCCATCGATTACAATGGCTCTAAAGTAGCCGGAATGCTGGGCGAACTGTTAGATATCCCATCCGTATCCATCATCAAAAAACTGGATGTGAATGGGACAGCAGCTACCGTTGAACGTGAGATTGAGGGCGGTAAAGAAGTATTAACCATTCTGCTCCCATTTGTAGCCGGTACCGCTGAGGGCGTTGCCGAACCTAAGATCCCTAACATGCGCGGCATTATGTCGGCCCGCACCAAGCCTTTGCAGGTAATTGAACCGGTTGCGGTAGATGTTAACTTAAATGTAACCGCTTATGAAACCCCTGCCCCCCGCGGACAGGTAAAATTAGTAAGCGCCGATGAAACCGCTAAGTTGGTCGACTTGTTACATACCGAAGCCAAAGTAATATAAACGAGATGTGAGAGCCGAGATGTGAGATATGAGACCCTTACATCTTCGGTTAATCGGTTGGTCTCAAATCTCATATCTCACGTCTAAAATCTAAAAAAAATGCCAGTTTTAGTATATACAGAAAATGCCGGGGGCAAATTCAAAAAATCCATATTCGAAGTTGTTTCCTACGCGCGTGCCATTGCCGATGAGCTGAAAACAACGCTTATCGCAATCTCTATTGGTGATGTTGGCGCTGCTGAATTAACCGCTTTAGGTAAATACGGGGCAGATAAAGTGCTGAATGTATCAAACGCCAAATTAAAGAATTTTGTTAACCAGGCCTACGCCTCGGTAATTGCCGACGCTGCCAAAAGCGAGAACGCTGATATTGTGGTATTATCCAACTCCTTTTCGGGACGGGGCCTTGCCCCACGTATCGGTGTTAAGCTGGATGCCGGCGTGGCTGATGGCGCGGTATCGCTGCCCGATGTGACCGGTGGTAAATTCAGCATCAAAAAAACCGCTTTCTCGGGCAAGGCGTTTGCCACGGTTGAACTGACATCGGCTAAAAAAGTAATTGCCTTAACACCAAATTCGTACAAAGTTGTTGATCAAGGGACAACTGCGAAGGTGGAGGATTTTAGCGTGGATGTAAAGGAATCGGATTTTAAGGCGATGCTGAAAGAGATCGTTCAATCGACAGATAAAGTGTCATTACCGGATGCCGAGATCGTAGTATCAGGCGGGCGTGGTTTAAAAGGCCCCGAAAACTGGGGTATGGTTGAAGAATTAGCTAACCTGTTAGGAGGCGCAACTGCCTGCTCAAAACCGGTATCAGACGCCGGCTGGCGCCCACATAGCGAACACGTTGGACAAACTGGTATTGCTGTCAGTCCAAATTTGTATATTGCAATAGGTATTTCGGGGGCCATACAGCATTTGGCAGGCATCAGCCGTTCAAAAGTTATTGTGGTGATTAATAAAGACCCCGAAGCGCCGTTTTTTAAAGTTGCCGATTATGGTATAGTTGGCGACGCGTTTGATGTAGTTCCGAAATTAATTGAAGCAGTAAAAGCATATAAAGCAACAGCATAAAGGTTTAGCCGGGATATGGGTAATAACATGAAAAAAATACAGCTGGATATTGTTGGCCTGTCATACAGCCAAACACAGTCTGGCGCTTATGCTTTAGTTTTAGGCGAAGTGAATGGCCGCCGCAGATTGCCTATCATCATCGGCAGTTTTGAGGCGCAGGCCATCGCTATTGAGATAGAGAAGATGACGCCCAGCCGCCCGCTTACACACGACCTGTTTAAGAGTTTTGCACAGGCCTATAGCATCCAGATACAGGAGATCATTATCTACAATTTGGTGGATGGCATTTTTTACGCCAAGCTCATTTGCTCTGATGGTAAAAAAACGGTCGAGATAGATGCCCGCACATCCGACGCGATTGCTATGGCTGTACGGTTTGATTGCCCTATACATACCTACGAGTTTATTCTGTCTACAGCCGGTATTGTGATCGAAGGCAATGATTTTGTATATCTGGAAAACCTGAACGAATCGCCCACCGAAGAAAAAAATCCAACGGCGCCGGCCAGCAACTACAAATCTGTAAGCATAGATGAATTGAAAACCATGCTCCAGGAAGCCCTGGCTGATGAAGCTTATGAAAAGGCGGCAAAGATCCGCGATGAGTTGAACAAGCGCAAAGCATCATAAAACAAAAAGGGAAGCTACATTTGGTAACTTCCCTTTTTTGTTTTTAGCTGATTAGACTTTGTTAAAAGGTAAAACCTACGTTAATAGCCGATACGCTATTCCTGACTGTGGCCCCTGAAGTGCCATTACCTAAATCGGCAATGCCGCCCTGGCCGTTGGCTTCGATAAAGAACTTAGATTTGGCCGATACCGGGAACTTTACACCTATCCCTAAATCAAGCCCTGCATCGGTACTGTTAAACAGGCTTTTAACATCTCTGCCACCTGCGGTTTCTGAAGCGCTTAATAAAAACCCAACGTAAGGGCCAAAGTTTAAGTACCAGTTTTTAGTGCGGCCAAAATGCCAGTTTGCATACAACGGAACAGTTAAATAATCTAATTGATAATTTGTAGTTGTGGTTGAAGTACCGACGGTGATATAGCCAGTATTCCAGCCTTTTTGATCGTACAGTAACCGGCCTTTAAAGCTCCAGCTTGGCGAAAAGTAATGCTCAACTGAAACGCCGGCGTTAAACCCGCTCCGGTAATCGCTGTTGGTAAAATTACCAGATGTTACGGTTGCAGCGTTATAGCCAACAGTAATACCAAAATCTGTAGTGCCTTTTGATTGTGAAAATGCGGCTGTACCTAAGCACGATACAGCAAATAGTGCGGTGAGAATTTTTTTCATAAATTGTAAATAAAGTTTGCACTAAGATAATCCTTTACCAAAAAAATCCCGGGGGTATTTAAAAAAAATCTTGTGCCTGCTGTTTTTGCTATATCGCATTATTTCGTTACTTTCCGTTTTTAATTTAACACTGATCAATATTTTAAAACCAGGCACCGTATGAATATTAAGTTCCGCTTAATACTGATGAATTTTATGCAATTTTTTATATGGGGAGCATGGCTGCTTACTGTGGGCGCTTACTGGTTCCAGAATAAAGGATGGTCGGGCGCGCAATTTGGGGCTATTTTTTCTACCATGGGCATCTCATCCATATTTATGCCTGCGTTGGCGGGTATTGTATCGGATAAGTGGATAAATGCAGAGAAGCTATACGGCATATTACATATTTTAGGTGCGGCAACATTGTTTTGTGTACCGCTGGTTAATAACCCAACTACATTTTTTTGGGTGATACTGGTTAATATGATATTTTATATGCCAACCTTATCTTTATCTATCACAGTTGCCTACTCTGCTTTAAAAGGTGAAGGTAAAGATGTTGTTAAAGATTATCCCCCAATACGTGTTTGGGGTACTATTGGCTTTATAGCCGCCTTGTGGGTTATAGACTGGACTAAAAGCGAAACGTCGGCTAATCAATTTTACATTGCATCGGGTGTGGCTTTAGCCTTGGGTTTATTTGCTTTCACGCTACCTAAATGCCCGCCATTATTAGGCAAAACCGGTAAAAAGACGCTGGCCGATGCACTAGGCCTAAAAGCATTTGAATTATTTAAAACACCAAAATTTGCCATATTTTTTGCTTTCTCGTTACTTTTAGGTGCGGCATTGCAACTCACCAACGCTTACGGAACTACCTATATATTAGATTTTGCCAAAGTGCCTGCGTACAAAAGTTTATGGGCTGTAGAACATTCGAGCGCCATCATCTCCATTTCGCAGATATCCGAAACACTGTTCATTTTAGCTATACCCTTCTTTTTACGCAAATTTGGCATCAAGAATGTAATGCTTTTTAGCATGCTGGCCTGGGTGCTGCGTTTTGGGTTGTTTGCTTTTGGTAACCCGGCCGATGGCTTATGGATGATCATCTTATCTTGTATCGTTTACGGGATGGCTTTTGATTTCTTTAACATATCAGGATCATTATTCGTGGAAACACAAACCACGCCCGAGATCCGCGGAAGCGCACAAGGTTTATTTATGATGATGGTTAATGGCTTTGGCGCATTTTTCGGCAGTATTGGTAGTGGTTTTATTATCGATAAGTTTTTCACAAATGCCAATGGTGGAAAAGACTGGCACGACATATGGCTAACCTTTGCGGCTTATGCTTTGGTTATTGCCGTAATTTTCCCGTTTGTGTTTAGGTATAAACATAATTTAGCATTGGCACATAGCATAGAGGATGCCCATCCACCAATGAGAGGTGGGCTTGATGCACCATTATAACATTTAAAGTCCCGCTTTTAGCGGGACTTTTTGTTTTAGCAAATCACCGTTTTTTGCTATTTTTAAGCACTATTACATTTCGACCCGAAGTACTTATCTAATGAAGAAACATTATCGCCATGAACAAGACTGTCTGAACTGCGGCACTGAACTGCAAGGCAAATTTTGCCATAATTGCGGGCAGGAAAACCTGCAGATTAAGGAAAGTTTTGGTCATATGCTTAATCACGCGATAAGCGATTACTTCCATTTCGATCACCAGTTTTTCCACACCCTTAAACCATTGATGACACAGCCGGGTAAACTGACTGTTGAGTATATGGCAGGCCGCCGTGCGCAATACCTGCACCCGGTTAAAATGTACATTTTTATTAGTTTGGTGTTTTTTGTACTGCTCTTTAAAAGCAACCATGAAATAGTTAAAATAAACAATGGCAAAAAAGGGGTAAAAAAAGAAATAACCGACGAGGTAAAAAAGAACATCAATAAAGATAAGAGCCTAAGCGAAGCTGAAAAACAAAAATTGGCCGACCAGGTAAATAAGATTGCAGGGGATGATAAGAGCTTAGCAATAATAAAAAAAGGCGAACCTGTTAAAATCACAAACGCCAAAGTCGACAAAAGAAGCGACGATGAGGATAGTACCCTTGCCCAGTACAACCTAAATCAGCAAAAGCTGCCTGCAAATGAGCGCGATGGTTTTTGGCAGCGAATATATACAGAGAAAAAGCTGGTATATACCGAAAAGTATGGCAAAGAGAAAGCAATGGAGCATTACATTGAAGATCTTAGGCATAACATCCCTAAAATGATGTTTGTATTGTTGCCCCTGTTTGCTGTTATACTAAGGCTGGCTTTTTGGAAAAACAAAAAATACTATGTAGAGCATCTGATATACGCCATTCACCTGCACTGTTTCATTTTCTTATTTTATACCATTATATTATTAATACAAATGGTGCTACCCAAAAGCTGGTCGACGCTGGATGAATGGCTGACTACGGGTTTATGGCTTTACACCATTTATTACATTTACCGTTCGTTACGAGTGGTTTATCAACGCAGCCGCTGGCGTACTATCAGTAAAATGTTTGGTATGAGTATTATGTACTGGGTAGCTTTTGTTATTTGCATATTTGGCCTTGCAATGGCTACAGCTTTCTCGGCTTAGCCCTTACAGTGAAAATAACCGGTAACTTACCGACAAATTAAACAGGTTGATGCGTGTTTTATCGGTATTGTTATTGTACGATTGTTTGGTAATGCCGGCCTCGTAACGCAGATCGACCGAGATCTTTTTTACATCTACACCAACACCAAAATCCCAGGCCATGTTTTGATCTTTATGGTTCAGCGTTACCGCATTGCCTAAGGCATTACTAAAGCTTTGATCGTTATTAACGGCGAATGAAAATAACGGGCCTGTATAAAACCTGCCGCCAAACCCAAACGCGCCAATTTTGCTGCCTAATAACAAAGGGACATCAATACTGGTGAACTTTACTTTGGTTGTTGTACTGTTATTGCTTACATCTACATTTTTGCTGGTTACATAAAGTTCGGGCTGAAAGTTGAAGCCTAAGCCACCTATCCTGGCATAAACACCACCCAGGTAACCGGCACGGTTATCGGTATTAAAAGTAGATTTGGTAGAGAAACTGGACATATTAACGCCGGCTTTGGCGCCAAATTCAAATGAAGGAATGATCTGTGCCGAAGTCAGTTTGGCGCAAATCAGTATAATAGCAATGAAGTATAAACTCTTTTTCATAGTTGTGTAGTTTCAGGATAAACGGTTGAAAGATAATTTTGTGCTAAATTATAAAAAGAACCTTGATTAAAGGATTTAAAGATTAACAGGATATGGAAATCGTGTAATCGGATAGATCTGCTTGATGTTATGAAAAGAACCTTGATTAAAGGATTATCGGATTAAAGGATTTTTTGAAATCTTGTTAATCTTTAAATCCTTTAATCAGGGTTTAATTTTTAGAAAGAGAGTTTTCCCTGGTAGTAATCCAGTATTTTGGTGCGGATAAAGTAATCGTACCGGGCATTGATCAGGCCGGTTTTAGCCCGGTCCATATTTCCCTTTGCTACCATATAATCAACCGAGGTTAAAACACCGTCGTTAAACCTCACCTCGGCCGTACGGAAAGACTCGGTATAGGCATCCACCTGCTCCTGGAATGTTTTATAACGCTCGTACGCGGCTGTCATATTCACATACGCCTGTTCTATGTTTTGCTTTAGCTGTATTTTAGTAGCATCGTTAGTATACTTGGCGTTTTGCAGGTCAATTTTTGCCAGCGATACCCGGTTGCGGGTTTGGAAACCATTTAGGATAGGGATACTTAGCCCCAGGCCAAAGCCGGTATTGTAGTTGTTCTTAAACTGATCGGTATAGCTGCCTTGCGAACCGCTTGAGTAAAGTGTACTGATGCCACCGTTAAACGATAGCGTTGGAAACAGGTTCCCTTTAATAGCGCTTACATTCTTCTCGGCGCTTTTTACACGCAGCTCGGCGGCTTTTACCAGTGCAAGATCATTCAGGGCCGTAGTATAAACTTGCGATGACGATGCGGGATAATTTCCGGCTAACTGATCGGCAGATAAGCGGGCCAGCTTTACATCCTTATTAAACATTACGTTCATAATCTGTAATAAGCTTAGTTTGGCCGTATAAATGGCTACCTGGGTATTAATTATGGACAGTTTATCGTTAGCCAATTGTCCGCGCAAATCATATAACTGCGATGGCGGGATGTTACCATCCTTGTTTAATATCTCCAAACGCTCCACCTGTTTGGTCGAAACTTCTAATTGCGTTTTGGCTTGCGCCAGTTGGTCTTCGTTATCCAGCACCTGTAAATAAGTAGTGATCACATTCAGGCTGATATCATTTTTGGCCTGTTGATAATCCATTTGGCCGGCCTGGTAGGCTAAAGCGCTTTTTTTAATAGTGTTCATCAAACTTAAACCGTTAAACAAGGTGAGGCTGCTGCTCAGGTTGTAATTAGCATTGGTTATCTGGCTGTTCACATAAGTTAAATCGGCATTTTGGCTGCGGCCGCTGTAAATGGTATGGTTTACCGTGCCATTAAGACTGGGCAATAGGTTCTCGCGCGCCTGCTGCCAGTAAATGCGACTGGCTTCCATTTGCAACTCGGTTTTCTGCACATCCAGATTGTTTTTGATGGCTATATCAATGCATTGCTGCAGGGTATATATCGTATCAGCAGGGCTTTGGCTAAAGGCCGGGGTGCTAAAGCAAGTAAGTATCAGTAAGTATTTTAAGTAACGCATTTTCAATTAAAATTTTGTAGATGAGGCAATTTTACCGTCTAACAGTTCAACGATCCTTGATCCGTATGCCGCATTTTTTTCGGAGTGGGTAACCTGTATAATGGTAACCCCGTGTTCTTTATTCAGCTTACGGAAGATCTCCATAATCTCCTCCCCTTGTTTCGAATTCAGGTTACCGGTAGGTTCATCGGCCAATAACAAACGCGGCTGGGCTATCAAAGCACGGGCTATACCTACCAGCTGCTGCTGCCCGCCTGATAATTGCGCCGGGAAAAGATCTTTTTTACCTACGATCTGGAAACGGTCGAGCATATCGGCTACCAAAGCTTTACGCTCGGCACTTTTAATATCCTGATAAATTAGCGGGGTTTCAATGTTTTCGTAAACGGTCAGTTCATCAATTAAATGATAGGCCTGAAATACAAACCCGATATATTGCTTGTACAAGGCCGAACGTTGTTTCTCCTTTAACTGGTGTACCGCCTGCCCCATAAAATAATGGTATCCTTCTGATGGTTCGTCCAGCATGCCAATGATATTAAGCAAAGTAGATTTACCCGAACCGGACGGGCCCATGATAGAAACAAATTCGCCTTCGTCAATCTCCAGGCTAATATCATTTAATACAAAGTTTTTATTGCCGCCGGTCTGGTAGTATTTAGAAATGTGCTGAAGTGATAACATGAACTATTTATTGAGTATGTGAATTGTTGAATGTTTGTGCTAAAATATTTATAATAATGATACCCATATATTGAATAGCGTACCAAACCTTAAATAAATTGATTATCAGATACTTAAAAAGAAAATATTTAAGTATACCGTACGCTTACGTAACACGGAGCGTACGGTTATGATACACCTTTAAGTAAGAAGTCTTAAGTCCTAAGTCTGTAGTTTAAGACTCTGGACTTAGGACTACAGACTTAAGACTCAGGACTTGATCACTCGCTCCTCAAACTCTTTACCGGGTTTAATAAGGCAGCTTTGATAGATTGAAAACTTACCGTTAAAAAAGCGATAAATACCGATAAGCCGCCAGCCAGTAAAAACACCCACCACTGTATAGATACCCGGTAGGCAAAGTCCTGCAGCCATTTGTCCATTACGTACCAGGCCAATGGCGACGCGATGAGCACGGCAATGAAAACCAGCTTTAAAAAGTCGGATGAGATCAGTGCGACGATACTGCTTACACTGGCACCCATTACTTTACGGATGCTTACTTCCTTAAACCGTTGTTTGGTGGTAAATACGGCCAGCCCAAACAAGCCCAGGCACGATATAAATATGGTAACTATGGTAAATACATTCAGGATGTTACCTGTACGTTGCTCGGCACGGTACATGGCTTCATATTCCTGATCAAGGAAGTGATAGTCGAAAGGGATATTTGGATAAAAGGTTTTCCAGCTGGTTTTAAGGCCTGCAATGTTTTTTTCCATATCCTTACCCGATGCTTTCACCAGTAGTTTCCCAAACCAGTCATATTCGGCAAATAGTACAACCGGGGTAATTTCCTGGTGAAGGGATGCGAAGTTAAAGTCTTTTGTTACCGCCTTGATGGTCCCCACGCGCATGCTGCCCATGGATATACGTTTACCAACAGCCTCTGTGGGTTTCCAGCCTAAAGCGTTCGCGGCCGATTCGTTAATAATAAAACTATATCTCCGGTTGGTGTGACTGGTATCTAACACCTGTTTTTCATCCATCAAAGTAAAGTTGCTGCCTTGTAAAACTTTAATGCCGAGCGTATTTACAAAATTACGTTCAACAGGTATAGCCGTTATAGATAGCTTAAAACCCGAAGCTTTGCCTTCGGCCTGTGTAATCACGTACCCGCCGCGGATGCTTACCGGCGAATCGTACGAGGCCGACGTACTTAATATCCCCGGCATGCTACCCATACTGTTTTTAAAGGCCTCAATCCTATCGTATGGCATCCCGCCAATATCCAATATTAATACTTGCGACCGGTTGATACCCGTATTGGTATTTTGAATATAATGCAGTTGATTGCCCACTAATATGGTACAAATAATAAAAAATACCGAAACAGAAAACTGGAATACCACCAGCACTTTGCGCAGGTTACCGCTTTTGTTGCTGCCCCGGCCTTTCATAGTCACTACCGGTTTAAAAGCCGATAAATATAACGCCGGATAAGTGCCTGCAATAAATGTGACCACCACAAACAGTGCAACCAGCAAGCCAACAAGCCATGAGGTATGCCAGGTACCAAAACCAAGCTGCTGCGCAGTAAAGTTGCTAAAGCCCGAAAAGCTAAGCCATGTGAGCAGCAATCCGGCGAGCAGGGAGAACAGCGTAATCAAACCCGCTTCGGATATAAACTGTATAAACAACTGCTTGCGCTCGGCCCCCATTACCTTGCGTACACCAATCTCGTGCGCGCGTTCGGCGGCTTTTGCAGTAACCAGGTTCAGGAAATTGATACAGGCCAATATTAGCAGTATCATGGCTACTATGCTTAAAATATAAACGTATTTAATGCTGCCCGATGGTTCTAACTCATCCTTTAGCTTTGAATAAAGGTGTACCGATGTTAATGGATCTAATGTAAACCAGCTTTTGCTGCCCGATTTATCATTTTTAGACAGATCAGCTAAATAAGCCGCCATTTTTTTCTCTACAATTTTTGGATCGGCGCCGGGCTTTAGCAGTAAATAAGCATAATCGTTAGCCGAATCCCATTTGCGGGTTTTAGAACGCGCGGTAATATCGTAATTACCTAACATATCAAATTTAAGCTGCGAATAAGGCGGCACATCTTCAATAACACCCGTAACCAGCATATTTTTGGTTTGGTTAACTTTTAATATTTTACCCATTGGGTCATCGTTACCAAAATACTTTTTAGCCGTGCTGGCGCTGATAACAATAGAATTTTGTGTAGACAAGGCAGATGCCGCGTTCCCCTTTAAAAACTTAAAGCTGAATATTTTAAAGAATGAATCATCGGCCAGTAATACGCTTTTCTCGTTAAAAACATTATCGCCATACTGTACCGTAGCCGGTCTTCCGTCTGAATAATTATAAACACGCGCTCCGTCCGCAACTTCGGCCAACTGTTCCTTAAACACCGGTACCGCCGCGGTTGGAGTAACCGCAAGATCGTTTGGCTGATCATCATTAGCCGATTGGTAGTGGTATCCCACACGCATAATCCGGTCGGCATTTTGATGGAAGCGATCGTACCGCAACTCGTTCAAAAGATAGGTGGCCAGCAGCAGGAAGCAGCAAATACCTACAGCCAGGCCCGTAACACTAATAAAGGTGGTGGCCTTATTGTTCAGCAAATAACGCCACGCTGTTTTGAAATATGTTTTTATCATGGGTATTGGATTAAGTCCGGATTCGGTAAGACCGAAAGTCCGGAAGATTACTATTTATGATTTCATTTATTGTCTTTCCAACCTACGCGGTCTTCCAGACGGATTTACATCCTACTTTCGGACTTTCGGTCTTACCGACTTCCGGACTATTCTCATTCACTCTTCAAGCTCTTCACCGGGTTGATCATTGCCGCCCTTAACGACTGGGAGCCGACCGTTACAAAAGCGATAACAACGGCCGCAAAGCCGGCCAGCGCGAAGATCCACCACTCTATATCTATCCGGTACACAAAATCGGCCAGCCATTGATGCATTACCCACCATCCTATCGGGAACGAAATAAAGGCGGCCAGCACCACCAGCTTAATGAAATCGCCCGAAAGCAACAGCACAATACCGGTTATGCTTGATCCCAGTACCTTACGGATCCCTATCTCCTTGGTACGCTGCACCATGATCATTACGGATATGGCTATTAAACCTATGCACGAGATAATGATAGCAATAATAGCACTGCTGATAAATATGGTAGATAAGCGCTTTTCCTTTTTATATTGTTTTTCGGTATTCTCGTTCAACCAGCTGCCTTTAAACTCAACACCGGGAAAGGTTTCTTTCCATTTCTGGCTGATTTGATCAAAAGACTGCAGCAGACTGCCGGGTTTCACCTTAATAAAAATGTAGTTGATGGGGTAATTTTTATCCATTACCAGGGTTAAGGGCGCGATATCAGTATGCAGCGAGCGAAAATTATAGTTTTTAAACACCCCTATCACCCGCGATGGTTTTTTGTCGTCCATTGGTAATGCCACACCTACCGCGCTTTTATTAGAGATTAATTTGGCCATATTCTCGTTCACTAATACGGCGCTGCTGTCGGTAGCCATCGCGCGCGAAAAATCACGACCGTCTATCAGTTTAATATCCAGTGTTTTTAAATAATCGTAATCCACCTTTTGCATAGTGGTACGAATCTCGTGCCCCTTGTAATTAAAACCTGTTACCGATGTACGCTGCGCGCCATCATTACCCCTGCCCAAGTTATCGTAAGCGCCGGTAATGGATACCACATTAGGGTTGCCGTTTAGCACATTCCTGAATAATTGCAGGTTTTTGTCGCCATTTTCCCCACGGCCTATGGGGATACTTAAAACCTCTGTTTTATTAAACCCTAACGGCCTCTTCTGCATGTAATCTATTTGCCGCCAGGTAATCAAAGTACAAATGATGAGTAAAGTTGAAATAGCGAACTGGATCACCAGCAAAGTATTACGCACCTTGCCGGGTTTAACCGCGTTTACCGTACCCTTAAGCACCAGCACTGTTTTATAACGCAGCATCAGCATAGCCGGGTAAAAGCCCGCTATAATAGTAATCAGGATAAACACACCTATTACTGTAAGTAACTGGGTTGGCTGCAGCAACATTTGCATACTGATATTGCTTTTCATGGTGGCCTTAAAGCCGGATAGTACCAACGAGGCAATTACCAGGCCTATAACCAGCGCGCCGAAACATATCATAATAGTTTCTACCCAAAACTGGCTAAGCAGTTGCCATTTGCTTGCGCCCAAAGTTTTACGCACCCCAACCTCTCGCGCGCGGGTAAATGAGCGTGCTACCGATAGGTTTACAAAGTTGATGCAGGCGATCAATAATATAAATATACCGATAACCAATAGCGAAATAACCGACGCTTTGCTGGTTGAGCCGCCTTCCAGCCCGTCCATTGCTGTATTAAAATGATTGGTGGCATAAGGCAGCACATTTAAGGTGAATACGTTCCCGTCGGCATCGGGCCGGGCGCCGTCGCGCTTAATATTCTTAATATCATCTGAGAAATGTTTGGGAACAAACGTCTGCAGCCGCTTTTCAAAGCGCTGTACATTGGTTTGGCTATTTAACAGTACGTACACAGAGTGGTTTTGACTATCCCACTGGGTTAACCCATCATGATACTTCGGAAAGTTCTCAAAACGTATCAGTATATCAAAGGCGATACTGGAGTTATCCGGGAAATCTTTAGCTACCGCGGCAACGATATAACTTTGTACCTCGTTACCGATATTGAGTTCTATTGTTTTACCAATAGGGTTTTCTTTACCAAATATCGCCTTGGCCGAATATTCGGTAATTACCACGTCGTTTAAGTTTTTTAACGGCCGGTTTGTATTCCCTTTTATAATAGGGTACGTGAAGATCTTAAAAAAGTCCTCATCCACAAAATGAAGGCTTTGCCCAACTTTCTTATCGCCGTAGGTTACCAGCGCGCCGCCATTGCCCAGCCGTGTAATAGCGGCAATATCCTGATAATCGGCCTTAACAGCCGGGGCCAAGGGAATAGGCATGGCTGTATTTTTCTCTATTTTTTCAGCCCGGTTTGATGTGAAATATAACTGGTAAATATTAGGCAGGTTCTTGTTGAATTTATCGAAAGAAAATTCATAATAAATGGTAAGGAACAACAAAACACAACAGGCTATAGCTACCGATAAGCCTACCAGGTTCATCCCATTAAATACGCGCCCTTTCCACAGGTTGCGCATGGCTATTTTAATATAATTTTTTATCATGGTAATTTTATTAGTCCGAAAGTCCGGTAAGACCGGAAGTCCGAAAGATATTAATGTTATACTTCTGCTTCCGGACTTTCCGACTTGCGCGGACTTCCGGACTTACATTTATTCACTCCTTAAACTTTTAATCGGATTGCTCAATGCCGCTTTAATGGCCTGGTAGCTTACTGTAAGTAAAGCTATCCCTATGGTAATTATACCGGCCAATGCCAGTATCCACCAGCTAAGCGCAATGCGGTATTCGTAATTTTGCAGCCACTTATTAAGCGCGTAAACAGATAGTGGTACCGCTATTACAATAGCTATGGTTACCAGTTTCATAAAATCTTTTGATAGCATAGCCACCAGGTTGCCTACACTGGCGCCTAATACTTTGCGTACGCCTATCTCTTTCGTACGCTGTTCGGCCGCGTAAGCCGCCAGTCCGAACAAGCCCAAACAGGATATCACAATAGCCAGACCGCCGAATAAATTAGCCAGGATACCCAGCAGCTTCTCGTTTTGAAATTTCTTTTCGAAATCAGCGTCTACAAATGATATGGATGGCGGATAAGCCGGATTGATTAATTTCAGTTGCTTTTCAATGGCCTCAATATGATGACTAATGCTATTACTGCTGCTCATGCGCATGGCTATTATACTTACATTGCCACTATAGGTAGTGAACATGGGCGCTGTTTTTTGATACGGAGACCCCCAAACAAAATCCTTATAAACACCAATTATTGTAATCGGCTGACCCCATATTTTAATCATACTGCCCACAGGGTTCTTTAAATTCATAAGCTGCGCAGCCGTTTCATTGATCATGACGGTTTTACCTGCTGTATCGGCAAGGTATTCGGCCGAGAACTCCCGACCGGCAATTAACTTGACCCCTGTTGTTTTAGAGAAATCGAAGCCTGCGCGAAACGTATCAAACAAAACCCGCTGGTTTTCCTGCTTACCCGGCCAGTCCACATCCCAGGTATTGTTACCGTTAGTGGTAATGTCCTGCGACAAGGTGGTAGCATGGGTAATTACCCCGGCGCTTTTTAATTGGTTTATTAATACTTCACTTTTGTCGCTTAAGTTACCTTCGGCTTTTACCTGGATCAGGCTTCCTTTATCGTACCCGATGCTTTTATCCTGCACATATTTAATTTGTCGATAGATGCATATAGTTGATGCGATCAAAAAAACAGCGAATACAAACTGAACTACTACCAATACCTTACGCACGGGTAAGCCGCCTGCACCTGCTTTAAAAGTGCCTTTTAATACTTTAACCGGGTTAAATGACGATAAATAGAATGCCGGATAACTGCCCGATATCAAACCGGTTAAAGCGGCCATAGATAATAGCCCCACCCAAAAATACCATTCCTGGTAAGGAACTGATAGCTGGATATTCAGCAGGTTGTTAAATGATGGTATAACTGCCAGCAAAAGAATAATAGCGGCTACCATTGAAAACAGGCATAACAACACCGATTCGCTGATAAACTGCCAGATCAGCATTTTACGGCCCGAGCCGATGGCTTTGCGGATACCCACTTCTTTGGCCCGTTCTTCTGACCGGGCGGTAGATAGATTCATAAAATTCACACAGGCTATCAGTAAGATGCAAAGCGCCAGTATCTCAAACAAATGGATCTGGTCTATCATCCCACCGGTTGATTTACCGTTCTCGAAAGTGGAATGCAAATGTATTTGGCCGTAAGGGAACAGCATGGCGCTGGATTTATCTCCATCATGATTTTTGGCGATCAGGCCGCGTACTACCCCGTCAGCCTGTTTAAAATAGCCCGGGGGTTTCAGTTTTACAAAGGTGCGGCAAAAATTACTGCCCCAGCCTGATGTTTTAACCCATAGTTGTTCATTCTCCAATACAGCCCAGGGCAACAGGTAATCAAATTTGAAAGTGATATTAGGCGCCGGGTTTTCTACTACCCCGGTTACGGTTAAAGCGGTTTTATCATTACGTTTAATTACCTTATTAATAGCATCTTCCTTACCAAATAAGGCAATGGCAAGGTCTTTTGTAATAACGATAGAATTTGGCTGTGTTAAAGCATTTGCAGCGTTACCTTGCAAAAAGCGGTATTTAAATATAGAAAGGAGAGATTGGTCTATAAAAAGTCCGTCCTTTTTAAAGCCGTTATCTTGATAAGTAAGCAGCCCACCTGCCGTATATGAGCACAACCTGCCAACGGTTTCTACACCCGGCACCTGCGTTTTAATAGCATTAGCCATTGGCGCAGGAGAAGAGGTAAAAGTATAGATCTTGCCATCGCCGGGCTGGTTATTCTCTATGATATAAATGCGGTCTAAATTGTCAAACTGCTTATCAAAGTTTAAGTGATAGCTCACATAAAGCAATAACAGCAGGCAGCTTGCCATGCCAAGCGATAAACCACCCGCATTAATGAGGGAAAAACCTTTGTGCCTTTTTATATTTCTCCAGGCTATTTTAATGTAGTTTTTTAACATAATTTTTCAATTAGTCCGGAAGTCGGAAAGACCGAAAGTCCGAAAGGTATTTGTGTATATACATTCTGCTTCCGGACTTTCCGACTTATGCCGACCTCCGGACTTACATTTATTCACTCCTTAAACTCTTTACCGGGTTGCTTAATGCCGCTTTCATGGCCTCAATACTGGTTGTAAGTATAGCGATAAACAGGGCAACCGAGGCCCCTATCAAAAACACCCACCAGGATATAGTTATACGATAAGCAAAATCCTGCAGCCACTTATCCATAGCCCACCAGGCTATCGGGAAAGCAATAACGCTGGCGGCGATCACCATCTTCACAAAGTCTGTTGATAGCAGCGTTACGATATTACGTATACTCGCTCCCAATACCTTACGGATACCTATCTCCTTAACACGCTGCTCGGCTGTGAAGGCGGCAAGGCCCAGTAAACCCAGTGCCGACACTAAAATAGCTATCCCGGCAAAAAAGGTGATCAGTGTGGATAACCGCTCATCGGCCACATAAAGGCTGTTATATTTATCATCAATGAAACTAAATTCAAACGGTTCTTTTAAAACATACTTTTGCCAAACCCGGCGTGCGGCTTCCAATGCCTGCGGCGTACCGCCCTGACGTGTTTCCACGTAAAAGGTACTCAGGTATTCGGGATGATTATCCACTAACAGCGAGCCTATTTTCTCGTGCAGGCTTTGGTAATGAAAATCTTTAATAACGCCGATCACCATACCCGAATCGTCCCGGTTAACAAAACGCTGCCCGATAACCGGTTTACGGATCCCCAGTTCTTTAACCGCGGTTTCATTCAAAATCACATTATGCCGGTCGGCGTTGGTAAACCAGTGACCTTCTTTTAGCTTAAACTGCATCATGGCATTAAAATCAACCGAGGCCGATATCGGTACGATAGGCGGATCGAACTTAGGGTCGCGCCCATTCCAGTCAAAACCGCCCGAGGCCCCGCCGCCCATTTCAACAATGTTATTACTGGCCTGGGTAACCCGCAGTACCGAACTTTGCTGCTGCAGATCGTTTTTAATGGCAGATAATAAGGTGGTATTCTTTTTAGCGTCCCTGGTAAATGTGCGCCAGGGGATCTCTATAGTAAATATGTGCGATTTGTTATAGCCCACATCGGTATGGTGCAAAAAACTCATTTGCAGGTAAATTACCAAGGTGGCAATAATTAACACCACCGATATAACAAACTGGATAACGACCAGCGATTTGCGTAATCCGGTATCTTTAATACTTAGCAAACTTTTACCCCTGAACACATTTAACGGTTTGAATGAGGACAACATTATGGCCGGATAGATACCGTTAAGCGCGGTACAAACAAACAGTGCCGACGCCAGGATTACCAGGGTTGTGCTGTTAGCCAGCGGCTGTGTAAAGTGTTTATCGGTAACGGCGTTAAACAAAGGCATACTCAATTGAATAACAACAATGGCAAATAGCAGCGCAAGGGCCGTTACAATAAAAGATTCGGCCATAAACTGCCCGAACAGTTGCGGCCTGCCGGCTCCTACTATTTTGCGTACGCTAACTTCTTTCGATCGCACACTGGCACGTGCGGTGGTAAGGTTTACATAATTTATGCAAGCAGTGATCATCAATAACACTGCTAAAATGGAAAACACTTTTACCATTTTAGGATTACCATGCTGTAAAAAAGACCGTTGAATGTCGCTCTCAAAATGGATATCGCTCAGACTTATTAAACTAAACTCGGCCGACGACTTTTTTTGATTACTGCGCTGTATGTGGGTCAGCTGCTTTCCAACTTCCTTTATATTGCTGCCCGGTTTAAGCTTCATAAAGGTCATGTAGCTATAATTACCCCAGGACAGGTCATTGTTTTTTTGATTTTCGGAAGCAAACCTCGCTGCTGTTGGGATGAGTATATTAAATTGGAAACTGGAGTTAACCGGGTTATCTTTAATAATAGCTTCAACCTTGTAATTAATGGTATCAATTTTTAAGATCCTGCCGATCGCTTCCTGTTTGCCAAAATACTTTTTAGCCGTCGATTCGGTTAGGATAAGGCTGTACGGATTTTTGAGGAAAGGGTTCACACGTCCTTCAACAAAATCATAATGGAACATATTGAACCATTGCTCATCAACATAAGCGCAATCTTTCTCTTTTATTTTGTCGCCGTTAATATCCAGCAATAAGCCCCCGTAAGCTACAGCTATCCGCGTTAACTGTTCTACTTGTGGTATCTGTTTTTTGGCAAATTCACCTAACCTGTAAGATGAACTTTCCCAAATCCAGGTTTCGGTTGGTGATATGGCTAATTTGGTTTTGATACGATAAATGTTTGCCGCATCTTTATGATAATTATCAAAACTTACCTCATTTTTAACCCAAAGCGTAATCAGTACCGATGCTGCAATGCCGATAGTTAAACCAACCAGGTTGATAGTAGTGGTTTTTGGATGTTTCCAAAGGCTACGCCAGGCTATTTTAATGTAGTTTTTAATCATTGCAATTATTTAGTCCGAAAGTCCGTGTAAGTCCGGAAGTCGGAAAGATTTTTAATGTTACACCTGCTTCCGGACTTACCGACTTACACGGACTTCCGGACTTAAATCAATATATTGATGCGTACCTGATGCTTCGCTATCCTAAAGCTGTACCATACAAGCAATTAATTGACTATTAATATTTTATATTTATTAAAGGACGTAATTGTGTACGCATGTGTTACACTTGCTGTTCGGTTATGATACAGTTTATGGGCCAAAATGTATTGACTGGCGGGGCCATCCATAACTCTCCACCCTTTTAGGGTGATTTGTCCCTGCATATTTTTTTAATTACTTAATACACTTATATTTATTCATCAATTAAACTAAACACAATTAAACTATGGATCCTAAATTAATTAACTGGCCGGCTGTTATAGTAGCAGCGCTTTCGGCATTTATGGTTGGCGGCCTGTGGTATTCGCCAAAAGTTTTTGGTACCGCATGGATGACCGATAACAACATAACCATGGAAGACGCACAAAAAAGCAACAAGGGTAAAATTTTTGGTATGACGGCCGTTTTCTCGCTCATCATGTCGGCTAACCTGGCTTGTTTTTTAGCTGAGCCCGCCACTACGGTTCAATGGGGAGCTACAGCCGGTTTTCTGGCCGGCGTGTGGACCTTCTGCGCCATTGCCATACACAGCTTGTTCGAGCTAAAAAGCTGGCGGTTGATCTTTATTAACGGCGGTTATAGCGTGGTATCATTAGTACTGATGGGCGCGATATTGGGTTGGTGGAGGTAAATCTTCTACTATAACGTTAAATTACCATGTCATTTCGAACGTAGAGAGAAATCTTGTACGAACGGACAGTCTGCAGCACATCCCGCTCAAGAGATAGTTCTCCTCACTCCAATCCACAACCTCCGCAGGTTCGTTCGAAATGACATGGTGTTTTAACAAACCCTTCGTGTTTATCCTTATCCCTACAGGATCTTTAAAATAATAATGACATCGTGTTTAAAGCAACACACCGGAAACTGACTAATCAGCCTTCTTCCCTAACACGCTATGCTTATACCCGTAGGTAAAATACAGCGCGAGCCCAATTACCAGCCATACCAGGAAACGGATCCAGCTTTGGTACGTTAGCTCGGTCATCAGGTAAAAGCAGCTCAACAGGCCTAATACCGGTATCAGCGACAGGTTTTTAAGTACAGCCAGCACTGTTAATATAGTCGACAGGATAATGAACAGGAAAAAAGGGAAATTCTGATGCACATTCTCACCATCGAATAAACCCAACAGCGGTTTCCAAAAGAAGGCCATTACGGCTACATACAATACCGGCGCTATCCACTTGGCATTAACATATGGCAGGTGGAAACGGCCTTTTACAGCAGCTTCGCGCGGCATTAATAACACACCGCCGCACACCAATACAAAGGCAAACAGGGTACCTATACTGGTTAGGTCGGTTACCTCGGTCAGGTTCATAAACAGGGCTGGTATGGCCACCACAAAGCCGGTTACAATAGTGGCAAATGATGGTGTATGATATTTGGGGTGGATCCGCGAGAAAGCTTTAGGCAGCAAACCATCACGACTCATGCTCATCCATATACGGGGTTGCCCTAACTGAAAGATCAGCAATACGCTGGCCGTGGCTATTACCGCGCTGATGGATATCACATAGCTTACATTATTTAAGCCTACTCTTTTAAACACAAAAGCCAATGGATCGCCTACCTGCAGTTCTTTATAACTTACCATACCGGTTAATACCAACGCGATCAGAATATACAAAACGGTACAGATCACCAGCGAATAGATCATACCTTTAGGTAAATCCTTTTGCGGGTTCCGGCATTCCTCGGCTGTTGTAGATATGGCATCAAAACCGATATAAGCGAAGAATACGCCTGATACCCCCTTCATTACCCCACGGAAACCGTTAGGCAAAAACGGGTGCCAGTTAGCCGGCGAAACGTAAAAGAAACCGATAATAATAACCGCTATTACAATGGCTATCTTCAAAAACACCATGGCGTTGGTGGCCTTTTTGGTTTCGCGGATACCAATGTATACCAGGTAAGTAATGGCAATTACAATGCACAATGCCGGGATATTGGCTATCAGTTTAAGGCCGCCAAAACCGGGGGCCGTATTCCAGGCCATGGCGGCGGTTTTCATACTATCGGTCATATCAGCCAGGTGACCACTTTTGGTAAGCTCCTGTACCTGTTCATGCGCGCGGAAAGCCGAGAAGTAATCCAGCGTCAGATATTCGGGCATGTGGATACTGAAGCCCTCTAAAAAGTTAACAAAGTAAGTGCTCCAGGATATGGCTACGGCAATATTGCCTATGGCGTATTCCATCAGCAAATCCCAGCCGATGATCCATGCAATCAGTTCGCCAAAGGTGGCGTAGGCATAAGTATAAGCGCTGCCTGCAACGGGTATACGCGATGCAAATTCGGCATAACACAAGGCCGAAAAACCGCAGGTAACGGCCGTTAGTATAAATAGTATGGTAACACCGGGCCCACCGTTAAAAGAGGCTTCGCCAATGGTTGAGAAAATGCCCGCTCCTACTACAGCGGCAATGCCCATCAGTGTCAGGTCCTTAACACCTAATTCTTTTTTAAGATGACTGCCGGGATGCTCGGCATCACTAAAACCGCTTTTAATATCTGTGAGGATGTGTTCGAGGGACTTTTTACGGAAAAGGTTTTTGGACATAGGGCGTTACATCAGTTAATATGCAAACCAAACATAATGATTTTTTCGGAAGTATGAAATATGGACAGCATGGTGGATGCATTGGGGCGATTTAACCACAGAGATCACAGAGATTTTCACATAGTACACAGAGATTTATTTTATTTAATAAATTCTTAATTACATAGCAAGGCTCTGTGATCTCTGTGATTCCTCCCTCAGTGCACTCCGTGGTTAAATAGCCTCTCCCCATCAAATGTTAATATTTGTTAAGTACCAGCTATTTTACAATCCTTAAAACAGATTTTCTTTAATTTACAGAAGATTAAAAGCCCCCTGATGATAAAGAAATTCAACCTTGCGCTTTACACCTTGTTGTTTATCCTGTCGGCCTATCATGCCCGCGCGCAGCAGCAGACCTATATCAGCATCAGCGGTAAAATAACAGATGCCGAAAACCACCAGCCTATCCACGGGGTAAGCATCAGTATCGACAGAAAGGGCGTGGGTACGGCTACCAATATCGATGGCAAATTTGCCCTGATGATACCTGCCGCCAATTTTAAGGATACCCTAAAGGTATCGTGCATTGGCTTTAAAACTAAATATTTACCTATAGCCAATCTAAAATCGGGCGACGAGCACAATATTTCCCTCGAAAAAAACAGCACCCAGTTAAAAGAGGTAAGCGTGGCCTATCACGATCCCTTAAAGATCATTCAGAAAGCCATAGCCCGCATCCCCGATAATTATATCAACCACCCGCATATTACCCGGGGCTTTTACCGCATGTATACTTACAATGGTAAAGTGCCACTGCAACTATCCGAAGCTGTTTTTGATGTTTATAATTTCGGGTATGGCGATAAACGGGCCGATCTGTTCAGGCTGATTAAAGCGCGTGATGAAAAGAACGAACGCGATTTTAACTCGATAGAACTGGGCCAAAAGCCCAACTCGGTTTTTGAGGATGATATTGTAAATCACTTATACACCAGCGGTTTTTTAAGCGACCGGGGTATCAAAAAACATAAGTACGAGGTAATGGGTATTGTTGATGTTAAGGGTTACGAGGCTTACGAGATCGATTTTAAGGAAAAATCGGCAGATGACGATGAAACCTTTCGCGGCCGGATGTTTATTGATACCCAAACCTATGCCTTTATTGATTTTGATTTCGGGTTAAGTCCGAGCGGTTTAAGTCATTTTATGTTTGGCAATTTTGCCAAGCGTGTTTTAATGGGGATAGCCGGTGTTAAGGTTGAAATGAAACAGGACCACTCTAAAGTAAGTTATCAAAAGGTGGGCGATAGATGGGTACTGGCCGGTGTAACCAGTGATAATGCGCTGTATATTAAAAGCCCGGGCCTGAAATATGATTTTACCGCTAATGTAAAGTTCAATTACCAGGTAACAGCTGTTGATACGGTACAAACCGCATCTTTCAACACCAAGATAGGTCGGGGTGAAAACATTAACGACCATGACAGTAACGATGGCGAAGAATTTTGGAAGGATTATAACATCCTTTTAGCAGATTACAAAACCGAAGACATTTTTAAACAGATAAAAGCCATTAACGGCTTGGGTAAATTAAAAGGCAGGTTTGAAGATAAAGAACGCAAACTACCTAAAGACCCTGCTATCCGGTTGGATTCGCTGCTAAGTTTTTATCATGCCAACGGACAGTTTAACGGCACGGCTTTAATTAAACACGACGGCGCCGTTATACTCAGCAAAAGCTATGGTTACGCTGATAAGGAGCAGCAAAAGGCGGCCAATAGCCATACCACCTACCGGATAGGTTCAACATCAAAAACATTTACATCGGTTATTATTAACCAATTGGTGAGCGAGGGCAAACTGTACATAGATACGCCGATAAAACACTATATGCCCTATTACAAACACGGCGGTATCACTATCGGGCAATTGCTTACGCATCAATCGGGCATACCCGAATATTTTGCAAATGATGATTATAAAGCGGAGATCATTACTAAATCGTTCAGTCTGAAGGATATGGTAACTAAGTTTTGCAGCGATCCGCTCGACTTTGAAAGCGGGACAGAATTTGAATACAGTAATGCTAATTTTGAAGTGCTGGCCTTAATTGCCCAGGAAGTAACCGGTAAACCCTTTGAAACCCTGTTGCAGGAACGCATTTTTACACCGCTAAAAATGACCGATACTTATTTTGGTAATTATAAAGGCAGCGACAACCACCAGGCTAAAGGCTACTCGGAAAACATGCCGGAACTGATCTACGATGTGGCCAATGAAGCCGGCGCCGGCGGCATATCATCATCGGCCGAAGACCTGCTGAAATATCATGATGCCTTGTTGGCTAACCAGCTATTATCCAAAGAAGCCAAAGCCCAAATGCTGAAAACAAGGGTAGAGTTTAAGGATTATGATGCCTGGTACGATTACGGTTGGATGACGGATAAAAAGGCTTTCAGCGCATCGGGTAAACATGTGATCACCTATCATCCCGGTACCGATCTGGGCTTTTTTACCATGTTTGCCCGGCAGGAAGACGCCGATAACTGTATTATCCTGTTAAACAACACCGGCGATTTCCCGCGTTACGATCTAACTGATCTGATACTGGATATCCTAAACGCGCAAAAATAATCCGGAAAAACGGAGGCCCTCTTTGCATCGTAATAGTCCATGAATAGACATTACGGATATGAGTTTATGAGGGTAGTCCCCGCTGGGGACAATTTTATTTTTTTCTTCCATGCTACAAACAGATAGTCCCTCTGGGACACAGAAGCATAATCGATATGTTGGATTAGCCAGGTTCTATGTCCCAGAGGGACTACCTGTTTGTAGAAAGCGTAACAGAAACCATAATGCCCCGGCCAGGGGCTACCCTAAAATGTCTATTGATGGGCTATTGCTCTTTGTGGGAGGACCAGTGTTTTTTACTCGTTCAGTATATCGTTAAGCAATATATCCTTCCGGCGCTTTCGGCGTACTACCAGTATTACAAATACCACAATCAATACAGCAGAGATGATCAGCACAATCATTGTACCGCTTAGTCCCTGCCATTTACCAAAGGTGAGATACTGGTCGCGTCCATCCAGATCGGGGTCTGTTTTAATGCTGTTAAAAAACGCGTCCATTTCCTTTTTACCCACATCCTGGCGGCTTTCATCATACAAAAACTCGAAAGTGTAGGTTACCGGCCCGGTATAAAGGATCCGGAATTTTCGCAACTGCACCCCGCTGCCGGTATCGGTACGGATGGTAAAATCGCGCACCTCCAGCTTGTTAATAATGGTATCATGATCGTTGATCACCGTACCGTTCGACAGGCTTGCTTGTACCTTGCGGATATATTCCTTAAAAATATTGTTCAGTTCCCGCTCTTTTTTCAGCGTTTTATTGGTAGACGGGTTCGGCGACCGGCTGGCCACCAAAAAACCATATTGAGAACTGGCGGTGTATGTTCGCTGCCCTAAGGTGTCCCGTTTGGTATAATCGGCTGGCAGCGTAACGCTTACCAGGCTATCCAGCTGTACCGTTTTTTGCGTTTGGCAAAAAGCCGGCAAGCCTAAAAGTATCAGGCTAATATTAATGAGTATCTTTTTCATAGTTTATTTACAACTCAAAAAACACATATAGGTTTTCTTTTTTAAGTTATTTTACAGATTATCAGCTATATAATACCCACAAAAAACATTATTAAAACCAGCATTAATCATTAGCAAAGCTTGAACTAAGTGTATTTTTTACACTATTAAAACACAAGCATAATCACTAATCCGTATCTTTGCTCCAGATATGGAATTACAGGCTACTTATTCAACTTATCCCCGTAAAATGCTGCGTATAGCGGTAGGCTGTATGTTTTTTTTGGCGGGCATTTGTTTTGCCAGCTGGGCATCGCGCATTGCCAGTATCCAGCAAACATTAGGTTTAACCGATGCGGCCCTGGGCGCGGTACTGTTTACACTGCCGGTTGGCCTAATGCTTTCACTTCCGTTTGCCGGCTGGGTTATCAGCAAAACAGGCAGCCGTAACCTATTGATCATTGCCCTGATATTTTACGGGATTGCTTTGGTAGGATTAGGATCGGCACAGCAGGTTTGGCAGTTAATTGCCTGTTTGTTATGCTTTGGTTTTGCCAGTAATAGCGTTAACATAGCCGTAAACACCCAGGCCGTTGCTACCGAACGTTTGTACGATAAACCCATTATGGCATCATTCCATGGTTTGTGGAGTTTAGCGGGCTTTGCCGGTGCCGGTATTGGTACGTTTATGATTGGTAAAGGTATTATCCCGCAACACCATTTTATATTGATACTGGCGCTGATGATAGCCGGGGTAATCTATTATTCACGCTACCTTAACAACGATAAAAGCGGGGCAACCGACGGCCCTGTGTTTGTTATGCCGGATAAGTCGCTGATCAAACTCGGCATTATCGCTTTTTGTTCGATGATGTGCGAGGGCGCGATGTTTGACTGGAGCGTGATCTACTTTAAAAAAGTGGTTTTAGCCAATGGCGCCTGGATTGGTGCCGGGTATACCGCCTTTATGCTGACGATGGCCACCGGCCGTTTCATTGCCGATTGGTTTGCCCATCGTTTTGGGCTGAAACGCACTTTGCAAATCAGTGGATCGTTAACCGCGATTGGTTTGATCATTGCCGTAATATTCCCCTACCTGTTTACAGCCATCGCCGGCTTTTTATTGGTCGGATTCGGGGTATCGTCGGTAGTGCCTTTGGTTTATAGCGCTGCGGGTAAATCAAAAACCATGTCGCCGGGTGTGGCATTGGCAGCAGTTTCTACCATTGGTTTTATCGGCTTCCTGGTAGGTCCTCCGGTAATTGGCTTTATAGCCGGGGCAGCCAGTTTAAGGTTATCGTTTACCCTGATTGCCGCCATGGGCATCAGCGTTGTGGTGGTATCTACAAAAGCAAGGCTTTCTTAAGTCCTGAGTCTTGAGTCTTAAGTCACGTCATAATATTACTTTAGACTTGGGACTCAAGACTAACGACTTAATGAATCACATAATCAAATTCCTCGTACCCATTTTTGATAATAAGGCGTAAGGGCTGCTTGGGTTCTTCCATATCCAGCGCAAGCTGAGCAATAATGGCTGGCAGGTTATCACGGATCACTTTCAGATCGGTTACATGCGGCATTACCACTAAAATATCATCGCCCACAGGCGTAATTTCCCAGCCTTTTAAGTTAGCGTTGTTTAGTATCTCTATCCATTTCTGCTGATATGCGTTCATAAAGTAGTTTACTATAAAAAAGGTGCTATCACCATAAATTGTTTTTACAAAGACTATAAAAAGCAAAAAGCCCGAAAGACGAGTTATAATACCCATCTTTCGGACTTCCCGACTTATGCGGACGTTCGGACTCTCTTATTGCGCCACCAACTCCACTTGCTTTACCTGGCTGGGGAACCATACCATCATTTCCCCTTTGCCCCGGTTAGCCCAGGAGTAATATGGAATAGCTATCAGTTCTTTACTGGCTGTACTTACATTCTCGCCGCTGGCGTCTACATTAACTTGCTTTACGTTACCTTTCAGTACGGTTACACCATTAAGCAAGCCCGCGTTAAATTCAGGTTGAAAAGTGGTGCTTGAAGGGATAATCAAATTGCTGGTTTTGCCGCCGTTATCGGCCCATTCGGCGCAGTACATAATGGGGCCGCGCTGCAGGGCTATTTTGCCAATATCTTCTTTAATTTGGGTATTGGCCACTACCCGCCTAACTTCCATAGGCAGGGTTACGTCTACCTTATCGCCGGCTTTCCATTTTTTGCTGATAGTGGCATATCCATTTTGTACGGTATACTCAACCGGTTTGCCGTTTAGTTTAATTTCTACCTTATTATTGCTGTTTTGCTGATAGCTGTACAGGTCGGATGGTACAGCCTCATTGCGGGCCCAGCCGGGGATACGGATCTTTAAATTCATCTCCATTGCCGATGCCGGGTTAACGATAAAGGCCAGTCCCCCATCCCATGGGTAGTTATTTTGCTGTACAATATTGAGCGCTTTGCCGTTCACCTTTAAATTACCCGTACCGCTGATAAACAGATTAACGTATACATCATTACCTTTTTGCGCGTAAACATAACCCGGTATGGCCGGTATTAAACGCACTAAGTTTGTAGGGCAACAAGAGCAGGTAAACCAGCCTGAACGTGCGGGCTCGGCATCGGCATGGGTAAAGCCTGTAGTAATTTGCATGGCATTGGTATAAAAAAACGATTTACCATCTAAACCTATCCCTGATATTAAGCCGTTATACAAGGTTTTTTCCAGCACATCAATATATTTAGCATCGCCATGAAGCAAAAACATCCGCTGGTTCCAGAATACGCTGCCAATGGCGGCGCAGGTTTCGTTATAAGCGGTGGCGTTGGGTAATTCGTAGTTATCGCCAAAGCGTTCACCATCGCCCTTCGCGCCAATGCTGCCCTGCACATACATTTTTTTGGTAACCATATTATCCCAGATCTTATCAATTGCGGCCAGGTATTGCTTGTCGCCCGTTAGCGCGGCTACATCAGCCATACCGGCATACAGGTACATAGCACGTACGGCATGGCCTTCGGCTTCGTCCTGGTCAACTACCGGTTTATCATCCTGAAAATAAACGCCATTCTCCCAAACGTTCTTGCTTTTCTTGTTATAAGCCTTTTTACCACGCTGATCGATAAAAAACTTGGCCAGGTTAAGATACTCTACCTTATTAGTAATACGGTACAGGCGTACCAGGCCCATTTCTACAATTTCGTGCCCGGGCGCAACGCCCCTTTTGCCAGGTCCGAATGTGGCTACCAGCAAGTCGGCATTTTTAAGTGCGATATTGAGGAAGTTACGTTTGCCGGTAGCCATAAAATGCGCGGCAGCCGCTTCAAACATGTGGCCGCTGTTATACAACTCGTGGCTCATCTTGTCCTCGTTAACCCAACGCTCGGGCCCGGCCCACGATTGCGGGTGTACCGGATCGATGGTACGGGCCGTATACAGGTAACCATCAGGCTCCTGCGCCTTGCCAACAATGGTAATCAGCGAATCCATGTAAGCATCCAGCTTTTTATCGGGCCTTAAGGCCAATGAGTACGATGCCCCTTCAATGGTTTTGTAAATATCAGTATCGTCAAAAGGATAGGTAGTGCAAAACTTCCCGCTTTTGGCTGCTGCCATTTCAAAGTTTTTTACCCTTCCGGTGCTCACGCAACGCTCAAACGATGCAGGTATGGTTACCGTACGGTTAGTTTCTATCCGTGGTGTCCAAAACTTATCGGTAAACTTTACGCTGGTAAAAGGGACCGGTTGTACGGGGTAATCCTGCTGGGCATAAGCTGCAGCCGATAAGCAGATGGCGGAGAAAAGGGCAATGGTTTTCATATTGATTTTATATAAAAATGTCATTTCGAACGTAGAGAGAAATCTTATACAAGCGAAGAATCTGCTCGCAGAAGATTTCTCCTCGTACCTCGTTCGAAATGACAAGGATTTAGTGTCTTACTTATTTGTAAACTTATAAATGCTTACTGTTTTATAAACCTGCCCCGGTTTTAACTCGGTTGTAGGGAAAGCCGGTTTATTTGGCGAATCAGGGTAATGCTGGGTTTCCAGGCAAAGCGCTGTACGGAAATCGTTTTTAGCGCCGCCTTTAACAGTGTATTTACCAGCCATAAAATTACCGCTGTAAAACTGGATGCCCGGCTCGTCGGTATAAACCTGCATAATGATACCTGTCAAATCACCTGTAAGGGTAGTAATTGGTTTGGTGATATCGTGTTTGTTCAGCACATAGTTATGATCGTAACCCTTGCCGCTTTTCAGTTGTTCATCAGCCTGTTCAATACGTGCGCCAATAGCTGTAGGTGCACGGAAATCAAACGCGGTGCCTGCAATAGGCGCTATTTTACCGGTAGGGATCAGCGTAGTATCAACCGGGGTATAAGCATCCGCGTCAATTTGTAAGGTATGGGCCAGTATGGTACCGCTGCCGCAACCATTCAGGTTCCAGTAAGCATGATTGGTCAGGTTTACAACGGTTGGCTTATCGGTTGTGGCCTCATAGCTGATCTTCAGACTGTTATCATCTAACAAATCATATACAACTTTTACTTTAAGGTTACCGGGAAAACCCTCTTCCCCATCTTTAGACAGGTAGCTTATTTCCAGCGCATGCTCGTTCAGTTGTTTAGCATCCCAAACTTTGGTGTCGAAGCCAAATTTACCGCCGTGCAGGGTATTGGGGCCGTTGTTAACCGACAGGTTATATACCTTACCGCCTAAGCTGAACTTTGCACCGCCAATACGGTTACCGTAACGGCCAATGGTAGCGCCATAAAAATCGCCGGCTACCTGGTAGGTGGCCAGGCTATCAAAACCAATCGCCACATCAACCATTTTGCCTTGCTTATCGGGCACTAACATGCTCACCAGCCTGCCGCCCCAATTGGTAATAGCAGCTTGTACACCATTTTTATTTTTCAAAAAGTACAGGTCGGTTGCTTTGCCGTCAACTGTTTTTTGGAAGTTGGCCGCCACCGGCAGGGCAATAGTTGTTTTTGTAGTGGTGCTGCTGCTTGTACTATCGGTTGTGGTAGTAGTACTGCTTTTGGTGCCCTGATCGCAGGCTGTTAGTGCGGCAATGCCGGCCAGTAGTAACCCGGCTGTAATGTTTTTCACGCTGATGTTCATATCGCTTTAAATAGAGTTTATAGGGTTGGTTTATTAAATGTAAATCTAACAGTAAATATTTTTGATTTACTAATTTGGAAAAAGATTTTAAGAAATTTTTAAATAAATTGTGTAATTAACCAAAAAAGAATTTATCAAATAAAAACAAGCTAAATAATTGATTTAAAGAGTTAAAAAGTCAACTTTTTTCAATCTTTACGTTACCATAACATTTAACCTTAACCTTATCACCTAAACATTGTTACATTTGCATCGTAAAACAATTTCGGGGACATAGCTATTACAAGTTATGTCCACCGAAAAACGATGTTAATGATATAGATGAATACCCAGGAAAAGCTTACAACCGTACAACCGCGAAAATACAACTCTTTCAAGCGCGGCCTCAACGATTTTTTTCTGAGCCTTTATAAAATCTACCTTTTTTTAGCCCGTTTTTTTAAGGAAGTATTTTTACCGCCTTACGAATGGAACGAGGTAATTAAACAATGCTACCAGGTAGGTGTACGCTCGTTTACACTGATTACCGTTACCGGCTTCATCGTCGGGGTGATCTTTACCAAACAATCCCGCCCCTCGTTAGCCGAATTTGGCGCCACATCGTGGTTGCCCGGCCTGGTATCCATTGCCATTATGCGCGCGCTTGCCCCTTTGGTAACCGCGCTGATAGCCGCCGGTAAGGTTGGTTCAAGCATTGGCGCCGAACTGGGATCGATGCGGGTAACCGAGCAGATAGACGCCATGGAGGTATCGGGCACCAAGCCTTTTAAATATTTGGTTTGCACACGTATTATCGCCACTACTATTACTATACCCCTGCTGGCCACTTATGTAGGTTTTATAGCCATTATAGGCGGTTTCCTGAATGTTAACCAGGGCGAAGGCACAAGCTTTAGCACTTATATGCAACAGGTTTTTGAGCCGCTTACCTTTATAGATTTTGAAGCATCCTTAGCCAAATCCATTGTGTTTGGCTTTACTATAGGCGTGGTAAGCTGCTACCAGGGCTTTTTTGCCGATAAGGGCACCGAGGGCGTTGGTAAAGCCGCCAACGGATCGGTAGTTACAGCCATGTTCCTGGTGTTTATTGAAGAAGTGATCATTGTACAAATAGCCGGCTGGTTCCGCTAAGCAATATGGAGAAACCTACGGGATATATCGACTATAATAACACGGTTATTAATATACGCGGGTTAAAGAAATCATTCGGCGACCTGCACATTTTGCGTGGCGTTGACCTTGACCTTTACCAGGGCGAAAACCTGGTGGTGCTGGGCCGGTCGGGCATGGGTAAATCTGTACTGATCAAGATCATATCCGGTTTACTTAAAGCAGATAGTGGCAGTGTGAAGGTATTGGGACAGGAGGTTACCACGGTTAACGATGTACAGTTGCAGGAGATCAGGATGAACATTGGCTTCTCTTTCCAGAACAGCGCCTTGTACGATAGTATGACGGTACGCAATAACCTGGAGTTTCCACTGGTGCGTAACCAGCGCAACTTAACCCGCGCCGAAATTAATACCGCGGTTGAAACCGTGCTGGATGCGGTTGGTTTATCGCAAACCATTAACCAAATGCCATCCGAATTATCGGGCGGACAGCGTAAAAGGATCGGGATTGCCCGTACACTGATATTGCAGCCGCAAATTATGCTGTATGATGAGCCAACAGCCGGACTTGACCCGATTACCTGTATTGAGATAAACGAACTGATAAACGAGGTGCAGGAACGGTATAAAACATCATCAATTATTATTACACACGATATGACCTGCGCCAAAAGTACAGGCGACCGGATAGCGATACTGCTTGACGGGCAATTTCAGCGCCAGGGCAGCTTTGAAGAAGTATTTGATACCGACGACGCGCGTGTGAAACCATTTTACGACTATAACTTTATACAATAACCAACCATGGATACAGGAGAAAACAAACGGGCCATTATTGTGGGCATATTTATAGCCCTTGGCATTGTTATATTTGTATTAGGGATATTTACCTTAGGCAGTAATCAAAAGACTTTTGGCGGCGGTATCCAGATCAGCGCCGTGTTTGATGACGTGGCCGGCTTGAAAAAAGGCGGCGCCGTTTGGTTTTCGGGCGTTAAGGTGGGCACTATTAACAGCATTAAATTTAAAGGCGTATCGCAGGTTGATGTACGCATGACCGTTGATAAAAGCCTGCAATCATACATCCACCGTAATGCCGGGGTGCGGATCAGTTCGGACGGCCTGATCGGCAATAAGATCATTGTGATAGATGGCGGTAGTCCGCAGGCACCGCCTGTGCAGGATGGCGATGTGTTACAGGCCGAGAAACTATTATCAACAGAGGATATTACCAAAACCCTGCAGCAAAACAATCTGAATATTTTAGCGATCACCACCGATTTTAAAAAGGTAAGCCATCAATTAGCTGAAGGCAAAGGTATGATAGGCGCGCTGATGGGCGATACCGTACTGGCCATGAAATTTCGCACGATTGTACAAAACCTGAATAATACTACAGCAGCCACCACCCGCATGGCGATGGAACTGGATAAGTTTGGCGCCAAACTAAACAGCAAGGGCACCCTGGCCGATAACCTGTTGACAGATACCAGCACCTACAAAAAACTAAGGGCATCGGTTGATAACCTGCAAAAAACTACCACCAGCGCTGCCGCAATGGTAGAGAACCTGAATAAGGCTACCGATAAACTGAATGGTAAGGATAATGTGGTAGGTGTTTTGCTGGATGACCCTAAAACCGCCGCTAAACTGCGCAGCAGTATTGATTATTTACAGCAAAGCTCGGTAAAGTTAAACGATGACCTACAGGCGTTGCAAAGTAATTTCTTTTTGAAAGGTTTTTTTAAAGACCGGGCAAAAGCTAAAGCCGATAGTTTAAAGAAAGCCGGAAAGCAATAATTTTGATTGAAAAAGGTTTATTTTTAATAATCATTTACATTAAGTAAATTTGAATATGAACCTGCAGGCTGAAAAAATAGAATTAGCTAAAATGCTGTTAGAAACAGAGGATCAATCTTTGTTGAAAGATATCAGGTCTTTATTTGCGCGTAAAAAAGAAAGCAGTACCACACCGCAATTTGTAATAGACGGCATTAAGAAGAGCCAGGAACAGTTTAAGAACGGCCAATATTTACCTTACGAAGAAGTAAAGGAATTATTGGGTAAAATATGAGTCTTAGGATATTGGTTTCTGAGGAAGCGATCGAAACTTTAATTTCCACTACCATCTTTATAAAAAATAATTGGGGCAATGTTGCTTCCGATAAATTCAAAAAGCGGGTAGACCAAGTCCTGATAAATATATCAAATCAACCTTACTTATTTAAGGCAGTAGAATTTGATAGCAATGTCCGAAAAGGCTTAGTTACAAAGCAATGTTAGGTATATTACCAAGTACACGCAGAACACATTCAAGTTCTGTTTTTCTGGGATAATCGGCAAGAACCAATGTTTTAATTATTTCTTAACTAACCGCTCAACTTCCGGCTCCACTCCTACTAATTCCTCGGCATGCTCTTCGGCTGCTTCAGCTGTAGCGTAATTGAGCTTACGGAAACGCCATAAGGCAAAAGCCGGTTCCTGGAATTTGTTGATCAGCTTAAAGTATTTGGGGAAGTTGTGGATCTCATCCAGCAGTACGCCGGGTACAATGCCGTTGTTATCCAGTATTTCGCGGATGGTATATTCTTTATCCTTGGTTACCCAGATCTCAAAATCTCGCCTGATCTCCTCCGATTTCTCTGGGTCGATCTTCGCATCGATACAAATTACTTTATCTCCCGGTTTCATAGCTGCTCCTTTGCAAGGGTACAAAGATACAACACCGTTGAACTTGTATCGTTTAAAAAATGTCATTTCGGTCACCAACACGTCATTGCGAGCGGAGCGTGACAATCTCGCCACCCTCTCTCGCATTCCAACACTGCGACCCATGACGTATCTGTTTTAAACACCATGTCATTTCGATAGAGCAAGGGCAGGGATTGCGTGGAGGGCGAAAGAGAAATCTTGTACGCGCGATAGGTAAATCGTATAAGATTTCTCCTCACCCCAACACATAACCTCCACAAGTTCGTTCGAAATGACATGGTGGTTTTAACGTTGCCCCTTCTCACAGTCCCCGCTGCTCCTCGCAACGACAATCAGAAGTAAACACTAAACCTTCTCTACAAAATCCTTCAAACTGGTACCCAAAATAGCGTTCCATCCCGCGTCAAAGTTTTTGGGAGCAAATGCTTCAATGGCGGGGAATGTTTCTAAGCCGGTATGGGTTACCTTAACATGCGTTCCGCTAGCTTCCTCCGATAGCTCGAACGTAACCAGCGAGTCGCCTTCATACCCGTCATAGCGCCAGCTGTAAGCTAACTTTTTATTCGGGATAACTTCTTTCACCACGCATTTATGCAGGTATTGCGTCCCCTTGGGGTCGCCGCCAGTAAATTCAAACTCAAAGCCAACTTCGGCTTTAAAATCGGCAAGCTTAAAATACCATTGCTTCATTTTATCGTTATCGGTAAGGGCCTCCCAAACTTTCGCTACGGGCGCATTATAGCTTTTTTCTGCCACTATCGGTTGCGCATTTTTTTGTGTTTCCATATTGATGTTGTTTTTAATTGATTATTCCGTTTTATCATCTCCTAAAGCCAGAAATTTATCCAGATCGTCCAATTTAGTGTTCCAGAACTGGCGGTATTGATCTACCCAGGTAGCTACTTCGCCCAGTTTTTTATAATCGGCTTTGCAATACCTGTCCCGGCCCTGCTGTTTAATAGTCAGCAAACCGCATTGGCTAAGGATCTTAATGTGCTTTGATATAGCCGGGCGACTGATCTCGAACCTATCGGCAATAGCGTTCAGGTTCAACTGCTCGTTAGCCAGCATGGCTATGATGGCCCGGCGGGTTGGGTCGGCAATGGCCTGGAAAACATCTCTTCTCATCTCTCTTGATATAAGTAACCGTTCGGTTACAATTATAAGAGTAACCATTCAGTTACGCAAATTTATTCAGACTTTTTTCCGCAAAAAAATAGCCCCTGCTTTTCAGCAGGGGCTATCAAATCATATTCTGTTACTTATTTTACAACAAGCACGCCGTCGGCAACTATTTCCACATCCTTTTTAGGTGTTTTAATAGCGGCAATTTCTTTTTCGGTTTTACCGGCATCTTCGGCATAATGCTGTAATTGCTCAACCGATGTTTTGCTTACTTTAGCAGTACCGGCTATCACAACTGTTTTACCCACAATATTTTGCGGCATAAAAAATCCGTAATCTTTAAAGGTTACCATAATGGGCTCGCCACCGCCAGCCTGGGCCAGTTTCATAAAGCAGCCTTTTTTGGTGCAAACCTCTACAACTTCGCCTGTAATTTTCCCTTTATAAACCGAGTCGCCCTTAAACGATGCAGCCAGCGCCTGTACCTTTACGGCATTATCGGCAGTTAGTGTTTTCCCGTAAGTAACGCCTGGTGCAGCAGGTGTTATTTTGTCCTGCGCTTTTACGCCAATGGTAAGCAGTAATGCAGCAGCAAATAATAAAATAGATTTCATAGCGCTTTGATTAGTTTTAGTATCTGCATCAAAACTAAGCATTTATCCAGTTATTGCAAAAACTGACATGATGCCTCCTGCTGATGAGCAAATATGCTGATTGTCCTTTATTCTGTTACTGATGGAGCCGGGGCATTACCCGCCGATTCATTAGGTTTTCTATCGCCTGATGGCTTTTTGCGGGGCCATTTTTTCTTGTTACGGTTATTATTTCCCCCTCCACTCTTAGTACTTCCGCCGCTATGCGGGCGACTATGCGACGATGAATGGCTACGCTCGTCCCTTGGGGCCGGCGATTCGCCAATTTCGGCAGGCAGCGGTGTTTGCGGTACCGGTTTGCCAATCATGCTTTCAATACGCTTTAGTTTTTGCTCATCGCGATGATTGATGAGGGTTATAGCTGTACCGGTTGTAGCGGCACGGGCCGTACGGCCAATGCGGTGGATATAATCTTCGGGATCGGGCGGCGCGTCGTAATTGATCACCAGGTCTATACCTTCCACATCAATACCGCGCGATAAAGCATCGGTACCGATAATAATAGGCAGGGTTTTGTTTTTAAAGTCAAGCAGGATCTGCTCGCGTTCTGATTGTTTAAAATCCGAACTGAACGCGCTCACTTTTAATTTAGCTGCCCTCAGTTCCTTATTAACTTCTTTAACCTTATCCTTGGTTGAGCAAAAAATGATAGTGCTTAAGTATGCACCGTCCTTTAACAATAGTTTGATCAACGGTATCTTCTGACTATCGTGCACCCGGTAAACCTGCTGATTAATCCCCACAGCCGGCTGCGACAGCGCGATATTGATCTGCTCGGGGCTGCGCATAATGGTATTAGCCAACTGGCGGATCCGCGGCGGCATAGTGGCCGAAAATAGTAAGGTTTGCCGCTCGGCGGGCAGGTAGCGGATAATACGGGTAATATCATCGTAAAAACCCATATCCAGCATCCGGTCGGCTTCGTCCAGTATCAAATGCTGCAGCTTATCCAGTTTAACTATACCCGATGTTAGGTGGGCAATCAGCCGGCCAGGGGTAGCAATTACAATGTTTACATGGTTTTGTATGGCCCGGCGCTGCTGTTCGTAAACAATACCGTCGCCACCGCCAAATACCGCTACCGAACTAATGCCGGTAAAATAAGCCAGGCCTTCAACCTGCTGGTCAATTTGCTGGGCCAGTTCGCGGGTAGGAGCTAATATCAGTGTATCGATATAAAGTTTATCGCCTGCGCCAATTTTGTTGAGCACTGGTAATAAGTATGATGCTGTTTTGCCAGTGCCTGTCTGCGCGCAGGCTATCAGGTCTTTTCCCGTCATAATAACAGGGATGGCCATAGCCTGTATGGGTGTTGGCGTGGTGTATCCCATGGCGTCCAGCCCCTCGGCTAAATGTTCGTTAAAATTAAAATCTTCGAAAGTCACTATATAATATTGATGAATTGTGCAAGATAGCAATTTTAAACGGGCTTATCATAAAGCGGGGCTTACTTGCAGGCATCGCTTTTAAAAATACCGCTACCGGTAATATTATTCCAGGTCCCATCGGGACTTTGGGTTGGTAGTAAGCAAAAGATAGGGATGATAGGATTTACTCACAAATCCGTATAGCTATTTCAGGGAGGTTCAAAATGACTTTTAAGTCATTTTATGTTAACCCCGAAAAGACATCAAATAACTGATTATCAATTACTTAATTATAACAAAAATTGAATTATGTTAAGTCGTGTTAACCCCCTATATACCTTGCCCTAAAAGGTCAATCAACCAGAAATGTACTTACCTATAAAGGGTATCTTGTTAATCAGATAGATCATTAGTAGCGTCAACGCAAAGCAAACAAAGGCCGTAACCGGGATGCTCACAAAAGGATTAAACGATTTATAACTGAGACTGAAACCGGTCAGGTCGGGGTCGTCCAGCAAGGTTAAAATTAATGCGTGGCCAAGGTAAATGCCATAGTTGTATTTACATACCAGATCCCTTACCCTTATTAAAACAGGCGATACCTTAGGTTGGGCAAACCGCATCAGCAAAAACGCGCTTGATGATAGTAGCACTACCGGCCAGCTTAAGGGCTCGTACATCAGCGTACTGATGCCGTTATAATAATGATACAGCATGGCTGTGCCGAGTGTGATTAACCCTACGCTTAGCACAAACAACAAGGCCATTAATATCACCATCCGGCTGCTGTTAAAGACCTTGTTTGCCAGGTAATACCCTAAAACCAGGTACCCGATATAGCCGCCAAAATACCGCACATCAACCTGCGGATTGTAACGCATTAAATAGGGCTGACTAAACAGCATAACCAGCAGCCATACGGCCAGGAAATAGATTGTTTCCTTTTGGGATGCGTTACGGATAAACTTGCCCAGTACGGGGATGATCAGGTATAATCCTATCAGCATATACACATACCATAAATGGTACGAACTGCCATATTTCAGCTGATGCAGTACCTGCTTAACGGTAACCCATGCATGGCCGGTATACGGAATTTCGTCGATATAAAAAGCGTAAGCCACATACACCAGGCTCCAGAACAGGAAGGGCGCCACTACCCTGCCCAGGCGTTTTTTAAGGAAAACAAATACATCCTCTTCCTTACCTAACAGTAAGGCTCCGGTAATCATTACAAAAACCGGCACCGCGAAACGGGTGAGCGCGTTATAAAAATCGGCGGCCAGCCATTGGTTATAGGGAGCTTTACTATAGTCGGCCAAAAGCGGCGAACTGCAATGCAGCATGATCACCGCAAACAAGGCAATCAGCCGCAGGTTATTGATCCAGCCCAGCGGTTGCGCCTTATTGTTCGGCAAGCTCTGGCTTTTCATAGCTGAAATTATAAGGCGGATGCGGTACAATAAATGTTTCCTGTACGCGGGTCGACCGCTTGAAATATGGGATCCATATAGCTGCCATAATGATACTGCGCACCAGGCTGCTGATAGACGATGTAGAATCTTTATTTAAGTTGATAGCCAGGCAATAATCAACCAGGGTTAAAACCACACCAAAGGCGAAGTATACAATTATTGCATTGGGTAATATGTCCCTTTTATTTAACAGCAATACCAGGCAAAAAACAGCTAAGCAAAACACAATGATATTACCCACCGTTTCCCATATTAATATCGCCCTGAATACAAAATTCCCGCTATGGTGCGCATAGACATTCCAGGCAGACAGGTTGAAATAATCGCCATCAAAAAATATGCGGGCAATGTTTAAAGGAGTAACAAATAAGCCTATAACTATCAGTATTAACCAGCCCCCTATCGGCACAAAAGATGCTCCCGGTGCAAATACAACGCCCGGTGTTTCTCTATGGTAGATCCAGATAGCCAGGCCTGTGCAGCTTAATAATGTAAAAGCTGCCAGTGCAATCATCCATACATTGGCTTTTGGTACCGCGCCGGCAACATTGGCATCACCCGGGGTATAAGTAAAGCTATAGGATAGTTTTTTATCTTTTAACAGGCTAATGTCTTTTCGTGCTTCCTCTAACTGATTGAGGGGGATAAAACCCTTCAGGAGTGAAAACCGGTAGTGTAAAAGCAGGGAATTGCCCGAGGTGCTGTAATTTGATACAAAAGTGTAAGCCTCGCGTTTAATGGCGTAATTCCTTTCGGTAATACCCCAACCCGACGGCAGGATCACCTCTATGGTATAATCAAGATCATAAGGATAATTCAGCGATACCGGGTTTTTAGTTTGATTGGTGATAGTCGGTAATTGTTCGTCGATACAGTTAGCATAAAAACCGGCCTGGTACGTGCCCGTATTGGTGGAATCAGGCGTAAAGAAATCAGGGATCAGGTAACTTTCAATTGTAACCAGTTCATTCTTCTCTTCATCATCCTTAACAATCAGCGAGTCTTTGGTTTCAATTTTGGGGTAGATCTTGGCATAGTATTTCAGGTAGTTCTTCTCGGCCGTATAAATCCCCGACAATGCCAGCCGGCTGCGTACATCATCGGCTTGGTTTAGCGTGTAGGTAGTGGTAACATCAAGCCGCACCTTCTTTTTTACACCGGTAACCGTATATTTTTCCCGGGTGGTCATTTTTCCGGTCGGGCTTAGCGGGATATCTACCAATCCATTATTACCCGCTTTAAGCTGCAGCCCTTTTCCATAATCAGGGAAATAGATATCGCTCCCCTTGCCCCGCTGGTACGATATGGTTGCATCAACCCAAACCTGCTTACCATTTAATGCGGCTACTACAACCGCGTGGTTAAAGGCTGCCGTTGTTGGTAACAGCCTGTCTATTTTACCCCCCAGGGAGGTATTAACCAATACCATGTACGCTTCTATCCCATTGGCCCGCAGCATGGATGCCAGCAGTAAGGCTTTATCCTTACAATCGCCATAACGCTGGTTAAACACATTTTCGGGGTGATTGGCCCGGTGCGAGTATTCCCCTATCTCGATACCCATATAGCGCACCTCATCCTGCACTATCTTAACGGCTTCCCTAAAGTATTTCTCCTTGTCATTGCCAGCATCGGCTTTTAGTTTAGCCACTCTTTGGGCTAGTTCACCGCTAAGGCTGTTGGCTACCGGGTTTACTTTAAGCGCCCAGTTAATTACCTCGGCCCAGGTATTGTATTCGCTAATTTCAACATTGGCATAGGTATCGTACCAGCCGGGGTTGTTGCTGCCGTCGTCGCCGGGGGGCACCTGGTAGCTTTCCCAAACATAATGCTTTACGCCGTTTGCCTGGGTAATAAGCGGGTTTGGCACCTTATTAAAGGCTTTCATATTCAGTTTACGCGCTGCCGAAACCTGCAGACTAAAATAGGCATGCGCGATAGTTTGACCGCCCTGCATATAAATATTATCGCAGTACTTGCTGCCAAAAACCGGGTTACGCCCAGTGATAGTGTAGGCATATTCAATACGGTCTCCTTTCCGGATATCGGGAATAATATAATTGGCCGAATAGCTCCCCTGGTAAATAAATTTGGAAAAATCGGCCTCATCGGCCATCAGTTTAAAATCGGCAGGGTTTAAACGGCTTTGGGGTTTATTGCCACGCCAGATGATGATCTGATGGAAATCCAAACGCTCGTAAGCCGGGTCAAAGCTCACCGAAATTTGCGATCCGTTCTGGATGCCTGCTTCCGATACAATTTCGCGGATGTAATGATGATAATTGGCTTGCCGGTCTACATCTATCTGCCGCTCTACCAATGCCAAAAAATAACCGTTCTCGATACTGCGGGCAGGCGGGCGGACATCATAAGGTTTGTACGTGTTAAGCCAGTTGGGTTTAGGTGATATATGCACAACCGGATTAGCGGCCTGTGTTTTCAGCAACCCCGGTACCAGCAGCACAAACAGCAATATAACAAAAGCCTTAATTTTTTGGTATTTCATACAGGCTTTGAAAATATAAAAAAGATGATGATTATACTATACCGTCCATGTTAATTTTACTGCAAGTTAATTTAGCCACAAAGGGCACAGAGCAATCCGGTTAAATATGATCATAATACATTCTCTGTGAACGCTGTGCAAATCTCTGTGAACGCTGTGGTTAATTTTCTATTATAAAAAGCCCTGCCTTTGGTTTATTTAATTTATTTTGGCGGTTGAATAATCGATTATAAAGAATGACCTACTGTTTAGGAATAAAAGTTAAAGAAGGATTAATAGCTATAGCCGATACACGCATTACATCGGGCACGGATACTACTATAAAAAAGAAAATTTCGGTGAAGCAAAAAGACCAGTTTTCGCTCTTTATCATGACCAGCGGCCTGCGCTCGGTACGCGATAAAGCGATGGTTTATTTTGATGAGATGATGGAGCATAACGAGTATAACAAGCTTTATAAAGCCGTTAACGCCTTTGGCGAACAGGTAAAACGTGTAGCCAACGAAGACCGGGCCACGCTTGAAAAGGCCGGCTTTAAATTTGATTTGAATACGGTTATAGGCGGACAGTTAAAGGATGATGAAGAACACAAGCTGTTTCTGCTGTATCCCGAAGGTAACTGGGTGGAGTTGGGCAACGGAGCGCCTTTTGTTATCATCGGTAACTCCGGCCATGGCAAGCCGATACTGAACCGGGTGCTTAAAGAGGATTCATCTATGCGACTGGCCTTAAAGGTTGGCTTTTTATCGTTTGACAGCACAAGGGTAAGTTCTAATAATGTTGATTTCCCGATAGATGTGGTGCTGTATAAAAAAGATTCGTTTGATATGGTGGAGCAGCGTTACGAAAAGAAAGACCTGGAGTATATATCAGACCAATGGGCCCAGGAACTGGGTACCGCCCTGCAAAATGTAGGCGAAGACTGGATGGAAAAGGCATTCCATAATTTACCGGAAACAACTATATGAAGTTTAACGTATCGGCACAACTTAATTATACCATCAACTCGGCCAGTACGCTGATATTGAATATCCATGCCCTGCGCACGCCCGAACAAACAGTTTTGCAGGAAACATTTACGGTAAGTCCGGAGGTAAGGATTGAAGAGCTGAATGCTGTTGGGGGTGAAAACAGGCTGATACGACTGGACATACCCGAAGCCGGCAGCTTGTCTGTTTCGTACAACGCGGTTGTTAATAATTCGTTTAAAATAAGCGATCACCGCGATGTGGAGGAAATAACTATTGCCCGGCTTGGCCCCGAGGTACTACCTTTTTTAAACCCCAGCCGTTATTGCCAATCGGATAAACTATACCGTTTGGCTAACCACATGTTTGGTTATATTAATAGTCCGTTTGAGCAGGTAATGGCGCTCACCAACTGGATCCGCAACAACGTTTTATACTTAAGCGGATCAACCAACTCCCAAACATCGGCCTATGATACCGTGACCGAACAAGCAGGCGTTTGCCGCGATTTTGCTCATTTAGGCATTGCCTTATGCCGCGCGCTTACCATACCTGCCCGGTACTTTACAGGCTATGCCTATAAACTAAAACCGGCCGATTTCCATGCCTGTTTTGAAGCTTACCTGGGCAACCAATGGGTTTTGTTTGATGCTACAGGCCTGGCCCCGCTGAATGGCATGGTTAAAATAGCCACCGGCCGCGATGCCGCCGACGCCGCCGTTGCCAGCATTTTTGGCGATGCCTACGGCACCACCATGAACATCAGCTGTGAACTGGCCGAAGAAAAATTTAAGCCTTATTTTTATCCCAGCGGTAAGTTTGAGGGGTTAACGTATTTGTAAATCCCGCCATTACTATTGCGAGTGTGATGCGGCAATCTCGTCGCAGGCAGAGCGAATTATGTGATTGCCACTTTGCTCTGATCTTCGGAGTAACATTATAATCAATTCATTACCAATTACTTAATATCTATTTCAAAATATTTCTTGCACTGTGTGTTATTCTTTTTACATTTGTACTACTAAATCGATAGACATTATATACAATGCAAGTATTTATCTATATGCCAACCTGTTGCTGTTGTTGATCTGCACCCCGGTCAATTAACAGATTACATCATCTTAAAACAATTTCTCAAACACTTCATGAAACTTTTTACAAACAATTTAAAAATTGCTGTGCTCCTTTTTGCACTTTTCCCGCTCACGGGCATGGCACAATTAAACGGATCGTATATCCTGAGCGGCAAAGTGAACGACGATAAAGGCCAGCCATTAATTGGCGCCACCGTAAGCATAAAGGGCACAACTAATGGAACGGCTACCGATACAACAGGTAAATTCAGTTTAACTACAAATGCTAAACTACCTTATACGCTCGTATTTCAAGCCCTTGGTTATCAGCCACAGGAATTTCTGATCAAAAACGCAGGCAGCGCGTTAAATATCCAACTCACTACACAATCATTATTGATCAACGAGGTAGTAGTAACAGCATCCCGCAAGGAAGAAAAACTGCTAAAGTCGCCGGTGGCCATTGAGAAGCTGGATATCAGGGCGCTGAAACAATCGCCCGGCCCCAGTTTTTACGACGCGCTGGAAAATGTAAAAGGCGTACAAATGACCACCACCAGCTTAACCCTAAAAGTGCCTAATACCCGCGGCTTTAACAGCCCCAACAACTTCCGCTTTATGCAGCTGACCGATGGCGTTGATATGCAATCGGCTACCTTAGGTGTGCCGCTGGGTAATGCTATTGGCCCAACCGAGCTGGACATTGCCAGTATAGAGATCACTCCCGGCGCGGCCGCGGCCCTGTATGGCACAAACGCGCTGAATGGTTTATCAAACCTGATCACAAAAGATCCGTTTAAATACCAGGGGCTGAGTTTTTACCACCGCACAGGTGTTAACCACGTGGATGGTATTGGCATTAAACCCAGTGTGCTGACCGAGGACGCTTTCCGCTATGCCAAAGCCTATAACGATAAATTTGCTTTTAAAGTGAACGTAAGTTATTTACAGGGGCAGGATTGGCAATCTAACACTCAGGCCGATCAAAACCCCGGCAATTTAAAAACTGCCAACCCCGGCTATCCCGAACTAACGGGCGCCAGCAATGCCGCTTATGATGGCTGGAATAAATATGGCGATGATGCGCTTGCCGGCAGTAATACCGTGGTGATAAAAGGTATTACGGTTAACGGCGTTGCCCGCCCTAACCTTACCGTTGCCCGTACCGGTTATAACGAGGTTGATTTGGTTGACCCCAAAGTATCTAACCTGAAGTTTGACGCAACACTGGCTTACAAATTGAGCCCTACCACCACCCTATCCTATACCTACCGCATTGGCCGCATGGATGGCGTATTTCAACGGGGGAATAAAATAGCATTGAATGGCGCTACCGTGCAAAACCATAAGGTAGAATTAAAAGGTAAGGACTTTTTGGTGCGTGCTTACCAATCAATAGAAAATACAGGCGATAGCTATAATGTGAAGCCATTGGCTGATAACCTCGACCTGAATCATGCCAGCAACTCGGCCTGGGGCACCTTATACAAAAACGCTTTAACCGCTTATGCAACAGCAAATGGTGGCCTAACCTCAGCCAACCTGGCTGCTGCCACCAATGCTGCCCGTGCCGCCGCCGATGCCGGCCGTGTAGAACCGGGTACAGCAGCGTTTAACGAATTAAAGAAAACGATTATAGGTATTAATAACTGGGATATTAAATCCAGCCTCATCCCCAACGCGCCGGTTACCGGGGGTGCAGCGCTGGTACAAAAAAGCCACATGTATAATGCAGAGGCACAATGGGATTTAACCGACCGGATCAAGATCTTCGATTTGCTGGTTGGCGGCGATGCCCGCATTTACCAGATCATCCCCGACGGTAATAACTTTGTTGATTTTAGCCGCCCGATTGCCGACCGTAATACCCCGCTTGCCGATGGCAGCTTTGGCAAGGATGTTTATTACAAAAAATTTGGTGGCTTTGCACAAGTAACCAAAACCTTGTTTGATAATAAATTGAAGCTGTTTGGCTCGATACGTGGTGATTATAACCCATATTACGATCCTAAATTCACCCCGCGCCTGGCGGCGGTTTATTCGGCGACTGAAAATCATAATTTCAGGTTTACATTCCAAAACGGGTACCGCTTCCCGGCTTTGTTCGAGGCCCTATCGTATGTAAACAATGGTCGCGTTAAGCGGGTAGGCAGCTTGCCTTTTATTAACGATGGCTTAGGTTATTTGGGCAACAGCTATACCCAGGCATCGGTAGCTACATTTAACGCTGCTGTAAATGCCGCGGCAGGTAGCGCCAGCGGTACGGATGCTACCGCTTTAGCTAACAGGAATTTACTACAGGTTGCCGATTTGCCAAAGGCACGCCCCGAGCAGATCACCTCATTTGAGGTTGGGTACAAGGGCATTATATTGGATAACAAGGTATTTATTGATATCGATGCCTACACCAATCGCTACAATGGCTTTTTAGGCCAGGTGCAGGTATTTGTACCAAACGGCGCTACTGTGGGCAGCGATGCCGCGGTATTGGCCATGCTGGATATTAACCGCGACCCAACAACAGCTACAGCCAATAATGCAGCCAGTTTAGGGCAAAGCCGTTACCGGGTTTATACCAATGCCAAAAACGTTTATCATAACTACGGTTCATCGGCAGGTATTACTTATAACTTTTATAAACGCTATACCGTATCCGGCAATGCCAGCTTCAATAAAATGCAGTCGCAGTCAACATCAGATATTTTTGTGACCGGCTTTAACACCCCTGAATGGTCGGGTAACTTATCATTCGGTAACCGCGAGATTGTGAAAAACGTTGGCTTTAATGTAGTTTATAAATGGCAGCAAGGCTTCCTATGGGAAAGCCCGCTGGTAACCGGCAGGGTTCCGGCTATTCATACGGTTGATGCCCAGGTAACCTTTAAAGTACCGCAATACAACGCTATATTTAAAGTTGGGGGTACCGATCTGTTTAACAAACGCTACCTGCAATATGCGGGCGGGCCAACCATTGGGGCTATGTATTATGCTTCAATAACGCTGGATGGATTACTGACTAAGTAAGTATATATTAAAACAACAAAAGGGGCCATTATACTATAATGGCCCCTTTTGTTATTGATGGAGAAGGTTATTAGTCGATCTTTTTCACTGATGAAGCACCTGCTTTGCTGGTGTTCACGTTTGTAGGGTTACCACGGTATTCTATTTCAGATGCGCCGGTGGTATGTACATTTAAATCAGTCAGCACATTAATTTTGCACTCGCTGGCACCGGTAGTTTCTATATCATATTTGCCCACCACAAAATCAAGCGCGTAAACTTTCCCGCTGCCGGTTAAATTTACAGTGTGGCTGGCCGCCTGGCCTTTCAGGTTAATTTCGGTAGCGCCGGTACCTTTAGTAGTTACCGAGGTAGCATTTAAATCAAGGTTTACCTTGCTGGCGCCCGAAAGCTGGATAGCCAGGTCTTTAACGTTCAGCTTGCCGTCTGAAGCTATTTCAATAGCGCCCGAACCTTTCAATCCATCCAGGTTACGCACACCGATAACAATCTCGATGGCTTTTTTGGCGCAGATATTCTTTTTGGTAGATATACGCAGCTTATCGCCATCAACTGTGGTACGGATGTATTTCATCACATTATCATCAGCCGTTATTTTTAATGAAAGTGAGCTATCCTGTTTTAAGGTGATCTTATAACCGCCGGATACATCTATTTTGGTAAAATCATCCACTTTACGGTCTTCTGTAATGGCATTGCCCGATCCGTGGACACAATTAAACATGCACGAGCTTAGTACCGTAAGGGCTAATAAGCCGGCCAGTAGTATTTTAGTTTTGAGAGTTTTCATGAGTTTTTATTTTTATGACGTGGTTTGCCTGCCTGATGTTACACCAAAAATAGAAAAAGCTTTGATAATGGCGCTATCTTTTAGCAAGCCGCTATCAAACCGATTTATTTTGATCTGCATAAAAAAAGCGCCTTCCAATTTTTGAAAGGCGCTTGTAATTTATTTAATCTTATCCTCAGGATTTTTTATGCTCGGGTTTATGCATACTATCCCTGCTTGATGTTTGGTCAGACCGCTGCCCGCCGGCATTGCTGATCCCCTTTTGTTTCTGATCTTCGCGCTGATTAGCAAAAGCCCGGTCTGATGTAGACCCGCCCTGCATGTTTCCACTTTTCTTTACATCCTGTTGCGTTTTCATAACCATTAATTTTTAGGTAAATAATTATCAAGGCGATATATCCATCGCTTATTGATAATGAAGCAACAACTATACCGATTATTAAATGGCCGGCATATATTTTATGATCCTATAGTTAAAACATTTAGGGTTTGCCAATGCTTTATGTTATAATATTTAACCAGTAAACCATAACGTTATGAAACATGCATTCATTTTTGGAACCAACGTTTATTTGAGTAGCCACAATACTATTAGCTACAATGATGGTCATACTAACACTATTTTTTTAACCATCCGCGATTATTACAGTCCGCAAAAAAACGGCCCCCATCAGCAATTGATCATCGACGCTGACATTAACACCGTAGATGACCACCATCCGGTACGCGTTACCAGCAATATGGTTCAGGAAGGATCTGATGTACGCGCTGTAACCGAATCTAACCGGGTAAGGTTATACCATACCGGCCACGCCGAGCCGATATTGGATGTTTACCAGCTGGATCCGCACGAGTACCACGGCTTATCGAGCCATATCCTCAACGAGATCCACTCCCAGCACCCCGACCCGGTTTTTACCATTAAGGGAAACTTTACCGTAGCCGGCTCTCATATTTATATCGAAAATGAGAAACTGCTGGTTGATCATGATAGTTTTGCCAATGTTACAGAAAACGCGCATAACGGCGTAGTACTGTTAACCAGTGAGAAAGTGCATGGGCATTGATACGCCTAAAACCATAGGTACAGCAACTGATTATGATGGGCTTTCTCTTTTTTATAGCCCCTATTATGACCGGCTTACCATATACTTGCATTAATTTGCAAAAAAGCATTTGACATTAAAACCGATTTTTATACATTTGCACTCCCAACACGGTAGATGTAGCTCAGTTGGTTAGAGCATCGGTTTGTGGTACCGAGGGTCGTGGGTTCGAGCCCCATCATTTACCCAAAGGCCTCTCATGAAAATGGGAGGCTTTTTTGTTTTTAAATTAAAAACATCATTTATACCCTCTTAGGAAACCAAGAGTATTCCTTTAAAATCATTTTAAAATTACACAAGGCTTACTTAATTATTTAGAACCCATCTAAACTAATAGGTAAATTTGTTGCATGACAGAATCTTTCGTCGAATTGAATGTAACCGGGATGCACTGTAATAACTGCGCGATATCTGTTCATCGCCTGTTAGAGAAAAAAGGGCTGCAAAATATCCTGGTTGATTTTGCAGGCGAGGAGGTAAAATTCTCTACTGCCGATCAAACCATCATCCCCACTATTATTAAAGATATCGAAGGCCTGGGCTTCCGTGTGGTTGATGATCTGTCAACCCACCAGGAAAAGTTCTACCAAAAGATCGAAAACAAATTCATTTTCTGCGCCATTTTTACCGCCCCGCTCCTGCTGCATATGGTTTTACCATGGCATTGGCTGCACAACGCTTACGTACAACTCATTTTATGCATGCCTGTATTTATTGTTGGTTGCATACACTTCGGTAAAAGCGCCTTCAATTCTATTAAAGGCGGCGTGCCTAACATGGATGTGCTGATCTTTATCGGCTCCACGGCGGCCTTTGTTTACAGCTTGGCAGGTACTTTGCAAAACCTGGGCGGGCAATACCAGTTTTACGAAACCTGCGCTACCATTATTACATTGGTACTGCTGGGTAACCTGTTCGAAAAGCGTTCGGTAACGCAAACCACATCGGCTGTAAAAGACCTGGTAAAGTTTCAGCAGGTAGATGCGCGCCGCATGGTTGACGGAGCAATTGAAGTGATCAATGCCCGTGAGGTTAAATCCGGTGATATCTTACTGGTGAATACCGGCGATAAGATCCCTGTAGATGGCGATATACTGGAAGGCAATGCCACTGTAGATGAATCGATGCTCACCGGCGAAAGCGTACCGGTTGAAAAGCAAAAATACGATAGCGTTATCGGCGGTACTATCCTGCAATCGGGCAGTATCCGTATCATAGCCACCAAAGTAGGTTCAAATTCGGTGCTTGCGCAGATCATCGACCTGATGAAGAAAGCGCAGGCAGCCAAACCTCCCATCCAAAAACTGGGCGATAAAGTAGCCGGGATATTTGTCCCAACTGTGATACTGATCTCGCTGATTACTTTCGGTCTTAGCTATTTCGCTTTTAACATTGGCTTGCAAAACTCGTTGATGCATGCTATCGCGGTGCTGGTTATCTCCTGCCCCTGCGCCATGGGGTTAGCCACACCTACAGCCGTTATGGTTGGCCTTGGTCGCGCGGCAAAAAACGGTGTGCTGATTAAAGGCGGCGATACCATTGAAGCCGTAGCCAATACCAAATATGTAGTGTTTGATAAAACCGGCACGCTCACTACCGGCAGGTTTACCCTGCGCGATATAAGGGCGCAGGACGACACTTCGCTTGAAACCATACGTGGCGTTATCGCCGCTATAGAAGAACGCTCAAATCACCCCATTGCCCGCTCCCTGGTAGAACAATTGAAGGGACAGGCACAGCAAAAAACCATCCTGAAATCGGTTACCGAAGAAAAAGGCCTGGGCATGCGTGCTGTGGATATAGATGGTAATAATTACTTTTTAGGCGCGGTTAAATCTGATGCTGAAAGCGATTATAATTTAGCCCTTTATAAAAACCAAAAGCTACTGGCGCAAATTGCTATCCAGGATGATATTAAACCCGGCGCGGCTAACCTGATCGCCAGTCTGAAAAAGATGGGGATTACCCCTGTACTGTTAAGCGGTGATAAAGGAGTGCGTTGTAATGCCGTGGCGCAAACCTTAGGCATTACGGCGGTTCATGCCGAAAAACTGCCGGATGAAAAGCTCTCTATCATTGATGTTTACAAGCAGAAAGGCAAGACCATTATGATTGGCGACGGGATTAACGATGCCCCTGCCCTTACCAAAGCAGATGTTGGCGTATCTATGAATGATGCCAGCCACATTGCCATACAATCGGCCCGGGTGATTTTGCTGAATACTGATTTAAACTCCCTGCTGTTCTTTTTACAGATCAGTAAACATACCCTGCTCACCATTAAGCAAAACCTTTTTTGGGCATTTGCCTATAATATTGTGGCCATCCCCATAGCTGCATTCGGTTTTATGAGCCCAATGTTTGGGGCCTTTACCATGGCATTTTCGGATGTGGTAGTTATTGGCAATTCGTTGCGGTTGAAGATCAAGAAGGTAAGCCCCCCAGCCCCCTAAAGGGGGAGTTTTTAGGCCTACTTACATCAGAAATACTAACTTTGCGTTTAACAATTAAAAAAACATTCCCCCTTTAGGGGGTTAGGGGGTTTATGATCGAACTATTTACAGACGGCGCATCAAGCGGAAACCCGGGTCCGGGTGGTTACGGCACTATTTTACGTTCGGGGCAACACTATAAGGAATTGTCGGGCGGTTATCGCAAAACCACTAATAACCGTATGGAACTGCTGGCCGTAATAAAAGGCCTGGAAGCGCTGAAGAACCCCAATCAGCAGGTAACTATCTATTCCGACTCTAAATATGTGATCGACTCTGTTGAAAAGAAATGGCTGCAGGGCTGGGTTAAAAAAGGTTTTGCAGGCAAAAAAAATAAAGATCTTTGGATGCGTTACCTGGAGGTAAGCCGCATACATCAAATTAAGTTTGTGTGGGTAAAAGGCCATGCCGGTCACCCCGAAAACGAGCGCTGCGATCAGTTAGCCGTTGCGGCAGGCAAGCAAAAAGACCTGTTGATTGACGCTGTATTTGAAACCGAAGCCATGCGGGCAGATTTGTTGTAAAACCTCACCCCGACCCTCTCCAAAGGAGAGGGAGATAAAGATCTTAAAGTCCTCCCCTTCGGGGAGGGTTGGGAGGGGTGCTACTGCACCGATACCACTCCCTCAAAATTCTTCTTAGTTACCTGGGGCGAAAAGCAGGCCATCATTTCTTCGGCTTTCTTAACCATATTTTCCGACCCGATAAAAATAGCCGATCGCTGGTGTAGTTCGGTTACCTCCAGTTCGAGTATGCGGTTATAACCATCGCTGGCTTTACCACCGGCCTGCTCAATAATATAGGCCATTGGGTTGCACTCATAAACTAAACGCAGCTTACCTTTGGGAGATTTGGCCGTGATCGGATAAATAAAGATCCCGCCCTTGATCATATTACGGTGCAGATCGGCCACCATTGATCCCGTATAACGGGATGTATACGGGCGATAGGTTTTATCATCTTCAACCTGGCAAAACTTAATATATTTTTTTACGCCGTCAGGGAAATGAGCGTAATAACCTTCGTTTATGGAATAAATAATGCCATCCTTAGGGATAGTCATATCCGGATGTGATAGACAAAATTCGCCAATTGACGGATCAAGCGTAAAACCGTTAACACCTTTACCTGTGGTATATACCAGCATGGTTGACGATCCGTAGATCACATAACCGGCCGCTACCTGTTCGGTGCCTTTTTGCAGTACATCCTCCATGGTAGCCTCGCCATCCTTGCTTTTACGGCGAAAGATAGAAAACACCGTACCCACTCCCACGTTCACATCAATATTTGATGAGCCATCCAGCGGATCAATGGCCACAATGTATTTGGCATTTTTAGATATTTCATGGTCGATATAGATGTACTCGTCATTCTCTTCCGATACAACGGTACAGCATTCGCCGCCACTTTTAAGTGCCGAGATAAATTGTTCGTTTGCATATACATCCAGCAACTTTTGCCCTTCGCCCTGCACATTAATGCTGCCGGCATCACCTATAATATCAGCCAATCCTGCCTTGTTTACCTCGCGGTTAACAATTTTTGCCGCAATGGCAATATCCCTTAATAAACGGGAAAGTTCGCCTTTAGCATAAGGAAAATCGGCTTGTTTTTCAATAATAAACTGGCCTAAAGTTTTAACTACCTTCATGTACTTAGTGTATTTTTTACAACTACTTTAACAATTCTACTGCTTCTAAGGTATGGATTTTTTCGTCAGAAATACAAAATTTTATCAATGTCCGTACCTTATGCCAGCCCTGTTTTCCTGCCGCTCCCGGATTAATATGCAAACATTTTATCTTCGGATCAAACATTACCTTTAAAATATGCGAGTGCCCGCAAATAAACAACTGCGGGGGCTTAGTGTAAATCTCATCCCTGATAGCCGGCGCGTACCTGCCAGGGTAACCGCCAATGTGCGTCATCCATACATCTACCTCTTCGCACTTAAAACGCAGATGCTCGGGAAAGGTTTTGCGCAACGCTCCCCCGTCTATATTTCCATATACACCGCGTAAGGGCTTCAGGGCCGCCAGCCTGTCGGCTACTTCTATGTTACCAAAATCGCCGGCATGCCAAATTTCATCGCAGTTATCAAAATGTTTTAATATGTTATCGTCCAGGTAACTGTGGGTATCCGAGAGTAAACCGATTTTAATCATTAGTCATTGGTCAATAGTCATTGGTCATTAACTTCGGAATTACTTCATCAGGCCTGGTACCAATGACGAATGATAGCGAAGCGGAATGACCAATGATTAATTTACGGGAAAATAGTGAAAAAATCTTGTAAAACCGTACGGTACTGTGCTGAATATTGCTTTGGCCCACCATAAATAACAAAATTTGTTTGGGTCGCTTTTGTTTGTGCAAATCCAAAAGAAAGCAGTTCGCGATGGGGTACCGATTCCGGGTAAGATCTGATCGTCACCACCTGCTGCATAAATAACCTGCAATTCATCGCTAATGGCTTAATTAATTCGGCCGTATTAATGGGTAATATCAGCCAAAACAAACCCTTTCCCGACAAATGCAGGGCAACAGCCGATACCAGCTTGTCAAAAAAACCGGCATCCGCATGCTTAGCCAATTTCTTCCCCGCTCCTGGCGATTGCAATGAGTTAATGTAAAATGGCGGGTTAGAAACGATCAGGTCATATTTCTTATCTATATGCGCTTCAAAAAACGCTTCAAACGATCCCGGATATAATGTTAACCTATCGGCAAATACCGAGCCTGCAAAATTGCCCTCCGCGGTTTTAGCGGCACCTGCATCTATTTCCACCGCGTCAATCATCGCGTTTGGATAGCGTTGCGCCAGCATCAGCGCAATAACGCCGGTACCGGTGCCTATATCTAATATGGTTTCTGGCTGATCAGCCAGGGCAATAGCGCCTAACAATACACCATCGGTATTGATCTTCATGGCGCAGCCGCTCTGATCTATGGTAAATTGTTTAAAACGGAACATTGGACGAAAGTATAGATAAACTGTTTAATTAAATATAACAATGATGCCCGGTTCCATCTAATTATTAAATTCACCATAATATTACTAACTTTGTTAGTAATGAAACGATCGGGCAGCACAGATTTACCTTTACATTATGGCTATGTACCCAAATGGCTAGCCGAACGTATGGCTAAACTGGGCTTAGCTATAGTAGAATGCCTGGTAATGGACTACGGTACCGAGGAAGTTTTACGGCGACTGAGCGATCCGTTTTGGTTCCAGAGCCTGGGCGCTGTGATGGGTATGGACTGGCATTCGTCCGGCATTACTACCTCGGTTATGGGCGCGCTGAAACGCGCGGTTAACCCGCATGCCAGGGAATTGGGTATCTATATCTGCGGGGGCAAAGGAAAATACTCCCGCGAAACGCCTGATGAATTACTAAAACTGGGCAATGCAACAGGGCTGGATGGCAATTACCTGGTACGCTGCAGCAAGCTAAGCGCCAAGGTTGATAATACGGCTGTGCAAGATGGCTTCCAGTTATATACCCACAATTTTGTGGTAAGTAACAGCGGTAAATGGTCTGTTATACAACAAGGTATGAGCGCTCACAACAGCACAGCCAGGCGCTACCACTGGCACTCTGACGATCTGACTTCATTTGTTAGTGACCCGCACAGCGCCGTTTGCGGGCATAACTATGGCCAGATTTTAAACCTGGCTGATAAACATGCCGGTGTTACCCGCAATGGGATAATGGATATCGCCAATGTTCAGCCCGATCTGATGCTGAATGAAATAAAACATCTAACTATGCCTGCGCATCACGATGTAAAGGCTAAGGATGTTGATCTGAAACGTTTAGGTGCTGTACTTTGGCTGGCCCACGAGAAACGGCCATCGGACTTTGAAGACCTGTTACTGCTGGAAGGTTTAGGCCCGCGCACTTTACAATCGTTAACACTTGTAAGCGAAGTGATCCATGGTACGCCATCCCGCTTTAAAGATCCGGCAAGGTTCTCTTTCGCGCATGGCGGTAAGGATGGCCACCCCTTCCCCGTCCCAACTAAGGTTTACGACGAAACAATCGGCACATTGCAGACGGCTATTTATAAAGCTAAAATGGGCCAGTCAGATAAAAATGAAGCGATTAAACGTTTACATCATATTGCTTGTAAAGCCGAGCAGGATTTTACACCCAACGCTAACTTTGATGCTGTAATAGAACGGGAAAGAAATAATTCCTGGAAATATGGCGGCCGCACCGTATTTGGCCGAGCCAAGCCACCTAAAGAGCAGCAGTTGAGTTTGTTTTAGGAATGCGGTGTCACGCTGAGCTTGTCGAAGCGTGCGTGCGAGGGCCTGCCCGCCATGGTTCGACAAGCTCACCATGACACCCAATACCAATTCCATTATTTCAAACTCGCAGCTATTACCCGTGCCGAATCCAGGTGCATTTTAAGGGCCGGTAACATTTTCCTTGCGAATTTTTGTACCGCGTTATTTTTATTTGAGCTTGTCTTTTCAAATAGCGCTACAGCCTGAATATGGTCATTCACCATCATATTCATATAGGCTTTATCAAAGCTTGGGCCGCTTAATTTAGCGATACTGTCAATCGTTTTTTGGTGTTCGGGCTTTAACAGGTCAGATTGATCAACCATTTTATCATCGGCCAGGTCTGTTAACTCCTTACCTGCTTGTGTATGATCATCGATCATCATTTTTGCAAAACCGATAACCCGCGGATTTTTTGACATGGTGCCGGCAATGGTAGAGGCTTTAACTTCGGTTAAACCGGCTTCGTTAGCGGTTTTAATAAATTCCATCCCCTGGCCGTCAACCAGCGTTTTGTTATTGAAATTTTTTGCTTTTTGATTATCTCCGCAGGATGCGATGATGCTTGCCAATAACGGCAATAGTAACATGGACCTTAAATTTTTCATCGTTTACAGGTTAGCAATAATTGGTTAACAATTATAACGCCTTGTGGTTTACAAAACAATGACAATTTATCAAATAAGAAAATATTTTAATTAATTAACGGCCTAATGCATAATTAATACCGCCGGTTAGGTGCTGTAAAAAGAGCTGGTCGATCGTGTAATCCTCTTTAGTGTGGCCAAGCGCGGTATAAAATACCCTTCCACCTTCAAACTTTTGATACCAGGCCATGGGGTGGTCGCCGTTCATTTCGCCGCCGGTATAGCTGCTTTCATCTATCTTTATCAGCACATGGATATCAGGGCTTACCTGCTTAAAGTTATACCATTCGTCGGTATGCTGCCATTTATCGGGCAGTTGTTTGGTGGATAGATGTTTATGATCAATCACATTCAACATGGCCGGCTGTATTTTGGGATGTTTGGTAAAATAAGCGCCAACCAGTTTGCCATACCAATCCCAATCGTACAAACAATCGGTAGCGGCGTGGATCCCTGCAAAACCGCCGCCTTTATGTATATAATTCACAAAGGCCTTTTGCTGGTCAGGGGTAAACAAGTTATCCCCTGTGGGGCTTAAAAATATAATTGCCTTGTATTGCTTCAGGTTCTCGTCGGTAAACAACGCCGGGTTTGTGGTGGTATCCGCGGTAAAGTTATCGGTTTCGCCAATTTTAATAATAGCCTGGATACCATCTGCTATACTGGCATGATGGTATCCTTTAGTTAACGAAAATATCAAAACCTTATCTTTTGCTTTTCGGGAAAACCCTAAAACCAAAAAGGCGCAAACTACAATTAAAGCTACTTTTTTCATCATCGGTTAAGCTGAATTTCGGCCGGCATTTACAATACCGTAAACCGTACGGATCACTAATTTATTGTAAATATCAGTAAATTCATCGCTATGATGGTGATTTAATTTATGCAGCGCGTAATGCTGAATAATAACCAATGGCAAAACTATCCGCTCGCGTAAGGCTATGGAACGCTTTTCAATCGGATATTCCTCCATCAGGCTTTCACTGCCGGTCAGCTCCAAAAGCAGTTCTTTGGTCAGCTCGTATTCTTTATGTAATTTCTGCCAAAACTCACCGAACGTTTTATCGTGCTCCAAATAAGCGGTTACCCTGAAATCGGATTTGGACATAGACATCATACAGTTATCAACTACTGTTTTAAAGTAGCCCGAATTATGGTATAGTTCTTTTACCTCCTTCCAGCGTTTTTCGCTTTTCATTTTCTTAAGGGCCGACCCTACGCCGTAAAAGCCGGGGATATTCTGTTTCATTTGTCCCCATGCGGTTACAAAGCTAATAGCGCGCAGGTCTTCCAGCTTCAATTTGGCATCGGCATTGCGTTTGGTTGGCCTGCTGCTGATATTGATGCGGGAAAGTAATTTCAGCGGACTTAATTTCTCCAGGTATTCTACAAACAAAGGGTCTTCGCGCAGGGCCAGGAATTTTTTATAACTCTCATCCGCCATTTCCGAGATCATTTTTTTGTGGCTGCTATCCAGCAAGTCGTGCCGGTTAGGGTTAAGCGCCGATACAATACCCGCGTTAATCAATTGCTCGGAATTAAACCGTGCCGTATCAACCGAACCATATTGTGAGCTTACCGTTTGCCCCTGAATGGTGAGCTGGATATGATCATTAGCGATATCTTTACCCATAGACGAGTAAAAACGGTGTGTTTTACCGCCACCCCGTGCCGGAGGGCCTCCTCTCCCATCAAAAAACGCCAGTTCTATATCATATTTGCGGGCCATAGCGGTTAACTCAACCTTGGCCTTGTATATCGACCAGTTGGCCATCAGATAACCGCCATCCTTGGTGCTATCGCTAAAGCCCAGCATAATGGTTTGGCGGTTGTTGCGATTTTTCAAATGGCTTTTGTAGAATGGATGTTTGTACAATTTCTCCATAATCTCGGCCGCGCAGCCCAAATCGTTCACTGTTTCAAACAGCGGCATAAAATCAACGGTCAGCTCATCTTTTTTCCAGCCGCTCCATAAAAACAGGTCCATCAGTTGCAATATATCTGATGCCTGCTGGCAATTGCTGATAATAAAACGCTGGCAAGCCTTTTCGCCATTACTGTGCTGAATGGTTTTCATTAACCTGATGGTGTTGAGCGTGTCTTTAGTCAGGTCGCTGGCATCATCCCCGCAAAACAGGTTAGCTTCGTTAAAGGTTAGTTTGGCTAATTTATCAGCCTCGCTTAATGCTAAATAGCCGTCTTTTATTTTATCATCAACCTGGTGCCCTTCGGTACAATATTTAAATACATCGCGCAGTACGCGGCTATCCTGCCTGATATCCAGCGTGGCGAAATAGCATCCAAAGGCACGCACTTTATGGATCAGGTCATCAACCAAATTCACAAAAAGGTTATCATGCTCTTTTACAATGGTTTCTTTCATAGATGATAACAAACCCAGCAACTCATCCTGTAAATTAACAGGGTTGGTTTGCTCATTAAAAGCATCCTGGTAGATCAGTTTCTCCAGGGCAGCCATCGGCCCTTCAACCCCACGGAAGGTAATACGGCGTTTCATCACCCTAAAATCGCGATAATAACAACGGAAGATGATCTGCCTTAAAGTAGCAGCCACGGTTTTAGTGGTTTGCGCGTTTACGTTAGGGTTACCATCGCGGTCGCCCCCGGGCCAAAATCCAAGTTCAACCACCTGGTTTGCGCCGGCCTCAATATCAAATTCTTCTTCCAGGTTAGCCTGTATGGCGGTAACGGCATGGTAAAACACATTCTCCAAAAACCATATCAAACTTACGGCTTCATCAACCGGGGTCGGCGATTTTTTATTGAAGAAGGGCGTTTTACCCAACTGTTGCAACAATACATTGATGGTATTGATATCATTGACTTTCAGGGCTTCTATCAGGTCGGTCATGATACCTAAAACACGGCTTGGGTAAAACTGTGTAGGGTGCGCGGTCAATACCAATCGCAAGGAAAATGTCTTTAATTTTTCCTTTATCTGGTTGCGTATATCTTCATCACCATCAACCTGTTGTAAAAGGCTTTGCATGGTGCCGGTCTTTTCAAAATGGCCTATTTTACCAAAGGATGAATCTTCGATAGCATCAAACAAAACTACCTGTCTTTCTATATACTGGATAAACCTGAACAAGCGGTTGATCTGCTCCTGGTGATCAATATCGGGTACATATTTTTTAAAGAACGATTCGATAACACTGGCAGGCGATTTTTGCTTAATGGTCTCCTTTTCGCAATGCGAGCTAAAAAATGGCAGCAAAATACCAGTATCTTTAACCTGGTAAAAAGGGAGGGTCAGGAAAAGGCTATCGTATAACTGGAAACGGCTTTCAACCTCCTGGTTAAAAATAGTTTCGCGTTGACTAAGCTTTGATAATGAAGGCATATAATTTATAATGGTTGTTGATGCCGATAAATACGACTAATTTTGTGGGGATTAAGTTAAGCACTATTAATATATTTTCCGGCAAATGGCTTAATAATTAACAAATTTATATTTTAAACAGCCTTAACGGTTAATTTGTTTAATTTTACACTCAAATTTCACCTGATATTAATGAACCTTCAAACCCGTGAAATAAAAAGTTTTTTCTATAGCCAGTATTTTTCTGACGGGTTACGCATCTCTCTGGGTATTTTACTACCTACCCTTATCCTAACACAGTTTAATTTATTTGATACCGGGCTTACGTTATCCCTTGGCGCACTGTGCGTTTGTGTAGTTGATGTGCCCGGGCCAACCATGCACAAGCGTAATGCAATGCTGATTTGCAATGGGTGCATTTTTGTTGTGGCCATTATTACCGGCTTCGCGCGATTGAACCTTTATACGCTTGGGATAGAAATAGCTTTGTTCTCTTTCCTGTTCTCCATGTTCACCGTTTACGGTAACCGGGCGGCATCGGTAGGTACGGCATCATTGCTGATCATGATATTTATGATGGATAAGGCCAACAAACCCGATGAGGTTTTAGGCTACAGTGCCACGCTTTTGGCCGGCGGCGTTTGGTATATGCTGCAAAGCCTGCTGTTTTTCCAGATCAGGCCCTACAGGGCAGCCCAGCAAGCCCTTGGCGAGAATATGCTGGATGTGGTGAAATTTTTGCGGATCAAAGCCGATTTTTATAAACCTGATACCGATATAGACGAGAACTATCACAAACTGGTATCGCACCAGATACAGGTAAGCCAGCACCAGGATGTTGTGCGCGAGATCTTGTTTAAAAGCCGTATAACCGTAAAGGAGTCGACCTATGCCAGCCGCATTTTAGTGATCACTTTTGTGGATCTGGTTGACCTGTACGAGCAGATTATGGCTACGCATTACGATTACAAGGATATCCGCGAAAAATTTGGCCATACCGGTGTGCTGGAAGAAGTTTCGGCCCTGCTGCACCAGATGGCCAACGAACTGGATAACATAGGTTTTGCCATATTATCCAATACCCGGTATAAAAACAAATTCAGTTTTGAAAAGGAACTGGAACAGTTAAAAACCATGATAGATGGTGTAGGTAAAAACGACCTTGCTACCAGTAATTTGGTGCTGAAAAAAATCCTGATCAACCTGCGCGACCTGAACCAGCGGATCACCGATATATTTAACTACTACAACTCCAAATCATCCAGCCTGTTGATGGAAGACCGTAAGGATGTGGAGTACTCCAAATTTGTTACCCACCAGGAGTATGCCCCGCGGATATTTTTGGATAACCTGTCGTTTAGTTCGGCAGCATTTAAGCATGCCTTAAGGGTAGCGCTGGTTTGTATCTTTGGTTTTTTTGTCACCAAAAGCGCCGAGGTACTGGTATTTGCCGATTATATTACCGGGCGTAAACTGGTTTTCGGGCATCACAGCTACTGGGTATTGCTTACCATTATCGTAATATTGAAGCCCGGGTACAGCCTTTCCAAACAGCGCAATTATCAGCGCTTAATAGGTACCGTTGTTGGCGGTATTATTGGCATCCTCATCCTACTTTTTGTGCATAATACCATTGTGCAATTTGTTTTCCTGGTTATATTTATGATGGGCGCCTATAGTTTCCAGCGCCTTAATTATGTGGTGAGCGTTATAATGATGACCCCCTACGTACTTATCCTGTTTAAGTTTTTGGGTGTTGGGCATTTGAATATAGCGCAGGAACGTATTGTGGACACCATTATTGGCTCGGCTATCGCTTTTATTGCCAGCTATGTGCTGTTCCCGGCCTGGGAGTCGGAACAGATCACCGAAAGCCTGCGCGATGTGATTTACGCTAATACCCAATACCTGGTTAAAATTTCGGAGAGCATGACCGGCGTATCTACCAATACAACCGACTACAAGCTGGCCCGTAAAGAAGTATATGTAACATCGGCCAACTTATCTGCCGCCTTTGAACGGATGACCTCCGAACCTAAAAGCAAGCAGAAGAAAAGCAAGGAGGTACATAAATTTGTGGTACTTAACCATATCCTGTCATCTTACCTGGCAACGGTAGCTTCTGTTGCATCTTCGGCTAAGATAATGGCTAAGCCACATCCCGATCACCTGAAACTCATCAGGCGCAGCGTTGCTGTGCTGAACGAAACCGGTAAAAAACTGGGCGGTAAAACAGTGGAATTTATTGCTGACAGGAATATTTCCCCAACAGAAAACCAGGCCGATTTAAGTCCTGATGAAAAATTGTTAAAAGAACAATTGGGCTTTATAAATAAAATAGCGAATGATATAGCTAAGGTGACGGATAATTATTTGGCGTAATATCGTGTGGCATGATGGCGATTTAACCACAAAGGTCACTAAGAAATCTCATTGTGGCAAACACAAAGGTTACAAAGATTTAGCGATTCAATCAACCAATAGCTTTGTGTCCTTTGTGGTTCTCCCTTTGTGTGCTTTGTGGTTAAATCACCACCATTTTTTTATTACTATTTTTATTTACAACAAATCATTAGCCAAATTAGCCAACTCACTCCGCTCCCCTTTTTGCAGGGTGATATGGGCATATAGCGGGTGCCCTTTAGCTTTATCTATCAGGTAGGATAAACCATTACTCTCGGCATCCAGATAAGGCGTATCAATCTGGTAAATATCGCCCGTGAACACAAACTTGCTATGCTCGCCAGCCCTTGATATAATGGTTTTTACCTCGTGCGGCGTAAGGTTTTGGGCTTCATCCACAATAAAAAAGATCTTGGTAAGCGTACGGCCGCGAATAAAGGCCAGCGGCGCTATGGAGATCTTATCGTTGGTTACCAGTTCATCTATCTTGTGCTGCATTTTATCATCATCACTAAACTGCTCACGAATAAATTTCAGGTTATCCCAAATCGGCGCCATGTATGGGTCTACTTTAGATTTGGCATCGCCCGGCAAAAAGCCAATATCCTTATTGCTCAACGGCACGATGGGGCGGGTAACAAAGATCTGCCGGTAGTATTTACGCTGTTCCAGCGCGGCGGCTAAGGCCAGTAAGGTTTTACCCGTACCGGCATTGCCCTGCATGGTTACCAGTTTAATATCGGGATCAAGTAACGCGTGTAAAGCACAGGCCTGCTCGGGGTTTTTTGGGTAAATATTAAATACAGGCTCTTCTTTTACTTTTTCCAGGTGATCTATCTGGGCGCTGTAAAAAGTGGCTAAGTTTGACCGCTTGCCGTTCAGTAAATAAAAATGGTTGCCATGGCCTGGTGTTATATTTAAATCGGCAGGCATAATTACCGGCTCTTTATTTAACTGATTAATGAGTTTGTCGGTGGCTTTGGTAATGGTTGTGCCCGTATAAAGTTCATCAAGGTTTTTTACTTTACCAGTTTCGTAATCTTCGGCGTTAATGTTTAGCGATTTAGCCTTTAAGCGCAGGCAAATATCTTTGGAAACCAGCACAATCTTTTTGTCCGGGTTTTCCTCTTGCAGGGCCAGCGCGGCATTCAGGATACGGTGGTCTATTTTGCCATCACCAAAAACCTGTTCGGCATCAACTTCGGCGGTTTTCCTATCCATCACCACTTTAAAGCTGCCTTTGTTTTGGCCGTTTAAAGGTTGCCATTGATTCAACAAGCGTTTACGCGACAGGCCATCCATTAACCGTATAAAGCCGCGCGCCTCAAAATTGCGGGTATCATTACCGGTCTTCATGTTATCCAGTTCTTCCAGCACCTGAATAGGTATGGCAACATCATGCTCCTGGAAATTCTCGAACGCGTTATGATCGTACAGGATAACGGAAGTATCTAAAACAAATATCTTTTTCTTACCTGCAGTTTTGCTCCTGCCCTCTTTAGTCATAAGGCTAAAATTAGGAAATTGTTGGGATAAATGACAAGGAAAAGAATTACAACCTTAATTAAACACAGGATACACAAAGAAAAAAACCATGAAATACATAATTGATTTATATGCTATTGCTTGTTCTTGTTCCTTATATTTATATAAGGAATGCCGAAACCCATTCCCCTTCAGAATATATTATGAGAACATTCCTTAGAAAGATAACTCCTTATCCTTTTATAAAAGCATACAGATATATTTTACAAAAAAAAGAGGAATTGATATACCGCGGAAATAATGTGAGTTGTCCGCTTTGTAAGTCAACATATATAAGTTTCGCTGCATACAGACCCACTAACAGGAAAAATGCGCGATGTATAAATTGCGGTTCGTTAGAAAGGCATCGGTTGCAATTTCTATATCTCACCGAAAAAACAGACCTATTTAACGAAAATAACAACCTGAAGTTATTACATTTTGCCCCGGAAAGGTCTTTGTATACCATACTTGCAAAGTGCAGGAATATAGCATATACAAAATGCGATCTTTCTCCAAATTCTCCCGATTTTCGTGAAATAGGTGACGTTCAAAAAATTGACATTACCAATATGGCGTTTAAGGATAATACATTTGATGTTATTTTGTGCAATCACGTTTTAGAGCATATTGAAGATGATCATAAAGCGATGAAAGAATTATATCGGGTGCTTAATGAAGGTGGATGGGGTATTTTTCAAGTACCGATCAAACATAAAAGCGAAAAAACCTACGAAGATTGGTCAATTACATCCCGAAGTGAAAGAAAGAAAGCTTTCGGCCAGCATGACCACGTTAGAATATATGGGCAAGATTATACTGAACGGCTTAAAAATGCAGGCTTTACCGTTATTAAGGATGATTATGCGAAAAGCTTTTCTGAAGCGGATAGGCTTAGATTTAGAATAAATCCCCGGGAAATTATTTTCTTATGTAAAAAAGATAATCGCTCATAGCATTAATCGATTCATTTTTTGTCATCGGGGTAGTTATGATCAGGAAATTAAAGTTAGGACAGTACCGCATTTATTCCAGGAAAGTTGATCCGGAAACACATAAGTGTAAAAATCTGAGCATTCGATTCGAAGGAAGCCAGCCGCCCAGAAACACGAAAAGGAAATCCAGTATTTTAAACGCCATTAAACTATCATCAGGGATAAAAGCAAAGTATTAGTTTATCCCTACATTTGGTTTGTATAAAAAGAAAATGCCCCATTGTTTAAAAAACGATCTTACTTTTTCTATGATCTTTTTTAATGGGGAAGCCGCAGGCGGAGGCGGCGTTTTTTGCTGACCATCGCGGGAATGTAAAGCCCAATTTTCCATCTCTTTTAAAACGAACTGATAGACCGACGGATCCCGGTTGATGATCTCGTCCATTTCCGCTAATTCCTTTAACGTTGGTTCACCCTCAATGCGTTTTTTCCAAAGCACTTCAAATCGTTGTTGTGCATCGGTACGCCTAAAGATAAACTTGTTATTTGAACTCATGGCATTTATAGTAAGCTGTAAACGTCAAAACCTATGCCATATTACTATCTAATTGATAATCATACAATTGTGCCAGATTCCCTATTCGGACATCGGTCGGTTTCGAACGCTAAGTGTCCGGCGATGACACATATTATATTTGACTGATCCTGAATTCGAACCATACTTTGGCGGGCAGTTCCCTTTCGGCATACAACAACAGGTTCCATAAAAAACAATCAACCCCATCTGTTTTTTAATCTCTTTAAAAACATCCAAAATACGTACGTTATCCTTAACCAGGGTGGTTTTTCGGTGGGTTGCGCCTGCGTTAAAACGGGGGACAACAAAAAGAAGATTAACAAAGCCAGATAACAGAAGTATCGATACAGATGCGAGTGTTCGATCAGGTCTGCTAATCTTTGATGACAGCACATAATCGTATTAAAAACGTTCCCGGCTCTTTTCCGGGAAAACGTTTTTTATTTACTAACTAAACTATTAACTAAATTAAAGAACACTAAGAGTATTTTAAAGACGCCCGTAATTATTTATTCTGCCTGTTTTTTTGAACGCTGTCATAATTATTTACATAATCAGGGTGCTCAGTTCCCATTAGCCTGTCCCATATCCGGAAATACAAACCGTAATTACCTTTAAATTTGCTATGGTGAAGGTTATGGTATACGGATGTATTGAATACCTCAAAAAGAAAGGTCTTTCGAAACCACAATGGAGCAATCTCATAACCCAAATGGCCGTAAACGTTTATGATAAAAGCAAGGATCACAAACATAAAAATGCCGGTTGGGTGCATAGGCATAACCAATACAATCACAAATACTACAGCGCCCTCGGTAAAACTTTCAATTAAATGAAATGAATAAGAAGCCCAGGGCGAAGGGTTAGTAGATCGGTGATGCAACAGGTGGATATAGCGGAATAATTGGGGGTGGTGCAACAAACGGTGCATCCAGTAAAAATAAGTATCATGTATTACCAAACTTAAAATCACACTGGCAAACAGCCACCATAAAGGGTATTGGCCAACACTGTCATAAATACGGGTGAAGTGCCGCAAAGGGGTATATAAAACGATATAGGAGATGCCTGTTAATACACCGATTGTTTTAAGTGAGTGCAATACTTCCCTGATAAAATCTTTCCGCACAGCGCTCCGTTGCTGTATTTTAAATCTTTTTAAACTGCCTTTAAGTATATAATAACATATGACAAAAGGAATACCGGCGATAATAAAATACCTTAATACGCTCAGCGTAAATAGTTTTAAGAAAGGTTCGGTAAATGGTTGCATCATCAATAATTTTACTTTTTCAGAAGATCGGTAAGTGCTTTTACCGGCGCCGTGTTTTTCACAATCATTTGTATGTAACCGGTTTCTTTGCCTTGCCCATCCGCCATTGTGTAAGCTATCGGCGTGGTTGACACAACTACCCCCACCACATTTCCGCATTTATCCAGTATCGGCCCGCCACTTGCCCCTACCCCGTAATCTGCCGTTATTTCCATCCTTATAGACGGCACTCCTTTGCGGTTATATTGTGGTCCGGCGTCCAGCGTGTCAATTGCCGTATTCCTGGCTACAATCCCCTTACTAAACGAATAAAAATGCGCACCCGGGTTAGAAAGGCAATAAACGGCAGCGCCAATGTTTGCCGGCTTACCCAGAGGGAGGGGATCGAGCCGATCACCTTTGGTGTTCACTTTAAAAACCGCGAGGTCGTTGTTTTGAGAATAAGCTAATATTTTGTCGAGTAAATAAAGTTTATTGTTGGCCGTAATAATAAAATAAAGGCTATCCTTTTTCGCCTCCGGGTCTTCCGGATGGAATATACTTTTTAATACGTGATAATTGGTTACGCATGTACCATCGGCAGAGATAGCAAACGCTGTACCGATCAGGTCAAAATCTACTGTTACCATACTGTTGAGTACCGTGGAAGTTAATTTCCCAACGATATATACGCCGCTTTTCCGTTTTGCAAAAACAGCTTCATCGCTCAGCACTTTCCGGCTGCCATGCAATAATTGTATGGCGCTTTCCGGCGGCGCATCATCGGTTAGTTTGAGTACCTCAGCTTTAATTGCACCCAAAGTGGTATGAGGAACTTCCTGTTTCCAGGATTGGAGCATTAATTGGATATCACGGTAATAAGCATCATATTTCACATACACCGGTGTGGGTTGCTTACTTTGACTCATTGCGCTTGCTGATGAAAATAAAAATAAGAATAGCAGGTGTTTTTTCATTTTATTGATCAATTGCCTATCAATTCTAATATGCCTTCGTTTCTGATGATCATCATTCCCTGCCGGTCTTCAGTAATTCCTTCCTGCAGTTTATAGGTGTAACGGGGCCGGGAGCCTTCCATAACTGTAGGCATATAGCCAAACTTGATATTACTGCGGGCCCGCAGGGCCTCTCCTACTTCTATAATATGCGTCGACACAATAAACAGACAATTGGTATATTCCGAAAACCCTTCGGTTACGGCAAGGGTACCGTCATAGGCATCCTTTACATTTGTCCCCTTAAAAAGCTCGTCGAACATGAGCAGGAGCCTTTTCCCACTGCTGGCAGCTATGGCGGCCTGTTTTACCCGGACTACCTCGGCAAAAAAATGACTGTAACCCAGACTAATATTATCGGCCACATTGATAGAAGAATAAAGCCCTTCCCTAACTGAGAATTTCATAGCGGTTGCAGCCACCGGGAAGCCGATATGTGCCAGGTAAAGGCTGATACCAACCGATTTCATAAGGGTAGACTTACCAGCCATGTTTGCTCCTGTTAAAAAAAGCACGTTACTATTTTCGGATAGTTCTAACGAATTGCCTATAGCCTTATCTACCGAAGGGTGGCGCAGATCTGAAACAGACAGTACATTTTGCCCGGGCGGCAATGCCGTAGCAAAAACAAATCCTTTATCGTGCGCAACGGTGCTTACGCTTATGTACACATCCAACTCGTAAATAAATAGCAATACTTCTTCTACTTCATTTTGCAGCTTGGTTTTTAGCAGGTGGTTGTAATAAATAAGCGCTTTCATAGGCAGCGACTGATAAATATCAACGTTCCTTAACCGCTCAATCCGCTTATCGGCTAAAATGGTTTGTATCGCTTTCACCCGCCCCGCGTATGGCCCCGGTATCGGCGGCATCTTGTCTAAAAAGTTGAAGCATTTATTCATTACCGCTATAACTGCCTGCAGGCCCTGGATATTTTTTTTATACCGGTCGTCACGCGTTAAGCCGGATAGCACCCTTTTAATAACCGTGCCTGCAAATACCGACAGGATATTTTTCATGCCCCCCTGATCGAGATACTCCCGCATTAAACCTACCTGCTGCGCATCTACCGGGAAAGCCAAATGATGCTTTTGAAAAAACTGAAAAATGCTTATCCGCTCGTTTATCTGCGCGTCATCTTCCAGCGGCAAGCGGAACATTTTATCGAGTAGTTGTTCGCCGCCCCGGGTTTTTACCTGATTGAACAAATTATAGATTGACCCGTTACGGAATTTACCAAGCAGGTTCAACTCATCAAGCGTTTGTTTATCTATACCAAAACCCATCTTTATTAAGCTTTTATTTTCTGTTTAAGGCCATTTTTCAGGATGTCCAATATTCCTTCATTTTTTATAATAGTCATACCATGGCGGTCATCTGTTACGCCTTTTTTCAGTGTGTAAGTATACTCGGGCACGGCGCCATTCATAATGGTAGGGAGATAAAGGAAATCAACATTGTCTTTTTGCTTTAACTCTTCGGCTGCTTCCACGATATGCGAAGAAATAATAAACATACTGGTTCTTTTTCGCGCGAAGGCCCCGGTTACCGCAACAGTTGCTTCGTGCGCGTCTTTTACATTGGTCCCCCTGAATAATTCATCAAAAATGACAAAAACCGATTTTCCCTGGCCCAGTTCTGTTGCCACTTTTCGTACCCGCAATACTTCCGCGTAGAAATGGCTGGCGCCAATCCCTAACTTGTCTGGTAAATTTATCGTGGTATAGATGCCGTCCATCACCGAAAATATCATTGATTTAGCCGCCACGGGGAACCCCATGTGCGCAACGTAAATTGCAGTGCTTACCGCGCGCAAAAAGGTAGACTTCCCGGCCATGTTTGCCCCGGTGAGGAACAGGATATTTTTTTCGGGACTTATTGTAAATGAATTACCCACCGGGTTTTTAAGTTCGGGGTGATAAACATCTGTTAATCGTAGTTCACACGCTTCTTTTTGGAGGGCACGCGGAAAAATAAAGTGCCGTTTAACAGCCGTTTGTGCTACAGACAAATACACATCCAGCGTATAGATATGGCTTAACAGTTGTATTACCTTGTCATACTCACGCACTCTGAAAAGAATATCATAAGCGGTTATGGCAGCATAGGGTAATTTGCGGTTTGGCTTTTCCCTTAGGGCCGGTTCAAATGCCTCATCATTCACTAAAGCCAAAATGGCTTTATACTCTTGCTGATAAGCATCGATATTGATGATCTCCTGCTTATCTATAAACATTTTGGTCGTCCACAAGATCTCGATAACGGCCGAAACTCCCTGGTGCATTTCCTTTTCACTTAATGATGTGGCATGATGTGTGGCGCTTTTTGTTTGCTCATGCTTATTCATTAAATACTTTTCTGCCATATCAAATGAACTGGCCGGGAAAGGAAAATCCATTTTCAGGCGGGCCATATTTTCAATAATGCTGCTCCGCTGATTGATGGCCTGTCTGTCTGACAAAGGGTTACGGAACATTTTTTTTAGTGCCTCCTCGCCTCCCCTGGTGTGTGCAGAATTATAGATATCATAGATACCACCTGTATTACGGTTGCTAAAAAGCCCCAGGTCTTCTATCGTTTGTTCGTCGGTGTTTAAAAACATGTTATTATTTTCTTTTACGCCTGATCATGAGTACGGTGCCTGCCAGTATTAAAAGCCCGGGCATTATCCACACAAATATTATTCTTAACAGGTCCACACCCGGAGCTGTTATATTGAACCTGTTATCCTGCGGCTTTCCGGCAGGCAGGTATACCGGATATACCGAGTTATTTAACCAGCTGTAAAATGCATTAACAGTGCCGTCTGAAAATATCCGGAGATTGTTTCTAAAGTCGGCGTCACCACAAACAATGATGCGTTGTTCTTTACCCTGCAATTGCCTGGTTAACTTAACGGCAACATCAAACGATGGTACTTTTACATCCCCTTCTTTGGGGCTGAATACAGGCGGCACCGAGTCGGTAACCAGTACACCCTTTTTAAGCCATGTTTTCCATTTTAAAGTTTTTAATATCGGGGTAATTTTAAATGAACCGTTATTACTGTAAGAGAGTGGCGCTACGCCGGGCATCATGTCCATCAGCGTATCTTTATATATCTTTTGGTCGCGCTCACTCTTGTACCCTGTTAAGGTTACCTCTTCAGCAAGGTTATAAGCATCGGTAGTGCCGTAGATAATAACTTTATCAGGTGTTTCGTCCTTGCTTAATTGTACCAGTGTACCGTCATCCATCTGTATGCCAAACGGTTTTAAAACCGGATTGATCACCGCCTGCTTTTTCGGCTCACCAAAAACAAGCATATTGCCGCCCCCATCAACATAGCTTTTTATCCTGCTCAAAGTAACCGGCGACAGGTCGGTTTTAGGATCGGCAATTACCAGCATTGAAGTATGAGAAGGAATATCCCTGTTTTCAAGAGAGATGGTGTCGGGGTCAAAACCCATATTGATCAGGGATGCACGATAATTTTTATCTGTCGATTGCCTCGAATACTCCCGTTCCCCGGTTTTATAAATATCGCGTTCCAGGTTACCGGTCGCAAAATACACTTTGGGCGTGTTTACTTCAACCAGCCGCTTTAACACGGCTGCCACCTGCGATTCATTAGGCCAAAATTGCGTATCCTCAAAAGTCCTCAAATTCGCTTTTCGGCCTTTATACTCCACGCTGAGGTACAGTCTGCCGTTTTCATCGTTAGGATTCATAATCTTACGTATCTCTTTTGGCCCCATGAACATGGATACATCAGTTTGATTCATCTTTGCAATTATGCCGGCAATTTGCTGTTCTGTTTTGTGAGGAAACTGCTTGTAATAAAGACTATCATCAATGCTGCCATCGCTATAGTAATAATAAACGTATTTAAACCGAATGTTGGGCTTAAAGCGCAGGTATTTATCCCAAAGCGCCGATAAATAAAGGTTACGCATCTGCGGAAGGCCCGATTGCAGCGAACTGGCGTTAAACAGGTTGGTATACATGGTTACCGTAAAAGGCTCATCGCCCATTTTTTTGATGATGGCCTGGGTGCGCGGATGAATAGTATTGACCTTTAGCGCGGTGGTGTCCCAGTAAACTACCAGGGCAGGGCGTGAAGTAATATAACCGATCATAACAGCTACAATAACCACGCTGATATACCTGGCGGCTTTTACCGGCCAGGGCTTAAATTCCCTTTCGCCTTTAAGTTTAAGCAGCGTAAAGCTGAGGAACATAAAAATTACGGCCAAAAAGTAAATAACATCCTTAGTAGTGATGAGCCCATTGAGCATTTTCTCGGTGCGGCCGGCTGTTGATAAAAAATAGGTAAGGTCCCTGATAAAATCGTAGTTCTGCCATAAAGTACCGATACGGCCCAGAATGAAGATGATAATAAAAGTGCCGATTCCTGATACAACCTGGTAAGTAGAAAGGCTCGACATAAACAAGCCGATGGCTGAAAGCGCGCATACTAAAAGATAGAAGCCAAATTCGGCCGATAACAGCAAACCAACATCCGGAGATTTTATATTAAACATGCCTATTACAGCAAACAACCCCACAATAGCAACAAGGGCCAGGTTATAGATCATGATGGCCAGGTATTTCCCCAGTACTATTTCGCGTAGCCTGATTGGCGAAGAATACAATAATTTTATGGTGCCGCTATTAATTTCGCGGCTCATGAGGCCCATCGTGAGCAAGGGAACAAACAAGTAAAGGTTTTGATAGGCATTTGCCAGCAAGCCGTCGCCTTTCAGAAATTCGCCCTTGGTTAACGCAGCTGCAAAATCTTTCCAGGCGGGCACATTCTGTATCAGCTGGTCTTGTAAAATAACATCCCCATATATACTTGCGAAGTAGAAATAAGCGCATTGAATAAAAAAGACGACCGCTACAAACCAGGCTACCGGCGAAAAAACAAGGTTGCGTAGTTCATTCTTTGCGATCTTGAATACAATTTTCATTTTACTGGAATTATTTAGTGAGATTGTGGTGATGACAAATGTTTGAAAATATCATCGAGATGGCCTTTTTCAAGGGTGATTTCGCGAAGCTGCCATTTATGCTGAACACCGGCGGCGACTAATCTTTCGGTTACTTCTTCGTCACCGTCAAAATATACACGCACTTCCCTGTCTGTAATAAAATCAACCTTGCTCACTCCCTGAATTTTTACAAGATCGCCGATTGGCGGTGGATTTTCCATGCGTATAAGCAGGCTATTGGGTTGGATATAGTTATCAAACGCGTCCATAGAATCAGAGAAAACAATACGCCCACCTTCTATCATCACAATCTCTTTACACAGGATATGGATCTCCGACAGCACATGAGAGGATAAAAGCACGGCGTGGTCAAGTGATATTTCCCTGATCAGCTTTCTTACCTCAATTAACTGATTTGGATCTAATCCGTTGGTAGGTTCATCCAGTATCACTAACCTCGGTTTATGGATAATAGCCTGTGCTATGCCAACCCTTTGCCGGTAACCGCCCGATAAATTATTGATGAGGCGATTGCTGAAATGCGCTATCCCGCATTTTTCCTTTACTTCGTTTACAGTACTTTTTATCTTGTGTTTCTCAATGAACCGCAGTTCGGCACAATAGGTAAGATATTCATCAATAGTAAGATCTGTGTATAGCGGCGGGTTCTGCGGTAAAAAACCAATTTGTTTTTTTGCTGATTCGGGCTGGGTACGTATATCAAATCCGTTTATGAATACGCTCCCCTCAGTTTGGTTCACTACACCGCATATAATGTTCATCGTGGTAGATTTTCCCGCGCCGTTTGAGCCCAATAAACCCGTTATCCCATTTTGGTTTATCTCCATATTGATATCACGTATAGCCCAGGCGCTGGTGTATTTATGTGATAGTTGTTCAATTCTTAATATGCTATGCATGTTGATGTGTTTATTGGTGGACGTTTTCATCGATAATGAGTACCCGGTCCGGTGCCAGGCCACCCGGCGCACCCAAAAACGCGAGGGTGTAATTACGATAACGCCTGATGTTGGGCGTTGCAGTTGAACCGTCGTTGTTTACGCCGTCAACCACACAGCTGCCAATTAATGTCCCGGTGATTTTATCCCTGAATTCAAATGTGTAACTGCTGATTGCAGTGCCCGCCGGATAATTTTTAAATGAGGTAATGCCTTTGTAAGGCAGATCTTTTACTTCAGAGCCATTAGCCTGGCCCATCAAATTAACGCTTACTGCCGAAATGTCTTTACTTAAATTCACAAACCGTATACCCATGGTCGAATCGGTAGCGGCATGATACGGCAGCACATCTGTGGTAAATAGCTGATCGGACGCGGCTGTAGTACCCGTTAAAAAAAGCGTATGGATAGTGTTCACCGGCATATCCAGGGTGAGGCTCAACACTGGTTTACTATTGGCAGTTGTGTCCTGTGGCGCGTACAAACCAAGTTTCTGCTGGCCAAAGTAACTGTTAAAGAACTTGGAATTGCCATAAGCAATTTGAACCATGCCCTGATAGTATGTGCCATTTGACTTATCACCATTAAAATTGGTATACAAAAAGCTGTTATCTGTTACGCCATTTACAATGGTTAAGGCCGCTGTTCCGCTCACTTTAGCGGTTAATTCCTTTTTACAGGAACTTAATAAAAGCAGTCCGCATATGATTGAGAAAAGGCCAAAATATATTTTTTTCATGTCTGTTGATATCTATTAATAGCCAGGATTTTGTTTCAGGAAAGGATCGAAAGTTATTTCAGCCTGCGGGATGGGATATAGCAACTGATAGTCTCCGGCCCAGGGTTGCTTTGCCGGAATTACCGAAAGCGCATCATGGGCCTTGCCCGTCCTTCGCAAGTCAAACCAGCGGTGCGCCCACTCTGCAAAATACTCTATCTGCCATTCGTGCGCTACAGCTGTTTTTACCTGTTGCTCTGATAAACCCGGCGCCAGACCCGGCAATCCGGCCCGGCCTCTAATCGTGTTCAGATCTGCAATAGCGGCATTAACACCGCCTGGCGCGCCATTAGCCAATGCTTCAGCGTGTATCAAATAAGCTTCTGCCAATCTTAAGGCTGTATAATATTGTGGTGGGGCCTGGCTTGCATCTGCGTTGGCACTGCCAATAACATACTTATGGGGATAATAACTAAAAGGAGGCGAAGAAGCGCCATAGCTATAATCGGTACTATCTACCCACTTTTCACGCCGTTTATCACCGCTTTCAAAAGCCGATAATAACTGGTTGGTTAACACATAGGGCGCAAGGCTGTGATGATCAAGCACCAGCGGTATAAAGATAAAACCTTCAGGCGTACCGTTCTTTAGTTGCGGATCGGCAGTGGTTTGTGCCAATTGCCAAACAGCCTCCCTGCTTGCTGTAGCGAATACATTGTTTAAATCGGGCTCCAATTGATATAAGGAATTATTGCTGATAACTTCACTTGCCTGTGCTGCCGCCCCAGCGTAATCGCGGGTATACAAATAAACCCGCGCAAGCAGCAACGTCGCTGCCGATTTGTTAGGTATTATCCTTTGGCCGTTACCGGCAGCATAATCGGCAGGCAGCACGGCTTGTGCAGCTTTTAAGTCGGCAATTATTTGCTGATAAACCTGTTGCTGCGGCATTCTTAAAGCGTTACGCGTTTTATTAAAATCAACCGTAAGCGCCATAGGCACGTCACCGAAAAAATTGGTCAGGTAGAAGTAGCTGAAAGCTCTTATAAATTTGGCTTCGGCTGTTAGTTCAACCCTCACCTGATCATGTAATGCCGGCGATTTAGAGAGCTCAATTCCTTCGATAACTGAGTTTGCCTTGTATATAATATTATAAGCAGATATCCATAATGAACTTGAAGCCTGCGCGTTGAGAACCGTTAAATGGTTACTATTATACACATCTGTCGAGGCGGAGTTTAGCTCGTCTGCCGATAATGCCCCCAGCGATGTTGAAAGCCCGCCGCTGAATATGGTTGTGGCACTATTGACGGAACCGCCGTTAGTTCCGTTAATCATAGTTGAATAAACGCCGGCCATCGCAGCTGTGGCTGTTGCATCAGTACTAAATATCTCGGTAGTAGTAAGCGTGTTGATCGGCTCGTCAATTGCTATCAGCTTTTTGCATGATATATTGATTGTACATGCAAAAACGCCGAGTATGCAAATTACTTTTGTTTTAACCCTATGTGTTTTCATTTGATGATCTTTTAAAAAGTGAAGTTTAGCTGCCCATTAAATGTCTTTGCCTGTGGTTGTGCGCCAAAAGGCAGCTCAGGATCTATACCAGGGTATTTGGAAAGTGTAAATACGTTTTCCATACTTATCATTAATCTTACCCCCTGCATGCCTATCTTCTTCGCTATTTTAGCGGGCAGCGAGTAAGCAACAGCTGCATTTTGTAAGCGCAGGTAAGATCCATCGGTATAAGCGCCATCCGACTTGAGGAAATAACCATCACTTGCTGCCTGAACTGTTGTAAAACGTGGATTGGGGCTAATATCACCGGGTTTTTGCCAGTGATTTTTAAAAACATCTAATGGCACATTTTCATTAAATATTCCTCCGCGACTGGTATTGGGCACTACTGCCATCATTCTCCGGTAGCTCAGCTGTAAATCCAGCGAAACACCTTTGTAGGTTAACCGGTTCACTATTGATGTTTCAAACTTAGGGCTCATATCAATAGCTACAACCCTGTCATCTCCGGCGCCTCCGGGTTGCGTATTTCCTATCCATATAAGGCCATCCTTATTACGGTCTTCATAACTCCGCTGGCCGGTTTGTGGATCTACCCCCTGGTAATGTAAAAGATAAACCGAATTGAGAGATTTACCAATTAACTGGCTGGTGTAGTAAGATGTATACTGGATACCCGGAAATGCCAGCAGCTTATTCTCGTTATGGCTGAAATAAACATTTGCCTGCCAGGTAAAATCGCGGACATTAATAAGCCTTGCGCTCAAAGCAACTTCTATTCCGCTGTTTTGCACGTTAGCTTCGGAATTGCCCTGCACATTTGCAAAGCCGGTAAATAAAGGGGTTGGTATTAACGCTAACTGATTATAACTGCGTTTACGATAAACGGCTGCGTGCAAACTATACCTGTCGTTCAGGAAACTCAGGTCTGCCGCCATGTTCAGTTCCTTATCGGTCTCCCACCGGTAATCCTGGTTCACGGCATGTATGGGTACTTGCGGTACAATTCCGTTGTAACTATATAAAGGCTGGCCAAAAGCCATTGCACTGCTTGCCCATTGCGAAAGGTATTGATAGGCAACGTTAGGATATTGGCCGGTTGTGCCGTAGGACGCTTTAAGCTTTACCAGGCTTATCCACGATGGCAATATTGGCCTTAACCATTTCTCTTCTGTTGCTATCCAGCTTGCGCCCACTACCCCAAATGTGCCGAACTGCCGCCCCGCGCCGAAATTTGAAGAGCCATCATAGTTCCCCGAAACTTCAACAATGTATTTATCCAGCCAATTGTAATTTATGCTGCCATGCAAGTCGACATATTTACTTTCCGAATAATTTTGATTGGTGCTTGAAAAACCAGCATTATTAATAGATTTTAACAATTGATCGCTGGTATAACCCAGGCCAAAAGTAGTTATCCCGCTGGCTATGGCATTGTTCAGGTTTCCACCTAATATCACGTTCAACTTGCCCTTACCTATATAGCGGGTATAATCAATTTGGGGTGTGATGTTCCAGCCTTTGGTTTTACTATTACCAAAATACACCTGCCCGGTAGGGTTAAACAAAGGATTTTGCGAGGCAATAGGCGTGGTAAGAATGTTATCGTTTAAGCCAAGGTTATAGCCTAATAACACACTCAAGGTTAATCCATTTACAACCTGGTAACCGACACGGAAACTGCTGTTCAAAAGATCTGAACTTGATACGGATGGCTGCAGCAGGCTTGCAAATGGAAAACTATAACCCAGGCCGGCAGCATTCCATTCCGCATAGTTCAGGTTATCGTTTTTATCATAGATAGATGGCAAATCGGGCGCTAATGTTGAAGCAAACCCGTTAGAAATTTGGTTAACACTGTTATAACCATAAGTTGCACTGAACTGTACACTTAACTTGCGGTTTAAACTGTTATGATTTAGGTTGAAAGAAATGTTCGTTGATTTATTTGTGTTCAAATTTGATAAAGGAGATACATCTTTTGCCGCGCTATACCGCCCACTCACTCTAAATGTAGTTAGCTCCCCCCCTCCGGATATAGCCGCCTGCGCAAATGTGCTCCGGGCCGATTTCCAAAGCTGTTTCTGCCAGTCTATATTACGGGTAGTATCCCAAAGTGCAATATCAGGGGCATTGGCTATTGTAGCGCTAAGTCCGTCATTTTTTAACGCTTCGCGACGCATTTGCAGGTATTGGCTGGTGTTAAGCATAGGATAATGGCCAATAACTATATTGATCCTTTCCCCTGCGCTTGCCTCTACTTTTGTTTCGCCGGCCTTTCCCCTTTTGGTAGTGATAATGATCACCCCATTGCCCGCACGTGAGCCGTACATCGCCGTTGCCGCCGCATCTTTCAGCACCGAAATACTTTCGATATCGTCCGGATTGATATTGGCAAACGGACTTTGCCCGCCCGAATAAGTGATGCCTGCCTGTTGAAGCCCGGTAGATCCGTTCTGATAACTGGAAGACTGGAATGCCCCAATGTTCGACTGGATAAGCGGTACGCCATCTATAATATATAAGGGATCGGATATCGAGGTAGGGTCGATAGATGTCCTGCCCCGTATTTCTACCTTTACGGGCGCATTGCTGTAACCGTTAACCGGGGATATCAGCAGACCGGGCACCATGGCTTTCAGGGCCAATAAGGGGTTAGCTACCGGTTGCCGCTCGATATCCCTGGCATTTACCTGACTGATCTCGCCAACAGCAAGGCGTTTGGTTGTAGTACCATAGGCTTGAATTTCGACTGCATCAAGTTCGCTTGTGCTCTCTTTAAGCTGCACTTTAAAGTCGGTTTGGGCCGATACCGGTAATTCGGTAGTGGTGTAACCGATGTAACTGATCCGTAATGTATCGTTACTCCTCACATTATCAAGCGCAAACTCTCCTTTTTCGTTAGTAGTGGCCCCCTGATGAGTACGTTTGATAATAACAGTGGCGCCATTAAGACTTATCCCCTGCATATTATAAACCGTTCCGCGTATGGCCCCCTGCGAAAAAAGATCATAATTTAGTTTGAATGTGCCATCTTCGTTTTTTTTTGAATTTTTATTGACCAATACAATAATGTTCCCCACAATACTGTAAGTAACAGGCGTATTCTTTAAGCATAATTTTAATACACTCTCCGGACTGGCTTTTTCAACCTGAACGGTTACTTTTCCGGCTGCAGCCAGTATCTCTTTATCATAAAAAAAACTAACCCCTGTTTGTTTCTTTATTTGCGACAGCACAGTTTCCAGCGGCACATTTTTAACCGAAAGTGTAACTGTTGGTGTTTGTTGCGCATACAATTTAACACCGGTTAACAGGCTAATAATAATTAGTAAAAGTTTTAAAAATTTCATAGGCAATACAGTTTAATATAGCTTTTAATAATTGAGGGTTTTTGATACATTTTACAGTGCAAATTCATATTTATATTTTACCAAATATTTCTGTGAGTTTCTTTTCCAGTTCATCACCAAAAACATTCCTGGCTATAATTTTCCCATTGGGGTCAATTAAAAAATTCTGTGGGATGGCCCTTATACCGTATAATTTGGCTGCATCATTTGCCCAAAATTTCAAGTCAGACACCTGCGTCCATACCAGGCCATCGTCATGGATCGCCTTCAGCCAGGCATCCTTTTTACCAGGCTGGTCAAGCGATACGCCAAGTATGGCGAAGTTTTTACCTTTAAAGCTGTTGTATGCTTTTACAACATTAGGGTTCTCATTTCGGCAGGGCCCGCACCATGACGCCCAAAAGTCGACCAAAACGTATTTACCCCTAAATGATGATAGCTTGACGGGCGTCCCGTTAATGTCGGGCTGAATAAACTCCGGCGCAGTGGCACCTACCATTACCGCCGCAAGTATGTCGAGGCGCTCTTTGAGTTGCTGTCCGGCCTTAGTTGCCCGGATATCCGGCGAAAATTTTGAAAATTGCGCCCGGTAGTACGTTGCATCCGGATAGGATTCGGCATCCAACCGCTCTTTTAACGATTGTAAGCCTATATACGCATCCGGATTTTGAGCAATAAAAGCATCGCTTAGTTCCTTTATTTGTTTATTAAGACCTGCTATTTGATTTTGAAGAGATTCATTAAAATCCGGTGATGCCCTTTCTTCAGCAGAAGCAGCGTTATACTTCGCCTTTAGGGCTTTGGCGGCGACAATTACAGGCTTTGTGAATGCCTTATACCGCATATAATCTTCGTTTGCCTTTGTACCGCTAACATGGGCGTTGATGACCGAGTCGGCACTCGTAATCGCTGTTACACCTGGTTGTATAAGTATACTTACTAAATCATTCGCCTCGCCGTTATAACTTTTCAAACCTGTACCCTTATGGTCAATTACCAAGGTTGCCAACGTAATATCTGCTATCTGTCCGGAAAATTCGAACAAGCCATTTTTCAGCAATACCGAGTCTGTATGGGCCTGGTTATTAGCGGTGTAGGTTAAATATACCTTTGCCGGGGTATTAAGGCTGCCAATCTTCCCTTTTATGCGGTATGGCGCCTGGGCATACAAAAATGAGGGCAAAGCCGTAGCTATAAAAAAGATAATTCTTTTCATTTTTATTTAATTAACAATAAGTTTATATTTTATTTCTGATCACGCATTCCCACATCAGGGAGTCACTATTATTTTTTTACCGACGACTGTAAAATGGATATTTGCAACTTGCAGAACTTTTAATGCTTGAGAAAGATTGATGTTGCGTGGAATTTCACCTTCAAACAATTTATCGGGTAAATCACCTTTATACTCAATCTCGATATCATACCAACGTGAAAGTTTCCTCATAACACTTTCAATCTTTTCATCTTTAAAATTGAAGTACCCGTTTTTCCAGGCCAGGGCATGTTCCATATCGGCATTTGATACCGTTAACCTGTTATTTTGCAGGGAGGTTTGTTGCCCTGGTTTTAACAATATGCCTTCCCTTTCGGAAAGAGAAGCCGCCCTGGGATAAACAACCTTAACGGCACCTTCCAGCAAGGTGGTTTTATAGGCAGGCTCATCATCGTAGGCGTTCACATTGAATTTTGTTCCTATATCTTCAATTACCTGGCCTTTAGTGATCACCCGGAATGGTTTAGCGGCATTATGCACAACCTCAAAATACGCCTGTCCGTTTACTTCAACTTTCCGCTCGTTGCCCATAAAGGTAATTGGGTATTTTATGGATGATGCGGCATCAAGCATAACTTTGGTGCCATCGGGTAGTGTTACCGGCCATTGTCCGCCGCGTGGAGTAGTGATGGTATTAAACACAAGCTGATGATCTTTAGCAACAGCGCCATTGGTGATATACACTACCGAGCCTTTACTGGTCTTCTTTATAAGCTGATTACCGTCTGTAGCTATGGTACCATCGCCTGCATCGGTTAAGCTTATCTTTTTACCGTTTGACAAGGTTAATACGGCCTTATTACTACCAGGGGCAATTTCATTCACAAGTTTGTTTTCAGTAGCAAGCTGGGGTGCCCTTTTATGTAACAAAAAGTATCCGCCAATTGACAAAACACATAAAATAGAAGCGGCAGCAGCTATTCGCGGCCATAAGGTGACACGTTTAACCGCTATATGTTCAAGCAGTTTGTGTTCTACTTCATCTAAATCAGCAATTAATTCTTCAATCGAGCTTTCAATTGGCCGGACTTGCTGGTTTAAATACCACGTTTCAATCCATGCAACTTCCTGTTCAGTGCATTGGCCCTGCTCATATCTTTTTAATAAATCTTTTATTTGCTGCACATCCATATTTCTATAAACCGTGTATAATTCCGGCATATATCAAATAAAGACCTTTAAGATACCCGCAGGGTGTAGAGGGCGGATGAGAAAATATTTAATATACTGATAATCAATTAAAAAAATATCTAAAAATCATTACAAGCCATAGTAATAAGCCTAATTTTACGCGTAATATTTTTAAAGCATTACTAATCTGTTTTTTAACAGTTGTTTCTTCAATCCCCAGTTGCAGGGCAATTTCCTTATTGCTCAAATAATGCTTTCTGCTTAGTATAAATACCTCCCGCATTTTTTCGGGAAGCTCATCAATTTCTTTTTCAATTATTGCCGCCAGGCTATTTTCCCTTGCTTTATGATCTGTAATACAAAAACCGTTATTAATGGAAGTTGCAAGCGAGGTTAGATAATTATCTTCTACTTGTTGATGCGAATAAGCTTTAATGACGCGGTTACGAACCGATGTGTATAAATAACCCGACAAATGCGATCGCAGGTCCAGATCATACCTTTTATCCCAAAGGGTAGTAAAAAGTTCCTGTATGATATCCTTTGCATGCTCCCTATCTCCAATCCTTTTTAACGCATGGACAAACAACACCCACTTATACCGCTGATATATTTCAGTAAACGCAGATTTGTCTCCGGATTTTAACAAACCAACTAATTCTTGATCCGAAAATGAACTGTAACCTCCCATGTTTTAAAAATACAGATTTAGCGTAATTATAGTTATTTTTTTTACAAAGTGTATAATCCACCAGTTTCGTTAAGATCAATACTTAACCGCATATCAATTGAATAAGGGCTTAACCGTGGCGGTTCTGTAGCGAATACAGAACTCCAAAAAACCATTGCCATTTTCATAATTTTAAAAAAAGTATAAATATTAGCTCCAATATATATTTTACATAAACATTTTATAATCAGATAATAATGTTGATTATCTACATTAAAATATCAATATCGAATTTACCGATGTACTATCTATAGTGTTGGAAACTGTCTTTTTAGTATCATTGTGGTGCACAAACATATTGATGAATCCTAAATCGCCTGACCTCGTACAACTCGTAGCTACCTATATCCCCTTATCGCCGAGCCGCCGGACTTTGCGGGGCAACTGCCCTTTCCATCCCGATACCGCCGGTTCTTTTATGGTTTCCCCGGAAAAGCAACTCTTTAAATGTTTTGGCTGCGGCCAGGAAGGCGGCATCCCGGAATTTAAATTGGCGATCGAAAAACTGGCGCGGGCATGAATACATATTTCAAAGACCTTCAGGTTTTACTGGCTGCGGAACGCTCGACAGATGAAGCGGCCTTTAACCGGTTGACGGCCGGTACGGGTGCGGCGCAGCGGCGGGCAACGGGTATGGCCTGGTACCCCATCGCCATCCGCAATACCGAACCGGTGCGGGGGGATTATCTGAGTATCGAAATCGAACGGACGACCCACCAGGACCTCAGCCACCAGTTCCGCTTCGGCAGCGCGGTCGCTTTGTTTTCCAACCACGACCAAACCCACCGGGTAAATGGCACCATCACTTTTGTGGGAGGCCATCGCATGAAGATCACCCTGCTAACGGAAGAACTGCCCGAGTGGGCCAGCGATGGTAAACTGGGTATCGACCTGCTGTTCGATGCTTACAGCTATGAGGAAATGCGCGACGCTTTAAAACAGGCGGAAAAAACGGACAGTCATTTAGTCCGGCTGCTGACCGGAAAAGAAAGTCCAAATATCACTGCCGCAGTTTATACCAATCCAAATCTTAACGCTGCACAGGAAACAGCTGTGCGCTGTATACTTGGTGCGCAGGACCTGGCCATTGTGCATGGTCCGCCCGGAACGGGTAAGACCACCACCCTGGTCGCCGCTATCAGCGCTTTGATTGAGCGCGGGGAACCGCAAATCTTAGCGGTCGCGTCCAGTAATACCGCCGTCGATCTGCTCAGTGAAAAACTGGCGGAAGCCGGTTTAAACGTATTGCGTATCGGTAACCCGGTACGCGTCAGCGAACGCTTGCAGCAACTAACCCTGGATAGCCGCATGGCCGAACACAGCCAACTGAAGGAGGTTAAAAAACTCAAAAAGATGGCCGCCGAGTTTAAAAACATGGCGCACAAGTACAAACGGAGTTTTGGTAAAGCAGAACGTGAGCAACGTAAAGCCTTGTTTGAGGAAGCACACCGCATTATGCGCGAGGTTGCTAAGATCGAAGAATTCATCAGCGAGGATGTCATCAGCAAGGCGCAGGTGGTCACCGCTACACTCGTCGGCGCCGATCATTATACCATCCAAAAATTAAAGTTCCATACCGTTATCATGGATGAGGCTGGCCAGGCGCTGGAACCGGCGGCCTGGATACCCATTTTAAAGGCGCAGCGCCTTGTTTTAGCCGGCGACCACCTCCAGCTACCACCAACGGTTAAATCCGCGCAGCGCGGCTTAACGACTACCCTGCTGGAAAAAAGCGTAGCACTGCACCCCGAAGCAGTGACCTTACTGAACGAGCAGTACCGGATGAATACAGCGATCATGGGGTTTTCCTCCTTCAAGTTTTACGGTAATCAATTGACCGCACACCCGCTGGTGGCTAACCGTTTATGGCAACCTGGCGACCATCCGTTTACCTTTATTGACACGGCCGGGGCCGGGTATGAAGAGCAGGCAGATGGTACGAGCAGTATTAATCCTGAAGAGGCGGCCTTTATTGTCCGGCATATCGCGGCGATGCCTTATACCGGCGTTAGTATCGCCGTCATTGCGCCCTATACCGCGCAGGTTAACTTGCTCAAATCTTTGCTGCCGGGTACGCCAGTTGAAGTGAATACAGTAGATGGCTTCCAGGGACAGGAACGCGATGTTATTTATATTTCGCTCACCCGCAGCAACAGCGAAGGCGCGATTGGCTTCTTGTCAGATTACCGCCGGATGAATGTGGCCATGACCCGCGCCAAATTAAAATTAGTCCTTGTCGGGGATAGCGCGACCTTAGGACAGACCCCGTTCTATGCCGATCTCATCGCCTATGCGGAAAGTTTGGGTGGTTATGAGAGTGTCTGGTCGTATCACTAAACATGGGTACCTTATTCCAGTTTTTCCAAGCTGTCATGGTAGGTGCTGCCCACGGGCTGGTCTGCAACGGTTCAGGCTGTTTGCTCAGCGGCCAAAAACCGGGGCCCGCAATTATGTTTTATAACCAAGCTAAATTACCTTTGCTGCGATGAAAAAGCCCATGCCTTTCGATTTCCTACTGGATTACCTGCCAGCTAACGTAGTCATTAAGCCTGCTATCGGCATGTTTTATATTTATCTGGAAGGCAAGATCGTTTTGATATTCCGCAAGGTCGGCAAAAATCCACAGCACAATGGGATTTGGATCGCTACCAGGCGCGAAGATCACGCGAGCCTGAAAGCTGATATTCCAGCTGTTACGGATTTTGAATTTGACGATGAAGTCTTTGAGCCGAACTGGCTGCAACTCAAAGATGGTCACGACGATTTCGAGGAAGCCGCGGTTCAACTCTGCGAATTTATATCACGCCGGGATAAAAGGATCGGCAAACCGACCGCGAAAGCCGTCCAGCTTACTGGTTTATGATAAAGCTTAAAATTAACAGAAGCCGCTTATCTTCTTGACTTTCAGTTAACACAATTTTTGCGTTTCCTGCTTATCTTTGTATGTTAAAGATCTTTTACGATCCCTTTCTACCGCAGGCATAAGCAACCCGCTGTCATTCTTTTGAGAATCTTTTTTGCTCTTCGCGCATACCAAGGCACCGGATCTTTAGCATTCACATTTAACAATTTACATAAATGAGGCAACTTAAAATTAGTGAGTCGATCACCAATCGTGAGAGTGCATCGTTGAATCAATATTTGTCAGATATCGCAAAGATTCCGATGGTTACTCCGCAGGAAGAGGTGATCTTAACGCAAAAGATCAGGGAAGGCGACCAGGCCGCTTTAGAACGCTTAACCACTGCGAATTTAAGATTCGTGGTTTCGGTAGCTAAACAATACCAGAGTTCGGGAATGACGCTTGGCGACCTGATTAACGAAGGCAATGTCGGCTTGGTTAAAGCAGCGAAGCGCTTCGACGAAACCAAAGGTTTCAAATTTATATCCTACGCGGTTTGGTGGATCCGGCAATCCATCCTGTCGGCCATTAATGAACAATCGCGCATGATCCGGCTGCCATTGAACAAAGTTGGGGATCTCTCCAAAATTGCCAAAGCCGCATCGCAGCTGGAACAACAATATGAACGGCAGCCGACTCCCGAGGAATTAGCAGAAAGCCTGGAAACTACCGCTGAAAAGGTGAGTGATGTGCTGGGGCATTCCGGCAGGCATATTTCCTATGATTCGCCGTTTTCCGCTGAGGAGGATAACACCTTACTGGATGTGCTGCAAAGCCCGGAACCGGGGACAGACAAGGGACTAATGACGGAATCCTTATCTACCGAGGTTGCGGAAAGCTTGCGGGTCCTGGGCGAAAAAGAAAGAGATGTATTAACCCTATTTTTCGGTCTGAGTGACGGGCAGGCCCACAGCCTGGAAGAGATCGGCGATAAATACGAACTCACACGCGAACGCGTACGGCAGATCAAAGATAAAGCGCTGGCCAGGCTTCGGACAAGTTCACGCAGCTGGATATTGAAAGGCTATTTGGACTAATCACCTGTCATTCCGGCCCGTTTCCCCGCAAATCTTTATAAGTGATGAGTTGAAAGGTATAGGGTGATGATATCTGCATGTAAAGAGACCGTTAACAAGTCATTAAGTTTTCAACAGTTCATACGAGTGAAACGATAGTTTGCTTATCTTGTAATTCATCTTTAACACTACGCTATGAGAACAGAAAACAGCTTGACCTTTTTAGGTCGTCTTTTGGACAAAGTACGCCCTTCTGATCTGCTACAACGCGAACATCGTTTGGCTTTGGGTGCCCGCATCGAACATTTGCTGACGGAAACCGGCTTGAACCGTTTGCAGTTTGGTAACCATATCCGGGTGGAAATGAATGAACTGCGGGGCTGGCTATCCGGCACACGCGACCTGACACTGGAAACATTGACCGAGATTTGCGGTTTGTTTCACATCAGCATCGGTGACCTGGTGACCGAACAGGGTTAAACTTTCATGGCTTTGCCGGATTGCAATAATGGCTGGCCAGCGTAACCACCTGGGCGCGGCCATACTTGCCAAGCTATATGCCTGGGGCTTTCATGTTTCCCGGGAAAAAGACACAATGCGGCCTGTCCCCTTGAAAAATGGTACAGATTTGAATAAAAAAAACAGAGATCAAACCGTATCGAAATAGATCAATTAATTGACTATCAATGTATTATAATAATTTTTATTGCCCCAAACGTAAGTAGTTAAAATGAGTAACCGAATAGGTCTCATTTTCTTTGGTTTTACTTGAATAACTTGGGTAAAGTAAAAAGAAAAACCCCTTAAATCATACGATTTAAGGGGTTTTCGACTCGATTGGTATCGCTTTTGTCGGGATGGCAGGATTCGAACCTGCGGCCTCCACATCCCAAATGTGGCGCGATACCGGGCTACGCTACATCCCGTTGTTTCCGTTTGGGAATGCAAAGATAGCGTTTTATCACTTTGCTGCAAGACTTATTTTAAAAGATTTTACCTAAAAACAAGTCGGTATAATTTAGCAACGTTCAATCAAATGTATTTCAATACGTTACAGTAGAAATAAGTTTGTAAATATTTTTTTGTCCTTCGCCACCATCCTGTTCTATGCTGAATTAAGTGTATTATTAACAGATAACCGTTGGCACCCGCTTGTTTATTGTAAAAATCGGGTATATTTAAGCTCCAATTATTTTACCGGTAGCATGTAACCAAACCATTACATGAATAAAATTTTACATGTTATAAGTGTTGTACTATTACTATCTGCTTTGTTCCTGAATGTAAGGGCACAAACCCAGATTGTTATGAACGGTAACGCTACCAGGCAGATTACTGTACCGGCAGAAGGCTGCATTTATAATTGGGTTAATAATAATCCCGCTATTGGCTTACCGGCCACGGGTACCGGCGATATCCCGGCATTTACAGCTACAAATACAGGCACCAAACCCATATATGCTACTGTTACCGCATACCCTTTAAATGTGCCGTTGGCTTACGTTCCGGACGCCAGTGCAAAAACTATCAAAATAATTAACACCAGTACTAACATCATCATCAATACCATCCAGTTAGATGATTCGCCAAACGCGATGGCGATCAGTCCTGATGAAAGCAAAATATATGTAACAGGTGGCAGTAAACTTTATATTATCAGCACATCAGGGCAGAAAGTAATTGACGCTATTAATACAGGTATTACAAATGGAATAGTAGCAAGCCACGATGGTAAGCGGCTGTACCTGGCTTTTACAACGGGGGTAGATCCCGCACCAAAAATTTCGGGGATAATGACCGTTAATGTAGCAACAAAAGCTATTGGGCGTTACTATTTTGATTTCGATTACGATACAACACTATTTTCGAAAACTATCAGTACCATTTATTTAAGTAATGATGATACTAAATTATTTGCATCCTTTGATGTTGTTGATATCACTGATCCTGATCCTCTTAAACATTTCCCTCTTCCGGGTTATGTAGCTGTGTATAATACATATAAAGGCGAACCTGAAGCAAAAATTGATGTTGGAAGATCCCCATTTGGACAAGCTTTAAGTAACGATGGTAAAATACTGTATGTTGCAAGCAGTTCTTCAAACACGATAGCCAGAATAAATACATTAACCAATCGCGTTATTGACAGTATTACTGTTGATGAATCCCCTACAGGTCTTGCTATAAGCCCGGATGGCTCACGGCTTTATGTAACAAACCAAACCAAAGGTAATGTGGCTATAGTAAACATAGCAACAAAGCAAATTCTGACCAGAGCTATGGCTGGTTCTGCACCTGTTGGCCTTAGTGTTACCCCCGATGGCAGTAAGGTGTATGTAATTAATGAGGTATCTAATTTTATAACTCAAATTAATACCGCTTTTGCAACCTCAACAAATGTAAATATAGGCGGCCGGCCATTCACGCCCTGGTTAGGAAATTTCATCATCAACCCTACCGGCTGCAGCCCGGTTACGGTAAACTACGTAATTAACCCCACTCCTGCTGTACCCACTATAGTGGCAACCGGCATGCCTGCTCCGTTTACAACAATTGCCGGTACACCTTCCCAATCACAATCCATTACGGTATCAAGTTTTAAATTAACACAGGGCATATTGGTTACCCCGCCGCCGGGTTTCGAAGTAAGTAAGGATAATATTACCTTCGGCCCAACTATTACCATAGGCACTGGTGGCGATATACCGGAAACCCCGGTTTATATCAGGCTGACAGGTACTACGGCTGGTAGCTATCCCGGAGATATTGTGCTTAAATCGCCTGGCGCGACAGACGTAAAGGTTGCCATAACCGGCAACGTATCCCCAATAGGCAACAAAGTGCCCAATCAAACTGTAAATAACGGGCAGTTAACTCAGCCTGTTATACTACCGGGTATTTCATGCGCCTATAAATGGACCAGCAGTTCATCAATCATTGGTTTAAAAAACGATATAGGTCACGTAATACCTTCCTTTACCGCTATTAACACCGGCATCGCACCCATTACCGCCACTATTACCGCCAGCCTGGTTAACGATATAGAAAACCAGGCATTTGTGCATGTAGTTAACCAGCTTACAGGCCGCACCTTCGAGGTATCTGTTCCGGATTATATTGTCCAATACGGCTATGTCACCGCTTCCGAACCTTATGGTATCACTGTTAGTCCCAATCGCACATCGATCTACATATCAAATCGTTCATCGGGATCTGTTATGCAGATAAAAAAGACAGTCATGAGGCCACCGGGGCAACCGCCCAGTGTAGATTATAAAGTAACAGGTCAAACCCTTGTGGGGAAATTCCCGGAAGGCCTGGTAATAAGCCCCGACGCCAGCAAGGTTTACGTTGCTAACGCCGGCGATGGTACTATCTCCGTAGTCAACACTACAAATAATAAAATATCGGCCACCATTCCCTTAGCTACGCTGCGCCCATCAGGTGTAGCCATAAGTCCCGATGGCAGCCGGTTGTACGTATCAAACAATGGGTCGGGCAGCGTAACGGTCATCAATACCGCTGATAACAGTATATTTCATGTATACCAGGTAGGAGCATCCCCCAGGGGGATAGCCGTAAGTCCCAATGGCAATATGGTTTATGTAGCTAACCAGGGATCAAATACTGTTTCGGTTATTGACGTTGCAAGTGGTATAGTAAATTCTATTGGTGTCGGCACCCAGCCGTTTGGAGTAGCGATAAGCCCTGATGGCAGCCGGGTTTATGTATCTAACCAGGGTTCAGATAATGTTTCTGTTATCAATACTTCCGATTACTCAATTGCCCGTACAATTGCGGTTGGTAAGAAGCCAAGTGGTATAGCGGTAATGACCGATGGCAGCAGCGTGTATGTTGCCAATTATGATTCGGATAATGTTTCGCTCATCAATACGGCCGATTATTCAGTAACCAATCCTATTTCATCTGATGGCGGGCCGTTTTCCTTTGGTAATTTTGCTGATGGCGTAGCCGGCTGTGCAATTGGCCCTTTTACATTTACCATAACCGTTAACCCAACCCCAAAAAGCATTGCGGCCACCGGCACCTTATACCCGGTAACTACGGGTTTCGGTATAGCATCACCTTCTACAACGTTTAATGTGTCGGGACTTAGCTTAACCGAGGGTATTTTGGTTAAAGCGCCTCCAGGCTTTGAGGTAAGTACAGATAGCGTCCATTTTAGCCCTACGGCTACCGTAGGTACAGGCGGCAATGTGCCATCTACCCCTGTTTATGTCAGGCTTGCTGCAACTACGCCTATGGGTAGTTATGATGGTGATATTACTTTAAGCAGTGCAGGCGCTACCGATGTGATTGTTTACATGCCGGCAAGTACGGTAACCGGCCCCGTACCTACCATTACGGTAAGTAAAGCAACCGGCAATATCTTCAGCTGCGTTGGCAGTCCTTCAGTCAACCCCAACATTATGCAATTTACAGTTTCGGCTGTTAATTTAAACGGCGTTTTAACCGTGGCGGCACCTTCGGGTTTCGAGGTTTCGCTTTCTGCGGATAAGGATTATCATCCCAGTTTCGATATTTTCGATACAGCCGATAATCTCACTATTTATGTCCGGTTAAATTCCGCAACGGCAGGTAAATTATCAGGAAATGTAAATATAACCTCGCCCGGGGCAACTACTATGCGGGTAGCGATTGCCGGTGTGGCTTACGCGATACCTACCGCCGATCCTGTTGCTTCGCAAACGGTGGTGAACGGCTTTAACACAACGCCAATCCATTTTACCGGCACCGGAAATACTTTTAACTGGACAAATAACCAACCGGGTATAGGTTTAAGTGCCACCGGTGTGGGCGATATTGCCTCGTTTAAAGCTATTAATACCGGGAATGTTGATATTGTGGCTACCATAACAGCTACCCCTGTATCAGCGGCGCTGGCTTATGTCACCAATTTTTCTGCAAATACCCTTTCTGTTATCGATGTTTCAACAAACGGCCCCCCTATAGCCACTATCCCTGTGGGCACCGCCCCAAGGGGAGTTGTAGTAACTCCTGATGCTACCCGTTTATATGTGGTGAATTATGCATCTAATGATGTTACAGTAATTGATGCCACAACTAATACTAAAATTACTACCATCCCGGTAGGGCTGCAACCGCAGGGCATCAGCATGAGTATTGATGGCAGCCTTGTAAAGGTCCATAATGTGCTCGATCGTACGGTATCCACTATCAGCACGCTTACCAATACGGTTGTTTCTACCGTCCAGGCCGATATGTACCCGCCAGGTACCCCCATCACTCCTGACGGTAAAACGGCTTATGTTTACGATTATTTTTATTTCTATTTTCATATTTACGATACGGCAACCAATACTACAACTGCGCACACACCTGGCACCACAAGTCCGCAAGGCCTAACTATAAGTGCTGATGGTAAAACCGTATACGTATCTCATGACCTAAAAAACAAATTGTATGTAGTAGATATTGCAACTAATATCATTACCAATACCATCGATGTTGGCGCGTTTCCGCAAGGGGTAGCGTTAAGCCAGGATGGGAAATATTTATACGTGGCCAATGGCGATCAGGGCACCGTTTCGATCATTAACACCGCTACTTACGAGGTAGAAAACGCTTTGCAGGTAGGTGCTTTCCCGGCAGCCATTGGCGTTACAGGCGGCACCAGTTGCGGAGGCATACCCGTTACCTGTACTATTACCGTTAACCCTACCCCACCTACCATTACGGCCACGGGCACACCGCAAGCGGTAAATACCTTACAGGGCAACCCGTCGCCATCCGCCAATTTCGCTGTATCGGGCGTTAAAATGCAGGAAGGTATTTTAGTTACCCCACCCGCTGGGTTCGAGGTAAGCCTTAATGATATTGACTTTTCCCCAACGATAGTTGTGCCGGGTACCGGTACAATTATTACTACCCCGGTTTATATCCGCTTAGCTGCAAGTACTGCTGTTGGTACATATTCGGGCGATATTGTATTAAGCAGCCTCAATGCCGAAAGCGTAAAAGTGCCTATGCCGCTAAGCACCGTATCCGAACCTACTTCAAGCATTGTGGCTGGTTTGGTATCGGGCAGTATTTACAGTTGCTCAGGTACGCCATCTGCAAGCCCCAATATTCAGCAATTTACCGTGTCCGGATATCTCTTAACTACCGCTATCACGGCTACTGCACCCGCTGGGTTTGAAATATCGCTAAATGCGGCAAGCGGGTATGCGGCCAGCATTGTTATACCTCAGTCGGGAGGCAATATTGGCAATACCATAATCTATATACGGTCATCGGCATCTGCCACAGGCAATATAACAGGCAGTGTATCCTTAACATCAGCGGGTGCAACTACCCGCTATGGGTTTGTAAAAGCATCAGTAGGCACCACGCCTATGGTGAATAAAGTGGGCGATCAAACCCTATCAGGCGGCATGCCTACGCAAGCCATCAATTTTACAGGCACCGGCAATACATATACCTGGACAAACGACCTAACCACCATCGGCTTATCCGCAAAAGGCAGCGGCAATATCCTATCATTTACAACTATAAACCCGGGCGGCACGCAATTGGTAGCCAATGTTACGGTTACGCCTTTTTCGGCAGCGTTTGCTTACGTAGCTATGAGTAACGGCCAGGTTAATGTGATCAATACAGCCAGCAACGCGGTAGTTACCTCCATTACTATCGGAAATTCAACGCCTTATGCTGTATCAGCCAGTCCCGACGGCAAATTTGTTTATGTAACCAACCAGTTAAGGGGAGAAATTGTTATTATCAATACAACAACTAACGCTATTGCGGATAGAATATCTGTAGGTAACCGGCCATCGGGAATTGTAATAAGCCAGGATGGAAAAAAGGCTTATACAGCCAACAACGGTTCCAACGATGTTTCGATAGTAGACTTATTTACTAAACAGGTAACTAAAATTAACGTGGGCCTGGCGCCGGAAGGTATAGCGCTAAGCCCCGATGGTAACACTTTGTATGTAGCTAACAAAAACTCCACCACCGTTTCGGTAATCAATACGGTTACAAATACTAAGTTACCTGCAGATATTCCTGTTGGTGCAAGCCCCGAAGGTTTAGTGGTAAGTCCCGATGGTAGCCGGGTTTATGTAACAAATTACAATGGCAAGTCTGTTTCCGTTATTAACGCTATAACCAATACAACCATACTCCCGGCTATTCCTGTTGAGATCAACCCGCATGGAATTGCCATTAACCCCGATGGTACAAAAGTGTATGTTGGCAACACCGGATCGGGTACAGTATCGGTAATTAACACCGCCACAAACGCGGTGACCAAAATTACCGTGGGCGGGAGGCCGGAAGGTGTATCTATCAGTCCGGATGGTAGCCTGGTTTACGTGGCCGGTACTAATAGCATGTCGGTCATTAATACCATCACGGGTGCCTTAACCACCGTTCCTAACCTCGGTCAGGCTTATTCATACGGTAATTTCATTACCGGCGGTGCCGGCTGCGCAGGCGAGCCGCAAACATTCAAGATCATAGTAAACCCAACCGCGCCTTATATTACTGCCACGGGTACACCAAACGCACTTAATACCACTTATGGCACCCCATCGGCTGTAAGCAGCTTTAGTGTATCAGGTATTAGTATGAAAGCTGATATACTGGTAAGCCCGCCAGCCGGGTATGAGGTGAGCTTAAATCAAAACAATAATTTCGCCGGTACCGTTACTTTTGGCGCGGCTGGCGTAATTGCCGCAACTACAATTTATATCAGGCTGGCTGCAAATGCATCAGCTGGTTCGCATACTGGTAACATTATCCTGAGCAGCACCGGGGCTGCCGATGCCACCATACCTGCCGATGGTACGGTAACAGCCGTTCCGTTAATTATTACCGCGCAAAATGCCGAGAAAGTTTCGGGAGCAACACTTACCGGCGGGCCAGGTTCAAAAGCTTTTAGCTACACAGGGATCCAAAACCAGGAAACCATTGGCAGCGTAACCTTAAGCTACGGCATCGGGGCCGAGGCCGGCGCCGCGATAGGCACCTATACAGGATCGGTAATTGCAAGCGCGGCTACAGGCGGCACTTTCACCTTAAGTAATTATATCCCAACTTACCTGCCGGGCGATATTATTGTTAAAGCCGCGCTTAGCCGCGACCTGGTAGTTATACCCAATACGTTTACGCCTAATGGCGATGGGATAAATGACAAATGGGAGATTAGCTATTTACTCAACTATCCAAACTGTACGGTTTTAATATTCGACCGCTCGGGGCGGCAGATATTTAAATCGACAGGATACGGCACCGCATGGAACGGTACTTATAATGGTCAGGCCCTGCCATACGGCACCTATTATTATGCTATTGATTTGGGTAACGGTAGCAAACCACTTTCGGGTTATATCGCATTGATAAGGTAAAGCGCTTATATTTGGCTAATGGATCAGGAGAAAACAATTAGCTCCCTTTTAAATGCATAAATTGTTTAATTTAAGATCTAACTAATAAAAATGACTTTGAATTTCCTGTCGCGTAACCGTTCTGTTTTAATTTATGGCATATCGCTGGCTGTTTTATTATTATTAATGAAATGGCTGGAGTGGCGGTTTATTATAGTAGACCATGCTTTTGAGCTTTATGCGGGTGCACTGGCCATTATTTTTACTTTACTTGGTATTTGGCTGGCCCTTAAACTTACCCGCCCGAAAACCCATACGGTAATTGTAGAAAAAGAAGTAATTATTAAAAGCAGCGATTTTGTTTTAAACGAGCACGAACTTAACAAACTTGGTTTAAGCAAACGCGAAATGGAAGTTTTGCAACTGATGGCCGGCGGCTTAAGCAACCAGGAAATTGCCGACCGGTTGTTTGTATCATTAAACACCATCAAAACGCACTCATCAAAAGTGTTTGAAAAACTGGAGGTACAACGCCGTACACATGCTGTAGACAAAGCCCGGAAACTAAACCTGATCCCCTGACAACTTATCATTTAACGGTTTTAAATATCAGCGTAACTTCCCGGTTACAACCATCAAAATCAGAACAGTACAGGATGCTGCCCTGCAAATAAAAAATGATTTTTATACATCCAATTAACCTGTTTGCCATAGCAACAACCTTAACAATGATGAAAACACATTTAAAACTAACAGCCTGTTTATGCCTGTTGATCAGCCTCTCGCTGGCCGGTATGAATGCCCGTGCGCAAAAGAGTGCTTCGGCCGGTACGGTTATTATACCTGCGTCCTCCTTTTTGGGTGGCTTGCCTAAAGGCGATATCATTGCCGATGCACGGGGCGATTCCTGGTATTTTAACAACACGGCGCTGGTGCTTAATTCGCTTACCAATCTCATCACCTGGGTAAATATTCCGCAGGCCGGCAAGTATTACGTTTATGTACGCAGTTCGGGCGAGCGCCGTACGGGCTTTAAAGTAGTGGTAGCCGATATGGTTACGCCCGAACGCTTTGGCGATACGGTACTGCGCTGGAAACGCGGCCCGGCATTTGATTTAAAAGCCGGAAGGACAGTGGTGAAGATCACCCGGATTAACCCCGCCCCTATAGTTGATGTAATTGTCCTGAGCAAAAACCCCGATCTGAAGGAAGAAGATATCCTGCCCTACCAGCTTAACCCGGATGTAGTGTTGCTGAAAGAGTATAAATCTCCTCTTTTCCCCGGACTGCCTAAGTTTGGCGATATAGATGGTGATAAAAAGACCGATTTCCTGATCCTGTCTAACGATTTTACGGCCACCATGTTCGATAATTCGGGCAAGCAGCTTTGGCAATACGCGGCCCCGCCCGAAAATGCCCGGCTACGATCGGAGTTTGAAGCGCCGGGTGTGATATGGGATTTTGACCACGATGGCAAAGCTGAAGTGGTACACTGGCGCTTTATTGACGGCAAGGAATGGCTGGTAATAGCCAACGGCCAAACCGGCGACATCATCCGCAAGGTGGAATGGCCTACACAGCCCCTGCCCCATGTGTATAATAACTTCCGCCTGGCTATTGCCAAACTCACTAAAGGCGCACCTAACGAGATTGCCGTATTTACCGATATGGGCGGCACCATAAACACTACCCTGTATGACAGTAATCTGAAACAACTTTGGCAGCATACCGAAAAACGTTTGAAGGATAACCAGGGCCATTACATTTATCCGCTGGATATCAACGGCGACGGGATAGATGAAATACTGGTAGGTTCGCAACTGCTGGATGCCAAAGGCAAAGAAATTTGGAACCGTTTTGATTTGGTGAACGATAACCACGACCATGCCGATAGTTACAAGGTGATAGATATGGATCATGACGGCAAGCTGGATATCATCATATCCAACAGTGAAACCGGCGTATATGCCATTAAAGGTATGACTAAAGAGATCATCTGGCAAAACGTTGCCGAGCATAGCCAGCAACTGGAAGTGGGCGATTTTTTACCGGGTGTCCCCGGCCCGCAAACGGTAATTGGCGGCCGCACTTATGGCAAAGCCCCCGGTGAGCCCGGATTAGCCAGTCAGCTTTTTTGGTACGATAATAAGGGCAACCTGGTTAATATGTGGCCGCACGGCTTCCCGATAAACGGCAACCCTAATTTTGTGAGCGGCAACTGGCATGGCAAGGGTGTAAAAGAAGTTTTTTGGTACAAGTTTAAGTTAGATGATAAAGGCGAAGGCGTACAATACTTCCCCGACCAGGTATACCACATGTTTGATTTTACCGGTCGCGGCGCAGATGAGGTTGTTACTTTTGGCCGCGGTGTAATGCGCATTTATGGCTCGCGCACGGCAGTGCATACCGGTAAAGACAGGAAGGCCGACCTACGGTATTTACAGCTGAATGTGGCTAATCATACACATTATTAATAGATTATTAAGCAACAAAGCCCTGATGCAGAAACATCAGGGTTTTGTTGCTTAATACAAATAATCCTGCATATTAATTATTCTACCCGTACAGTTTCCATATCTGCCAGTTCGATAGTAAGGTTGACCGAACGTTCTCCTTTAGGCCGCGTACGGTGCCTTGCATTAGCGGGAACACTGAACAGTTGGCCTTTACCGATCTCCACAGTACCGGTTTCAAGGTCAAGCAGCAAAGTACCTTCCAACACAATAAACGTTTCGTCTGAATTTGGGTGATAGTGCCAGTAAAAGTCTTCGGTCATTACGCTGATCCTGACTACGTGGTTGTTGACATGGGTAAGGATATGATTGGCATAATTATCCGAAATAGCCTGTTGGTATTCGTTTAAATCAATTAAATTAAGAGGCAAAATATTCATTGGTTCCAATTTAAACTATCACACGAATTTTTGATAACCCGGCCACTTTTTTCAATTCGTGAAATTCGGCTAATTCGAAAAAATTCGTGTACTTATTCAATTCCTGAAATTCGAAAAAATTCGTGTACTTATTCAATTCGTGAAATTCGACTAATTCGAAAAAATTTGTGTACTTATTCAATTCCTAAATATAACACGCTGATATATCTTTTAGTTTACGATACAGCCCAAATTCAATATATTTACGTTCGTTGTTAAATATATCAAATGAAGAAGATCGCCTTATTTATCACCATTTTATTTCCGTTTGCCGTAGCTGCTCAAAATGCCGACTCTGTATGGTTTGTAAATAATTACGTTAAAAAAGAAGTGACCATCCCCATGCGCGATGGGGTTAAGCTTTTCACATCCATTTATATACCGAAGGATCAAAGCGAAAAACACCCTATCCTGCTAACCCGAACACCGTATTCTGTTGCGCCCTATGGCACCGCTTATAAGGCTTACTGGCGCGGTTATATGATGCGCTATTGCCGTGATGGTTATATTATGGTAAACCAGGATATCCGTGGCAAATACATGAGCGAGGGATTGTTTGAAGTAGTGCGCCCTTTTAATCCCAATAAAAAAACTAATAAAGATATTGATGAGGCCAGCGATAGCTACGATACCATCGACTGGCTGGTGAAAAATATAGAGAACAACAATGGCAATGTAGGCGGCATCGGCATCTCATTCCCGGGCTTTTATGCTACCATGATTGCTTTAAGCGGTCACCCGGCGTTAAAGGCGGTTAGTCCCCAGGCACCGGTAACCGACCGTTTTTTTGGCGACGACGATCATCATAACGGCGTAATGATGCTGATGGATGCTTTCGATTTCCAGGTGGTTTACGGCTTTACAGCGCCAAGTCGTGCGCCATCGGTAAGCGGCGCCCGGGGAACTCTGAAATTTAGCAGCCAGGATAATTATGAACAATATTTAAAGGTAGGCGCCATGCCCAATTTCACTAAAATGAGTGGCGATACCATGCGATTTTGGAGCGATATGATGAACCACCCCAACCTGGATGCCTGGTGGAAAGCGCGCGATGCCCGCAGCGGCATTAAAAACGTAAAACCCGCTATGCTGATCACCGGCGGCCTGTTTGATGCCGAAGACGGCTATGGCGCCTGGCATACTTATGATGCTTTGATTAAGCAAAGCCCTGCAACCAACAGCAAATTAATAATGGGCCCATGGTACCACGGGCAATGGGCCAGTAAAGATGGTAGCCGTTTAGGCAATGTACTATTTAACAGTAATACGGCTACCTATTACCAGGATTTGGAGGTGCCCTTTTTTAATTATTACCTGAAAGGCAAAGGGGCCGATACCTTAAGCAAAGCCACCATCTTTTTTTCGGGCGAAAATAAGTGGCGCAGGTTTAGCCAATGGCCGGTAGCCGATATAAAGCCAACCCCTGTTTATCTGCAGGCAAACGGAAAATTGTCCTTCACGGCTTCGAACAGTACAAAACCGGCGTTTGATACTTATATAAGCGACCCGGCCAAACCTGTGCCTTATGCAGAAAAAGTGCATGCCAACCGCACCCGCGAATATATGGTGGACGATCAGCGTTTTGCGGCCCGCCGTACCGATGTGCTGGTATATGATACAGGCATATTAACCGATGATATTACACTGGCCGGGCCAGTAGTGGCCGACCTGATGGTGAGCCTATCCAACACCGATGCCGATTTTGTAGTGAAACTGATAGATGTATTTCCTGATCGTACACCTCCCGATCCGATCACTAAATATCCCATGGGCGGTTACCAGATGCTGGTGCGCGGCGAGATTATGCGTGGCAAATTTCGTAACAGTTTCGAAAAACCCGAGCCATTTGTACCCGGCAAGCCAACACGGTTAAAATATATCCTGCCCGATGTAGCGCACACCTTTAAAAAAGGGCACCGCATCATGATACAAATACAAAGCTCGTGGTTCCCCCTAACCGACCGCAACCCGCAGCAGTTTGTTGATATTAACAAAGCGAAAGATGCCGACTTTGTGAAGGAGACGATCAACGTTTATCACAATAGTTCAAAAATAATATTGCCGGTAATCAAATAGCGGTGGAATAATCTATTACTTACTAAGTTAACCGTTGAAAAGATGAATCAGGAGGCTTTTAATTAACATCATATTGTTAATCAAATAAAATCAATTTAACATATTGGCAAATCCATGGGTTATTAATGGTAGCTTTACACCCACATGGAAGAAAGAAAATACTTAGCCACCTGGAGAAAATATTTGCCTGTAATTCGTTTACACATTAAAAGAAGCCTGAACGAAGAACAGAGTTTTAAACTGAACATCACCGATTTTGAATCAGCTGGGGACCGTGGTAAATCCGGTTACACGTTCAACATCACCATGGAAAACGGCAAAGTAGTTAATAACATCAGCGGATCGGCCGTAGCACGCGACCTATACGAACTGTTAAAAACCGACGAAGTTATTAAAAGCATTCTTTCAGATAAAAACGTAAAGATCAGCGTAGGTAAATCATTTTTACTGAGCATCAAAACTACTTACGTTTCGGTTTATAAATAGGCGTTATCGAGAGAAGCTTCATTTAGGCGATTACTGATAATTCTGCTATGTTTAACTGAGCATTGGCAAATTGCTGTGTCCAGAAGCCATGCATTTTTCCATTTTGGTAATTTTTATCTTTCTCCCTAATTTCAATAATGCGTTCCCTTGCTAAATAACTCATTGATTTTATTGCAGCCAATCTTGAAGTCTCGTCAATTTGCATTAAAAGTCTTTTAGGTATTTGGTGAGCCTTTAGCCTCCCATCTCCTCTTAAATCGAAACATGAAAAATCTTTATCTTTTTCCGTTATCTTAAACAGATCTTTTAATTGTGGGGTATCTAAAACTAAAAATCCTTTTTGATATGCCTTTTCTCCAATTGGAATTTGGTGATCCTCTACTAATAATAAAACACCTTGATCCGTTAAAAGATCTGATATGGTTCCATTAGTCTGAAAAAGTTTTATCCACTCTTTTGGATCAATTTCATGCAAAACATTACACATGATTACGACATCGAAGCTCCCTCTATCGTAGATTGAAAACAGTTCATTGAAATCGTTAAAGTACCTGTTGCTACAATCTCCGTAAGCTTTTCCTAAAGCTTCCTCACAAAACTCTTTATCATCCCCAAACTTATCATAAGCGATGTAATCGATTTTTTCAATTAGTTTATCCTGATCGCTTTGATCTAAATCAACGATATTAGATATTAATCGGCCCTTTCCGGCACCATAATCCAAAATCCTTAGTTGGCTTGCTGAAGTTAATTTTAGAAGTTCTTTTCTTATTTGCAATGACTGAGGATCATTCGAATCTGTACTAACAACAGATGGATCAAGAAGGCATTCAAATGCATACCGGCTTGTTGCATATTGAGCAGGTAAAGAAATAAAATCCTGAAGTTTTGCAATTTCATTTTCATCTCCCAATAAACTCTTTAACACCTTTTCGGGAGTTTTACCTGCGTGTCTTATAGTTCCATTTTCAACGTACCAAAGCAATGATGGATCAAAATGTGCTAACAACGGGATAGAGTGCGTGGCAATCCAAATTTGACCATTTGAAACACATTTTTGAATCCTCTCGATGGTTTCAATTATAACTGATGGATGCAAATGATTTTCCGGCTCGTCCAATATTAATATTAAGTCCTTCAAAGCGGTTTCCTGGCTATAAATAGCTAAACAAAATTGAAGTAATATTTTTTGCCCGTCCGATAATTGTGCTTGCCCCATTGGAAAATTAAATAGCGTAGGTTCTCCATTTAATGTTCTTCCAATTTTTGTATTGAGAAAAATATAGATTAATTTTTCTAATTTTTCATAGTCATTTGTTGCTTGAACTTTTTCCGCATCTGATGCTTCAGATAAATGATGTGTTGCACCAAACCATCGATCTTGAATAATTTGAATTTTTGCAAGTGTTCCCTGTGGTAAATTATCTACTCCAACTGCATCAATATTATTTGCAAAATTCACAATTGAATTTTTTGCAAACGTGCCACTATCCTGTAAATCTAAATTCTTAGGAACGAACCTTACAGATGTGTATTTTTCTGCCAATTCTGTTGTTTCAATTTGTTTCCAGTCATATTGTAGATTTAAGTTTTCTATTTGCTTAATAGCTCTATCTTTTGCACCACTATATTGCCGTATTCTTTCGTTCATTACTTCAATTTGCACTTCATCTACCGTGTTAATCAATAGATTATTGACCATTATTAATTGTTGTTCGAAATTATCTATATCTTTTTGTTCGACATCAATTTGCATTTTGGCATTTTTGACGGAAATTTCATTCGGTTTAGATGGAAACATATTAAATACTTTATTTAGTATACGAGTTTTTCCTGACCCATTTTTTCCTGCGATTAAAACAACATTACTTAACTTGTCCATTTTAATCTGATCAAGTCCATCAGTTCCGTGTTTGGGTATATTAATTTTTGTGATTCTCATTTCGGCTTAGCTTGATTTCTTCTACACAAATCTATTTAAACATACTTCATTAAAGAATTCTTTTTCGATCAATCTTATGCCATCCTGCACTATCCCGATTTTATTAAAAAAATCTGTTACAGTGGCCTATTTTAATAAATGTATTTCTTACATTTAAAATAGTTTTATAAACCCAATTATTTACTCATTTTACCGAATCTACAAATGAAGGAACTTTACCGTGCTTGCCGGATATTGGTATTGGCTGCCATATTATTCCATACGGCCTATGCACAGCAAATATCACCCGTTGTAACCAATATCAATGTAGATTTGAACAAGCCTGTAGGCGATATGACCCCCATTTGGGCCTGGTTTGGGCATGATGAGCCGAATTATACCTATATGAAGGATGGCCGCAAGCTGTTAACCGAACTATCGGCCCTAAGCCCGGTACCGGTATACATGCGCGTGCACAACCTGCTCACATCTGGCGATGGTACACCTGCGCTGAAATGGGGATCGACCAATATTTATACCGAAGATGCCAAAGGTAACCCGGTTTATAACTATCGTATAGTCGACAGTATATTTGATACCTACATAAAACGCGGTATGAAACCACTGGCGCAAATAGGCTTTATGCCCGAAGCGCTATCTACCCATCCCCAACCCTACCAGCATAACTGGAAACCCGGTGTAGAGTATAAAGCCATCGAAACCGGCTGGGCTTATCCGCCAAAAGATTATAAAAAATGGGGCGAGCTGGTTTACCAATGGGTAAAGCATTGCGTAGCCCGTTACGGCGCTAAAGAAGTAGCTACCTGGTACTGGGAAGTTTGGAACGAAGCCGATGGCGCTTATTGGAAAGGAACCGTTCCCGAATTTTATAAGCTATATGATTACGCCGCCGATGGTGTAAAACGCGCGCTACCAACCGCCCGTATAGGAGGCCCCAACGTAACCGGCGGTGGTATGAAATTCCTGACCGGCTTCCTGAACCATTGTTTAAAGGATACCAATTACGTAACCGGCAAAATAGGTTCGCCGCTGGATGCAGTGCTGTTCCATGCCAAGGGATCGCCAAAGATCACCAACGGACAGGTGCGCATGGGCATATTGAACCAGTTGCGCAATATGAACAATATGTTCAAGCTGATCACCTCGTACCCCCAACTGAAAAACATCCCGGTTATCATTGGCGAGTCCGACCCGGAAGGCTGCGCCGCCTGCGGGATGAGCACCAATCCTGAGAATGCTTACCGCAACGGAACACTTTATTCAAGCTATACAGCCGCCTCATTTGCACGCGCTTATGAACTGGCCGATCAGTATAAAGTTAATTTGATTGGCGCCGTTAGCTGGTCGTTTGAATTTGAAGACCAGTCCTGGTTTGCAGGCTTCCGCGATCTGGCTACCAACGGTGTTGATAAACCGGTACTGAACGTGTTCCGCATGTTTGGTATGATGAAGGGCAAGCGCGTACAGGTGCAAAGCGATGCCATGTACCAAATAAAACCTATCCTGGATTCAGGCATCCGTAAGCAGCCGGATATCGGCGCATTAGCCTCGGCTGATGCCAAAACCGCCGCGGTAATGCTATGGAACTATCACGATGATGATAACTCCCGCACCCCGCGCGGCGTATCGCTTAAACTGGATAACATACTCGCCAAATCGGTTACGCTTACCCGCTATGTGATCGACTGGACGCACAGCAACTCGTACGAGGTATGGAAAAAGATGGGATCGCCGCAACAGCCTACCGCCGCGCAGATTGGTACGCTTGAAAAGGCCGGCATGTTGCAAAGCCTGGGTAAAGCTCAAAAAGTGACGGTGCACAACGGAACATATACGGTAAAAACCACCCTGCAAGGCCAGGGTGTGGAATTGGTGAAGATGGATTGGTAGATACCCCCATTGTCATTGCGAGGAGCTGCGAGGCCTGTGCCGCGCTATCGCTCGCAATGACAAGTTAATGAATATATAAACATGAAAACACTCAACATACTCCTAATCAGCGCCCTAACCTTATCGGGCATCGAAGCAATTGCACAAACCAAAGACACCGTTATCCATTCCAGCGGTAACCCTATTATCCGTCATCAGTTTACGGCCGACCCGGCCGCGTTGGTTTATAAAAACAAGGTTTATCTGTACACCGGGCATGATGAAGCCCCTGAAAAGGTAAGCAGTTACCGTATGCATAACTGGCTTTGCTTTTCGTCAACAGATATGGTGACCTGGACCGAACACCCCTCACCTTTAAACGTAAAAGATTTTGCCTGGGCTAAAGATGATGCCTGGGCCGGACAGGTGATTGAGCGTGATGGCAAGTTTTACTGGTATGTAGCTATTACCCATGGCGCCATCCACGGTAAGGCCATTGCTGTGGCTGTGGCTGATAAGCCCGAAGGCCCTTTTAAGGACGCCCGCGGATCAGCATTGGTGACCAGCGATATGACCACACAAACCAAAATTAGCTGGGACGATATCGACCCCACCGTTTTTATTGATGATGACGGACAGGCTTACCTGATTTGGGGAAACACGGTTTGCTACTATGCCAAACTAAAAAAGAACATGACCGAACTGGACGGCGATATCAAAACCTTTAGTTTACCACACTTTACCGAAGCGCCCTGGATCCATAAACACAATGGCTGGTATTACCTGTCGTATGCTTATGAATTTCCCGAAAAAACGGCTTACGCCATGAGCCGCAGCATCACCGGTCCCTGGGAATATAAAGGCATCCTGAATGAAATTGCCGGCAATAGCAATACCAATCACCAGGCCATTATTGATTTTAAAGGTAAATCGTACTTCGTATATCACAACGGCGCGCTGGCTGCCGATGCGGGCAGTTTCCATCGTTCGGTTTGTATCGATTACTTGTATTACAACCCGGATGGCACGATGAAACGCGTAGTGATGACATCCGAAGGGGTTAAACCGGTAAAATAACACATCAAAAACAACAGTCTGATGACTACCTTATTCCTGCAACCTCTCCCCAAAAACTAATAGCTGTTATGTTATTAGTACCCGCTTTTGTTTTGCAATTATCCGCGCAAAGCAAGCCATGGCAAACGGTAACATTACCAACCCGTAACGAGAAGGCAGCCAACTTGAAAAACTACCCGCTGCCCTATGCCGAAACCGTAACCTGGGGATTGCAGGGACCGGTGAATAAGGAGAGTATTATTATTTACTGATTTTCTACAAGGCGTTTGCTCCTACGGTGCAGCATCTGCTTTTTATCGGTTTTTAAGCCGTTGGCCTGTCCGATCCGTGCAGGTTTTTACTTACCTGGTAATGGTGCAGCTTAGCCAATACAGCCGAATCGCTATCATCGGCATAAGTACCGTAAGCGTTTACCAATGCGCCTTTCAGGTTATATTTTGGCGATGATATAGCGTAAAGAATGGACATATCAGACGGGTTACTGGCGCCCTCAAAACGGTAAAACTCGTCTATTTCAAAATCATCAGGCCCCATTTGTATATTGGCTGATTTATCATTTATCGTATTCCCATCTAAGCTTAAATTTGCTGAATATCCCCTTTTATTAAGGTCGTTCAATGCATCGACCATCGTCTCGTAGTTTTTCATGGTTATTGGTTTTTAGGTTTGATGTGTTTCTACCTGATTAACCATAAAAAGACGGTTGTTGTTTTAATAAAGTAGTCCGAAAGACAGAAAGTCGGGAAGTCCGAAAGACTTGTGCTTACGGACTTCCCGACTTATACGGACTTGCGGACTTTTTTATTCGCTCCTCAAACTCCTTACCGGGTTAGCGATAGCTGCTTTTATGGTTTGGAAAGCGGAGGTAAATAAGGCTGCAGATAGCATGGCCATACCACTCACAACAAATATCCACCAGCTGATGGCTGTACGGTCGGCAAAATTTTGGATCCATTTATTCATGGCCCACCAGGCAATAGGCGCGGCTACCGCAAAGGCCAGTAAGGTTAAGCCCATTAACTCGGCCGATAGCAGGGTTACAATCTGCGCTACCGAGGCGCCAAGCACTTTGCGTACACCAATCTCCTTTGTGCGCTGGGTGGTGGTATAAATAGCCAGGCCCAATAAACCAAGGCAACTGATCAGGATAGACAAGCCGGTTGCCCAGCTCAATAAAGTGGCTGTGTGCTGTTCCTTTTCGTAAAAACGGGCAATGGTTTGGTCAACAAACTCATATTCCATATCATCTTTAGGGTATACTTGCTTCCAGGCTTTTTGTATGGCGGCGAAAGCAGTTGCCCAATCGCTGCCTCCACCTGTTTGCGGTTTTAAGGCAATGTGAAAGGTGCCCTGGTAATTTACATCAGTACTGGTCATCATCACCAAGGGAGTTATCGGCGCATGCAGCGACTCCTGCGGAAAATCCGAGATCACCCCGACGATCTGCATACGCTTATCACCGTTAAAACCGTCAATGATTTTCCCAACTGCCTCGTTCGGGTCTTTAAAGCCCAGCATTTTTGTTAAGGTAAGATTTGCCATAAAAGCCCTGTTAGTATCGGCCGGCAGCAGATTGCGGCCCGCTAATAGCTTGATATGATAGAGCCTGATGTAGTTGGCATCGCCAAACTTCATGGATAAGTTAGACAGTTTAATCTCCTTTTTACCATCCTTATAAGTGGCTTCTGTTGAACTGGTGTTTTCTGACGATGGCGCATCGTTACCGGCGCTTACCATTTCAACCTGTGGTATTTCACGCAGCTTATCCAGGAAAAACTGATCGCGGCTTAAAACCCGGTTCTTCCATGGCGAACTGATCATCACAATACCATCCTTTTTAAAACCCAATTCCTTATGCGTGGCGTAGTAGATCTGTTTGCTTACCAATACTGTGGCCATAATAAAAACCTGCGCAATAACAAACTGTGTAACCGTTAACGATTTACGCATTAAGCTATTACGCGTTTTACTTAAACTACTTTGCGATTGATTTTTAAGCACCGAAACAGGTTTATAACCCGATAACGTGATAGCCGGATAGAAGCCTGATAACAAGCTGACCGCAATTGACAAACTGATTAAAAACAGGATGATCCCGGGTTGATGCAGCAGATCAAACTTAATGCCCGGCGGGATAAAACCCGAAAATAACTGCAGTATAAATGGTGTAATGAATGCCGAAACCATAACAGCTATCAGCGTTACCAGGTAGTTTTCGCTTAGAAACTGGAATATCAACTGGGCACGGCTGCTCCCCATCGTTTTACGGATACCTATCTCTTTAGCCCTTTGTGTGGCTTGTGCGGTAGTCAGATTAATAAAGTTAATGCAACCTAATAACAACAGAAACAGGGCAATACCTAATAAACTGTATAAAGTAGTTTTGCTGGCAACCTCATCATAGCCGGCAATGCCGCCATACCGGGCATTAAAATGGATGTCGCTGAGTGGCTGTAAAGCAAATTTCTGTGTTCTGCCGGGTTTGGCCGGGTTGTTTTTTATCAGGATATCGTTGAGCTGTTTTTCAATTTGTCTTACTGTAGCTTTTGGCGATAGCTTGATAAACAACTGGTGTTTTACACTGGTACCGCCCCAATTATTTAACCGCAGTTCGGCTTTTAAGTCTGGGTTAGCTAATCCTGTTGCGAACGAGATCATATCGTGATAAGTAAAGCCCGAGTTTTGCGATAAGGTTTGCACAATACCGCTTACCGTTGTTTTTATGGTATCGTACATCACTGTTTTACCGATCATATCCTGATAGGCGGTATGCGGGAAATACAGTTTGGCCTGCTCCGATGTCAGCACCACCTGGTAAGGGGCATTCAGCGCGTCCCTGGCCGATCCGGCCAGCCATTTGTAAGGTATCAGGTCAAAATACCCCTTATCGGCAAGCGCGACGTTTTTTTGTGCCTTAAACTTAACCGGGGCAGCCTTGCTTTGCGGGATAGAAACATCGGGCAAAAGTATCCTGTATAGTGGGGCCATGGTTTGTAAACCGGCAACCTGGTTTTTAACTGCACCCGGCAAGGGGCCGCATACACCGGGGTTAGGAGCAATTTGTCCTGAATAATCAAAATTGGTTACCACGCGGTAAATGCGGTTATTATCCGGCTGAAATTTATCAAACGTCAAATCGTAATGGACAATCAGATAAATTACAATAGCAGCGCTGATGCCAATAGACAGCCCGATTACATTGATAAATGTAAACAGCTTATGCCTGCTAATACTGCGTAACGCAACTTTGAAATAGTTTTTGATCATGCTATTGAATTAGTCCGGAAGTCGGTAAGACCGAAAGTCCGAAAGATATTATATGTAACTCCAACTTCCGGACTTCCCGACTTGATTTATTCATTCCTTAAACTCTTCACCGGGTTAGCTATCGCCGCTTTTATGGCCTGAAAACCAACCGATATCATAGCGATGATAAAAGCTACCCCACCGGCCGAAGCAAATATCCACCAGTGGATTTGTACGCGATAGGCGAAGCTTTGCAGCCACTGGTTCATTGCCCATACCGATAGCGGCGCGGCTATGACAAATGCCAGTAACACCATCCACATAAAATCGTTAGAGAGCATTAAACAGATCTGACTAACCGACGCGCCTAATATTTTGCGGATCCCTATTTCCTTGGTGCGCTGCAGTGCAACTAAAGAAACCAGGCCTAATAAACCTAAGGAACTGATAACTATTGCTATTACCGCCGCCAGCCAGATCAGCTTTTGCTGGATGTTTTCCTTTTTGTATAAAGCCGCGATTTGATCATCAATAAATTGATAGCTGAATACCTGTTCGGGTAAAACACGCTCGTACTCCTGCTGTACTGTGTTTAAAGTGGCATGCAGGTTATTGCCCGAAAGTTTTACTGCCATATTAGTTTGCAGGGTACTGTCTTCCAATATTACGGATGGTTCAATGTCTTTCACTAAGGAGTTGACGTTAAAATCTTTCACAACGCCTACAATTACGCCCTTAACATCACCGGCTGATAGTTTTTTACCCACAACCGCATCTTTTTGCCGGCCCAATAGCATAGCAGCCATTTTTTCGTTGATCAGGAATTCGGGGACGGCTTGCGCGCCGCGCATATTACGCCCGGCTATAATTGTCAAACCAAAGGTGCGGCAATAGGCCGAATCGCCCAGGGCATAGCGGGCGGGCCATTTTTCCCAGTTCGGCCGGTTATTAAACAGCACCGTAGCGCCACGCATGCTATTGCTTGATGGGGTATTTAAACAAAAACTAAGTGACTGAACACCGGGTATCTGCTTCAGCTTTTGTGTAAGCTGATATTTTTGTGATGTATTTACCTGGCCAACCGGCATAGTAACTACCATTTTTCGGTTAAAACCAACATCGGTATTCCTAAGCAGGTTTACCTGCAGCACAATGATAATAGTGCAAACAATTAAGGCTTGTGTAACCGTATTTTGAAATACCACCAAAACCTTGCGGCCGATACCTGCAGGCAGGTTCATTACATTGTTTTTAAGCGCGCCGGCAATACTTACGCGGCTTAGCAACCAGGCCGGATAAGTCCCGGTGCTTATCGTGATCATAAGTAATAAAATACCCGTATACAAAAACAAATTGGTGTACGAAAGGATATAAACCGGCTGATCTGTAAACAGCCAGCTATTGGCCGCCGGCAAAACCATAGCCACCATAACAACAGCGGCAATAACCGCGATAACCGAGGTAACCAGCGATTCGGTAATAAACTGCATAAAAATCTGCATGGCCGTACCACCCAATACCTTACGGGTGCCTATCTCTACACTACGTTTGGTTTGCTGGGCTACTACTATATTAATGTAGTTGATGACTGCTATGGCAATAATCAGCACACCGATACCAAACAATGTCCATAGCAGTGATTTTTGAACTACTCCCCCATAGCGGGTATCAAAATGCACTTCCTTTAGCGGCAATAAGGTAAAGTCAAATATTTTGGCATCCTTACCGAACATTTTATGAGTGACGGCTTTTAATTGTTTTTCAACAGCAGCTTGATCCGACGTGTTTTTTAAAACAACAAAACCGGCGTATTTAGTGCCCGAATAGTTCCAGTCTTTTAAAAAGTCTTTATCACTGCCATATGCCGGAATTATGGTGGTAAGCGAACTAAAGGATACAAATATATCCGACCGGATGTCCGAATTATAAGGCCCATCGGCTACCAAACCGGTAACTATAACCGGGTGGCCATCAAACGCAAGTGTTTTGCCAATTGGCGATACTTCACCGAAATATTTATGCGCTGTTCTCTGGCTTAATACTACATTGCCAGGCACATTCAAACTGGCAGGACTGCCGGACAGCCACTTGTAACTAAAAATGTTAAACCATTCGGAATTGGTAAACGCTACCGTATTTTCTTCTTTAAACCGCTTGTTATTATTACCCGCAATGCTCACAATAAAACTTTGGCGTTCTATCATAAAAGCGGCTTTTTGTACCTGGGGTACATTAGTTTTCATGTACTGGTATTCTGCATACGATGTCCCCCTGTCGTACTCCGTTTTATCTAAATGCAACGCATGCACCAACCGGAAAGTCCTGCCCGGGTTTTTATGGTAAGTATCGAAGTTTAAGTTATAACCGATATACAAATAGATCAGGATGCAGCAACTGATAGCCAATGCCAATCCGCTTATATTCAGGAAAGTATAAAACTTCCGGGTAATGATGTTACGATAAGCTATTTTAAGATATATCCTGAACATAATTATTTCATTGGGTCATTGAGTCATTGGGTCATTGTATCGCCACATTAATAATGACCCAATGACTCGATGACAAATTTATTCCGACCTTAAACTATCCACCGGGTTGGCTACCGCAGCCTTAACCGATTGGAAACTGATAGTGGCAAAAGCTATCACTGCCGTTACAAAGCCGGCCAGCACAAATATCCACCAGCTTAAGTCTACTTGATAAGCAAAGTTTTGCAGCCATTTATTCATAAAATAATAGCCTAATGGCATGGCTATCACAGTAGCTATTAATACAGGTTTCAGCAAATCTTTTGACAACAGGAACAGGATGTTCTGTACCGAAGAGCCTAATACTTTACGTACGCCTATTTCCTTTGTGCGTTTAGCGGCGGTAAATGATGCCAGGCCAAACAAGCCCAAACAGGCGATAAATATGGCCAGGCCCGAAAATATGCTCAGGATGGTTTGCTGGCGGATATCGTTTTTATAAGTAACATCAAATTTTTGATCAAGGAAGCTGTATTCGCAAGGGTAAACCGGGGCCACCTGGCGGTAAGCGCTTTTAATGGCTGCCAACCCACCGTTTATAGCGCCGGGTTTTAGTTTAATTACCGCTACCCTCCTGTCATCCGCTGGCGAGATAACCAATGCATCCATGTTCTCTTTCAGCGACAGGAAGTTAAAATCTTCCACTACGCCTATTATTCTGCGTCGGCTGCTATCCCTGAACCTGTTCTGGATCCATTTGCCTACAGCCTGGTTGGGCGTAAAACCCAGTTTGGTAGCGGCTGTGCGATTGATTAATACAGACTGTGTAGTATCGGTTTTAAACTGCGGCGAGAAATCGCGACCGGCTATAACTTTCAGGCCAAGCGTTTTTACGTAATCAAAATCGGCAAATTCGGTACGGGGCTTAAATTGCTCGCGCTGGCCTTCAGCATCAAAGCTAAAAATATCGTAAAAACCGCCCGGCTCGCCCGACATTAACGAAACCGCCTGGATATTACTATTTTGCAATAGCTGCTCTTTAAAAGCGATACGGTGATTATAAATATCATCATTATCTATCGGCACAGTAACGGTTTGCTCTTTATCATAGCCCAAACTCTTGCTTTTTACATAGTTCATTTGGTTCATAATTACGATAGTGCCGATGATGAGCAGTACCGAAATACTAAACTGCACCACTACCAGCGCCTGCCTAAAAAACGAACCGCCTTTACCCAATCTCAGCTTACCCTTTAAAGCCTGTATAGGCGAAAACGCTGATAGGAAAAACGCCGGGTAGCTGCCGGCCAAAAAGCCCACAACCAGTATCACACCAATTAAAAACAGGTAAATAGGCAAAGCATTCCACGATACGGTTAAACTGTAGCCCAGCAACTGGTTATAATAAGGCATTAACAGTAACAGCAACCCTATGGATAAGATACAGGATATAACAGTTAACAAAATAGACTCGCCGATAAATTGCATGACCAAATGATCGCGCAGGGCGCCCATTACCTTACGTAAGCCTACTTCCTTTGAACGCTCAACCGCGCGGATGGTAGACAGGTTGGTGAAGTTAATACAAGCGATAAGCATAATGAGTATGGCGATGGAAAGGAAAATATAAACCACCTTTTTATCACCATGCTTCACATTATCAAAGGATGAGGCATCCTCAAAATAAATATCCTTCATGGGCGTAAGCGACAGGGTAAAATGAAACCCGAATTTGGCCATATCCTTACCCATATACTTTTGCATAAATGCATCAAACTGGCTCTCGAGCCGGGCTTTGTCGGTATGCTCGTTCAGCAGGGCGTAAACAAACATGCTGTTATTAATCCAAACCTTAAAGTTATCGCTGTTGCTGTAGTTTGATATCGGCACTACCATATCAAAATCAAGGTGCGAGTTTGACGGCACGTTCTTGGCAATGCCGGTTACCTTTAACTGCAGGCGCTTATCTAATGTTACCACCTTACCCATCGCGTTAGCAACGCTGCCGAAGTATCTTTTCGCTGTTTTTTCGGTAAGGACAATGCTGTTAGGATTCTTGAGCACATCTGTAGGGCTACCTGCAATCAGCGGAAAAGAAAATAACGTAAAAAAGCCGGCATCGGCGTTATAGATCTTCCTTTCAGAAAAAGCCTTATCATCAAATGATACCAAATTATTTGTTGCCTGCACCCGCACAGCCATTTTAATATCGTTCGGGAAATCGTTCAGCAAAGCCGGCGCGTACGGGCCTGATAGATAGGGCACGCTGGTTTTCATTTTATCAAACTTGCGCATCACCCTATATATGTTTTTCTCGTTTTTGTGGAAGCTGTCCACGCTAAACTCGTTCATAATATACAGGAAGATCATCAGGCATACCGTAATGCCAATGGTTAACCCCAAAATGTGGATCAACGAAAAAGCCTTACGCTTGTACAGGTTGCGCCAGGCAATTTTGATATAGTTTTTGATCATAATTTAAAATTAGTCCGGAAGTCGGAAAGACCGGAAGTCCGGAAGATGCTTCTTGCTATTTTTTACTTCCGGACTTTCCGACTTATGCGGACTTCCGGACTTTTTTCTACTCAGACCTTAAACTTTTAACCGGGTTAGCTATGGCAGCTTTCATCGACTGGAAACTAACGGTAACCAAAGCAATTATTACGGTTAAGCCACCCGCCAATGCAAATACCCACCAGCTGATAGCTGTTCGGTAGGCAAAGTCTTCCAGCCATTTATTCATGGCATACCAGGCCAGCGGGAATGCAAATACCGAGGCGATAATAACCAGCTTTAAAAACTCCTTCGATAACATTTGCACCACATTTTGTACAGATGCCCCCAATACTTTACGGATCCCGATCTCTTTAGTGCGGCGCTCGGCCGTGTAAATAGCCAAGCCCAGCAGGCCTAAACAAGCCACGGTAAGCGATAAAAAGGTAAACACGCTAAATACCTTGCCTACGGTTTGATCGGCGCGGTACAGGGCGTCAAACTCGGCATCCATAAAGCTGTATTCAAATGGCGCATCCGGCGAAAACTGTTTCCATTTACTTTGCAGGTGACTGATGGTTTTACTGTAATCGCCGGGTTTTACCCTTACGGTGATATAGGACACGCCCACACGGTAAGTTTTGGATGTAGTATAAAACAAAGCAAAAGGCGATACCTCGTTGTGTAAGGATTCGGTATTAAAATCTTTAACCACACCAATCACTGTAAATTTTTGATTGCCGTTGCCAGGATAGGTAATTGTTTTGCCGATGGGATCCTTCCATCCTATTTGCTTAACGGCTGTCTGGTTCAGGATGACAGCAGACGAATCGGCAAAGGTTTTGGAGAATGCGCGGCCCTGTGCCATCTTTAAGTTTAAGGTTGGTATAAACGCGTCGTCGGTAATGAAGGAAGACAGGGCGATATTATTTTCGCCTTGCTTAATGTTATCCAAACCGGTTTCGGGCACATAAAAATCGCCGAATGACCTTCCTGAAGGGATACCTGTTGTGATACTGGCGTTCAATACTTCGGGCATTTTCAAAATTTCCTGCCTCAGGCTTTCCTGGCTCTGGCCCAGCCGGCCGGTGTTGGATATAATTACTACGTTTTGTTTATCCAGGCCCAGGTCTTTAGTATGGTTATATATCAATTGTTTATACACTACTATGGTACAAATGATCAAGGTAGTTGATACGGTAAACTGGAACACCACCAGCGCGTTGCGGGTAAAAAAAGTGCTAACCGATCCTTTAAATAAACCACTGCCTTTTAATACGCTCACCGGTTTTAACGATGTAAGGTAAAACGCCGGGTAACTGCCGGCCAGCAAACCGGTAATGCTAATCAGTATAATCAGATACATCCAGGTAGATGCGCTATAAAACACATTCAGGCTAAGCGCTTTGCCCGATAGATTATTAAATAACGGCAAGGCGATGATAACCATTGCAATAGCAATAAACATAGCCAGTATGGTGTATAGCATGGCCTCGGCAATAAACTGCCCGATCAGTTGCCCGCGTTCAGAACCTAATACTTTACGGATCCCTACCTCTTTGCCACGCTTAGCCGATTGCGCGGTAGAGAGGTTCATGAAGTTTACACAGGCCAGCAGCATAATAAATAAGCCCACTGCCGAGAAGATGTAAACGTTTTTGATATCACCCTGCTCAATAAAACGACTGGCAATACCTGCCGAATACAAGTGCACATCGGTTGATGGCTGCAGGTGCAGGTCCCAGCGGCCGCCTTTCTTTTTAAATTCATCAAAAGGTTGGCCAACACGGTTGAATGCCGCGGAAGCCTGTTCTTTGATCATAGCCGGGAATTTACTTTCCAACTGTTTAATCCCGGCTGCATCGGTAGGTTTATGAAGTTTTACATAGGTGCCCATTTGCAGCCATATCCAGCTCCAGTCAAACCGTTTAACCGGGGGCATACCTATATTGGATTGTAGTACTTCAAATTGTAAGGAGGATTGTGCGGGGATATCTTCCAGGATGCCGGTTACCGTAAATGGTTTGGAATACTCATCAAAAACCAATGTTTTACCCATTGGGTCGGCATCACCAAAATAACGCTTGGCAGCCTTTTGGGTAAGCACTACCGAATTTGGCCCATCCAAAGCGTTAGCCGCATTGCCGGCCAGCATCTTATAACTAAAAAATTGCAGAAAATTACTATCAACCGATAACAGGTTCTTTTCGGTGAGTGATTTTTTCTCGCCCTTTATTTCGTAATGGACAATCTCGTCGCCCGGCAAAAAAATACGGGTATAACTCTCAATTTCGGGAAAGCTATTGCGTAAGGCGGCGCCTGCTGGAGGCGGGGTGTGCCCGGCCGTTACATCAGCATCGCCCATTTTAACGTTCACGTTAACACGATAAATGCGGTTATTATCCTTAAAAAAACGATCGTAGCTTAACTCATCCTTTACATACAGACCTATCAATAACACACAAGCCAAACCTATAGCCAGGCCGCTGATATTAATAATACTGCTCACTTTATTGCGGGTTAAATTCCGCCATGCTATTTTGATGTAATTCCTGATCATAGATTCAATTTTGAATGATTGTTTATTGAATGCAACAACAACTATGAATACAATAATATACCAAATAATCAACTAATTGATTATCAATAAATTAAACACATACAACATGATATTAACCGTACGCTTACGTAACAGAAAGCGTACGGTTATGATACAATTCAAGTCCTAAGTCATTAGTCTGAAGTCTTTGAACTAATGACTTAAGACTTAGAACTTAAGACTCCCCCTACTCGCTTCGCAAACTCTTAACCGGGTTAGCCAATGCCGCTACAATCGACCGGTAACTCACCGTTATGCCCGCTATTATAAATGTCGATAAAATAGCCATCAGGAATATACCGGGGCCAATGCTTATCCGGTAGGTAAAATCCTGCAGGTAATTGTGCATGGCCCACCAGGCCAGCGGCGCGGCTATGGCAAACGCTATTAACAACAGGTAGGTAAACTCCTTACCAAATAGCCACAGTACGTTCAGTATGTTAGCGCCTAATACTTTACGCACCCCAATTTCTTTGGTTTTGCGTACTGCCATAAACGATACCAGTCCATAAAGGCCCAGGCAACCTATCAGAATAGCTATGCAGGCAAACGATTCGATCAGCTTTAGCTGGATATTATCCATCTCGTAAAACTTGGCAATAGTGTCGTCCAAAAACCGGTGCGAATAAAGTTCATCGGGGAAGGTACTATTCCATATTTTCTCTACCGATGCCAGTGTGGTTTTGGCATTACGCATATTAATTTTCAACGCTACGCTATGACACCTCTCCATACTGGGCATAATACATATCGGCGCAATTTCAGTATGGAACGAGTAATTGTAAAAATCCTTTACCACACCCACTATAGGGCCGGTTAATGTTTTGCCGTTAACGCCGATAGTTTTGTTGATCACATCCCCGGGTTTTAAACCAAGTTTGCGTACAAAGGTCTCATTCACCAAAAACTCGCGCGCGCTATCAGCCGGGAAGAAATTGCGGCCGGCCACCAGTTTAATATTAAAAGCCGACAGGTAATTCTCATCCGCCGATTTCATGTTAATACCCCAATGTTCCTCTTCAACACGATGGTCATAATTAACGCCCGTGGTGCTGTTTGATTGCGATGCCGGGGCCGCATAACAAAATGAAACTTTCTCTACTCCCTTTACCTCGTTAAACCGATTGCGTATGGTGCTGATAATAGCCTTATCGTTATTAGGCATGGGTAACATTACAACCGCGTCCTTAGTGAAACCAAGATCGGTGCTTTGCGAGTAATGCAGCTGCGCCACAACAATGATGGTACCAATGATCAGTACCTGCGATATGGCAAACTGCGTAACCACTAACACCCGGCGTAAGGAAAACCCGCCGATATCCTTTTGTGATAGCTTGCTTTTTAATGCCAAAATAGGCTGGAAACGTGCCAGTACCAAACCAGGGTACGAGCCCGATAAAAAAACCACCACCACGGTAGTAAGCGTAATAAATGCCCCCAGTTTCAGCCAGTCGAAACTCATTGTAGACGTAAACAGGTTATTAATGACCGGCAACGCCAACTCGGAAAGCCCGCAGGCAACAATTACGGCCACAACGGTAATAATAGCTGTTTCGGCAATAAACTGCCAGAATAGTTGGTGTGGCAAACTGCCCAATACCTTACGGATCCCAACTTCCTTCGAGCGGTTAAGGGCTTGCGCCGTAGCCAGGTTAACAAAATTAACACAGGCGGTAATAATGAGGAACAAGCCAATGAAGAACAGCGCCCACAGGTACTTTTTATCAGCATAGCCATCCAGTTCGGCATTGAAATGGATATCGTTAAGCGGCTGCAAAACAAAATGCCACACTTTTTGATCCCTTGTGCCTTTTAAGTTTTTTTTCACTAATTCGGCTAAAGCTTTATTGGCTTGTGCTGCGCTAACACCCGTTTTCAACAAAGTAAAAGCTTCGCTACCGCTGTAAACACCGCCCCAGGCCTTTTCAAGTCCGCCGGCATATTCTTTAAAATTGCCATATGATACATAGATCTCCTGTTTGCGGTCGGTATTGGCCGGCAGGTTTTTTAAAACACCGGTAACTGTAAAACTGATCTGGTTATCCAGGCGGATCACCTTGCCAATAGCCTCGCCAGTGCCAAAGTACTTAGTGGCTATCTTCTCGGTGATCAATGCCTGCCCCGGTTGCGACAGCAAGCCTTTTTTTTCACCTTTTATTAAAGGGAAATTAAGGATATCGAAATATTCTGGCTCGGTAAATGCAACACCCGTCTCTTCACGAAACTTTTTCACCTCGCTACCGCTGTTAAATGAGATCAGCGTCTTATTATAGCTAATGGTACGTGCTGTTTTTTCGCCCAGGGTATAATCTGAACGGAAGGCCTCGCCCACAGGCACTGGCACCGCGTTTGATTTATCTACTTTCTCATCGTGCCATTCGGTAGTGATCCGGTAGATCCTATCCGGGTTGTGATGAAAGTTATCAAAACTTAAATGATAAGTAATGAGTGTAAATATCAGTATGCCGCAGGCCATGCCCAAAGCCAAACCAATAACACTGATGCTTGCATAAGCCTTGTTGCGCTTTAAATTGCGCCAGGCAATTTTAATGTAGTTTTTTATCATAATTTTTCAAATTAGTCCGGAAGTCGGAAAAGACCGAAAGTCCGAAAGGTATTTGTGTATATATATTTTGCTTCCGGTCTTCCGACTTATGCGGACTTCCGGACTTTTCTATTCACTTCTTAAACTTTTAACAGGGTTAACAATTGCCGCTTTTACAGCCTGGTAACTGATGGTTAACAACGCGATCAGCATGGCACTGCCACCAGCCAGTACAAATACCCACCAATGTACTTCGGTACGATAGGCAAAGCCTTGTAGCCAATTATTAATGCCGTACCATGCTACAGGGGTGGCTATGATAACGGATAACAGTACCAGTATTAAAAAATCAAACGAAAGCATACGGGTGATATTGGCAACACTTGCTCCCAATACCTTGCGTACACCAATTTCGCGGGTACGTACCTGCGCGGTATAGGCCGCTAAACCCAACAGGCCCAGGCACGAAATAAATATGGCTATTCCGGCAAAATAAATAAACAGTATGCCCTCCTGCTGTTCGCCTTTGTAAAGCCGGTTAAAATCATCATCTAAAAAACTATAATTAAATGTAAAGTCGCTGTTGTAGGCTTTAAACTGTTTATTAGATGCAGCGATAGCCTTTTGTGCATCTTGCCCCGTGGTTTTAATATAAATTGAACCCAAATGGTCGGGGTTGTAATAAAATACAGCCGGGCCGATCTTCTCTTTCATGGATGAAAAGTGGAAGTCCTTAATAACCCCCATAATCACACCATCGGTTTTCCACATTTTAAAGCGTTTGCCTATGGGGTTCTTTAGTCCTAATTCTTTTACAGCCGTTTCATTTAGTATAAAGCGATTGGTATCGGCAACACTACCAGTAAACGCGCTGCCCAAAGTCATTTTCATTTTAAAAAAAGATACAAAGTCTTTATCAACCGCCATGGGGCGTACAATAAAGGTTTGGCCCGGTAATTTGCCTTCCCAATCGGTAGAGCCGGTGATATTGCCGAGGCTCACAATATTGCCCGATGCGCGTGTAACGGCCAGTACACCGGGTTGCTTTAACAATTCGGCTTTTACGGCTTCGTAATGCTTAAACATGCCCCCCATATTATAGGTAAGTACATGCGCCCTGTCATAACCCAATTGCTTAGTACGTATGTAATTCAGTTGCATGGTAATTACAATGGTACCGGCTATCAGCATAATGGAAAAGGCAAACTGCGTAACCACCAAAATTTTACGGAACAGCACATCGCCAATACTGTTGGAGATTTTACCTTTTAACGCTTTTAATGGTTGAAATGATGAAAGCAACAAAGCCGGATAAATGCTGGATGCTATTAAGGTGCCTGTAATAGTTAACAGGATAACCAGCCAAATATGATAATCAGCCGGATTAAATACCAGTTGCTTGCCCGATACCTGGTTAAATACCGGCATCAGCACATAAATAAGGGCGATGGCCAGTGTTGCTGCCAATACAAAAAGCAAGGCCGTTTCTACCATAAACTGCATAAACAGATGCGATTTAGCCGCGCCGATAATTTTGCGCATGCTGATCTCTTTAGCCCGCAGCATGGAGCGCGCGGTAGAAAGGTTAACATAATTAATGGCGGCAATTACCAATATCAATAAGGATATGATAATAAATACCCGTACTGTTTCGATACCCTTGTTACTGCCATCGGCATTATATAAGTGCATTTTGGCAAGCGGTAACAACAGGTAATCGGCATCAGTATCTTCGGCGCGGTGTTTAAGGTGCAGCTTGTTTAATTTTGCCGATAAGGCTTTTAATGATGTACCCGGTTTTAAAACCAGGTATGTATTGTACATATACTGGTTAAAATCATTATCTACATCGTTTTTCATATTAATCAGCTGCTGGCGCATAAAGCCCATGGGCATAATCATATCAGCTTTGATATCCGAGTTTTGGGGGAAATCGTTGATTACGCCGCTTACCTTGAAGTTTACTTTCTCATTTTTAGTTTCGATGGTTTTGCCCATGGCATCTTCATTGCCGAAATATTTACGGGCCGTGGTTTGTGTAATAATAATGGAGTTATTATCCGGAAAAGGGTGTTGCGCATCTCCTTTCGTAAGTTTAAAATCAAACACCGAAAAGAACGACGGATCGACAAATACCCCTACATTATCGCTGAATGATTTATCCTGGTATTTGTAAAGCGAAAAGAAAAAATTATTAGCTATACGTACCTGCTCGGTTACTTCGGGGAATTCCTGTTTAGCCAATGGCCCCATTGGCGCCACTGTGCTTTGCCATATCTGTTTACTGGCACCGGTGCCCCCAAAAAGCTCCATACGGTAAATATTTGGCGTTTGCTTATGGAAACTGTTAAAACTCAGTTCATCCTGTACCCATAGCAATATCAGTATACCTATGGTTAAGCCCAGGGTTAAGCCCGAAATATTGATAAACGAGTAGAACTTGTTTTTCAACAAGTTTCTCCATGCGGTTTTGATGTAGTTTCTTAACATAGCGCTTTTTTTAGTCCGGAAGTCGGAAAGACCGAAAGTCCGAAAGGTATTTGTGTGTATATATTCTGCTTCCGGACTTTCCGACTTATGCGGACTTCCGGACTTAGTTATTCACTCCTTAAACTCTTTACCGGGTTTGCGATAGCCGCTTTAACCGTTTGAAAACCAATTGTTAACAGGGCGATACCGATAGCAATTACCCCCGATAACAGGAATATCCAGCCGTTAACATTAATTTTATAAACAAAATTTTGTAGCCATTTATTAATAGCCCACCAGGCTATCGGCGATGCGATAACGATGGCGATTACTACCAGCTTTAAAAAATCTTTAGATACCAGGGCGATAATACCGGCCACACTTGCACCTAATACCTTACGGATACCTATCTCTTTTGTCATGATCTGCGCGGTGTAGGTAGCCAGCCCGAACAAGCCCAGGCAGGATATGATAATGGCTATTACCGAGAATACATTAAACAAGGTGCCGCTGCGCTGATCTGATTGATACAGCTTAGCATAATCATCATCCATAAAGCTATACTCAAACGGGAAGCCGGGGTTGTATTTATCCCATAAACGCGCGGTGGCTGCTATGGCCCGGGCCGCGTTTTTTCCGGTGGTTTTTACATAAAGCCGGTTGCCCTGTTGCTCGTAGTAAATTACGGCGGGTTCAATCCGCTCTTTAAATGATGCCGCGTTAAAATCCTTCACCACGCCTATTATCGTCCCCTCTGTTTCCTGAAACTTAAAGCGCTTACCAATGGGGTTTTTAATGCCGGTCATTTTTACAGCCGTCTCATTCAATATAAAATGCGCCGAATCTGCTTTCGAGGCGGTGAAATTATTCCCGGCCAGCATCTTCAGTTTCATTACCGGTATAAAGTTTTCATCGATACCAAAATGATGAATAATAAACTGGGTTGTTACATCCTTGCCATTCCAATCTACCCCGGCGGTGGTGTTGGTATTGTTTACCAGTTTATTATCGGCAGTAGTTACCGCCAAAATACCCGGTTGATTCTTTAGCTCGGCTTTTACGGCATCAATATGCTTGCGCATTTGCCCTACACGGAACGAGAAGACCTGCGACCTGTCATAACCCGGATTTTGCTCGCGGATGTATTTCAGCTGCCTGCCAATCACCAATGTAACAATGATCAACGTAACCGAAAATACAAACTGTGTGGTTACCAACATTTTGCGAAAGGTGGTATTACCAATACCCAATGATAATTTACCCTTTAAGGCTTTCAGCGGCTCAAAGGATGAAAGTAATAATGATGGATAAACCGATGATACAACCAAGGTACCAACGAAGGTGATCAGCACTATTTTCCAGATATTCAGATCAAGCAGGTTTAAGTGCAGGTGTTTGCCCGAAATATTATTATAATAGGGCAGCAATACCGCCATTACCATAAAGGCTAATACCAGCGACAGGCAAAAAAACAATACCGACTCTACTATAAACTGGCTGAACAACTGCTGTTTTTGCGCACCCACTATTTTACGGATGCTTACCTCCTTAGCCCGCAGCATAGAACGCGCGGTAGACAGGTTAACATAGTTGATACAGGCAATCAGCAAGGTAACAATCCCGATGATTAAAAAGATCCGCACCGTTTGCATCCCCGAATCTGTTCCATCGGCAGCGTATAAATGGATCTGTGAAATGGGTTGTAAACGATACGCGTTTTCTTTCACGCTTGCTTTAATGTGCGGCGCGTTCTTCATCTGTATGCGGATCAGTTTCTCACCCACCTGTTTTAAATCGGTACCCGGCTGCACTTCTAAAAAAGTTGTGTAGCCAAAGTTGCCCCAATCCGTATCCAGCGATTTCCAAAAATTCTTCCCGGTATACCATTTGGCGCAGATATTCATGCTGAACAGCATATTGTAATTAATGCTGGAATTATCCGGAAAATCGGCAATTACGCCGCTTACCGTATAATTATCTTTATGGTCTTGCTGGATAACTTTGCCTATGGCTTCATCGCTACCAAAATATTTGCGGGCGGTTGATTGGGTGATGATAACAGACTGATCAGTCGGGAACGGATTTTTCTTGTCGCCCTCAATCAGTTTAAAATCAAACAGTGTGAAAAAGGAGGGATCGGTATAGGCCTGGCTTTCTTCCTTTAATTGCTTGTCTTTGTAATTGTAGATACTGTTGCCTGCCGATGTTATACGTACCGCATGTATAACACCCGGTATTTCTTTTAATGCTACAGTAGCTACCGGCCCCTGCGTAGTGTTCCAGATCCTTTTGCTATCACCTGTGCCTAAGAAGGAGTTAACCTGGTATATCGTTTTTGTTTTGGTATGAAAGCTATCGAAACTCAATTCGTCCTGTACCCATAATAATATTAACATACCAATAGCCAAACCAATGGTAAGCCCAGCGATATTGACAACCGAATAAACCTTGCTTTTCAGCAGGTTGCGCCATGCAATTTTGATATAGTTTTTGATCATGTACTTAAAATTTAGTCCGGAAGTCGGGAAGACCAAAAGTCCGGATGATGATGCTTTTTATTCCTAACTTCCGGACTTTCCGACTTATGCGGACTTCCGGACTTTTCTATTCGCTCCTTAAACTCTTCACCGGGTTAGCTATTGCCGCTTTGATAGACTGGAAACTGATAGTTACCAAAGCAATTACAATGGCGGCCGCTCCGGCTGCTCCAAACACCCAAAAGGCTATACCAATGCGATACGGGTATTGCCTAAGCCAATCGTGCATAAAATAATACGCCAGCGGGAATGCCAGCACACACGAAACAATCACCAACTGTAAAAAATCCATAGATAGCAGCCTGGTTACACTGGATACACTGGCACCCAACACCTTGCGGATACCTATTTCTTTCGTTCTGCGCTCGGCGGTATAAGCCGCTAATCCAAATAAGCCAAGGCAGGATATAATAATAGCCAGCGCTGCAAATACCCGCGATAGTTTACTTACCAGCATTTCACCGGTAAATAATTTATTAAACTCGGTATCCACAAAGCGGTAATCGAACGGATATGCAGGATTATCTTTTTTCATTACGGCTTGTAAGGCATCAATTGCTTTTCCCACATCATGGCCCGGTTTGTAGCGGATGTACAAGTAGTTGGCGCGCTCGGGCGGCAGTCCCAAAAACACCACCGGGTCTGATTTACCATACATAAAACCATACACATAATCCTTTACCACACCAACTACCTTAACCGCAGTTCCGTTACCATCATGCCTGATAATTTTACCTATGGCGCTTCCCTTACCCATCAATTTTTCGAGGGATTGGGTTATTACTACACCCGATGTTACTGTGGTATCCAAAACCGTCAAATTGCGGCCTGATACCATATTCATACCTAATGTGGCCATAAATTCGGGGGTAACATACCGGCGCGATATTAATACCATCGCATTTGCAGGCTTGCCCTCCCAGGTATAGCCCGATGTATTATTTCCATCGTACAAGGTTGGATGATCCGTGAGGGCCACGTTCTCTACACGGCCAGTATTCAGCAAATCCTGCTTTATACGGCTAAAGTTTTTTACAATGGCGCCCTGCGCGTCCATCTCTATCAGGTTATCCCTGTTAAAGCCTAATTGTCTGTTTTTTATATGTTGTATTTGCTGGTAAACAATAATGGTGCAAATAATAAGTACAATAGATATCGTAAATTGTGTAACCACTAATCCCTTGCGGATAAATGCCGCGCCGCCATCTTTTAGCTTAATCCCCTTTAATACCGATACCGGGTTAAATGATGACAGATATAAAGATGGATAACTGCCCGCCACCAATCCGCAAACTATGGCGATAAGCAATACGCCTAAAATATGCGACGGGTTATTAAACCCAGCCGTTAACTGCTTTTCTACCAATGTATTAAAGGCTGGTAATAACAGTACTACTATCAATACAGCAATAACGGCTGAGAGCATTGCCATAAACAAAGCCTCGCCAATAAACTGCGCGATGAGCATTTTTTTACCGGCGCCAAGTACCTTACGCACACCTACCTCCCGTGCACGCTTTTCGCTGCGGGCGGTAGCCAGGTTCATAAAGTTAATACAGGCAATAAACAGGATGATCCACGCTATTATAGAGAACATACGGACACTCTGTATGCGGCCGCCACCGGTTTGCTTCCCATCTTTAAAAACATCGTACAGGTGCCAGTCCTTCATACCAAACAAAAACACATGACTAATTGCGCCCGGCAATTTTTTAGGTATAAAATTGTAAAGCTGTTTGTTTACCGTTTCCGGATCTACGCCCGGTTTTAGTTCGATATAAGTATGCAGCGAATTATTTCCCCAGTTTTGCAACCACGGACTGGCATCAAAAAACACTTTAAAAGGCATCAGCCATTCAAACTGAAAGGTTGAATTAGCCGGGTTATCTTTAATTACCCCGCCAATTACATAATCTTGCTTATTATCAACCCTGATGGTTTTACCTACGATATTTGTTTCGTTGCCGAAAAACTTTTTAGCCGTTGATTGGGTGATCACCAGCGAATGTACCTGCGCAAAAGCCGAGGCCGCGTTGCCTTGCACAAAAGGCATGGTAAACATGCTGAATATGGATGGCTCGGCATATTTACCGGTGGCATAAAATGCCCTGTCGCCCTGGGTAAACAAAAAGGTTTGCTCTTCACTGGTGCGGCAGATATTTGCTACGCCTGGCACCTCGGCCAGCACAGCAGGCCCCATCAATCCGGGTGTGGATGAGTGGGTGAAAATATGATCGGTATATTGTTGGTTTTCGCGGGCTATAAACAGCCGGTCCTTTTTTAGGTGAACATCATCAAAATTAAGCTCATCTTCAACCCATAAAAAAATAAAGGCCGCGCAGGCAATGCCAATAGCCAGGCCAAAAATATTCAAAAAGCTATAAGTCCTGTTTTTTAACAGGCTGCGAAATGCGGTTTTGATGTAGTTGCGTAACATGTTTAACTATTTAGTCCGGAAGTCGGAAAGACCGAAAGTCCGAAAGATATTATCTTAGATTCCTACCTCCGGACTTTCTGACTTATGCGGACTTCCGGACTTCTTTACTCACTCCTCAAACTTTTCACCGGGTTAGCTATAGCCGCTTTTACCGATTGGAAACTGATAGTTATCAATGCGATAAATACCGATAGCAATGCTACAAACACAAAGGTGAACCAGTTAATTTCAATTCTGTAGGCGTAATCCTGTAACCATTTATGCATGGCATACCAGGCTAATGGCCAGGCAATAATATTGGCTATTAAAACCAGTTTTACAAAATGGCCTGATAACAATAGCACAACGTTTTGTACCGATGCGCCTAATACTTTGCGTACCCCAATTTCCTTAACCCGTTTCTCGGCCGAGTAAGATGCCAGACCGAATAAGCCCAAACAGGATATCAGGATAGCCAAACCAGCCAGTATCCCTACAATTTTACTTACCTGGTTATCGGCACGGTATACTTCGGCAAAATGATCGTCCAGAAATTTGTATTCGAAAGGTTGATCGGGATTAATATTTCGCCATACCGACTGGATAAAAGCAAGCGCATCCGCCTGTTTACCGGCCTTTATTTTAACCGACATTTGGCCAAGGCCCCAGTCACTGTGATTGGAGAGAAACATGGTTTCAATTTTATAGTGCAGCGAGTTGAAGTTGAAATTTTTAGCGATACCTACTATTGTCCCTAACGAATCGAAACCAAACCGTTTCCCAATCAGCGATTCGGTTTTTACATGCGGCAGGTCCTTTAATAATTCTTTAGCCAGTGCTTCGTTAATGATGTATTGCCTCCCAATGGCCGATTTTTCAGGTGAAAAGTCGTTTCCGGCAGCCAGTTTAATATTATACAGTTTTAGATAATCATAATCAACAATCAATCGCGTAGTGGCTAATTCGCGCAGGGGCTCGTTACCGTATCTAAAACTTACGCCCGACTGATCCAGGTGGCTGCCCAATAAATCTTGTGCGCCTGTAACACCTGAAATAAGGGTGTTACCTGATAGTTGTTGTTTCAGCAGGTCATAGTTTTTACGTGCCGAGTTGTCCAGCGGGATGGTTACAATCTGGTCGCGGGTAAAGCCGGGATCCTTTTGCTGCATAAAGCGTAACTGCTTCACTACAAAAATGGTGGCTATCATCAGGAATACCGCGCTGGCAAACTGACCGACAACTAAGATGTTGCGGAAATTGCCTTTATTCTTTCCCGTTTCAACCGAGCCTTTTAACACTTTAACAGGTTGATATGACGAAAGGAACACAGCCGGATAAATACCGGATAACACACCAACTAAAACCGTCCCGCCAATAATAGCCAGTATAAAACCAACATGATGGAATAATGGCGAGCTGATATCGCGCTGGCTTAATTCATTTACATAAGGCAGTGTGCACACCACAATAATCAACGCGAATATCAATGCTATAAGCGATAACAAAACCGTCTCGCCCAGAAACTGCAGCGATAGTTGGAACCTTTGCGCCCCTATTGATTTACGGATACCCACCTCTTTTGCGCGCTCGGCAGAACGCGCGGTAGAAAGGTTCATGAAATTGATACAGGCAATTATTAAAACAATAATGGCAATTATGGCGAACAGGTTGGTGGCGTTTTTATCAAATTTTTGAAAGTTGAGATAATCCAAACCGATATCCTGGGCATTTGCATGGATATCTTTTAGTGGCAGTATAAACAATTCGTAATGTTTCCAACCATCACCATCCATGTGTTTTTTAAGATAAGCCGGGAATTTTTTTTCCAGCGCCGCGATATTGGCTTTCGGGTCTATTTCAAAATAAGTATCCAGCCAGTTGCCGCCCCAGCTATTCATCCATGGTTTATAAATGGTACGGAACGAAAACAGCCCATCAAACTGCATTTGCGAGTTTTTAGGCACATTCTCCAGTATCCCGGTAACCGCATAGCTGGTGGTATCGCTGCCGTAATGGGTAATGGATTTACCAATAGGGTTTTCATCGCCAAAAAGTTTTTTAGCTGTTTCTGCCGTAAGCACAACGGTATTGGGTTTTTCTAAAGCCGCCAGTCTGTCGCCACTGATCAGTTTAAAATCGAACATTTTCAAAAATGTCGAATCGACAAAAAACACTTGCGGCAAAAACAGTTTCTTATCAGCATAAGTAACCTGGAACTTATTATTCCATTTTACACGGGTAAAGTTTTTGATCTCGGGGAAGTCACTTTTAATAGTTGGCCCCATGGGATACATGGATAAGCCTACTTTTTGAGAGGCCACCATTCCGGGGAATTTCTGCACCTCGTTTAACCGGTAAATGTTTTTAGTATGGAAATTATCAAAGCTTTTCTCGTAGAAAACGAACAGCATGATCATGATACAGGCAGCCATACCTACCGATAGGCCCGCTATGTTAATACCCGAAAAAACTTTGTTTTTCCACAGGCTTCGCCAGGCAATTTTGATGTAGTTTTTAAGCATAGACAAGGCGTTTAATCTTTCATTTGGCCCGTTCCTTTTCGCGGAAACGGGCCTCAGAAAGCACTTTAATTAACTGATATAAATTTTAGGTTGGCTGCGTATTATATCATGATGTTTTCCATCACAGTCTGCCCATCCAGTAAACGGATAATGCGGTGACTGTAGCGGGCATCATGTTCAGAGTGGGTTACCATGATAATGGTTGTCCCCTGTTCGTTCAGGTCGGTCAGCAATTCCATTACATCGTTACCGTTGCTGCTGTCCAGGTTGCCTGTAGGCTCATCCGCCAGTATCAGTTTTGGGTTGTTCACTACCGCGCGGGCAATAGCCACACGCTGTTGCTGGCCGCCCGATAACTGCTGCGGATAATGGTTGCGGCGGTGCATGATCTGCATTTTATCCAACACCGCTTCTACCCTTTTTACCCGCTCGGCGGCAGGAACACCGGTGTAGATCAATGGCAGCTCTACGTTTTCAAAAACGGTCAGCTCATCAATCAGGTTAAAGCTTTGAAATACAAACCCGATGTTATGCTTGCGCAGATCGGCGCGTTTGCGCTCGTTAAAATCGGCCACCTCAATATCATTAAACAGGTAGCTGCCGCCATCCGGGTCGTCCAGCAAACCCAAAATGTTCAGCAAGGTTGATTTACCGCAACCCGAAGGGCCCATTATAGCCACAAACTCCCCTTTTTTAACTTCCATGGATAGCTTGTTTAAAGCAATGGTTTCTACTTCTTCGGTACGATAGAATTTCTCAAGATTTGTAATTTTTATCATTTGGCCTCCCAAAACCCATCAGGGCTTATTTATTTTTTATTGTGATTGTTTACTAATTATATCTGTTTTACATTCAATATTCCCCCTTTAGGGGGTCAGGGGGTGCTTATTTAAGCACCAGTTCCTGTATATCCCCGTAGTTTTCATAGCTGCTGGTAATTACCTTGTCGCCTGGTTTTAAGCCCTGCAGCACCTCAAAATAATCAGGGTTTTGGCGGCTCAACTGTATATCCACGCGGTAAGCTGTTTTACCATCGGCACTTAGTTTAAAGATCCAGTTACCACCTGTTTGCTGGAAGAAACCACCACGTGGTACCAATATAGCCTGCGTTTCATCGCTCAGTGCCAGGGTTATTTGTAAAGTTTGGCCACGGCGTATACCTTCGGGCACTTTGCCCACAAACTGCATATCTACCTGGAACTTGCTATTGGTTATCTGCGCATAAACTTTTTTTACAACCAGTTTATAGGTTTTATCGCTTAAAGTAAAGGTGCCCGGGATACCCACATATACCTGCTGTAAATAATGTTCGTCAATATCTACCCGCACCTTGTAGCCGGTTATCACATCTATCTGGCCCAGGTTAGCGCCTTTTGCTTTATTTTGCCCTATCTCCGCATCCAGCGATGTTAATTGCCCGTCAACAGGCGCACGTATGGTCAGGTCGTCCACTTTTTTGCGCATCAGTTGCAGGGTGCTTTTCATGTGGGCATATTGCTCTTTAGATTGCTGTTCCTGCTGCCTGCTCATGGTAGTGTCTTGTGACAGGATCTGCTTGGTCAGCTTTTCACGGCGCAGCTGGTAATTATAATCATTCTCCGATTTCTTAAATTCCTGCAGGCCAATCGCTTTTTGATCGTACAAATGTTTGTTTAGTTTATATACGCGTTCGGCTTCTTTAAAGGCATTGTCTACATCGGCCATTTGGTTTAGTTTACCAATAGTGCCCTGCATTTGCGCGGTATGCGAGATCTGCATCTGGGTTAACTCGGCAAACACGGCGGTTTCCTGATTGGCCAGGCTCAATTCCAGATCGGTATTAGATAACTTCAGTATCGGCTCGCCCTTTTTCATCATGGCGCCATCCTCAACAAACCTTTTCTCAACACGTCCGCCTTCGGCAGCATCTATATAAATGGTAGCAACAGGCATTACAATACCGTTTTCGGGTATGGTAACCTGGAAAGGGCCTTTATGTACTTCACTAACAGTAATGCGTTCTAATTCTACATTCAGTTTGCTTTTGCCCACCATTGATGTGTACAGGAAGTACGCTACAACCAAAGCAACTGCAATTCCGCAAACGAGCATGATCCGTTTGCTATCCCATGTTTTTTTCTCAATTTTTCTGTCCACGTAATTTTAGCTATTTTGGTATAGGCTAATACAATCCCATGCCACAAATTAATTAATTGTTTATCAGCATATTATACAACACAGGCAAGTGTACGGCGTTCGCTTCTGTTACATCAGGTGTACGATTATGATACAGTGTAATTTGCACTTAATAAATAAAAATACTGTTTATCAGTTAGTTGACAATATGGGTATCAAATTGGTATGTAAGGTATTATAATATTTGATGGTGATTTAACCACAAAGCACACAAAGAAGAAAATCACAAAGAGCACTAAGCCTTAGTTACAATAAGTATTTTTTCTTTGTGAACTTTGTGAAAAAAACTTTGCGCCCTTTGTGGTTAAATTTCCGAACAGCTACTAAACAATTATTTTAATTACATTAACCGCTTCAATATATCGCATAAAATGATACTAAAAAAGGCAACCGTTTTAATTGTTGACGACGACACCGATGTGCTTACCGCGGTAAAGCTATTGCTAAAAACCGAAGCGCAGGAAGTGATCACCGAGAAAAACCCCGAGAACCTGAACTGGTTGCTGCAACGTAACCAGGTTGACCTGGTATTGCTGGACATGAACTTTAACAGCGCCATTAATACCGGCAACGAGGGCATTTACTGGTTACGCAAAATAAAGGAATGGAAGCCCAATGTATGTGTAATTATGATTACCGCTTACGGTGATATTGACCTGGCGGTACGATCGTTAAAGGAAGGCGCCAATGACTTTATTGTAAAGCCGTGGCATAACGAAAAACTGATAGAAACCATTAAGGACCTGCTGGATAAACAGGAAGGTGTTAAAACCGTTAAAACCCCGGCTAAAAGCACAGCGGGATCTACCTCTATTCTGGGCGAGTCGGACTCGATGCAGGATATTTTTCATAAAGTGAATAAGATAGCCCCTACCGATGCCAATATCCTGATACTGGGCGAAAATGGTACCGGTAAGGATTTAATGGCTAAAGCCATCCACGAGCGGTCTATGCGGGCCAATAAGCCTTTTATTAAGGTGGATGTTGGCGCGCTGACCGATAGCTTGTTTGAAAGCGAACTCTTTGGCCATAAAAAAGGGGCCTATACCGATGCGCGTGAAGACCGCCCCGGCCGTTTTGAAGATGCCCATGGCGGCACCTTGTTTTTAGATGAGATAGGCAATATCAGCCTGCAGCAGCAAGCCAAACTGCTTACCGTATTACAAAACAGGCAGGTTACCCGTTTGGGCACCAATAAGCCGATAGATATTGATATCCGCCTGATATGCGCTACCAATATGCCTTTGCAGGAGCTGGCGAACGAAAACAAATTCCGAAAGGATTTGATCTACCGGATTAACACCGTTGAAATAACGATGCCGCCTTTGCGCAAGCGTAATAATGATATTGTACTGCTGGCCCGTCATTTTGCTAAACTGTATGCGGCTAAATATGCCAAACCGACCATGGATTTTGAACCAGCGGCTTTAACTAAGCTAAAGCAATACAATTTCCCCGGCAACGTGCGCGAGTTGCAATACTCCATAGAGCGCGCCGTAATTATGGCCGACGACCATATCCTGAAAACCGACGACCTGATCTTCTCATCGCTGGAAACAGCTATAGAAACCGTTGAGGCAGATAGTAACGTTCCGCTGAGCGCCATGGAAAAAAGCGCTATATTACGTGTAATTGAAAAGCATAATGGCAACATCACCCGTGCCGCCAAAGAACTTGGCCTAACCCGCACCGCCCTATACCGCAGATTAAGCAAATATGATATATAAACAATACGAATGGCGCTTTGTACTGCGTGTACTAATGCTGTTTATCACCATAACTGCTGCTGCTTTTATTATTGTTAAAGGGTTTTTTATTTACCTGGTGTTTGTGCTGCCGGTTATTGTTTATCAAATGATTGAACTGATCCGCTTTCAGAAAAAGGCGCAGGACGAGGTTAATCAGTTTGTAGAGTCGATCCATTACCGGGATTTTTCGCGCCATTTTGATGAGCGCCGGGCACCTAACGAACTGAAACCTTTACGTAAAGGCTTTAACGAGATCAACAGTACCTTTAAATTGATCAGCCGCGAGCGCGAAACGCAGTACCATTATCTGCAAAAAGTATTGGAACTGGTGGATACAGGCATTGTATCCTACGACGCGGAAACCGGTGAAACGGGCTGGATCAATGAAGCATTTAAAAACCTGCTGAGCATCCCCTACCTTAAAACCATCCACTCGTTAGAGAAACGGGAGCCGGCGCTTTACCACGATGTGATCAACATTAAACCGGGCGATAGCAAAGTGGTATCGCTAACCCGCAACCAGCAGTTGATTAAAGTTTTGGTAACCGCCAGTGTTTTGCGCAGCGACAACCGGCTATATAAATTACTGGCCTTCCAGAATGTGAGCGAAGCCCTGGACGAAACCGAATCTAAAGCCTGGCAAAAACTGCTGAACGTAATGACGCACGAGATCATGAACTCGGTTGCGCCTATTTCGTCCTTAGCGGATACTTTGAAGAACAGGCTGAAAAGCCCGGAGATTGCCAATAGCCCGGTCAGCAGTCAGCTGGAAGACCTGGAATTGGGTATTGATACCATTAAGCGCCGCAGCGAGGGATTATTAAAGTTTACCGAAAGCTACCGCAACCTGAATAAGATCACCAAGCTGGACCTGAAAAAAGTGCTGGTACGCGACCTGTTCGAAAACCTAAGCAACCTGATGCAACCTACGCTGGAGAAAAAACACATCGAACTGGAGATCATTCTGCGCGACCCTACTCTGGCTATTGAGGCGGATATTAACCTGGTTGAACAAGTATTGATCAACCTGCTGGTGAACGGTATCGAGGCCGTAAAAGACCGCGAATCTCCACGTATCGTACTATCGGCAGAATTACAGGCTAATCATAAAACTATAGTAAAAATATCAGATAACGGCGTAGGTATGCCACCCGAACTTTTGGATAAGATCTTTATCCCGTTTTTTAGTACCCGCAAAACAGGGAGCGGTATTGGGCTAAGCTTATGTAAACAGATTATGCTGCTGCATAAAGGCAATATCCAGGTACAATCTTCAGAAGGTATGGGCTCGGCATTTTTACTACAGTTTGTGCCTTAATTTGGCTTATTACTTCCCTATGTAAGGTTTGTACTGTACCGAGTAGCCTGCCGCCTCATCTGTTAGCTGACGGCCTGTTTTGGTATCTGTTTTTAAAGGTTTTTGCAGCAGTTTATTGCCTGCCAGTTTATATTTTACCCTGATGCTATCAGTTATACCTTCCTGCTTAAATGTCCATAAGGCGTTAATGGTATCGCCTTTTTGGGTACCGGTAAGGATGCCTTTACGCCCGTCTTTTTGATAAGGCGTCCAAATCATTTCGCCGGTAACTGTACTGCCTTTTATAGAAAGCTCTATAGTAGTGCTGTCCCGGTTTTTAGCGCCCTCCGTGCGCATAAAACATAAGGAAGTAATGGTGGGCGTATGATTGGTTTGTTGTGTTGATGCCGATTTGGCCAGGGTATCCCCGGCTATAATGGTATCGGTGCCGGCTGTTTTGCCTGATGGCGACGAGCAGGACACGATAGTTAACGCTGCGATAGATAGGATTACGATCATTCTCATGCGGTTAGAACGTTTATTAATCCGAATAGTTTGCAGTTTAACCTGATTGAATAATAAGCGGCAGCGATATATTATTTTGCCCCCGAATTTGTTTCGGGATCCCACAGGCTACGTAGCGGATACTACGGTTCTTTGCATGTGCTGGCTGAAACAAGTTACCCATGTGAGATTTAGCGCAGGGGTGTCATGGTGAGCCCGTCGAACCATGGTGGGCAGGCCTAAGCACACACCCTTCGACGGGCTCAGGGTGACAGCCCTCCCACCTTGTAACTCCACCTTCAAAATCCCACTGAGATTTGATAACTCAAATTTTTAAACAACAAAAGCCGCGATAAGCGGCTTTTGTTGTTTAAAATATCAGGTGATCTTATTTCTTGATCAGCCTTGTAATATCATTACCAAATACAAACACCATCAGACTGATCAGGATTACGAAGCCTACCAATTGGGCACGCTCCAAAAACTTATCGCTCAGCGGCTTGCCCTTTATCATTTCAATAATCAGGAACAGGGCGTGGCCGCCGTCCAGCGCGGGGATGGGCAACAGGTTCATTAACGCTAATGCCATACTTAGTAAACCTACCAGGCTCCAAAATTTTATCCAGTCTACACTACCGCCAAACATTTTGGCCATAGCAACCGGGCCGCTTACGGCTTTATTGAATTTAATTTCACCTTTAAAAACCTTGCTCAGCCCCTTGGCATTGTCAGAGAACATACCCCAGGCCCTTGAAGCGCCGACAGGCAATGCACTTATAAAACCATAGCTTTCGGTTTTTGAAAGCGGCTCATCGGGTTTAATGGAGATACCTATGCTACCATCTTTAAAACCAAGTTTGCCGTCTTTATTTATATCGGTAGGCAACTGCAGGATATTGCCGTTACGTTTTACAGTAAGGTTGGCTCGCTGGTTTTTATATTTCAGCAACTCATTCTGAAACTCGTCAAAAAACTGAACAGGTACATTGTTTACGGCCTTAATACTATCGCCTTTTACTAAACCGGCTAATTGCGCGTTACTACCTTTCAATACCGAATCGATCATGAATTTGGTACGCGGCGAAACAAATTCGCCAATACCATAATCCGAAATATCGTTTAAAATATTGCCGGGTACAGTTATCGGCATTTCCTGCCCGTTACGCACCACCGTAAGGTGGGTGTTGCCTAACAATACTTTAGAACTGATCAGTTCTTCAAAATGCTCAATCTTTTTCCCGTTTACGGCAATGATCTTATCGCCGGCTTTCAGGCCAATACGTGTACCTATTTTTCCGGGTACAATGCCATATTTTATATTTCCGTTAGGCACATAGGTTTCGCCGTAGCGCAGGGTCAGCATCCAAAAAATAAAGACGCCCAAAACTATGTTTACAAAAATACCACCCAGCATTACTATTAAACGCTGCCAGGCGGGTTTAGAGCGAAACTCCCAGGGTTGCGGCGGACCGGCTAATTGCTCGGTGTCCATAGATTCATCTATCATACCGGCAATTTTAACATAACCACCTAAAGGCAGCCAGCCAATACCATACTCAACCCCTTTGTAATTAAACTTAACCAAACTAAAATTCCAGGCATCAAAAAACAGATAGAATTTTTCTACTTTGATCCCGAACGCCCTCGCCGCCAAAAAATGTCCCGCTTCGTGCAGGATCACTAAAATTGAAAGGCCCAGCAATAACTGGCCCACCATAATCACTATACTCATTCTCTATTTTATAATCAAATTGTTAATGCCATTAGGGGCATTTGTATTTATTAAACTTTGTGCTAATATGCGTGTTTCTTTGTCAGTATTCAAATAATCCTCTACACCCGGGTTTTCTTTAAATTCAATATCGGCCATACATTGTTCAATTATATCGCTCATGGCTAAAAACCTTAATTCATCCTTCAAAAATCCGGCCACAGCAATTTCATTGGCAGCATTAATAATGCATGGCATATTTCCGCCCTTCTCCAAAGCATCAAACGCTAAAGCAAGATTACGAAAATTCTTGATATCCGGTTTTTCAAAACTCAAGTTAGGGTAATCGGTAAAATTAAAACGCTTAAAATTATTGCTTACGCGATGCGGATAGGTTAAGGCGTACTGGATAGGCAACTTCATATCAGGCAAACCCATCTGGGCTTTGATCGATCCATCCCTGAATTGCACCATTGAATGTATAATAGACTGTGGATGAACGATTACATCAATTTGATTAACATTTAAGTTAAACAACCATTTAGCTTCAATCACCTCCAGGCCTTTGTTCATTAATGATGCCGAATCGATAGTGATTTTAGCGCCCATTACCCAGTTGGGGTGTTTTAAAGCAGCCTCGCGGGTAACGCCGGCCAAAAAATCAAGCCCTTTACCACGGAATGGACCTCCCGACGCTGTAAGGATGATTTTCTCTATCTCGTTATGCTCCTCGCCTGCCAGGCACTGGAAAATAGCAGAATGCTCCGAGTCGACAGGCAGTATTTTTACGTTATGCTGTTTGGCTAATTGTGTGATCAGTTCTCCTGCTACAACCAATGTTTCCTTGTTGGCCAAAGCAATATCCTTACCTGCCTTTATGGCGGCTATAGTAGGCTCCAGTCCCGAAAAACCAACCATAGCGGTCAGTACGATATTAATATGCTTTTCGGTTACAACCTCGCAAATAGCCTGATGCCCATAAAGCACTTTTACGGCGGTATGGGCCAGCGCCTGTTTTACCAGCGGATATTTTTGCTCGTCGCAGATAATGGCATAAGCCGGTTTAAATTTAAGCGATTGGGCAATCAGCAGATCGGCATTGGTTTGGGCGGTTAACACATAGGCATGGAATAGCTCAGGGTTTTCACCTATCACTTCCAGGGTTTGTGTACCAATGCTCCCGGTTGAGCCTAAAACTGCTATATTTTTAATCAATGTATTTTCTTATTCTTTATAAAGTTTGTCATTTCGACCGTAGGGAGAAATCTTATACCTGGTGATTAGTCGCACGTATAAGATTTCTCTTTCGCGCTCCCGCTCACTCCCTTCCTATGCTCTATCGAAATGACATTGTGTTTTACAAACTCCCCATTCAGGGGGCCGGGGGGCTTAACGCCTCCACTATCTTCCTGTCATTAGCCAACCTTGGCACTTTATTTTGCCCGCCAAGTTTACCCTGCGTGCGCATATAATTGATAAAGGTATCCTTTTTTAAGCTTTTGACAATCAATGGTTGTAATATGTTACCTTCAATCAGGTCAAAATAGTAGATATTTTTTTGTTGAAGGGCCTTATCTACTTTTTGAGCAAATGCCGGCAGATCTTTAGGTTCGGTGCCAAACTCTATAAACCACTCGTGGTAAGGTAGTTGCCCTGCCGGTGGATTAACTTGCGGGGCTACGGTAAATTCTACTACATCAATACCCTCTTCTTTGGCTACCCCCATCAGCGCCTGTTCTACCTCCTCGCCTATCACATGTTCGCCAAAAGCCGAGATATAATGTTTGATGCGACCGGTCACCAATATGCGGTATGGGTTTTTTGATACAAATTTAACAGTATCGCCCAGGCTGTAACCCCAAAGGCCTGCATTGGTATTCAATATCAAGGCGTAGTTTTTATTCAGTTCCACATCCTGCAGGTTAATACGGGTTGGATTCTCATTAAAAAATTCATCAGCCGGGATAAACTCATAAAACATGCCTGCATCGCAAAGCAATAACAGGCTTTTATCCTTTTGCGAATCCTGGAAAGCAATAAAACCTTCGGATGCCGGGTAGGTTTCAATCGTATCTATCGCAAAGCCGATGCTCTCCTCTATCCGGGCACGGTAAGGTTCGTAATTAACACCGCCGTATACAAACAGCTTAAAATTAGGAAAAATGTCTTTGATCTTTTTCCCGCCCGCTTTCGCGGATAACCGGTCGAAGTACATCTGGCACCAAGGGGGGATACCGCTGATGAGGCGCATATCCTCGTTTATCGTCTCGTCAACAATGGCATCAACTTTCTGCTCCCAGTCTTCTATGCAATTGGTTTCATAAGCAGGCAGGCGGTTTTTTTGCAGGTAAGCAGGCACATGGTGGGCCACAATGCCCGATAAGCGCCCGGTTGATACACCTGCCTTTTCGGATAATACGGGGCTGCCTTGCAGAAAAATGAGCTTGCCATCAACAAAGTCGGATTTACCGGTCTCGTGGATGTAATTCAGCAAAGCATTGCGGGCGGCTTTAATATGCTCGGGCATACTTTCCTTGCTCAGGGGGATATATTTTACACCGGATGTGGTACCGGATGTTTTAGCCAGGTATTGGGGTTTGCCGGGCCAAAGCACACCGGGTTCGCCTTGAGTGATACGGTCGATATAGGGGCGCAGGTCTTCGTAATCGCGGATGGGGACTTGCTTTTTAAAGTCATCATACGATTTGATCTTATCGAACCGATGATCACGGCCAAAAGCTGTATTTTTAGCCTTTTGGATCAGCTCCTCAAGTATTTCGCCTTGGTAATGTACTGCATTTTTACGGAGGCTATTGATTTCCAAACTCACTACCGCGGCAAATACCCTACTCAATATCCCTTTTAGCCCCATGCCTATTTAGTTGGTTTCGGCAATATCATCATCCACATCAAGATGGCTGTACACCAGCTTGCGGTAGGTAACCACCAATATAATATTTACCAGCGGATAAGTAATAATAATGCCGATGAACAAAGCTATAAAACCTAACGCAATTAACCCGATGCTGATGAGCAGTATCAGTATAATTTTAGTGAGGTTACCTTTGGTGATAGCGAAACTTTGTTTGAGCGACTCGAACGGGCCCGAATCGTCATCTACAATAAAGCATACGCAAAACATATAACGCAGGGCCAGATACAGCAAAACTAAAACGCCAAGAAACTTTACCGCATTTTGCGTGGCCGGGTACTCCTCTAAATTGTCTATCACAAAAACGTTGAATGTGGTAACAATAAACGCAAATATTAAACTGATGGTGATATAGCTTAATACCATACGCATGCTGGGTATTATCTGCGAGAACTCAAACTCATAGAACTCGCTGTCTATCAGTGTAAATATAAGTTTATATAAACCCAGCGTGGTATACCCCTGCATGATTAGCAACAGGAAGAACAGGATGATCTGTATAGTAAAATCAGAAGTGGATCTGAATATAAAATTCACCATCTGTATCACTATCAAAGCTACTACCGCTATTGCAGAGTAGATAATGATGGTGACAAAATTCTTTTTAATAATGTTCCACGCAGCTTTTATAGTTTCTGCAATGGAAAACGGATGGTACATATATGTTTATTTATTGTTGTTTTAGTATTATCCGCTTCCAAAAATCCTGCATAAAACCAAGGCCATAAGCAGTAAGCTGAATAAACGCGGCAATAATGCTCAAAAATGCAACTTTTACCGATTTATTTTTACTTAAAGAATGAAAAAATATTAACAATATGATAACAGCTAATATAAAATTGGCAAGCAGACTTACAGGCCAGTTAAATATGTTAGCAAAAATTGTAAATAATAAACCCAGCGTAAATATTGCCGGAAAAAAATGCACGGCTTTTAATCCCCCCGGGAAGAATTTATAGACGTTGATACGCGCCCGCCCAAAAAAATGCAGTTGCTTATAAAACTGTAAAAAGCTGGTGCGGCGCTTATGGTAAACCTTGGCTTCGGGTATCAGCCCTATTTTAAAACCCATGCTGTGGATACGGATGCTGAACTCGATATCCTCGCCTAAACGGGTAATAATAAACCCGCCCGATGCTTCCCATACCCTACGCGAGATCCCCATGTTAAAGCTGCGGGGATGAAACTGCCCTATCCCCTTTTTATTGCCACGGATACCGCCGGTAGTAAAAGGCGAAGTCATGGAATAGCTGATGGCCTTTTGTATCGCCGTGAATGAGGGGTGCGCATCGTCCGGGCCGCCGTAGGCATCCAGGTGATTGGCGGCAAGGCTTTCTGCTACTATCTCCAGGTAATCAGGCGGGATCAGGCAATCCGAATCGAAGATGACAAAGTAATCGCCAATAGCCCGCTCAAAGCCAAAATTGCGGCTAAAGCCCTGGCCCGAATTGGGTTTTACAAAGTATTTGATATCCAGTTTATCGGCATAACTCTCTACAATATCCTTTGCATCATTAACCGAACCATCCTCTATCACCAAAACCTCAAACCGGGTATAGGTTTGTTTGGTAAGGGTATACAGCAGTTCTTTGATCTCCTGCGGGCGGTTATATAAGGGGATGATGATGGAGAAAAACATTTATGAGATTTGAGACATGAGATTTGAGATGTGAGATGCTTTGACGGAATATGAGAAGCAGAAACAAAATGCATGGGGTTCTATCTCAAATCTCATATCTAAAATCTCACATCTAAGAATTAAATAACTTCCTCTATCTGGTATTTATTGCGTTCGTGGGCACTGCGAGAAACTAATTCTGCCACAAAACCAGTTAGGAACAATTGCGAACCTAATATAATGGCCACTATAGCCACGTAAAATAAGGGGTTATCTGTAGGTTGCCTTGCCTTTATGTTGTGCGATAAATTGTAAAGCTTTTCTGCCATAAGCCAAATGGCTGTTACAAAACCGGTAAAAAAGCTTAAAGTGCCCATTGCTCCAAAAAAGTGCATGGGGCGTTTGCCAAATTTGCCTACAAAAAATATCGAGAGCAGATCAAGAAAACCGTTTACAAAACGGGCCATGCCAAATTTGGTTTTACCGTATTTGCGCGGGCGATGCTCCACCACCTGTTCGCCTATTTTAACAAAGCCGGCCCATTTAGCTAACACGGGGATATAGCGGTGCATTTCGCCATATACCTCTATGTTTTTCACCACAGCGCTGCGATAGGCCTTCAGTCCGCAGTTAAAATCGTGCAGGTTGGGGATACCGCTCATTTTGCGGGTGGCGGCGTTAAACAGCTTGGTTGGTATGGTTTTGCTCAGCGGATCGTAACGTTTGGCTTTCCAGCCTGATATCAGGTCGTACTTGTCTTCAACAATACGCCGGTAAAGGTTAGGGATCTCGTCGGGGCTGTCCTGCAGGTCGGCGTCCATCGTAATGATGATATTGCCCTTAGCCGCTTCGAAACCTGTATTCAGCGCGGCCGATTTACCATAATTACGGCGAAATTTGATGCCCCTGATAAATGGATTGTTCTCTTTAAGTTTAAGGATCATGTCCCATGATCCATCGGTACTGCCATCGTCTACCAGTATCACTTCGTAAGTGAAACGGTTCTCGTCCATCACACGTGCTATCCACGAGGTTAGCTCGGGCAACGATTCTACTTCATCATATAAAGGTATTACAACTGATATATCCATGGAGACGGGTCAAACAGAGTGGCGCTTTAATAGCCTTCTGCCGCGCAAAAATATAAAAAAGCTGGTATATTATATCAGCCTATCGTTTGCCTGTATAAGTAAATATTTAACAAATCCATCATGTAAAAATAAACCTACAAATTAATGGGCCATGCTTTTAATGTTATTTTTACAGTTTATGAAAGGCATGTTAACTGCATCTCTGCTATGGCAGAATATGAATATGGGATTTTTGGGAGCTAATAAACAGCGCATCACTACATCGGGCGGTAACTTTTATACCACAACCAACTATATATCCGAAACGGACGTGTTTTTAATTAACCTTACTTTTAACCTCAATAGGTTTACCAGCAAGCTAAAACTACCCAATAGCGAGATAGGCGATAAAGAATTTTAATTGTTTTTTTGAAAGGTGATTTTAGTCATTGTAAGATGGGATGTATGCCTTACATTTGAATAATGAAATTTGTATCTGTTTTATTAATGGGCACCATCCTTTTCCTGTCGCTATTTGCAGGGATGGCTAAGCCCGTTGTTAAAACAAGTGAAAAGATGTGCTGCAAACGCATGACCGACCGCTCTGCCTGCAAACGTAATAAACCACCAGGCGGTGATAATGATTGTAATAAAACCGGGTGCAATATGATGCTGACGTGCAGTATCTGCGGTTTTCTTGCGGTTGCCCCATTAACTATTGATCCCGTATCTGCACCTTTTAGTAAGAAACCAGTTTCTCTCTATAAAATTGGCGATTTGTCCACCTACTCTTCATCCTACTGGAAGCCGCCAAAAGTGTGTTAAATAAACCGAAACACCTAAACCACCTGTTTTATTTAACATACGAAAATTTTAAACATACGAAATGAAAAAATTAAGTTTAAGTATGCTTGCAATATTATTTGCAGCTACTACAATAATGGCTAATGATAAGGCACCTGTAAAAAAGACTAAAGTTAAACAGGCAAATTGTACAAGTTGCAGTAAGGATAAATGCACTAAAAAGGCCGACTGTCCTAAACCTACGGATTGTCCTTGTAAATAATTAATTAGTAATAGAAAGCCCCTTACTTTTAGTGAGGGGCTTTTTTATTGAAAAAAAATAGAAAAAATAGAACCTTTTAAAAACACCCTACGTAAAAGGAAATTACTAACATTAAAACAAAACTGGAAACAATGGGGAAAAGAGGATTATTACTGAACGATCACCAGGCATTTACCGGTGGTTGCGCTGTTTTTATCCTTAATGGTAACCCAGGCAGTTCCGGATTTCTTTGCAGTTATCCAGCCATTAGATGATACAGAAACAACACTATTATCAGATGAAGCCCATTCAACAGCAATTGTGCTGAATACGGATGGAGTAAACACTGGGCTTAATTGCATACCAATGGTGTTGGTAGGCGTAGGTGCTGGGGTAGTAAATGCTACAGTTAAGGTTTCAGGCTTAAATTCGATAGCCTGCAAGACTACTTGTGCCCCGCTTTTAACACAGCCGGACGCGAAAATAAAGCTAAAAATGATAAATAGATAAAGTATCTTTTTCACTTTGTAATAACATAGGTATATTAGGGTTCAATATTAAGGTATATATTTTAATATTTAAAGATTTATTTATTAACATTTTCATGTTAATGTGGAGATATTATGATTATTCTTTAAAGTTTTAAAGTTATCATTTATAGATATTTAAATACAAAAAGAGAGTGTTTTTGACACTCTCTTTTAATTTATATTAATTATTAAGCAACGCTTAAAATCATAATTATTATTTTTTGCTGTCTTCGTTCAAAAATACGAACTGGTTATCAAACATATCCAGCTTGATTTTGGCGTCTTTATCAATTTTTCCGGATAAAATTTGTTTGGATAGTTCGTTCAATATCCGTTTTTGGATCACACGCTTTAAAGGCCTTGCGCCAAATTGCGGGTCGTAACCTAACTGGGCCAGCCAGTCAAGCGCCTCGTCAGATGCCTCAATGCTGATACCCATATCTGCCAGGGTATGCTGCACCTGTTTAAATTGCAGTTTAACAATATCGCTGATCTCGTCGCGGCTTAGCGGGGTAAACATGATCACTTCATCAATCCGGTTCAAAAATTCGGGGCGGATGGTGCTGCGCAGCAGTTCAAACAACTGGTTCTTGGTTTTGGCCATCACTTCTTCCTTATCTTTATCTTCAAAACCCTGGAAGTTTTCCTGGATAATGTTCGATCCGATGTTAGATGTCATGATGATGATGGTATTCTTAAAATTCACCAAACGGCCTTTGTTATCAGTCAGTCGGCCATCATCCAGTACCTGCAATAATATATTAAATACATCCGGGTGCGCTTTTTCAATCTCATCCAATAATATCACGCTGTAAGGTTTGCGGCGCACAGCTTCTGTTAGTTGCCCGCCTTCATCATAACCTACATAGCCCGGAGGCGCGCCTATTAAGCGTGATACGGCATGGCGTTCCTGGTATTCCGACATATCTATCCGCACCAGCGCCTGTTCATCGTTAAACAAAAATTCGGCTAAGGCCTTGGCCAGCTCTGTTTTACCCACACCTGTTGTACCCAGGAATATAAACGAGCCAATGGGCTTCTTTTTATCCTGTAAACCTGCACGGCTGCGGCGTATAGCATCGCTAATGGCTTCAATGGCTTCCTCCTGCCCTGCTACACGTTTGTGCAATTCATCTTCCAGGCTCAGCAGTTTTTCGCGTTCGCTTTGGATCATTTTACTCACCGGGATACCTGTCCAGCGCGAAACCACGCCGGCAATATCATCGGCAGTAACTTCTTCTTTCAGCATGCGGCTGTCTTTTTGGTTCTCCAGCAATACGGCCTTCAGTTTTTCTACTTCCTGTTCGGTTTCTTTAATACGGCCATACTCCAGTTCGGCTACCTTCCCGTAATCGCCGGCACGTTTGGCCTGCTCAGCTTCCAGCTTGTAGTTCTCAATCTGCTCTACTTTTTGGTTAATGCTATCTACCAGGTCCTTTTCGCCTTTCCATTTGGCCCGCAGGGAATCACGCTCGGCAGACAGGTTGGCAATTTCCTCGCCTATCCCTTTTACGCGAGTTGTGTCTTTTTCGCGTTTAATGGCTTCACGCTCAATTTCCAGCTGCATAATGCGGCGCTCCAGTTCGTCTACCACTTCCGGTACCGAATCCATTTCCATACGGAGTTTGGATGCGGCTTCGTCCATCAGGTCAATCGCCTTATCGGGCAAAAACCTGTCGGATATATAGCGTTGCGACATTTCTACCGCGGCAATAATGGCCTCATCTTTTATATGTACTTTGTGATGGGTTTCATAACGCTCCTTTAAACCACGTAAAATAGATATGGCATCGGCGGTATCCGGCTCATCTACCAGCACCATCTGGAAACGGCGTTCCAGCGCTTTATCTTTCTCTAAATATTTTTGATACTCATTTAGCGTAGTGGCGCCAATCGCCCTTAATTCGCCACGGGCCAGGGCTGGTTTTAATATATTAGCGGCATCCATAGCGCCTTCGCCGCCACCGGCGCCTACCAGGGTATGGATCTCATCGATAAACAAAATGATCTCGCCATCGGCCTGGGTAACTTCTTTAATAACGGCTTTCAGGCGTTCTTCAAACTCGCCTTTGTATTTAGCGCCTGCTATCAGCGCGCCCATATCCAGCGAGTAAACGGTTTTGCTTTTCAGGTTTTCGGGCACATCGCCTTTAATAATACGGAAGGCGATACCTTCGGCAATAGCGGTTTTACCCACACCCGGTTCGCCCACCAAAATGGGGTTATTTTTGGTACGGCGGGATAAGATCTGGATCACGCGGCGGATCTCGTCATCGCGCCCTATTACCGGGTCAAGCTTGCCCGATTCGGCATACTCATTTAAATCGCGGGCGTATTTATTCAGCGCGTTATAAGTTGCTTCGGCATTTTGGTCGGTCACCTTATTATCGCCCCGTAAAGCTACGATGGCTTTTTTCAAATCTTTTTCATTCACGCCCATATCTTTAAGGGCGCTGCCGGCTTTATCATTCACCGCTAAAATACCCAGCAGGATATGCTCTACCGAAACAAACTCATCTTTAAACTCCTTTAGGTAGCCCTGCGCTTTTTGCAGGGCGCTGTTGGCGTTAGACGACAGGTACACATTACTGCCGCTCACCTTAGGGAACGACGCTATCTGCTCATCTAGTTGCTCGTTCAACCGGTTGATGTTTACGTTCAGTTTTTTTAATAAATAGGTGATCACGTTTTCATCCACCAGCATTAAACCCTTTAACAGGTGTGCATTCTCAATAGCCTGCTGTTGGTTGCCGGTAGTGATCTCGGAAGCTTTTTGTACGGCTTCCTGCGCTTTTATGGTAAAATTATTGAAATTCATAGTGCTAATTGTTATTCAAAACCCCTGCCAATGAGTGTTGTATGAAAAAAAGTCATGCTAAATCAAATAAGCACGACAGTTTGTCAAGTATTCGATACTGCAATAATAAACCAAACAATCAGCAACACTCCTAATTTAAATCACAAATTAATGTGCTTTTAATCATAAGGCATTATTTGTAACCAACACGGTGTTTATTGTGATTTACATATTTAATGGATAGTTTTATTGTAATATTTTTATTTTGATATAGCTACAGATCAAAGTTTTTATATTTTTGAAACCCAATAGCACTTGACCTCCATTGAATATTTATTTTTTTAAAAATCTGCCCGCTGGTAGCAGTTCCGCATTTCGCAAGCATTACACGCTTCAAAATCTGAAGGCGGTTAAAGTTGCCTGCGGGATATTTTTCGGGCTCAATATTTTCCTCCGGCTGTTTTACACACTGGCACCTAATAGCCTTACCAGGGCTTCCAATTTTCCGGAGTTTAATTACAGTAACCTGGCCTACATCCTGCTTACGCCTATATTTTATTTAATCGGCAGTCAGTTGTTAACCTCCTTTCAAAAGACCAATAAGCCTACGGGTGGAATGGCGGCCTTTGTGATCATATTTTCGGTTTACCTGTTAATTGCAGGCATCCTTTCCAGTTTTATCGGAACGTATGACCTTAATGATAACCTGACATTTTACCTGATAGCCTTAATAATCGTAAGTGTGATCAGTGTGTTTGATTATGAAGACACAATTATGTTAACCATTTTAACAGAACTATTGTTTAGCGTTGTTCTGTTTTGGTGCAAGGCCGATCCTACCGAGGTGATCTATAGTCAGCTGACCTCTATTGTTGTGCTTAGCGGGTTTTATTTTATATCCAGGTACATCTATTCGTACAAGGCCAGTCATTTTATGCAGTTGGCTGAAATTAAACGTAAAAACATAGAAATTGAAAAGGCCAGCGATTTTAAGAATGATGTTTTAGGCATTGTAGCGCACGATTTGCGCAACCCTATTGCCGCCATTCAATCCGTAGCGATGATTATGGAGATGGAAGAACTGGATGAGGAGTTAGCAGATAATTTAAACATGATCAAGGCATCATGCGCCAAGGCACAATCCATAGTGGGCGACCTTTTAGAAGTAGCTAAAAACGAAAATGATAAGCCGTTTGAAACCCGGACGATTGACCTGAGCGAACTGCTTAAAGGCATTATCCATACCTGGAAAAGCACTACCGACATTAAGAATAATATCATTTTAACCGAGCACGATAAAGGCCTGCTGGTAAACCTGAATACCGATAAATTTAACCGTGTACTGGATAACCTGATCAGCAATGCGCTTAAATTTTCTAAAGAACGCGATAACCTGGATATTATATTGGGCAAAGAAAAAAATATGGCCTTACTACAGGTACAGGATCATGGTCTGGGTATCCCCAAGGATATGCTGCCGCATATATTTGAACGTTTTACCAAGGCCGGCCGCAGCGGTTTAAAAGGCGAAGCATCAACCGGCTTAGGTTTGAGCATTGTTAAGCAGATCATTGAAAAGCATGGCGGCACCATTACCGTAGATAGCGAGGAAGGTAAAGGGTCGTGCTTTAGTATTAAGCTACCTCTTGCATAAATCTTTAATCATCCCTGTTCATAAAGTAGTTCACCATATATCCCCACTCCTCTTTGATGGTGCCGTTCCACCAGGTGGTGGCTTCAAAATCCGGAACCATATCTAACCATGAGGGACGGCCCACGCTGCCCGATACAAAGCTGCAGGGATAAGGCTGTACAGCTACCCCGGCATGTTTAAATATCATTAAAGCCCGGCGCATATGCATAGCCGATGTAACCAGCAGATACGGCGGTTTTAAGCCACTTTTCTTCAATAATTCTGCAGAAAACTGGGCGTTCTCCAGCGTATTGCGGGATTTCCCTTCTATCAAAATGGTACTATCGGCAAACTTAAATTGCTTTAACTGCCCCCGGGCCCACTCTCCTTCCGAAAATGATTTAGGATCGAGGTTACCGTTACCCCCACTGATGAGTATGTGCGATGCCTTACCGGTCATTTGCAGGCGCATGCCTTGTATAAATCTGTCCGAAGCGCTGTTAAACCGCCCTTCGGTAGCGCTGGTTTGCGATGTGAACCCGCCCAAAACAATAACGCAACTATAATGGGCGCTATCGGGAAGTACAACGGGCTTATACTCCCAAACGTGGGCATACCAGTTGCATAACCAGGTATTGGAAAATATGAGCAAAAGCATCGTAGCAGCAATTGCGGTCCACTTTCGCAGCCGTTTACGTTTGGTAAACGCGGCTATCAAAAACAATACAAAGATCCAGTAAATGGGATAAATGATGAACAGTAGTATTTTTGACAGCAGGAAATACATAAGGCAAACGGTTTAATGTTGAAGGTAAGCGTTAATAACGGTTACGTTTCATAGCCCGCATTAGTTGCCTGTTGCGCCGGTTCTCGTAAAAATCGCCGGTAACCAGTATGGCGTGAATAACGCCCGGGATCCAGCCGCATAGCGTAAGGATGATATTCAGGATCAGTGTAAACAACCTGCCCGTGCTTAGCACTGCCGCCGGTGGAAATATAATACAAAGGAAATAACGCATATAATAAGGGTTAACCGCACTAAGATACAAATATGCTTCCACAAGCACAGCATCGCGATAATTGAATTATATTGCATCATCCAAACCGGAAAAGCTATGTCGAACATTAACCTTATTATTGAAGAGCGCCCGCGCAACATCGGTAACTTTATGGTTGGCCGCCTGCTCCCTTTCCAGGGGAAACGGATGGTTGGCCCTTTTATTTTTATAGATCATATGGGCCCGGCTGTTTTAAGCGCCGGCCAAAACCTGGATATTCCGCCGCATCCACATATTGGTTTATCAACGCTCACTTATTTATTTGAAGGCAACATTTGCCATAAAGACAGTTTAGGCACCAACATCGAAATTAAACCCGGACAAGTCAACTGGATGACCGCCGGCCGGGGTATTGTACACAGCGAACGTACCCCCGACCGTATCCGCGAAAGCGAAAAAACATTGCATGGCCTGCAAATTTGGGTAGCCCTGCCAAAAGAGCTGGAAGAAATGGAACCCACATTTTTTCATGCTAACGAAGAAGATCTGCCCAAATGGGAACAGGATGGTATTGCTTACACCCTTGTAGCAGGCAGCATTGCCGGTAAAACATCGCCGGTGCCGGTTTACAGTCCGCTTTATTTTTTGGAGCTAAAAACCGCAACCCGGCAAACCGTAAAATTGGGCGCCGAACTTTACGGCGAGGTTGGCCTGTACATACTGGAAGGCAGTATTGAAAGCGAAGGTGCCACTTTTGAACCTAAAGAACTATTGGTAGCCAAAAACAGCGGCCTGTGCGAGTTTACCATGAATGCCGGTACCACCATCTACTTTTTTGGTGGGGATGCATTCCCCGAGGAGCGCTTTATTTACTGGAATTTTGTAGCAACCGATCATAGCCGCATTGATGAAGCCAAAGCCAAATGGGCAGCACAACAATTTGGCACCGTACCCGGCGAAACGGATTTTGTTCCTCTGCCTGCCGAGCATGTTAATTTGAAGCCGCATAAATAACAAACAGTTGTTTTTTTCGGATGTCATGGTGAGTTTTATAATCCCGGCGGAACTTCGAAGGTAAAATGACGTTAAAAAGCCTGTCATTGCGAGCGATAGCGTGGCAATCTCGTAGGCAGGTAAGTTTGCGTTATGATTGGCAATCTACCGCAGCGGTCTATTACTTTTTCCTTGATGAAAAAGTAACAAAAAATCAAGACAGCAAAAATGCTTCCTTTGTCGCACATGGCCTTTGCCCTGCAAAACGGGCAGAACCACAGGGCCGCACCTTGATGCCCCGCTATCGCACCCACAAGCCAGCGCTTCAGCACCAAGCTAATGCCCTTTCCAACCGCACAGGCCACCATTGTTCTGCCCGCTTTCACCCGGAAGCTCCTTTGCTGTCGGGAACAAAAAACAAACACATCGTGGGTAGCCTGTCCAGCCATGGCGCGAGGGCCTGCCACCATCCTTCGACGGGCTCAAGATGACACCCTTTCACAAAAAAAGCCCCGCCTGGAGTTTGGCGGGGCATGCTTAATTATAGTTGATTAAGGGGTATTCTGGGTTTATTTAATGGTTGTGCTCTTCACAAAAGTGCCGGTTGCATCAAACTGAACGGCGTAACGTGTTCCGCTGGCATCTATCAGCACAACGTATTTGGTAATTGCACCACTTACTTTTTCAACAAAGGCTTTATCAAACACGTAACCGGCATAAGTAGTGGTTAAATAGGTACTGATAGCAGCCGGCAGATTGGCCTGCAGCACCGGAGTTTTAATAGGCCGCGGATAAAGCTGGATCCGTTTGCTGAACACCAGTTTTGAAGTGAACGCGGTAGCAAACAAACCCTTATTGGCACTGAAAACAATATAGCTGGTATCTTTTGTTACCACTGCGTGCAGCAAAGTATCGGTACTGTAATTGGCTGTGAAATAGCTTTTAATAGCCGCCGGCAACGCGCTTACGGCAATAGTATCCGGATGCTTGCCATTACGGTTATCAAAGCGGCCGCCTAAATGCCAGCCAACCCCGTCGTGGTCTGGGCGTTCGCGTTGTTCCAATACCTGTACAAACGTGCCGCTGGCATCAAATTTTAAACCCACTGGCTTACTATTATAGTTAACGGCCACCACATAGCCGGTAAGTGTACCTGCTTTATCGGTTACCTTAAATGCTTTTTGGAAGGTATATCCCGAATAATTAGTGGTAAGATAAGTGCTTATGGCCGCGGGTAAAGCGCTAAAAGCAACGGTATCCGGGCGAAGGCCGGCCGGGCAGGCATGCATCAGGTATACCGAATCTTTAGTAGCTGAAGTAGTAGTTGAACTACTGCTGGTGGCCGACGCCGCGATGAGGATATCACCGGTAGCGGTAGCTATGGCAGTTGATGAGGCGCTTTTGGTTGTATCGGTTGAAATGGCATCCGATGTTTTGTTACATGCGCTTAAAATAACAGCAAACAGGGCCGCTGTAATGATAGTGTAGAGTGTAATTAACTTTTTCATCTTCTTTAAATTTTAATTGGAGTATTTAAATCTTGGATGAAAGTAATTACTTACTGTTTATAGCAGTATAATGTATCGGTGAACGGCGTGAATGTGTGGATTAATGCGCTGTACCCTGCTATCTTAATTAAATTTATTGCTTCAAAAAGGCCGATAATTCGTCAATAAAATCGGTACCAATAACATCGGCATGGAGGTTCATCAGCACCTTCCAGCCATTGGGATTATCTGGAGCATCCCAAAAACGGATAGGCTTACCCAGGGCATGTACACTATCTATCACATGCTTTAACCGCGCCTCATCTTTAGCCGGGATAGCGCCAACACCTTTCCATTTTACATAACGCGAAAATTGCAAACTCACCTGCCCTACTTTCTTCAATTCATCGGCGGTGTAAATGTGCAGCAGGTCCTCATCAAAGAAAATATAATCGGGATAGGTACTGAACAGATTTGGGGGCGGGCGGTTACCGCTGATGAGGACCAGCAGTTTACCATTTGGATTGTGCCCTTTGCAAAATTTGCGCAAGGGTTTTAAATTCATGATCAATTCGGGCATCAGGTACCAATAATCCTGTTTCAGGTCTATCAACAAGGTTAAGCGGCGACTGGTATCTTTTTTCAACGCGGCTTTTATCGGGTTGAGATAGAGCTTTTTAAACGTATTTACCGGATTTAAATGTTTGGCATCATGGGCAACCAGCAAGGTACCGTTCACCATAAAAATATCGGCTTCAATAGCGCCAAAACCTGCCTTATAGGCATGAAAGAAGGGCATAGTCTGAAGGTAATCGTTATGTGAATGGGCGCTAAGCGGTGTGTATGGTATTTGCGCCGGGGCGGATAGGGTTTTGGTAACGACCACTACGATAATGATCAGGCGTAACAGGTGTTTCATTAAATGCAAAGAAAAGACTTTCAATCAAATATCCCGATCAAAGAAATTAAGAAATGTGGATTTGATTGCTTGTCTATCGAAATACACGCCCATACGGATTATAAAAAAAGCCGTCCCGTAATAAATACGCGACGGCTTCCTTGCTCAAGTATACAAGCCTTGCTTACATAGCCCACAGGTAGATATTAAGCCCGTAGTTATTGGGGTAAAAAGTATCGTCGCTAACCACTACATTGGATGTTAGCGTATAATCAGTCTGAGCATACATGTTTATACCTTCATGGCTTTGGTCGTTAATGTACCAGTCGAAATTATCATACCAAACCGAATAATTATAATAAGAAACCGTGACGGTATAAGTTCCGGGAGTAACATAGCCCAAATGATAAGCGCCATCATCATGTAACTGGTAATAGTTGGTTTGAAAATAGTAATCGTCGTTGGTGGTATTGTTATGAAGAGTAACCCACCAAATAGTACTTGACGCCCAGTTAGGCATACTCCCCGACCAGGTAGTTAAGGCCACCGGAACGGTGGTTTGTGCTTTAGCATTATTAAAGCTAAACGAAAACATGGCAAATACCATTGCCGCTACGAGCAGTAATTTAGTTTTTTTCATGATAAAATGTTTTTTTAGATGGTTTATGTATCAAATATACCGAGGTACATCATATCAGTATTGTGATAGATTTGCATCTGAATGTATTATTTTATCTTCGGGTACAAAAAAACAAAAGCCTGTAATCGGTAATTACAGGCTTTTGATGCTATGTGTATTTAGCTTTTTAATACTTAACCCTGAACACATTAACCGACATAGGGGCTAAACTGCTTACTATTTTGCCCGACGATACATTCCCGCCGTTTTGCTTAGGAGATACTTTAAGCGGATCATTCAGTGTATTATAGGCGTATTTATCTGTGGATGACAATACAGTTTGGCTGTAGACTTTTTGCGGTTTAGCCTTACCCTGCAGTTCAATTTCAACCGGCTGGACTGAGGTCGATGTATTGACCACTTTGATGATCAACTCCCGCGTGGCCGCATCTGTTGACGCGCTGGAATAAATGCTATCCTTACCAGCCACAACCTCGCCATTCATTTTTACGGGGATCACGTTGGTGCCCTTGTTGGTAGAAAATACTTGCTGCACATAATAATTAGGCGTCCCAACCGACCGCAGGTTATCAAACCATATCAGGTCGGGGCGCCATTGCCAGGCATCAACATGGGCTAATAAGGGCGCGTACGATGCCATTTGCACCACATCGGCATTACGTTCAAACCCGGTCATAAATGCGGCTTCGGCCAGCGCGCTTATCCAACTGTTTTTATATTCGGCATCGGTGTTTTTGGTATCCTTAATATGTGCCGCATATTCGCCGGCAAATATTTTAGGGCCGTTGCGGTCGTACCGGTCATAGCGCGATGCGTTATTGAAAAACCACTCGGGCGCCTGGTAATAATGTTCATCCAAAAAATCGGCTTTTTCTTTGGTCAGCTCTGCATGCAGGTAATCAAATCTATCGCCATCGGGTGATGGGCCCGAACTGGTGATGAGTTTGATAGCCGGATATTTTTCCTTCAATACTTTGGCAAATAGCTTATAACGTTCCACATATTGCACATCCCATTGTTCGTTACCCACACCCAGCATTTTCAGGTTAAAGGGCTTAGGATGGCCCATCGCGGCGCGCAGACCGCCCCATTTTGTGCTTACCGCGCCATTGGCAAACTCAATCAGATCAAGCGCGTCCTGTATATAGGTATCTACCTGGTCAAGCGGTACTACCTCGCTGGTATTGTACTGACAGGCCATACCGCAGTTTAATATCGGTAGCGATTCGGCCCCAATATCTTCGGCCAGCTGGAAGTATTCAAAAAATCCTAATCCGTACGACTGGAAATAGTCGGGCGCCGAACGGTTGGCAAATTCGGTATTCCAGCGGTTAATAATTAGTTCACGATCGGCAATATCCCCTACTGTTTTTTTCCATTGATAGCGGTTAGCCAAATCGCGCCCTTCTACAATACAACCGCCGGGGAAGCGCACAAAGCCGGGTTTCAGATCGGCCAGTTTTTCGGCCAGATCGGCGCGTAAACCGTTAGGCCTGCCCTTGTAGGTATCCTGCGGGAAAAGCGAAACCATATCAATGTCTACCGTTCCGGGCTTTTCAAAATAAAGCACCAGCCGCGCTTTGGCATCGGTAGCTTTACAGGTAAAGGATGCTGTATATTTAGTCCATTCGCCTTTAAAGCCCTGCAGTTCGCCTTCGCCTATCTTTTCGTTATTAGCGCCTACGGCTTCTATCCTCATTTTCACATTACCTGATAGGTTACGGACAAGGATAGAGAAATTGTATTTTTTGTCCTTAAATAAACCCATCCCGCGGAAACCCTCGTTGGATAAAGCAAAGCTGCCCTGATCTTTTTTGATGTTGATACGGGCAAAACGCGGGTTATTGGCATTAGCTTCGCCCCGGTTAATAATTAAAGCGCTGCCTGCTCCATCTTTATTATTTATTTTCCAGCCCATCAGGGGTTGGGTAAACTCAAACGACCGGTTCTTGATCAGTTCGGCATACAGGCCCCCGTCTGCAGAGAAGTTAATATCCTCAAAAAAAATACCCCACATAGCAGGTGGAATGGCCGGACCCCGGTTATCGGTTAGTACAGTTAATTTTTTAACCTGCTGTGCAAATACGGTACAGCTAAGCAAACACAATAATCCCGCAAGGGTGTAAGTAAAAAGTTTTTTCATTACAGTATGGTATAACCGGTTTATAATTGCCATCAGGCATTAAATGTCAATAAGACAAATATATAAAAGCTAATGATATTATTGTACAAATAAATGCCAATATGATATATTACAATTTGCGCGTAATTAACATCAAATTAACAAAATTAATTCACGTAATATATTGGTTAATATTATCTTTGGGCACTTTTTTAGATAAATGCCTACTTTTAGCATCCGCTATTTTTTTCACTCCCCCGCTAAGTCAATTGTTAACAGGATGAAAATCCTGATGATGGCTATTTTGTTGACTTATACCAGCACTGCTACTTTTGCCCAGGCACCAAATACAACCGATACTACCAGTATAGAAACCTATAACAAGCTGGTGAGCCGTTATCGTTATGATAAGCCCGATTCGGCCGTGTTTTTTGCGCAGAAAGGGCTGGCGAAGGCTCATCAACAAAAAAATCTAAATGGCCAGGCTATTATGCTTAACCAGTTAGGCATGATTGATGATAATGTAGGCCGTTACGATGATTCGCGGAAAAAATACCTGCATGCGCTGGATCTATACCGGCAAACGGGAAACACCAAGGGGATGTCTACCGAAAACATACGCCTGGGGGTAATAGATATGCGCCAGGGCAATTATGATAAAGCGATAGGTTATTTTTTAACAGCCTTGTCCATCAGTGAAAAAAGTAAAAATGTTTTGGGCCAGATGGAAGCCAACCTTACACTTGGCGAAGCTTATACCAGGCAGGGAAAGTTTGATACGGCCTTAAAATACTATCACATTGCCGAAAATTTAAACCGGCGGCTCCCATTCTCTAACCTTACACTAAACATGTATGTTGATTTTGGCACCATATACCGTGAAATGGGGCGGTTTGCCGAAGCTAAGGCCTATTTAAACAAAGGTTTGGCACCCAGCAATGTACCGCAATACCAGGGCCTAAACATCACCCTGATCAGTACCCTGGCATCTGTATACGCTAAGGAGGGCAACAAAAGTAAATCAATTGAACTGCTGAAAGCCGCGCTGGCAAAATCAAGAAAGATCAATAACTATATCAGGCAGGTACAAACCCTTAACGGGCTGGCTGCTACTTACGGAAAAGATAATGTAGAACAAGCCCTGCTTTATTACCGTCAGGCCACCGATCTGGCCCAAAGTAAAGACGACTATAAACAGGCCATAGAAAGCCTTAACAATATGGCCGGGTTATATACTTATCAAAAAAACTATAAGGCTGCCTTAGATGCCAGAAACCAACAGTATACAATAGCCGATAAGTACTTTTATAAAGCCATGAGCAAGCAGATAGCCAGTTTGCAATCGGCTTATGAGCTTAATCAATCAAAAGCTAAAGTGCAGGAATTGAGCTTTGCCAACAAACAGCAGGCGCTGGAAAGGAAAGGGATATTACTGATCATGTCGGTAAGCATTATTCTTTTGCTGGTTGTAGCCTTTTTTCTTTATCGCACCCGGCATCTTAACCAACTGCTCAATAAAACAAATGCCAGCTTGCAGGAGTCAAATCACGTAAAAGACAAATTATTCTCGGTACTGGGGCACGATCTGCGCTCGCCTTTTGTTTCGGTTATTAATTTGCTGGAGTTTGTGGATGATGACGATATTACGCCCGAACAAAGAAAAGAACTGCTGGGACAGTTAGAAGAGACCAGCAAAGCATCGTTAGAAACGCTTAATAACCTGCTTAAATGGGGCGAAATGCAAATAAAGGGCATCAGGCTTAATCAAACCACGTTTACTGTAAAGAATATTATCGACCGTAATATTGTTATGCTGTCCGACTCGGCCAATAAAAAATCAATATGCATAAACAATACCGTTGCGGGCGATATATCCGTATTTGCCGATGCCGACCACTTTGATTTTGTGATCCGCAACCTGATATCCAACGGCATTAAATTTAGTTATGTAAATGGCACCATCACCATAGGTGCCCAAAAAGATGAAGATACCGGCAAGGTGATCCTTACTGTTACGGACAATGGCGTTGGTATTTCCCCTAACCAGGTTGGCCAAATCTTCAATATCGACAATGTTAGTACCTCCGGTACCAAAAATGAAAAAGGCACCAGTCTGGGCTTGTTATTATGCAAGGAATTTATTGAATTGAACGGGGGGAAAATACAGGTAGAAAGTAAAGTTGGCAGCGGCTCTGTATTTTCTTTCAGTTTAAATAGCAGTACTAATATTTAGCAGCTGTAACTCTCCCAATCAGCATAATGCTTTCTTAACACGTTATTTATAAATAAATAACAAAACAATCTTTATTTCAATTGGTTAAATAAAAAAATAATATATTTTATTTAAATAATATTAAATTTATTCCTGTAAACCACCAAGCCAATTTCCCGAAATATGAAAAAAGTATTACTTGTATTACTTGCTTTTACTGTGTCCTTTATTAGCTGTATGTCCACCAGGCCGGCTATTGATAATTCGATAGCATTAAAGGACCATCAAAAGCCATATAAGATTTTCAGCATCGGCTATTGGAAGCCCGGTTATAGCATCATAACTTTAAGAGACTCCAGGCAAGAGTATTTCACTATTAAAACCCCTAAAAATGATTCTTTAAAAGTAGGCGACATTTATTATCCATCCAATTTAATGACAGACTAATATGGTATAATGTTAATATCCTCTAGTAAAACAGCCGTTACTTTTTTTCTCTTTTATTACTTAGTGTATAATAACACGCTCCTGCAATACAATCTATAAGGTGATTTAACTATCTTTACTTATTGATGGAAAAATGTTTTATAAAGCGCTTCCATTGGTATTAACAACCGTCCCTTATACAACCAAACGCCATGCACGGTACACTTTTGCGCATCAAATGTTTTAAACAGTATGGTTTTCTGCTGCTTTTACTTTTCATTGATCCCTGCTTTGCCCAAACCGCTAAGCTTGATTCGATACAGGCTAAGCTAAAACAAAATATGCCCGATACGGCCCGGATCAAATTACTGAAACAATTATCATCGGCGGCTTTCCCTACCAGTCCTCAACAAAAGTTTTATTATGCTGATATGTTAAAGCAGTTTGCGGAAAAAATACACAATGAACCAGCTGCTGCCGATGCTTATATTAACATGGGGACATCCTATGCTATCCGCAGTAAATACGACAGCGCACTGTATTACCTTTCCATTGGCTATAACAAAGCCGAGAAACTGAAATTTGCCATGGGTATGGGCCGCAGTTTGGTAAATATGGGCCTGGTTTACGACAGGCTGGATGATTCGCGCGAGTCTATCAGGCATTATTCATTGGCGCTGGATGTATTTAAGAAGAATCAGATTCAAAAAGGGATCGATCAGTGCAATACTAATATCGGTTCCCTTTACTACGATCTTTCGCAATATAAAACCGCCGAAAGCTATTTTAGCCAATGCCTGGCCAGCTACACCAAAAGTAAGGACAGCGCGGGTATGGCCGCCGCCATGTACAGCATGGGCAATTGTGCACAGGCGCTGGGCCGTGATAAAGAGGCTTTAGACTACTTTAACAGCAGCCTGGCTATTCGCCAGAAAATGGAAAACGCAAACGGCATAGCGTTGGCAAACCGGGGCCTGGGTATGGTATACATGCACCTTAAACAATATGATCTGGCGGTTAACCATTTAAATACCGGGTTAAAAATTGTACGTGATTTGGGCGATAAGTACGAGGAAGGCGCCATACTAAAAGTGTTGGTGGAAGTACACGTAGCCATGAAGAATTACAAAAAGGCCGAAGACTACGCTAAGCAAAACTTAGCCCTTAGCTATGCGATGAAATCAAAATCGATGGCAGCGCTGGCCTTGCGGAATTTAGTTTTGGTTTACAAAAGCACAAACAACATCCCAAAAGCTTTTGAGTATCAAACACGCTTTGTAGCAACGGAAGACAGCATACTATCCGAAAAAGAATTGAAAGATATTACCCTGGCCGAGTTTAGCCGGGTACGCACCGAAAATGCCAGCCTATCCAAAGACAACCAGAATATCAGTTTAAAAAACAGCGATTACAAAGAACGTATAGGCCATTATAGCAATGTGATCGTTATTACATCGGTGGTACTGGTATCGGTGATTTTGCTGTTGTTAATGCTTTATCGCCGCAACCTGGAGAAACAGGCTACCAACAAACTGCTGCTGGAACAAAAAGAAGAGATAGCGAACATTAACCACGAACTGGAAACCCTGAACGAGGAAGTGACCACCCAAATGGAACTTACCAACGTGCAAAATGCCGAACTGGAAAGACTGAATGATATTAAAAACAAATTCTTTTCCATCGTTTCGCACGATTTGCGGGGGCCTTTGGTTACCCTGCAATCCTTATTCAGCATTTATCGCGAAGGGAATATCCAGGAAGAAGAACTCCGTATGCTGCTATCCCGGCTGGAAGAAACCATCCTGAACACCGGGGCATTTTTAGATAACCTGCTGGAGTGGTCTAAAAGCCAGCTGGAAGGTATTGTGATCAACCCTGTCGATTTCAATATCAGCGAATGCATAACCGAAAACATCCATCTGCTGGAAACCAAAATAGAACAGAAAAGCCTGAAGGTAAGTAACCTGGCTGCCGGTGATATCATGGTACACGCTGATCAAAACATGATTAACCTGGTTATACGTAACCTGTTATCAAACAGTGTAAAATTCTGTAACCCCGGCGATGAAATAACCCTGAGCGCGCAAGCTAAAGAAAATGTGGCCCTTATTTCGGTACATGATACCGGGCCGGGCATCAGCGAAGCCGACCGTGAAAAATTATTTAGCCTGGAGCACATTATCAGTACCGGTACCCAGGGCGAAAAAGGCAATCACCTGGGACTTATCCTTTGCCGCGATATGGTGGTACAAAATAAGGGCAATATCTGGCTGGAATCAAAACCGGGCGAAGGCACTACTTTTTGGATAGAATTGCCCCTATCCATTTAATAATGGTATTATTGTACCTTATCAGGATTTTGGGCTTAAATAAATAAAAAACTATTTCTTGTTTATTGAAGAAATAAAACGTATATTAATACTATGGGTAGATCAGTAGAAACATTTAGTAAAAAAGAACGAGAAAAAAAGAAGTTCAAAAAACAACAGGACAAAAAAGAAAAAGCCGAAGACCGCAAGGCCAATTCGGATAAGGGCAAAAGCCTTGACGATATGATGGCTTATATCGACGATGATGGAAATATCACGTCGACCCCACCCGATCCGTCGAAAAAAAGGAAGATCAATACAGAAGACATTCAAATTGCGGTACCTAAGCAGGAAGCTATGGCACCGCCCGATCCGTTCAGGAAAGGCACCGTAGCCTTTTTTAATGACTCTAAAGGATTTGGATTTATAAAGGACTCGATTACCCAGGAAAGTATTTTTGTACACGTAAACGGCCTGGAAGAAGCCATACAGGAAGGCGACAAAGTAAGCTTTGAAACCGAACAGGGACAAAAAGGCCCTAACGCCATTAAGGTTAAAAAAGTAGCCAAGTAAAACAAACAAGGGCAATTAGCTAAACTAATTGCCCTTATTGCTGCTATTGTTTAATATGATATTGCTTACTAATCTCTGAGTAAGTAGTAATATGGGCATTGGTTTTGCCATCCTTATCAAAAGCTGTCTCGCCCCAACTAATGGGTTCCCATATAAACGTACCTTTTATTTTATTGCCGGGCAGGCTAAAAGCAATATCATTTACGGCTTGTTTTTGCTGGGAATATTCTACCACAATTACATCCTGCTTATAACGGGTGGTTAAATCGTTCAGGTTATGTTTCAGGCTATCCAGTGGGCCGTGCCATTCGGGGTAATAAGATTGGCCGATGATATCAAACTTGACGTCGCGTTTCAGCATATGATCCAAAAACCGTCTCGATTCGGCATTTTGGCCGCCGCAGGCTATATGCAGCATAATTTTAACCGCCTTATCCGCATCCTTTACACCCGATATCCCGGCCCTTACAAAAGCAGCCAGGGTATCCATATTTTTATTGCGGCCATCAGGCCACAGCATGCCGTGATTAATTTCGTTACCCACCTGCACCATATCGGGCAGGGTACCTTGCCGCTTTAAGGCTAACAACGTGTTTTTTGTAAAGGCCCGGATAGAGTCCTGTAATTGCTGAAAATTCAGCTTTTTCCAGGCGGCTGGCTTATACTGCTTCCCGGGGTCGGCCCAGTTATCGCTGTAATGGAAATCGAGCAGGAAACCCATACCGGCGGCTTTAACCCGCATGGCCATCTTTTTTGTGTTTTCCAGGTCGCAATATCCTTTTTTAGAGTAGCCGCTATCGGCTTTAGGGTTATTAAATATCCTGAGCCGGATGTAGTTAAATCCATGATCTTTTAAGATCTGTATGGCATCTTTTTGCACGCCGTTATCATAAAACTTGCGGCCTGCATCCTCCAGCGATGGCAGAAAAGAGATATCGGCCCCTAAAATTTTATCAAAACGCGCCGGCTTACCTTTAAAAGCCGGGGTAATAAACGCGCAAAAAAGACCGAGCATACAAATGCTGATCAGTCCGCCAATGATGTACCTGTTATTTTTCATATATGGATATGTTTTAACTTATAGGCAACAATATGCAGCCATATAATGGATTAAACTATGCTTTTTGTTGATTGGCGGACGGTTGGTTATGCGTCAGCAACCCTATCAGGACCTGGTTTATATGTTTGCAATATATTAAATCTGTTAAATAAAGCCAGCCTGAACTGTGCTGATCACTTAGCTTAGTTTTAAAATCCATCCGCATTAAAAAAGCCTGGCATCTTCATGCCAGGCTGTCCGGTTAAATCAGGGATTTCCAGTTATTACAGATAACAAAAATCAAAAAGCAATTGGTTAATCATTTTTGGTTACCCGCACCCAATCAACCAGCATTTGCACCTGGTTATTTTTAACCAGGTCAACTGTTGATGCCGGCATACCATTGTAAGGCGCCTTTACACCATTCAGTTTGATAGGATAAGCGCCGCCTAAGGCATAATTCAGGATCAGGAATTTGGGGCTATCAAACACCCATTTACCGTAATGTTCTACCATTTTACGGTTCACACGGAACATCAGCTTGCCATCATACTTAAAATCAAGACTGTTCGGTGTCCAGTCTACCGCGTAAACATGCCATTGTGTAGCATCGTTATTGGCCGTAAAGTACTGCCGGTTTACAAAAGGGGTTTCGCCGCTATAGCCGGGGCCGTGTACTGCCGCGCTTACCCAATCCTTTTCGCCCACGTATTCCATAATGTCCACCTCCCCTGTTTCGGGCCAGCCGCCATTGCCGAGCAGCCACCAGGCTGGCCATAAGCCGGGGCCTTGGGTTAGCTTTATCCGGGCTTCAAAAGTGCCGTAGGTAAAATCGAATTTGCCACGGGTGTTTATCCTGCCCGATATAAAATCGAAGGTTTGGCCATCCTTAGTTTTAAAATCCTTTGCGTATTTGGGCTTCAGCACCAGTGCCCCGTTTGCAGCGCCTCCGGCAGTTCCACCTTTCACCATAAATATGGTAGCCGATGAATCTACATAAGCCTGTAACTCGTTATTTACGTGCATACCGGTTACCTCTACGTTCCATTTGCTGCGGTCTAATTTATTACCGGTAAAATCATCAAAAAACACCACCTTACCCGTGGGTTTAACGGTGGTTGTTTTTTGTGCAATAGACAGTGTGGGCAATAAGATGAACAGCAATAACAGCAGTTTATATATTTTTTTTAGATCATTCATATACATAGCTGCTATTACTGGGTAAACCTTACATAGTCTATTTCCATTACGCTGCTGGTAAAGGCCGGATCAACCGCGCCGCCAAACGTACCACCCATAGCCACGTTTAAAATCACAAAGAAGGTATGGTTAAACGGTATACTGGTACTATTAGCCACCGTTTTAAACACATTGCCATCTACCGATATTTTGATAGCCGTGGCGCTCCATTCCAGCGTATACACATGAAACTCGGTACTGGCATTTGAAATAACCGTACTGGCCCCATCACCATTACCGCCGGAGTGACCAGGGTAATGCAGCGTACCATAAATCCGGTTCAAATCGTTACCCTTATGTTCCATAATATCCATTTCGCCGCAGGCGGGCCAGCTGTTGGTAGCAAAGTCCGATCCCAGCGTCCAGATGGCCGGCCAGGTACCGCCGCCCGAAGGTAACTTAGCCCTGATCTCCAGCTTACCGTATTTAAATGAGAATTTGTTATTGGAGGTTAGCCTGGCCGATGTATAATTGCTGCCACTGTAACTTTCCTTTTTTAAGGTGATTTTCAACGTACCGTTTGATACCACCGCATTATCAGTGCGGTTAGTATAGTATTGGAGCTCGCTGTTACCCCAGCCGCCGGCGCCTGTGTCATAACCCCATTTGGTGGGATCAGGCGGGCCATCGGTATTAAATTCTTCGGCCCAGGTATAAGCTGATGTGATCGTTACCGTTACCTGCATCGATTTGGATATAGTTTGCCCGCCCGAACTTTTAGCAATGACGTTAACCGTATAAGTACCCGACGAGGGATACTTATAGGTTACCGCGCCGGAAGCTACTGTTTGATAGGTACCATTGCCAAAATCGTAATCGTAACTAACCGCGTTGGTAGCCGTAGCTGTAAAAGTCACGTTACCGCTGTTATCGGCATTTACTACAGCGCTTACGCTTAAATTTGATGGCGGCGTATTGTTAGTGCCCCCTCCTCCATCATCACCGCCTTTTTTGCAGTTGATAAACACCGTCACTAAAAATATCAGGGCAGATATGCGCATATATTTCATATTACTATGGTTTAACTTTTAATTTTTGATACCATGACAGGCCATCAATACCTATGTTACGTAAAAACATGGTGGTTGGTGTAATGGATAAGATCTCGTAAGTAGTGCCGCCGGTACCAAAGTTAATTAACCCGTTGCCCGGAACAATAAACTGCACCCTTGTTGAATTAGCCGTAGTAGATGCCGATGTAGCATCCATAAAGGCCAGTTTACGCGATGCTGCAACATCTATCACATAACAACCATCGCCGCCTGATGCACCGTAAAACGCGGTTGCAGCACCGATGGAGAACGATTGACCGTTATTGTTGATGGCCATAAAGATGTTATTGCTGGCATCCTTGCTGAAGGTGATCTGATCATCATACAAACATGGTGAGCGTTCATTAGGCGCGGCTGCATAGTATGAAGGTGTAAAGCCATCAGCCGGGCCGACACCTACGTGACCGGGGGTCAGGTTATCGGTGATCCACACTTTTGATGAACCGCCTGTCATGTTCTGCACAATATCAGCAGGGATGGTATAGGCCACAAACACCGTAACCTTTTTACTGATGGTTGAGGTTACCCCACCTGTACCTACCGCGGTAACCGTAATGGTATAGGTAAATGTACCCGGGTTATTATATTTATAATTAATAACGCCCGATGGTACGGTTTGGGTATTACCATCGCCAAAGTCTATTTTGTAGGTAATTACATCCGTAGCGGTTGTGGTAATAGCCACATTGCCGGTGCCCGCCCCGTTAGGGGTAGTTGTGGTAACACCCGCTACCGTTGCCGTTAAGGCCAGGCTTGATGGTGTTTTTAATTCGCCGAAGGAATATTCGGTTTTTTTACAGCTGTTAAAGCTAATGGCTGCAATAACTAAAACAGCTATGATGGCTTTGATATTAATTTTCATGATCAATATTTTTAGGAATTAGTTAAGTGTGATATCATCAAACAACCAGGTATAATTGGCCGAGCCATCTCCCTTGGTACCGTTATCAAATATGAGTACTACTTTTTGGTATGATTTTGCCGTATTGATAGCGCTATAATCAAAGGTCAGCGTTTCCCAGGTATTGGCTACGGTAGTCAGCATTTCCTTTTCATAGCTTGTGCTGCCATCGGTCAGGTTCTCTACCTTCAGCAATACCTTGGCCCCTACGCGCGGCGAGTATACCTTCATGGTAAATGTCTTCTTAGTCGAAAAATCAATTGGCGCGGCCAGGGTGATAAAGCTGCCGCCGTAAGTTTCGCCGTTACTTTTTACCATTTTGGCCACCTTAGCGCTGGTATTAATGCCGCCCGAAGCCGGGTTATTCACTACCGTTACCCCACCGCCGTTAAAGTCGGTAAAGGCGTAAGTGATCGCGCTTGATTCAAACGTCAGCGGTAGTCCCAATACGGTTGAAGCACCCAGAAACTTCACATCATCCCAATAGAACTTCTTACCCGAACCAACAACGCCAAAATCAAAGAATACCGAAGCCTTATCATACACTGTAGCTAAGTTTAGCGCCGGTGTACCCGATGCCACAGTGGCAAAATCGAACGTCAGGGTTTCCCAGGCGTTAGCCACAGTGCTGATGGCTTCCGTTTCAACCGATTTAGTGCCATCGGTATGGTTTTCAATTTTTAACCTTACATGGATCCCAACAGCCGGTGAATAAACCCGCATGCTCATTTGTGTAGCCGACGCGGTAAACGGCACTTTATTGGCAAAGCCTAAGCCTGTACCCATAGTTGTACCCGCCCAGGTTTCGGCTCCGTTTGGCTTAGTAGTGATCTTCACTTTATTGGCGGCATTGGTTGGGTCTGTGCCATCAATAGTTGAATTATTTCCAAAATCGATAGTGGAATAGTTAACTGTAGTCAAATCAAACGTAACAGGTAAGTCCAGTTGCGCTAAGGCCGGGATAAATTTCAGATCATCAGCATAGAAGGTCTTTCCTGATCCGGCAACGCCGAAATCAAAGAACAGCGACGCCTTATCATAAGTATAAGCAGCGTTTAATGCCGGAGTACCTGTTGCCGGTGTGTTAAAATCAAACGTCAGGGTTTCCCAGGCATTGGCAACAGTAGTCTTCATATCTGCTTCAACCGCGTGGGTGCCATCGTTATGGTCTTCTATTTTTAGTTTGATGACCAAATTTGCAGCCGGCGAGTATACCCGCACACTCATTTTGCTGGAGGCTGCTGTAACCGGAATTTTAGTGGCAAAGCCTAAGGCTGTACCAATTGTTGTACCGGCCCAAACTTCGGCGCCAGCGTTTTTAACCACTTTTAAAACCTTGTTGGTACTGCTGGTGGGGTCGTTAGCTATAGATGATGAGTTATTGCCAAAATCACTCATGGTCAAATCGAAATTGGGATCATCAAAGGTAACCGGCAGGTCTATTTGCTTACCTACTTTAACTGTTTGGGTTATTTCGGTTGTAGCTACGCCACCGCTCAGGGCCACTATTTTCATGGTATAGGTGCCCGCGTTTGGATAGGTGTGCGTAATAGTTTGCCCTTCTAAAAAAGTACCGAAATGCAATGGCACCAGTGTGGTGGAATCACCATAATAAACCCTGAACATAGTCTCGTACAAAGCCGAAGCGGATATGCTCACCGTTAAGCCGTTTGAGGTTACGGTTGATTTTACATTCTCAGGCGCTTTAAATGATACCGTCAGCGACTGCGTTATCTCGGTAGTTTTACCGGTGGCGCCCCTGGCGGTGATCTTTACATTATATACACCCTCAGCATATTTATGCTGCACGTTTTTACCAGCGGCAACATTTACAGGTGTGGTGGTGGCATCACCGAAAGTAACGTCGTAGGATATCGCGCCTTCGCCGTTTGGCGATATGGTGACCAGGCCGGTGTTATCCTGGGTGATATCAAACAGCACCGCTACTTTGGCCGGAGCGGTGGCTCCGTTAATAAACGAGGTATCGTTAAAATCCTGCTTTTTACAGCCTGCTAATACAGCCAGTAAAAATGCGATACCGAAATAATATTTTATTGTATTCATCATCGTTAATTTTAAATGGTTGATTATTAGTAGCCCGGGTTTTGTGTAATACCTGAAATGTTGATCTCCGTTTGCGGGATGGGGAACACCTCGTGCTTGCCGGTAACAAAACCGGTGATTTTTGTAGCAGCCTGACCGGTACGTACCAGATCAAAAAAGCGGTCGCCTTCCATACCCAACTCTAATCTTCTTTCATCCCAAATGGCTTGTTTTAGAGCAGCGCCGGTGGCAGTGATGTTGTGCAGGTTATCGCCAAAAGCACGCTGGCGTACCTGGTTTAAATAGCCTTGTGCTTTGGCATCGTTAGCAGCGGTAGCACGGTTATTAGCTTCGGCTGCCATCAGCAATACTTCGGCGTAACGAATGATGCGGAAGTTATTGGCATAGTTCAATTCCACTTGGCCTGATGTTTCGCCTTTGCGTGGCAGATACTTACCGTTGTACAAGCCTGTATTGCGGTAAGGTGCAACCTGGTAAGTAATACCAAAGGCGGGGTTAGCAGCTTTGTAAGCTTCAATATCAAAAGTGGTAATAGCTTTACGGGTATCTCCTGTACTGAAAGCAGCCGCCAGGTTTTGGGTTGGCAGGTTAGTGCTCCAACCTGCCGCGTAAGGCATAGCCGATGAACCGTTTAAACCCCGGATGCCATTTTGTTGAACAGCGTAATTACCCTGTCCCCTGGTGGCACCGCCCCAGTTATAATAAGGTGATCCATTGGTGTATTGAATTTCAAAAACAGATTCAGGGCCATTTTCGCCGGTCAGTAAAAACATCGAACTGTAGTTGGCTACCAGACTAAACGCGTTTGAAGTAATAATACCTTCCAATACCGGAACAGCGGCGTCAAACTTATTCTCGTACAGGTAAACTTTACTTAACAGCGCTTGCGCGGCGTATTTGGTGACCTTTCCTTTTTGTGCCTGCACAGCCGGTAATACGGCAATAGCAGCGGTTAGGTCGGCTTCAATTTGTTTGTACACATCGGCCTTAGGCGAGCGTTGCAAGCTTTTTGAGTCGCTTACGCCCAAACGTTTATCAGCAAACAAGGGCACATCGCCAAACATGCGTACTAATTGGAAATAATAGTAAGCACGTAAAAAGTAAACCTCGCCATAAAGGGCATCCTTACCGGCAAAATTCACCTGCTGGCCGGCCAGGTTAGTGGTTTTATACTGTGTTAAATAGTTAGCACGGTTAATCCCTTCGTAAGCTACCTGCCAAAGGTCGGTCAGGGTTGAGTTTACGGGGGTTAGCGTATAATCATCTATCTGCTGTAAAGGCAAAACGTCTGATGCGCTTTCGCCGCCGGCAACCGAGTTGTCTGATGCGATATCGGCCACTACATATTCCTGATTGAGCCATTGCAAAGGCGAGTAAGCGCTGATTACCATCGTACGGTAATCCGTTTCCGATTTCAGATAATCCTGCTCGGTAGTCACAAAATCCTCGTGCGGGTTATAGTCCACAAACTTTTTGCACGATGTAAGCACGGTAATCAATAATACCAGGCCCACTGTCTTTATATATATCTTATTCATTTTAATACTATTTAAATGATTATAATTTAATGTCAAGCCCGAAAGAGTAGATCCTTGGCTGCGGGTAAGCGCCACGATCCACACCTGTATTTAAGATACCGCCCGATATTTCAGGATCGAAACCGGTATATTTAGTGATCACAAAGGCGTTTTTAACCTGCCCGTATACCCTTACACTTTTAAATACTTTGGTAAACGATGTCGGTAAAGTATAACCCAATTGCAGGTTCTTAACCTTTACAAAGCTGCCATCCTCTACATAGCGGTCAGACACGCGGATGTTGCTGTTAGGGTCAGTAAACGAATACCTTGGGTTTTTGGCGTCGTTTGTAGTACCCGGACCAGTCCAGCGGGCCAGGATCATGCGGTCTTTATTGGTGTAGTTAGCGTTCCTTTCGTAAGCGCGGTAAACATCGTTACCGATAGAGGCATAGGTAAAGGCATTAAAATCAAAGTTTTTGTACGATACGCTCAGGTTCCAGCCTAAGGTCATGGTTGGGAACGGATCGCCAATTTGTACCTGGTCATCGGCGTTGATCTTGCCATCGCCATTGGTATCGGCATAACGAATGTCGCCCGGTTGCGCGCCTGCCTGTGTTGGCGCGGCGGCCACCTCGGCAGCGGTTTGGAATAGTCCCTGTGTTTTATAACCATAGAAATAACCCGGTGTAAATCCTTTTTGGAACACGGTTACATTTTGCGATTGGCCGTTGAAGTAACTCCCACCGAAAATTTTGGCAGTGCCATCGGTATTGGTGGCGGTTACCTGGTTTTTAGCTGTAGTTACGGTAAATGAGTTACCTAATTTCAGCGATTTGCCGATGTTCTCGTTATAGCTGATGGTTACATCTATACCGCTGGTTTTGGTTGAACCAATATTAGCCGTAGGGATGGGCACCGTGCCCAGGTATAATGAAGCGTTTGGTGTAAACAGCAAGCCGTTTACTTTTTTCTGATAGTAATCAGCAGATATAGATACTCTGTTATGGAATAGGGTGATATCAAAACCGATGTTTGATTGCTTTTGGTTTTCCCAGGCCAGGCTGTTGTTTGCTGCCGAACCTACGGTTGAACCGGGATAGAAAACGTTATCGTAATTGTAGCCATTGCTGTTAGCAGTTGAACCATAATCTGGCCCGCCGGTTACAATCTTAACATATTGCGGACTCACATTCTCGTTACCGGTTGAGCCGTAGCTGCCACGGAATTTCAAATAATCAATTACTGACGATTTAAAGAAAGCTTCGTTACTGGCCACCCATCCTACCGAACCCGAGAAGAAGTTGGCAAATTTGTTATTGATACCGAAAGCATACGAACCATCCCTGCGGGCGGTGAACGATGCCAGGTAACGTGTTTTATAATCGTAGTTTAAGCGACCGAAATAAGATAAGTTACGACGGAAGTACTGGTAATAATAACCTGATGAAGCAGTAGTGTTTGTAGCCGAGTTAGCCCCGGTAGCCGCCGTAAAATCGGCAAACTCCCACGAGTTAAACGGCACATCCTGCCTGCTGGCGCCATCGGTATTGCCCGATGTTTTGGCCATTGAGAAACCAACAACGGTCTCGAAGTTATGATCCTGCAGCACCTTGAAGTTGTAGTTGGCAAAAGTTTCCCAGGTGTAGTTAAAGTTGCTGGCTTTCTCGTGCGATACGCTGTTGTGCATCCCGGTAACGGTTGTACCATCGGCGTTCATGGTGTTCTCTACGTTCAGCGGACCATAAAACACCAGCGGATTGAATGTTTTGGCATTGCTATCGTACTTGGTATAGCCTAAGCGACTGGTTACTTTCAGGTCTTTCAATACATCGTACTGCATTTCAAACTTACCGTAAAGCTTGCTGCCGGTATTGGTATTATAGGTATTATCCAGTTTGGTCAGCGGGTTAAATACTTCTGACAAGATCAGGTTACTGAAACCGTATTTGCCTACCGTGTTAGGCACCGTATTATTTACCGGCACCGTTGGGTCGAAGTTGATGGCGCTGCCGATAATACTGTTGAACGAGTTTTCCTGCACGCCTTTACCTTTTAATACCACACCGGTTGTGTTTAAAATAAATTTCAAACGCGGGGCCAAATCAAAGCTCATATTGGCGGTAAAAGTCCCCCTGTCATATCTCGATTTATCGATACCGCCTACAACACCGCCCTGGCTGGTGTACCCGCCTGACAAGAAATAGGTCATTTTATCACTGCCGCCACGGGCCGATATATTGTGGGCCTGCAATGGCGCGGTACGGAATACCTCTTTTTGCCAGTTGGTGCCCACACCTAAAGTAGAAAGATTAGGGAATATCACCGCGCCGCCTGATGTTACGCTGCCCTCGTTGATCATGGCCGCGTATTCGGTAGCGTTTAACACGCCAATGGTATTGGCCACTTCCTGCACGCCGTAATTACCGCTGATAGAAAAATCGGTCTTGCTGTTTTTGCGGCCGCTTTTGGTAGTTACCACAATTACACCGTTACCACCTTTAACACCATATATAGCGGTGGTGGCGGCATCTTTCAGTACGTTGATAGATTCGATATCCTGCGGGTTGATGGAGTTGAAATCGACCAGCGATTGCGGTACACCATCAACAATTACAACAGGATTTGTACCCGAAAATGAAGGGATACCCCTGATGAGTACCGTTGGTGTAGAACCCGGCGAACCGCTTTGGATCACGCTTACGCCCGATGCACGGCCTTGCAGGGCTTCTTCTACCCTTACCGGCCTTAGCTTTTCAATATCGGCCCCTTTGACAGTTGAGATAGCGCCCGAAACATTGGTTATTTTTTGCGTACCGTAGCCCATTACTACTACTTCGCTAATGGCGCTGGCGCTTTCTTCCAGCGCGAAGTTGACTACACCGCCATTAACAGGTTTTTCCTGTGGTGTCATCCCCACAAACGACACGACCAGCGTAGCGCCGTTTTGGGCATTGATGGTATAGTTACCATTTACATCGGTAACGGCGCCAATAGTAGTGCCTTTAACGGATACCGATGCGCCGGGTAAGGATTCGCCGGTTGTTTTTTGGGTTACCTTACCGCTTACGCGGATATTTTGCGAATAGGCCCCGCTAAAAACGCATAAAAGCAACGCGATGCCAAGACAAAACTTGAGTTTTAATTGCATAGAAGATTAGTTTTTTGGTTTATAATACTTTGGTTTCTGCTGCGGTTGGTTGGCCGCTTTACAGCTGCGCCTGGTTAAAGCGCGAAATAAATTGGTTGTTGTAAAAGATCAGGGTGGATATTCCCGGACCATTTCGGATGTTGTTTTAGCGAAAGATATACCTGTGTATTTATGAAATAAATAAGGTATAGTAAAGTAAATTTCCCCCATATACATTTGGTTATTTATTGGTTAATAAATGGTGCTGAAGCAGCGGGTTTATAATGATCCAAATGTATGGGCGGATACCAGATAAGCGAAATTTTGGACTACATCACAACTACACACTTTTAAAAAAACAGCATTATGGTTGATTTTAGCCCTAATCTTTGATACATTTAAACAAATGTTGTGATCAACATAAACCTATATGTTTTTACGTATTGTTTTCTTAATAACTATGCTTGCAGGCATGCAGGCAGTATCCGCGCAGTCGTATATCGGGCAGCGCGAAACTATTAACTATGCCAAAAAACAATACAACGCCGGTACCCAAAACTGGAAAATAAAACAAGACGCCCAGGGCCGCCTCTATTTTGCCAATAACGAAGGTGTACTGGTATTTGACGGCGCCAACTGGCAGATCTACCCCCTGCCTAACAAAACCATTGTATGGTCGATAGAATTTGGAAAAGATAAAAGGCTGTATGTGGGCGGGCAGGACGAGATCGGTTACTTTTCGCCCGGTAAAAACGGACAGCTTACCTTCAACTCGTTAAAGCACCTGCTACCCAAAAGCGAGCAGAAGTTCTCGGATATATGGGACATTGTTTGTTATGGCAAGGACATCTTTTTCAGGGCACGGAATAAGATCTTTTGCTACCGCGATAATAAGATGGTCATCTACCCGGCCTGGTCGTCCTGGTTGTTTTTAGGTTTATGCAAAAACGAATTAATAGCCCACGACGAGCAAAAGGGTGTGATGGTATTTAAAAACAACGCCTGGCAAACCTATCTTGATAAAAAATTGCTGCCGGCCGATTTCTATATCACCAGCGCCTTAACATTCGCTAAGGATAGCACACTGATCACCACGGCAAAAAATGGCAATTATATTTTAACAGCCGGCCGCCTGCAATACTGGGGCTTAACAGGTTTTGGTATTGATAATCGTCAGCATTTTTTAAACGCTATTGCATTAAATGATAACACCTTTTTAATCAGCACCTATACCAATGGTGTATACCAGGTTGATAAAGGCGGGCACGTAATGGAAAATATCTCTAAAAAAGAGGGCCTGCAAAACAGCAATATACGCTGCATGTTTAGGGATAGCAATCAAAACGTGTGGCTGGGGCTGGATAACGGCATAGACCTGGTTACCTATAATAACGCCGTTAAACATATTAACCCGCCTGCATTTAAGGATGGCGGCGGTTTCTCTATGACCAAATATAAAAACAGCCTGTATTTTGCGCTGTCGAACGGCATTTATAAGCTGCCTATTCAACAAATGCCCGATTTGAGTTACAACAGCAATAACTTTAAAATGATTGCCGAAGGTTTATCCTGGCATATATCAGTTGTTAATGATCATTTGCTGGCCGGGCGCGACGACGGCCTTTTTAAAATAGCCGACGACAAACTCATGCCCATTGCCACCAACACCGGCTTTTGGCTTTTTGAACCTTTGTTGAGCAACCCTGGCGAGCCCTTAATAGCCGCGGGGAATTATGACGGAATACGCCTGTTTGAAGAACAAGCCAATACTTTAACCAATAAGGGCAATATTGGCAGTTTTAACGAGTCGGCCAGGTTTTTGGCTATTGATGACATCAACAACATCTGGACATCGCACCCTTATCGCGGCATTTATAAACTAAACCTTCATCACCCCGGGGCCCAGCTGTATACCCAGGCGCAAGGGCTGCCGTCTACTTTAAACAATTTTATATTTAAGATCAAAAACCGCGTAGTGGTAGCTACCGAAAAGGGCATATATGAGTACAATAGCAGGCGCGACCGGTTTGATAAGTCGGAAGAGTTTAAGGATATATTCGGCGATAAAAGCTTACGGTATTTAAAGGAAGATCCGGACGGTAATATTTGGTTTATAGAAGGTAAAACCATTGGCGTAATGGATTATTCAACAACAAAACCAAGAGCTGTTTATTTCCCCGAGTTAACCGGCCGGGTATTAAGCGGTTTTGAAAACATTTACCCTATTAATGAGCAAAACATATTTGTAGGCAGCGAAAATGGCTTTTATCATATCAACTATGTCAAATACAAAAGCAATATCCAACCCATAAATGTTTATGTCCGCAAGGTAAAAGCCATGGCCAATAACACCGACAGCTTACTTTTCGGCGGTTATTTTGGCAGTGTTAACGATAGTACCAGGCAAACGGCGGCAAGCGCGCCCATGCTCACTTATTTATGGAACTCCTTACATTTTGAGTATTCCTCGCCCATATTCGAGGCACAATCAAACGTTACCTACAGTTATTTTTTAGAAGGATTTGATACAGAATGGTCGGAGTGGACAAAGAAGACCGAAAAGGATTATACCAACCTGGCCGCAGGTAAATACACCTTCAATGTAAAGGCCCGTAACCACCAGGATAACGAGTCGCCGGTTTACAGCTATACTTTTACCATATTCCCGCCCTGGTACCAAACCCTATGGGCTTATTGCCTGTACCTGGTATTAATTGTTTACCTGCTTTACTTCTTCTATAAACAACAGGAACGCAAGCACATTAAAAACCAGGAAAAGCAACTATTGCTGCAAAGGCAAAAAAATGAAGAAGAGCAAAGGCAAATGGCTTATCAACACCAACTGGAACTGGAAATATCCGAAAAGGAAGTGGTTAAATTGCGGAACGAAAAGCTGGAATCGGAGATTGAATATAAAAACTCTGAACTGGCAACCACAGCCATGACCCTGGTACAGAAAAAGGAATTTATTTTAAAGGTTAAGGAAGAGTTACAACGACTGCAAAAATCGGGCAAGGAGATGATTGAGACGGTAGAGATTAAAAAGATCCTGCGCCTGTTATCCGAAGAGAAAAAGATAAATGAGGAATGGGAGCAATTCTCGGTACACTTTAATAAGGTACATGCCGATTTTTTAACCATTATAAAAGAAAGATACCCCAGTATAAACCAGCAGGAGTTAAAACTAAGCGCCTACCTGATCATGAACCTATCCAGTAAAGAGATTGCGCAGCTGATGGCCATCTCTGTGCGCGGTGTAGAGATCAGCCGGTACCGGCTGCGTAAAAAGTTGCAGATCCCCACCGAAGTTAACCTGTTCGAATTTTTGTTTGAGATACAGCGGGAGTGTATGAAGCAGTAATCAGTAAATCTTCCGTGTTCGGCTAATCTTATCTTCACCAATACGCTAATTTAAACTCCCGGATAGAAGTAACGGCATCTATAAACTGCATTTCGATTTGTATCTAAATATTTTTATATTGCAGCAACATAAACAATTAACCTTAAAACTTTATTTAATGGAAACTTATCAATCCCCACCTTCTTTTTCTGACATCTTTACCGGACCGGTAATCGCATTTTGGCTTATCGTGATGATCATATCTATTGCCGGTGCCTGGAAAGTGTATACAAAGGCCGGCAAACCGGGCTGGGCATGCCTTATTCCTATTTACAATTTAATTGTATTGCTTGAAATTGTGGGCAAACCCATCTGGTGGTTTTTGTTAATGCTTATTCCTTGCGTAAACATTGTTTTTGTAATATGGGTGTATAACCGTTTAAGTAAGAGTTTTGGCCAAAGTGAAGGCTTTACTGTTGGGCTGGTATTATTAAACCCTATATTTATGTGCATATTGGGTTTTGGCAATTATACTTATTTAGGCCCCGGCGGTACGCCTCCTAACTATGGTGCCGGCGATTACCAAAAACCTTTCGATATTAACCCGTAAAAAATACATGCTTTTAAATACCTTGTTTTGCAGCCAGTTAAATTTTATTAATTGGCTGCAAAACTTTTTAATACCATGCCCATTTAAAAAACTGACGGGTATAGATTGCCCCGGTTGCGGTTTCCAACGTTCGTTTTTAGCCTTGTTACGGGGTGATATCAGCAAAAGCTTTCACCTGTATCCGGCTACCATCCCCCTGTTACTCATTACTATTTACACCATAGCAGATGCCCGCTGGCCTATGGACAGGAATAACTACGTAAAAAAAACTTTATACATCGGCACGGCCGCCCTGATAACGATAGCGTACGTAATTAAAATGAGCCATTACATTTAACCGGGATGCCTGAAGCACTTAGTGAAGTTATTATGTATGGCGCAACAGGTACCGGCAGGTAAAATAACAGGCATAAAACCGCATTTTCGGGGTTAACACCGCAAAAACAAAATACATTGTATATCAAATACTTACGCGCAAATAACCCCTAATTGTGTTAAGTTGTGTTAACCCGGTTTGGCTTATAAACACACTTACCTGGCGGTAAGTGTTGTATAATCCTGCACTATTATTTCCAAAAACTGGTATTCATTTATTTCCTTTGGATAGCTAACACTCAGGTGCGCTTTTATGCGTAAAGCCAGCTTATAAATCAACATATTGTTACCAGTGGCGTTGAAATACCTGATCACTTCATATATCAGGTTAATATCCGTATCTGTAAGTTGCGAAACCTGGGGATAAGTGGGCACATATTCTGTACCGGCTTCTGTAAAAAACAGGTCTTTAAACTTATTTAAAGGCGTAGTTTTTACCAATGTAGTGCCGGCTATCAAATCACCAATGCGTTGCTTGTTGTCGCTCAGCGCTATCGATACAACTGCTAACGACCCCAGGGTGACCCCAAAATCTACAGCCCGAAACAACCACCGTAATATATACTGCCCCACACTTGGCCTGGCACCGTTTAAGCTGACCACCTTTATTTTCATGACGTGCTTACCGATACTTTGTCCATTAAAAAACACTTCGGCTATCAGATCATAAAAAACAAAAAGGCAAAGCCATACAATTACGGTAACAATCCAACCAACACTTTTGAATATCTCATTGTTATTTGTAGCGCCAGCGGAAACAGCAAACACCATAGCGGCTATATATGATATGCCGCCAAATATCGCTATATCTATTATACGTGCCACTATCCTATCGCCCAGGCTGGCCACAGCATAATCAATTTCAATATTTTGTGATGTGGTTATTTTTATATTTTCCATGTGTAAACAAATATAAATTTAGTGCTGATATGATTTACGTGCACATGAATTTATTTTACTATTTTAACAAAAAAAATCTATTCCTTAAAAAATGCGTGAAGCATTATTTGTAAAACAAAACTCAGCAAGGTGGAAACAGTATGAAACTGTGCCCAGTAGCGATCCGGACGAGCTTGCCGAACGCTTTATAGCCATTACAGATGATCTGGCTTACGCTAAAACTTTTTATCCCGAATCAAAAACTACGGCCTTTTTAAATAACATGGCGGCTGGTTTTCACCAATCTATTTATCGTAATAAAAAAGAAAAAACAAATCGTTTTGTATACTATTGGCAATTTGAACTGCCCCTGCTTTTTAAAAAATATCAGCGGCAGTTTTTATATGCGTTTATATTCTTCGTCGTTTTTTTCCTGATCGGCGCATTATCTGCCCGGTACGATCATATGTTCATCAACTTTATTATGGGCGACCAGTATGTGAATATGACCAAGGCTAACATTGCCAAAGGCGATCCGTTTGGGGTATATAAAAGCGAAAACTCGTGGTTCATGTTTTACAGCATAGTCAGCAATAACCTTTATGCTTCCGTACAAACTTATATTTTCGGCCTTCTTTTTTCTATTGGTACCGTATACGCCTTATTTAAAAACGGCCTGATGCTGGGCGCGTTCGAGTATTTTTTTTATAGCCAGGGCCTGGGGTTAAAATCCATATTAGTGATATGGATACACGGCACATTGGAAATATCATCTATAATTATTGCCGGTGGGGCCGGGTTGGTTTTTGGTAACAGTATTATCTTCCCTAAAACTTATACACGTATGGCTTCTTTTAAAAGAGGCGCCAGCGATGGTATGAAGATAGTAGTAGGTATATTGCCTGTTATTGTTATAGCTGCCATTTTTGAAAGCTTTGTTACACGCCATACCGAAATGCCTGCCTGGTTAAGCATATCTATTTTATCGGGCTCGCTGCTTTTTATCATCTGGTATGTTATTTTATACCCTAACTATTTATCACGAAAAAAGATTTAATTAATGCCTCAAAAAAAAGTTATACTCAACAGGATACGAAGCCTTGGAGAAGTGATAGACGACAGTATCCAATTTCTTAAACAAAACTGGAAACCTTTGCTAAAAGCCTATTTTACTATATGCGGCCTTTTTTGGCTGGCCGGCTTAGCGGTATCAACTATTGATCAGTTTAATAGTTTCCAAATGTTAGCCGAAGGTTCTTCTCAAATAGAGGCAACATATACCTGGACTTACCTCGCTTCGGTGATTATCGAATTGGTTACCCACGCGCTGATCATGTTAACATGTTTATCATTTATGGTGCTTTATCGCGATAAGGGTAATATCGCCCCCGGCGTTAACGAAGTGTGGAGCTATGTTAAATTCTATTTTTTCAGGGTTACAGGCAGCTATATTTTGCTATCAATAGTACTTTTTTTGGGGTTAATATTTTGCGTTGTCCCCGGCATTTATTTTATGCCGGTTATGTCCCTGATACTTGCCGTTATGATTATTGAAAATGGCACCCTCAGATATTCGTTCAACCGGTCATTCCGGTTAATACAGGATAAGTGGTGGCATACTTTTGGGGCCTTTGTTTTATCATTGTTACTCATAGCGGTTGCCATCTTGTTGATTGTTATACCGGCAATGCTGATAGCTACTGCCATTGTATTTGTAACAGGAAAATACGGTTCCAATGTTTACCTGGTTGCCTTTAATATAGCCATACATTTAGGCCAGTTTTTATACTTGTTGCCTTATATAACAATTGCACTGGTATATTTTAGTTTAACCGAACAGAAAGAAGACCATACCCTGCTGGAGCGTATAGAAATACTGGGCAAAAATGAACCGGAACCCAACCAGCCAACTGCCGAAGAAGAGTATTAAGATATGTATAAACGTCTGATCTTTTTCTTGTTAATACTGGCTTCTTTTACTGTGGCTGCAAATGCACCTTTGCCAAAACAAAAGGTAATAACAGCAACACCAAAAACTTTACGGGTAGATAGTTCGAATACAAATTTCCGGGGTTTTAATCAACGCGCGCTGACCAACTATAGTAATGATCCTGAATTTAATTATCATAATATAAACAACGCCAAATACCAGCCCTCGTTATGGGACAGGTTTTGGAAATGGTTCTGGGATTTGATCAGCCGCTTATTTAAAACAAAACAGGCAAGCGGCGGCGGTTCCATTATTCAGTTTTTTTTAATAGCGGGCGCTGTTATTGGGTTGATATTCCTGATCGTTAAACTAATAGGCGCCAACCTGTCAAATATGTTCAGCCGCCAATCCAAGCAAATCGCTATGCCTTACAGCGAATCGTTAGAGAATATCCACGACATAAGTTTTGATGCCGAAATTGAAAGCGCGCTGGCACAACGCAATTATAAATTAGCTGTACGTTTATTATACCTGGCCAGTTTAAAACACCTGAATGATGCTAACCTTATCCACTGGCAAATAGATAAAACCAACAATGCTTATCTGGAAGAATTGAGCAATACCGATCAACGGCAATCGTTTTCGGTATTAACCCGCCAGTTTGAATATGTTTGGTATGGCAATTTCCCGGTAGACGGACGCTCGTTTCAAAATATCCGGACGTTGTTTCTTGATTTTAAAAAGCTGCTGCCATGAGGAGCCTTAAAGTATACCTCTTTCTGGCATCGGTAATATTACTGGTGTATGTTGTGGCCGAGTATAACCGACCAAAAGAAACTAACTGGACCGAAACCTTTAGCAATACCGATAAAATACCCTTTGGTACTTATATATTGTATAACCGCCTGCACGATATTTTTCCGGGCAGCGCTATACAATCGTACCGCCAACCTGTTTATAATGCAATAGCCGATGATAGCATTAAAAACAGCAACTACTTAATTATTTGCAACGAGTTAAAACTAAATGAATACGACTATAACAAGCTAAGCCAGTATATCAGCAAAGGCAATGATGTGTTTATTGCCGCCGCCGGGTTTGGTGATCTGTTAGAAAAAAAACTGCATATAGAAACCAATTCGGAGTTAAATAAAAACGGGCAAACCTTCGTCAATTTTGTAAGTAGCCGGCTAAAGGATTCAACCTATCTGGTAAATCATAATAGTACAAATAACTACTTTAGTGAATTTGATACACTTAAAACAACGGTATTGGGTAAAAACGGGTACGATCATACCAGTTTTATCCGCATAAATATGGGCAGGGGTGCGCTCTACTTAAACGCCAACCCTAAAGCATTTACAAACTATAGCCTGTTACAAAGTTCCGGCGCAAGTTACGCGGCCAACGCCCTGTCCTATTTAAAAACGGGGAAAGGCCTGGTCTGGGACGAGTATTATAGCCAGGGCCCGGATGGCCAGGATTCCAGCATGCGGGTATTTTTAAGCCACCCTCCTTTACGCCGGGCATTTTATATCGTTATATTCAGTTTATTGATATATGTGCTTTATCAAATGAAACGCCGTCAGCGGATTATCCCTATTATTGAACCCGTAACAAATACAACCGTTGATTTTGTAACCGTTGTTGGCCAGGTTTATTACGAGCAGCACAATAACAGCAATATCGCGCAAAAAAAAGCGGCTTATTTTTTAGAGCATGTCAGGATAAAATACCATCTTAAAACCAACGTGCACGATAGTGAATTTATACAAACCCTTGCTCACAAAAGCGGTGTACAGCAAAAACTGATACAAGATATTTTTTACCAGTTAGCACTGATACAAAACGGACAGCAGGTAAGTAACGATGAACTGATTTCTTTTAACAAAAACATAGAACAATTTTATTTTCAATCCAGCTAAATATGGAAAACGATTTTTTTGAACAGCGTACAGACCTAAGCCAGCTTAGCCATGCGGTAGAGCAGATAAAGGAGATCATTCACAAAATAGTGGTAGGCCAGCAGGATATGCTCGACCTGCTCATCGCCGGTATTTTAGCCGACGGGCATATACTCATAGAGGGTGTACCCGGCGTAGCCAAAACGCTCACCGCAAAATTGATAGCGCAAAGTATTAACGCTAAATTTTCACGCATACAGTTCACACCCGATCTGATGCCGTCGGATGTACTGGGCACATCCGTATTTAACCCGAAAACGGTTGAGTTTGATTTTAAACGCGGGCCTGTATTTGGCAATATTATACTCATCGACGAGATTAACCGTGCTCCTGCCAAAACACAATCGGCATTGTTTGAAGTGATGGAAGAACGGCAGGTAACCATCGACGGGCAAAGCTACCGGATGGAAGAGCCGTTTATTGTTATTGCTACCCAAAACCCGGTTGAACACGAGGGTACCTACAGGCTTCCGGAAGCCCAGCTGGACCGTTTCCTGTTTAAAGTTGATGTAAAATATCCATCGCTGGAAGAAGAGGTGGCCATTATTACCAACCAGCACCAGCACAAACCGGCCGAGCAACTGGCCGAAATTAAACCGGTACTTACAGGCGCTGATATTGTAAGCCTGCGTAAACAGGTACGCAATTTTTATGTAGAGCCCAAACTGATTGAATTTGTAGCCAGGATCATTCATGAAACACGGAATAATAAATCCCTGTACCTTGGTGGCTCGCCACGGGCATCCCTGGCAATCATAAACAGCGCTAAGGCACTGTCTGCTATGAAAGGCCGCGATTTTGTTACACCGGAAGATATTATATGGGTAGCCCCTGCCGTATTAAGGCACCGCATTATGCTTACACCCGATAAAGAGATGGAAGGTGTAACACCGGATGAAGTAGTGGCACAGATCATACAAAAAATTGAGATACCCAGATAATAAGTGAAAAAGCTGTTCAGTAATTTTTATAAGAACCTGTTTCTGTCCTCCCGTTTATTTATGGGGCTGGGGATAGTGGCCCTGCTTTTTTTACTTTCATTTTTTCTTCCCTGGCTGGGCGATATCCCTTTGGTTGCATTTTGGACGCTGGTATTACTTGTTGTTATTGATATTTGGATAATTTATCGCCTCCCGAACGGGATTTTTGCCAAACGTATGGCCCCCGAACGCTTAAGCAATGGCGACGATAATGATATTAGTTTATACATAGAGAATTTTTATCCCTTCGCCGTTAGCCTGGATATTATTGATGAAATACCCCATCAGTTTCAAAAACGGGATGTAAACTTCCACACCCGGTTAATACCCCGCCAGCATAAACTCATCCATTACCAGATAAGGCCTACCAAGCGCGGCGAGTACAGCTTTGGCTATATACGGGTTTATGTTTTTTCGGCATTGGGCTTAATTAACCGCCGTTATAATTTCGAGCAAACAGAAACCCTGCCCGTATACCCATCCTTCCTGCAATTGCGGCGGTATGAGTTAATGGCCATATCAAACCGGCTGAACGAGATGGGGATCAAAAAGATACGCCGCCTGGGTAACAGCATGGAGTTTGAGCAGATAAAGAATTACGTAGCCGGCGATGATTACCGTACCGTGAACTGGAAAGCTACCGCACGGCAAAGCGCGTTGATGGTAAACAACTATACCGAAGAAAAATCGCAGCAGGTGTATTGCATCATCGATAAATCGCGGGCGATGAAAATGCCTTTTGATGGGTTGAGTTTATTGGATTATGCTATAAATGCCAGTCTGGTATTATCCAGCGTGGCCCTGATTAAGGAAGATAAAGCCGGACTGATCACCATATCAGACAAAAAGGGCGCTGTTGTGCCTGCCGACCGCCGGCCTACACAACTGAATAAGATAATGGAAGTATTGTATAAGGAGAAAACCCGTTTCATGGAAACAAACATGGAATTGGTATATACTACCGTCCGCAATACAATGAAGCAACGCAGCCTGGTGGTCTTCTTTACCAACTTCGAAAGTCTTACTGCTTTAGAGCGCCAGTTACCTTATTTAAAACGCATTGCCAAATTTCACCTACTGGTAATAGTGCTTTTTGAAAACACAGGGCTGAAGGATTTGAGCGAGCAAAGCGCCACCGATGTAGAAGGCATCTATATTAAAACTATTGCCGAAAAATTCATCTACGAGAAAAGACTGATTGTTAAGGAACTGGCACGGCACGGTATCCAATCCATCTTAACCGCGCCACAAAACCTGACGGTTAACACCATTAACCGCTATTTGGAGCTAAAGGCAAAGCAGAAGATCTAATTCTATTATCTTGCCAAATTCGGGGTTAACACGGGTTAACACAATTTCAATAATAATATTATTAAGTTATTGATAATTAGTAAATTAAACAAATTCAATATCAAATTGTGTTAAGCCAAAATATTAGAACGCCTCAGCAGTTAAAGCTTTTAAGGTGCCGGCGATTGGTTTTTTTTATCGACCACTACAAATCCTACGGTCACCTCGTTACTATTCCCATCAACCAGGGTTAAAATGTGGCTGCCTGCGGTGGTATTAATTTCCATTTGATGAAACTCGGTGGTTTGGCCGAGATACTGATCGTCCAGGTGCCAGAAGATCTTAGTGCCCGGCCGCCGGTGTGCCGCATTGCAGATCATTCGCCCGCGTTTGCCGTCAGCCTCAATCGGTATATAAACTTTGGCACCATCGCGCGGGTAGATCACCTCCATGGTATTGGTATTGCCGGCAACCGCGCAATTGGCCTTATATGGCGGCAATGTTTTGTATTGATAGTTCTTAGTACGATAATAATACTCCATGGATGGGGGCAGCACAAACCAATTTTTAGTCAACATATTATCGGGTTGCTCACAGTCGGCATTTACTTGCCAGCGCTCCGTTTTATCCAGGTGCACTAACTGGTGATATGGGCAAACCGGCGATTTTAATCCCCCAGCGGGCACCCACATCTCATCGGCATGGTCGCAGTTTTCGCCTGCGCGAAAGCCGCTTTCGCGGCATACTTTAATCTTCACCATATCCCGTAAGGGCATTGCAAACCAATCAGAGCTTACCGGCAGCAACCTAAATATCTCGAACATGGCCGGGGCGGCCGTGTTGATCCCCGTTAAGTTTGGCCTGCCCTCGCCCGTAGTATTACCCACCCACACCCCTACTACATATTTGGGCGTGATACCAATGGCCCAGCCATCCCTAAAACCAAAACTGGTACCCGTTTTCCAGGCTACGCGCTGCGCCGAGCTAAATTGCTGCCAAAGCATCTCTTCCCCGGGGCGCATTACTTCTTCCATGGCCTGCAGGGTATAGTAAATGGAGCCTGCATCCAACAGTCCGCTTTTGGCGGGCTGTGCTTCGGTTTTTTCCTGGATCTGATAAACCGGGTTATGGAAATCGCCCGCGTCATATTTCCCTGTTTGGTTATAATGATTAAGCACCCGCGCCATATCCGCGTAAGCGCCGCTGAGTTCCCAAAGCGTATTTTCTCCGCCGCCTAATATCAGCGAGAGTCCGTAATAATCCGCAGGTTGTTTCAGGGTGGTGATGCCTGCTTTTTTCAAAAAATCGTAAAAACGCTCGTACTTAAACTTTTGCAGCATTTTTACCGCCGGTACATTCAACGACCGGGATAAAGCCCGGGATGCGAGGATGGCGCCATCATATCCCAAATCAAAATTTTCGGGATGATAACCTGCTATTTGCGTAGGGATATCCGGCACCAGGCTATTGGGCAGCAGGTATCCGTCATGCAGCATATTGGCGTATAGCAAAGGTTTTAGGGTACTCCCCGGACTACGTGGCGCCCTGATCACATCTACATCACTTTCCAGCGCCGTATTTTCGGGGTGCGCTATATTGCCTGCATAAGCCAGTGCCTGCCCGGTTTCTACATCAAGCACTATGGCAGCAATGTTATTAATGCCATTGGCTTTTAACACCTGGTGATGCCGCTCTAAAATATCATTCACCTGTTGCTGCAGTTCGGCTTTTACGCTGGTGCGGATGCGGGTTAGCATTTCCTCGCCGGCCGGGTGTTCGGCTTTAAACCGTTGCAGCAGGTGGGGCGCCAGTTGTGGTAACGGCAGCGGTTTATCGGGCATGGGCTCCAGCTTGGCAAGCCTGGCCGTGGTGGCATCAATAGTACCCATGGCTACCAGCTTATCTAACAACAGGTTCCGTTTTTTGAGGAGGGTGTTACGATTTTTGCCCGGATGCACCAGCGCGGGCGAATTGGGCAATACCGCCATAGCCGCCATTTCGCCCCAGGACAGTTTATCCGGTGTGCGGCCAAAATAGCGCCACGATGCCGCGTCTAAACCCACCACGTTACTGCCAAAAGGCGCGTTACTGGCATATAGCGCCAGTATCTCATTTTTGCTGTAGCCCGCTTCCAAACGCAGGGCCATTACCATTTCCAGCAACTTATTCCAAAATGTACGTTTATGGCGGGTTGCCAGCCTGATTACCTGCATCGTCAGCGTACTGCCACCGCTTGTTACCCGTTTCAACCGCAGATTGTGTTTTATCGCCCGCGCAAAAGCCAGTAGATCCACACCCGGATGGTGCATAAAGCGTTTATCCTCAAAAGCGATGATACATTGCTTGAATTTTTCGGGTACGTTGTTATTGTTGGGGAAGCGCCACTGGCCATCAGCGGCTATGGTAGCGCCCAATAACTGACCGCTGTCATCGTCTATTACGTAAGATGTGGGTGTTTTAAACAGCGTACGCGGCAGGCAGAAATAGAATAGCAAGACCAATAAAAGCAACACGGAAGTAATGATGATACCCCGCCTGCTTTTAAAGGGATGATGCTTTAAAATGTATTGTTTTATCCGATCCAACACTTTGCTTGCTCTGAATTTCAAAATCAATAGCCCCTAATTTAATAATTTGTCATTCTGAGCGATAGCGAAGAATCTACAGCAATGCATGACCGCTCTGCTAACGTGAGATTCTTCGCTATCGCTCAGAATGACGTGTTTGTTTTAAACACCATGTCATTTCGAACGAACCTGCGGAGGCTATGGGTTGAGGTGAGGAGAAATCTTATACGATTTACCTATCGCGCGTATAAGATTTCTCTTTCGCTCGCTAAAGCCTAACACCACCCGCTCAAGAAAGTGTTCTCTTTCGCCCTTTCCCGCAATCCCTGCCCTTGCTCCATCGAAATGACATCGTGGTTTTGACATGATCCACACCTACCCATGACGTGTTTATTTTTAAACACCATGTCATTTCGAACGAACCTGCGGAGGCTATGGGTTGGGGTGAGGAGAAATCTTATACGATTTACCTATCGCGCGTATAAGATTTCTCTTTCGCTCTCCCCGCAATCCCTGCCCTTGCTCTATCGAAATGACATCGTGGTTTTGACATGATCCACACTTTACTTCACCACCTCAACTATACCACCCTTTTGCAAAGCGTTAATAGACGCGTTATACATAGCCTCGCAATAGGTTGACGGCAGGTAGTACTTGCCTGTATAAGCCGCGTTCAGCATGACAAAATAGGTTACCTCCTTGCCTTCTGGCAGACTGAAATAGGTATTTACCCTATCGTCCCTGATGTCCCTGTAATCTGAAGGGGAAGATCCGAAGGCATCCTGACTATTCATCATCCGCGTATTCAGTATCTCCCAACCCGATGGGAAGATCTGCGTAAGGGCCATATTATCGTACCTGCCGCGTTTGCCGGGGTTTTTAATATTTACCTGCGCTAAAAAGTCTGTCCCCTGTTTAATACTGTTAATAGCTATCGGTTTACCGGTTAATGTAAAGTAGCCCACCCGCATCTGCAATACATCCGGATCGATATGCGTAGCCACCATTTGCGTACCCGATGGCTGCCCCCGCTGAATGAGGCGGACATACATTACACTGCCGCTGTTATTTTTCAGCCTGGCTGTGCCCGAACTTGCCGTAATATTGCCCTGCCACAGGTACGATGCTGAGGTAACGTTACCATTTTGCACACCCGCCGAATAATTAAACGCCAGCTTATTGCCCGATTTGATCACACCGCAGTATTTGGCAATAGCCAGCAGCGAGTAAGCCGTAGTTTGGGTACTATACCAATCATCGCGCGAAAGCCTGGCGGCAACAATACGTAACAGTCCCACAGCTTTTTGGCGCTCGCCTAACAGGGTGAGCGTTTCCAATATCATGGCCTCGTCGCGCAGATCTGAGCCGTAGGTGCCATACATTTGGTTATAAGGTTTAATAGTAGTTGGCAAACCTGCTACCATACTCACCCCAACCTCGGGCTGACCGGCTAATTTGTAGGCCGCGGCCAATCGCCATCTGGCTTCAACGCTCAAATATTTAAACTCTTTCAGCCGGTTCATAGCACCCATTTCGGGCGCGTGTGCTAAGGCCAGTAAATACAAACGGTAGGCTTGCACCAAATCGGCGCCGTAAAAACTGCGGGAATCTGGCGCCCAGGTTAAGGCTTTAAGCTTTTGGTATTTTTTCCATTGTTCTATAAAATTCCCGGGGATATTGTATCCTTTTGCCTGCGCTTCTAAAATGAAATGCCCGCCATAATTAGTTCCCCATTCATCCGCCTCGCCACCATCGGGCCAATAGCTCAGGCCGCCGCCGCGTACCTGGAAACCGTTTAGCTTACTGATGGCTGCTTTAATGTTCCGGTCCATCTCCGCTTTTTGGCGTGCATCCAAATCCGTTAATTGATTAAGATACAATTGCGGGAATACGGCCGATGTGGTTTGCTCCACGCAACCATGCGGATATTCAACCAGGTAACCCAAACGCTTAGCCAGGTTAAGGGCCGGTATGGTTGATACCTCCAGCGCGGTTTTATTGGTACCGTTCATGCCCACGGCTGTATAATTTGCCGACCATGTTTCGCCGGGGCGCAGTTCTTTTTCGGCCACGCGGGTTATGGCCGGGTTAGGGTTACGCACGTTCAGCGCTACATCGTACACGGCGGTTTCGCCGCCGCCTTTGGCTATAATTTTTACTTTACCTACACCTACAAAATCTTTTACATCCAGGTCGAAGAAGACGATCTGGTCGCCCGTCTTTTCAAACTTCACGGTTTTATGGTTATTGCCTGCCAGATTACTAAACGCGTTTGATTGTATTTCCAGATCGACCGATTTAATGTTACTTTCCATGGCAAACACATCAACCGGCAGCTGCACTTTTTCCAGCAGACCAAGCACACGGGGTAAGGTAGCCAGTATCATTAAAGGCTTTTTAACAGCCACGGCTTTTTCGGCAAAGCCATAACCTCCATCGTGCCCGGCAACCACCATCGCCCTTACCGAACCAACATATTGCGGTAGTGTAAAGCTTTTAGTTTGCTTTTCGCCCGCATTTAAATGATATGGCCCCATAAATTTCACCACCGGCTTAAAGCGGTTTACCGACGCGTTTTTGTTGTTCAGGGCAGCCATATCGCCGCCAATGCTGAGTATCCTTTCTAAACCAGTGCCATAGGCCCCAATTACATAATCAAACAAGTCCCAGGTTTTAACACCTAATGCCTCGCGGGCATAAAAGGCCGGGTGCGGATTTGGCGTTTTAAAATTAGTCAGATCAAGCAGCCCCTCATCAACAATAGCAATCGTATAGGTCATTTCCTTTCCGGATGCTTCTGAAACGATTACAGATGCCGCGCTTTCCGGCCTGATCTTATCGGGCATGGTAATCAACGGTTTCAAAATGGTTTCGGGGTTTTCTACCTCAATTGGTATAGCGCCATACATACGGATGGGCAGGTCGTTCAGCGTTTGGGCATGGTGTTGCAGCAGCGTTACATTTACAAACACATTAGGCGCCATAGCGGCATCCACTTTAAAGCTGTAGCGGGTTTGGCCCTTGCGTGTATCAACCCATACGGTTTTCAATACCTTGCTGCCATTTTCAAAACTCACCAGCGCACGTCCGTCGGCCCCGGTTGGGATGGTTAACGTAGCTGTTTCTCCTACTTTGTAAGTTTGCTTATCTGCAGTAAACGAAAGCATAGTAGCTTCGGTAGCGTTGCCTTGCTGTAACCGCTCCGACCAGTTTGGCCAGTCGGCATAAATAATTTTAGCAGCCGAATGCCCGGTTTGCGGGTCTTTTACCTTGATCAGGTAACGGCCCCATTCATCGTTACTGAGGTTTAAGGTCCATTTGCCTTTGCCATCCGTCAGCCTCACACTTTCTGTGCGGATTAGTTTATTGTACTGATCCTGGGTAAAATTGCTTAACTCGTTACCGGTTTCATCCCACCACCAGCGCCATTGGATCTTGTACAGCTCTACTTCCACATCACGGCTGCCTGCCTGCAGGTTACCCTTAGTATCAATAGCCGCAATATCGATATCATGCGCCAGGCCGGTGGTTAACATGCCGCTTTGGGCGCTGCCCTTAGGTATCTTCATCCCCACATAACCCGAATAAACGTTATAAGGCATACTTAACTGATGCACGCTGAACGCGCCGCCCGGTTCAAACACCTTCACCAGGAAATTGGCTTTCAATTGCCCCGGCGCTTGCTTGTCAATATTAATATCGGCGTTAATGGCAGCTGTGCCGTCCTGGTTCAGGCGGCCCTCAAAAACGGTTTGCGTTTGGGTGGTAAAAGCCTTGGTCGGGTCGTCGAATACATAATCGGGCAGGTTTTTAAATTCTGTTTTTTGCGGCGATACAAAAGCGTCGATCTTGGCTTTCAGATTTTGGGCTATGCCACCAAAAAGCCATTGCGCACTCAATGTGCCGGCCGTGCTGCTCCCCTTTGTCAGTTCGGTTTGATTGCCGAAACTTAAGTTGATCTTTAACCGGTTTGGCATAATGGTTTCCACCCGAATGCTTTTCTCAAATTTAGCCCCGCCAACTTTTACCTTTGCCAGCCAGTTGCCGGTTGGCGATGCCGTAGTGGTAACAGTGTGAAAGCTGTAAAAGCCATCTACCGAATGGCTGCTGCTCATCCTGGTATACAATTGCCCCTGCGGATTATAAAACTCAAATTCTACCGGATGGTCGGGCGGCAGCGTTTTTAGCTTATCTTCCAGTATAAACGACAGGAATATGGAATCGCCGGGGCGCCAAACGCCGCGCTCGCCATAAATAAAGCCTTTCAGTCCGCTTTGCACCTGTTCCCCGCCTACATTAAACTTAGATAGCGGTAAAGAATTACCATCATCCAGCTTTAAATAGCCCCGCTCCTTGCCATTTTTGGCTACCAGCAGGTAAGGCTTGCGTTTCAGGATAAAGCTGGCCAGCCCGTCGCCGTCAGACCGTGTTTTCAAGATCACCTGCTTCTGATAATCCAGCAGTTCCAGGTCTACATTGGCCATGGGCTGGGCATCCAATATATTGGTTACGGCCACCATCATGCTATTATCGTTACCGCGTTTAGTGATCAGGCCTATGTTAGAGGCAATGATATTGCGCATAGCCCAGCGTTCTTTAGTATAATAGGATTCGGCGCATGGATCCTCGCGCTCTTTCCAGTTGTACCCTGATGGGAAATAGCTATCGTAGCGCTGCCAAAATTCGTCATCGTCATCGCCTACTCTGCCGTAGCCTTCGCCTTCTTCATCATCCTCATAACCTTCGTCGGTCTTATCTTTAGCATTAGTGTGCGGTACCTTGCAATTAAACAGCGAATAACTTTTGCGGAAACCGATCACAATACGATAAATAGCGCCGGGTTCGGCACGTACCAGTTTATCAATATCCAGCATAAAGCGGTTCTTTTTTGATAAATTCAGGCTTTTATCATCATCCAGCCTGATTGTTTTTTCGGCTACCGGGCGGCCTACTTGCCGCAGTTGACTATTGCCATCAAAATCATTATTCTGGAAATATTGCGGTACATTATTCTCATATATTTTAATGATGCTTACATCTACCGCTTTCAGGTTCACGGCTTCAAAAGGCATGGTTAACCGGCCCGAACTCGGTAAGATAACGCCTTTTCCCGGTATGGTTACCGATGGCATCCGGTTTTCGAAAAACACATTGGCGGTATAAGCCCGCAGCACTTTTTTGTTATTGATGTCCGCTACGCCGTCGTTCACGGTAACTACTTTATTTCCTTCCAGTTGCTCGGTGGCGTATAGCTTAACCGTGCTGCCATCAATGGTATAAGCCACCTCATTTTGCCCGGCAATGGTCATTAAGCCATTCAGCTCCTGCCCAATTTTAACCGGGTTAGAAAAATACACCAGCACATATTGCTCATGGTCGTTCACGGCTTTAATACCCATCACTCTAAAATCGCCGACCTCAGGTACCTCAAACTCCTCCCCATCCTTTTTATCCACATCCAAAGGGCTGCCGTCCCAGGTTACATGCAGCTTGTTGCTGATTGTTCCGCGCAGCAAATTATTAATGGTAAACTGGTGGGTCCTGCCCGATGTATGCACCCAGCTTACTTTTACAGGGTTGCTGTATTCGGCCTGGATGATCTTTTCTACCTGCTCATTGGCTTCAGCATCGGATGTAAGGATGGTACCGCTTAGCTTCATTCTATCCAGCGATGTGCTGGTAGCGGTACGCAGTCCGTCAAATTCGATGGTATAATCGGGTTTAATGGTTTCAAAATCGAAAGTAAAATGCGCGAATTTTTCGGGCACTTTCATTAAAGCGCCCAGGTTAAAATCTACTTCATATTTTTTGCCGGGGTCGAGCTTTTCCGCCGGTTTAAACTCAATAGTTTGCGCATCAACCCAATAAGCGGCACCCTTTACCGATGGCGAAAAATCAAACACGTCGCTGCTTATCGTTTCGCTTTTTGCATGCCCTGTTTGTACCTGGCTGGCCAGCTTAATCAGGATGGTACTTTCCTTGGAAATTACCCCAGCGGTATACGACTCGATATAGGTACTGAAAGCCGGATCGGCCTGTGCTTTTTTACGATGGGTCAGGAAATATCCGACAGCGATAACGATCAGCAAAAGCACGGTAACGCTGGCTGCAAGCAACTTTTTGTTGCGGAATAGGTTGTTCATTGGTAGGGTTTGATTTCTGATGGAAATTAATCATCAGCAATGAACAAAACAAATAAATAATAGGGTAAATAATGACTTAAAAGTGTGATTTTACGGATATAGCTTTATGCCGGTCAGCCGGTAAATTACAACCTAGATAACGGCGGTTAAACACGCTATAAATCAGTCATATATCACAAATAATGAAAGATATAAATTAAATAATCTTACTGTTAACGGCATAAGAAAGCGCCTCTATGATATTACTTACATCCAGGCGCTCAAAAATCCGCCTTCTGTAGTACTTAACGGTATCAGGAGCAACAAATATCTTTTCTGCAATTTGGTTAATTGTTAAGCCTTGTGCATACAGCTGCAGTATTTCTATTTCCCTTTTTGTGAGTTTCGGTTTCTCTGATTTACGCCAAACATTGCTTTTTAAATCCAGCTTCCATATTTCATCCGAGCCCTGTTTGTAGATACAAATATTGCCGGCATTTTTGTGATGCGACATAGAAACGATACACATGGCCTTCCACATCTTCTTCTCACTGGTCAAAAACAATGGCGTAAGCTTATGATTAATCAGAATATGCTTGCCATCTTTATTCACCAAATGGAAATCATAACTTATGCTATACATCTTTTTCTCATCGCCAGGCAATTTGTTAAAGAAATCAAATCCTGCTTCATTTATCTGGTTCAACATTTCCAAATCACTTTCAGGGACATTTTTAAAATAAAACCCGTAGCCTAAATTCAGCACTTCTCCGGGTGAATATCCACACAGGAATAAGGGGTTTTCTGATACGTACTCAAAAGACATATCTTCATAGTTAATGATATACACACTTTCGTACGTTAATCGTGCAAAGGATTTTACAGCTTCCAGGTAATCTTTCTCTTCAAAACGGTCCTCTTCCGGTATTTTCCCTAAGTTGTTCTTGGTTAACAGGCCCGAATTTGTATAATCTTTCATTTGCACGATAAAGGGGTAAATTTACACTATAGTGTAGGCTTTGAAAATATTTTTGTGTTGACTTTTGGGGGAAACAATTTTTGTTTGACTTCATAACATTTATGCTTACTCATACCATCAATTGCAAAAGCTGCAACCATACGGTCGACAATAATTTTTGTGGCAATTGTGGCCAACCTGTACAAATTAAAAGAGTCGACAGGCATTATTTCCTGCACGAAATCTGGCATGTTTTACATTTTGAAAAGGGCATATTTTACACCATAAAAGAATTATTGATCAGGCCCGGGCAAAGTGTAAGGAAATTTATTACAGAAGACAGGAGCCGGCTGGTAAAACCAATATTGTTTATCATAATAACTTCATTAATATATACCGTGCTAAATAATTTATTTCATATTGAAGAAGGGTACGTTAATGTTAAAGGTGCAAAACAGTCTGCAACAGGTCTGATTTTTAATTGGATCCAAAATCATTATGGCTACGCAAATATCATGATGGGGGTGCATATTGCCTTTTGGGTGAAGCTTTTTTACAGAAAGTATGATTATAATTTTTTTGAAATACTAATTCTACTGTGTTTTGTGATGGGAATAGGGATGCTAATATTTTCTGTTTTCGCGCTTTTTGAAGGATTAACCAAACTAAACCTAATGAAGATTTCAGGAATGGTAGGTTTAGCATATTGCACCTGGGCAATCGGGCAATTTTTTAATCAAAAGAAAGTGATCAATTATCTTAAAGCGCTTATTTCGTATCTATTAGGAGCGTTTACCTTTTATATTTCGGCAACACTTTTAGGTTTATTTATCGACGCTTTTATGAAACACTAAATACAAAACCATTTGGCTTTAGTAAACCCTTAAAATGCTATAAAAAACGAAAACGGAAGCCTCTTCTTGCGATTCGACTTCCGTTTCCTGACCCTGCACACAACCGTGGCTGTGCGCCTGGCACCAAGTTCTTGTGTAAAATGACCGGCCTTAAATTATTCTAATTTTTGCAAACTTTGAATATGCTTAATGTCCGTTACCTGTGCTGCGTTGCGCCTTAGCGCCGGCAGTCAGTGTATGCCCCTTTAAATTATCCCGGTGAGTTAAAAAAGCCTTTCGGTTTTATTAGCATTTTGGGTAACTCAGCTAACTCCGGCAATCCGCGGCTGGCCCGAAGGTTCGCCCGATTTACTTTCTGTATCACTGTAAGGCTGTCAAAGTACGTCGTTCTTGATGATTCTAAGATAGTAGTGCGGCACATATCTGTCAAGAAAAATATACTGCTTTTTATAAACAGGTTATTAACCGCTTATGGGGGTTTATTAACATTTTGACATGATCATAAATATCTGGAAATAAATATCGTAATAGCAATTTATGCAAGCGGTTATTCACATAGTACTTGTTCACAATTAAAGGATTTTTCCAGCTTTTTAAAACAGGCTAAAAAGCGTAAAAAGGAGAAATTGAAGAAAAATAATGATTCTTGCAGTCGCCCGGATCCAGCTTATAAGTGTTCAGAAGATTGGAAAAAGGGGTGGGATTGCGCGATTTCCTCCCGATGGGAGGTGTAGGAGGGGTTTCATCAAGCGTAGAAACCCCTCCCTGCCACAACACAATCAGCCGCACCCCTCCCCGTGGGAGGGAACTAAAAATCTTCCGGACACCTGTGGGCTCCAGCCGGGTGCCCCCTATTATCCGGCCTCTGTCCGGTGTAAACCAATAGCTATATTGAATAGCGGCCGGAGGCCGGGAAATAATCATCACTCGGCTGGAGCCGAGCGATTGCAGAACTTCCTAACTCGTAATGGCCAATGACTAAAATAACATTTGCACAATACTAATATTATTAGCAATATTGTATATGAATCAAAATTCGGTTGAGGTAAAAAAGGAAGCACGTGTGCTGTTTGTAGATATGAACAGCTTTTTTGCGCGTTGCGAGCAGCAGGTAAACTACTGGCTGCGCAACCGGCCTGTAGGTGTTTGTGTGTATACGGGCAAGTACGGCTGCGTAATCTCCCTTTCAACCGAGGCCAAAGAGCGTGGCCTGAAAGCAGGTATGCGCCTGAATGATGCCATGCTGCTTTGCCCCGACCTGGTGCCGGTGGAAAGCAACCCGGCCCGTTACCGCGGCTATCATACCAAAATAATTAATGTGCTAAAGGAGCATTGTATGGATGTAGTGCCCAAAAGTATTGACGAGGCGATTATCAATCTCACCAATCACGAGGGTGCCGATCCGTTAAAAATAGCCAAAACCATTAAACGGGAAATACTGGAAAAGGTGGGCGACTGGCTCACTTGTTCTGTTGGCATTGCCCCTAACGCTTTCCTGGCTAAGCTGGCATCGGTACGGGGTAAAAAACAGGATGGTTTACTGATGATCACCCATGATAATATAGACGACATTTTACGCCCGCTCGGATTAGGCGATTTGCCGGGTATAGGCGGCAACATGTCGTACCGGCTGGAGCGCGCCGGAGTGATGACCCCGCTGGATATGCGTTATGCCGGGCCGCATAAACTAAAAGCTATATTTAAAGGTATCGAGGGGGTTTTCTGGCATTACCGGCTTAATTTCATCGAAACCAATATTGTGGCTCACGAATACCGGGGCATGCAGGCCATGCGGCAGATCTCGGCCGAGAAACGACAAAGTATGGAATATATTGATCAGTTGTTTATGACGCTGTGCCTCACCCTGGAGAAACGCATGGTAAAACATAAGTTCCATTGCAAAGCCATTGGCTTTACAGCCCGGTATGAGGACGGTACCCGCTGGGACGATGCTTTTACGGTAAGCACGCCGGTGCAGGACGCCATTAGCCTGATGCGCATGATACGCCTGCGGGTTGATAAGTTTCAGCAACTGATGAACTGCGGACCGGTTTTTAATAACGACATTACCCAGATGCGGGTATCGGTCACCAATTTTGTAAATAATGGCAGCATGCTTTATAGTTTGTTTGAAGAGGATGATAAAAAAGACACCGCCTTTAAAACCATGCACGATATTAAAAATAAGTTTGGAGCAGACAAATTGATACGGGCTATCGAGATGACCGACGAGCAGGTAATTAAGGATGTGATTGGCTTTGGATCGGTAAAGGATTTGAGCGAGTTAGATTATAAAGCGTAGTTGTTAGTTTTCAAGCAAGATCAAGTTAATCCCCCCAATTAAAACTTCTTTTTTTCATCTCACGTATAAGTGTGTAACTATTGCCATAAGCCAAGGTTAGCCAAAGCTTTTTAATGGCATTAGTAAACAAAAGCACAAACCCTGATTATATTTGTTATGAAACTATTTACTCCCAAATTTTTTATGCACTATTCACTGCTTTTTGTCATGTTATTATCCCGCTGTGTGGTGCAGCCCCTGCAAGGCCCAACCAAGCCGGGAGCAGATAATGCAGCTTTAAGCGCAAGGAACACGCAAAATACTACCGCTGCACTTGTGGAGGGCGGCAGTGGGGTACCTTTAAAAAACATGTTTGGTGTTAACTCCTACGAATGGAACTTTTTGCAAAATCCAGCCGATCCCGGTAACCGGAATGTTATTTATGAAGATAATATGGCGCTGATTAAATCATTCAGCGCGGTAAGGCATTATATGAACTGGAATAAGCCTGAGTATAGCGAGGGGAATTACACCTTCAACCCTACGCACGATGGCAGCTGGAACTATGATATTATTTACACCCGTTGTAAGCAGGAAGGCATTACAGTTTTGGCCGATTTAAAAAACTGCCCCAACTGGATGATGCAAACCTACCCTGCCGATCAGCAGGATAATGAAAATGTACCCGCCTTTTATGGTACCGATTTAAGCTTACCGGCCAGCTATGTGCAACAAGCCCGGGTTGGCTTTCAGTTTGCAGCAAGATACGGCTATAATACCTCGGTCGATCCCAGCCTGGTAATGGTAGATACCCGCCCCCGTTGGACAAATGACCGTATAAATGAAGTAAAAATAGGCTTGGGCCTGGTTAAATATTTTGAATGCGATAACGAACGTGATAAATGGTGGAAAGGCCCGGCAACAAAGCAAACGCCCGAACAGTATGCCGCTAACATGTCGGCGTTTTATGATGGCGATATGGGTAAGCTTGGCCCCAATGCCGGCGTAAAAACTGCCGACCCCAGTATGACAGTAGTAATGGGTGGCCTTGCCTCGTGCGACCCGGCTTTTGTTAACCGTATGATAGCCTGGTGTAAAACCAATCGTGGTTATAAGGCAGATGGATCGGTAAACCTGTGTTTTGATGTGATCAACTATCACTATTATTCAAACAATGGCGATATCCTTACGCATAAAAAATCTACCACAGGCATTGCTCCCGAATTATCACAGGCCGGCGTTATTGCCGATTCATTCACCAGCATTGGCAGGCAGTATAATATCCCGGTTTGGGTTACCGAGGCAGGTTACGATATTAACCAGGGCAGCTATCAAAAGGCCGTTCCTATCGGCAGTAAATCAGCATTACTTACCCAGGCCGACTGGATCTTACGCACCGCTTTACTGTATATGCGCCACGGTATACAAAACCTGTATTATTATCAATTATTTGATGCGACGGCCAACAGCCCTACCCAATATGCCACTTCGGGACTGGCCGAAGGAATAAAACGCCGCCCGGCAGCCGATTATGTTTTGCAAACCACCAAACTAATGGGCAATTATACCTACAGCGGCACCATTAATGCCGACCCTTTAGTAGATGTATATACCAACGGCGCTAAAACCATGTATGTGTTAACCGTGCCCGATCAAATTGGCCGTACAGCAACTTATAATCTTGATCTGGGCAAAACAGCAACGGGCGCCAATATTTATAACCTGAAAGCCGGTGCCGACGCTGTAACACAATCAAAAGGCAAACTGATAGCCGGAAAAGTAAAGATAACGGTAACCGAAACACCGGTATTTGTTGAGGCTGTAAATTAATTACAGATATTGAGCTAAGCACCGGCGCGTTTGCGATAAATAAGCGCCGCCAAACAAGTTTACGTGTACCAATAACGGGTACAAATTCCACAGGTTTATCCTTTGTTGCCAGCCAGGCAGCAAAGAATAAACCGAATGGTAAGCATCGTAAAAATCCCGGTCGAAACCGCCAAATAGGGTCGTCATGGCTATATCAAACTCCCTGTGACCGTAACTTACGGCGGGGTCAATTAAATAAGGCCGGCCATTGGTGCCGATGAGATAATTACCGCTCCACAGATCGCCGTGGATCAGCGCGGGCTGCTCTTCGGTAAAAAGGCCGGGGAGTTTTTGATACAGCTTTTCAAAATCCTGTTCATCCTGATGGTTTAGCTGCCTGTTATGGACAGCCAATTTTACCATGGGGTGCAAGCGTTCGGCTATAAAAAAATTGGTCCAGGTATTATGCCGCTTGTTACCCTGCGGTAACGCCCCCATGTAATTATCATTATCAAAACCAAATTGCGGCGCGGTATCCCGGTGCATTTGGGCCAATTGTTCGCCTAATAGTCTAAACGCGTTTGGGGAGGCATTTCCGGGATCTATCCACTCCAGCAACAGGTAACTATAATCGTCAACATCGTTCTGTAAAATAATCCCGGGCACGGCAATGGTACCCGTTTTTGCTATGGCGATAAGACCTTCCTGCTCGCGTTGAAACATACCGGGAAATTGCTGCCGGCTGTTTACCTTAAGCAGGTACGCAACCGTTGATGATTGCAGGCGATATACCCGGTTTATGCTCCCGCCGCTAACAGGTTTTACATCTTTAATGCTTTGCCCGGTTTGTGCTTCAATATGTTTTAAAAGGACATTCGGCAGCACTATTGGTTCAGCAATTTCTTTTTCTGGGCTTCGTATTCTTCTTTGGTGAGCGCGCCCGAATCGAACAATTTTTTCAGCTTTGCAATCTCGTCGGCTACCGATGGTACAGCTTTGCCTGTAGTTTGTCCGCAAGGCGTTACTTCGCAGGCCGAAATAGCATCATCAATATATAACGAAAAGCGCAGCGGTCCGCCGGCATAAACCATAAATACGTATTTATCCAGGTTATTTAACGTTGTCTTTTTGATGCTCCGGATGATGACGCCGCCATTGGCAAACTCTTTAGGCAACCCGCGCGAGCCATTACTCCTGCCCGGAGGGCCGGGTAACGAAATGCCCAGTCCTTTATCTTCCACATACAAAAACGAACCGTTTGAATTTGATCCCCTACCCAGCCTTACCGTATCGTTAATATGATAGGTAACACCGTTGGTGGCTTTATATTCGGTAATGGTTTGTGCCAGGCTATATAGTGGTGCAAACAGCGCCATGGCAAATAGTATTTTTTTCATATTTCAGGTAAGTAATGTGGTACCAAGTTAGGCAAATCCTTTAATTGATACTAATTTATCCATGCAAAAAGCTATTTTTGCGCTTCAATGAAGCACATACGTAATTTTTGTATTATCGCACATATCGACCACGGCAAAAGTACCCTTGCCGATAGGTTGTTAGAATATACCCATACCATCTCCAAACGCGAAGCGCAGGCCCAGTTGCTGGACGATATGGACCTGGAGCGCGAGCGGGGGATCACCATAAAAAGCCATGCCATCCAGATGGATTATGAGCTGAACGGCCAGAAATACGTGCTGAACCTGATAGACACCCCCGGACACGTGGATTTTAGCTACGAAGTTTCACGGTCGATTGCTGCCTGCGAAGGCGCTTTGCTGATCGTTGACGCGTCGCAAGGGATCCAGGCGCAAACGATATCCAATCTTTACCTGGCTTTGGAGAACGATTTGGAGATCATCCCCGTGCTAAACAAAATGGACCTGCCCGGCGCTATGCCCGAGGAAGTAAAAGACCAGATTGTTGAGCTGATCGGCTGCAAGCGCGAGGAAATTTTGGCAGCATCGGGCAAAACAGGTCAGGGTGTGCATGATATCCTGGAAGCCATTGTAGCCCGTGTCCCTCCTCCCGTGGGCGATCCGGAAGCACCGTTGCAGGCTTTGATCTTCGACTCGGTATTTAACTCCTTCCGTGGTATTGTGGCCTACTTTAAGGTAGTGAACGGCGAGATCAGGAAGGGTGATAAAGTAAAATTCTTCGCTACCGAAAAGAACTATATTGCCGAAGAAGTTGGCACATTGAAGCTAAACCAGTTGCCTAAAGATGTGATTAAAACCGGCGACGTAGGTTATATCATATCAGGTATTAAAGAAGCGCGTGAAGTAAAGGTTGGTGATACCATTACCACCATTGCCCGCCCCTGCGAAAGCGGCATACAAGGCTTTGAAGAGGTAAAACCCATGGTATTTGCCGGTATTTACCCCGTTGATACCGACGAATATGAAGAGCTGCGCGAGGCCATGGCCAAGCTGCAACTAAACGATGCTTCACTGGTTTTTGAACCGGAATCATCGGCTGCTTTAGGCTTCGGTTTCCGTTGCGGATTTTTGGGCATGCTGCACATGGAGATTATCCAGGAGCGGTTAGAGCGCGAGTTTGATATGACGGTAATTACTACCGTGCCCAACGTATCGTACATCGCTTTTACTACCAAAGGTGATGAACTGCAGGTACATAACCCATCCGATCTGCCCGATCCAAGCAAACTCGATTCGGTTGAAGAACCGTATATCAAGGCAAATATCATTACCAAATCCGAATTTGTAGGGCCGATCATGTCGCTTTGTATCAACAAGCGGGGAACGATCATTAATCAATCATACCTGACATCAGATCGCGTTGAGCTGATCTTTGAGATGCCAATGGGCGAGATTGTATTTGATTTTTACGACAGGCTGAAAACCATATCAAAAGGCTATGCCTCGTTCGATTATACGCAAACCGGTTATCGCAAAAGTGATTTGGTGCGTTTGGATATTAAACTGAACGGTGAACCTGTGGATGCGCTGTCATCCCTGATCCACCGCAGCAACTCTTACGATTTTGGTAAACGCATCTGCGAAAAGCTAAGGGAATTAATCCCGCGCCAGCAATTCGAGATCATTATACAGGCCTCTATCGGCGCCAAGATCATTGCCCGCGAAACGGTGAAAGCTTTGCGTAAAGACGTAACCGCCAAATGTTACGGTGGTGATATCTCGCGTAAGCGTAAACTGTTGGAGAAACAGAAAAAAGGTAAAAAACGCATGCGCTCGGTTGGTAACGTAGAGATACCGCAAAGCGCGTTTATGGCGGTGCTTAAACTCGACTAACAAGCCCCCTAACCCCCTAAAGGGGGGAACAATGGCGGGCTTTTATATAAATTAACATTACTAAACTCCCCCTTTAGGGGGCTGGGGGGTTATATATGCAACTACTCGACGGCAAATACGTATCAGAAAAACTTAAAGTTGAAATAGCTGAGGAAGCAGCTAAAATATTAGCGCGCACAGGCCGCAAGCCACACCTGGTGGCCGTATTGGTTGGTCACGATGGTGGCAGCGAAACCTATGTAGCCAGCAAAATGCGTAACTGCGAGGCGGTAGGTTTTAAATCGAGCCTGGTGCGTTACGAGGATACCGTTACCGAAGCTGAACTGCTGGCTAAAGTTGCCGAGCTAAACGCCGATGCGGATATCGACGGTATCATCGTTCAGCTTCCCCTCCCTAAGCATATCGACCCGGAAAAAGTAACCGAATATATTGATCACCGTAAGGATGTGGACGGCTTCCACCCTATTAATTTGGGCCGGATGCAGCGTAACCTGCCATCGTTTATCCCCGCTACTCCCTACGGTATCACTTTAATGCTGAAAGAGTACGGTATCGAAACCGCCGGTAAGCATTGCGTGGTGATTGGTCGCAGTAATATTGTAGGTTCGCCCATGAGTATCCTGATGGCGCGTAATACCCAACCCGGTAACTGCACCGTAACTATTTGCCACAGCCGTACCCCCGATATCAAGAAATTTACGCTGGATGCCGATATCCTGATCGTAGCCATTGGTAAAAAGAACTTTGTAACGGCAGATATGGTGAAAGACAGCGTGGTAGTAATTGATGTAGGCATGAACCGCGAAACATCAACCCTAACCAAATCGGGCTATAAACTATATGGCGATGTGGATTTTGAAGGCGTAGCGCCTAAAGCATCGTACATTACCCCTGTCCCGGGTGGTGTTGGCTTGATGACCATTATTGGCTTGCTGAAAAACACCTTGGCTTCGGCTAATAAGGAAGTTTATCCATAAGATTTCACCGATTGGGGGTTGATTTCACCGATTTTCTTTCCCTTCCTCAGGTCTGTGTCTTCACAGACTTCCTTGTGGTTAGTATTGGACAAGTTTTTAACTTAATCTTTATAATTGCGCCATGTTTTCAAAAGCGGAGGCCTCTCAATTACGGCATGAATTCTGGACTACCTTTGGCAGGTATCTAAGGCCGCAATTATCGGCCGATGGCGAAAAAGTGAATTGGGTAAATTATAAAACCGGTGTTAAGTATGTATACTTCCGCATGGAGGCCGAGAACAGGCTGGCCCGCATCAGCATTGAGATAGCTCATTATGATACAGGCATACAAGAGCTGTTTTATGAACAGTTTGTAGAATTAAAAACTATGCTGCAAAGTCACCTGCAAGAGGAATGGGAATGGCAGCTGCACCATGTAGATATAGAAGGGAAAACCATTAGCCGCATTTACAAAGAGCTACCCCGTGCCAGCATTTTTAACCGGGAAGACTGGCCAAAGCTGATCAGTTTTTTTAAGCCCCGCATGATAGCGCTGGATGAATTTTGGAGCATGGCTAAATATAGTTTTGATGCCTTGAAGTGACGTGAGTAAAAAACGATGTCATTTCGACGAGCCGGGGCTGGATTGCGCGGTAGTGTGAGGAGAAATCCTATGCGTGCGATATACAAACCGTATAAGATTTCTCCTCGCCCTACTACGCTTTGCCCACACATGCTCGTCGAAATGACATAAGGACTTATACCAAAACTAAAAACAAAAGGCCGCCTAAAGGCGGCCTTTTGTATAGACGCTATACATCTGCTGATTACTTCTGCTCTGCTTTATTATCGGGCGCTTTGCCTATCAAATCCATAAACTGATCCAGTTTGGGGGTAATGATAATTTGGGTACGCCTGTTTAGCGTTTTGCCCGCGTCTGTGCTGTTATCGGCAACCGGGTTATATTCGCCACGCCCGCCTGCAGTTAAGCGCTTAGGATCGACCCCATAGTTATTTTGCAGGGCTATTACTACTGATGCCCCTCTCAAGGCGCTCAGATCCCAATTGTTACGGATGTTTTTCTGCGCGATAGGCACATTATCGGTATTCCCCTCAATCAATACATCATAGTTGCTGTAATCTTTAATGATTTTGGAAATTTTGCTCAGGGTTTCTCCTGCCCTGTCTGATATTTCATAACTACCCGATTTGTACAACATATTATCAGCAAGTGATATGTAAACTACGCCTTTTAATACCTTCACATCCACATCCTTCATTTCCTGCTGACTTAATGAGCGGGTTAGGTTGTTGGTTAAAACCACATTAAGCGAATCGCTTTTATTTTTAGCGTTTACCAGTTGCTTGATGTATTTGTTAGAGCTGTTGATCTCATCAACCAGTTTAGAAATATTCATATTACCCTGGCTGCCCGAGTTTAAACATTTGTTAAGCGCCTCCTGCAGTGAGCGGGCATTGGCTTTTTCTGATGCTATTTGCTCATCAAGGCTTGTTATCCTGTTAGTGGCAACTGCCAGCCTTTGCTCGGTAGTTTGGAATCTAACGGTTAAATCGCGGTTATCCTTTTGTAATTGATCATTAGTGGTTTGCAGTTCTTTATACTTTTTAGTACTCACACAACTTTGACCCAGCGCTGCTATAACAAACAAAGCGGGTATAATTATTTTAAGTTTCATAATATTTTAATTAATAAAACAATAGTTAAATAATAACCCATTTTAGCCCATAAAGTTTGTTTTTTATTTATTTCAGGCTGTAGCATTATAAAAAAAAAGGCTGCCCGTATAAGGAGCAGCCTTTTTTTATATTATAGTGCAATTACATTTTCGGAGGTGTTTTGGTAGTATCCCTCTTAGTGGTGTCTGTTTTCACAGTGGTATCTTTAGGAGCAGTCATTTTGGCCGAGTCAGCCTTTTTTGCACTATCTGCACTGCTCGTCGCAGATTTTTCTGAACTGCAGCCCGCTGCAATTGATCCAACTATGGCCGCCACCAGGGCGAGGCTTAAAATTTGCTTTTTCATAGGTATCTTAAATAAGTGTGAATTAATAGCTGTTTATACTTACAACCTGTTAAATAAACCTTTGTTTAAGATTTTTTGTCTTTTTTGCTTTTTAAGCAATTTTGTTACAATGAATTGAGGGTTTTAATGTTATCATATTCAAACTCAAAATCTATCTCAAAGCAATCTACAAACTTGCGCTTCATAGCCTGTTTCAATTTAAAAGGATCTTCACAATAAAACACAAAAGCGCCGCCACCGCCGGCGCCGCATATCTTGCCGCCATAAGCGCCATTTTGCCTGGCGAAGGCGTACATCAGGTCGAGTGTATCGTTGGTACTGGCTTTAGCTAATTGCTTTTGGGCTTCCCAGTTGCGTTCCATTAAGCGGGCGCATTCCATATAATCGGCTTTGGCAAGGGCATGGGCAAATTTCAGACCGCAATCGCCAATAATATCAAGCGCTTCCCTGCCTACCGGTGTGTTATGATTCTCGTAAACCTGCTCTACAGCCGATTGCGCGTTGCGTGATATGCCGGTATGCAATAACAGCAGGTTTTTGCGGAAACCTTCCAGTGTTTCTTTTGATACGGTAACATCTATTGGTTTAGAGTAATCATCGCCAGATTCGAAGCAATGGAAACCGCCAAACACTATTCCGTACTGATCCTGCCGGCCAATGGCCCAGTTCAGTTCTTTATTCTCCAGGTTAAACAGGTCTTCTGCAATATTGGTTAATGTTTTCGATTCGGCATTGTAATTACGCGCGCTGATCAATTCCAGCAGCTTTACGGCTGTAGATGTACTTAAACCACTTCCCCTTGGGTACCCGGAAAAGTTAAAATGCCCGTTCTTTAACTCAATCACCGGTTTAATAGCCACGTTTGATACATAGCCTTTTTTGCCATACATGATATAGGGCACATCGGTCCATCCGCCCGAAAAATCGATACGCAGGGCAGCTTTATACGAGTGGTTTATTTTGCTAATGATGTTTGAAGTAGAAGTAGCTTGTAATTCGGCAGGCACATCCCTGCCCACCAGCTGTATCTTTACACCCAATTCATCACACAGTGTTTGTTTAAATGCAATTGCCGAGTCATCGTCGTTCAGGATAAATACATCGGGCCTTAAAGCCGTTATTACCTCCTTAAAATCTATTTTGCCTTCGCCTATGGTATGGTCGTTTAAAACAGCATAATCCACATCCTGCAATGCAGCAACCAGGTATACCCGGTTATTTTCGGGGTTTACCGGCCGGCCGGGGCCTTTTAACGCGGTAAGGGTACTATCGCGGCCTACGCCAACAACCAATATATCGCCAAACTGACGCGCGTGATTAAAAAACACGGCATGGCCCGATTGCAGGATATCGTAACAGCCTGTACAAAACACAATTCTTTTTTGTTGATTATTTGATCTGATAAGAGCAAGGCCCTCATTATCAATCACTTTAGACCGTAAAGTTTCGAACATACTTATAATAATATATAATAACTAAACAATGCAATAACATGCTAAGCCTGATATGCCAAAACAGCAAATCATTAAGCTATATTTGCCAATCACCTTATCAACAAATTTGTGCTTTCACCATTTTTTTTATGATATTTAGCCGTCATGTTAATTTCAGAAAAGGCTTTAAAATGGGTCATCCGTTTTTATCCACCACTTTTCTTCCAACGTATTTGGGTAAAGTCTTTTGCAAAGGACTTTAAAGGGGTAGATGTTAGTATAAAAAAAAGCGTTTTTAACAAAAACTACAACGGTTCAATTTTTGGCGGTACACTTTTTGCCGCGGCCGATCCATTTTATCCCCTGCTATTCCACCAGATATTTTTGCGCCGCGGGCACAAGGTAATTGTATGGCTAAAATCGGCTCAGATACAATATTTAAAGCCGGCTGCCACCAATCTGCACTTTAGCATCACCATCAACGACGAAACAATTGCCGAAGCCGAGCGTATGTTAACCGCAGACGGGAAGTTTATCAAAACTTTCCCTATTGAAATTTTTGATAAAGACAATAACTTGTGCGTAACCGTTTTTGCAGAGGCCTATGCACGTAAAATATATTGATTAATGAAGGTAATAATGAACGATGCCGCATTTGCAAACAAAGGTTTCAGCATCTCCACCGATCCCGGCTTGCTTGATTTTGAAATGATCTATCATTACCTGGATCAGGGATCGTACTGGGCTAAAGGCATACCGGTTAATACTTTGCGAAAGGCTATTGATAATTCGCTTTGTTTTGGTGTTTATGAGCATGATAAACAGATTGGCTTTGCCCGGATAATTACCGATAAGGCAACTTTTGCGTACCTTTGCGATGTATTTATTTTGGATACTTATCGCGGCCTGGGGCTTTCCAAATGGCTGATGCAAACCATACGCCAACACCCCCATCTGCAGGGTTTGCGCCGCTGGTCGTTGGCTACCGCCGATGCACATGGCCTGTATCAGCAATTTGGATTTACGCCTGTTACCAAACCCGAAGTATGGATGGAAATATTTACGCCCTATACTGCTCAACAGAACTAAGGAGAAAAAAGATGAATATCAAAAAGCTGATCTTTGATGGTGAAGGTGTAACCTTAGACTTTAAAAAAACAATTACCCGCTGCGAAAAGATAGCTAAAACAATGGTGGCCTTTGCTAACAATAAAGGCGGCCGGCTTTTAATTGGTGTAGCTGATGATGGCAGTATAAAAGGTGTAAAGTTTGAGGACGAAGAGAAATACATGATCACCAGGGCGGCGCAGTTTTATATCCGCCCTGCATTAGAGCCTGTTTTTGAGGAGGTTTATGTAGATGATAAAATGGTTTTGGTGGTGAATATTGAAAACAGTACCACTAAGCCGCATTATGCCCTGGCCGAAGATGGCAAATGGTGGGTATACGTACGTGTAAAGGATAAAAGCGTACTGGCCAGTAAAATTGTAGTGGATGTTTTAAAACGATCGGCTGATGATCAGGGTGTAATGATTGAATATGGCGGCAACGAGAAAACCCTGCTGGAGTACCTTGAACAGCATAACCGCATTGATATTAAGGAGTTTTGCAAACTGCTCACTATCAGCCGGAAAAACGCCCAACGGATATTGGTTAACCTGGCCCTGTCGGGCGTTATCAGCATCCATACTACCGAGAAGGAAGAGTATTATACTGCGGTATAATTGGTTTGTTTAACAAAAAGCCTTACGAAGTTTTAAAACTTCGTAAGGCTAAAGATTGTCATTGCGAGGAGCAGCGAGGGAATGTAGCAGGGGCGACGTGGCAATCTCGTAGCTGTTCGGGTCTTCATTATGATTGATAATTTGCCACAGGGCCTATTACTTTTTTCTTGAAAAAAAAGTAACAAAAATTCAAGACAGCAAAAATGCTTCCTCTGCCACACGTGGCCTTTGCCCTACAAAACGGGCAGAACCACGGCTACGCTTATTTGCCCCGCTGTCGCACCCGCTTACCCTCGCTTCTGCAAAACGCTGATGCCCTCCTGCGGCACAGTCCACCATTGTTCTGTCCGTCTTCGCCCGGAAGCTCCTTTGCTGTCGGGAACCCAAGAAAAAACACGTCATTACGGGTACGAAGCAATCATCGCTTAGCAGAGCCGCTCTTCATGCCGGGAATTGCCACGCTATCGCTCGCCGTGACGTGATGGAACTATTATTATTGATCAGCTAACTGAAAATTAATAGGTATCACATACCTCACTCTTACAGCCTGCCCATTTTGTTTGCCGGGTTTCCAGGCGGCGGCCAATTTAAGCACACGTACTGCTTCCTCATCAAAACCATACCCTCCTTTGCGCTCAACCGTAAAGTTTGACAGGTGTCCGTCTTTTTCAATAATAAAGCTCACAAATGATCTTCCCGATACGCCTTGCTCCTGTGCTATCATTGGGTAGCGTAAATTCTTCTCCAGGAATTTCTTCCAGGCTTTTTCGCCGCCTACTGGTTCGGGCATAAATTCTAAACCATCGGCTGGAGTATATGTGATGTCGTCTACACCAGGGGCTGTTCCTGTTCCCTGGCCACTCCCTGTTCCGCTTGCCGGTACATTCTGCGCAACCTCACCGCCGGCAACTTTAACCTCTGCGCTTCCCACTGCCATGTTTGGATCAATTGGTTTGGGTTCCTCCGTTACGGGCTCTGCGGTAGGTCGCATTACCACAAACTTTTGTACGTTAACAGGCGGCGCAGCTTTAGCAGGCTCTACTTTTTGCTGTTTTTTTACTGGTTCTGCCTTTTTGGCTTCATGGATGATGTCCTCCTTTGGTAGAGCTATAGGAATATGACAGACTATCACAGGCTCTACGATGGGTTTGTTACGCGAAATAACAGTTTCCGTTATACCAAATGCCGCTACGGTAAAAAACGTAACCGCCATTGCGCGCGATAGTACATTGGTGTAATGGCTCCTTAACTCGTAAGCGCCATATTGTTGGTTGCGGTTCTTAAATACAAGCGAAAGCCACTCCCGCTTGTACAAATTAAATTCTGAGTTTATCATGATGGTTGAAATTTAGTTTCTTATTTAACGCTAATTTAAACTATAAAATTGCGAAAAATAACCATCTGACACACTTTTCAGATATTTTCAATAATCAATAAACTAAATTATTAGTTTTCAAATATACGTATAATTTTATTTGAAAACTAATAATTTAGTTACCATTTTTTAGTATCAATTTTAGTTGGTGAGGCTTGCTTTTTTTGCGGGTTAGCAGTGTATAGCTTAAGTAAATCGCCTGTTTGCTTGCCAAACAGTGCAATTTGTTCCAGATAATTATCCAAAACGCGACCATCGTATTTGTCTTTTATCTTTTCAGCGGGGATCTCCACTCCCGGCGCTCGTTCAAAAACACCATAACGGTTGCGCTGGTATGGCATAAAAACAAAGTCGGTTAACCAGTACCGGTATTTGGCATCTTTAAACTCTATATTTAAAGTATAGGCCAGCTCACCATCTTCATGTTTTACATAAGTAAGGCTGCTGTAAATCATTATTTTTGATTTGATGGTAATAGATGATCCCGGCACAGTTACCGGTTTACCAGCCTGCTTTGGCTTCATCCGGGTAAGGCCTGTTAAACACCTGTTGTATAAAGTATCGGCGCTTATCCCCGGCATATCGGTAACCTGGTAATAAATATATTTATTATGCTCATCTAAAGTAACCAGTTCTTTTTGGGCATGCGCATATTTGCAGATACATACTATGGCTATAAGTGCTAACAAGTTTTTCATTTTACAAAACAAAAAGCCGCCGGCTTAATTACCGGCGGCTTGTAAATTTAATTTAAATTTTATTAAAACGCGTAAACCGCAGCCAGTGAAAACTGTGATGCTGATTTAGTTAATGCGCCGTTTTTATCGGTATACAGGTTTTTTGAACCGTTGTCCAGTCTTACTTCAGGGATAAAGGTTAACGGGCCGCCTTTAATGTTAGCGGTAAAGGTTAAACCTGTTACAGAATCGCCTGCTGCAGGGCCAGCGGTAGTAAAGCCACCTGTTTTAGTTTTAAAGTACTCGCCGCGTAAACCTAAGGTTACTGCAGATGATACTGCATATTGCGGATACAATGCTACACCGGTAAAACCACCTTTAACAGCATCAGGTGCAGAAAAATCGGCAGCGTTTAAGCCTAATTTAAATGCATCAGTGATTTGATAGCTGGTGGTTAAATCAAATTCTGTACCCGATACAGAACCCGCTAATACGTTCAGGTAAGCGGTCCAGCCTTTTACCGGGGCTACCATTAACTGCGCGCCAAAAGTGTTGATCTTACTTGTTGCAGTATAAACATTCCAGTAATCGTTAAACACACCTGCCATTAAGCTGGCCTTGTCAGAGAAAGTGTAAGTGAATTTAACACCTGCATTTTGGAAAGGGCCGTTAGTGAACAAGTACGAAGTAGAATAGTTGAAGTTACCAGTTGGGGCAATTACTTCGTAACCTACAAACGTAGCCATATAACCTGCTGTTACGTTAAAGTTTTCGGCCAGGTCATACCCTACATACAGGTTTTGGATGTGGAATGATTGTCCGTTGCTTCCTGCATTCGGGATAGATTGTCCTTCGCCGCGGGGACCGAATGATAGTTCGCCAACAAACGAGGCTTTGCTAACTTTCTTTTTCAGGGCCAGATCTACCATACCGATTGAAAATGAGTTTTGATCGCTGGCAAAGCTGGTTGGGATATTGTTATGCCCCGAAAAATCATACTTGTAATAGGTATCTACCGAACCAGAGATGGTCAACGGCGGATCGGCTGGTTTAGCATCCTGCGCTTTAGCAACATAACCAATTGCAGAAAGAGAGAGTAATAGTAAAAGTTTGTTTTTCATCATTTTTAATTGTTTAAGGATTGAATATTTAGTTGAATATTTGGGTTTGTAAGCATCCCCCCATCGGCTGTTAAGGCCGGGAAAAGGATGTAGTAAATTATAATTCTAACTGCTTATTAACGGGGGTATTGAAAGCGCCATTACTTACAAGCAGTACAAAAGTATGATGTATGATCTTTTAAAACCGTGCGGATGATGCGTAATCATCCGCACGGCTAATCATATCATTTTATGCCAACGGTGCTTTTACACCCGACTCGAATAAGCCGCTTAAGCTTACATCTTCATCATCTGACGGATAAGCTTCGGCGCCGTGTTCAAACACGTCTATGCCGCCTTTCATCAGTTCGCCATGTTCTTCAACACGCAGGTTCCATGGATAAGGCAACTTACGGATGATAAACATCATTACAAGTGCAACTGCAAATGTTGCCGCGGTAATAGTAGCGCTGCCAATAGCCTGTGATTTTAACACTGAAAAACCACCGCCATAAAACAAGCCTGTTACCGGATGAGAGTTATCCGGACCTGTTGGGCCGGTAAAACCATATTGCCCTGATGCGAAAAGGCCTAACGACAATGTACCCCATATACCGTTTAAACCGTGTACGGGTACAGCACCAACCGGATCATCTATACGTACATGCTCTAACAAAATGGTACCCAGGTAAACAATAACACCCGATACAGCGCCTAAGCAAATAGCACCAAGCGGACTAACCCAGTAACATGGACAGGTAATAGCAACTAAACCTGCCAGGAAACCGTTTACAGTAAAACCTACATCAAACTTACCTTTGGTAGCACCAAACCATAAGCCCATGTACATGGCCACCATACCCCCGGCGCAAGCTGCCAGTGTAGTATTAGCGGCAACACGGCCTATACCAGCGCCATCCATTGCTGATAGCGTACTGCCCGGGTTAAAGCCATACCAGCCAAACCACAGGATAAAACCACCAACAGCAGCAATAGTTAAGTTGTGTGCCGGTGGCATGCCGCCGCCGTCACGCTTAAATATCCTGCCCAGCCGTGGCCCTAATACAATAGCGCCGGCTAATGATGCCATACCGCCAATAGTATGTACTACGGTTGAACCTGCAAAATCAAGGAAACCTAAACCTACAAGGAAACCATCCGGTCCCCAGGCCCAGTGACCAATAATCGGGTAGATAAAACCGGTAATACCGATACTGTAAAGGATATCGCCGCGGAAGCTTGTACGACCGATCATAGCGCCCGAAACGATAGTTGAGCAGGTATCAGCAAAAGCATATTGGAATATCCAATGCGCTAAAACAGGGATACCTGTGCTGCCGTATGTTTCAGGGGTGTTTTGTAAAAAGAACCAGCTTTTGCCATCGGCACCATGCCAGCCAATAAATCCGTTACCACTGCCAAACATAAAGGCATAACCAACAGCCCAAAACAATATACCGCATAAGCAGGTATCAAAAATACACTCCATTAAAATGTTAACCGTTTCCTTTTTACGGGCAAAACCGGCTTCCAGCATAACAAATCCGGCCTGCATACCGAATACTAAAAATGCAGCTACCAATGTCCATATCGTATTAACGGTATTGATCATTGACGTTTCATGAGCCGTATAAGTATCGGCCGCGTTTGCTTTTGTGGAAATTAATCCGGGGATTACCATCATGGCAACAAACACAAGGGCAAGCCCAAGTAATTTGCCTGTAAAAATAGTAGCGCCGAGTTTCCATTTTTCCCGCGTCAGTTGTCGAAACTGCTGGGAGAGTTTACTTTTTGTGAAGTTTACTTCCATTGTTTTAAAAATTTAGTTAGTTAGAATGATATGTGAACGATTAATAAATTCAAAAAGCTATAATATGGCAAAAACTCACATCTGAAAATTATAAAACTTGTGTTTTCAAGATAAATGCTTTGATTTTTACAATAACAATTACCAAAATCGCATATTTTTTAATTTTTACAGTGAATTTTATTAATATTTTTATGAAATTATGAATATCTTTTCAATAAAGCAAAATTTTACATAAAAATAAACTGCATTTTTTGTAAATTTTATTATTTTATTAAAACAATTACTAATTATCTTACTTCGTTTTACATATTTTCAAAAAAACAGTCTTAAATTGAACATAATATTAAATTAACCTACATTATAACATCTTATCATATAAAATCTATGTTTTTAGTAGAATATTATCAAATTTGTATAAAACCGATATAATAGCACCCGAATAAGTTTTCAAATAATGGTGTCCGCACTCAATATATATTTCTTCTTTTCTTGATTTTTTTTGATGTTTCTGCCCGGATTAAGTTATTTTTGGTCATCAATTACCTAAAAAATGACAAATTTTCGATTCAGAGCATTAGAAACAGTATTAACACGTACTATTCCGGAGGTAAAACCACCTTCCAACAAAATCTCCGATTATTTTGGGGCAAATGTTTTCGACAATAAAAAGCTAAAGGAATATCTATCAAACGATGCTTACCAGAGCATCATCCATTCAACCGGCGATGGCGAACCTATACCGCGCGAAACTGCCGAGCAAATTGCTTCGGCTATGAAAAGCTGGGCTATCAGCAAAGGGGCTACACATTATACACACTGGTTTCAACCATTAACGGGTTCAACTGCCGAGAAACACGACGCGTTTTTTGAACCTACCGCCGATGGCGTGATCGAGCGCTTTAGCGGCGATGCCCTGGCGCAGCAGGAACCCGATGCTTCCAGTTTCCCAAGCGGCGGTATCCGTAATACTTTTGAGGCACGCGGCTATACCGCCTGGGACCCATCGTCGCCTGCCTTTATTATGGGCCGTACACTATGTATCCCAACCGTATTTGTTTCATACACCGGCGAGGCGCTTGATTATAAGGTGCCTTTATTAAAGGCGCTAAGCGTGCTGGATAAAGCAGCTGTTGACGTTTGTCACTATTTTGATAAAAGCATCGAAAAAGTAAACGCATCGTTAGGTATCGAACAGGAATATTTCCTGGTAGACCTCGCCTTATTTAATGCGCGGCCTGATTTGTACCTGACCGGTCGTACGTTGTTTGGCCATATGTCGGCAAAAAACCAGCAATTAGAAGATCATTACTTCGGTTCGATACCCGAGCGGGTTTACGCCTATATGCAGGATATGGAAACCGAGGCCTTATTATTAGGCATACCCTTAAAAACACGCCATAACGAGGTTGCCCCATCGCAATTTGAGTGCGCGCCGGTATACGAAGAAATTAACCTGGCTATTGATCATAACCAGTTGCTGATGGATTTGATGGACAGGGTAGCCAAGCGCCATAACTTTAAGGTGCTGCTGCACGAGAAACCTTATGCCGGCATTAACGGTTCGGGCAAGCATAATAACTGGTCGCTGATTACCAATACAGGCAAAAACCTGCTTTCGCCGGGTAAAACGCCTAAAAACAACCTGATGTTCCTTACCTTTTTTGTGAACATTATTAAAGCGGTGCATGAACATGCCGATTTGTTAAGGGCATCGATAGCTTCGGTAAATAACGATCACCGGCTTGGTGCTAATGAGGCGCCGCCGGCTATTATATCCATATTTTTAGGCAGTCAGTTAAACGATGTGCTGGACGAGATAGAAACATCCCGCATCAGTAAAAAAATAAAGGATGATAGCTTATTATGGCAGGGCATCCCTAAAGTACCTCAAATACTAAAGGACAATACCGACCGTAACCGTACCTCTCCTTTCGCGTTCACGGGTAACAAGTTTGAGCTGCGTGCTGTCGGTTCATCGGCAAACTCGGCTAATCCTATGACTATCCTTAATTTAATTGTGGCCGACCAGCTGCGTAAATTTAAGTACGATGTGGACAAACTGATCCGTAAAGGCGAAAAGAAAGACGTAGCGCTGTTAACGGTGATCAAAAAATGCATTAAGGAATCGAAAGCTATACGTTTTGAAGGTAATGGTTATAGTGCAGAATGGGAAGCTGAAGCTAAAGAGCGCGGCCTAAACAATATTAAAACCACACCAAAGGCGCTTGATGCCCTGCTATCCGACAAAACAGAGCGCCTTTTTGATGAAACCGGCGTATACAACAAACGCGAGGCGCAGGCACGCCATGAAATATTATTAGAAAGCTTTTATAAAAAATTGCAGATTGAGGCCCGTGTAATTGGCGAGCTGGTAAACAATGTGATTATCCCGGCAGCTATCAGCTATCAAACCAAATTGGTTGAAAACGTGATCGGCTTAAAGGAATTGGGCTTCCCGAAAGAAACATACGCGGCGCAAACAGATATTATTACTAAAATAGCCGAACACGTAAACTTTATTAAAAGCAACGTGGAGCATTTAATTGAGGAGCGCAAAAAAGCTAATATAATTGAAGATAGCCGCGACAAGGCCATCGCTTACGATGAAAAAGTGAAGACATATTTCCAGCCCATACGCTATCATGTAGATAAGCTGGAACAGTTAATTGATGATGCCCTATGGCCACTGCCTAAATTCAGGGAATTGTTATTTATAAAATAAGGACCCCTCCTAACCCTCCCCGAAAGGGAGGGCTTTCAAAAACTCAACTTCCCAAATCTCCCCCTTTGGGGGAGATTTAGAGGGGGTGAAGCACCCTCACCGTCACTAACAACTGCCCGGTATGCCGCATGGTATGTTCGGCGGAGTGCATCAGTAATCCGATTACTGTAGATGGTATCTGCGCGCGCCCTACTCCCCGTTTTTGAGTTAATATTTGCTCGTCCGTTTGGGATAATTGCTTAATAGCTTTATCTACCTGTATGTTAAAGGCACTAATCAATTGCGACAGGTTTATATTCTCATTTTTCCCTTCCGATGCCAGGTATGTTAACTGATCGTTATCCAGGCTTGCACCCGATGCGTAAGTAAACAACCTGTCCAGCACACCGGTTAAATGCTGCAGGTGAAATCCCGGCGAGGCCAAACCGGCCACTTTTTGCCACAACATATTTTCAGGAAACCCATCCATTATTTCGTTCACTTCTTCGCGGGCTTGTAATAAGGCGTGCGCAACGGGTTGCAATAAGGCGGGTATCCCATTCAGTGGACCCCGCAGCCATACTTCGGGTTGTTTGGTTTTAGTCATATACTGACCTATAAAATATAGAATAATATCATTTGTGTATTAAATTATCAACTGCCAGCGGCCGTTAAACGCCCGTATTAACTTAAACAGGGCACTGCGTAAATATGGTACAGACATTGATATATTAAATATATAATTAAATCTATAATATGACACTAAATACTAAACCGGTAAAAAAAAGCCGGTCAATCATTGTTCTTATCTTACTGTTAACCTTAACCATTGCTTTTCAAAGCTGTAAAAAATCACGTTCGGATATGGGTAAAACCTTATTTTCGAAAACTAAAAATAAGGTTTTTAAGGATATAACCCCCGAAGGCTTTGCCCCTGTTTTTCAAAAGATGCTGGCCGAACAAAAATCTAAAATGACCAACCCCGGCATTATTACCAGTTATTATGAAAGTCATGATTTTGACCCGGTTTTATTAATGGACCATATTGCAAACGACGATGTAAAGAACCTGATAGTTTATTATAATAAAGCAGGCCTGCATGGTTTGGATCCTAAAATATTCCAATCGCCGCAAATAGATACACTGTTACACAAGTTTTACAATAAAAAGGGTATAAAAACCGTAGATGAAGCTTACCATGATATGGCGCAGCTGGAAATACTGCTGGCTAACTCGCTGATCAATTATTCAAACGCTTTGCAGTTTGGCGTATTAAACCCGCGTAAAATTTACGCCCGCTATTTTACCCAAACCAAACGGCCCGACAGTGCTTTTATGGCCCATGTATTTGGTGTTACCAACTTTAAAAGTTACCTGGACAGTATCCAGCCGAAAGACCCGCAATACCTGGCGCTGCAAAAAGCCCTGCAGAACCATATTAACGCACCCGGTATGACCAACCAGGAAGTACAACGCACCCTGATAGTTAACCTGGAACGGTTAAGATGGAAAAACAAACCCACCGAAAGCCGCTATGTGGTTGTAAACATCCCCGATTTTCAATTAAACATCATGAATAACGGTAGATCTGAACTTAACATGAAGGTTTGCGTGGGCGAAGGCCGAAATAAGGATTACGCCAATACACTGGTGGAGTACGACGATAGCGACCGGGTGGACCGCCCATTTTCGCGCGAGACACCGCAGCTAAGCAGTAAGATTAATGAAGTGCAGGTAAACCCGGTATGGAATATCCCCGAAAGTATAGCCAGTAAAGAAATCATTATAGAAGCGCAAAAAGACCCTTACTACCTATCTAATAAAAACATTAATGTTTATAAAGATGGTAAGCTGATAGAAGACCCCGAAACCATTACCTGGGATGATAACTCGGCTAAAGAGTATGAGTTTAAGCAACAACCCGGCGCAGATAATGCATTGGGTAAGATCAAATTTCTGTTCCCTAATAAAAGCAGCGTTTATTTACACGATACACCCGCACAACTGCCCTTTAAGCGAAGCATGCGCGCGGTAAGCCACGGCTGTGTACGCCTGGAAAAACCACTTGAATTTGCCAGGGCCCTGTTTGGCAATGATACTAATAAATTTAACCTGATAGAAAAATACATGAGCCAGGATAATGCCGAGCCAACCAACCTGTCGCTGCCCCAAAAAATGCCGATATACATTACCTATGTTACTTGCTGGACTGACGAGAGCCACCAGCTGCAAATACGGTCGGATGTATACGGGTTGGATATTGTACTATACGCACACCTGCAAAAGCTGGCCGGTTTATAATTACAGGACAAAACAAGATACAAAAAAGCCCGTCAATGTTTAATTGACGGGCTAACCCAGGTGGGTTTATAATTGGTTAGTTTGTAAACACATCTTTTACCAGGTTAAAGCTACTGTCTGCAAATGCAAATTTTGCGGCCTGGTCTTCATCTAAATATTTAGATGTATAATCACTATCGTTACCGGTAATAAATAGAAGGTTTTTATTCTTAACAATATCAATTACCTTATCAACTATTTCGGTTGATACCGCCGGGCAGCCATAACTGCGTCCAAGCCTGCCTAACTGATCAATCGTATTCTTATTTACATATTCGGCACCGTGCAATACAATAGCACGCTCACGGGCTTTATCATTAAAACCCTGATCTACACCATCCAATCGTAACGACCGGCCGTGCTTACCTATATAGGTTTCATCTGTAATATAAAAACCCAAACTGCTTTGATGCGATTCTTCATTATTAGAGAATGCCTGTGCCATATCGGCGCCACTACCCTGCCCATGTGCTACCCAGGTGTTTAATAACAGTTTGTGCTTTTGCAGATCAACAATCCACATACGTTTGGTTGTACTGGGCTTGTTGAAATCAACAATAGTTAAAATAGAACTGTTAGATGGCAACAGATTAGCAATTTTTAAATTGTAGTAGCCAGTTACCGCTTTCTCAAATACAGCCGAATCCAGGCCAGACTGATTTAAACCAGCTGATGAATAAATATCATCCACATAGTGAATAAACAATACCCTTGACGATGAATTTGGAGATTTTTTTACTGTAGCAACTTTGGTACTGTCGCTTTTTACATTTGCAAAACCCAGGCTAATAATGGATACTGATAGCCCAAAAAAAGCGCAGATTACCCACAAAAAATGTTTTCTCATATTTTACTTAGTAAAGTGGTTAACAATACAGCAAAAAGGTTTATAATTTATAAGTGTAAAACAAATATAAGCAATATTATATTACACACCAAAAATTATTAACAGAAATACACTTAAACGAAAGTAACTTTACCTTTAATTAACAATTCAATCCACCCATTTCACCTTATCTTCAACAGGTGCTTTACGCTTACCTTCGGGGTGTTCATCAGCATAACCTAAGTATAAAATACCCAGCACATTATCATCGTCGCCCAGTCCTAAAAAGGTTTTAAACTCGGGGCGCAGCGTCATACCGCCGGTGCTCCAAAAAGATGCGATACTTAGCGCGGTAGCCCCTATTAACAGGTTTTGCACGGCTGCAGAAGCGGCCGCCACTTCCTCAAACGGTGGGATTTTAGGTAGATCGCCGCGTTTCATGCTGGCTATTACAATGTGCGATACCTTATCGCCCATGTGGGTAAGATTATTGAAGGTAGTTGGGTTAAAATTTTCGGCGGCGGTATTTTGCTGATAGAGTTCGGCATGCTGGGCACAAAATTGAGCCGGATCGGCATAAACTACAAATTGCCATGGTTGCGTATTACCGTGATTAGGCGCCCAGTCGGCCAGTTCTAATAAAGCAGCCACGTGGCCATTAGGTATTTTATTACCGTTCATCATAGCAGGTTTAATACTGCGACGGTTTTTTATTGTATTTGATACGATTGAAAAAGTGTTAGAATCCATTCGGCGAAATTAGGGAAATATTTACTTATCCTGCTCGTAATATTTGGGGAGTTTCAGCGAAAAAATCTTCATAGTCGTTTTGGATATTTTTTTTGTGATAGTATAATCTGCTTTATCTGTAAGAGCCCGACTCATTATCGGGTAATTGAAATGATTACTGACATTTACAAGATGACCATCTTCATATCTGTAAACATCAAACAGCCAATAAGCATGCCACCTGTAAGAAACGTAGATTGTACCCACAATTTCAAAATTACCATCGCCATCAAAATCATATAAACAGTTTGAGGTATTATCATGAAAATCCCAAAAGAATATTTTCTTAAAAGAAACTTTACTTGTACCGAATAAATACAGATTGCCTATATACGACGAGGCCAGGCCGGAAGCACTGGAATTATAACAGCCTATATTAAAATCAATAAGACCATCACCATTTATATCCCCAATATGTAATTGATTATTAACTATAGCCTGTGGTGATAGACAAAAACTGACTTTTACTTTTTTTATTAATTTGTTATGATAGTAAAGCAAAACAACACTTCCATCAAAATCCCCCTGAGGTATTTCTACTCTATAAAACTTATATGTGGCTACTGCTACAGCCGTAGAATCTGTTTTCCTAAAAATATTTATAAAAGGAACTTTAGTAAATTTTATGGCCGGATATCTTTCAAAAGGATATTGCGCGCACGCATTGAAAGAAGAGAATAGGAACAAAGCGCAGATAATCGTCTTCATTCCTATTCAATAATTCAAAATTCAATAACTTGATAATTAATATATCGCCGGATATTTCGCCGGGTTGGCCTCGCTCATCATCGCATAAATGGTTTCAACCACGTCATCCAGGGATGGCTTGCTGAAATAATCCCCATCCGAGCCGTATGGTGGGCGGTGTTCTTTACCGCAAAGAGTTTTAGGCTGCGCATCTAACGCATAATAACCTCCCTGGTTTTCCAGTATTTGTTGCAGCAGGTACGCCGATCCGCCACCCGGGATATCTTCATCAACCACCAATAGCTTGCTGGTTTTTTTAAGGGATGTATTGCAAACCTTTGTCCTGTCAAACGGATATAGCGTTTGCGGGTCTATCACCTCTACATTAATCCCCATTGTTTCCAGTTCGGCAGCGGCTTCCATTACAATACGCAGGGTTGAACCATAGGATACCACGGTAATATCGCTACCCTCCTTCACCACTTCGGCAATGCCAAGGGGAACGGTATAATCGCCCGGGTTTGAAGGTAATTTTTCTTTTAAGCGGTAACCGTTCAGGCTTTCAATTACTATGGCAGGCTCATCGCCGCGCAGCAGTGTGTTATACATGCCGGCAGCCTGGGTCATGTTGCGGGGAACGCAAATGTGCAATCCGCGCATGGTATTTAAGATCATCCCCAAAGGCGAACCCGAATGCCAGATCCCCTCTAACCGGTGGCCGCGTGTACGGATGATCAGTGGCGCTTTTTGTCCCCCGCGTGTACGGTAGCTCAAGCTGGCCAGATCATCACTTAAAACGGTAATAGCATATAACAGGTAATCCAGATATTGGATCTCGGCAATAGGTTTTAAGCCACGCATGGCAAGGCCCATACCCTGCCCAATAATAGTTGCTTCGCGGATACCGGTGTCGGTGATACGCAGATCACCATATTTTAGCTGTAAGCCCGCAAAGCCCTGGTTAACATCGCCAATCGAGCCTACGTCTTCGCCAAAGGCAACAATAGCTTTATCCCGCTCAAAATTAGCATCAAAGCAGGCATTCAATAACTCGCGGCCATCCAGTAGCTTGGCATCCTGATCGTACGTAACCGGCGTAACGGGTACATTTAATGGCGAAAACGGAGTGCCGGTAAAAAGTTTGGAGTTAAAACGCTCGTTATTTAAACCTGCCTGCTGTTGCAGCCAGGCCTTTAGCTCGTCTTTAGCGCTGCCGGTTTCGTTAATGGTGATACGCATGGCTTTCCGTACCGCTACCATTACATCGGCCCGGCCCGGATCAACACAACGCTCCATGGTTGATACGGCTTCCAGTAATTCATCCCTTTTGGCGGATTGCCCGGCCAACCGGTTAATTAAAATTGAAGCTTCGCTGAGGTCAGCTTTTATTTCTCCGGCCAGTTCGTTCCAGGCCTCGCGCTGGGCATCACGGACAGTTCTTTTAGCGGTAGCCTCCAGTTCGTCCATTTCCTCGTCGTTACTAATGGCCGATGTGATCATCCATTTGCGCATTTGCAAAAGGCAATCGTGATCGCTTTCCCAGGCTAAACGATCTTTAGATTTATAACGCTCGTGCGATCCGGACGTAGAGTGCCCCTGCGGCTGCGTCATTTCTATCACGTGGATCAGCACCGGCACATGTTCGGCACGGCAAATATCAATAGCACTGGCATAAGTATCGCACAGGGCGGGGTAATCCCATCCGCGCACTTTAAATATTTCGTAGCCGTTGGTACCTTCTTCGCGTTGGAAACCTTTTAATATCTCGGATATATCTTCTTTAGTGGTTTGCAGCTTGGCGGGGACAGATATCGCGTAAGCATCGTCCCATATAGAAATAGCCATAGGCACCTGCAGTACACCGGCCGCGTTTAACGATTCAAAGAACAAGCCTTCGGATGTGGCGCCATTGCCAATAGTACCAAATGCTACCTCGTTGCCGTTAACCGAAAAGTTTTTTAAATACTCCAGCTCTTTATTCTGGCGATACAATTTTGAGGCGTAAGCCAGCCCAAGCAAGCGCGGCATGTGCCCGCCCGTGGTTGATATATCTGATGAGCAGTTTAAAGTTTCGGCCTGGTTTACCCAGTTTCCATTGTTATCTATATAGCGTGTAGCATAATGACAATTCATTTGCCTTCCGGCCGATGCAGGGTCTTTTTCGATATCGGGATGGGCATATAGCTGGGCAAAAAACTCTTTCAGGTTACTCATGCCCGTAGCAAACATAAATGTTTGGTCGCGGTAATATCCTGCACGCCAGTCGCCTGCTTTAAAAGCCTTGGCCATAGCCAGTTGGGCAACCTCCTTACCGTCGCCAAAAATGCCGAATTTAGCCTTACCCGTCAGTACTTCGCGCCTGCCCAGTATACTGGCCTGGCGGCTTTCAAAACCAATACGATAATCATTGATCACGATCTTTCTGAACTCTTCAAAACTTAGTTCAGATGCGTCAAACCTGCTGGTAGCATGCATTATGGTTTCAGGCATATATAATATTCTGTTAAGGTGGTAAAATTAGGAAATTCTATTTTGTAAATAGCATAAAATCCATTTGAATAAAATTGTTGAAGCAAATAAACTATTTGCTTTAAAATAAATCTATATATTTGTGTATAAACAAACGAAAATGAAAAAGTTGATCATATTATGCGCAGTAGTGTTAGGTTTCACATTTGCTGCATCGGCCCAGGACAATACCAAGCCCGAGTTTAAATTTAATGAGGAAAAACATGATTTTGGTAAAATCCCACAAGGTAAACCGGTAACCACCATGTTTGAATTTACAAACGTGGGCGAGCAGCCACTTATTATTGCCGCCGTGCAACCTACCTGCGGTTGTACCATTGCCGACTTTACCCGTACACCTGTTAAAAAAGGTGATAAAGGCACCATTAAGATCACTTATAATGCTGCTGTAATAGCTCCTTTTAATAAATCGATCACCATTACATCAAACGCGTCAACACCTACTAAAATTATCAGCATTGTTGGCGAAGTGGTAGCAGCCGGGGCAGCTACAGCAAGCAAATAACGATAGCAAAAAACATAAACAAAGAAAGGCGCGAATATTCGCGCCTTTCTTTGTTTATGCCTGTACATGTTTTTTTCTTAATTTTGCGCCATGCCAAAAATCTCGACAAAAGGGCAACAAATGCCTGCTTCGCCCATACGTAAATTAACCCCGTTTGCCGATAAGGCTAAACTGGAAGGCAAAAAGGTATATCACCTTAATATCGGCCAGCCCGACATCGAAACGCCCGAAGGGATGCTTAACGCAATTAAAAATATTGATTTTAAGGTGTGGGCCTATACCCCATCCGAAGGCACCTTGTCTTACCGTAAAAAACTGGTTAACTACTATAATAAACTGGGCTATAACATCAGTCCCGAAAATATTATTGTTACCGTTGGCGGATCTGAAGCTATCACCATAGCGATGATGGCCTGCCTCGACCCGGGCGACGAGGTAATTATCCCCGAGCCTTTTTATGCCAATTACAACGGCTTTGCCTGTGAGAGCGATATTGTGGTGAAACCCATCCTATCGTACATTGATAACGGTTTTGCCTTGCCCCCAATCAGCGAGTTTGAAAAGCTGATCACTGATAAAACCAAGGCCATCATCATCTGTAACCCTAATAACCCTACCGGCTATTTATACAGTGCTGATGAGCTGAACGCGCTAAAAGAACTGGCCTTGAAATACGACTTGTACCTGTTTAGCGACGAAGCTTACCGCGAGTTTTGTTATGACGGCCGGGAGTTTATATCGCCTATGCATTTAGACGGTATTGATGAGCATGTAATTGTGATGGATACCGTAAGCAAGCGTTACAGCGCCTGCGGGGCCCGACTGGGTTGCATGATCACCAAAAACAAAGCTGTAATTGCCGCCGGACTAAAATTTGCCCAGGCACGCCTGAGCCCCGGTATGGTAGAACAAATTGCCGGTGAAGCCGCTGTGGATACCCCCGACAGCTACTTTGAAGCAGTAAATACCGAATACACTCACCGCCGGGATATCCTGGTAAGCGCGCTTAATAAAATGGACGGCGTTTATTGCCCTAACCCAGGCGGTGCTTTTTATGTGGTGGCCAAGCTGCCAATAGATAACGCCGACAAGTTTTGCCAGTGGATGCTGGAAAGCTTTGCCTATGATAATCAAACCGTAATGATGGCCCCTGCAACGGGTTTTTACAGCAGCAAAGGCGCCGGACTTAACGAAGTGCGCATGGCCTATGTTTTAAATACCGGTGACCTGCAAAACGCGATGATTTGTTTAGATGAGGCGTTGAAAGTATACCCGGGCCGGACAGAAAGTGCTGAGTCTGCAGTCTTAAGTTCAGAAGCGAAATAAATGATTAAAGAACAGATATCCACCCTGCTTAGAAATTTAAAAGACAAATCAATCGCGTTTAAAGATGTACTTGAATTGATAGATGCTTACTATCAGCACCAACCAACTGCCTTTAAAAATGGCGATGCGTATAACGAAGCGACACAGAACCAGGGAAGCGCCAGGGTTTTCGCTTTCGCCCAGATAAACAACCTGGCTAAGGAGGATACCTTATCATTATTTGCCGAACATTATCAGTCGGTTTTAGATAACCCCAATGGCACTGACCATCAAAACATCAGGCAGTTTATAGCGCATGGCTGGGATGGGGTTGTTTTTGAAGGACAGGCTTTACTTGCAAAATAGATAGGCGTTGTGATAACCTACCGGTTAATATTACATCATATTAATCCTGCAAACGGTGTTTAATTTGTATATTTGTAACCACTATTTAACTCAGGACTTAAAACTCCCGGCTTAAGACTTAAAATGGGGTCGACCGGAATTGACAGGATGGAGATAAGTAAGTAAGCATACTGCGCGTTGGGTGAATTAGCGCATAAATCTGAACGCTCAAACTTACAAATGGCGAAAATAACTACGCCTTAGCTGCCTAATTTAGAATTAGCATAGCTTTTGTCCCGCCGGTTTTGCGTCCCATTGGATCGGCAACCGGGGCATCGAAAAATGGAACTGGCCTGTTGATGGTGTTATAAACAGGTGAGATAAAGCACCTAAGGTTTACGGTACAGGCAAGCGACTGGCCTTCTGTATCCCCGACAATTAAACAGAAGCTAAGTATGTAGAAAGCTTACCTTATACCATGTTTGGACGAGGGTTCGAATCCCTCCGGCTCCACCAGATGAGAAATCATCAAAAACCTCATTAGGCTGCTCCAAAAAGAGCAGCCTTTTTTGTCTCAAAATCAGCAAGGTATGATTGAACGCCGGATGTATCCAAGTTGCTCTAACTACCCCTTCATTTCAAAGAAAAAACCATCAGACCCAACTAAGTCTGGCTTGTACAAAAACGTTTTTGAATACTAACCGACTTTATCAAATACCGTCTTCCAGGAACGCCCGGCGTCAAATAAACCTGATTTTGCATTGGCCTGCACAGAAATAGACCGGCCATCATTGCTCAACTTCCAAACCTCTGTTATGTAAACAGATTCTTGTTTTTGACCAACCATCAGGCGCACAGTTGAGTTAACAGTCATCGTTTGCCCATCAGCTGACAACTTTACGGTAAACTTTTTTCCTTTTCCGGGGCCATGCTCAATTTCGCTTGCTTTACCGTCGAAGGCCATTTTCTCCTGGCTGGTAACAGGATCTGTCCCCGAAAACGAGCTTGACACCTCTACGGTTAAAAAATTCACCTGATCTGCTATTTTCATCGTTTTAGCTAACATACGGTCACCCGAGTTATAACAGCAAACAATATTTCCGCCCATAGCTATCGACTCTTTGGCTCTCCATTCGCCGGAAAAGCTAGCGCGATGAGTGCCATTTTTTTGCTGAGCCAACACAGGAAAATAAATTAGTCCAACCAAGATGATAGCCAGACCGTACAAAACATTTCTTTTATTTTTCATATCTTATTAAATTGATTCAGCAAATCTACCCTGACATCCTTTAGCCTGAAGAATTTGTATTGTAAATTAAAATGTAAACTTTGTAAATAAAATCTTGACACTATGTTTGGTAGTCGAAACCTCCTGTCGGGAAAACGCAAGTACTTCTTTGGATAGTATTACTAAATATCTTCCCCACATTCCCGGCATAGAAAAACTAAAAAGTACTTTATAAAAGTTTAATACTATATATTTGTTGCCAATGAAATTTATAACCATCTTATTGAGTGTCTATATGACCATCCTTGCCCTGATGCCCTGTCAGGACAAAGACGATGAGGTGAGCCATTCATTTAATACTACTGTTTCTAAAAATAAAGCCTGCAACGATCAGGCCGGTCAGGAAACCTGCCCGCCATTTTGTACTTGTAACTGCTGTTCTACTGCAAGGTACATTGCGGCCCAACCTATTACAACTATAGTAATTCTGGAATTGATCAATGATTACCCTGCTTACAAAATCCCCGTTGCTCAGCAACAGAGCCTCGATATCTGGCAACCGCCGCAAATAGTATAATCTCTCTTTATTGAATTGTTACCTGTCGCCTGTAACCGGGCCGGGTATGTTTTATATATTCTCTTTAAAAAGATCTTATGTTAGCTGCCATTATACGGTTCAGCATCCGTAATAAACTGGTGATCGGCTTTTTTACCCTGGCGCTCATGGCCTGGGGTATCTGGAGTACTTCACAAATTCCAGTGGATGCCCTACCCGATATTACTAATAACCAGGTGCAGGTTATTACCAAAGCACCCACCTTAGCCGCGCAGGAAGTGGAGCAGTTCATTACTTACCCGGTAGAACGCTCGTTATCTAACCTGCCCGATATTACCGAAATGCGGTCGATGTCGCGCTTCGGGCTAAGCGTTATTACTATTGTGTTTAAAGAGTCTGTCAACGTCTATTTCGCCCGGCAACTCATCGCCGAGAAGCTTAACGAGGTACAGGAACAAATCCCCAAAGGAACTGGCCGGCCCGAGATGGCACCTGTTACTACCGGTTTAGGCGAGATTTACCAGTATATCCTGCACCCTAAAAAGGGAAGCGAGCACAAATACTCAGCAATGGATCTCCGTACGATGCAGGACTGGATCGTCATCCGCCAGTTGTATGGCATTGCCGGGGTTGCAGAAGTTACCGCTTTTGGCGGCGTGGCTAAACAATACGAAGTGGCGCTTGACCCGGATAAACTTAAGGCGATGGATGTCACCATTCCGGAGGTATTTACAGCGTTGGAGAAGAACAACCAAAATACGGGTGGTGCTTATATCGACAAAAAACCCAATGCTTATTTTATCCGCGGTGTGGGTTTAATGTCCGGCATCCCCGATATTGAGAATACCATTGTTAAACGCCAGGCCAACGGTGTGCCGATACTGGTAAAAAACATAGCGAAAATACAATTGGGTTCGCCCCCCCGCTATGGGGCGATGACCTATAATGGAGAAAAGGAAGTGGTTGGTGGGATTGTGCTGATGACCAAAGGGGCCAACAGCGCCGAAGTAGTGGCCCTGGTAAAAGAGCGAATGAAGCTGGTACAAAAATCGTTGCCGAACGATGTGATTATCGAACCGTTCCTTGACCGTACCAACCTCATCAACCGGGCGATAGGTACGGTAGAACGTAACCTGACGGAAGGCGCCCTGATCGTGATCTTTGTGTTGGTGCTTTTCCTGGGAAACTGGCGCGCCGGGCTGATCGTGGCCTCGGCTATTCCTTTATCGCTATTATTCGCGCTTTCATTGATGAACCTGTTTGGCGTATCGGCCAACCTGATGTCATTGGGCGCGATAGACTTTGGCCTGATCGTAGATGGGGCCGTAATTATTGTAGAAGCGACCATGCACCACTTGATCCTGAAAAAGAGTTCGGGCCGGTTCACCCAGGCCGAAATGGACGAGGAAGTATTTCAATCGGCTTCCCGTATCCGTAACAGCGCAGCTTTTGGCGAGATTATTATCCTGGTGGTGTATATCCCCATCTTAACCCTGGTGGGTATTGAAGGTAAGATGTTTCGGCCAATGGCGCAAACGGTGGGATTTGCCATTTTAGGGGCGCTGTTGCTGTCTTTGACCTATATTCCAATGATGTCGGCTTTATTTCTATCTAAAGACGCAGAACCTAAAAACACTTTTTCCAACCGGATGATCGGATTTTTTCAACGCAGGTACGAACCGGTTTTAAAAGCGGCGATACGCTTTAAGTACATTGTGATTGGTGTGGCAGTTGCCTTGCTAATTGTGAGTGGCATTATCTTCTCCAAAATGGGTGGCGAGTTTATCCCGCAACTGGAAGAAGGTGATTACGCCATCGAATTTGTATTACCGCAAGGCACTTCAGTAACGCAAACGGTAGAAACGATTATGCAGGCTGAACGCATGCTTAAAAAGTACCCGGAGGTAAAAATGGTGGTGGGTAAAACCGGCAGCGCCGATGTGGCGACCGACCCGATGCCGCCGGAAGCTTCCGACCTGATCGTGATCCTGAAAGATAAATCGGAATGGCCATCCGGTAAAGGTTTCTATGAACTTGCCGAGGATATGCGCATTACCCTGGCTGACCTGCCTGGTGTAATTGCCGAACCCAGCCAGCCGATACAAATGCGTTTCAACGAATTGATGACCGGGGTAAAACAGGATGTCGCGGTCAAAATATTTGGCGAAAACCTGGATACACTAAACCTGCTTGCCGATAAAGTTGCCCAGGCAATCAAACCGGTCAACGGCGTAACTGCCCCGCAGGTAGAACGGGTAAGCGGCTTGCCACAGATCACCGTGAAATACGACCGCGCACGCATGGCTAATTATGGCTTAAATATTGAAGATGTGAACCAGGTGATCAGTACGGCTTTTGCCGGTGCTTCAACAGGCTCCATTTATGAAAATGAACGCAGGTTCGACCTCGTGGTTAGATTAGATTCGGCCCATCGCAACGCGATAGAAAATGTCAGCGACCTGTTCATCCCGACAGCGGACGGCAACCAGATCCCTTTATCGCAGGTAGCTACCGTTGCTTACGAGACCGGCCCGGCACAGATCAGCCGTGAAAATGCCAGGCGGCGTATTGTCGTCAGCTTTAATGTGAGCGGCCGCGATGTGGAAAGTGTGGTGAAGGAGGTGCAGGCCAAGCTTAATACAAAAGTGCCTTTACCAACCGGATATTACTACACTTATGGTGGCACGTTCGAGAACCTGCGCCAGGCTTCGGCCAGGCTGATGATAGCTGTACCGGCGGCATTACTGCTCATTTTTATCCTGCTTTATTTCACGTTCAAATCTATTAAGCAGGCAACACTCATTTTTACTGCTATACCCATGTCAGCTATCGGTGGTGTCTTCGCTTTGTTGTTAAGAGGGATGCCATTTAGTATTTCGGCTGGTGTTGGCTTTATCGCACTGTTCGGTGTCGCGGTGCTCAATGGTATCGTACTCATTGGCACTTTCAACCAGTTAGCTAAAGATGGCGTGGATGATGTATTACAGCGCATTTATCAGGGCACGAAAGACCGTTTGCGCCCGGTATTGATGACGGGCGCGGTGGCTTCTTTAGGCTTCCTGCCGATGGCGGTTTCGTCAAGTGCCGGTGCCGAGGTACAAAAACCGTTGGCAACGGTAGTGATCGGCGGGTTGTTGACAGCGACCTTGTTAACACTGATTGTACTGCCTTTACTCTATCTGATCTTTACTAAAAACACTCAACCCCTATCAGTTAAAATGAAAAAAGCTTTGATCACGCTATTGGTCATGGGTTTCACCCTACCAACCTTAGCGCAAACAACGCCGGCCAAACGCATCACGCTGAACGGCGCTTATGAACTGGCCATTCAAAATAATTTGCAATTACGTTCGTCAGGTTTAAAGATCGATCAGCGTAAAGAACTCGGGAAAACCGCTTTCTCCTTACCTAAAACAGGTTTATTTGTCGAGAATGAGGATATCAACCCCGATGATCAAAAAGGTATCCTGAAAATTGGCGTTTCCCAAAGCCTGGACTGGCCGGGTTTATACAAAGCCAAAAAAAGTTTATTGTACGAACAAACCCGCTCGGCAGAATACGCCAAACAATCTCAACTGGCCGGGATCAAAAGAGACATTGCCGGTACCTATTATTACCTGTGGTACTACCAAAGTAAACAACGGCTGTGGCAGCGACTGGATAGTATCTACAGCACCTTAGCTAAAGCGGCAGTATTAAGGGTAAAGACCGGCGAGAATGCCGGGCTGGACAGCATCGCCGCGCAAGCCAAAGCCAAAGAAACCAAAGTGCAATTACGTTTGGTGCAACGGGATATCAATAACCAGCAGCAGGCATTAAAGCGTTTGCTAAATACTCCGCTGAATTTATTACCGGATAGTTCATCATTACAAAAAGTCCAATTAGAGGGGAATAAAGCGGACACCACCGCGCACCCGCTACTCAAATTACAACAACAGAACGTAAACATTGCTGGTGCGGAAGCTAAGGTAGCGGGGCAAAGCCAGATGCCATCCTTTGAAGGGCGCTTCTTTTCGCAGCGCTTGTATGGTATTAACCCGCCATATTCAGGTTTCTCGGTAACGGTCGGTATCCCGTTGTTTGGCAGAAGCCAGTATAAACACACGGTTAAAGCTGCACGGTTGGAACAAAGCTACCAGCAATCGGTGCTGACCGATCAGCAACTGGCGTTCAGTACTTCCTACAACCAGGAATGGGAAACTTTACAAAAGAACGATGACTTATTAGCGTATTACACCTCCACCGGGCTGAAGCAGGCTGATGCGATTATCAAAGCGGCCAATCTGTCGTACCGTTCCGGCGAGATAGGTTTTGCAGAACTGTCGCAATTCCTGACCCAGGCAATTGATATCCAGCGCAATTATCTGGAAGTATTAAATGAATATAACCAATCGGTCATTCAACTGAATTATTACACCAATAACAGTAAATAAAGACATGAAAACGCATTTTAAATATTATAGCTATCTGTTTCTTGCCTTGCTGGCGCTCACCGCTATATCCTGCGTACAGCAGGAAAAACCAAAGGAGGAGGAGGCGAAAGCAGACACTGCGCCCGAAGCAACAAATACCGTAAGCCTTACAGCGAACCAGATCAAAACGGCGGGCATTGAACTCGGCACAATAGAAATGAAGAACCTGTCAACCGCCATCAAAGCCAATGGTTTGTTATCGGTGCCCAATCAGAACAAGGCATTGGTTACTTCTGTTACCAGCGGCACGATCAAAACATTGACCGTTCAGCCCGGAAATTATGTAAACAAAGGCCAGGTGATCGCTACGATACTTAATCCTGAAATAGCGCAATTACAGCAGCAATCGCAAACTACCCAGGCGCAATTGCTATTGGCTGAACAGGAATACGGGCGTCAAAAGGAATTGGTGGCCGGAAACGCTGCGCCCTTAAAAAACCTGCAGAAAGCCGAAGCGGAATTAGCCGCGCTGAAAGCAACCAAAAAATCCCAGCAAATGCAATTGTCGGCAATGGGGATCTCGCAATCGGCTACCAATAATGGCCGTTGGGTAACCAGTATCCCGGTGCTGGCGCCCATTAGCGGCACGGTGAGCGAGGTGTCGGCACAGATCGGCTCCAATGTAGATGCCTCCACACCCATCGCGCAGATCGTTAATAATTCACAATTGCACCTGGATCTGTTCGTATTTGAAAAAGACCTGCCCCAAATAAAGGCCGGTCAACGCATCCATTTCACCCTGACCAACAGCGCGGGTAAGGAATATGATGCGCAGATCTATTCTATCGGTACGGCATTTGCCAGCCAGTCAAAAACTATCCCGGTACATGCTGTGGTGATGGGCAACAAAGCTGGACTGATTGAAGGGATGAATGTAACAGCAATCATCAGCATCGGCACATCGGTAGTGCCGGCCGTTCCCTCTGAAGCCATCGTAAGCAACGGGGGGCAGGATTATATTTTCCGGGTAAAGAAATACGATGCCAATGGAATTGTGTTTGAACGGGTGCCATTAGCAAAAGGTGTTTCGGATATCGGCTTTACCGAGATCACACCCGTAAAGGAATTAAAAGAAGGTTCGAAGATCGTCGTGAAAAAAACTTTCTTCGTAATGGCTAAAATGGTGAATACAGGTGAAGAAGAATAAAAACAAGCTATGAAAAAGCAAGTACAGCACGCTTTCATGGAAAGTGAGCCGGTCATGATCACGCTCATGGGGGCAACTTCATTTTCCGCGTTAAGGATAGCAGCGGATACCGGCCCTGTGGCTAATGCTTGTGCAGTATGAGCGGAAAGCCTGGGCCGCAGGCAACGCCCATTTTAAAACCTGCACATCCCCTACCGTAATTTTCTCAAAAATCTCCCTAATCACCAATCTCTAATTAACTGATTACTAAAAAAAGCCATGCCTTATTGTCAGTACAGCCTGACTTTATGCCTACTAAAACGTCATTATTTTTATAAAAAGCAACGATATTAAACTATTTAAGGTAATAATTATCAAAACCTTAACTGTTGATTGACATTTTATTAATAATTTTATGCAAATACTTGCTGTATATGGGCTCAAAAACCTTTATTTAGCAAGGTGATTGCACGGTTGCATCATTTGATTGTCTGATTTTACCGTATGTAAATTATTGGCAATATTGTTGATAATTATTGTGCGGGATGTCTCTATCAAACGAAACTAATTTATAGATTAGGACGTTCATAATTTATTGAAAGGTATTATATGGAAGCTAAATTTTCGCCGCGGGTTAAAGACGTTATATCATATAGCAGAGAGGAGGCCTTACGCCTTGGGCATGACTATATAGGTACTGAACATTTATTGCTGGGGCTTATTCGTGATGGCGACGGTGTTGCTATTAAACTATTGAGAGGATTGAACGTGGATACCGCCAAACTGCGCCGCGCCGTGGAAGATGCCGTTAAAGGCACTACCGGCACCAACGTGCATATTGGCAGCATACCTTTAACCAAACAGGCCGAAAAAGTATTGAAGATCACTTATCTTGAAGCTAAAATATTTAAAAGCGATGTAATTGGTACCGAGCATTTATTGCTTTCGATCCTGCGGGACGAGGACAATATCGCGTCGCAATTATTACTGCAGTTTAATGTTAACTATGAGATATTTAAACACGAGGTAGATTCGCACAAGAACAACGTGACCGACGAGATGCCGGGTTCGCCAACGGGTGGTGATGATGATTTTAAAGAAGAAGAATCATTTAGCCAGCCTAAAAAGGTGAGCGACATTAAATCAAAAACACCTGTGCTTGATAATTTCGGCCGCGATTTAACCAAAGCTGCCGAAGAAGGCAAGCTTGACCCGATTGTTGGCCGCGAGAAAGAAATTGAACGCGTATCGCAGATCTTATCGCGCCGTAAAAAGAATAACCCTATTTTGATAGGTGAACCGGGCGTTGGTAAATCGGCTATAGCCGAGGGTTTGGCGCTGCGTATTGTACAGCGTAAAGTATCACGTGTCCTGTTTAACAAACGCGTGGTTACCTTAGACCTTGCATCGCTGGTTGCCGGTACAAAATACCGCGGGCAATTTGAAGAGCGTATGAAGGCCGTGATGAACGAGCTGGAAAAATCGCCTGATGTGATCCTGTTTATTGACGAGATCCATACCATTGTAGGCGCCGGTGGCGCTTCAGGTTCGCTGGATGCATCAAATATGTTTAAACCGGCTTTGGCCAGGGGCGAGATCCAATGCATTGGCGCGACTACTTTAGATGAGTATCGCCAGTATATTGAAAAAGATGGCGCTTTAGACCGCCGTTTCCAAAAGGTAATGGTAGAACCTGCTACCCCGGATGAAACTGTGGAGATTTTAACCCGCATTAAAGACAAATACGAAGAACACCACGGTGTAACTTATACCGACGAGGCTATACAAGCCTGCGTTGCCTTAACCACCCGTTATATTACCGACAGGTTTTTACCTGACAAGGCGATTGACGCGCTGGACGAATCGGGCTCGCGTGTGCATTTGACCAATATCCATGTTCCGCAGGAAATTTTGGATATCGAGCAGAAGATTGAGCAGATTAAGGTTGAGAAAAACAAAGTGGTACGCAGCCAGAAATACGAAGAAGCTGCTAAACTGCGCGATACCGAAAAACATTTGTTAGAGGAATTGGAACAGGCTAAAGCCATTTGGGAAGCCGAAACCAAATCTAAACGTTATACCGTAACCGAAGATAATGTTGCCGAAGTGGTGGCCATGATGACCGGCATACCCGTACAAAAGGTGGGCCAGGCCGATAGCCAGAAACTGCTACACATGGCCGAGAACATTGGCGGTAAGATCATCGGTCAGGAAGATGCGATTAAGAAGCTGACCCGCGCTATTCAGCGCACACGCGCAGGATTGAAAGACCCTAAAAAGCCAATCGGTTCGTTCATATTTTTGGGCCCTACCGGTGTTGGTAAAACGGAATTAGCTAAAGAGCTGGCCCGTTTTATGTTTGATACCGAGGATGCCCTGATACAGATTGACATGAGCGAGTACATGGAGAAATTTGCGGTATCCCGTTTAGTGGGCGCGCCTCCGGGCTATGTGGGTTACGAAGAAGGCGGACAGTTAACCGAAAAGGTACGCCGTAAACCATACGCCGTTGTATTGCTGGATGAGATTGAGAAAGCCCACCCCGATGTATTCAACATCCTGTTACAGGTGTTGGATGAAGGCCAGCTGACCGACTCGTTAGGCCGCAAGGTTGATTTCAGGAACGCGATCATCATCATGACATCCAACATTGGCGCACGCCAGTTGAAAGATTTTGGTCAGGGTGTTGGTTTTGGCACCGCGGCTATGAGCAAACAGGTGGATACCCACTCGCGCGGTGTAATAGAGAACGCTTTAAAACGTGCATTCGCGCCTGAGTTTTTGAACCGTATTGACGACGTGATCGTATTTAACTCATTGGGTAAAGAAGAGATCTTCAAAATTATTGACATTGAGCTGGCTGCCTTGTTTGGCCGCGTAAGCAGCTTAGGTTATAAAATTGAACTGACCTTAGCCGCTAAGGAGTTTGTTGCCGATAAGGGTTTCGATTCGCAGTTTGGTGCCCGTCCGTTAAAACGCGCCATCCAGAAATACCTGGAAGAGCCAATTGCCGAAGAAATACTGAAAGGCGAGTTGGTTGACGGCGACCTGATGGAAGTTGACTATGATAAGGAAGCTGATCAGATTGTTGTCCACATCAAGTCATCCGGCGAAAACAAAAAACCGAAAGAAGAAGCACAGGAGTAATTTTGTGCTGATGATAAAAACAGGAAAGAGGCTATCTCAAAAGGATAGCCTCTTTTTTAGTTAGGGGCGTTTTTTGTAGTTTAACAGCATGGGAGCCAAAGTAGTCTTTAGGCAAATGACCTCGATCACAACACTATTAACCGTTTCCGCAGCGAAATGCTATACCTTATCAATGCTCGACATTATTTGACGTTTGTTTACTCAGTTTTAATTTTTAATTTTAACCAAACCTTATTATAAACACTATGGATAAACTCGACATACTCAAAAAACTAAACTTTGGTGAAAGAATTGCAGAGGAGGAAAGCGACCAATTACAGATGTATTTTATGTCAACTGACCCATACAATCGGGTATTAAATGGGGAGGTTGATGTAATCTATGGGCCTAAAGGCTCTGGAAAGAGTGCGATTTATTCAGTCATAGAGAGCGAATCCGAAACACTACGAAATCGAAAAATTATGATAATGTCTGCTGAAAACCCAAGAGGCAGCACAGCATTTTCTGGTTTGTCGACCGATCCCCCTACATCAGAAATTGATTTCATAAATCTTTGGAAGCTTTACTTCATACTAATAACTCATTCCATTTTAAAAGAATCAGATATTAGCAATTCATCTACAAAGGAAATTACAAAGGTGCTTGAGGATTCAAATTTAGTTTCATCAAGTACTAGTTTAAGATCAATACTAACAGCTTCATATAATTATGTTAAGCAATTGAGTAGAATTGAGTCTATTCAACCTGGTGTTGATCTAAATGAATTAACTGGTGTTCCAAACGGTTTTAGCTTTAAAGTATCGTTTCGGGAACCTTCAATGAATGAGGTAAAAAATGGAATTGTGTCAGCCGAGCGTCTATTTGAATTACTAAACGCAGCATTAAAAACATCAGGGATATCCCTGTGGATATTAATTGACCGCCTTGACGTTGCTTTTTCTGACAATATTGAACTTGAAACCAATGCGTTGCGAGCTCTATTCAAGGTTTATAACGACCTAAAACCATATACTCACATATTCCTGAAAATCTTTTTAAGGAACGATATTTGGAAAAGAATAACCAAAAGTGGATTTAGAGAGGCCAGTCACGTTACAAAAACTATTACTATTGATTGGAACAAGGAATCTATTCTTAATTTAATAATCCTTAGAGTATTGAATAATAAAATACTTCTGGAGTATTTACGTATCGACCGCGATGCTGTGCTTAGAAGCATCCATGAACAGGAAAAAGTGTTTTATCGATTGTTTCCTGATCAAATCGATCAAGGCGCAAAGAAACCCAAAACTTTAGATTGGTTAATGTCCCGAGTAAAAGATGGACAAGGTGTAACCGCTCCGAGGGAAATAATCCATTTGATCAATGAAGCTAAAATAGAACAGATTAAAAAAATCGAGTTAGGTGAAACAGATTTAAGCGGCGAAAACATAATTGGTCGTTCAGCTATGAAATCTGCTTTAGATAAAGTGTCTAAAGTCAGAATTGAACAAACTATTTTCGCTGAATATCCATCTATGACACCTTACATTGAACATTTAAAAAATGAGAAAGCCGAACAAACGATAGAAACATTATCTAGCATTTGGGGATTAGCGGTTGATAAAACACAAGAAATTGCTAAGGAACTTCATTTTATCGGCTTTTTTGAAGAAAGAGGAACAAAGCAGCAGCCGCGCTATTGGATTCCATTTATGTATAGAAATGAACTAAATATAACACAGGGGGCCGCAGATGGACAATCTGACTTCGGACAAGATGATCAAGATGGTCAACTTGGTCTTTTTTAAATGCGATATCTATACATGCAAGAAATTAATTGGATACAAATAGGAGCAGCTTTTATAAGTGGTGGTGCCGCGGGAGCTTTCATTAAACAGTATTTTGATAATCGTAGAAACAGAATACAACCTGTTGCATTATCCGTAGAAGTCACGTCCGTCTATGACTCTGGTGACAATAAAATGTTAAATTCAAGAATCATATTATCAGATGAATCTGAAGAGTTTGCGTTTTCTAAGTTATATACCGGCATCGTTGAATTAGCAAATACCGGACTTCACGATTTGGCTGAGTTTACATTTGGGATTACATGTAGTGAGGATATAAAATTTATTCAGGTTAGGCCTATAACTGCGGATAGACACCATACTGCAAACCTGTCAGTTATACCTACTTTAAATAATCAAGTAAGTTCTTTCGATATAACTTTAAAACCGTTTAATAGAACGGACTCCTACTCATTTGAGATATTAGCTACGTCTGACAAAGTAACTATTAAAGCTAACGACATAAAAATAAGTTCAGCCCACTCCATTAAGTGGGTTCAATTTAATAATTCACTCACAGCGGAGGCAATCCTAGAGATAACAGCATCGCCGATACCGGCATTGATTAACAAGCTGTTGACATCACGTTTGCGTTAACTGATTCACTTAAACTCAAAATATTAGCATGAAAAACACATCGTAAACAATGGAAAGCGCACCGAAGCTGCACCAAAAGTAGCGGTTTTACCTATAGAATTGGTAAATTACATGAGATAGAGCCGATCGTAGCTCTATCGATATTGTTAGTCAAAATATGTATAAAACCGCGGTTTCAGCTTCAGAAGCAGCTTTAAAAAGTAAAAAAGCCTCTTAGATTAACTCTAAAAGGCTTTCACTTTCGTGATCTCATCAGGATTCGAACCTGAGACCGACAGATTAGAAATCTGTTGCTCTATCCAGCTGAGCTATGAGACCATCGCGGTTATTTTCGCGGTGCAAATATGCAAAAATTTCGAGGAATTCTAAAGAAGCCGCTTTCAAAATTGTATGATATGGATTTAGAGGCCGCTTTTACCTGGTTTAACATCTGATCCAACCAGTATTTATTCACTCATTTCCGCCAATCCCATAACCGTCATTTTGACACAAAAAGATTTATTTAAAAAATCGTCAAAGTGTTTGTTTTACAATAAGTAAAAATCATACTTTTAGCAAATATTAATTTAACATTATGATCATTATTGCTGACGGGGGCTCCACCAAAACCAACTGGTGCCTGGTTAATGAAGAAGGTAAAAAGGTATATTTCAATACAGAGGGATACAACCCTTATTTCTCAAGCAAAGAGTACATCATCCAATCCTTAAAGGAAAATCTGCCTTCCGATCTGCAGATCGACAAGATCACCGAAGTTAACTATTATGGCGCCGGCTGTTCAACTGTTGATAAGCGCAAGCAGGTAGAGGATGCCATGTCGGCTGTTTTTACTGCAGCTAAAGTTAACATTGGGCACGATCTGATGGCCGCAGCACGCGCCCTGTTAGGTACAGGCCCGGGTTTTGCCGCCATTTTAGGTACGGGTACCAATACCTGTATTTACGACGGTAAAGATATTATACAAAACATTGATTCGGGCGCGTATATTTTGGGCGATGAGGGCAGCGGTTGCTACATCGGCAAAAAACTGCTGATCGACTATCTGCGCGGTTATATGCCCGAACCGGTACGTAGCCTGTTTTGGGAAACCTACCACTTAACACCCGATGATGTGAACGAACAGGTTTATACCAAACCACTGGCTAACCGCTTTTGCGCCGGCTTCAGCAAGTTTGTGTATGATAATAACGTGCATATCGAATATTCGCGCAATTTGGTGCGTACCTCCTTCGAGGATTTTTTCCGCAACCTGGTAACCCGCTACCCCGATTATCAAAAATACACGTTTAACTGCATCGGTTCGGTAGGTTATAACTTCCGCAATGTGCTGGAAGAATTAGTTGAGGAAAACGGCATGGTAATGGGCAATATTATCCGCTCGCCTATAGATAATCTGGTGAAGTACCATTTGGAGGTAAAAGGTTAGTGATTGGAGATTAGTTAATTAGAGATTAGGATAATAAGAAGAGCCGGGATGCAAATGCATCCCGGCTCTTCTTGCTTTCGTATAGGCAATTCCTAAACCTAATCTCTAATCACTAGAATAATTACTTATCAAGGTTAAGGTCATTCTGGAAGATCTTCGAATACTTCCTGCGGTCAAATTTATACAGCTTGGCGGCACGGTACGAAACGCCTTTTTGCTTTTCGTCCAGTTCCTTTAAAAAGCCATAGCTCAGCATTTTTTTGCGGAAATTACGTTTATCCAGTTTTTTGTTGAGGATGGCTTCGTAAAGCGATTGCAGTTGGGTTAGTGTAAATTTTTCGGGCAGCAGTTCAAATGCTATGGGCTGGTAACCCAGGCGGCGGCGGATCTTGTTAAAGCCCGTCTTGAAGATCTCGGTATGGTCGAACCCCAATTTAGGCAGGTCATTTACCGGGTGCCAGAATGCTTTTTTGGCTATCTGGGTAATCGGCTTCAGTTCCTTTTGCCCGTTTAAGCGTAACAGTGCATAGTAAGCTACGGTTACAACCCTACCCTGCGGGTGTCGGTTCACCTCGCCAAAAGTATGAAATTGCTCCATGTGCAACCCTCGTAACCCCGTAAGCTCGTATAAAATACGCTCGGCGGCGTCGTCCAGGCTTTCATCCTGTTTTACAATATAGCCGGGCAATGCCAGCCAATCCTTGTAAGGGTCTTCGTTACGTTCAATCAACAGTATCTTCAGTTCTCCTGCTTCAAAACCAAATATCACACAATCAATAGAAAATACCGATTCAAATTTAGGTAAGTTTAATTCCAAGTCCTTTTCAGATTATTAGTAAAAGTTAAAGATATACGCTTAATTGATAAATGTAAAAAAATAAATAAAATTTATATAGTGTAATTTTTACACACTATATTCGCAATATCTTTTCATAACGTAAATTATATGCCTGATATTTCAAAAATTGCTGTTCTCACTTCCGGTGGTGATGCCCCCGGGATGAATTCCTGCATCAGGGCGGTGGTACGGACAGCTATATATAATAACTTACAGGTAACAGGCATCAGGCAGGGCTACCAGGGGATGATCGCTAACGATATGTACGATATGCAAACCCGGTCGGTTAGCAATATACTAAGTTTAGGCGGTACTATCCTTAAAACGGCCCGGTGTATGGAGTTCCATACCGATGAGGGGATGGAAAAAGCCTATCAGAATTTAAAGAAGAACGGTATTGAAGGTTTAGTAGTAATAGGCGGCGATGGTACTTTTACCGGTGCGCTGCGTTTCTCTAAAAAATATCCGGATATAGCGGTTATCGGCGTTCCCGGTACTATTGATAACGACCTTTACGGATCAACCTATACCCTGGGCTTTGATACCGCCACCAATACGGTTATTGAAGCGATAGACAAGATCCGTGATACAGCCGACGCGCACGACCGGCTGTTTTTTATTGAAGTGATGGGCCGCGATTCGGGCGCTATTGCCCTGCGGGCCGGGATATCGTGCGGTGCCGAAGCTATCCTGCTCCCCGAAAAGGAAACCGCTATTGACGACCTGATCACCAATTTAAAAGGCGGGCAGTACGATAAAAAATCAAGCAGCATTGTTATCGTGGCCGAAGGTGATAAAAACGGCGGGGTTTACGATATTGCACAGGCTGTTAAAAAAGAAGTAAAGAACTACGATATAAAAGTAACTATATTAGGCCATTTACAGCGCGGTGGCAGCCCTTCGGCATTCGACAGGATATTGGGGAGCCGCTTAGGTTTTGCAGCCGTAAACGCGCTGATAGCGGGCGAATCGCAAAAGATGGTTGGCCTGCAGGCTAATACTATTGTTTTAACCAGCCTGGAGGAAGCCCTTAACCAGCATAAATTTCAGCTGGAGGAGGATCTTTTACAAATGGCCGAAGTATTATCTATCTAAAACGAATGATTGCAGTGGTTTATAGCGGATCTAACTATGCCGATTGGCGGCTTGCCGATAAGGGGCGCACTGTGGCCTCTTTTAAAACCAGCGGCATTAATCCCTACTTCAGCGACGAGAAGAACATCCTGCAGCTGCTCAATAAAAACATCAACCTGATCCACCACGCCGAAGAGATTAAACGGATCTATTTTTTTGGCGCCGGCGCCAGTTCGGATGAATTACAGGGTGTGATCAAAAACGCTTTTAACATCTTTTTTAAGTTTGCTAAAACCACCGTTCAGCATGACATTGAGGCAGCGGCAATTGCCTGTTGCAAAAATAAACCGGGCATTATCTGCATTTGTGGCAGTGGCAGCAACGCCGCCTGGTACGATGGTAAAAAAGTTAAACCCAATAATTATGGCCTGGGCTATATCCTGGCCGACGAAGGATCGGGCAACTGGATGGGTAAGCAACTGCTGAAAGGCTATATGAGCGAAACATTACCTGCCGATATCCGCCAAAAATTTGTTAAAAAACACGAGACCGACCGAAAGACCATCTTAGATAAAGTATACCGCCAAAAGCATCCTGCGCTGTATTTAAGCGCATTTGCCGACTTTTTTGCCGAGAATATCAACGAGACCTATGTAAAGAAGACGGTAAAAGCAGGGTTTGATAAACTATTTAAAACTTATATACTGCCGTTAAGGGAACAGCATCCCGGCGCGCCGGTGCACTTTGCCGGATCGGTTGCCGCTAATTTCCAGGAGTACCTGCAGGAAACAGCCGCCGAAAATGGCATCAGTATTGAATACATATTAAAAGAACCAATAAACAATTTACTAAATTACTATCAAAGTAAAAATTAAAACAAAAAATGAAAATAGGAATTAACGGATTCGGTCGGATTGGCCGCCTGGCTTTCAGGGCCGCCATTGAAAGACCTGATATTGAAGTTGTAGGTATTAATGACCTTGTTGAGCCCGATTATATGGCTTACATGTTAAAATATGATTCTACCCACGGTCAGTTTAAAGGCACCATCGCGGTTGAAGGCGGTCACCTGGTGGTAAACGGTAAAACGATCCGTGTAACTGCCGAGAAAGACCCATCAAACCTGAAATGGAATGAAGTAGGCGCTGAAGTGATCATCGAGTCTACCGGGTTATTCCTTACCTTAGATACCGCCCAAAAACACATTGATGCCGGTGCAAAAAAAGTAGTAATGAGCGCCCCTGCTAAAGATGATACCCCTACTTTTGTAATGGGTGTTAACCATAAATTGCTGAAAGCCGAACAAACTATCGTATCAAACGCTTCATGTACTACCAACTGTTTAGCCCCTATTGCTAAAGTATTGGATGATAAATTTGGTATTGAAGAAGGCCTGATGACCACCGTACACGCGGTTACAGCTACCCAAAAAACAGTTGACGGCCCATCGGCTAAAGACTGGAGAGGCGGCCGTGGTGCTTACCAAAACATTATCCCTTCATCAACCGGCGCTGCTAAAGCGGTTGGTTTGGTACTACCACAGCTGAAAGGCAAATTAACAGGTATGTCATTCCGTGTTCCGGTTGCTGACGTTTCTGTAGTTGACCTGGTTGTACGCTTAAAAACGCCAACTTCATACGAAGGTATTAAAGCTGCGATGAAAGAAGCATCTGAAGGCGAATTGAAAGGCATTTTAGGTTACACTGAAGATGAAGTGGTATCTGAAGATTTTAAAGGTGATGCACGTACTTCTATTTTCGACGCTAAAGCTGGTATCGCGCTGAATGATAACTTTGTGAAAGTAGTATCATGGTATGATAACGAATGGGGGTATTCAAACAAACTGATCGACCTTGTTCAGGAAATTGGTAAATTATAATCTCCACCCTCATTAAATATAACAGGAAGCCGGTCATTTTTTGGCCGGCTTTTTGTTTTTATAATTGCAGATAAGATTCAATTGTTATGTTGTTATTTGCTTATGCCTCCAATATGGATGTGGATGAGTTTGCCAAGACCGTCCCGTCCGCTAAAAAAATAGCCAACGTTAAAGTAGCCGGTTACCAGTTTGGATTTACCTTAAACGGTAACGATGGCTCGTCCAAAGCCAGCCTCGTACCCTCTGTCGAACCTACCGTTACCTGGGGTGTGCTGATCGAGTTTAATGATGATGAAAAGGATAATTTCTTTTTCCAGGAAGATTGGTTTGAGTGGACCACCGTAAACTGTACAGACGAAAACGGCAACCTATATAAAGCCTGGGCATTTATTACCCAGCCCCACGCCGTCAATAACTTCACGCTGCCTTATGATTGGTACCATGCCAAAATTTTAAACCTGGCTAAAAAACAAGGTTTCCCTGCCGATTATATTTTAAGTATCGAACAAATGCCCTGCAAGGTTGACCCGGATGAAAAACGCCGTGCAAAGAAAATGAAAGAACTATAAACCATCTTATCATAATAGTTTTATCCTACTCGTTTTTTAAACTATTAACCGGGTTGCTCACTGCAACCTTAATGGTTTGATAACTGATCACTATTACAGCTATCATCAGGATAACTGCTACCGGCAATAACAATAACCACCAGCTGATCGTAATATGATACGCATAAAAGGCCAGCCATTTATTCATCACCAGCCAGGTGATAGGTATGGCCAATACAGCCGCCAGGGCTATCAGTTTAACAAAATCTTTAGCCAGCAACACCAGCAGTTGATTTACTGCCGCTCCTAATACCTTGCGGATACCGATCTCTTTGATACGCTGGTTAGCCATTAAATAAGCCAGGCCGTAAAGGCCCAGACAGGCTAACAGGATGGATAATAGCGTGAAGTAATTAAACAGCCTGATGCTGGTCATGTCTTTTTGGTATAGGTCATTAAAACCACTATCCATAAAACTGTAACTAAAGGGCACATCGGGGAAATAGCTTTGCCAAACGCTTTTCACCAGCTTTAGGTTATTGGGGCTAATTTTTACCAATACCGAAGTAGCGGGCATGGCATTATAAACCAACACTAAAGGCGCTATGGGGTTATGTAATGATGCGTAATGGAAGTTTTTCACCACGCCAATTATATGTCCTTTCTTCTCAAAGCCATCAATGGTTGTACCAATGGGGTTTTTAAGGCCAACCTGCTTTATAAAAGCTTCATTAACAATATAGCCCCCTTTTTTATCAGCCACACCTCCCCGAAAATTCCGGCCTGCCGCCATCTTCATAGCCAGCAATTGCATAAACTGCTCGTCAACCGAAAAATAATTAGCAACTATTTCCCTTTTAATACCATTGGCTATTACTGTTGTGGTTGATTTTGGTGTTTCGTTATTACGCATAGACAGGCCAGTTTGCACAGCCGTCCCTTTAACCTGCATTAATTGCCTTAGCGCATTGTTAAAAGCGCTAACCCGCAACAAGGTAACCGAATCATCGGGCAAACCAATGTTGAGTACCTGGCTTTTATCGTAACCTAAGGACCGGTGCTGCACAAAATTGATCTGCCTGTTCATAATAAACGCGCCGGCTATCATTACCGTAGCAATTACAAACTGAACGGTGGTTATAACCTTGCGCATGGTTACGCCTTTGGCATGATACTTAAAATTACCTTTTAAAACAGCCACCGGGCTAAATGCCGACAATACCAAAGCCGGATATAACCCGGTTAATAACGATGATACCAAAACCAGTCCACCGATAACCAAAACACTCAGGGACGAAGCCCGGAAAGATATTTTAATTTGCAACAGATGGTTTAAAAACGGCAGCATCACAAACATGATCCCTATCCCGATAACCAGGGCTATTATCGTCACAAAAAACGACTCGAACAAAAATTGCCTCACCAGGCCCGATTGCAGCGCGCCGTTAACCTTCCGTACCCCTACTTCTTTCGCTCTTTCGGCAGCACGGGCTGTTGACAGGTTAATATAGTTTAACAGCGCTATAAATAATATCAGCATGGCCAGTACCGAAAACACGTAAACCAGCATCTTATCGCCTTTAGGGGTATCACCTAATTTATCCGCGCTGAAATGCACATCGGTTAAGGCCTCGGCATTAAACTGCATGGAATATCTTACCGCACCAGTTTTATTAAGCTCGGGCTGTATATCTCTTTTAGATATTACGGCGAGTTTATTTTGCAGCGTTGGCAGGTGGGGTTTATTTTTAAACAACACAAAAGTATAGACCGAAAAATCGTCGCCCATCCAGGTGGTTACTTTGGCAAAATCACCTTGTGTTAACGCGCTAATCTTCAAATCCGAATTTTCGGGCAATTGGGCAAGTACACCGGTTACATGATATAGTTTTTTATCACAGATAATGCGTTTACCCATTGCCTTATCATTCCCAAAATATTTTTTAGCCAGTTTTGCGGTTATCACTATTCCTTGTGGGTCGGCCAGGGCATGTGCCGGGTCGCCTTCTATCAGCGGATAATTAAATACTTTAAAAATACCGGCATCTGTAGCGTAAACATTTTCTTCGTTAAATACTTGGTTATTTACTTTAATAATAGCCTTACTGGGTTCCAGGCGTACAATGTCTTCCACATCAGGATAATCGCGTTTTAAAGTACTGGCCAGCAGTACCGGCGTTAAAGCGATATTAACATTATCTTTTTCGGGGGTGCGCATCAGGTTGGTAATACGTACAATACGGTCTTTATTGGTATGATAGGCGTCGTAACTTAACTCGTAATGCACATATAACGAAATAAGCAGACAGGCGGCAATACCAATGGCCAGGCCACCTATATTAATTATCGAAAAAATTTTGTGCCGTACCAGGTTGCGCCAGGCAATTTTTAAATAGTTTTTGATCATGACCGTACATTTAGGAGTTGTAAATGTAACCGGTTGATTGGAGTATAATTATTGATTAACAGTTATTTAACAAAGTTTAACAAGTGTTTAACAAGTGTTCAGACAAACATCACATCAGCTCCTTATCCTTTATTTCATGATAGGTTTTATACGCCAGGTAATATAAAACCACTACCATAAACAAGTCGCCCGACAGGTTCCAGAGGTTAATGCCGTTGGTATGGGTAGTTAAAAGCTGGTACACAAAAAGGATGAGCGCTATAGTGCCTGCTACCAGGTATATGTAATAAAACTTGTTGTTCATTATGGTGTTATTCTATAGCCTTAACCAATATCAGGTGTTAAAGTTTTATCGCAACACAACCATGTTTGCAAAAAAATGATATATTGCATTAATTAATTTAAACGTGATGCATAACTGGGAAGATACTTACCTTGAGGCAGAAGAGGCTATACGCAATACTAACTACCTGCACGCCAAGCAATTATTGGAAAACATCATCCTGGATGAACCCTCAACCGCGCAGGCGCATAACTCCTTAGGCTGGCTGTACCGCACCCAGTTTGATGATTACGAACGTGCCGAAAACCACTATAAAGCCGCCATCCGTAGCAATCCAAGCTACCCGCATGCCTATATTAACCTGCTGATCTTATATACTTACCAGGAGCAATGGGACAAAATAAAATCGGTAGCCGATAAGGCCATGACCAAATCACTGGTTGATAAATCGCTGATCAATTACCGTTTGGGGATTATGGAAGAATACCTGCAAAACTTTGACAGTGCTATAGCCTACTACAAAAAGGCCATTAAGCTATGCCTCAATTTCGATTCGATAGAGGATTATAAAAGGGCTATCGCTAATTGCGAGTATAAGGCATCGTTGTAATACACCTCTCCACAAACATTTCCCTCTTGAGAGGGGTCAGGGGTGTGTCCTTTCTACGATTTGCATTTCGTAAATGACACACCCCTGCCCACACACTACCCAACGCGCCCCCTCTCAAGAGGGGAGTTTTCTTGCGCTCGTCTGTGACGAGTGCTCCATACTGTATAGCGATTGCATCGCGAAGGAGCGTCGCAGACGCTGAACCACGTTAAGCACTCGTCACAGACGAGCGCAAGCAGTTCTTGATAAAAAACTATGTCATTTCGACCAGAGGGAGAAATCTTATACAAGCGATAGGTACACCGTATAAGATTTCTCGCTATCGCTCGAAATGACAATTATTTATAGTTAGGATACCTTCTTAAACATCACCACACTCAAAGGCGGCAAAGTAACCAGGATAGATTGCGCCTTACCATGCCAGTACTCTGGTTCCGAAGATATCATACCATCATTACTTACGCCGCTGCCCCAGTATTTTTTATCGTCGCTGTTGAAGATCTGTTTCCAGTTACCCGCGGCAGGTACGCCGGTACGCTGATTATGGCGCACAACCGGGGTCATGTTCAGGATCACTACTATATCATCAGCCGCATTAATTCCTTTACGCAGATAAGCCACTACCGAATCGTTAGCATTACCGCCATCAAGCCATTCAAAGCCGGCGCTTTCAAAGCCTTTTTCGTACAGGGCGGGCTCGCTTCTATATAGATGGTTTAAGTCTTTAACGGTTTGCTGTATGCCCAAATGGTTAGGGTATTGCAGCAAATGCCATTGCAGCGATTGCTGGAAGTTCCACTCATCTCCCTGGCCAAACTCGGCGCCCATAAACAACAGTTTAGTGCCCGGATGCGAGAACATATAGCCGTACATTAAACGCAGGTTGGCAAATTGCTGCCACTCGTCGCCGGGCATTTTACGCAGCATGGAGCCTTTGCCGTATACCACCTCATCGTGCGAGAAAGGCAGCATAAAGTTTTCTGTAAAGGCATATATCAGGCTAAAAGTAAGCACATTATGGTGATACTTCCGATTTATCGGGTCTTCTTTAAAATAATTAATGGTATCGTGCATCCAGCCCATCATCCATTTCATACCAAAGCCTAAGCCACCGGTATAAACCGGGCGACTAACCCCGCTGAACGAAGTAGATTCTTCGGCTATGGTCTGCACATCAGGGAAGTGACTGTAAACGGCTTCATTAAACTCTTTCAGGAATGATATGGCTTCCAGGTTTTCGTTGCCGCCAAACTCGTTTTGCTCCCACTCGCCATGGTTGCGCGAGTAATCGAGGTATAGCATAGATGCTACCGCGTCCACGCGCAAACCGTCGGCATGGTAACGTTCTAACCAAAACAGTGCGTTACTGATCAGGAACGCCCTAACCTCGTTACGGCCATAGTTAAATATATACGATTTCCAATCGGGATGGAACCCCTTGCGCACATCGGCATGTTCATATAAATGTGTCCCGTCAAAATGGTACAACGCATGCGCGTCGCCGGGGAAGTGCGAAGGCACCCAATCCAGTATCACCCCTACCCCTGCCTTGTGGAACTCTTCAATCAAAAACATCAGTTCCTGCGGGGTACCGTAGCGCGAGCTGGCGGCAAAAAAACCGCTGATCTGGTATCCCCAGCTGGGATAGTATGGATGCTCCATAATCGGCATCAGCTCTACATGCGTAAAACCCATTTCCTTTACATAAGGCACCATCTTTGCAGCCATTTGGCTATAGGTGTAAAAATCGTCCGGGCTTTCTATATTACGCGCCCACGATCCGAAATGCACTTCGTAAACCGAGTATGGCCTGTTTAAGCCGTTATGCTGTAAACGATTGGCCATCCATTCCTGGTCCTTCCACTCGTAAAAGGTATCGGCCACGATAGAAGCCGTTGAAGGCGGGATTTCCCAGCGCAGGGCAAACGGGTCCGACTTTTCCAGATCTTCGCCTGTAGATGCTTTAATATAGTATTTATAAGTTTCGCCAACGCCTACATTGGGCACAAACACTTCCCATATCCCCGAACCATCCCAGCGTGGAAATAACGGGGTTGAGGCCCGGTTCCAGCCGTTAAAATTGGCTATTACCGATACCGTTTGGGCATTTGGCGCCCATACCGCAAAGTAAGTGCCCACCACGCCCTTATACTCCACCACGTGCGACCCCAATTTCTCGTACAGCTTATAGTGCTTGCCCGATTTAAAAAGCGCGATATCAAAATCGGTAAAGCGGCTGTATACCTCGGGCATCGGCGGTAGGCCTGCTTCTGCAGCGCTGACCGCTCCCTTTTTAGGGGCGACAGCTTTTTTTACAGGTTTTGCTTCGGTTGTTTCAGCCTTTTTTGCTGATGAAGTAGTTTTCTTTTTGCTTACAGGTTTATCGGCGGGTAAGTCGGTTGCAGGTGTGGTTGTTTTTTTTGCCATAATAGATTGCCCAATGGGCACAGATAATTTTAGGCGATGAAGCAATAGCAATCATCTCATCAAATATACTTTTATTCAACAGATAATGGCAAGGGATGTTTTATTAAGATGACGTGTGATGAAGATTTAACCACGGAGGGTACGGAGAAAGAAAGCACGGAGGTCACAGAGATTCATTATTCAGAAATTACAAAGGTCACAGAGATTCTGCTATCGAATAACAAAACTCTGTGACCTCCGTGAAAACCTCTGTGAACTCTGTGGTTAAATCTTCTCTATGGCTAATTTCTCAACCGCTATTTCATGATCTTGATCTGCTTAAAGTTTTTGGAATGCCTGAATTCCAGCTTGTTATTATTGAAGGTAAAATTGGTCACCCATTTATTATCGATCATAATATTAGCCGGCTTAAACGGCAAACCTACTACCGAAAAGAAATAGTTCTCGTACCGCGGGGTATATAAACCTTCCAGACTTTGCTGCACGGTTAGCGACGCGTTGGTTCCGTTCACAATAAATTTCTTTTCGAGGTATATATCCTGCTCGTAGGCAAAAGTTTCACCATAATCTTCAAACAGGAACGAGTTAGCTTCAAAATCGCTGTAGTAAACGTTCAGTTTCACCTCCTCTATTTCCAGTTCGCCTACATATTGCTGTACCGGGTGCTCGGGTATTACCGATCCGGCTTTAACAAAAATAGGGATGGTATCCAGCGGGGTTTCAACCTCTACTTCATCGCCGCCATCAACCAACTGATTGGTCCAGAAGTTGTACCACTTGCCTTTGGGCAGGTAAACGGTGCGACTGGCAAGGCCGGGCGCCAATACCGGGCAAACCAGTATTTTATCGCCATAGGTAAATTCATCCTGGCGGAAATGGTTCTTTAACACATCCTGTTCCTGCATTACTACAGGCCTTAATATAGGGAAACCATAACGGTGATGCTCCCAAAATGCCGAATACATATAAGGCATCAGGCGCATTCGCAGTTCAATAAACTTGCGGTTAATAGCGGTATAGGGCTCGCCAAAGCTCCATGGCTCACGCTCTTTTGTATCACCCGCACTATGCGCCCGCATAAATGGCGAGAAGGTACCTAACTGGATCCAGCGGGTAAACAGTTCGCCGTCAGGCTCGCCACTAAAACCGCCGATATCGGTACCGCAAAACGGCACCCCCGACATGGATAAACGCTGGCACTGGATATTCCCCAGCTTCAGGTGTTCCCACGACGCCACATTATCACCCGTCCACACCGAAGCATAGCGTTGTAAACCCGAATAACCCGCGCGGGTAATGGTGAACGGGCGCTTGTTTTTCATCAGCTTGCGCAAACCCTCGTAAGTGGCACGCACCATTTGCATACCGTAAACATTGTGTGCCTTCCGGTGCGATCCGCGGTGTCCGTCATATTGATGGCGTACATCATCGGGGAAAGTCCCTGCGCCAAATACGGCCGGTTCGTTCATATCGTTCCACACACCGGCCACACCCATTTGCACCAGCTCGTCAAACAAGCCGCCCCACCAGGTACGTACCTCGGGGTTGGTAAAATCAGGGAACTGGCAGCGGCCGGGCCAAACGTGGCCTTCCATAAAATAATCATCGCAACGGCGACAGAAATACCTGTTCTCCTTACCCTCCTTAAAAACCGAGTAAGTATCATCCACCCGGATGCCCGGATCAATAATTACCACGGTTTTAAAACCGTCGGCAGCTAGATCGGCAATCATCTTCTTCGGATTAGGGAAATATTTATTGTTCCAGGTAAAGCAGCGGTAGCCGTCCATGTAATCAATATCCAGGTAAATACCATCGCAGGGGATCTTCCGTTCACGGAAGCCTTTGGTAATGGCCCGTACCTTTGCCTCGGGATAATAGCTCCAGCGGCATTGGTGATATCCCAGCGCCCACATAGGCGGCATAGGATGCGTACCGGTAAGGATATGGTAACGTTTCACCACATCCATCATGTGCGGACCGTGGATATAATAGTATTGCAGTTCGCCGCCATCGGCCCAAAAGCTGGTTTTGGTACTTTCTTCGGCGCCGAAATCAAAGTGCGATTTAAAGGTATTATCAAAAAATATCCCGTGGGCTATGTTTTCGTTTACACTGATATAAAACGGAATAGTGCGGTAAAGCGGGTCCTGCCCCCATTGAAACGAGTAGGCGTCGGTATTCCAGTTCGTGAAACGTTTACCGCGCAGGTTTAGTTCGGTAGGTTTATCGCCCAGGCCAAAAAAGGTTTCGTTTGGATGGCAAACTTTAGTACCATACACATAATAACCACCAAACTGGGCATTTTCTTCCCAGTGCATGGGCACGGCATCTACGCTGCTCACCACATTGTCCAGATCAGAAAAAGCGATAAAGAAATTCTTTTTGCTGATGTGGCAATTGATGCTGCTGGTGGTAATGCGGTATTCATCAGCATCTTCAGTAAGCGTATATTGGGCCGGGATAGTTTCGGCTTTGGGCACCGCGTACGAGAAATCTTCCAGGAAAACCCCGTGCGGAGCTACCCGGATACGGATGATCTCGTCGGTAATTACTATCGCCTCAACTTTGGCCTCGCCATCGGTAAAGTAGAATTTATTGCCCGATTGCACCACACTATTGGGGATACCGAGGTACTTTTTCACAATGGGTTTTATACCATCGGCGGGGTTATTGAGGTGGCGGAAACTATCCAGATCTTCCTCAATCAGTGGGGATCCGGCATTTTCTATATTAGGATCAAGTACGTTTTCTTCCATAAAATTGCAAAAAGTGCATCTTCACATTAACCAATAAACTAATCAGGAATAATTATAACGCTTGCCGCATTTATCCCTATCGCTAATAAACAATATTTGCTCAATAAACGAGCCATCCTTTTTGTAAAAAGTACACTATTTATAAATATATATCATTTTAGTAAAATATCGGGCCTGAAATTTAAAAATTGAGAAACCGGTTTGCAGTTCCCTTATTTGGGTTTGGTGTGGTGGATAATGAGGCAACCAGGTAAAGACAGAGGTTTGGCTAAAGCCAGGACACACCCGCATGGTATCCGTTGGCTGAAGCCAACGGCAATGAATAAGAATATGCAAGGAAATTCGTTGCGGTTATTTTTGTGTCCCCCAAGGTTTCTCGGCGAGGACCCTGCGTAAGTATGAAGGTCCGATATGTATATATCCGTTTTGCATGCGTGCGCAGAGTCATAGACTGAAGTCAGCGGCAATGAATGAGAATAGGATGGGTCAACAGGCTGACTTTTAAGTCATTTTATGTTAACCCCGAAAAAGCTTTAAATATCTGTATATCAAATACTTAATCTTATCAAAAATTGAATTATGTTAAGTCGTGTTAACCCCCTTACCAATAGACAAAAGACTCGATAGTCACAAAAAAACCAACCTTAAAACCCCAGCATCACCCCGCCTGTAGCCGGTAAGGTTAAATCAAGTCCGTTACCTATATCGTTGGCGGTAAACTTCACATCGCTCAGCACATCGGTAAACACTACCCTGCCGCTGATACCCAGGCGCTCGCGCAGATCGGCAGGTAGTTTCACGTTCAGCTGGCGCTGGTCATGGTTAAAGTTAACCACGATCAGGATCCGTTGCCTGGTGGTATAGCGCAGGTAAGCGTATACCTTATCATCAAAGCCGGCATTGTGATGGTTTTCCAGCATCAGTTCGTAAAAATCGCCCAGGCGTATGGCTTCATTTTCGCGTGCGGCCAATAATAATCTATGATAGAAAAAACGCAGGGCGCTTTGCCCGCCGTCCAGCGCGCCGCCGTCATATTTACCATTGTTCACCCATTTTTGCAGAGATGGTATGCCCCAATAATCAAAAATGGTGGTACGGCCATCAGGCCCGCTAAAACCTTCGCCACCTTCGGCCGGCTCGCCTACCTCCTGCCCCGAGTAAACCATTACCGGCCCTACCGAAAGCGTGGCCGTAACGATCATGCCCGGGATAGCCAGCCAGGGATTGCCTGCAAATACCGATGAAGCGATGCGGTATTCGTCGTGGTTTTCCATAAAGCGCAGCATATGCTCGTCTATACCGCGTGTATCATAATTCCACACTTTGTTAATGTCCCACGCGCTGCCCTCGTTGCGGGTCAGGCGGAACAGGGCATCGTACAAGCCCGATTTATCGTACAGATAATCAAATTTGCCGTTATAGATATAGTTTTTGTACTCGCGCACATCATAAGCCTCGCCAATAAATATCAAACCGGGAAACTCTTCCTTTAATCTTCCTATCACCCATGCCCAAAACTCCATAGGCACATGTTCCACCATATCGCAACGGAAAGCGTCAATACCTTTTGAGGCCCAATAATGTAGAATATCATACATTTTATGCCACACCGATGGCACAGGATCAAAATGCACCTGGCGGTTATTCATATAATCCACCCCATAATTCAGTTTCACCGTCTCAAACCAATCGTTGATGGACGGCGTGGCGCTAAAAACATCGTTACCGGTTGCCCTGGCAGGGTTCTCATCAAAATGCCCGTCTTTTAGCGGGTGCTTAAACCCATCGCCGCCGGGATTATAGCCAGCCGGCGTAACAAAGGGCTGACCGGGGATATAGTAATAATCGTTTTGGCCATCGAAAGCTTTGGTATGATCATCATCTGCCCCAAAATCGCGTATGCCATCGGGCTTAACATCCGAGTGGTAGGAACGGGCTACGTGATTAGGCACAAAATCCATGATCACCAGTAAACCGTTGGCTTGGGTACGCTTAATTAGGGCTTCGTATTCGGCCATACGGTTAGGTATATCAACGGCCAGGTCGGGGTCTACATCGTAGTAATCCTTAATAGCATAAGGTGATCCGGCGCGACCTTTGATCACATCCGGATCGTCGTTAGGGATGCCATAGGCCGAGTAATCGGTCATGGTGGCGTGCTCAATTACCCCGGTGTACCAAACATGGGTAAAACCCATCAGCCTGATTTCCTGCAGGGCCTTATCGGTAATATCGTTAAACTTGCCAACGCCGTTCTCTTCAACCGAGCCGTAAACTTTGTTAAGGGTTTTGGTATTACCGAACAAGCGCGGCAGTAACTGATAGATAACTAATTTATGATCGGGGAAGGATGCTGCCATTTCTATTATTACGTCTCTCTCTGCATATCAGCCAACCGGCTGATACCTTGTTTAGTTTTTGATGAATTGGACGGCGATATTAATTAAAATAATCTAAATGTTATATAAATGTGAACATCTTGCGTTCATACTGCATTGCGATTGCATCGCGAAGAAGCGTCGCAGACGCTGAACCATTTTAAGCACTCGTCACAGACGAACGCAAGAAATTTAAAACACAATGTCATTGCGAGGTACGAAGCAATCGCACAGCCAAAGAGCATATATGCATAGTTCGCGATTGCTTCGTACCTCGCAATGACAAGTAGTGGTTAGTGTTTAAAAACCTCTTCCGTGCCCGCGCCTACCGAGTGTTCCTGGTCATATATCAGCAAGTCTATATCCGTATCCGATAAATTCTTTACCGTTACACCTTCCTTGCTTACCGTAATTTTTATAGAAACACTTCTGAACCCGATATGGAACGAAAAAGAAGTCCATTTCTCCGGCAGGAAGGGATTGAACGACAATTTCCCGTCGCGCACCCGCATACCGCCGAAACCTTCCACCACCGACATCCAGGTGCCGGCCATCGAAGTAATATGGCAGCCGTCCTCGGTATCGTTATTGTAATCGTCCAAATCAAGGCGCGATGTGCGCAGGTAAAACTCGTAGGCGCGTTTTTCGTCGCCCAGTTTGGCTGCTAATATGGCGTGTACGCAAGGCGACAGCGACGATTCGTGTACGGTACGTGGCTCATAAAAATCAAAATTGCGGCGGATGGTATCCATATCGTACCTATCCTCGAAGAAATAGATCCCCTGCAATACATCGGCCTGTTTAATATAGCATGAGCGCAGGATCCTATCCCAACTCCATTTTTGATTGATGGGGCGGTCGGCTGCCGGCAGGTCTTTTACTAAGATCTGCTCCTTATCCAGGTATCCGTCCTGTTGTAAAAATATCTGCTGCTGTTCATCGTACGGGTAGTACATTTTAGCGATGATATCCTTAAAACGCGCGGTTTCGGTATCGTAATCAAAGCCGATCTTAGCTGCCAATGCATCGTATTTTGCCTTGTCGGATGCTTTTAACTGATCAGTAATTTCCAGCGCGTACTGCATACACCAAACAGCTATGGTGCTGGTATACCAGTTATTGTTCACGTTATTTTCGTACTCGTTTGGCCCGGTGACGCCCAGCATTACATACAGTTGCCTGTCAGCCGACCAGGTAATGCGCTGCGACCAAAAGCGCGCGATAGCCAGCAATACTTCCAAACCGTAATCGGCCAGGTAAGCTTCATCGCCGGTGTAACGGACATAGTTGAATATGGCAAAAGCGATAGCCCCGTTCCGGTGGATCTCCTCGAAGGTGATCTCCCACTCGTTATGGCATTCGGTACCGTCCATGGTTACCATGGGGTATAGCGCCGCGCCGTTGTTAAAGCCTAATAGTTTGGCGTTATCAATAGCCTTGCCCAATTGCTTGTAGCGGTAAAGCAGTAAGTTGCGGGTAACCTGCTGCGGCGCGGTAGACAGGTAAAACGGCACACAATACGCCTCGGTATCCCAATAGGTTGAGCCGCCGTACTTCTCGCCCGTAAAACCTTTGGGGCCGATGTTCAGGCGGTCGTCCTCGCCGGTATAGGTTTGGTTTAACTGAAAAATATTAAAGCGGATAGCCTGCTGCGCTGAGGCATCGCCCTCGATAATAATATCGTTATGCTCCCATTTTTTAGCCCAGGCAGCGGCTTGCTCGGCCAGCATGGTGTCGAAACCTTTGGCGCTTACGCGATCTAATGTGGATTTGCATAGTTCAGCCAATTGTTCGGCCGGGTGGTTTTGTGATGACAGGTTAGCGGCGTATTTATAGATGGTAACAGATTGCCGGGTGCCAATTTGATGTTTGATATTAGCCCCTACATATTTTTCTTTGGTAAAGGGCTCACTTTTTAACACCCTTGGGTCACCATTCACCAAGGTGGTAAATTTCATACCTGTCGCTACTTCAAAGCCGGTTTTTTTAGTACGCATATGTACATAACCACCATCAACCCAGGCATCCTTGCCTACTTCATCCCAAAATTTTTCATCATAGTTAGCATCTTGGTTTTTTACATCACCGTCTATAAATGGATTTATAACCAGTTCACCGGCAAAATTTATAGATGTGATTTGATATTTAATAGCCGCTGTTTCATCGTCGGCCATGCTACAAAAACGTGTAGCCTCAACAACTACTTCTTTATTGCCTTTTGTTTTAGCCCTAAACCTTCTCTTTAGATATCCCTCTTTCATGTTCAGTTCACGATAGAAGTCGCTAACTGTGCAATGGGCTAAATCTAATTGCTCCCCATCTAAATGTATATCAATCCCCACCCAATTAGCCGCATTCAGCACCTTGGCAAAGTATTCGGGATAACCGTTTTTCCACCAGCCTACGCGGGTTTTATCGGGATAATATACCCCGGCTACGTAGTTGCCTTGCAGGGTTTCGCCGCTGTAGGCTTCCTCAAAGTTGGCCCGTTGCCCCATACGGCCGTTGCCCAGGCTAAAAATACTTTCGGATATTTTATGCAGATGCGGATCGAAGCCCTCTTCAATGATCCGCCATTCGTCAATTTTTATGTAGTCTTTCATAAACCCCCAAGCCCCCTAAAGGGGGAGTAATTAAATCAAAATTTATATTTTATTAAGCAGCCATTCCTCCTGCTCCCCCTTTAGGGGGCTGGGGGGCGGCACTTCATATAGTCCCTTTACTACCATATCAGCTTTAGTTAAAACAGACGGTTCGCCTATCCCTACAGCTTTCATCCCCCCTGCTTTTGCAGCTTCCACACCGGCAATGGCATCTTCAAAAACCACGCATTGGGATGAGTTTACACCCAACTCCTCTGCCCCTTTCAAAAAAACTTCGGGATCTGGTTTGGCTTTGGTGACTTTATTACCGTCGATAATGGCATCAAACAGACTGGTCATCCCTATTTTATCCAGTATCATCATAGAGTTTTTACTGGCCGATCCTAAAGCAGTTTTAATCCCGGCATCACGGCAAGCCTGTACAAACTCCCTGGCGCCGGGTAATATCTCATCAGGTTTCATGTGACTGATCATATCTACATACCAGGTATTTTTGCGATTAGCCAGTTCCTCCTTTTCAGCTTCGGTTTTGGTAACGCCACCCATTTGCAGGATAATCTCCAGCGAGCGGGTACGGCTTACGCCTTTCAGCTGTTCGTTATCATGTTCGGTAAAATCAAAACCCAGTTCGTTAGCTAAACGCTTCCAGGCCTGGTAGTGGTAAATGGCAGTGTCTACTATAACACCGTCCAGATCAAAAATACAGGCTTTTATGTTGCTCATCTCAATGGGCGAAAGGTACAAAATAGCCTTAAATACAGGCGGATTTGTTTAAATCTTTTGAATATGAAACCGTAACAGTTTTTACGCCGTAGGTGCTACATGTTTGTAGCTAACAAGCAAAATCCGGATTGCGCCATAGGTGCTACCCTTTTCTTCATCTGCAAAATAAAGGGTAACCCCTAACGGGGCATTATATACTTGAATATATTACTACAAACAGGTAGCACCTACGGCGCACAGAATTATGCTACATTTTACCCGCTTTGCTCAAAACAAAGAGCGCGCCGGCCGTAACCCACTCGTTCATCCGGGTTTTACTTGTGCCCCCCCAATCCACATAATCGGCGTTTAAGGCAATTTGTTGCGATACTTTATAATAGCTTTTCCCGGCCGGCCAGCCGCCGCCGGGTAATTGTTTGCTTTGCAGCAGATCGATTGCGGCCTTACACCTTGTATCATTAATAAAACCGGCTTCGGCCATCCCTTTTAAGCCGGCCAAAATATCATAGTGCCAGTATAAAGGGTAGTGCAGGCTTGTAAATTCGGGGTGGATCAGTTCGCCGTTACTTTGCTTTTTGTACAAATCCCGCTTCAGGAACACTTCAGCAGCCCGTTCCGCGGCTTTGGCAGCACTGGCGCTGCCTGTTGTTTGCGCATACAACGCTAATCCCCGTAAGGGTAACAAAGTTTCCATAAACGACGAATGGGTGGCATCGGGGTTTTTATCGCAGTTCCAGCCGCCGTCCGGCCATTGCCAGTGCAGCAGGCGTTCAACTAAATCATCCAAACGATTATCCTGTAAACCCAGTTTCAGCAGCATATATAAGGTATTGCCTTGCTGCGATGCGCAACGCCTGTGCCTGCCCTGCATAACGGGGACGCCGGCTTTTTGATAAGCTTTAGCCTGACTACCGGCTTCAAATTCGGTATAAAAACCTTCATCCAGCCAATAATCCAATAGTGCATTTTTTATAGGGATCAGTTGCTCATCTCCCGGTGGATAACCGATATCTGCCAGCGAGGCCATCACCCAGTGCGCCCCCTGCCATTTGACGTAAACACCCCGGCCCTGATTGAGTTGCGGATCATTTAAACCACTTAAGAGCTTTTTCGCTACTTCGCTATTCCTGATCTCATTTTGTAAGGCCAGCATTGAGGGGCTGTTCATATCCTCGCCTAAAACATGCGCCCTTATCTTCCAGCAGATGGATGGATTGGGAGATTGTAATAAAAGGTTGATCAAAGCCTGCAATACGTATTAATTTAGAGATTCCTGCATACTATGGCTCATATGATAAGTAACGTTATGATACCTGATAGAAGCCGCATTACAATATATTGTGGCTACGCTATCGGCATAAATAACATGCAGGGTACAATTTGTTTCAAAATGGAGCGGCTCCTGCCTGTTATGGTTCAGCGTGTTTAATATATGTTTTATTTTTCTGGCATCGGTATAATTAACCGTAACAGAATCTGCCACATCGCGGTAAAGCACCACCTTTATCATTTTTACGCCCGTACTGCTTACCAGGTGATTTTTACATCCCGCTAATATGATCACAACCACGATGATAAAATACCGCTTCATACTGCCCCGCTTAATTGAGTTTAAATTTAACGAAGCTATTTGGTAAAAGTGCAAATGTGGTGTAACAGCACTGTTATAATTTTAGCATTTGATTGCCGCATACGTCTCTTCATAAATAATTTACAAAAAAATGAAGGTATAATAAACATTAAACCCCTGCCTTTTGCAGGGCAGAGGTTTATTTGCAGGTTTAAATTAGTTTTAAGCGCAACTATAAAATATAGTATACATTAGAAGTTGTGGTTTTAGCCTGGTGTGTTTTGTGCTGTACCTCATCGTGCTGGCTATCGTTCAGCATTTGCTTTAAATCGCGCTCAATGGTTTGCGATATGGCTGTGGTAGGGGTATCAGTAGGTTTATTTTCAAACGGGTCCTGTAAATGGATAGCCATTTTCTCGACCAGTAAAAACGCGGCTGCTATCGCTACAATCAGCGGTACTTCAAAAATACCGAAGTATTCTATCAGGCCAAAAGGCAGTAACGCGATGAACAGGTACAAGCAAAAATGAATATACAAGCTATAAGTTGATGGGAAAACCGTGTTCTTTATCCGCTCGCATTTGCCCATGGCATCGCAAAGGCGGGTCAGTGTGCCATCAATCTGTACTTGCTGGTAATCGTTCAGCCAACCGTTTTTATAAGCCAGGCGCAAATCTAAACCGTGTAGTTTGAGCAGGCTATTGGGCATATTAGTAAATCGACGGGTAAATTGCACCTCCTCATCAACCAAAAAGTCGATGCTGCGGATGTAACTGTTTTGCCCGCGCAAAGTTTGGCTAAGGCTATAGCACCAGGCTATCTGGCGGTTTACATAGCGTTTTTTAAATACCTCCACCTCTTCTGATGCATCATCTGTATTTAAAAAAGTGGTAAGCTGCCGGGTTAATGAGCGCGACTCGTTTACAATGGCGCCCCATATACCGCGGGCTTCCCACCACCTGTCATAAGCCTGGTTTGATCTAAAAGCCAGCAGGAGAGATATAATAGTGGCCAAAATAGCGGGTACCGCTATGGGGATAGAGATGCGCCATGTTGGGAAAAATTGGTGGACCAGTGCTATCAGCACCGCGTAAGCAGTTACCATCAATAATTCGTTCTTTATTTTCCCAACAACATAATTTACCGGGATATTATCTTTTAGTAACATAGTTTTATTGTTTAAACAGGTGAAAAAAATACCAGGGCGGTCTTAAGCCTGCTCCAGTTCTAATTCCAGTTTTTGGATCCTCACTACCCTTTCGGCAGGCTGTACTTTGGTGAACGCCGATAAGCTTAATACCGGGTATCCGCTTCTTTGTACCAGCAATTCGGGGGCTATGCTGTTAGCGGTCAGTTTTTGATAGGTATGGCCGTTTAACATCACAATCATATCTATCTCTTTTGCTTCTAAAAAGTTTTTAAATACGGCTACAGTGCTGCCATAAAAAAACTCGGCGTGTAAAATTCCTATTTGTTCCGGGTGTTGCTGCCTTAAAAAAGTTAATTGATCTTCAAACTCGCCGCCAATGTGCAGGTATTCGCGGCTGCGGCGTTTCAGCATCAGTAACTCGGTAATAGAATCGGATAATTGCAGGAAATGAACCAGAGAAATATTGAACTTTTGGTCTGGGTGCTTCGCTATTAAAGTATTTACAGTTAATAATGTAGCTAAGCTAAAATCAGTTGGGATCAGGATGTTTGTGGTTTTCATGGTATGATGCTTTTTTGTTAACTATTGTTGTTTGATACAATAGTCGGCACCACGCATTAAAACGGTTTAAGAGCCAGATTAGAATCTGATTAGAATTTAATTTTCTTTAGAATGATGAACAGGGAGCATAATCCGGATCTCCGTGCCCTCATTTTCTTTAGATAGGATGGCGATGCTGCCTTTATGCAAACGAATAATATTTAAGGCCAGCGGTAAGCCAACGCCATGCCCGTCAAATTTCCCGGTATTTGAGGCACGGAAAAAAGGTTCGAAGATATGCTGAAGGTCTTTTTCGGGGATGCCGATACCTTCGTCTTTAACGCTGATGATCACACGGCTGTTTTCTTCAAGCAACTTGATGATTACTGTTTTATTGTCCGAATATTTACAGGCGTTTAAAGCAATATTACTAATAGCCAGTTTCATCAGATTGCTGTTCCCTAAAACGGTCAACTGATCCAGATCTTGCGGCAGGTCAGAAAAGTCCATGCGGATATTGTTTGATGGGATAATATGATCAACCGATTCCTTGATCTGCCATACCAGTTCATCCATCCTGATCACTTCCCATTTTTGCTTTTGACCATCAAACCCGGTTTGCGCCAAACCCAGCAGACTGGTTAATATATCCTGCAGGCTTTGCGCGCTTTTTAATATCTCGGTTAAAGTTTGCTGTGTACTGATATCATTAACATTGGTTTTTTTTAGCGCCAACTCGGCTTCGCCTTTTATTACGGCCAGTGGGGTGCGTAACTCGTGCGATGCATTACTGATAAAGTTATTCTGCGTTTCAAAAGCTGTCTCAAGCCTGTCCAGCATATCGTTAAAGGTTTGGGTCAGTTCGGCTATCTCGTCCTTACTCTTATAATCCTCTAACCGCAGGTGCAGGTTGCTGGCGGTAATGGTATTCACTTTTTTGATGATCTTCCGCACCGGCCTGAAGGTATCGTACGAGAACCGCCGGCCAATAAAATAAATCAGTACCAAGGATATCAGGAAACCGGTGATCAATATCTTCTCCAGGTTTTCCAACTCCTTAAAGCCATAAGGGTCAATGGCCGAAACGATAAAGATCACCTTCCCCTCAGGCAAGTTTGTCACCTTTCCGGCGTAAAAAATATTGCCGGTTTTATAGCGTGCTTTGCCTTGTTCTAAAATATCTTTAATTAAAGGCGCGGGGATATGTGGTACCGGTTTGCCGTTTAAATAATCGGCCGGTGTTAAGGTATATTGCTTTTCGTTTTGTAAATGCTCCAGGTAGCGCTGCCTGATCTCCTTATACATACCCAGGCTGTCTTTATCGCTTAGCTGGTGCATTTGGGCGGCAATATTAGCGCGTGCCTCTAAGCGCTTATAAAAATCATCGAATGTAAATTGGTGTACAAAGTAAAATATAGCCCCGCTTAGCAGCACTATAACCGTTGTGGTTAAACCAAAAAACAATAAAGCCACCTTGCGCTGTATACTCATTTTTAGTTGCCGCTTTCCTTTAAAATATAACCCATGCCTATTACCGTATGGATCAGTTTCGGTTCAAAATCCTTGTCCAGCTTTTTGCGCAGGTAATTAATATATACATCAACCACATTGGTGCCCATGTTAAAGTCAATATTCCAAACGTGTTCCAGTATTTCTATGCGCGATAGCATATGGTTTTTATTCTTCACCAAAAATTCTATCAGGCGGTATTCTGTAGCAGTCATTTCAATTAGCTTATTGCCACGCTTTACCGATTTTTCGTCCGTGTTTACAACCAGATCGGCTACCTGTAATACATTGGCCGATGGCGTTGGCCCGGCATTACGCCGTGCCAGCGTACGGATGCGTGCATTCAATTCGGCCAGGCTAAAGGGTTTAATCATATAATCATCGGCACCGGCATCTAAACCAGTTACTACGTTTTCGGTAGTGCCAAGGGCTGTCAGCATCAATACCGGCGCGGTTTGGTTGGCTTGCCTTAGGTTGCGGCAAAGTTCAATCCCGTTAATGCCGGGCAGCATAATATCCAGTATAATCAATTGAAAATCCATCCTGACGGCCATATCCAAACCGGTAATACCATCCATCGCCACGCTGATCTCATGGCCCTCAGCCGTCAGGTCGCGCTGAATGATGGATACTAACTGCGGTTCATCTTCAATTAAAAGAATCTTCATTGCCGCAAAGCTATTTAAAAAATGGTTTGAAGGCAACCCGCCTGTCGTAAGCCTAAAATTGGGTTAACACAACTTAACACAATTCGGGGGTTTTTCGATTTAAATATCTACAAATCAATATTTTAGCTTTTTATTGTGTTAACCCAATTGAAATCATCAAGTAATTGATAATCAAATCTTTACATTTTTTCAATATTTTCTAATAATGTAATTTCGTGATCAGCAACATCAAGCCTTACTCAAACCTTCCCCAAACGCACGCTGCTTTAGCGATGGCGCAAGAAGAAGGGCCTAAAAAGACTCATATCATTTTAGCATTTGCCCTCCTTTGCATATATTGCTTCATCAAACTATTCACAACAAATGAAGGTTACAAAGGCGCTGATATCTGTATTAGCTACGATAGTACTTATCCTGGTACTGGAGATCAAATGGAGCGATTCTATTCCGTCAATAGCCGTTTTCCTGAACCCGGCCACCGGTTTCTGGCAAAACGCCGACAGCAAGCATATCATTAAGGAAAGAAAACTAAAACTGAAAGGGCTGCAGGGCAAGGTAACCATCAAATATGATGAAAATATGGTGCCCCATATTTTTGCCGAGAACGAGCACGACCTGTATTATGCCCAGGGCTATGTTACCGCCGCCGACCGCCTGTGGCAAATGGATATCCAAACCCGCAGCGCGTCGGGCCGCCTATCTGAAATTGTTGGCCCTAAAGCATTGGAAGTTGACCGCTATCACCGCCGCATGGGCATGGTTTACGGCGCCGAAAACACTTTGAATGAAATGATGAAAGACCCGCGTGTGGCTGTAATGGTTAACGCTTATACCGAGGGTATTAACACTTATATCCATCAGCTATGGAAGCGTGATTATCCGATAGAATTTAAGCTGCTGGATTACGAGCCGGAAGACTGGAAACCGGTTAACTGTGCGCTGCTGCTCAAATTAATGTCTGAAACACTTGCTGGCAGTACCGATGCCCCGGCCATGACCAACGTATTGAAAAAGTTTGGCCCTGAGGTTACTAACGACTTATTTCCCGATTATCCTTATCGCGAAGATCCAATTATTCCGGCCGGCACCAAATGGGATTTTAAAGCTTTACCCCTGCCCAAGGCATCTGCCGATTTTATCAATTCAATGGTAGCTCCGGTTCAGCATAAGGAAAAAGTGGAAGGCATTGGCAGTAATAACTGGGTAATAGCCGGCAGTAAATCGGCCAGCGGCTACCCTATTTTAGCTAACGACCCGCACCTGAATTTAACGTTCCCATCTATTTGGTACCAGATACAGCTTTCGGCGCCGGGCATCAACACCACCGGGGTTTCTATTCCGGGTACGCCTTGTGTGGTTATCGGCTATAACAATCATATCAGTTGGGGCGAAACCAATGTGGCTGCAGATGTGCTTGATTTTTATCGCATCAAATTTAAAGACAGCAGCCATAACCAATACTGGTACAACAACAAATGGAATAAAACCACTAAGCGTACCGAGGTGATCAAGATCCATGGCCGCGCGCGCTTTACCGAAACGGTGTATTACACCCATCATGGCCCGGTAGTTTATGAAAGCGCGGATAAAAGGCCAAAATCGCGCGGGGACATCCCGGTAAGTGCCGCGGCACGCTGGATAGCGCACGATAAATCGGCAGATATCCTGACCTTTTACCTGCTTAACCGGGCTAAAAATTACGACGATTACCGCAAAGCCTTAAGCTATTATACCGCGCCTGCGCAAAACTTCATTTTCGCTTCCGCGGATAAGGATATCGCCATGACGGTTAACGGTAAACTGCCGCTGAAATTTAAGGAACAGGGTAAATATATTTTAGATGGCACCGACCCGGCCAACGACTGGCAAGGCTGGATCCCGGCCGAACAAAACCCCTCAGCTAAAAACCCGGCACGGGGCTATCTGAGTTCGGCCAATCAATCATCAACAGACTCGAGCTATCCTTATTATATCAATTGGAGCTTTGGCCCATACGAGCGCGGCAAGCGCATTAACGACCGCCTAAGCACCATGAAAAATGCCACTGTTGATAGCATGCGCTTATTACAGGGGGATACCTACAGCATCAGGGCGCATGATGTTTTACCGGCTATGCTGGCTGATATTGATGCAGCTAAACTAAACGGGCAACAGCGGCAGGTATTGCAATTAATTAAAAACTGGGATAAACGCTTTGATGCCAATTCGGTTGGGGCTACTATATATAACGAGTGGTGGGGTAAATTTTACACCACAGTATGGTCCGACTATTTTGAGAGCAAAAACAAGGAACTGATGCTTCCATCGCAGGACCGTACGATAAAGCTGCTGTTAAAAGAGCCTCAATCCAAATGGTTCGACCGGATAAAAACGCCGGCCAAAGAAACAGCCGTTGATTTGGTAAACCGTTCCTTTACCGCCGCGGCAGATTCGTTATTGCGTAGGTATGGCAAGCCCGGCCAGGCCTGGGAATGGGGACGGGTAAAACATACCTACATTAACCATTTAGCCAACCTGGATGGCTTTGGCACGGGCGACTTTGTTGCCGGAGGTATTGGTTCAACAGTTAACGCGCTGAATAACGGACACGGCCCATCGTGGCGTATGGTGGTGCAAATGGGGCCTAAAGTGCAAGGGTACGGCATTTTTCCGGGGGGCGAATCGGGCAATCCCGGCAGTTTATATTATGACGATATGCTAAAAACCTGGCAGGACGGTCAACTGAAGCCCCTATTATTCCTGCAATCGCCAACCGAACAGTCAACCCGTATTAAATCAACCTTAACCCTTAGCAGCAAATAATATGTTATTCATCATTATACTCATCCTATCCCTTATAGCCGGCTTTATTACCCCCTGGTGGGTGGCGGCTATTATTGCTTTTGTAACCGCGTTATACGCAGGCAAGAAACCAGCGCAGGCATTTTGGTCGGGTTTTGCGGCCGTATTTATTGTTTGGGTGGTGCTGGCCTTGTTTAAAAGCGTGCCTAATAACCATGTACTGGCCAGCCGTGTAGCCGTACTTTTCCACCTGCCAGGCTGGACGATACTATTGATCCTCACCTCGCTGATAGGCGGTTTGGTTGGGGGTATGTCGGCCTTATCGGGGGTGTTGGTGCGGAAGGTATGGGACAAATAACACTTTTTCTAAACGGCCACCCCCTCATGAATATCTGTCCAAATCTCTTTTGAAATAAACCGTCACGATCATTATGCCAGATTTCTTCGCCACCAGATCAAATGCTGCAACAGTGTTAGTCAAGCTTTTGCGGTCTTTTCCAGGTCACATAACGCCACAGAGGGTTGCTTTAGATCTTTTTAAACATCCCGATTACCCGAGCATGCTTTCACTTAGCGACGTTCTTACTAAAATGCATATCAAGAATGATGCATACCATGCTGACTTTGAACGCCTCTCAGAACTCAAGTGCCCATTTGTCGCTTATACCAATATGAGAGATCAAGTGTATGTACTGGTGGAGAAGGTAACGAATAAGTATTTTATCATTTCCAGTCAAAAGGAAAGCAACCAGAAACTGCCGACCGCAAAATTCAGGCTTATTTACAAAGACCTAGTCCTTACGGCGGAAAGGCCGGCAAATGTGCCACTTAACTCACGTATCCAAAAAGCATTGGCTCGTTTGCAAGGGCCACTGATTTCATCGGCTGTAATAGCGGTTTTTATAACAATGCTATGCTTTGATTCAGATTATTTCAAATATCTCGACCTACCTGTCATGGCGCTCACGGTGATAAAAGCAATAGGCCTCTCAACTGCGGTGCTGCTATTAATACAAACTATTGATAGCGATGATCCCTTGGTGCAACGCATGTGTGGAACTGATAAGAATGCTGATTGTAAAGCTATACTATCGTCCAGCACAGCAAAGGTTTTTGAGGGATTAACCTGGAGTGAGGTCGGATCTTATTACTTTGCTGGTACTATTTTAATCTTGTTCTTTGGTTCACACTCCTCCGCAAAAATGGAATGGCTAAGCCTGCTCAACCTCCTGGCACTGCCTTACACTTTTTATTCTATTTATTACCAGGTAAGTGTAGCAAAAAAATGGTGCCGATTATGTTGCATCGTTCAGGCAGTTCTTTGGGCTGAGTTCATAACGATGGTCCTTACAAAAGGATATATCTTACACGCACGTTCGTCGATCACGGATCGCAAAGATATTGCAATGATCTTCATTTGCCTGGTAGTCCCGGTTTTGTTTTGGTTGATAGCAAAACCTGTGGTCAGGCAGGCAAAACTTTATTGGCCCCTCAAAGAGCAGGCTGATCATTTTAAATATAACATGTCGCTGTTCAAAATGCTCCTTGAAGCTCAAACACAGTTCGTATCGCCCGACTCGTCCTGGAGCATCACATTAGGCAGTTCCACGCCTGAACATGTTATAACAATAGTTTCTAATCCTTTTTGTAAACCCTGCGCCGAAGCACATCGAGATTTAGAGGATCTGTTGGCGGGTAACGAACTTCTGCAGATCCGTATCATTTTCAAAGGAGGCGACCAGAAAGATCATAGGGCCGAGGTGCAACGACACCTGATGGCTATCAAGTTCGAGGGCAATGATCAACTTATGGCTGATGCGCTTCATACCTGTTATGCCCAACATGGAAAGAATTATGATAGGTGGTCTCTGACTTATCCTGTAAGCGAAGGACATAAACTCGCCAGCAAAGCGCTGGACCGTCAGTGGGAATGGTGTATTAATGCTGGTATTAAAGGGACCCCGGCCGTTTTTTTAAATGGTCGCTTACTCCCTTCTGCATATCAATTAGCTGATCTGAAATATATGCTGGAATGATCAAGCTATAAGACCAAGGCGATTGATTAAACTACGAAGCAACTTAGTACCATTCCCTAAGCTACTTCGTAGGATGATTTGCTTTGTTCACTAAGCACAATTGGTAACTGATAAACACCTATCATACTCTGTACAGAAACTATAACCGCAGACTAACGTAGGATCTGTCTGGGAACATACATAATATGGCCCGCTTTCATCGTAACATTGCCATAGAATAGGTGCGTCTCCACCTTTGATGTTTTTTAATTCATCTCTTGTTAGTTTTTTCATGTTAATAGTATTTAAAGGTTTATAAAGACAATGTAAAAAGATATAATGACAAAAACAATTTTAATTAATATTTAATATTGCATGTCGCTCGCTCTGATAGAACTAATCGTGTCAATTCTTTTCTATCTAGTATATCATCCCCATTGGGTTTGTTATTGTATAATTTTTAATTCTAGTTGAGCGACATGCTATTAGAAAAATAGCAAATAAACCGTAAGCCCATCGAGGAGGCGACATACTTTACCTATTTTATTAAAAAAGATGTAGACACACAATAGTTCGGAAGTGGGTCATGTAGGTATTCGAAAGATTTCAACACCTCAGATGATTATAGATGTATTATGATAATGCAGTTTACAAAACTATTCAACATATTCTCCTTATACTTTGCCCGAACATAAGTAAACACTGTATCAACCTGATTATAAAATGCGTTTTATGTCAATTTAGCATTCATTTGTTCATACCATATAAGATCTTACAACGCAGCCGCATCCCTTGTTACCGTATGGATATCGGGGTTTACGTAATCGTTCTCTATCAAACCATCGCGCATACGCACAATGCGGTGGGCGTGCAGGGCAATGTCTTCTTCGTGCGTTACTAATATAATGGTGTTGCCTTTGGCGTGGATATCTTCCAGCAGGCCCATAATTTCGATAGATGTTTTGGTATCCAGGTTACCGGTAGGCTCATCGGCCAGGATGATGGACGGATTATTGATCAGCGCGCGGGCCACGGCTACACGCTGGCGCTGCCCGCCCGAAAGCTCGTTAGGTTTGTGATCCATACGGTTACCTAAGCCTACGTTTTTCAAAGCGCTTTCGGCACGTGCTATACGGTCGGCTTTATTCGTGCCCGAATAAATTAATGGCAGGGCCACATTATCTAAAGCGGTATTACGTGGTAACAAGTTAAATGTTTGGAAAACGAAGCCAATTTCCTCGTTACGTACTTCAGCCAGTTCATTATCGGTCATGTGGCTCACATCAATGCCGTTTAGGATATACTGGCCTTTGGTTGGGGTATCTAAACAACCCAAAATATTCATCAGGGTTGATTTACCTGAACCCGAAGGGCCCATCAGCGCCACAAATTCGCCTTTATTAATGGTCAGCGAAACAGATTTCAGCGCGTGAATTACTTCCGAGCCGATCACATATTTACGTCCGATATCTTTAATTGTAATTAATGGCTTAGTTAATAATGGCTCCATGCAGGTGTTTTTTGTTGCTTTGACAGCGGTAAGGTAGTAAATGTTACACGCCAATTTAATTTTATGTGCAAATGTGCGTATATGCAGATGTGCAGATTATTATCGGTAGAAAATCGCGCATGTTCATATCATTTGCACATCCGCACATTTGCATATCTGCACATTTACCCTATCACTTTAGCCACATGGAAAAAATCCTGATCCTTTTTAGGGGCGTTTAACAGGGCTTCCTCATGGGTGATCTCTTGCTTAACCACATCCTCACGCAATACATTGGCATCGGTATTCATATAAACCAGGGGTTCAACGGTTGATGTATCCACCTCGTTCAGCTTATCCATAAAATCCAATATCCGGTTCATGTCCTTTATGGTTTCCGTTTTTTCTGCGGCAGATAGTTCCAGCCGGGCCAGGTGGGCAATTTTATCAACGGTATCCTGATCGATCTTCATGCGTTTACAAATGTTTATTTAACGAAGTTACGGGAATGATCTGAATTTACAATCAATTAGGTTAAGCTTGCTACATTTAAACGATGGCGGATGCAGGGATTGACGGCGTATCACCCTCTGTTTTTTGCCGGATGATCCCGTAAACCTGGTCGCGCAGGGTATCAGCATCTTCAACTGTCAAATGAGCGGTCTCGATAGGCTTATGCACATAAAACCGGGCAATGCCGGGCCGGGTGCCGTATTGGGTACCATCGTCCCAAAACATTTTCCAGGCGTTGGTGCCGCTTACCGGGATAATAGGCACTTTCTGCTCGATAGCCAAGCGGAACGGGCCATTTTTAAACTCAACCAATTGCGGCGGATAGTGCGGCGGGATGCCGCCTTCGGGAAATATCACTAAGGTTATACCTGCCTGTAGGCGTTCCGCAGCTTTTTTAAAGGCCCGGTATGATGACATTTTGCTGGCCCGGTTTACCGGGATATCCACCGTACGGAAAAACAGGCCGGTCACCAGGCCGTCGGTCAGTTCCTCTTTACCCATAAAGCAGCAGTCGTTTTTAACCATCATGCACATGGCCGATATATCCAGGTTAGAGGTATGATTGGGACAGATAATATAGGTGCGGCTCCAGTCGACAGGCTCCTCATATTTAAACTTGTAGAAAAACCCGGCCAATGCCGAGCTTAAAAAGGCCCAGGCCGCGCGAAACTTGTTCAGAGTATGGTAACGGCCCGGCTTGCGCGAAAACGAATAAAAGAAAGGCCAGAATATCAAATACAACAGGGCAACCATCAGCACATAAAAATAGCTGTGCGCTTTTTTTAATATCAATTTCATCTTTACCAAAAATATAAAAAATACTTACTTTCGCCACATGATGGAAACTGTTGTTAGTGGTATCCGGTCGACCGGGAAATTACATTTAGGAAATTACTACGGAGCTATTCAAAACTTCGTAAAAATGCAGCATCAATATAACTGCTATTTTTTTATAGCCGACCTGCACTCGTTAACTACCCACCCCACCCCTGATGACCTGCATGGCAACATCAAACAGGTGTTGGTAGAATATCTTGCCGCGGGTATCGACCCGGAGAAGGCCACTATTTATATCCAGAGTGACGTGCCAGAAATAGCAGAGCTATACCTGTACATGAACATGAACGCCTATATGGGCGAGTTGGAACGCAGTACATCATTTAAAGATAAAGTACGCGCCAACCCCGATAACGTGAACGCCGGTTTATTAACCTACCCGGTATTAATGGCGGCCGATATATTGATCCACAAAGCCACTAAGGTACCCGTGGGTAAAGACCAGGAGCAGCACCTGGAAATGGCGCGCACCTTTGGCAACCGCTTTAACCGCCTGTATAATAACGATTACTTTCCCGAGCCTTATGCCTTTAGCTTCGGCGAAAGCCTGGTGAAGATACCCGGACTGGATGGTAAGGGTAAAATGGGTAAATCGGAAGGTGAAGCTAACGCGGTTTACCTGTCTGATAGTCCGGAGGTGATCCGTAAAAAAGTAATGCGCGCCCTCACCGATGCCGGCCCCACTACCGAAAACCAGGAAAAACCGGTTGAGATACAAAACCTGTTCGACCTGATGAAAGTAGTATCAACACCTGATACTTATACCCATTTTGATAATCTGTACAACACGATGCAGATCCGCTACGGCGACTTGAAAAAGCAATTAGCCGAAGATATGATCATAGCCACCGCGCCCATCCGTGAAAAGATTAACGATATTGCTGCCGATGCGCCTTATTTGCGCCAGGTGGCCCGTCACGGCGCTATTAAAGCCCGCGAAAGCGCCCAGAAGACCATTAAGGAGGTAAGGGAAATTATTGGGTTCAGGAGTTTTTAATTGTTATTTATCATTATATTATCAACTTACTTAGTAAAAAATAATATACTTGTATAATAACATATCGAAACAATAACCTTATAAAATTTACGGATGCACATTGCTATTGTAGGAAATATCGGGGCCGGAAAAACAACACTTACTGAGTTGCTGGCAAAAAATTACGGCTGGGAACCCTTGTACGAAGCGGTTGATAACAACCCCTACCTGGAAGATTTTTACAGCGATATGAAACGCTGGAGCTTTAACCTGCAGATCTATTTCCTCAACAGCCGTTTCCGCCAGATTGTTGATATCCAAAAAAACGGTCGTAACATATTACAGGACCGTACCATATACGAGGACGCCTTTATATTTGCCGAGAACCTGCACGATATGGGCCTGATGACCACCCGCGATTACGAGAATTACCGGGCCATATTTGATAACATTACCGCTTTCATCAAACCACCCGATCTGCTGATCTACCTGAAGGCATCGGTACCAACGCTGGTAAATAATATTCAGCGCCGCGGCCGCGAATATGAGAGTGGTATCCGGTTGGATTACTTATCTAAGCTAAACGATAAATATACCAAATGGATCAACGGTTATGATTTGGGCAAATTGCTGATATTGGATAAGGATAACCTTGATTTCACCAATAATACCGAAGATCTAAGTACCATCATCCAGTTGATAGAGCGGGAGATTAACGGGTTGTTTTAAATCTCAAAACACAAAACATTATGTCATTGCGAGGAACGAAGCAACCGCACACCCAAAGAGCAGATATGCATTGTTCGTCCCGATAATTATCGGGATACCTCGCAATAAAAAACTTATAAAAGGCACAATGAAAAAGTGGCTTTATTTTATTCTTTCTTCCGTAATAATGATCTCCTGCCAAACTAAGGAGAAAAAAATCAATTTGGGTAAAACCCTTGATTTAGGTGAATTTACAATAAGCGTACCTAAAGATTGGAAAAGTGAAATCCCTAAAGATCAGGAAGATTCTTTCGTTGGCTATATAGCCGGACCTGCTGTTAAGTTAATGTTTGATTGCAGCAACATGGGTTATGCAAACCATTTATTAGAAACAGAATCCGAATATTTAGAAAGTAAAGATTGGAAACACGAAAGCTTTTTTTTAAAGCCAGGTGTAACATATACGGCAAATTTCAATGTCCATAATGAAAAGATGAGGCAAATGAAAGAAAAGGGCATTACTGATTCTTCATTAATTAAAGTTGAGGCAGACCCCAGTTATGAAACTATTGAAAAGTTACACGCTCCAACAGCACAGCAAAAACTAAAATATCCAAAAGCCGATTATATTGCCGATCTAACATATAGGGACAGTACCATTTTTGTGCCCATAGAAATTCCTGAAGAAATAAAAACCCATCATATTCAGATTGACAGCACCGACAAATACATCGTTAAAACTATTTGGCCTAAGGTAGCTGGCAGGGGTATGACCGGCGTATATATGCACAGCCGGTCATCAAGCTTTAATTTTCAAATGAACGGTAGTGACCTGACACCAACAGATCAAAGTTTAGCCTTACAAGCATTTAAAACTATTACATTTAAAAAATGAAAATCCTTGGCATTATCCCCGCACGTTACGCCTCCACCCGCTTTCCGGGTAAACCGCTGGTTGATATAGGCGGCAAAAGCATGATACAGCGGGTGTATGAACAGGCCAAAAAATGTGAGGCTTTGGCCGATGTATTTGTAGCTACGGACGACCAGCGGATCTTTGACCATGTAATTGCTTTCGGCGGTAAAGCCGTTATGACTGCCGACACGCACCCCAGCGGCACCGACCGCTGCGCCGAAGTAGCCCGCCTGCACCCTGAATACGAGATTGTGATTAACATACAGGGCGATGAACCGTTTATAGATCCCGGGCAGATCACAAAAGTAGCCGGCTGCTTTGACGACCCGGGCACCCAACTGGCCACCCTCATCAAAAAAATAAACACCACCGGCGAACTGCATAACCTGAGTACGCCCAAGGTGATCATCAATACCAAAAACGAGGCTATTTATTTTTCCCGCTCGCCCATCCCCCACGTGCGCGGGCAGGAGCCGCAAAACTGGCTGTACCATAATACCTACTACAAGCACATTGGTATTTACGGTTATAAAAGCGACGTACTGCAGCAAATTACCCAACTGCCGGTATCATCATTAGAGAAAGCCGAAAGCCTGGAACAATTGCGCTGGGTAGAAAACGGTTACCGCATTAAAGTAGCGCTAACTGATATGGAAAGCCACGCGGTGGATGTGCCGGAGGATTTGGAAAAGTTGAAGTATTAATCCTTCAAAACTGTTAAAATTTTAAAACCTTAGTATCGTTTAACAAACAATTAAACTTATCTCCCGCAATGAAATATTTAAATACACCTACACTTCTATTTAGTCTGCTTTTCCTGTTTGCTTTAAATGCAAACGCGCAATCTGAAGATTATGTAATTAATATTAACGGCGATACCGTTAAATGTGAACTTAGCTTATATAGCTTGGGTGGGCCAAAATATAAGGTACCTGATGGTAAGAAAGAAAAAATAGACATTGAAAAGATAAAAGAGTATTACCATGCGTCAAATGACCTGCGTTTTCGGGCGGTTTATGTAGACACTTTATCTAAACCCAAGTACATGCAGGTGATTGAAAGCGGTCCGATTTGCCTATATCAGTATGCACCTGCTAATTACAGTGGTACTATGGGCATGCTTACCACTTCGGCAATACAGTGGTTCGTAAGCAAAAAAGGTGATAGGGCAATCGCTTTAAAAAGTACCAGTTTATTAGGAAGCGGCAACAAGCAGGAACGTAAAGACACCTTATCGGAAATGCTGAAGGATAAGCCTGAAATTTATAATAAATACGTGGCTGATGACAAATTTAGCTTCAAGCAGATAATTAACCTGGTTCACCTATACAATACCGGCCAACCATATCAAGTACCACAGAAAAAGCCCGACCCAAATGCTAAAAAGGATGATATGTATTGATACTTCCCTCTAAGGCTTCAATAACAGCTACATCCTTTGCCGAGAGCATGCCGACCGGCTTAAAATAGCTATTCGCAAATTGGCTTCGCGGGAATATGCCGATGTGTTTCGTAATCATCCTGTCATACATCATTCCCAACTTTTCAACATTTACCAACAACTTCCCCGCATTCCGCAATTTTTCTTACCTTTGTATCCCGTACACAAACAAACTCCATGACTAAATATATCTTTGTTACGGGCGGCGTTACTTCGTCGTTAGGAAAGGGAATTATATCAGCATCGCTGGCTAAACTCCTTCAGGCACGTGGTTACCGCGTAACTATTCAAAAATTCGATCCTTACATTAATATCGACCCCGGAACCCTTAATCCGTACGAGCATGGCGAGTGCTATGTAACCGAGGATGGCGCCGAAACCGACCTTGACCTGGGCCATTACGAGCGCTTTTTAAACACCCCTACCTCGCAATCAAACAATATTACTACCGGCCGCATTTATCAAAATGTGATCAACCGCGAACGTGAAGGCGCTTTCCTTGGTAAAACCGTACAGGTAGTACCACACATTACCGACGAGATTAAACGCAATTTCCGCATTTTAGGCGAAAGCGGCGATTATGATATTGTGATCACCGAAATTGGCGGCACCGTAGGCGATATCGAATCGCTGCCGTTTGTGGAGGCTGTGCGCCAGTTTAAATGGGAAACAGGTTCGGGCAACGCGCTGGTGATCCACTTAACATTGATCCCTTACCTGGCTGCAGCGGGCGAGTTAAAGACCAAACCTACCCAGCACTCGGTTAAAATGCTGCTGGAGTATGGTATCCAGCCCGATATTTTGGTTTGCCGTACCGAACATCATATTAACCAGGATATCCGCAAAAAAATAGCCCTGTTTTGCAACGTTAACGTAAACGCGGTAATTGAATCTATCGATGCATCCACCATTTACGATGTGCCTTTGCTGATGTTGCGTGAGCAGTTAGATAAAACCGTATTAACCAAATTAAAGCTGCCTAATAAAAACGAGCCCGATCTGGAAAACTGGAAGGACTTTTTAGGCCGGCTTAAAAACCCTACTGCCGAAATTCGTATTGGCCTGGTAGGTAAATATGTGGAGCTGCCCGATGCTTATAAATCCATTATCGAATCGTTTGTACATGCCGGCGCTAAAAACGAGTGTAAGGTAAAGGTAGTCACCATACAATCAGAACACTTAACTCCCGAAAACGCTATTGATAAACTGAAAGGCCTGCATGGCGTTTTGGTTGCACCCGGCTTTGGCCAGCGTGGTTTTGAAGGTAAAATAGCCGCCATTAAATACGTACGCGAAAATAATATCCCATTCTTTGGCATCTGCTTAGGTATGCAATGCGCTGTTGTTGAATACGGCCGTAATGTGCTCGATTTAAAAGATGCCAGCAGTACAGAAATGAACGCGCAAACCCCGCACCCGGTAATAGCCATGATGGAAGACCAGAAAAACATCAGGAATATGGGCGGCACCATGCGTTTAGGCGCATACGCCTGCGATTTAAAAAGCGGCAGTAAAGCAGCGGCCATTTACGGTAAAACACGCATCAGCGAGCGGCACCGTCACCGCTATGAGTTTAATAATGAGTACCTTAAAGCGTATAAAGAAGGCGGCATGACCCCATCGGGCATCAACCCCGACAATGGTTTGGTAGAGATTGTTGAACTTAAAAACCATCCATTTTTTGTTGGCGCGCAGTTTCACCCCGAATTAAAATCGACAGTTGCTAATCCTCACCCACTTTTTGTTAACTTTGTCGCCGCTTCGCTGGCTTATGCCCGCAAAAATTAATGTACTTTAAGAAATAATGGATAGAAATACATTCACAGGATTATTCCTGATCATGATCATACTGGTGGGTTCATTCTTTTTAATGAGGCCATCTGACGCTGATATCAAGAAAGAGAAAGAAAGAAACCATCTCGACTCGTTAAAAAAAGCCGGACTGGCAAAAGCCCCGGCAGCGGCAACCGCAGCTAAATTTGATACGACAAAACACAATGGTGCAGTTGATTCGGCTGTTTTAAAAAGTCCTTTTGGTGCAGCTACCGTTGGTGTTGACCAATTGGTTACTTTAGAGAACCGCGACCTGCGCGTAAAGATCAGCGCTAAAGGCGGCCGTATCTATTCGGTTGAGTTAAAGGATTATAAAACCTTCAGCAAAAAACCGGTCATTTTATTTGAAGGCGGCGACAACCATTTTGGATTGAACTTTAAAGCCGGCGATAAAACCATTTACACCGATGGATATTACTTTAAGCCAAGCGCTGCTAATTTAACCGTTGCCGGTAAAGATTCGGGTTCGGTAACTATGCGTTTAAGCTACAGCCCTACCCAGTATATCGATTACGTATACACCCTAAAAGGCGAAGGCTACAAAGTTGGTTTAAACATCGTACCAACTGGTTTAGATAATGTAATCCCTAATACCGGCACCTTAAACCTGCAATGGACCGCCAACCTGCGTAAACAGGAGAAGGACTTAAAGATGGAACAGCAATACAGCACCGTGTATTTTAAAAATACCGATGGTGATGTTGACTACCTGAGCACCGGTAAGGACGATCAAAAAACCATCAGCGATAAAAAATTGCAATGGTTCTCGTTCAAACAGCACTTTTTCAGTAACGTAGTGATAGCTAAACAGGGTATCAGCAATGCCAGCCTATCGGTAAGCTCTAACGAAACCGATACCGCGCTTGTTAAGCAAATGAAGGCTAACGTGTTTATCAATAAAGATAATGCCGGTACCTATCCGCTGGAATTATACTTTGGCCCTAACCGTTTCTCAACCCTGCAACTGCAAGGTTACGATCTGGAAAAACAGGTTGACCTGGGCTGGGGACCGTTAAAATACATTAACCGTTTTGCGGTATTGCCTGTATTTAACTTCTTTAACCAGTTTAACTGGAACTATGGTTTAATCATTTTAGCATTAACCATTATCCTTAAACTGGTACTTTCTCCGCTGACCTACAAGTCATACCTATCCATGGCTAAAATGCGTGTGCTGAAGCCGGAGATGGACGAAATTAAAGCTAAAGTTGGCGAAGATAACCCTACTTTGTTACAACAAGAATATTTAAAGCTATACAAAAAAGCCGGTGTAAACCCACTGGGGGGCTGTTTGCCTTTAGTGATCCAAATGCCGATAGTGATCGCGTTCTTCCGCTTTTTCCCAAGTTTGTTTGAACTGCGCGGACAAAGCTTTTTGTGGATGCATGATCTGTCTACCTACGATTCGGTTATTAAATTTGGTACCAGCATCCCGGTATTGGGAGATCACATCAGCTTAATGTGTTTGCTGATGACCATCTCAACCCTGATCTATACCTACTTCAACAATCAGATCTCGGGTGCAACCGGTCAGATGAAATATATCGGCTACATCACGCCTATTATTTTCTTCGGCGCGTTGAACGGTTACCCATCTGGTTTGAACTATTATTACTTCCTGGCTAACATGCTTACCTTTTTACAGCAATACCTGATCAAGTTCATGGTTGATGATAAAAAGATCCATGCCCAGATCCAGGAAAATAAAAAGAAGCCTGAAGAGAAGAAAAAGAAATCAGGTTTCCAGGCCCGCATGGACGAAATGCTGCGCCAGCAGGCACAGGCTAAGAAGAAGTAGTTTTTAGTCCGGAAGTCGGGAAAGACCGGAAGTCCGAAAGATAGAATTTTGTAAAACCGATAAGCAGAAGCTTATCGGTTTTTGCTTTAAATAGTCAAAAAACTTTCGATCTTCCGGACCTTCCCAACTTGCTGACTTCCGGACTTAGAAAAATCTTTCGGACTTTCCGTCTTCCGGTCTTTCGGACTCCAAACTAATTAACTAACTTTGTTAGCAATGTACGCGATTGTAGATATAGAAACCACAGGCGGTCACGCCAGCGCCAACGGGATAACCGAAGTGGCTATCTGTATTCATGATGGTATGCAGGTAACGCACCGGTACCAAACACTGATCAATCCCGGCAGGGACATCCCTGTGTATATCCGCGCGCTAACGGGCATCAGTAACGAAATGGTGCAGGATGCCCCGCCTTTTAAACAAGTAGCGCACGAGATCTATCAATTACTGCACGATAAGATCTTTGTAGCCCATAACGTTAATTTTGACTATTCTTTTTTACGCTATCACCTGGCTGCTTCAGGGTACGATTTAAATTGCAATAAGCTATGCACGGTAAGGTTAGGCCGTAAAATATTGCCTGGCCTTCCTTCCTACAGTTTGGGCAAGTTATGCCATCATTTAGGTATCACTAATGAAAACCGGCACCGGGCCATGGGCGATGCCTCGGCTACTTCCGAATTATTTGGTTTGCTGTTGCGCAGCGATACCAATAAGCATATTTCCGCCTCGTTAAAGCATAACTCTAAAGAGCAAAACCTGCCGCCGCATTTGGCTAAAAACGTTATTGAAACGTTACCATTAATGCCGGGCATATATTACTTTCACGATGAAAAAGGTAAGGTAATTTATGTAGGTAAGGCGGTGAATATTAAAAAACGGGTATGCAGTCATTTTAGCGGCAACAACCCTAACCAGCAACGCCAGGAATTTTTAAAGAATATTTTCCATATCAGCTATCAGGAATGCGGTACCGAGCTGATGGCCTTAGCGCTGGAGGCAGTAGAGATCAAAAGGCTATGGCCTAAATACAACCGTTCGCTTAAACGCTTTGAGCATACTTTTGGCCTGTATACTTATATAGACCAACGCGGGTATTTGCGTTTAGCGGTTGATAAGCACCGTAAACATGCCCATGCAGTTCATAACTGCCGCTCGCTGCTGGAAGGCTATAACCAACTGCAGCAATTGATTGATGAGTTTGAACTATGCCCTAAGCTGTGTTTTATACAAAAGAACAGCGAACCATGTACCAGCAGCCATAAAGACCAATGCGCCTGCAATGGCCATATAGACGCGGATACCTACAATGAAAAAGTAGAACTGGCCATTAACAGCCTGAAAGAACAACTCCCTACCTTTGCTTTACGCGACAGGGGCCGCAATTACGACGAACAAAGCTGTATGCTGATTGAGAACGGCCGTTTTTATGGCATGGGCTATATCCCTAACGATTTTGAAGCCGATAATCTGGAAGTCTTAAAAAACCACCTCTCTCCCTATCCCGATAACGGCTATATCCGCAACATGGTGCTTGGCCATGCAGAGCGTTACCCCGCTAAGAAATTTGATTTTTTGGCTGTATTTGCTTAATTAAACACCATTATGGCGCAATAAATTAAGTCAAAAGTCATCACGCAAAATTTGATGGATGACTTTTGACTTCACACTTCTGAGCTTATTTCCCCGGCTCTAACTGGGTAGTTACCCCAATCCTGTTCCAGGCGTTTATGGTAATAATGGCCATAATGATCTGTGCCAGGTAGGCGGGTTCAAATAATTGAGCGGCTTTGTTATAAGTATCATTTGACACCCCATGATTACTGATCAGCGTTACCTCTTCAGTAAGGGCCAGTATGGCTTGCTCCTGTTCATCAAAGAAAGGGGTTTCGCGCCAGGCTGATAAAGTATAGATTCTTTGCTCGGTTTCACCAGCTTTGCGGGCATCAATGGTATGCATGTTTAAGCAGTAGGCACAACCATTTATTTGCGATGCGCGAATTTTGATCAGGTCCTTGTGTTTGGTAGTTAAACCGGTAGTTTCCATGTAGTGCTCAAGGGCCAGCATTGCTTTGTAAGCAGCAGGCTCGGCTTGGTTAATTTTAATTCGTGTGCTCATTTTCTTATTGTTTTGATATAACAAAATTGGGCATTAATATGCCCTCAAAAAATGAACTGAGTTTAAGAAATTAAACTTTTTTGGCCCTTAGCCGGCTCAAAAACTGCGGTGTAAAGCCCAGGTACGATGCCAGCATATACTGGGGCACACGCTGGGCAAAGCCTGGAAACAGGCTGATAAAGTGCCGGTAACGCTCCTCGTCGCTTTGGTTAAATATAAAACCGATACGGCGCTGCGATGCCACAAAAGCTTTTTGCATCATTATCCTGAAATAGCTTTCCATCTGCGGGATCTGTTCAAACACAAAAACACGGTTTTGCTCTGTCAGCAGCAGCATTTCGCAGGCCTCAATGGTTTGGATATAGGTAGTAGATGGGGCATGATTGAGCAGACTGTCCTGGTCGGCTATCCACCAGCTCTCTAATCCAAACTGGATGATCTGCTCGTTGAATTTACTATTCACAAAATATTGGCGGGCGCAGCCTTTGATGATGAAGTAATTACCCGGGCATAGTTTACCAGCCTCTAATACGTATTGTTTCTTTTTAAACTTTTTCAGTTCCAGTTTGCTGCAAAGCAGTTCCTCATTCTGGGCGCTTAGTGATACGTATCTTTTAATATGGGCTAAAATTTCGGGATACATGGTATTATTCAGATGGAGTTACCGGTTTTTCCTGCTCAAACACACTGGCTTTACTTTTCAATTGCTGTTCTACAGCTTGTTTTAAAGCCTCGTAATCGCCAGTAGGGATAATTGTTAAACTATTGGCAGGCATTAATCCGCTGGCAGTAGTAGTTATTACCGGTAAGCCTGCTGCAATAGCCTTTAACAATAGCCGGGGCCGATGCTCTATATAAGCCGGATAAACAACCATACTGATATTTTCAAACACATTGCGCACGGCAAATTCGGTAAAAACCCCATCCCAAAAATCGGCTCTTTCCATCGCCTTTCCTGTTATCACTACCTGCAGGTTTAATTCAAGAGCCAATCTTTTAACTTCATAAGCGCCCTTACGGCCAAGTGATGATGCCGGGAACAAGATCCTGTTATTTTTTATCACCTGCTTAGCCGCTACTTTAGGCAATACCCATTCTAACCTGATGGCTTTATTATTGAAGATATCAGCTACCCCCTTATGCGGTGTAATAATATGGCTCGATTTGGTTAATGCCCTATTTTCTATATCTACCAATTCTTGCGGCGCCCTGAAATCATTAAGTGTACTGCTCTCCGGGAACTTAGTATGGGCAAAATCCAGTTGTTCGTGCAACTTTTGCATGGGCAGGCAGATCATCAATACATCAAAGGTACGGCCACCCAATACTCCCTCCTGCCATAAATAAGGCAACAGGTTTTGCGCAATAACCAGGTGGGTACTTGCCAGCGGTATTTTACGCGCAGCCGCTTTTGCCACTTTTTCATCCAATTGCAGCATGACGGAAAACACATTGCGTTTTGCATACCAGCGCATAAGCAAGGCCCTTTGCAGGGTGGCAAAAAAAGTAGAGCGGGCATTCGCGGGATTTTTTAGAGACCAGTTATATCTGCTGTTGGAGATGAACCGATTTTTCAATACAGGTATAATAAAGAAATCCGTTTCGGCAGCTATGGATTTGATATATTCATCAAACTCGGCCCATTTATCGTCCAAAATGTAGGTGGTAATTGCCGTTTCGCGTTTTGCCGGGGCGCCTTCGGGATGTTTAAAGCATTGGTAATTACCACAGGAATAACAATCGTTTAAGATTGAGGATGACAAAAATGCTTGCGGAGGCTGCCCTTGGGGATTATTTTTTGTTGCGCTCCTGAATCTAACCACCAATTGATCTGCCGTAATATCAACCTCTATCCTAAAAGCATAGGCCGATTTAAACCGCAGATCTACATAATTCCATTTTACCGTAGCATCCCGGTCCCGTTCGGCCAGCGAACCCTTAATTACGTAGGTATGCTTGTGGCGTTCAATGATCTCAAAATCAGCTTTCAGGGCCGCGTCATACAAGGCATTAGATAGCTGGCACAATCCGCCGGCTATGGTTGGGATGATGCAGCCTTCCCTAATCTCGCGACCGACGACATACTTTTTGCCGATATTAGGATTGCCGATATGCTTCCAAAAACTGAATACTTTACCGGCAGGCACTTCTAAACCATTTAACTTTTTAGCGGCTAAACGTAAATTTTGTACTTTACCTGCAGTAAGTATCCAATTGAGTTGGTTATCATCGGTATTCCATAATTCACTGTCGGATATGGCTATTACAGGATCATGTATTAATTGTTTCCCGTCACGAAATTTAGCCGGGCCGGATATCAAATTCAACGCCTGCCTTTTTACTATAAATAGCGATACCTTTAAGCGAAACTTGGCTTCGCTTAGCAAATTATGCTGTTCGGCTAAAGGATTTCCACGGCGCATCGGCTTGGTTGAATTAGTTGCTAACGTTATGGCTGATCATATCGTATATTCTTCAGGTTTAAATAGTTAATTCTCGTAAACAATGAATGTTATTACTGCGCTTAAAGTACCAACTGCTGATGCAATTTTTCCAATGTTTTCGCCGCATCGGTGCATAAACCCGGGTGAACTTTAGAGCATTGCACAACCGTACTGCGGGTAGCCGTTAACCACCGGAAGCGCGATGCCGCGTCCAGCAGGGCTATTGGGCCACCTTGCGGGCTGCCGGTACAAATATACTCGAACATGCACAGGTGCTCCCGCAGTTCGTCCATATCCGGCTGGGTAGAAAAGCATTTCATCCGGCTGGCATCAAGCGTGTATATAGCTTGCAGGAATTTCTGTTTAGCACAATACAATATTACGCCTACGTTGATAAATTCCTCGCGTTCAACCCTGGGCACAACGCGGATGACCGCATACTCAAATAAGTGCCGTTCTTGCATGGTCTGCTTCGTTTACAAAAATTTGTGATGACGCGATACGGGTTTCCAGAAACCGCGCGTAAATGTCTCTTATTTCATCTGGGGCTTCCTGCCATTCCACGGCTATCCACTCATCCGGGATCAAATTGACGATTGAGCGGATAACTTCCGGGGTCAGGATAGCTTTCAGTTCGGTATCTGCCGCCTCCAGTTCGGATGCGTACTCCAGCAGCACATGGTCTTTTACCTGTACAAACGGACGTTTAGCCTGCTCCTCCCAATTATGCCAAGAATGATGGAAGTACAAAGCCGCGCCATGGTCTATCAGCCATAATTCGCGGTGCCAGGTCAGCATATTGGTATTACGGGGTGTACGGTCTACATTGGTAAGCAGGCAATCCATCCAAACTATTTTAGAAGCCAGCAAAGGATCAACCACCGTAACCGACCGGTCGAAAGTAATCGCCCCGGATAAATAGTGCAATGCCAGATTAAGGCCTACGCTGGCTTTTAGCAGGTCCTGTATCTCTTCGTCGGGTTCGGTACGGCCAAAGGCGGTATCCAGGTTGGCAAATACCAGTTCGGGGATCTTCAGACCAATTTTACGGGCTATTTCGCCGCCTATCAGTTCGGCTATCAGGGCTTTTACACCTTGTCCCGCCCCACGGAATTTAAGGACGTAAAGGAAACCGTCATCTGCCTCGGCAATAGCGGGCAGTGAGCCACCTTCGCGCAGGGGTGTAACATAGCGGGTTACATTAACGGTTCGTAATTGTGGTGGGGTGTTCATTTCGAACAAATATATAGATTTAACAACAGAGGTCGGCATTGCAAAGCGACCGCTATCGTTAAAATTCAGCCCAAAACGTTATACTTACGGTCAGGATGCAACAGGATAGCAATTTGAAAAATATACCATAACATAGAGCAAAATTTGCTACCCTATTAGCATTTTACCCAATAAAACCTATTAAATACTAACAAACCGGCAAAACCTAATGGCTTTATAGCAGCTTTAGCAGCGCGGGCTTTGTAACATCTATGATAAAATTGCAATTATGAAAAAGAAACTGGTGACAAAAGCAATGATGATATGCTTGCTGCCGTGTTGTTTATTTATTGCCGCTAAAGCACAAACAACACCCGGAAAAACATACAACGTGAAAGATTTTGGCGCCACCGGCGATGGACAGACACTGGACACCGACCCGATCAACAAAGCGATTACTACAGCGGCAGCAGCGGGTGGCGGCACAATCTATTTCCCGGCTGGCACTTATGCTTCGCACTCCATCCGTCTAAAAAGCCATATCAGCTTATATATCGATCAGGGGGCTACCATTTTGGCGGCGCCATACAATGCGGGCGGCAAGGGTTACGATGAACCCGAACCTAACGATTGGGGCGATAAACTACATTACCAGGATTTTGGCCACAGCCACTGGCATAACAGCCTGATATGGGGCGAGAATTTAGAGGATATCAGCATAATGGGGCCGGGTACCATTTATGGCAAAGGCCTTACCCGTGAAACACCCCGCAGGGTTGGCGAAGGTAATAAAGCCATTGGCCTTAAACTTTGCCGCAACGTGATATTAAAGGATTTTACGATACTGCTGGGCGGTCATTTCGGGATGCTGCTCACGGGTATCGATAACATGACGATTGAGAACATTAAGGAAGACACCAACCGCGACGGTATGGATATTGACGGTTGCCGTAACGTGCGTGTAGCTAATTGCACCGTAAACAGTCCGTGGGATGACGGCATTTGCCTCAAAAGCTCCTTTGCGCTGGGCTATGCGCGGGCGACCGAGAATGTGACCATTACCAATTGCCAGGTAAGCGGGTTTGACCGTGGTACACTGCTGAACGGCACTTACATGCGTACGGAAGGTAAAATGGTACCCGACCGCCAGGGGCCTACAGGCCGCATTAAGTTTGGTACCGAGGCCAACGGTGGTTTTAAGGGCATTACCATTAGTAACTGCATCTTTCAATACTGCCGTGGTTTGGCTTTGGAGACGGTAGACGGCGCATCGCTGGAGGATGTGACCATCAGCAATATTACCATGCGCGATATTGGCAACTCCCCTATCTTTTTACGTTTAGGCGCCCGCATGCGTGGTCCCGAAGGTGTGCCGGTTGGCAACCTGAGGCGGATCCTGATCAGTAATATTACTGTTTACAATGCCGATTCGCACTTCTCATCCATGATCGTCGGTATCCCCGGTCATAATGTGGAGGATGTAAAGCTGAACAACATCCGCATTTACTACCGCCAGATAGATTCGCCGCTGGTTAAGATACAGCATGCGGTACCCGAACATATTAAGGATTATCCTGAACCTGAGCGCTTTGGTGTGATACCGGCCTACGGCTTCTTTATCCGCCATGCTCAAAATATCGAACTCAACAATGTTGAAGTAAGCTATATGGGAAAAGAAACCCGCCCCGCCGTGATTTTGGAAGACGTAAAGGGCATCAGCCTGATTAATTTCAAGGCGCAAACCCCGGCCAATGTACCGGCCATTGTTTTGCGGGGAGTAGATGGGTTTAGCATCCTGTCGTCTCCATCTATCCCGGCAACTAAAATTAAAAAAGAACCCGTGCCGCCAACCGCGCCCGATCCGCCGGTGAATATGCGGCAGAAATAAATAAAGATCCAAAACACTAATCATCATTATCCACATGAATATAGCACATCATATCAAAACCAAACTACTGCTTCCCGCCATTGCACTCTCGGTTAGCGCGGTATCATCTTACGCCCAAAAAGCTAACGATGTAACTACTCCCCTGCACCTGCTTAAGCCGGCGTACGTTACCCCTTATGGTGAAACCAAACAGGCTGATGTTAAGGCGGTACTGGACAGGGTGTACCATTACCTGGATGGCGCTACACCCTACCAGCTGATAGATAAAGACAGTAAAGAGGTGATCACCGATTACAGTAAAGCTAACTCCAACAGCATATTTAAACCCGGCGATTTTCGACTGACCAGCTATGAGTGGGGTGTTACCTATACTGGGATGCTGGAAGCAGGTGCCGCCACCGGCGATAAAAAGTTTACCGAGTATACTACCAACCGCGTAAAATTCATCAGCGATGTGGTTGCCGGTTATAAAAACTATCTGAAGGCATCGCCTAAGGCGGTAACGCCGGTACGTTCGGTATACGATCCGCATGCGCTGGATGATGCCGGGTCTATAGCCGCATCGATGATCAAAACGGTCAGGGTAAATTCGTCAATCGCCACCTTAAGGCCGATAATTGATAATTATCTGAACTATATCATGACCAAGGAGTTCCGCCTGCCTGATGGTACCCTGGCACGTAACCGTCCGCAGCCTAATACCTTGTGGCTGGACGATTTGTACATGAGTCTGCCTGCCATAGTGCAAATGGGCGTATTAACCGGCGATAAAAAGTATTTTGACGAGGCTGTTAAGCAGTATCGCCTGTTCTCAAAACGGATGTTCAATAACGAAAAAGGCCTGTATATGCACGGCTGGGTGCAGGATATGGACCCGCACCCGCAATTCCACTGGGCAAGGGCAAACGGCTGGGCTATCCTGACCAAAATTGAACTGTTAGATGCCCTACCCGCCAATCATCCCGGAAGGGCAGAAATACTGGCGATGCTTAAAAAACATGCTTATGGCTTAGCCCAGCGGCAGGACGGGACCGGCTTTTGGCACCAGTTGCTGGACAGGAACGATTCGTACCTGGAAACATCGGCTACGGCTATTTACGCCTATTGCTTTGCCAGGGCTATCAACAAGGGCTGGCTGGATGCAAAAGCTTACGGACCGGCCGCATTACTGGCCTGGAACGCGGTAAGCACCAAGGTGAACGACAAAGGACAGGTAGAAGGTACTTGCGTAGGAACGGGGATGGGCTTCGATCCGGCATTTTACTACTACCGCCCTATCAACACCTTTGCGGCGCATGGCTATGGCCCTGTGTTACTGGCCGGGGCCGAGATCTATCGTATGCTGGAGAAACACCCGTTTGTGATTAACGACAGTTCGGTACAGATCAATAAGTAAGGTTGCAAACGTCACCGCGAGTTTGATAATGGACTTTTGAGGGGTTGTCACCCTGAGCTTGTCGAAGGGTGCGTGCGTAGGCCTGCCCACTATGGTTCGACAAGCTCACCATGACACCTTAAGCTCATGATATAAATTAGAGAATTTAAAAACCAATAATAAACCTGTTATTATGAGAACAAAATTATACACCATTATGGCCGCCGCGCTGTTGATCAGCGTTTCGGCATCAGCACAGATCGGGAGGCGGTTTCCGTCTGAACGTAAAGTGGTAAAAGACCCCGTTACCGGGACCATGCTTACCTTTTTAACCAGCACACCAGCGGGCGACTCCAAGATCTATCAAACACATAATCAATGGACATCCGACAGCAAATGGCTCATTTTCAGATCAAACCGGGCACGTAACGAAGCGATAGCGGTAAACGAACAAACCGGCGTAATGGTACAGGTAACCGAAGGCGGCTATACCGGCATGCTGAATATATCCCGTAAGGAAATGAAGCTTTTTTTTATGCGTAACCCTAAAGCGGGCGCGCCGGCTGGTTCGATGGAAATTGTAGAGGTTGACCTGGCTAAAGTTTTTGCGGATAGCGAAGCCGGCAAAATGAAATCGGCCGATAATTATCAGCGCGTTTGCGGCACCACCCCGCCCGAAATTGGCGCGGGCGGCGATATGGCGCTTGACGGTGGCGAGGACTGGGCTTACTTCCGCATAGGAAAAGCCGAGGCCGGACGGCGCATTGCCGCGGGGACTAAACTGGAAGCTGCTTTCGGTCCGCGTAAAATGGGCGCCGGTCCGTCGGGTATTGCGGCTATGAATATTAAAACCGGGCAGATAAAGCATGTGGTTGCGGTACCGTTCCAGGTTGGGCACATTCAAACCAACCCATGGATGCCGGGCGAGATTGTTTTTTGCTGGGAAACCGGCGGCAAATCGCCGCAGCGTACCTGGATCGTAAATTCGGACGGTACAGGTTTGCGCCCGCTTTACCCCGAATCCGAATATGAATGGGTAACACATGAAGCCGTAATTACTAAAGACGAAGTGGCCATAGCCATTATGGGCCACCGGCCGGTAGCGGGAACTAAGCCTGCTGCCGCCGGAACCGCGGTAGGCGGTGCAAACCCGGGGCAGGAAGCTGATTGGGGGCCATCAGGTACACGCGAAAAACCTACAGGATTGGGTATTGTCAACATCCGCACAAGGGAAATGATCATTATAGGCCAAACACCTTCGGGCAGCGGTTTGTGGCACGTAAACGGATCGGCTGATGGTAAATGGGCCGTGGGTGATGATTTTTCGAGGAGCCTATACCTGATAGACCGCCATACCCGCGAAATGATTATGCTGACCACGGGCCATAAAACCACCGCGGCCGATCACCTGCACCCAACATTTAGTCCGGATGGTACCCGGATCCAGGTACAATCGGCCATGCTGTCGGCAGATAACCGGTCGATGAACATTTGCATCGTACCCGTACCGGCCAGCTGGTTGAAGCGTACTTACGATAAATAAATCCATCGTCATTCTATCCCTGCCCTCTTTCCGCCGCAGGCGAAGAGAGGGCAGACGGGCAAAGCCTCGTCGGGTGAGTCGCGGCGTATGCAGAGCCGGCGAGTTAACTCACCCGCCCATCGCTTCGCTGGGGCACCTTCTCTTCGCCTGCTGCGGAAAGAGGGGAAAAGCACATCTAATTAAAACTCGTCATCCTATGTCTGTATAGGATGACGATTAGTATTCATGTTCACGCATACCTCAAACCGTGAATACACCCGTGAACACCCAAATGCGACAAAATCCATTAAACAACAGGCAGTAAACTAAACCATCCTGCCCTATCCTGAGTCTGTTAAACTACGCCAAATCTTTACCAGATTTGTGTAAACAATTACCCCTTAACCAATATAACCTTTAACCATGAAAAACCTTAAGAGCCTGCTGCTTAGCTGTACAGTTATGCTACTGTGTACATCTATGCGCGCGCAAACTACTACGCCGCCTCCACAGGCAACCGCACCGGGCACCGTAAAACTCTTTTTCGAAAAGGTTTTTATACATACCGACCGCTCGGTATACGCGCCAGGCGAAGATATCTGGATAAAGGCATACGTTATCAACGCCCAGGATAACCACCTGATAGGCACCAGCAAAAACCTGTATGTAGAACTGATTGCCCCGGCAGATACCATGGTTTACAGGGAGATCATCAGCCTGGATAACGGTACCGGCAAAGGTGATATCCCCTTACCGGCCCAATTGGCGGCGGGCAATTACCGTTTAAGGGCTTATACCAACTGGATGCGCAACTTTGGCAATAACTTTATATTCGAGAAAAATATCTCCATCACCGGTAATATGCTGCCGGCAAAAAGTTCGGCAGCAGCAAAACCGGCGGTTAAACCATCTGTTAAAACCACGGCGGTAAGCCCACCTGCAGGCGCGCCTGTTATCCGTTTCTTCCCCGAAGGCGGTTCGCTGGTGAATGAACTAAGCGCCATTGTAGCTGTAAAGGCCGAGGACGCGCTTGGTAATGGCATAGCGGTTAGCGGCCCTGTTCTATCCGCCACGGGCGATACTGTGGCCCGTTTCAGCTGCGACTCGTTAGGGATGGGTTTGTTTGCTCTGGTACCCTTAGCCGGTCAAAAATACCACAGCACCCTAAAATATAACGGCCAAACCATAAATGCCACCCTGCCCGACGCTTTAAACAGCGGCTTAAGCATGAAAGTAGTAAAACGGGATACGCTGATCTATATCACTATTGGCTGTAATAACGCCGCATCTGCGGCACTTTCCGGCAAAACGCTTAAGCTAACGGTTAAGCACGCGGGCACTGCCTATGTAGATCAGCAGATCCAGTTAAATGCTAACCAGGCCCTTGTCAAGATCCCCGAAAGCATTTTGCCAGAAGGTATTGCGGCCATTACCTTATATGACGACCAGCATAAGCCCAATTGCGAAAGGCTGATCTATGTTAACCATTTCGCCCACACGGCTACGCTATCGGTTAATACCGGTAAAACCACGTTTAAGCCACGGGAAAAAGTAACCGTAAACATCCGGGCAACCGATGCTAATCACCACCCGGTAACGGGCAACTTTTCACTGGCGGCCGTTGATGCCGGTGTGGATCCGTCGGCCGGGGGCAACATGATGGCTTATGTGATGCTGCAATCGGAAATTAAAGGACAGATAGCCCATGCCGAACGTTATTTTGATACAACCAATGTTAACCGCGCAAAACAACTGGACATACTGCTATTAACCCAGGGCTGGCGCGATTTTGTGTGGAAAAGACTGGCAGATACCGCTATCAAGATCTCCTATTTACCCGAACAGGGTTTTACCGTAGCCGGAAGTGTGAGCAACGCTAACGGTAAGGCCGTTATTCCAAACGCTAATGTAACCCTGTATAAAGCCAAAGCTACCGGCCCCAAATTATTTATGGCCAAAACGGATGCTGCCGGAAAGTATTACTTTGATAATGTACCCCTTACTGGAGAAGAGGCTATCACCATAACCGCCATGGATGACAAAGGTAAGGCCAATGGTATCATACAGGTAGATTCGCTGGCCGACCATGCCTTGCCGGTAAACAAAACCAACCGGGCCGACATGCAAGTTATTCCCGATGCTCTGACTGCCGAATTAGAAAGGCGCGTACCGGTCAACAAAAAACTGGACAGTATTACCAGGCTCAAAGAGGTACAAATCAGGGCCAGCAGGAATGTAAGGTTGCGCGATCAAACCGCGGTAAGCAGCGGCTATGCAGATGAAGTGCTGACCGTAACACCGAAAGACCTTAGCTTTCGTACCTTAAGGGATTATATTTTATATGCCTCAAAACAAGCCAAACCGGCCCCGGCTACAAGTGATTTCAGCGATGATATCGTATTTTTTGCGGATGGGAAAAATTATAAGCCACGCATTATTGTGAACAATAAAGAAGCCCCTTTTACCGATGAAGATGAGGATGATATAAAAAGCCATTATTATTCCACCTATTTTAACCTGCCTATGAATGTGGTAGAAAAAGTAGTTATTAAACGCTTGCTGGCCGGCTTAAAGGCGCCTAAAATCGGCGGCAGCCAAATAGCTAATGCCATGGGAAATACAGTTGCCGGGGCCCGTACCCCGCCTATTGAAAACCTGTTTGTGATTTACCTCACGCTAAAACCGGGTGCTATGCTCAGGAATGGCGGCGGGGTAGCCATTGCCAATTTACAAGGCTATTATGAGGCCCGTGATTTTTACAAGCCTTTGCACAACAGTACGGGCTTTGATTCGGCAAAACCCGACCTGCGTAATACCATCCATTGGGAGCCGGCTATAAAAACTGATGCTAACGGACAAGCATCCGTTACATTTTACAACGCCGACCCCAAAACCAACGTGCGTATAGTAGTACAAGGTGTTACCAGCACAGGCGATCCGGTGAGTACGGTAAAAGCTTATGAGGTGAAGTAAGTGATAACAAACGTAACAAAACGTAACCCATTCAAAACCAAATAGCTATACCATGTATGTTAAGCCAAGCGTTAACACTTAACATAAATATAATATTAAGCTAACATACATATACCGTATTTTTGCGCAAATACAATCAACCTATGGAAAAAAGTAAATCGGCCATCATTAAATCAGCAAAAAAAATAGCCAGGAAAAATATTGAGTTGAGCCTTATCGCTCACTTAAAAGAAATTACCGTTAAAACCGGCCCGGTATCAAAAAAACTGATCAAAGAAATTGAAAAAGGCGCTAAAAAGTTAGCAAAAAGCATAGCCAAAGAATTAGTACTGGCTAAACCCCTAACCCCCGAAACGGTTATCAAAACCGCAGCGGCAGCAACACCCGCCCCTGCTGAAAAAAAGCCGGAAGTTAAAAAAGCGCCTGCTGCCAAGCCCGCAGCAAGCAAACCCGTTAAATAATAAAATGTGATTTTTATAGGATCAGCCTGGCGTTGCCGGGCTTTTCTGTTTTATGCTTTCTTTGCTGATAAAGCTAAAACAAAAAACCTTGTAAGTTAATCCGTTACAAGGTTTTTTGTTTTAATAAGCTGCTGTCTTTAACGCATAAGCGCTGGTTCTCATTATTCTTATTTACCGATGCTCAGTACAGATTGGTCTGCTCCATAATGATAGTCGGCCTGGTTTTTTGCTTCGGCAACGTTTGATCCTTTAACAATAACCTGCTTGCAACGATCGCCGTTGATACTAAAGAACAAATCAGGCGGGGTTAAGGATCTCACCTGGTTAAAGGTAATCTGCCGGCTATTCTCAATATTTACCAGGGGTTTGGTATCCGTACAGTCAAAAATCACATTCTTTAAAGTAACGTTCTGGGCCTCCATAATATCTGCGCCCCGCTGCGACTTTATCGTTACGTTTTCCAAATAAATATCCTTGATACTCATCTCCGGCAGTCCGCGGATCAGCATGGCCCTGAGGGCCCCTTCACACACCAGGTTGTTGATATAGAAGTTTCTGAACTGCGGGGTACCTTCAGTTACGGCCGGGATCTCTACTTTTCCGTTGGTTTGGGCAAGAGTTGGCGCTTTGGTGTAATAGTACATATCAAAAAGGATAGCATCGTGCCCTATATCATGCATATAGATATCGCGTATAAAGATATTTTCTACAATACCACCGCGACCACGGGCAGTTTTAAACCGCAGCCCGTTGTCGGTTCCGATAAACGTACATTTCGATACGAAAATATCATGCGCCCCGCCCGACATTTCGCTGCCGATCACAAAACCGCCATGGGCATCATACACCACATTGTTTTGTATAACGATGTATTGCGATGGTTTCCCCCGCTGCCGGCCTTCCTCATCCTTGCCTGATTTGATACAGATCCCATCATCGCCGCAATCGAGCGTGCAATTTTCTACTTTAACGTATGAACAGGATTCGATATCCATACCGTCGCCGTTTTGGGCGTTTGGCAGGTTACGCACCCTTACGCCATCAAAAGTAAGGTTTTCGCATAACAGGGTATGCAGGCACCAGGCCGGCGAATTTTGAAAGGTGGTGTTTTGCAGCAGCACCCGTTTACAATTGACCAGCACCAGCATATTTGGCCTTAAAAAATCCTTGATCTCTTCAAAGTCTTTCATGGTTTTTGCAGCTGTTGTGTTTCCGCTGGCATTGCGGGCGCCTTTTGCATAGCTTTCAGATGGGTACCAGGTTTTACCGTCGGCGCTGAGCACACCCGAGGTAATCAGTTGTTTCCATTCGGGTTCGGTTACCCGGTCTTTCCCCAGCGCCCGCCAGGCTTCACCGTGCGCGTCAATCACACCATCACCGGTTATGGCAATGTCAGTCAGGTCGTTACCCGAAATTGGCGACTGGTTTCTGATGGTTTTACGGCCTTCAAAATTACCCTCTACCAAATGATACTGGCTTTTATCCGCCGTAAACTGCAACAAGGCCGAACGACTGATATGCAGGTTAACCTTACTTTTTAAAACAATAGGCCCGGTTAGCCATAATCCCGCCGGCACTAAAACTACGCCTCCACCCTTTTCGCTGCAGGCGCTTATCGCTTTATTAATACTCTGTGTATTCAGCGTTAAATCGTCTGCCCGGGCGCCGAAGTTAATAATGTTAAACGTATCGGCTTTAAACTGAGGCCGTATGATGCGGGGCAAATTATCCCACGAGTACGGTTGTTTTTGAGCGGATGCGGTTGTCAGCAAGAGTGTTGCCAACATCCCGGTAGTTATGATTTGATGTATTTTCATTCAATTATTTATTTCAGGGCTAAAAACCCGGCTCGGCCAGGCAATCTTTATATTCAGAAAGTAAAGAGAGCCGCCTTTCACGGCTCTCTTTCAAGCAAATTAATAACTCCACCTGGGGTCGCCGATAGGCGTACTCACATTACTTGCGGTGCGCAGGGGCGATCCAGCCGGCAAGGTAAAATCGGTAGTAGTGGCTGTCCAGCCAAGTACAACGCTTTGATTACCAATCATAGTGATGTTAGCCGTTGGGTAGGTTAAAGGCACAGGTGTTGCAGCGCCATTAGTAAAATTAAAGGTGTTATTATTATTAAAAACCGTGGCCGAACCTGCACCACTTGCCCTTAATACCACGTTTTGAACAGTACCTGCCGGCCTTGGAACATTAGCCAGGATACTATTGGTGATATTAAATTTAACCGGATTGGCGTTGGCATCCATCAACACGTATAGGCCCGACGCACCAAAATTATTGATGGTACAGTAATCAAAAGTGATCGTGGGCGCTGCGGAGGTTAATGTTGTTGAGCAACTCAGTAACTCGCGGCCGATATTGTACATGGTGGTTTTACTAAAGCTCAGGGTATTAAACTGCAGCTTATCCAGGTGCAGGAAAGTATAACCCAGTGTAGATGCCATATCATAAATAATACAGTTTTTCACAGTGATATTATCCATGGTATAGTCGCCGCCGGCAGCGCCGCGATTGGCCCGCATAAAGCTGGTTGTGGCGCCGTGTACAATACAGTTGCTGATAGTCACCTGTGTAAAGGCACACTTCTCGGCATCAGCGGCTACACCGGTTGGGTTAATAAAGTAAAGCGAGCCGGAAGCCGTCCCATCCAGTTCGATACCTGCAAAATTGATACCCGCGCCATTACCGCGCAAGGTGAACTCTTTATAATTAACCTTTGTATCCGTTGGGTTGCCCGATGTTGATTTAATAGAAACTGTTTTTTGCAGCAGTGTAAAGTTAGCCGATCCCGCGCTATAAGTACCTGGATTTAATCCGATTACAGCGTTATTGGCGGCGGCATTTACCGCGGCCACCAGGTCGGCACCCGAATTGAGTATGGTAGTGTAAACTGTTGCAGCCGGCGTGCTGAAGTTCAATAAGCCTTTACTTTTTGTCCCGGCAAATAGTTCGGCTACATAATCGGTGCCGGCGGTCAGTCCCGAAAACACTTTGATACCGCTGCCGGCCTCGCCGGTACTAATAGGATAGCTTGTTGATGTACCCGCTTTAGGGGTGATAGTAATATTTGTCAACCCGGCGGTCACGGTCCAGCGAAGCGTTACGCCGGTTTCCTTAAGTTCCAGATCACGGACCGGCAGAAAAAATTGTTCGCCGATGATGGTGAAGCCCGAACTAATCACCCAGTTTGATTCGGGTTGGTCCTGGTAGGCATTTGCTTTCAGGCGCATATAATATTTTTTGCGGATGGTGATCTTATCATCGGTTACAGTAAGACCGGCAGTATCTGTCTGCAAGGCAAATTCCGATGTCGCGAAGGTCGAGTCCTGCGAAAACTGCGCGGTATAGGTCAGCTTCTGGCCGGTGCTGAATAAAGAGGGTGTCCAGGTGATTTTTGCCGAAGTGGCGCTTGTTTTTACAGAAATGCCGCTGGGTTTAAATAAACGGGGCGGCTCCAGGCCCGCGTTCGGGTCATTCTTTTTACACGATGCCACGATAGCCACCGCTATGAGCAGGATGAGCCAGGCATTATTTTTAAAAGTTTTTAAGCTTTTCATATCTTTTGAGTTTTTAATAACCAAAATTTTGTTTGATGTTGGTATTTTGTAACAAAACCGACTGCGAAAAAGGTAATACCTCTTTTTTGTTCGACTCGAAATAGGTTGCAAATCCGTTAGAAGTACCTGTAATGGAAGTCTCGGAAAGTGCCTTACGCCAGTTCTTCGTCGTATAGCCCGTAGGCGCGGTAGCACTGCCTAAACCAGGTTGAAAAAGAGTGGCCGAAGGTGCACCGCCATAAGTGTCAAGTGTAGCTACTTCCTGTTGCGCAGTCACAATATTATAAGCTGCCGCCTTGGTATATACATATTGCGGAATAGCCGCGTATACGCCTTCGCCGTTCATCAGCTGACGCAGCTTCGTCCTTGTTTCGTCAAACTTGCTGGCCATTATATTCCACCTCATCAGGTCATACTTCCTGATGCCTTCGCCACCAAACTCTAATAACCTTTCCTTTACAATAGCCTGAAAAAACCCAGCGTAATCGGCAGGCATGGCAGGCATCCGGCTTTCGTAACCAACAAAAGCCCTTTTCCTTACTTCCATCAAGGCGCTTTGCCCGGCTGCTGTCGGGCCGCTGTTCAGTTCGTTATCCGCCTCGGCAAACATCAGCAGGATATCGGCAAACCGCAGCATAGGCCAGTTAACGGCCAGCGTTTGCGAAGTTCCGACGATATTGGTCCACGAGCGCCTGAATTTAGCGTCGGTCATATTGTCCAGCGTATTCATAATCTTCTGGCTGTTGGCGTCTATTTCGTAACAGGCTACAGTTACATCCCGGCGGCTATCGCCCAATTGGTCAAACTCGTAAAAATACGTCGCAATCATTAGCTCGCCACCGCCACCCTGGCCAAAGCGCGATGAAGCATTAATCCGCAATCCGTTATAATAACCCAGCTTAGTGTCGGTACGCGCGCCTGCACCATAGGCGCCGAGTTCAAACATCAGCTCATAGGTGGGGTCGCTGCGGGTTGCCGAATGCAATGATTTAAAGATATTCTCGTAAACCGGGTTCAGATCATGCTGGTCGCGGCGGGCCATCACATCCTTACACTCGTCATAGGCTATCTGATAGTACTTTTTATAGTCGCTGGTGCGCTCCATGGTATGGGTGTCCTTATTCATCATATAGCCGCCACGAAACAGCGCGATACGTGCACGGATGCCTTTAACGGCCCCCTTGCTCAGGCGGGTATCCGGATTGCCGGCTTCCGTGCGCCAGGGCACCAGGTCTTCAGCTTCCTTCAAATCATCCAGTAAATGGTCATAAATGGCAGAACCTGCGGTTACGGGCACATCTAACATAGGAGCATCGGCAGCTGGCACCCATTGCGCTACTACACTGCCCCAGTTACGTACCAGATGCAGGTAGAACTCGGCCCTAAGGGCCAGGGCCTCTCCCAAGTACTTGCCCATAACGGCCTTGGTAGTCGCGCCATCGGCATATAAAGGCGAATTGCGGATACCTTTGATACAAATATTGGCCCTTTCGATGCCCGCATACCATTGGTTGAAAGCGTTAGTGATCTCGGAGTTATCGGGCGTGGCGCCGTACATGCTAACCCCGCGGCGGTCCTGGGAACTGTAACTCCCCGACGTTTTAAAGTCGTCCGCGGTAAGCGCGTAGATGGTACCTTCCTTGGTCAGTCCGTTATCGCCGCATAACTGGTTATAGATCCCTATAATGGCTGAATTAGTATATGATGTACTGTTAAAGGTAGCTTCCTGCGATATGGTTGAAGGGGATTCAACATCCAGGTATTTTTTACAGGAACTGTTAAAAACAATGAGCAAGGCCGAAAGAATTATCGCGCTTGATTTTTTATAGTTAAGTTTCATTTTTTTCTGATTTATTGTTAAAAACTAACATCAATACCGGCAAGGACAAAGCGGTTACGCGGGTAAGCCGCGTAATCTACGCCCGGGGTAAGCGGGTTACCACGGCGGGTGTTGGCTTCGGGATCGTACCCTGTATATTTTGTAAAGGTGTACAGGTTATTAACCGTTGCATAAACACGGAACCTCGAAAACACTTTCGTCCGCTGTAAGAATTTCTTCGGCAGAGAGTAACCCAGTGTAACGTTGGTGATCCTTAAAAACGAACCGTCTTCAATAGCATACGAGGTCAGGATATACTGGCCTCCCGCCGGTGTCCAGAAAGTGGTATTTGCATTCAGCGCCGCAAGCTGGGTGGGGTCGGTAACACGTTGGCCATTCTCATCAAACGCCCGCCAGCGGTTAGCCACCTCGGCCAGCATGTTATTATCTTTATACAGGTACTGGCCGGTAAACTCTGTTTTATTGGCATTATAGGTTTTATTGCCGTAGGAGAAGTTCATGAAAACGCTGGCATCAAAACCTTTAAAGCTAAATTGCTGGTTAAAGCCACCTATAAACAGCGGCTGGGTTAAACCTAAAACCTTACGGTCGGCATCGCCCACTACACTGGTACCGTTGTCAACCAGTTTCTTCAGTTTCATATCGCCGGGCTGTGGCGCTTTTGAACCTAAAGCGGCAGCACCGTCATCGGCTATACCGGCTTTTAATTTATAGGAATAAGTATTAGCTGTGGAGTTGTAGGTTACATCAAAATCGCTGATCTCGTAACGGCCATCGCTAACATAACCGTAGATCTGCCCAACCGGGCCGCCAACCTGCGCAATAAAATCGAAGCCGTTAACGCCGCCCGAGGCCACCAGGTAAGAACTTTTTGGATTACCATACTGGTCTACCCCCAGGCTTACTATCTTATTACGGTTAAAGGCGATATTAAAACTGGCATTATAGGTAAACGCTTTATTGTTTACAATCACGCCGCTCAGTTGTAGTTCGACACCTTTATTTGAGGTTTTGCCGATGTTTTGAATTTGGGTAGTATAACCCGATGTAGACGGGATCTGTGAAGTAAGGAGCAGATCTTTGGTTGTATTGCTGTACACATCTATGCTGGCATTTAACCGGCCGTTAAATACACCGAAGTCCAGGCCCAGGTTACGCGAGATGGTGGTTTCCCATTTCACATTCGGGTTGGCAAAAGATGTGGGCGCAAAACCCGGCGTTACCGATTCGTCTACGGCGTAGCCGTTGTTGCTACTGGCCGCATAAAGCGTTTTATACAGATCTATACCAATGCGGTTATTACCGCCCGCGCCGTAACTCATCCTTAATTTCAGATTATCCAGCCATTTCAGGTCCAGTTTTTTCATAAAATCTTCCTCGGTAATACGCCAGCCTAATTGCCCTGAAGGGAAAACCGCATATCTGTTTGCAGGCGCGAACAGTGACGACCCATCGCGACGGACGATAAAAGAGGCCAGGTATTTTTCCTTATAAGCATAGGAGGCCCTGCCAAACAGCGAGAAAAGCCGCGTCCCGGATTCGGAAGTGGTGGGCGGATCCTGCACGGCGCCCGATGGCGGGGTTGCTTTCTGGATCCCGGCAAAGGCTTGCTCTGCTGTAATATCCACCGGCAGCCATTTGGTTTGATTACCTATACTGCGCGTTTTACCCTGGTTAATTTCTTCGCCGGCCAGCAAATTAATGCTGTGGTACTTACCTACATTGAAACCATAACTCAGCGTATTACTGTTGGTAATGGTTAATGTAGATGAGGTAGACAAGTCGACCACCGGCATATTGGCATTTTGGCGGGCTACACCAGTAACAGCACTACTAAACTGATCGGTCCTGCGGTCTGTTGATGTGATACCGAATACGGTTGAAATGGTCAGCTTTGGAATGATGCTGTACTGCGCATTAATACTGCTGATCACCTGGTTGGTATAATCGTTTTTAGTAACGGCATAGGCCCCTAAAACCGGACTGGTCAGATTGGTTAAGTTGGCATAATCCGGGTCGAACTGATCGATCTGGGTTTCCAGTCCCGGCGCTTCAAACGGACGGAACCTAACGGCGTTACGCAACTGGTTATTGCTTTGCGACCCTGTATTAGATGTACCCGCCCCAAATACGCGCTGGCGGCTGTAACGCGTATTAAAACCAAAGCGAAATTTATCCGACGCGATATTATCAAAACGGAAAGCGGCAAACGTGCGCTGGTTCCCCGAATTAAGCATGATACCATCCTCCTTAAGGTTGTTGGCCGTAAAGTTGTAGCTGGTAGTTTTGCTGCCGCCGTTAATGTTTACATTTTCTGATTGAGTAATGGCGTTCCGGCCAAAAACGCGGTCCTGCCAATCGGCAAACTTATAATTCTTATAAATGTCCAGGTCGCTGATACTCCCGTAGGTTTTTGTGAAAGCATCCTTAGTTTGTTGATCGGTATTGTAGTTATATAAGTGGTATTGGTATAAAATAAAATCGTAAGGTTTCATCACATCCAGTTCATTAGTAATCTTACGGATACCCGAATAACCGTTTAAGGTAACTACCGTCCGCGAGTTTTTGCCGGATTTAGTGGTGATCAATACCACGCCGTTAGCACCCCTCGAGCCGTAAATAGCTGTCGAAGCCACATCTTTCAGCACGTCAATCGATTGTATTTCTTGCGGTGAAATAATGGATAAGGCGTTTTCAACCTGCACCCCATCCACAATAAACAGCGGCGAATTGTCCTGCGTAATAGAACCGCCGCCACGTACGCGGATCAGGATATCAGCCCCAGGCTTTCCTTCGGTTGTAGTTACACTTACACCCGCCAGTTTGCCGGCCAGCGCTTCAGCAGCGGTACCAACCGGGAAATCGACCAGGTCTTTTGCCGTTACAGAAGAAACCGCGCCGACTACCGCGTTTTTGGAGATCGTAGAGTAACCGATGTTTACTACGGCTACCTCATTCAATTGGATCGCCGCGTCTTCCAACAGGGTAATGGTCACTTCTTTCTGGGCCGGGCTAACCCCAACTTCCTGCGGCCGGTAGCCAATATAGGAGGCTACAATGGTTACATTCCCCGCCGCCGGTATGTTCAGCTTAAACGCGCCGTTAATATCGGTTGCGGTAGCAGTGGTGGTTCCCTTAATTTTAATGGTAACGCCGATAAGCGTTTCATCATTCTTTCCAATTACTTTTCCCGTCAGCTGCCTTGTTTGTGCCCTGGCAGACATGCAGAAAAGCAACATCAGCACAACCTGAAGTAAAACTTTTTTCATAATTTGATTTTGGTTACACACCACAGCAGATCCGGGAATCCCTGACGGCGTTATTGTTTATAATTGATTTGGTTATTAAGGCAGCAGGAATGAATTTCATACTGCCCGAACGTTACAAACGTACCGGGAGGATCCCGAAAGAAGGTTCAATAATTATCGGAATGGGTTTGATAATTACCGCCAGGTTCGATTTTGTGCTGAATTATTAGAGTCCGCTTACGTCAGATTGGAAAATTTGCAGTTTTTCTCCTTTTTGAACAATAAAGGAACACTTCTCAAAACGAAGCTTTATGGCGTTATTGATCTGCATACCGGTTTTAGCGCTGATATGGACATCCTCAAAACGCAGGTTCTCCACGGGAGATTCGGGGATCCCCCAGATGATCAAAGCGCGGTCGGCATCAATTGCTTTGATGTTTTTGAAAACCATGTTACGGTAAACCGGGCTCCTGTCGCCTGGCGTATTGGCAACATCATCAGCAGGATTTTTGGGCTCGTGCGGGTAGTATGCTGATATATAAAAAGGCGTACGCACATTTTTCATAACCAGGTTGGTGTATTCCAATCCCTCCACTACCCCACCCCGGCCGCGCGAAGTTTTTATCCTGACGCCACAAGTTGTTCCATCAAACGTGCAATCACTTACTTTTAAATTGCGCAACCCACCCGATGTATAGCTGCCAATCGACAAGCCATGCCCATAACCGAACCGGCAATTGGTGATCAGCAGATTTTCACACTCCGGAACATTGCCCGCCTTACCGCCAAAGTTAATGGCTATGTTATCATCGCCGGTTTGGATATCGCAATCATCAATAGTGCAATTGCGCGCGGAAATATTAATGCCATCTGTATTATGAGAATTAGCCGGCGCGTTGATCCTGATACCATGAATATAAACATCGCTCCCGTCTTTCAGGGATATGTGCGTATTAGGGGGATTAAGAAAGGTAACGCCGGTAATTTCTATCTTGTTAGGATTACCGGCAAACAGCAGCTGCGGCCGGCGGTAGGTTAAAGCCTTGGCGTCATACTTTTCCCACCAGATCTTACCCTGCCCGTCTATAGTGCCTTTTCCCGAGATCCGGATATCTGCGCCGTTCAATACTTCTAAAAAGTTGGCATAGTGGTTATTGTTAATAACAGGATACTTTTCAATATCGTCGCTTAAACGCAGCACAGCACCATCGCTAATGATGAGTTCAGTCTTTGAATGCACGGTTAAAGGGCCGCAGAGGTAAACCCCGGCCGGGATCAGCACTTTTCCGCCATCGGCTCCCGCCAGGTCCAGCGCCTTTTGAATTACGGCGGTGTTCAGCGTTCTGCCATCAGCCACAGCGCCGAGCGTACTGATATCAAATACTTTTTCGGGTATAATGGGGAGGTGCTGGTACTGGGCAAAGGAGGGCATTTTAAATGCTAACAATAGCGTAAAAGCGACTAAAGCCACCAGGCGCATTCTGAACGTTGGTTTGAGACCCTGCTCTTGAAAGATATTGCAAACGACTGCTGACATACTTTTAAATTTTCAATCAAAATTAGGAGGAATAGCGCGACAGGAGGTCTAAAAAATAACGTATTGGGTTTAAAATTTGACCAACTTAACCTTAATGCGGTTTCGAAAGCGGGTCGGCATCGGTATGCTTTAACTTCAGATAATCGGATGGTGATAACTGATATTTAGCTTTAAAACAGGTGCTGAAATACTTCGAATTGTTAAACCCTACCGTATAGCCAACCTCTGCAATATTCTCCAAGCCGGCATCAAAGTACTGTTTGGCCCTTTTTAGCCGCATATCGCGCACAAATTCAACCGGGGCTATCTGGGTAAGGCTTTTAAACTTACTATAAAAGGCGGTGCGGCCCATGTTAACCATGCCGGCTACCGTGTCGATATTAAAGTCGGCATCCGCCATTTTCTCTTCGACTATTTCCAGCACCCGCTTAAGGAAGGTTTCATCTTTAGAGGTGATGGTGATCTCGCCCGGATTTAATTCTATCAACTTTTTGCCATTGATAAGGCCTTCGGCTATTTGCTTGCGCCTGTTAAGGATGTTGGCGATAGCTGCCAGCAAAAATTCATTGTTAAAAGGCTTGGTAATGTAATAATCTGCACCGTACTTAATGCCTTCTATCTGGCTCTCTATGGCGCTTTTAGCCGACAGTAGTACCACGGGAATATGACTGGTGGCCAGGTCATTTTTTAATTTATCCAGCATTTGTACACCGTTCAACCCCGGCATCATAATATCACTAATTACCATATCCGGTAAAATGCGCTGCGCTTTACATAAACCATCTTCCCCGTTCTCTGCCACTTCAACGCGGTACATGGCGCTCAGCTGGGTTTTCAGGAATGTTCGCATATCTGGATTATCTTCTACCAGCAGCACCAGCGGCGTATGTGCCCGATGCGCCCCGGACAATGCTGATACTACCGGTCCAGGTATAACGGTATCTTCCGGAGCATCTGCTAAAGCAGAATTATCTTGCAACAGGTCCGCAGCCACGTCGCCGGCAAACGGCCTGCTCGCCGGAAGGGTAATGGAGACGGTAAGCCCCCCTGCCTCATTATTCCTGGCCGTAATCCCTCCCTGGTGGAGTTCTACCAGTTCCCTGGATAAGGCCAGCCCTATCCCTGTCCCTTTTAACTGCTCGCCTTTACCGGGGGCACCCTCGTAATAAAGTTCAAAAATATCCTGCAATTCATTCGGGCGCACGCCTGTGCCCTGGTCTGTAACCTCTATCAGGAGCGCTCCGTCGCTTGCTTTAGTGGTGATACTCACCGTGATGGCTTTACCTTCAGGCGTAAATTTATAAGCATTGCTGATCAGGTTATACAGTACTGTTTCAATTTTATCAGCATCCAGCCAGGCATAAATAATAGCCGGATCACTCACTACGTGTAATAAAATATTTTTTTCGCGCGCCAGTTCATTAAAGTAAGCCCCGATATCCTTAACAAATGCCACAACATCAATTAAGGAGCAATTCAGTTTGGCTTTACCGCTTTGCACCTTGCGCAGGTCCAGCAACTGATTGATGAACCTGGTCATCCGGCTGGCATTACGGCGTACCACCTGCAGGTATTGGTTCCCTCTATCAGATAACTGCTCCGTTTTTGCGATCTCTTCCAGCGGATTAAGAATTAAGGTGAGCGGCGTCCGTAACTCGTGAGAGATATTAGTAAAAAATTTCACTTTCAATTCGGTCAGCTGGTGTTCTACGGCTATCCGCTGCCGCAAACGCAGCATAGCGAGGGCGGTACGCCGGATGATCTCAAAAATGGCAACAGCGATCAGTCCATAGATCAGATAGGCCCACCAGGTGCGCCAGGGCGGGGGCAGGATTGTAATGGCGAGTTGTTTAACAGGGACATTACGATAAAGATCTTTATTTACACATTTCACCTCAAACAGGTAGTCGCCTGGTGGCAGATTGGTAAAGGTGGCCCTCCGCTGGCTTTGATTATTTTGCCATACATTGTCAAACCCTTTTAGCCGGTACAGGTAGGTCTGCTTATCGCTGCCCCGGTAATCCAGCACGGTATAGTCGATACTGAATATATTTTGCCGGTAGTTCAGCCTGATCCCGCTGGCATTATTGATATTGCTGTTCAAAGCCGATCCTAACCCGGCCACGCTCATATCCGCACTATTAACCTGAAGATTAGTAAAAGCCATACGGGCATCTATCGGATAATCTTTAATGGCTTTTGGTGCAAATGATAAATAACCCTTAATTGTTCCAAACACCAGCGTGCCATCGTGCATGCGCTGGCATGATGCTTCTGAAAATGCTACCGGCACACCATCATAAGAATTGTAGTTCTGGAAACGTTCGTTTTCAGGCTCAAAACGCGAAAGGCCGCTTTGGGTTGCCACCCATAAATTATGGCTCAGGTCTTCGGTACAGCTGACTAAATAATCGTTTGGCAAGCCATTTTTGGTGGTGTACACTTTGAACTTAAAATCCGCCGAAAACGGGTCGCCGAGCGCCAGGTTGATTCCGCCGCCTGAAGTTGCCAGCCACATCCGGTTTTTTGAATCCCGTAAAATAAACTGCACATCGTTATTGCCGAGACTGGAGATATCACCCGGTTTTTTTCGGTGGCTGGAAATCCTGAATTTGGCTCCGTTAGGGTCCAGTACCGCCAATCCGTTGGTGGTACCTATCCAAATGCGGCCATTTTGGTCGGTGGTGAGGCAGCGTATTTTACGAAACCCGCTATGCGGATTGCCTACGGACAGATCGCCCAGCCTGGAAAAACCGAATCCGGATTTGTTGGGGACCACCAGGTTTAAGCCTTCGTCAAAGGTGCCTACCCATATCCGGCCCCGGGCGTCCTGCAGCAAGGCGTATATTTCATTACTGCTCAGTGTATGCGGATCATCCGGATCTGATTGATAATGGCTGAGCCGGTAGCGTGTTTCGGTGGCATTTACCGGTTCGGCACGATACAAGCCGTTGGCTTTTGTGCCCAACCAAATAGCGCCCAACCGGTCCTGCATCATACTGTATACTAACCCCAGGCCGTCTTTCGGCATATTTATAAAATCCATCGCCACCCGGCGCCCATGGTCCAGCACATACAGTTTTCCGCTTTTAACGCCAAGCCAAAGCCTGTTCTTCCGGTCGCAAAGCAGCCCCCGCACCTCGTTGTCCGACTTGAACATCCAGGGATCTATCAGCAATTGCTGGTTAAATCCATTTGGCTGAAAAATGACCTTTTCGATACCTCGCTGATCGGTATGAAGCCAAAGTATGCCATCCGGATCATAGTACGTTACATTGACGATATTTGAGAATAGCCGGTTTTGCGATCCTGGTTTATTGTAAAAATAGGCTATGCTATCCGCTGCTTTATCATAATATCCAAACCCGCCGTCTTTCAGCACGGTCCAGATCATCCCTTTGTTATCCTGAAATACCTTGAAATGACTGCCGGCATAATTGTATTTGGAATCATTTTTCTGTGAATAGGTTTTAAACGTATGATCGGCTATATGATAACGAATAACGCCTTTTTTATGCGGTTCTATCCACAAATTCCCGTCCCGATCATCATAAATTGAATATAAAGGGACATCCTTAATATAAAGTGCTGAGGAAAACTGAAGGCTGGACGTGTTTACGGTGATCAACTCGCCCGAAGAAGTCGCTACATAAAGCGCCTGCTTATCCGTGCTCAACTGCAACCCGTTCAAACTGCCTTTACTAAGCGCTAAACCAGTAAACAACTGCTTGCTTCTGTCATAAATAACTAACTGGCCTTGCCTGGTTGCAAAATATAATTTGTTGTTGGCCCCGGTAACCGCCGTGTAATTAAACCGCCCGTAATTACCGGATGTGTAAAGATGCGATTGAAAAACACCCTGTGCATTCTTATCCATATAAACCAGGCCATCCGGCGTCCCCAGCCAGATAGTGCCTTTACTGTCCTTATGCAAAAAATTCACCTTGTTAGATGGCAGCCGGAAGCCATCCGGATTTCCTTTACGATAAACGTAATAAGCGGAGGCATCGGCGCGCGTATCGGGCACCCAGATCAGACCATTATTGAGGGTTGACAGCCATAACATGTTTCCTTCGGAAGCCACAATACGGTCGAATGTTATTTGCGATGGCTCTTTTAGCTTAAGAATTGATGCAAGGGGCTGAAATTGTTGCGAGCTTTTATCAAACCGGTACACCTGGCCATCATAAGCTTTGATCCAAAGATGATTGGCCTGATCTTCGGTGATCTGATCGATCCGGTCATTCTTTAGTTGAGACATATCACCCGGAGATGATTTAAAAGACAGGAAACGGTGCCCGTCGAAACGGTTGATCCCATCCCAGGTGCCAAACCACATGAACCCTTCCCTGTCCTTAAACATACAGGTAATAATATCATGCGATAATCCATCTTCGGTGGAGTAGTGCTCTATCTTGCTTTTCGGCTGTGCAAATACGGTGCCGGCAGTAGCAATCAAAGACAAAGCAATAAAGAGTGGATTGATTAAAATTTTTCTCATCTGTTACTCCGTTACACCCCAAACACAGCATACCTCGTTATAGTGAGATAAATATAAACAATCGATTGTTTAAAGCTATATTTAAGTTTACTAATAATTGATTTATCTAAAAAAGATTTTTGAGGTTTATCAAAAGTAGACAACTATCTCCCGATAACGAAATGATTTCGTAATAAATCGGCATTGGTTTTCTGATTAAAATTCAACCCTTTCCGTCAATTTTTAAACCCCCGTGCTAAATAAGTAAGTTAGGTTTGATGAGTGAAAACTTACCGTTATGGAAACGCCGTATTTTGTTCAACTGCTGGCAAACAGCCGCCTGGTAAGGGAAGCAGTAAGGGCCAGTTCAATCCATGAAATTGATCTGCAGGATACCATTTGTATCCAGTCGGGCCCCGGCCACCTCAAGCTGATCGATTTTCGGCTGAGTGATGATGAGTGTTTTAAGTTGGTTGATATCAGCGTTACACGTTATGCAACGCTGTTAGATTTCATCTCTGCCGACCTGAAGTACTTCGAACAATCGGGTTATTACTTTAATGTTTATAATTCGGGCCGCAAAACATTTGTGCCTTACCGGATAGGCAGCAGCACCTACAATGCCCGGAGCAAGCGTATCGCTAATATACAATTATGGGGCCGCACATTACAAGGCACTATCCTAAGCTCCGATTTGTTTGGCTGTAAAATTATGCTCAGTTTTAACAGATAACAGCACACGGCTATTTATCGGCCAGCAGCAGTTTTAGTTCAACAATCTTACTGTGGGTTTGATCCATATTAATGATCCCCCGGCGCGGCCGGTCAAGGTCAAGGATAAGGTAGATGGTGAGCGAGGTCATCAGCGCGAAGCTGCCAACAATCACCCAGTTAAACCGTTTATCTTTAGCGCCGTAGCCGGTAACAAAACTGCCGGCCAGCGTCAGCAGAAACAGCATCCAGAGGATAGATTCGGGCACATGGGCATTTCTATCGGCATCGCGCGTGGTAGTAATATCCATCATATCATTAAGCGCCGGTATCATTTGCTGCGACCGTAAGGTATTTTCCTTGTCCTGCGCTAACCGCATGATCCGTGCCCATATCCGCGCGGAAATATCGCCGGCCTGCTGCAGGGTTTTGTTTAAGGCAGCCTCATTTACTCCTGCTTTATAGTAATTGATCCGCGCGTCTACGTACTGTCTAAAATCAGCGCGAAGCGCTTTGCGGATGCTATCGGGATAAAGGTCGCAACGTAAAATCGCGGTGCTGATATTATTAGCTTCCTGTACAATTACTTGCCGGCGGGTGTCGCTTTTACCGGCCGACATACTAAAGGTAAAGGATAGCAGTAAGGCCAGTAAACCCAGTAAGGAGCCCTCTACCGGGCCCAGGCCATCTGCAACCTGATCCGGGTCTTTAACCAAATTTCGCCTCCGTAAATAATGACCGGCATAATTAGCGATCAGCATCAGCGTGAACAAGATAATCGTAATAACGATTGCAGGGATTTGGTAAAGTAAGGAGTTCATAAGGTTGCTGCTAAAACTTAAAGCTAAGCAAATTCCGTAAATTTCAAGGTTAAATATACCTTGTTTTTGAATGCTAAAACATGCACTGCAATCATTCAATCGCCTTTTAGCTGCAGCAAAAATACTGCGTGCATTACGCAAGCCTTAAGCCTAAGTTTTAATTGGTTGATCATGTTAGTGAACTGGCAGGTAAGTATCAAAAAATACCTACCTTGTCTTTCAAAATGAAAACAGAATTATACCTCACCAAATTAATAGCATGCTGCATAACATTGCTTTGCCCTGCCTTAAACCTGATGGCGCAAACCGCCGATACCCTGCATGCACCCCCGCCTGTATTACCGGGAGTATATGCCGACCCTAATATCGCGGCTTTTGGTAAAAAGTTTTACATCTACCCTACTACCGATGGTACCAAAGGCTGGTTATCAACGGCGTTTACCTGCTGGTCATCAGATAATTTAACCGACTGGAAGAACGAAGGGGTAATCCTTGATCTGCCGCGCGACCTGACCTGGGCCAAAGAGCGCGCCTGGGCGCCTACTATTGCCGCTAAACACAATAAATATTATTTCTACTACTCGGCCAATGTTAATATTGGCGTAGCTGTGGCCGATAAACCTGCCGGGCCGTTTAAAGATCCATTGAACAAACCTCTGATAGCCAAAGGCACCCGCCGCGGGCAAATGATAGACCCGATGGTGTTTACCGATGACGATGGTACATCCTACCTATACTGGGGACAGGGGCAATGCAATGTGGTAAAACTAAATGATGACATGATTAGTTGTGATACGGCAAAAATCGCATCGTTTAAACCTCCGGGTTATAACGAGGGCCCGTTTATGATCAAACGGAAAGGCATTTACTACCTGATGTGGTCGGAGTATGACACCCGCGACCCGCGTTATTCTATCGCTTATGCAACTTCAAACTCGCCTTTGGGTCCGTTTAAAAAAGCGGAAGGGCATCCGGTATTAAAAGGAAAAGGCGTGGTAAAGGGCGCGGGGCACCACTCGGTTGTACAAGTGCCGGGCAGGGATGAATGGTATATTGCCTATCACCGCTTTAAAATACCCGACGGAGATGGCTATAACCGCGAAACCTGCATATCATCCCTGCACTTTGATGCCGAAGGCAATATGATGCCGGTAGATGTTTTTGAAAAATTAAAGCCGGTTAAAAAGATCAAATAAAACTTTTGGCATAAAACAGCCACAGGTAAGCGGGTCGGCCATATTTGTCGTATATCCGCTTACCTGTGACTGAGATTTTTTAGATAAAGGAAATCTCCTATATCCCTGTTAAATCATTTTCGAACCATTAGGTTCCTAATCCTATTGTGCCATCTAAAGCACCCCTGCCTTCCGCTTTATCATCAGGTAAATCAGCTAAACTGCCATCCTGATTTAATACTTTGAAGGGTTTACGTTTATTAGGGCCACGACTTTCAAGACCTTTATTGGTGGTATCATAGCCTGGCGTATGGCCTTCTTCCTGCGCCTTCTTCCATTGATTATTGTCCCGCTTATTTCCCGGGCCATTATATTCGGTATTCATAACATTTACTTTTAAATCCTAAACATCTTTCTGACTTCCCGACTTTCGGACTATTCTATATCCCTTCGGTACCAGGCTCGTGCCCTACCATACGGCCGGTTGTGCGTCCATGGTTGCCGGGTGTAAAATCGGTGGTAGCGCGTCCTTCAGATGGAAATTCATGCTCGCGCGGCGGGGTAAGGTCGGTTTGCTCGCTGTATGATGCATCGTTACCGTCATTATGTTGCTGCACTTCCTGCTGCTGTGAATAACCTTGCGATTCGTTATCAGCCTGTTCACGTTCAGGGGTTTCGTTTTCGTTATGTTTTTGTCCTGGGATTTCGTTTGGATCGGAATTACTGTTAAATCCGGTTCCGCTTTGATTATTTGTTTCCATAGGTTATTTATAATTTAAGTTATAATTAATAAACCAGTGGATTGGAGAAATTGTTTTAAGGAATTTTTACTCAACCTGTCATTCTGAGCGATAGCGAAGAATCCCAAACTATGCATTTCCCTCTGCTAACCGGGGATCCTTCGCTATCGCTCAGGATGACGGTTTTAGTGCAGAGGGCAGCCCGCTTCCTCCATGTCACTCCACCCTTAAAGTCTCGCAAGGATTTCATAACTCAGAATGACGGGAAACAAAAAAGCGGCTTAGCGCCGCTTTCTATACTTAATCTGTTTACCACCAGCCTAATGACTGATGACCAGTGACTAATGACTATTAAGCATTCACCAAACAAATATCTTTTACCTTGGCTACTGCATAATCAATCTCCTCTTTAGTAGTATACTTAGAGAAAGAGAACCGCACCGATGGCCTTGCCGGACTGGCACCAATGGCCGTTAACACATGCGAGCCGATATTGCTGCCCGAACTGCAGGCGCTGCCGCCTGAGGCCGAAATACCGGCAATATCCAGGTTAAACAACAGCATATCGCCCATATCCATTTCGGGGAAGGATACGTTTAACACAGTGTAAAGGCTTTTAGCTTCATCAGTTTCGCCGTTGAAAGCGATGCCCGGAACCAATTCTTCCAGTTGCTGCTTCATGTACGATTTTAAGCCCTGGATATGATCTTTATGTTGCTCCATTTCGGCATAGCAAATATCCAGCGCTTTGGCCAGGCCTGCAATACCGTAAATATTTTCGGTACCGCCACGCATATTGCGTTCCTGCGCGCCGCCATATATCATGGGTTTAATTTTTACCTTATGGTTTACATATAAAAAGCCAACACCTTTTGGCCCGTGGAATTTATGCGCTGCACAGGCAATAAAGTGCACTTTTAGTTTGCTCAGATCGTGCACATAATGGCCCATGGTTTGTACCGTATCGCAATGGAAAACGGCATCATACTTTTCGCAGATCTCGCCAACACGCTCAATATCGGTAATGGTACCTAATTCGTTATTGGCATGCATCAGGGATACCAGGGTACGGCCCTGGCCTTGCAGCATTTCTTCTAACTGATTGTAATTGATATTACCCTTGCTGTCTACATCAACAAACTTCAGGGTGATGGCACCGGCACGTTCCATAGCCTCCAGGGTGTGGATAACGGCGTGGTGTTCCAGTTTACTGGTGATAGCATATTTCAGCTCCAGATCATTAATACCACACCTGATGGCGGTATTATCGGCTTCGGTACCGCCTGATGTAAAAAAGATCTCGGCCGGCGAAACGTGGAGTAAACCGGCGACGGTTTTACGTGCCCGTTCCAGTAGCGATCTTGCTTCGCGGCCATGCGCGTGAATTGATGATGGGTTACCAAACTGATTTTCCATCACTTTGTAAATTTCCTTTAACACTGCGGGATCCATCGGGGTCGTGGCAGCGTTATCTAAGTATACGCGCATGTTTTTGTGGGTTTTTAGTTAGCATCCCATAGGTCGCAGCGATGTTTTCGCTTACGGATTTGCGGTCCGGACTTTCTGACTAACTGAGTTTTAAAATTTCTTTTATATCGTTAATAATTTTATTGGCCAGGTTGTTGGCAACCGTTTCCGAATTACCTTCCGAATAGATCCTGATGATCGGTTCGGTGTTTGACCGACGCAAATGTACCCATTCTTTATCAAATTCTATCTTCAACCCATCAATTGTGGAATGCGGCTGACTTTTATATTTCTCTTCTACCTTTAACAACAAGGCATCTATATCCATTTCGGGTGTCAGCGTGATCTTATTTTTAGAGATAAAATAATTAGGATAACCACTTTTCAGCACCGAAACCGGTTTGCCGAATTTAGCTAAATGCGTTAAAAACAAAGCGATACCAGCCAATGCATCCCGGCCATAGTGCAGTTCGGGATAGATCACCCCGCCATTGCCCTCGCCACCGATGATGGCGTTGGTGGCCTTCATTTGGTTCACTACATTTACCTCCCCTACCGCGGCCGCGTTATATTCGCCGCCGGCGCGCTCGGTCACATCGCGCAAAGCACGGGTTGATGACAGGTTGGATACGGTATTACCTACCTGATTTTTCAGGATATAATCGGCCACAGCCACCAGGGTGTATTCTTCGCCAAACATGTTTCCATCCTCGCAAACAAAGCACAGGCGGTCAACATCGGGGTCAACAGCTATGCCCAGGTCGGCACGTTTACCTAATACTTCCTTAGATAAAGCGGTCAGATTTTCAGGCAGCGGTTCCGGGTTATGCGGGAAATGTCCATCAGGTTCGCAAAATAGCTTGTGTACGGTTTTAACGCCTAAGGCTTCTAATAAAGCGGGGACAAATATGCCACCGGTAGAGTTTACGCAATCAATCACCACCTTAAAATCGGCTTTGGTAATCGCGTCTACATCAACCAAAGGCAGGGCCAGTATCTGGTCTAAGTGTTTTTGCAGGTAGCTGTCGTCCTGCCTTACGGTACCCAGATCGTTTACATCAGCGTAAATAAAATCACTGCGTTCGGCTATATCCAGCACTTCTTTACCATCGGCATCGCTGATAAATTCGCCATCGGCGTTTAACAGTTTTAGGGCGTTCCATTGCTTAGGGTTATGGCTGGCTGTCAGGATAATGCCACCTGCTGCTTTTTCCAGCGGAACAGCTACTTCAACAGTTGGTGTGGTAGACAGGCCCAGATCAACCACATCAATACCCAAACCCTGTAAAGTACCGATCACGATATGATTAACCATGGTGCCTGATATGCGGGCATCGCGACCGACAACAATTTTTTTGATGCCTGATTTTTTGACGGCCCAACTGCCGTAAGCCGATGTGAATTTTACAATATCCAGCGGTGTTAAACCATCGCCTGCGCTGCCGCCTATAGTGCCCCTAATTCCTGATATTGATTTAATGAGTGTCAAAGTGTAAATGTTTTAGCGGGTAAAAATAAAAATTATTGTGTTGATGTTGGTGGATTAATTGAATGTTTTAATGCGAACCATCAGCTCCTATATTTGTTTGGCTAAAGCCAATGGGGTTGCCATTTTATCCGTCCCTTAAAAGGGACGGCAATGAATTAACCGGTTTACCAATACTTCGATTTCATTGCCGTTGGCTTCAGCCAACGGATGGGCAAATGCAAAACAGGGGCTTTAGCCCAACAATTCAATTTATTGGTATATTTAACCGTTTACAAAACACTATGCCCGAATACCTATTACAGCTTGACCGCAAGTTGTTCTACTTTTTTAATCATACGTTATCCAACCGCTTTTTCGATTGGATAATGCCCTATTTACGCTATCCGCAGTTTTGGATTCCGGTTTACGTTTTTATACTTGTTTTTTGCATCTGGCGGTATAAAAAGCAGGGCGTTATCATTATTTTACTGCTGGTTGCCACTTTTGCGGTTTCAGACTATGGCAGCGCCAGTATAATAAAACCAATGGTGAAGCGGGTACGCCCCTGTAACGACCCGGCTTTGGCACAAACAGTTATCCCGCGCGTGGATTGCGGAACGGGTTTTAGTTTTCCGTCATCGCACGCCAGCGATCACTTTGCTATAGCCGTGTTTTTAATTCTGGTTTTTCACAGGCGCTGGCGGGGCATTTGGTTTTGGTGCCTGCTATGGGCCACACTGGTTTGCCTGGCGCAATTATATGTTGGCGTGCACTACCCTATTGACATTTTGGCGGGTGCTATTTATGGCACGATAGTGGGGTACCTGTTTGGAGCTGTTTTACTGAAAAAATTACAGCCCGGATTTTAATGGCGACCTGGAAAATACTTATCCTTTTTTTAGCCGCGTTTGGCGGCGGCATATCGGTGTTCCTGTTTAAAGGGGGCAATCACAAGCAATTAAAGCTGGTGCTGTCATTCAGCGGGGCTTATTTGTTTGGCATTACGGTACTACACTTAATACCCGACGCCTATCACGATGCTGATAACATGGTAGGCGTTTTTATTCTGATCGGCTTCCTGTTTCAAATTGTACTGGAACAGTTTTCGGATGGGATTGAACACGGGCATATCCATGTACACTCGCACGCGCACGATCAGATCGTTTTCCCTTTAGGGATTATGGTGAGCCTTTGCCTGCACGCCTTTTTAGAGGGTATGCCATTGGCCGAAGGACAGCAGAACCAACTGGTGTTTGGTATTGCCCTGCACCATATCCCGGCTGCTTTTGCGCTGGGTAGTGTGCTGTTATCCAGCAATATCAAAAAAAACGGGGTTATCTTTTATGTATTCCTGTTTGCCATAATGGCGCCGGCCGGTTACTTTTTCAGTTCGGCATTAAGTAGTGGCGGTATTGGCAACCTGCAGCATTATTTTAACCGGATAATGGGCATAGTGATCGGGATCTTCCTGCATATCTCTACCACTATCCTATTCGAATCGACCGAAGACCATAAGTTTAATATGCGCAAGATGATTGCGGTGCTGTTGGGTGTTGGGATTGCGCTGGGTGGGTTTTTGAGTGAGATGTAACCCCCTAACCCCCTGAAGGGGGAACAGAAGCAATGCTAACTCCCCCTTTAGGGGGCTGGGGGGCCTTACCCCCTCAGCTTATCCAACAAATCACTCAACTGCCCTGCCTCTTCCTCGGTTAAATTATTTTGCAGCAGGTCTTTAGATTTAAACTCATCATCCATTTTACACAGGGTTTCTAAACCCATTTCGCTAATGCGGATATCAACCGCCCGGCGATCCTTTTTATTGGTGCAGCGCGATACCATGCCTTTTTGAATCAACCGGTCTACAATGCGCGATGCATCCGACATTTTGTCAATCATGCGCTCTTTAAGCAGGTTAATGGTGGCAGGATTAGGATATTGTCCGCGCAAAATGCGCAGGATATTGAATTGCTGGGTGGTGAGATTATATTTCTCGAAGTTTTCGCGGGTAGCATTGGTTAACCAGCCATAGGTATAAGAAATATTGATGATCACCTTATGGTAGTTATCCTCAAATTTGGTGCTTTGTATTTCCTTATCTATTTGCATAACTCTATTTTAAACGTGGCAGCATCTTATTTATGCTCCTCATCGGTATTTTGTTTTGGCTTACCATAGTCCCAGGGGCAATGCAGGCATTTGTTTTTGCAGCAATAACCGCGCTTTAAATGGTATTCGCGGGTAAATACAAAGTTACCATCTTCATTTATATAATAATCAATATTTTCCTGCAGCATTTTTAGGATAACATTTTCACAAAAATAGCATTACTGAAGTGTGCTGCCAAATGTTTACCCTCGCCATGCAATGTCCATACTTGCTGAGGCTGGGTATGGGCTATTACCTGCAAAATATCGTTCCAGTCGGCATGGTCTGATAACATCAGCGTATCCTGTCCGTTCACCTGTAAATTTTTCCAGCCCGATGCAAATAAGCGCTTTACCCCCGTTGCCTTAAAATAACTGTCGAAAGTAAACGGCGGCACGATATATACATACTCATCCTGGTTTTTCATGAGTTTGCGGCTATATAACTCATACTTGCCCAGCGGATAGCCGGCCTTTTCATAAACCTGGTTCAACGGCATAATACGGTGATGCACCAGGATCTTTTTCTGCGGAATGATATCGTTCATCATCCTGATCAAGCGCTGGCTTTTGCCCAATCCATAAGCGCCCAGCAGGATATTCATTTTAATATCGCCCATTTTCCGCACTTCTGCTATCGGATCCGGGTGACTGGTTTCGGGATTGGCAAACGTACTTTCGGTAATCAGTACATCGGCCTTAACAAACTCATACGGCTCGCAACTGGCATCGGGCTGTAGTTTATAATCGCCGGTATACAGGTATTTAACATCTTCATATTCCATCAGCACCTGGGCCGAACCCAGGATATGACCAGCAGGGATCAGGGTAATTTTAACTTTGCCAACAGTAAAAGTTTGGTAAAAATCCACTACATGGAATACCTTACCTGCGTTTTTACCATAACGGACCAGCATAAACTGATGTGTGGCAGCAGTGCAATAAACATTGGTATTACCGCTCACGGCATGATCGCCGTGGGCGTGGGATATTACCGCGTTTTTTACCGGCTGCTGCGGATCAAGGTAAAAATCCCCGTAAGGGCAATATAAACCGGTAGCATTAAAATGGATAAAATCGGCAATGATCATTTACTTAGAGATAGGTACAACTGGTGTAATGCCAGCACCTGGGGGATCACCAGGCGGGTTTCATCATTACAGATGAGGTCATCAGCGAGTTCAATCTTCTTTTCTTCACTAAACTGTTTGGCGTTACGGCTTTCAGCCTCGGCCCGGGTAATATGATCGCGCTGTAAAACGCGTTTCAGCCGCAATTCCAGCGGAGCAGTCACCATCAGCGACCGGTTGCACAATTTATACGACCCGCTTTCAAATAACACAGCGGCTTCCTTCATCACATAGGGTACATCATGCTGCAAAGCCAGCCAGTTATCAAAAGCGCGGAAGGTGGCGGGGTGCACCAGCGCGTTCAGCTTCGCTAATTCGGCCTCGTTATTAAATACGATCCCTGCAATATGCTTGCGATTGAGCGAGCCATCATCAAAATAAGATTCGTTACCGAAGGTTTGCTTAATACCGGCTATCAGTTCCGCATCGCGCACCATCACGTCTTTGGCGTGGTCGTCCGCGTAAAAAACAGGGACGCCCAATAATTCAAATATTTTACTGATGGTGGTTTTGCCACTGCCTATATTGCCTGTGATGCCTACTTTAAACATTACTTTTTAACAATAAAATCAATATTACGGGGCACAATGCTCACTATTTTGCAAAAAGAAGGCTTGCGAGTTAACGTTACCGGCAAGTTGCTATAACCCTTATTACGCCACAGGTCCAGATCGGCGGTAGCTTCAAAAAAATCTTCGTCGGTTTCGGCATATTTATTCAACGAAACGGTGAAGGTTACCTTTATCTTTTGGGGGAAAATTTTAACGTTGTCGTAATTATGATTGATCAATTTTATCGGTATTTCCAGCGTTTTCTCGGTAAATTCATCAACCGGAATGCGCACTTCTACCGTTTTAGGATATACTACCAAACTGCCATCGTTAACCGGGCGCAGGTTTAGGCGCGTACTGTAGCTTTCGTTAATATCCTGCAATTTTAATGAATCGGTGGGCCAATTGTCTATTTTATCAATGCGACTTGCCGGGCCGCTAACCGTAATGTATGAGGGCTTGATCACAATATGATCGGACCGGTAAAAACCTTGCTGGTAATTAATAGCCAGCATAAGTTTTACCGGTATTTTTTTTACAGCCCGGTTGGTAAAATCAAAATACAGGGTATCGGGATTAATGGCGGCAATGTAATTTTCTGAATCCCGGCCGGCATTAATTTGTTTTAACTGACTGCTTAATACCACAAAGCTTTTACTCTCCAGCGTATGCAGGTCGATATCGATCACCCGGCTTTCGTTTTTCATTTGAGATAACAGCATTTGCCAGCCAGTGCCATGCATGGTTACATCTACAGTATCCGATTGCAGCGAGTGAAAAGCCCGTTTTTGCGGGGCATTTTTAAAATTGACGATCTCTTTGATCACATATTTATGATCGTTTGAGAGCGAAACAAATACCCACGCCACAACAGCCAGCACAAGGCAGGTAATAAATACCGACAGTCGCCTGCGTTCTATAGCCGAGAGCTTGATGATGCCCATTTGCGTATTTGTGTTTTGAACCTTTCTTGATGGCGATTTAACCACAAAGGTCACAAAGCTTTGCACGAAGGACACAAAGCTAAATGGATTTAAAAGCCTTAGTGACCTTTGTGTTGACTATTATGACATTCCTTAGTGACCTTTGTGGTTACATTACCACCCAATTTTATTTTTTACCTTAAAATAAAATGCCGTTCAATTAAAACCAAATTGAACGGCATTCCATGTCGGCGGCGTATGTTATTTTGTTACGGCCGGAGGTGTGTTCAACGCTTTTGTAGATTCAAGCGATATCGCTGATTTCTCAAACTTGATCTTTACATTATTATCAACCTCAATTAAAAAATAGGTGTCGGTTACGGTGGCAACTTTGCCATGTATACCGGCTGTGGTAACTACTTTATCCCCTATTTTAATCTCTTCCACTAATTTTTTCTGATCTTTTTGCTTTTTAACCTGCGGGCGGATCATAAAAAAGTAAAATACCACAATGATCAAAATCATGGGTACAATGCTGCCCAAACTGCCTAAGCCACCACCGGCGGCCTGTAATAAAACTGTTGCTATCATTTGTTATCTAAAAATTATTTTTTTGTTGCTGTTTCAATTACTTCACCTACCATGTGCACTACTGTATTAGCCGGTAAAGTATTGGCCACTATAGTAATTTGCTTATCCTGCAGTCCCGATTTCCCTTCGCTACTGAAGGTAACTTTAACAATGCCGCTATCGCCCGGTTTTATTGGCGTATGCGGCCACTCGGGTTTGGTACAGCCACAGGTAGCATAACTATCGCTGATGATCAACGGCGATTTGCCCGTATTCACAAATTTATACTCGTGCGTAACCTTATCCCCTGTTTTAATTTTGCCAAAATCAAAAGCCTCGCTATCAAATTTTATTACCGGCGCGTTCTCTTTGGTTAGGGCGGCGCCTGCTACTGGTTTTGTACTGCCATTGTTGCAGGCAGTAAGGATGCTTAATGAAAGGATGGCTATTAATACTTTTTTCATTTTTACTCTTCTATTAAACCGCGGCCAATTTTCCTGATCTTATTTTCTGTTTTAAGCTCTGATAAAATTTTGTCTAATATACCGTTTATAAACGAATTACTTTTAGGTGTACTAAATTCCTTGGCTATCTCCAGGTACTCGTTTATAGTAACTTTTACCGGTACCGATGTAAAGTTAATAAACTCGGTTATCCCCATTTTCATCAGCAGGGTATCCATCATAGCTATACGTTCGGGTTCCCAGTTTTGGGTTTTGGCGCTAATCAATTCCTGGTATGGGCTATCGTAACGGATGGTTTTTTCAAACAAGTCTACTATAAACTCACGGTCTTCTACCCAGTTGCCGGTTACTTCGGCCAGCTTATTCTGGGCTGGGTCGTCATAAGCGAAATTCTTAAACGTTTTTGCGATCAGCGCCTGCAATACATCCTTATCTACCGGCCAAAAGATAAACATATCCTCAAAAACCTGTTCGGCTAATGACGATTTCAGGATCACTTTTTTAAAGATGAATTTAATAATATCCTTATCAGTTGATATGGTATCGTCTGTTTTTTGCAGGTACTCTTTATACTCGTCCGAGTTTTTAAGGATATTAAATAAAGCACGGGCCAGCTCCGGATCAAAACTCCAGGAAACCTTATATTTTTTTAACGCCGTAATGTATTCTTTATTTTGTTTTAACGAGGTAATGAACCTGTTTTCCAGGATTTTGAGGTTAGGTTTCAAATCCTCGGCAGTGGGCAGGTGCTTGTTCGCGCGCTCGTCGGCATCGGTCGATGCATAATCAATAACTTCAGAAATAAGCGACAGCATCCAGATGTACATTTCGTACACCTTATCAATGCTTTGCAGCAGTTGTTTCTCGTGATACTTAACGTCTTTCGAATCTGATTGGTGATAGGCGTACAACGCCTGTAATACTTTTACCCTAAGGTGCCTTCTGTTTAACATGGTAAGAACGATTTGTAAGGATTAAATCCTTGGTATAATGAAATTATTAGTATGATGTTTTAATTTTCTTAATATCGGCTATTCTTTTTTCTGCTATTTTGTTTGCTGCTTCAATGGTTGGGATGTTTTCGCTCTTCGATAATTTTAAAATGCTGCGTGTAGCATCGTAAATATTTTCGGTTAGCTGCAGGGTGCGCTTGCGGGTAAAACCCATCAATTCCGAATAGGCGTTGATCAAACCACCCGCGTTGATCACGTAATCGGGTGCCAGGATAACGCCTTTGTCCAGCAGCATTTTGCCATGCAGGGCCTCATCTTCTAACTGGTTATTGGCCGAGCCGGCTATAATGGCGCATTTTAGCTTTTTAATGGTACTGGTATTTATAGTTGCACCTAAAGCGCAGGGGGCATAAATATCAGCATCTATATCAAAAATATTATTGTTGGATACCGGCTGGGCGCCGTATTTTTTAGATACCTGCCCTACCCTGTCTTCATTAATATCGCTTACGTATACTTTGGTGTTCTCATCACGCAGCAAGCGTACCAGTGTTTCGCCTACGTGGCCCACTCCCTGCACAATTACAGAACGGCCGGCCAGGGTATCGGTTCCATATACTTCCTTTATGCAGGCTTTTATGCCCATAATTACACCCTTGGCAGTAATAGGCGAAGGGTCGCCGCTGCCACCTATTGTTTCGGGATAGCCGGTAACATGCTGGGTTTCCATCCGGATATATTCCATATCGCGTGGGTTGGTACCCATATCTTCGCCGGTAATAAATTCGCCGTTCAGGTTTTTGATGAAACGGCCCAGGCGGCGCATCATGGCCTCGGTTTTATCTTTTCGCGGGTCGCCAATAATAACGGCGCTGCCGCCCCCAATATTTAAGCCCGAAATAGACGCTTTATAGGTCATGGCTTTTGATAGCCGCAGCACATCGTTCAGGGCATCTCGTTCAGATCGGTATGTCCACATGCGGGTACCGCCCAAAGCAGGGCCTAAAGTAGTATCGTGAATAGCTATGATGGCTTTAAGCCCGGTGTCGGGGTCGTTACAAAACACTATTTTTTGATGCCCGTATTCTGTTAGCTGGCTAAAAATGGAAAGATCGTTATTGTTAGGTACAGGCATTGCAGATATGGTAGTGTTGTCGGGACAAAAGTAGGTGTTTTTTTGGTTGAAGCAAATTTCTTTTGCTTAGTCCGGAAGACGGAAAGACCGAAAGTCCGAAAGTACATTGTCATACATGGCGTTTTATTCGGCTTTCAGTCTTGCCGGCTTACCGACTTTCGGACTAATCCCCTATCTTTGACTTTCGGTCTTCCGGTCTTCCGGTCTTCCGGACTTTTTATCATGAAGGACCTTGCATATCTAAATAAATTCCTGTGGAAATATCGCTGGCGCCTGTTGCCGGGGATTTTGTTTGTGATTATTTCCAACATATTTGGCGTATTACCGGCACAGGTTATCCGCATCGCTTTCGATTTGGTTACCGATAATATCGGCACCTATCACCTGTTTGCAGGGTTTGAACGGCAAAGTATAATTTATACCATTTTTGGGCATAGCCTGCTGCTGTTTGGTTTCCTGGTGCTGGTTTTGGCTTTATTGAGGGGCATGTTCCTCTTCTTTATGCGGCAAACACTGATATTAATGTCGCGCCATATCGAGTACGACCTGAAGAACGAGATCTACAGCCACTATCAGGTACTATCGCTGGCTTTTTATCGCCGCCATAATACCGGCGATTTGATGAACCGCGTTACCGAAGATGTGAGCCGTGTGCGCATGTACCTTGGTCCGGGCATTATGTATACCATAAATACCGTGGTGCTTTTTATCATGGTGATATATGCCATGCTTACGGTAAATGTGCGGCTGGCCATATTTTCTATTTTACCAATGCCTATACTGGTGATAAGTATTTACTATGTAAATAATATCATTAACTCGCGCAGCGAGAAGATCCAGCAGCGGTTATCATCATTATCGGGTTTTGTGCAGGAGAATTTTTCGGGGATCAGGGTGATCAAATCATACGTACGCGAAAAATCTGTTCAGGAAAGCTTTGCTAAGGAAAGTGAAGGTTATAAAACGCAATCGATGGCGCTGGTACAGGTGCAGGCGCTGTTTTACCCCATGATGCTGTTATTGATCGGCATTAGCAACGTTATTATCATTTATGTGGGCGGCGTGGAAGTAATGAAGGGTAATGTAACCCCCGGCAATGTGGCCGAATTTGTAGTATATCTTAACCAGTTAATGTTCCCGGTCATATCTTTAGGCTGGGTTACCTCACTCATCCAGCGGGCGGCGGCATCGCAAAAGCGCATTAATGAGTTTTTGCATACTAAATCCGAAATTGCATCTATTAGCAATGAGCAACGCAAAATAAACGGGCAGATCACTTTTAATAACGTTTCCTTTATTTATCCCGATACCGGTATCCAGGCGCTTAAAAATATATCCTTTACCGCCGAGCCGGGCCAGATGGTGGCCATCATTGGCCGTACGGGCTCAGGGAAATCAACAGTGGCTAACCTGATTATGCGGATGTATGATTGCACCGATGGGCATATTGAGATAGATCAACTGCCGCTGCACCTGCAAAACCTGGAGCATTACCGGGCGCAAATAGGCTTTGTACCGCAGGAAGTATTTTTATTTTCGGATACGATAGCTAATAATATTGCGTTTAGCGCCGATGTATTAGATATGCCTGTTGTAGAACAAGCCGCTAAGGACGCCGCCGTTTATGATAATATTATTGAGTTTGAAAACGGCTTTGAAACCATGATAGGCGAACGCGGTATTACCCTATCGGGCGGGCAAAAGCAGCGTGTATCTATAGCCAGGGCCATTGTTAAACACCCGCAGGTACTGATATTTGACGATTGCCTGTCGGCGGTTGATACCCGTACCGAGGAGGCTATATTAAATAACCTGGGGCATATTATGCAGGGTAAAACAAGTATTATTATTGCCCACCGCATATCAACCATTAAAAACGCCGATAAAATACTGGTAATGGACCAGGGCCAGATTATTGAGCAGGGCACCCACGATAGCCTGATGGAACTAAAAGGCAGTTATTTTGAATTATACGAAAAGCAATTATTAGAAGAGGCCGAAAATAGTTAGGCTTGATTTAACCTCTCTTTGAAGCTAAACCCATAAACTAATAAAATAGTATTAAAAAATACGCTAAAATTTTTAGATATTATTGAAATTAATACTTGCTGTTTGAAAAAATTTATATATTTATCCCAAACAAACTAAACAAACACTTATTATATGGGAGATTTTGACAATAGAGAGCGCGAGGAGGTTTTTTCAAAAAAGGTAAGAGCAGGCAAGCGTACCTACTTTTTTGATGTAAAGGCAACAAGATCAAATGACTATTATGTTACCGTTACCGAAAGTAAGAAACGTTTGGAGGATGGTGTTTTTGTGAAGCACAAAATATTTCTGTATAAAGAAGACTTTGAAAAATTTGCCGAAGGTTTAAAAGAAACCATCGACTATATTAAAGCCAACCAGGAAGTTGTGGAAAAACGTTACGAATTCAGCGAAAACCACGAACCAGCACGGGCATCAGCCGACGAAGATTTTTCATTTGAAATTTAAACTCCTCCCTAACCAATTATAAAGCAAAAAATCCCCCGGTAGTTTACCGGGGGATTTTTTGCTTTTATATAATTTATGTCATTTCGATGAGCAAGGGAGGGAATGCGCGGTTCGTTCGAATGACATAGTGGTTATCCAAGCATGGTGCCGTTACAACAATGTACCACTCATAATCATTACCGCTATACTAAAGTAAATGATCAGCCCGGTAACATCAACCAGCGTAGCCACAAAGGGGGCGGATGACGTGGCCGGGTCGGCGCCAACTTTTTTGAGTAACAGTGGCAGCATAGAGCCTGCTAAGGATCCCCAAAGCACTACCCCTATCAGCGCCGTACCAACGGTAAAACCAACCAATATCCAATGCGGGCCATAGAGTGTAGGAAAGATCATCGTCCAAACAAAGATCCGCAGAAAGCCAATAATGCCCAGGGTGATGCCCAACATAGTACCCGACAGCAATTCGCGGCGCATTACACGCCACCAATCGGCAATGGTAACTTCTCCCAGGGCCATAGCCTGTATAATTAATGTTGATGCCTGCGAGCCGCTATTGCCCCCGCTGGATATGATCAAAGGAATAAACATAGCTAACACTACCGCCTTCGCTATCGATCCTTCAAAATACTGCATAGCGCTTGCAGTCAGCATCTCACCTAAAAACAAAACGATGAGCCAGCCTACCCGCTTTTTAACCAGGCGAAACAGGTTAATATCTAAATAAGGTTCGTCCAGCGCTTCGGTACCACCAATTTTCTGGATGTCTTCGGTATATTCTTCGTTAGCTATCCACAGGATATCATCCACAGTAACAATGCCCAGCATAATGTTATCATCATCCGTTACCGGCAAAGCTGTGCGGTTATTCATACGGAAAACGTTAATGGCTTCCTGCTGCGGGTCTTTTACATTTAATGCGATCAGGCGGCTATCCATCAGGGCGCTCACCTTGGTTTCGGGTTTAACCAGCAGTATCTCCCGGATGCGGATATCATCCAGCAAAACACCGTTATTATCAATCACATACAGCACATCAATAGTTTCGGAGTTTTTACCGTAGCGCCTGATGTGCGACAGTACCTTGGTAACATCCCAATCCTGTTTAACGGTGATGTAATCGGGCGTCATTAAACGGCCAACGCTATCTTCTTCATAACCCAATAAAGACAGGGCTTCCTTCCGGTCATCCGGCGGCAGGTGCAGGATCAGGTTCTTTACCGCGTCGCCATGCAGTTCGCTAAACAGCGCGGTACGGTCATCCGGCGGCAGGCCATTAATAAGTTCGGCAATTTTTGTCCCGGTAAGTTTTTTAATGATACGCTCCTGCGTCGGAAAATCCAGGATACGGAAAACATTAACAGCGCGGTTAATCGATAATGTTTCGATAAACCTAGGGCCATATTCCGGAAACTCATCTACCAGCTGTTCAACATCCGATATATTAAGATGGTTAAGATAATCGCTAAGCTGCTTATCGTCGTTTTGCTCCAGCAATATTTCTACTTCCTCCAACATCTCTTTTTCCATATGTGGCCCCTCCGTTTTTACATGTTATGGTTGATTTTATGCCTATTGATAGCGCCCGCAAAGGTGCGTTTAATTTTTCAAAAAAACAGGCCGTTTTTTCTGTTATCTTTGCGCGATTTTAGTCCATAGCCCATGGACCATAGTCGATAGCGTTTTTGCAATCTTACTATGGACTATCGACTATGGACCATCGACTAAATTTAATAAAACATGGGACTACAATGTGGTATAGTGGGTTTGCCAAACGTGGGGAAATCAACTCTTTTTAATTGCTTATCAAACGCTAAAGCGCAGGCGGCCAATTTTCCGTTTTGCACAATAGAACCCAATGTGGGAGTTATTACTGTTCCGGATGAGCGCCTGACCAAACTCACCGAAATAGTGAACCCTAAAAATGTGGTGCCTAACGTAATTGAGATTGTAGACATTGCCGGCCTGGTTAAAGGTGCCAGCAAGGGCGAGGGTTTGGGTAACCAGTTTTTGGCCAATATCCGTGCTACCAACGCCATATTGCACGTATTGCGCTGCTTTGATAACGATAACGTAATACACGTTGATGGTTCTGTTGACCCGATACGCGATAAGGAAATTATTGATACCGAACTACAACTGAAAGACCTTGACTCGATAGAGAAAAAGATACAGAAGGTTGAAAAAATGGCCAAAACCGGCGGCGACAAGGAGGCCAAAAAAACCTTCGACGTGCTAACCATTTACAAAAACCATTTGCTGGAAGGTAAATCGGCACGTACCGCTCCCGTTGCCGAAGAAGATCAGGAATACATTGCCGATATATGGCTGCTAACCGCCAAACCTGTATTATATGTTTGTAATGTAGATGAGGCATCGGTTAACACCGGCAATGCTTATGTAGACAGGGTGAAAGCCGCTGCCAAAGCAGAAGGCGCCGAAGTGCTGGTTATATCAGCACAAATAGAATCGGAAATTGCTACGCTGGAAAGCTATGAGGAACGCCAGTTGTTTTTGGAGGATCTGGGTTTAACCGAATCGGGCGTTAATAAGCTGATTAAGGCCGCCTACAAGCTGCTTAACCTGGCCACCTACTTTACCGCCGGTGTGCAGGAAGTACGCGCCTGGACCATCACCAAGGGCTTTACTGCCCCGCAGGCAGCTGGTGTAATACACAGTGATTTTGAAAAAGGCTTTATCCGTGCCGAAGTGATCAAGTACGATGACTTTGTAAAATACAACGGTGTGGAAGCTACTATTAAAGAGAACGGCAAACTGGGTATTGAAGGCAAAACATATGTAGTTGAAGACGGCGATGTAATGCACTTCAGGTTTAATGTGTAGCCCCCCAGCCCCCTAAAGGGGGTGTAAGTAGTCGAAAAGTCGGGAAAGACCGAAAAGATATAATTAAAACAAAAGGCGCTTCGGTAAACCGAAGCGCCTTTTTTATCATCTGCATATTTGCACATTTTCTCATCTGCACATTTGCTCCCCCTTTAGGGGGCCGGGGGGCTTAAAGCTTATTCCCATTCAGCTTCGGATTTTGGCTGGCGTTAACCTGGTAGGTATTGATGGTATTATCCACCCCAACCTCTACAATCCTGTAACCCTTATATTCAGTTCCCCAATTACCGCCAAAGTGCGAATCGAACAAATGCGGGAAGTTTTTACCGGTATAACGTACTCCATCCAGCGAATGATCGTGCCCGTGGAACGCGGCTTTAATATTTGGATAGCTGTGCAGCAATTCAATGATATCGGGGCAATTTAAAAATATCGTTTTCTCTTCGGGCAGCCAGGTATGCGGCGGAACGTGCAATACCGCAAATACAATAGGTTTAGCTTTAAATTTGTCAAACGATGCCTTTAAAAATGCGGCATTAGGGCAAACATACTCGCCCTTTGTATTTGCTGTATTGGCCAATACAAAGCCGATATCGCCCTTATCAATAGTATAATTATCCTCGTACCCGAATACGTTTTTCCAAACCTGAGCATCGGCAAAATCGTGGTTGCCGGGCAGTGTGTGGTAAGGCACAGGTAATTTATCTAAATAAGTAGTTTTTATTTTAGGCAGCAGGTCGGGACGGTTATGCACCAGATCACCGTTAACAATTACCATATCCAGGTGGTTATCATGATGCTCTTTATGCATCCAGCTAACCATGTTGCTGTAAAAAGTATCCGAATCGGTATCGGGCTGCGCATAATGCCCATCAGAAACCAGCGCAAAACGCAGTTTAAACTTAGCATCCGGCTTGGTATAACTGTTACCATCTACAGTCCCGGCAAACGAGTTGATGGCCGGCAGCAGGTTAATACCTGCCATGCCGATGAGTGTTGATTTAAGAAATTTGCGTCTGTTGTTCATGTTGATGTTATTGGTGTAAATTAAAGGCGACCATTACCCTGATGGTATAGCCATTTTGTGAAGCCAGCGCGCCTACATCCCTGATAGCTGCGGAAGGTACCACGGTACTATGTGTAGCATAAAATACGGGGCCGCCGCATACCGAAAATGAGAAGCGGGAGCGGTATGGGTTTACATTGATAGATGGCCCGATCAGCAATTTGGCGCCGCCTTCGGCTTCGTCCTTTTCCCAAAAGCCTTCCAGGTCCTGCCCTACGGCTTCTATACCGGCAAAAAATGGCCCGGCAATGCAGTGCTGAAAACCAACACTGGTAATCAGATCTATACCGTCGCGGTTTTTATTAAAGGCTTTCTCAAATTTCAGGTTGCCCCCAACGCGCCAGGCTGCGGCATCATAGGCGGCTGTAATGCGGCTAAATATGGCGGCGGTGTTTGAAAAATCGCGGTTAGCGCCTAAGCCTACACCAAAACGTGCGCCTATGGCTTTTTGCCCGCCAATAAAATCACGGATCACTTCGGCCTGCTGTGCGCTGGTAGTCCCACCCGAATTGGCAAAACCCAGGCTGGCAGCCGCCAAAAAGGTAAACCGGTTACCCAGGTAGCCTTTAACAGCTAATTGCTGGTCTACACCATCATAACCGAATGATCCTGCTGTGCGCTCGCCATAACCGCCTGCATAGTTTACGCTCCATAATGGCGTATTTGCAGTAAGTGTGTTAACAGAAAACAAAAAGGGCTGCGGCGCAGTCATTGCCGGCGCCGGTTTTATATCGGCCGCGTTTTGCGCTTTTACCTGTATGTTAATAAAGCTAATAACGGTTAAAGCGAATAGAATTTTCCTCATAAGTAAGCAGATGTTTGACATTGGTAAATATCCGGCAATGATACAACAGGCCCGTTAATTTGTTGTTAAATTTATATCAATGAAATCTTTATATAAAATTTTCGGCACATAATTTTATATCAACTTTAAAGTAACTGATCCTTTTTTATTTTATCAGTTTATAATAACAAGCAATAGGTTATATTTGCGCCATGCTCCCGTAGTTCAACGGATAGAATTATGGTTTCCGGTACCATCGATATGAGTTCGAATCTCGTCGGGAGCACTTAAGGAAATGGACTTAATTGGACATTTCCTTTTTTTATGCACTTAGCGGATATTAATTAGCATTAATAATTGATAGACTTACGGTAAGAAGTATAGCCGCCAATGGCAAACTTTAGGCCCACAACAATTTGGCTCATGGAGTCATTTTTTTTGCTGTATTGATTGTTGGTAGGGTTAACGCCATCTAAATTATCGCTTAAAACATAATTAAACTGATAACCAAAATCAATTTTAGCCCATGGCTCATTATAACTATTGAATAGTTTAAACTCATATCCGGCCTTTAACGGGATAAATACGTTACTACTCTTACTTTCGGCCGAGAGCTGGCCGGTATCATAGTTTTTAACATCGGTATAAATTACGCCAACACCGGTGCTGATATAAATATTTTTAAAAAAATTACTGAACTGACTTCTTGAATAGTCCATAATTTCGCCCATTTGCAATTGCGCCCTGAAAGTTACCATGCTATAATCATTAGTGAAACTAAGGTCGCTGCCCGGTATTACTCCTGTCAAATCGCTGCCATTAAGGCCGCCTACCTGTATCTCGGCTATATAGTTAATAAACGGACTGTAGTTGTACGTGAAATGGATCTGGGCTGCATAGCCCGATCCGCTTTTTGCAAAATCGGTGTAGGTGGTATTAACTGCTCCCGATAGGCCAAAATCGTACTGGGCGTAGTTATATCCAACCTGGGCATAAGCTGCCGCAAACGAAACACCAATGAGCAGGGTAAAAATGAACTTTTTCAAACTATAGGTTTTGAGTTTAAATACCAGATAATTGGCAGCCTGGCGCGTTACTATGTCAAATGTATATATTTTTTTATTTGGACAGTAAAAATTATAACGATAAATTAAAAACAATATCCCAATAAATAAATACGTCAAAAGCTAAAGCGCAACCCACTGACCTGTAAAACCCTTTAGCACAGCGATATTTTTGGGTTCTCCGGTTTTTCTTTATCTTCAACATAAAATATAGTTATTTATGCTTTTTAACTCGGTTGAATATGCCATATTTTTACCTTTAGTATTCATATTTTACTGGTTCATTTTAGAGCGGAAATTACCTCTGCAAAACCTATTCGTTTTACTTGCAAGCTATTTGTTTTACGGATGGCTGCAATGGAAACTGCTGTCCCTGCTTTTTATCACAACTGTAGTTGATTACTTTGTAGCCCTTGCATTAAACCGCACAACACAAAATTCGCGACGTAAAGCGCTGATTATTGTAAGCATAACCGCCAACTTAAGCCTTTTAGGCTTCTTTAAATACTATAATTTCTTTATTGAAAATTTCATTACCGGGCTTTCATGGCTTGGGATAAAAGCTGATTTTTTTACGCTAAGCATCATCTTACCCGCCGGAATAAGCTTTTATACGTTCCAAACCATGAGCTATACCATTGATGTTTACCGGCGCAAGCTTACTCCCACCAAAGATTTTATTGCTTTTGCGGCATTTGTAAGCTTTTTTCCACAGTTAGTTGCCGGGCCCATAGAACGTGCTGAACATTTGTTGCCCCAGTTTCTTAAAAAACGCCGGTTTGATCAGGCTAAAGCAGTTGATGGCCTTAAGCAAATGCTTTGGGGCTTTTTTAAAAAGATTGTAATTGCAGATAACTGCGGCAGAGTAGTTGATCTGATCTATGCTAATTCACACGATTACACAGGCTCCGCTTTATTATTAGCTGGGATATTTTTTACGATACAGGTATACTGCGATTTTTCGGCCTACTCGGATATTGCTATAGGTTCGGGCCGCCTTTTTGGATTTGAACTGATGCAAAATTTTGCATTTCCATACTTCTCGCGAAACATTGGTGAATTTTGGCGGCGATGGCATATATCACTATATAGCTGGTTCAGGGATTATGTTTACATTCCCCTGGGAGGGGGCCAGGGCAGTAAAGGGCAAAAAATACGCAATGTGTTTATCATTTTTTTATTAAGCGGTTTCTGGCACGGCGCATCGTGGAACTTTATTTTATGGGGATTGTTAAATGCACTTTACCTTTTACCCTCGCTGCTTAGTTCCCGCCATATCAACTACAAGGATACTGTAGCCCCCAATAGCAATACCCCTTCAATAACCGAGGTATTTCAAATGGGCCGAACATTTTTGCTGATATTATTGTCTATGATGGTTTTTCGGGCTAAAAACTTCCATGAGGCGGTTTATATGGTTACACATTCGGTATCGGGCCTTTTCAATATTGGCGCTTACCGGCAAACCATAAAAATTATTCAGGAAACAGGGTATGTTTTTATTGCTTTAGTAATTGGGGTTTTTGTAGTTGAATGGTTTGGGCGCCGCCAAAGGTATGCCCTTGAAAAAATGCCGGCCGCGTTAAGTCCGTTTGCAAAATATGCCTTTTATTACAGCATTATTTTAATCATCATCCTTTTAGGCAACTTTGGCGAAAATAAGTTCATTTATTTTCAATTTTAAATATGAAATCATTTGTATATAAGGTTTTAGGCATCTGCCTGCCCTTAATCATCATACTGGTATTAGTTAATTATTTTGGAGATGCTGCCAAGATATTTTCTAATAATTATGAGAAAAAGATTGCCGGCATGCTGTTGTCCCATAAATCGGTCACCAATATCAGTAACTATAATGAACGCCTGGTACAACAGGAATGGATAAAGAAGTTACCCTTTGCACCTGATATTGCCGTAATAGGATCAAGCAAGGCGATGCTTATTGACTCGGGCATGATTGGAGGATATCGATTGATTAATAATTCAATTAGCGGGGCAACGCTTACAGATATTGAAGCTGTTTATCACCTTTACTTGCTAACAGGAAAAATCCCCCGCCGCATCATTATCGGTATAGATCCCTGGACACTTAATGATGATGCAGAACAACAGCACATAGCCCAAAAATCAGGCGATCATAAAATCGATAACGGTAAACAAACACGGTTGAACAAATTCACCACACTTTTTTCGTTAACTTATTTTCAACGTTCGCTGCCTGCTTTGTTAAGGAAAATCCGCGGCCATGATCAGCCGGTAGCTACTACAGAAAAATACAATGTTTCTAATACCAAAAACCCAGATGGTTCTTTAACTTATAACGATGCTTATCGAAACAGCAGCGAAACAGCGGTAAAATCACGGGTTGAGATTTACCTGAAGCGGGGGGATATTGCTGATTTGAAACTGTTAAATTCGGTTTCCGCCGGCAAATGGAAACAATTATTGCAGTTAATTAATGATATGCAAACCCGACATATCCGGGTCTTCCTGTTACTGACTCCTTATCATCCTTCCATTTATAAAACTATCCTTAACAGCTATCCGTCGGGATTAAATGCAGAGCATCTGATCAAACAATTCGCTGATCAAAAAAAAATAGAACTGATCGGTTCATTTGATCCTGCAAAATGTGGTTTATCAAACAGGGATTTTTATGATGCTGTACATTGTAATGAGCATGGACTTCGATTGATTTTGAATAAGTTTGTATTACATTAACGGATTGGGTTTCATTAAATCAGCAACTGATCTGTATAAAAATAAACTAACCAATAATAATAACCTTAACCACTTAATATGATCACCGATATAGTGCTAAGCGTCTTTAAAAAAGACCCCATCTTTAAGAGGAACATATTAAAAACAATTTCCTGGCGGGTAATTGGGTCTATAGATACGATGTTGCTGGGATGGTTTATTTCCGGAAGCTTTCATATCGGGGCAAAAATTGGACTGGCAGAACTACTGACCAAAATGATTATCTATTACCTTCATGAACGAATTTGGCAAAAAACAACTTTTGGGCTACCATCGAAAAAGGATTTGGCAAAGATCACCAAACTGGAGAACCGGCCTAATTTATTTAAACAGACAGGTAAGATAACCCGGGCCGATCGCGAAGCATCAAATAACAATAAAGCCTTTACTATCTGGCTAACAGGCTTGTCGGGATCAGGGAAATCAACATTAGCGAATAACATTGAAGAATGGATTTTCCAAAAAAAAGGAAAAGTTTACGTGCTCGATGGTGATAACACCAGGTTGGGTATCAATAGTGACCTATCTTTTACAGAAGACGACCGGACTGAAAACATACGGCGGGTGGCTGAAATATGTCATTTATTTAATGATGCCGGCATTATCGTTATCGCTTCATTTATATCTCCTTTCCTGGCCGACCGGGAAACGGCTAAAAAAATCATTAACAAGGATAGTTTTATTGAGATCTATTTAGACGCCAGCCTGGAAGTTTGTCAAAAAAGAGACGCAAAAGGCCTTTATAAACTCGCATTGGAGGGGAAGATCAAAAACTTCACTGGCATTAGCAGCCCTTATGAGCCCCCGGTTAAGCCCGATATCTATTTAAATACAGATCAGGCATCTGTTGAAGACTGCATGGTTACCATCAAAAACCACCTGACAAATAAAATGTATTTCCAAACATATGACGATACGGTACAGTTACCTATTTCATAGAAAATAAAAGATCCCCCTCTATCAAATTCAAAACAACCGCTTAAAAATTACCCGGCTGAATAGGCTTACCATTTACTTTCAAGGTACTGGGTAAGGATGTCCAGATCCTTTGCTATCGGAACGGTCATTGAGCGAATGGATCTCCAGTTTTTTGATTGCGCTTCCCATATATGACGGTTCCGCATAGTAAGGTCGAAGTTTTTGGGCAGCATCCCCTGCCCCATCATGATCACATCAAACGCGTCAAGCCCAAAAATATCATCCTTAATTGATCCCTCAATCATTCTTCTTAAGCTTTTGTCCGAACTGCCCAGCAAGCCCGTTTCGTAATACAGGTCAATCATCCATTGTATATTGCTCACATCGGTTTCTTCCCGGCAATCTTTCCAAAATGGCGTATCAAATTTCTTGTTGTATTTGAAATGCAGGGCTAAAAAATCGCGCAGATAATCCCAGTGCCCGTTCATATCGTCGTTAATACGTTTCCTTAGGGTAACTGATTTTTTAAGATTATTAAAATTATAGGCAAGCACCTTTGCCTCCTTAATAATCATATGGATGCCGGTTGATTCAAGGGGCTCAACAAAAGCAAACGAATTGCCAATTGCAAACACGTTACCAATGCACATTTCGCGGTGCCGGCCCGCCCTGAATTTTACGGTACCGCCCGTTGCTATGCCCGGATTTTTGGCCTTAAGCTCCTCCAGGGCCTGATCAACCGAACAATGTGCCGATGAAAACACATAACCGCGATGGTCTTCGCCGCGTATAGGCGTATTCCAGCTCCAGCCATGATTCATAGATTCGGCATAGGTATAGGGTTTAACTTTCTCTACATCTTTTATACAACCGACTACCGCTGTATCGGTAAATAAACAGTTGCTATACGGAACAAACGGCGAGCCGAGTATCTTTTCGAGTAAAAGCGACCGGAAACCAGTACAATCTACATAAAAATCATATTCGTGGCGCGTGCCGTCTTCAGCAATAACTGCCTGCAAACCTTCCGCATCGGTTTTCCTTTCCGCGTCAACAATCAACAAGTCTTTATAAATAATGCCGGCTTCATCAGCTTTTTGTTTCAGATAGCCTACAAATGCCTGGTTTTCGATATGAAGGGCGTAAAACAGATCGTCAGAAAGTGTGGAATACCGCTCATTACCTTGCTGGTCTTTTGCAGAAACAACAAATGAAGAATCGTTATCCATTAAAGTAGCGGTTAACGACGACTGGTTGATATTTCCGGTGGCAGCGAAGGCGCTTTTTAAATCTAACTGGCCAAATGGGTAATTAAAGTAATAATCTCCGGGTAAGCCCCAAAAAAACTTAATCCCAAGCTTCCAGGTTGGTTTTACCTTATCGTAAAACTCGTGCGGAGAAAACCCTAACGACTCAAACAAAAAGCGTCTTATTTCAGGCGTTGTCGCCTCGCCTACACCAATAATGGGTATTTTAGATGATTCGATCAGCGTTACGGGCAAGCCCGGATAAGTTTGCTTCAGCAACAGTGCTGCCAGGTAGCCGGCCGTTCCACCGCCTATAACAGCTACATTATTGTATTCATCTTCTTTCACCCCAGGCGTTTTACCATTAAAAGCCCGGTCTACAATCTGATCGACAGAATTTAGAAACTTGCCCAGGGATACTTTATAATCAATCAATTTATCCGATGTATTTTCCTTTACACTGTTTTCAAATACCGGATAAATGTATTTTGATTTGGGACGGCTGTTTACCCGCTGCTTAAAATCGTACACGTATATATGATCAACCAGCTTTAACCTCTGCGCGGGGTCATCATCGCGAATGATCTTTATTTCATTCAGCAATATGGCAAAGGCACTATAAAATGTAGGCAAGTGCTGTTCCAACAAGGCCCCATCCAGCTTAGTGGTCATTAAATCATTTAGCGATGTTTTACTACTACCGCCCTGAACATTTTCCTGGTGCAGCTGAATAAAACACGAATCGATACCGGCACTTTTACCCGGGAAGTACGCCGGACCAACCATTAGCCGCCCTTTCCATAACGACATGGCAATGTATCTTTTACCGGTTTGTGTGCAAGCAGCGCAAATAGCTGTTATTTCACCAAACGAGATATCCTGCAGGGGTAAAATCAGCAATGCATCATCTGGCGCCTGCTTTATCTGGCTAATTGGAAGCGCGGTACAATTTAACCAGCTAATATTACTAAACTGCGCATACAAGAAATCGCTAAGCAAATCTCCGGCCTGCCGGGATATCAGTGTAATGTTATATGGTTTCATTTACTATTTCTAAAAATCCGGCCGAAATAAATTCCTTAACCAGCGCCAGTTTACCATCGGCGGTAGCAAGTCCCTTTATATCGGCTATTACAAAGGGATCATCTTGTAAAAAAAGTGTTTTATCTATAAACGGAGGCACAATTAACTTTTGCCCGCCAAAACTTATGCGCAGTTCATTTCCGGCCTTTTTAACTATATGGATAAAGCCTTTCCGTTTCACAACCCGTGAATTTATGGTTAGCGTTTCCATTTGTAGTGAATTAAGTAAATACCCTTTAAAATCGAGACTTTGCTGCGAAACAAAATTTTCCTGTTGCTTTTTAAGCAGTTGAAGGTGCGGCACTTTTTTAATTAGTTCGGCTAATTTTAAGCTGAATATTTCCATATAGGCTTTTTTATCTTCGTCGCTGCTATAGCCGTGAGGCACCGTTTTACGGAAAAACATATCGTCTTGTTCTGCTATCTCGGCCAAATCCTCAATCAAATGAAATCCATAGTGCGGTTTACAGGAAAAGTTAACATGTATGGTTGATACCTCCGATGCAAATGCCTCATGCACGGTACCGCGCGGCATGTATAAAAAATCGCCCGACTGTATATCGAGTTTAAGAACAAGCTTAGGATCGTGCTTAAACTTACGGTATTTTGTAGGTAGTTCTTCGCCCGAATTGTATAGCTGCCAGGTTTTAGGCCCTTTTATTTGCATCAGGAAAATATCATGCGGATCATAATGCATGGAAAATCCCTGCGAATGCGGAGGGGTTACATAAATATTCGACTGTATCTTCAGCTGCATTTCCTGTTCAAAACAGCGGCAGGCGTTTGCCAGGCGCGGGATAGATTTTTCGGCAGAATTAATAATAATTGTAGCGCCGTTATTAAAGTATTTAAACAGTTTTTGCGGATCGACAACGGTTTTAACAGTACCGTCAATCAGTGTTTCGGCTTTGGTCCAATGATTTGGTGTAACGGCTTCTCCTTTATTCATCAGGCGGATGCCGTCGGGCAGTAGATATTGCTGACTTAACAGATCGTCAATATCCGAAGGCTGCAAAACTGAATTAAAATAGCCTGTCCCGTGCTTAAGATGCAGAAATTGCTTTTCCCAATAACTTTCAAAAAAGCCTTCAACAGCCAGAGGCGCAACAAGTAACGCAAGACCAACTGTTTCTTCCATCTGGTAAGTTTTAATATTTTTTTAACAATAAAAAATCATTAATAATGGCGGTACATTGCAAATCAACCAATTCAACATTGCGCCCAAAATGGAGCCGCCTTATAGGGATATTCATCGCAATCCGCGCAAGTTCCTCAAACTCCTGTTTCCTAAGGTCAGGAGTTATAATGTAATTTCCAAAAGTATTACTATGCAAATCAACCATTCCACCAGCATTTACCGGCTCAACAAACGGGGTATCATTATCGTTAACGGTTTCCCCTAAAATATAAATAGCCCCCAGTGGCAAAGGCGTTTCCCAAAAATGCTCCAGGATATCTGAGTACCGGCTATCCCGGTGCGAATGAACAGAAGCAAATTGCTCCTGCGGCCCCGGATGAAGAACCGCCAGTGATTTTGGCCTGAGCCTGACTTTAGGATAACCCGGGTATACGTAAAACTGATTATTGATAGTGGTTATCGCAGCAATATCATCGGCCATTACCTTGTAGCCATGCCTGGCAAGGGCTGCGGCAGTGGTTGATTTACCGCTTTTCTTTCTGCCTAAAAAAACAACAGCCATATCCTGTATCCGCACTACCGAAGCATGCAGGCACAGTATGCCGCGCAAACGTAAAACACAACCTAAAACCGCCCCTATAAAATACGAGTCCAGATTACTTGCCGGTTCATCCGCACTGTATATCATCCAAAGACGATCTTTAGCCGGAGAAATAATAACATCAAAACCGCCGTAATCAGTAACAAAACGCAATTTATGATATACACCTTCGGCAGTTTGCGCCTTAAAATAAGTAATCCTGTCCCTTGCCCTCAGGCTGTTAGTAATAACCTCGTGCCAATGCAAGGCGGCATCCGGAGTTTCGGAAATATCCGTTGTCCAGCAGGCTGACAGATCGGTAATGAGGTCTTGCTTTTCGTCTAAAACCCCTATTTTACGGGAACTATTGACAGACAATCCATAAATTTGATATTGAAAATTCATTATTAGTTCCTGAATTCGTTAAAACGTCGTAAAAATTCAATAAGGTAAATACCTTGTGGAACAAAGTCCCTGGCCGCCTTTTCAGCAAATGTGTTAAATTCGCTATCGTACAGCGGTATTGCTGCTAAAGTTTTTAATTTTTCTACATCTACAATTTTTCTCACCGGGTCAGTCGGCGAAATATTTGCTAAATAAGCTTTTGCCTGCATTGACTGATCATTGTACCGGCGGTTATAATCTGGAGAAAAGGCCCCTTTGGATATTCGCCACTGAATTTCTGGCGGCAATATCCCGTTCAGTCCAGCCCGTACCATATACCGCTCGTATCCATTCTTTATTTTCAGATCAGCTGGTGCGGATATGCAAAACTCCAGCAAGCGTTTATCCATTAAAGGGTAACGCAGTTCAACCGGACCTAAATTTGCCGTGCCCTGGGCCTTAGCTTGTTTAAGCTTAAGCAAAGCCACCTGGTTTTTGCGATGAAACGGGGATACCTCACGCGAAGCTAACTTTATTTGATCTCTTCCTGTTTCCAGTCTTTCCTTAAGCATAACGGCCAGTTCAGGCTGGATACAATGCTCCCGCGTTTTATCAAGGCCCGTGGCGCGCCCTCGCAAAGCATCAATGGCAGACCCCATAAACAAAGGCCTGATAACCTGTTGTTTAATATCCGAAAGCATAGTGCTTTCATAAATCGCGTTTCGTTTGGTTAATTCGTTCCAAAGGGTTCGCCAGCGCATTTTCATAAAAAGTTCGGCGTGAACGCCCGTCCCATAAAATGAAACACCAAACTCGCCGCCAAGGCCATCCAGTATAACATTTGAACCCAAGGCCTGTGCACCTTCTACAAAAGCTGTGTATAAATAATGCCTTGATATCAGGTTAGGGCTATGAATAACGTTTTGCAAGGCTTCCAATCCACTAAAGAAACCCTTACCAGGGGCTGTTACATAGTTAATATTAACATTAGGAAAGCTGCGAAACTGATCAATAAAATAGCGCTCATCGGTCATCTCTCCCTGATCGCCTGCAGGCAACACTGCAGAAAACACCTGAAGTTGTTTGTTTTGTTTCTCCAGAATTTTAGCAACTACACTAACAATCGACGAAGAATCGAGGCCTCCGCTTAACAGGGCGCTTACCGGTGTATTACTCCGAAGCCTATCAATTACCGATTTGGACATCACATCATAAAATGCTTCGCCAAATTCTTCTTCGTTTTTAAAAGATTGTTCTTTGCTTTCTGTCGGCACCCAGTATTTTTGCTTACGCAACCCGGTATGATCAACAATTATGGTGGTGGCAGCCTGCAGTAGTTTAACACCTTCAAACCAGCTTTCCTCCCAAAATAAATGCTTGGCCTCAATAAAAATAAGCGTGGCTATTTTATTGTAATTAATGGCGGCCGGAACCCCATCAACAGCAGTAATTACCCCGGGCGATGAAGCAAAAATAAATTTGCGCCCATCATAATAATAAAACATGCCCCGCAGCCCGAAATGATCGCTGGTACACAACAACTTTTGTTGTTTGCCATCCCATAAAGCAATTGTAAAATCGCCGAGTAAATGAGCGGGAAAAGCTTCGCCCCATTTTTGATAGGCAGCAATAACTAACCGGTAATCGCCAATTTGTAATCGCACCGTGTGCGGGATGTTTAATGCAGCACACAGTCCATCGCGGTCATCCAGCCGGATATCGCCCATTACAGTTATATCACTTTCTGCATCATAAAAAGGGAGATCTTGATTATCTGCTTCGGGAGCTATTTTAACAGACCGCTGGCTAAAAGCCAGTTGGTTGTTACGCCAGGAAACAAAAGCACTTCCAGTTTCCACCGGAAATGCTTTTTCCATTAAAGTAACTCCGTGGGTACCTGCTCCCTGTTGATTAAAAATACCGCAAAATTCTACCATCTATATGAAAGGGCTGCTCAACAAAAGAAAAAAACATAACGCCGTACTCTTAATAGTAATGATAAGGCTTTCCAATTCTCTAAAGCGTGGTCTGAATTGATTGAATGAGCTATCTAATATCGCAATAAAAACTTTGCACTCACTGATTTTTGGCTGCCACAGGCGACATATTATAAAAAAGGCAAGCCAATCTAAGCTTGCCGTAGAATATTGTAGCATGTTACCGGATCAAACCAAGTGATTATCCCGATGTACAATCAATCCATCGTGTCTCACCATCACGGCCACGATTCGGGCGAAGTTGAACCAACTCAGCTAAAGAACCATAATGCAGTACCTTAGGAGAATGGTAAACTTTTTTGGGGGTATTCAAACCTCCCGATGCAGTAGGATCTGCATCATTTAAATTAGTTAAATAATCCATAATAGGTAAACTTTAATTTGGTTTAATAGGATCGGTTTATTATTGATAATTATATACCGGATCAAAGCAAGTGATTATCCTGATGTACAATCAATCCATCTCGTCTCACCATCACGGCCACGGTCCGGACGAAGTTGAACTAACTCAACTAATGAACCATAACACTGTACTTTGGGAGAATGGTAAACTTTTTTCTGGTTATTCAAACCTCCTGCTGCAGTAGGGTTCGAATCATTAAAATTAGTCAAATTATCCATAGTAAGTAAGGCTTTAATTTGGTTTTATAAGATAGGCTATTGATATTATCGGTAACTTCCCATAAAATATTGTAGCATTGCCACCTGATCAATCAGTTGATTATCCGGATGTACAATCAATCCATCGTGTTTCACCATCACGGCCGCGGTCCGGGCGCATTTGAACCAACTCTGCTAAAGAACCATAACGCTGTACTTTTGGCGAATGGTAAGCTTTTTTGGAGTCATTCAAACCGCCTGATGTGGTAGGATCCGAATCATTTAAATTAGTCAAAATATCCATAATAAGTACGGTTTTAATGGGGGTTAATTAAGAATAGGTATTATTGGTTTAATTAGATAAAGATATAAAACTGTTTATTTATTCCAAACAGAATATTAAAATTTGAATATTTTTTATATGCAGTTTAATATTTATAACTGTAATATCTATTAAAAACCAATAATCCTAACGGTAATTTGGGGCAACAATTCATTTTACCATAGCACGATGAACGCGATTGGGGAAAATCTGTATCCGCTATTTTAAGGGGTATTTGTATGTACTACAAAATAAGGCTGCTAAATGTTTCATACAAACTAATTTTATCATCAGGCGCAAGCGGGAAACCCTCATGCTCCAGCCAGGCATGGGCCTTAAGCTTTCCTGCTTCTTTCATGGCACCAAATTTAAGCTCGGTTTTTATACCCTTACGCTTCAGCAAATACCAAAATGCTACAGAAATAGCCAGGCAATTAATTAAAGGGTGCAAATTATACATCATCAGAATCATATTCCGGTGATATTTAAGCACAGCTATTTCATTTTCGGGCGCGGTAAGTATTGGGCTAACCTTCAGTAAGCCGGTCAGTTTTTTAAAGCTGCCAATTTTTAGAAACAGCCGGATAAACAACGCCAGTGCAGCCGCCCGTAGCAGAAATAACTTATCGCGTACGGGCAGACGCCAAAACGTTGCCAGTTTTTTTAAACTAATTTTCAAACGAGATTAATTTTTCTTGCGCTAATTCTGTCAGGAGCACCGATAAATCGTATTTTAACGTTTGTTCATCTGTATCATACTCCGTTAATAACAATTGAAGTGCCATTGCTGTATCCCCGTTTTCAGACAGGATCTCCCATATTCTGGAGCCTACATCATCCAGGCCAAAATATTGTTCGCTTTCCATATTAAGTAATACGCATTCGTCATTAATTTGCTGGAAAAGCACATTATCAGAAATTTTTACGGTTTTAGGTAAGGATAAGTTTGTCATAATTTTTAATATAATTAGTATTTTGGTTGTTCACCTGCCAGTACCTTCCCCCCGGTCATTCCAATCATTAACCTGCCATCATTTTTATACCTGGCATTGGGGCCGTTTGCATCAACGTAATGAAGGAATAACTGTATCCAATGGCGGTCTTTAAACTCTTCGCGCCAATGGGGTATCTCGCAGCCTTTATAAGCCAACAAATCTCCCCTTTGTAATGATACAGGAATTTTTTCTTTTTTGCTTTGTACCCAAATAGGATAAGGTTCTTTTGCATCGTAACCCACGGTAAGGGTTGCACTGATCTCGCAAGTTGGCCTATCCACATGTTTTTTCAGGATACCACCTTTTTGATATATCCTTAATACAGAATTAGTGGGATGTAATGATAATCCGGATAGCTCCTCCATCAGGGGTTGAAGGTGCAGCAGCAGGCTCTCGCCAAATACATCTGCATAACGCCATTTTGAATTCGTAACCTGGTCGTCCAGATAGTATTTATTAAACCGTTGCATTAACGTATAGTTCTCAAACACCTGGGCAAGTGCTGGTTCCAGGGCTTGTTTAACTACACAATACCCCCGCTGCTTAAACAGGTCTATAGCTTCAGATGTAACCAACGGCGGGGCTATATTATTCATTATTATTTGTATTACGCATGGCTTGTTCTTTAAACGTGGCGACAACCCTTTTCCCTATTATGGCAAATTTATTTAATGCCAGAACGTGAATATTATAATAATTTATTGCTTTGCCAACGGCCAGCATTCTTTTTGAGAAATCGGGCACCGCTTCGGGCGATAATAAAGGCACCTCATCTGCAAGTGGTTCAATATTTTCGCGCAGGTAAACCACCGAGAGGCTAACCCGCGGCTGCACGTTCGGGCTTGACGTTGTACCCCAATGTATAACATCGCCCTCCCAGGCAAGTATGCTTCCGGGCGGCACAGGCAGGGCTTTGGTGCCTTGCAGCAATGCTTTAACCTCACGATGGCCCAGGTCCTCCATCCGCAGCCATTTGCCCAGCAATTCGTCAGAAACACGCTGTTTGGCAATAATATACATACAGCCATTATCTATGGTGGCATCACTGATAGAAAACCATACCGTAAAACGGTCGTCGCGTTCAGAAAAATCAACGTGGGGGCTCCAGCCTGCGCCGGTTTCGGGGTGTACATAATGCACCACCACATGCGGCATTGCCTTAAAACCTTCACCCAGGTGCTTTTTTAACAGGTTTACAAGCGATGGCGTACGGGTTACCTGCCAAAATTCGTCGTATACAAATGCCCATACCTCATGCCAGCCGGCTTTTCTCAGGTTTTCAACCCCCTCCAGCATATTGGCAGCAACATCAGCCGCTATTAATGGCTGATGCGTACTGAAATAACCATCCCTTTTTAGTTTTTTCAGCATATCGCCTGATTCGTCCCCACTGATCGCGTGCGATTCAAAATGATTGAACGGCTTGTTATCGCATACACTTAGCTGAGGGTTTAGCTGGCGCCAATATTCGGGCGAGCATGCTTGCTGAAAGCGCATTTCAACTTCTTCGTCCGAAAAAACCTGCTTTGCAAGCAAAGCTTTTAAGATGGATTGGCCGGCTTCTTTCTTTTCAAGTTTCATAATAGGCTAACTGTTGCGGGTTCTGTACCAGCCCTTCAGGGTTTTAAATATGTTTTAATAAATGTTGCCAGATCGGGGTTTTGCCTGAACCATCCTACGCCTACCGTTCGTTTACCCGTTTTCAGCGGGGCCAGCCTGTGCTGAAGCCCGGGGTCTATCTTAAAAATAAAGGCATCCCCGGCCTCGGTTTGTCCAAATTCCCTCAGCATTTTCTCCGAGCCCAGCTCGCGTAATTGGAAATTGGCCCCGGTATATCTGTCAGTCCCTAAATTAAGTGTCATGGCAAGCAAGCGGCTGTCGGCATTATCGCCGTGCCAGTTAATTTCGTGCCCCCCGCCTTCTTCGCTGCGGTGAATACGGCCAACAAAATTCCCTATCGGCGGGCAGCCAGTAATTTTTTCCAGCAGGGTAAACAGCTCTTTATTATTAAACATCATTTGAAATGTAAACAAAATGGTGGCATTTAGCGGTACAAATAACACCTTGCCAAATTTATTTTCATCGTCGGTTTCGTATTTGGTTTCAAACTCAATACTACTGATTTTATTGATAAAATTATCAAGCGCGTTTTTTTTGAGTAAGCCAGGCAAAAACACACAATTAGTGTTGGCATATTCCAACTGATAAGTATCCAGTTTTGATTCGTCTATATAAAAATTGGTCATTCCAGGCTTATTGCTTAAATAAAGCTGCTGGTTGATTGTCCATGAACCATCCTGCAGCAGCTGTGCGCGGATGTTGGCCTGTTGTTTTTGTAACCCGATGCTGAAGGTGGGGCGATACTTTAAAAATGTGCGTATCGCCGGGATCGCCGCAACTCACCTCCCGCAAAAACTCATCCGAATCCTTTCTCCTGATCTGGAATACCCCCCCGTTGAATTTTTCCAATCCCAAATTCATACTCACACCAATCAGCCTGTGTTTATCAATCGTATCGTCGTGCCAGTCAAGGTAATGGTTGGCGCCGGGCAGGTTCCGGTAAATGCGGGCGGTAAACCCTCTAACTGTGCCGCAACCTGTTATATCTTCCATTAAACGGAAAACTGCTGGGTTGTTTAGCAGAAAATTAACCTGATGCAAAGCTACATTGCTGCCCGCGATTGACAGATCGGCAGCAAAAAGTTTATTCTCCTCGCTATAGTGCTCATTCTCAAAAAAAGAAGCAGCCCCGGCGCTTACAGCAATTTTTTGAAAGAGTTCATCTTCAATCAAGCGCGGTAAAACAATACACTGGCGGTCTTCAAATTCATCCTTCAACGCTGTTACCAGCGCATCATCCACCCCTTGCAGGCCTTTCCGGGTCAGTTTAATCATTTATTCAAAGTTATTAATTTAAAACATTCTCCCTCAGGGGAAAATACATTTGGCACAAGCGCTTCTTTAAAGTAAAAGTTATCAATATATTTGAACAACATAACCTATATGCTGCAACAGTTTACCTTTACCGAACTCATCGTGGTGATGCTGTTAGGCACCTGGCTGCTACTAACCATCAGCTATGCTGCTTTCAACCGTTTTACGGCAAAACTTATTTATAGGTTTAATCTTTTCAATTGGGTATCGGCTTATCAGTTGTTTACAGAAACGCCCAGGGAATACCACATTTACTATCGCGATGAGTTACAGAACGGCGAAATGACTGACTGGTACCCCCTTACACTTATTCCCCGTTACAAACTATGGCATGCCCTATGGTATCCCGGTAACCTTATCCCGCAAACAATTTTATCTACTGCCGATAATTTGATGCAGAGGGTTACCTCGGCACAAGATAAAGAAAAGATCAACTTTTCAGAACGGTTCAATTACCGGGTTATACTGCATTATATTTTGCGGTTGCCTGCCCCGCAAAACCTGAAGGCCCGGCAATTTAAAATTGAAATGACGGAAAAGCTGCCCGGTAATGCCAGCAGCTTAAAGCAATTCATTTCAGACCTGCACACGCCATGATGTTTTCCCTCACCGCTCAGCAGGCCGTCATCTGGGTGATCCGGTTTATGGCCTTGTATATACTGATAGACTCGGCAGAAAAACTATCTGTTTCCCGTGAATTCAGGCAAGGTGGATTGTTTGATTGGCGCACCATCCGGCAAAACGGATATTTTAAAAAGCGTTCCGCATGGTTCCTGCAGTTTACCGATCTTATTTTTAACTATCCTTGCTGGATAGTTGTAATGGCAACACGCGGCTGCGCCGGGTTGATCCTAATTTTGGCGCCAGAGCATAATGAGTTAACTAAAATCATGTTGCTCATCGTATTCCTTACCGGATCGTTAATGAACTTACGTAATACGCCTTTCGGTGCAGAAACAGAAAACCGCTTTGCCCTGATGATTGCCGGGGCGCTGTTACTACGATGCTTTGTGCCAACTCCCTTGGTTACGCTTGCCTGCTTGTGGTTTATTGCCTTACAATCATGCCTTTCATACGTAACTGCCGGGGCCACTAAACTGTTTAATCCCGAATGGCGAAACGGAAACGGAATCTTGCATATATTTGATTCGCCCAGTTTAGTAGCAACGGAAAAAGTTGCACACTGGTTAAAGAGCCATAGCACATTTGCCAAATTACTTACCTGGGGCACCCTGGGTATGGAGTGTATTTTCCCGTTAGCGCTGGTAGGTCAGCCGCTTTTATGGCTGTTTTTGGGATGGGGTGTTTTACTTCACGCCGGTATCGCGATATTTATCAGGCTGGGGAAATTCTTTTGGATTTGGATAGCAACTTACCCCGCTATTATATTCGTAGCACATTAACTATGGAAGCCAGGCAACCTCATATCATTTTCATTCAGGGTATCATGCCGCGTAGCGGGACGCATTTCCTGTCGAACTTGTTAAGCCATCATCCCGATTGCGAAAAAAGCGCGATACCGGAGGATGGTCTTTTGGAGCGCTCGGCTATCCTGGCCAAATTTGTAAACCGTAATTATGAACGATGGTTAAGCGAAGGCGGCCTGCCCGATATACCTGCCAGGGAGTTGCTGATGGAAAGCCTGGGCGAAGGCCTGCTCACCTTTCTTCGCCGCGCATGGGAAGCGGCAGAGGCAAAGGAAGGCATCATAGCAGACCGAAAAACACCAAAATTCCTGGTGGCAAAAACGCCGCAGGTAGCTAATATCAGTAAGTTCTTCAAGTTGTTCCCCCATGAAAAATTACTTATAATTGTGAGAGACGGGCGGGCGCTGGTAGAATCGATTGACCTGTCGTTTGGTTATGGACGTGAAGAAGCCATGAGGGACTGGGCCCAGGCGGCCCGAAGAATACATGCGTTTGTACAGGCATGTCAGGAGGCTAAAACGCAATATATGGTTATCAAATTTGAAGAATTGCATACAGATACCGAACAGCAAATGCGAAAGATCCTGGCGTTTTTGGAACTGGACAGCGAAAAATACGATTTTCAAAGCGCCTTGAACATCCCGGTAGTAGGATCGTCCGTTTTTAAAGGCGGCGAAAGCGCCTTACACTGGAATCCGGTGCATAAAACCAATGAGTTTGATCCGCTGGCCAGGGCAGCAAACTGGACCCGCCGGCAACACCAGCGGTTTAACTGGCTTGCCGCTAAGGAGCTTATTCTATTCGGCTACACCCCTCTTCACTTCGCAAACGCAAATTCGGGGCTGCAACTACGCAACCGGCTGCTTGATGCCCTTTATAATACGCAATTATGGTTTCGCCGGTTTACAAAATTCATCGGATTTATAGGCGACAGGATGCGAAGGCATCTTCATACAAACGAAGCGTAACCATAATTGTAAAGCAAACATTGCAGCTATATACCGAACACACAACCAATGAAACTTCAGCCCCATACCATACTTAAACGAAGCAGCCCGATTGAACTGAATATCGAATCGGTTCATAAAATCCGGTTAACTTTTAATCATCAACAGGAATTATTTTCCAACCACGCACTGGCCATACTTGATGTTTTTGCACAGCCAGAATCGTTAAACGAAGGTTTGAAAAAGCTGTCGGCTGCCGGCACACGCGGCTGGATTGAATTAACCCTTACTATTCATAAGCTTTATCTTATCGGCGCCCTGCATATTTACGGGGAAGTACAACCGGTGGCAGATAAGCAATGGGCAAGCTTCGGCTCGGCGCCTATTCATATTGCCATGCTTAACGACAGAACCCGCACCGACCTGTTCATGCATGCGCTTAACGGCCTTGTTGGTAAAGATGATGTTGTGCTTGATATTGGTACCGGAACAGGTGTGCTGGCCATAGCCGCGGCACGCGCAGGCGCAAAAAAAGTATATGCGGTTGAAGCCGGAGGTATGGCCGACGTGGCACAGAAAACCATTGACCGTACAGAAGTAGCGCACAAAATAGAAGTGATCAGAGATTGGTCTGCAAATATCACCTTGCCCCAAAAGGCTGATGTGCTGATTAGCGAAATTATTGGTAACGATCCTTTTGGCGAGAAAGTACTGCAAACATTTATTGATGCCCGGCAGCGCCTGTTAAAGCCCGGCGCGCGCATTATTCCAAATGCTATGAAGGTTTTTGTGTTGCCAGTACAAATCCCGGTTTCGTTATTAAAAACCCAGTTGGTGCAGGCAACCGATCTGCAGAACTGGCAAAGCTGGTACCATATTGATTTTTCGGCACTTGGCGAACTGGAGGTTGACCAAACCGATTTTTTTATGATGGCCAATTACGAAAGGCTTCAGCAATTAACCCTGCATAGTCAACCTGTACTGCTTACCGAAGTGATGTTTGCCGAATTTACCGCGCTCACCATCAGTAATGAAGTTACTATAAAGGCAGCCGGACCGTTCAACGGCCTGCTCATGTATTTTGAGCTTGATTTAGGCCATACGGTTTTAAGCACCCACCCACAGATAGCCGGCCAAACCAACAGCTGGCGCACGCCGGTTTGGCATTTTCCGGAAGCTGAAAAGCTGGAGCCCGGTGATCAATGCACTGTTCATTTCAATTACAACGAATCTAAAGGTTCGCGGTTAGCTATAAGTATGGATGCAATAAAAACAGTATGAAAAGCGATGAAGCATCTTCAGCCATTGTGCTTAAACGCGGGAACCGCATTGACATAAGCATAGAATCTACTTATTCGGTTCACATTACCGTTAATCAGCACCGGCATCTTTTTTCAAACTACGCGCTGGCCATATTGGGCGCTTTTACACAGCCCCGGCCATTAAATGAGGTTTTAAAAAATCTGCCCGTAAACGGCATAGCCGATTGGATGGAAATTACCAGCACCATTGCCAAACTCCGCAAAATTGGCGCACTGACAGAACATGGCAAAACCCCGGTAACCGCAGATAAAAACCCGGAAAGCTTTGGTTCGGCACCTGTACATATTGGCATGCTGAATGACAAAATACGTACTGATGCATTTATAAATGCCATAAAGGCAACCGTAAAACCCGGGGATGTGGTACTTGATATTGGCACCGGTACCGGGATACTTGCCATAGCGGCAGCACGGGCGGGCGCCAGTAAAGTGTACGCTATTGAAGCAGGCACTATGGCCGATATTGCGGAGGAAACTATCGCCGAAACTGAAGTTGCATCCAGGATCGTATTGATAAGGGGTTGGTCGACACAGATCACCCTGCCCGAAAAAGCCGATGTGCTGGTGAGCGAGATCATCGGGAACGATCCTTTCGGCGAAAATATTTTGCAAACATTTAACGATGCCCATCGCCGGCTGCTGAAGGCCGGCGCGCGTGTCATTCCTTCGGGCATGGCACTATTTGGTTTGCCTGCCAGGATTGCGCCATCCCTGATCAAAAACCGAATTTTGCAGTCCGAAGAGCTGGATAACTGGAAAAACTGGTATGGTATTGATTTTAAGGCGCTGAATAAAACCAGCGTAAACCTAAGCCAGTCGTTTCTGCGTATCAACACCAACATCAGCACCGAAATTGAAATTTTCGATGAGCCGGTTTTATTGGCAGATGTTGATTTTAATACGATTGCTGCAACAGAAATAAAACATAAAGTAAGCGTGCAGTCGCAGCATAGCTTCAATGGATTAATGCTTTATTTTACGCTTACGCTTACCAATGCGTCACTCACAAGCAAACCACATATTGCCGGCAGGGCAAGGCACTGGCTAAACCCTGTTTGGTATATACCCGAAGCAAGTAATTTGGCACCTGGAAGCGATCTTGATATAGAATATCGATACACTCAGGGAAAAAATTCGGAAATACATGTTTTAAATAAGGATAAACCATAATGCCTTACAGTATATTTTTTATATCGATGTGCGGTATCCTGATATGGGTAACCATCGGAAAAAAGGACCTGTTTCCTTTTTCCTGGTATCCCATGTATTCGGGCGCATACCGGGCCCAACAGGTACGCGTTTTGCGTATCGCGCTACAAGATAAGGATGGGGGCATTACCTGGTGGAAAACAAAATATTACAGGTATCCTGAATTTACCGCAAGGAAACTGGATAAACTGATGCAGGCAACGGTAAACCATCAGATAGAAAGCAGTATAAATTTGCTGGGGCAAAAGCGCGTCCTGGCCGAAGTGCTTCGTTTAATAGAGCAGGAAGAAGGCTCGTTAAAAAACCATATCGCTTTCCTGCTGATAGAACGCCGTACAGATGCCTCGCTTCAGGTATCCGAAGTGGTATTAAAAACTTTTTTATTTAGTGAAATAAGGCATGGATTGGTTTGCTGATCTGTTTAAACCTTCGGGCTTAAACCACCCGGCGTTGTTCGCAAAATTATTTTGCGCGGTATTGGCTATTCAGCTTTTGTTCAGCTTTAGGGAGCAGTACCTGTACTTCCTTACCAAACCCGAAAAAATTTACGGTGCGCCGCCTAAACTATTGGGGCTATTTCGCATACCCAGGCCGGGGAAAACATTATTCCTGCTGTCGGGGTGCCTGTTATTGCTTAGTCTGTGCGCGGTAACCGCCGGTTTTTCCCCAAGGTTCTTTGTACTGATTGCCCTTCTGTCCTATTTCTTTTATTTCACGCCTATCATGTCGCTGGCTTACATTCAGCGAAAAACAAACCTGCTGCCTTTTGTATTATTGGTGCTATTGTTTTCCCCTTCAACCGGTAACTCCATTCATACGCCTGGCACAGCATGGGAACTTACGCTCATTAAAATAGCAATTGCCCAGCTTTATCTTTCGGCTGGGTTGCAAAAGATCAGGCACTCGGGTTTTACCTGGCTCAGTGGCAAAAGCTTACAGGCTTACCTGCTGGAAAACTATCTTTGGAGCGATCAAAAAGCCGCGCTTCAACTGGCCTTAAGGCCCCGGCTTTGCCTGTTTACAAGTGTATTGGTTTTACTGTTCGAACTTAGTTTTTGGATCATCATACCCATTCCGTCACTTACACTGATTTATGTAGCCGGCGGACTTCTTTTTCATATCGGCACACTTGTTACCATGCGCATCAATTACTTAAAATACTTGCTGCCGGTATATATGATATTCCTGACGGACATGATATTTAAACTGTTAACCGGAGCGGGCATATGATACCAAAACTTTCAAACGAAGTACTATTGCTTGAACTGGCTTCCCGTAAGGGCCTGATCCCAATTGCTATAACAGAAAAAGGCGAGCAGATGATATGGCAGGACCTGGAAAATTACCATTTTTACGAAGGCTTTTTTCATAAATCGCTCAGTACTTTTGCAGCCCTGAAAGGCGGTAACGTTGAACAGTTTATTACAGATGTTTCAGTACTAAAAAATCAGAGCATAGCCACCGGTTCACTTTACCCTACCGGGTTTATTTTTCATGCCGGGCGGTGCGGATCTACCACCCTGACTAAAGTGCTGGCCCGTTCAAGGCGAAACCTGGTAATTGGCGAGAGCGATCAGCTAAACCGTATATGGCAAACACTAACGCAAAACGGCGCCATCCCGCTGCTGCCCTCGGCTGATAACCTGGCTATGTACCGCGCTTTGGTATTGGCCGCGGGACGCAAACGCGTTAAAACGCACCAACGCTACTTTATTAAGTTCAGCTCGTTTAATATCCTGTTTTTTGATTTTATTCATGCCGCGTTTCCTGATGTTCCATGCATCTTTCTGAGGCGGCCTATCACCGAAATTTTAACATCCTGGCAAAAAAGATTACCAGGCTGGCTGGGTACCGATGACCCGTGGATGATGGAATTATTATCTGAAAAAGCCGGCGCCGGACTAAAAGAAATTGTCGAAGGTTTTTTCCGCACCGCATCAGCAAAGGATCAATCACTACTTAAACATATCGACTATCAAAACCTTAATACTGAAGGCCTGCCGAAGATACTGGCAGACTTTAACGTTTTCCCCGAAGCGGATGAACTGCAACTAATGGCCTCGCAGTTTCATTTTGATGCCAAAACAGAATTTAATAAAAAAAAATTCGGGGGATGATTACTCCAGTTTCTGCTTATCATACATTTTTCTGAAACGCCCGTTCAGGCTAATCAGGGTATTAAAGTCGCCACATTCAACAATTGCACCTTCGTGCATGACATAAATTTGATCGGCCAGCTTAATATTATAAAGCCTGTGCGAGATCAGCACGATCATCCTCCCCTCCGAAAAATTTTTCAGGTTAGTGAACACTTCGTGTTCTGATAAGGCATCAAGGGCACTGGTGGGCTCGTCAAGCACAACAAGTTGCGCCCCGCTATAAAATACCCGGGCCAATGCCAGCTTTTGCCATTGCCCGCCGCTTAATTGTTCGCTATGTTTAAACGTGCGGCCCAACCTTGTTTGATAACCGCCTGCCAGCTTATTAATGAAAGATTCGGCACCCGAAAGCCGGGCCGCCTGCGCAGGGTCGCTCCCCTGCCCTTCTGAAACAGAACCGAGCCTGATGTTTTCTTCTACCGTCATGAGGTATTGCCCAAAATCCTGAAACATGAAAGTAGTGTTTGCTGCAAAGCTATCCGTCGATATCTCTCCTAAGGGAACATCACCCATGGTTACGGCGCCGCTTGTTGGCTGATATAAGCGCGATAATACTTTTACCAACGTTGATTTGCCCGAGCCGTTTTCTCCAACAATGGCCACAATTGCGCCCGGTTTGCATTGTAAACTTACCTCATGAAGCACTGGATTTTCGGTACCGGGATAGGTAAAAGACAATTTGTTAACCGTTAGCCCATCGTTTGTTTTGGGGAAAGGCTGGCCGCCGGAAGGTATAGATTGCACCGGGATATCCAGAAACCCAAACAAATCGCCCAGGAAAAGCCGCTGCTCAAACAATTGTACCAGCGATTGCAGCAAACTTTTAGCCGTACTTTGCAGGCGCTGAAAACCACTGAGATAAATAACAAAAACACCGGCGCTTATTGCCCCCATCCAGGCGCTTTTTGCAAGCATCCCAAAAATCATGGCTACAATTACTATCTCGCAGGTTTCAACCAATAAACTATAGCGCATCAGCTTTACATGCAAGCCGTGCTTTTTTTGGTAAATAGTATTACGAATGGCACCGAATTTAGCGATAAATGAAGCCCCGTATTTAAACGTTCGGACCTCTTTCGAATACCCCTGCCCGGTTAATACCTGGTATAAATAGTTTGCTTCCCGTTCCAGCGGAGCAAAATCGCGCTCGGCCGCGTACATTTTATGTGCGTAATACCATTTAACAAATGCCAGCGGAAGCGAAAGGCAGATAAACAGCACCGCATACAGCCAGGACATGGAGATAAATAAGCTGGCCAGGAAAAAAAGCGATAAGAAATTTAACAGCAAAGCATTAAATATCCCCAATAATACGGTAGCGCGATAAAGCGACTGCTGCTGGGCCAGGTGCAGCGTATCATAATAAGCCGGGTTTTCGTAATATTCCAGGTTAACATTTATGGCCTTATTAAGCACCATTGCCGACATTTTATCCGTCAGTTTTTGCTGAAACATGGCCGTAATATAGGCAGATATCTGGCTGGTCAGCACAATAAGCAATTGCACTATGCTAAAACCTATAATAGTTGGCACAATTTCGGTAAACGCCACCTTGTTACCCTTCAACACCTGCTCTACCAGTAAACGGATAAAATACAGCGATACCACCGGAAGCAGTGCCTGGCAAATAGTTGTAATAATTGTGTAAGTAGTAAGCCGCGGGCTACTGTTTACCACCAATAGCAGTGCGCGCCGAAGATCGTTTTTTAAACTGCTGAGTTTAGTTTTCCGGCTTTTCATTATTATCTGCTACAAGCGTTTTAATTTTGATTTACCTGCGTTAAACAGCAGCCGGAAAGGCCGCATAATAAAAAGTACAGGTAATGCATAAACAGGTAATTTGCTCTCGTTAATATCAATATAGGTAGGTATAAAGCTATAAAAGAAACAACGTATTACAAATTTACATTGCTGTAGTAAATTATCCTGAAGCCCGATGGCCCGTTTCAGAAACACCGGTTCGTTATACTGCAGGCGCGGCAAAAGTAATTTTGGGCTTAACGGTGTTTTCAAAAAAATCGCGGGCGAACTTGCCGAAGCAAATTTAGGGTTTGATGCAATGCCTAATAATTGGTTCATCAGCACCAGGCCTGCTTCAAGTCTTTTTTCAAACTTGTATTTTTTTGCCAGCGTAAACACCAAATGGCCATCGGGTAAACCCGGATGCTTTTGCAGGAAACAGCCAATATCTACCAGGTATTTAAACTTGATAAACATATCCTTAACAAAATGATTAGACAGCATCACTGCCAAATCATATTCCGGCTGCAGCCGGGGATATTTATGGCTCCCGTCTTCCGGTTCCAGATGCTGTACAAAAAATTGATGTGCCGGAAATTTACCTGCAAAACGGTTGGTCATTCTCCAATGCAAATCAATAGCGCAGTTTTTGTTGGCGCCGGTTTCGGGTGTTGAGTAAACTATTTCTTTGAAAAAAGTAGTATAGTATTTAAGAAAAGGCCTTGGAACGGTTTCCCTGGGCAAATATCCGTTTTCAATAAAATAATCTTCAATGCGGGGCAAATCGGCAGGGCTAACCAGCAGATCAATATCCGCAATTTCGCGCAAGCCGGCAGATTGGTAATAACGCTGCGTAAAAACAGCCCCTTTGTAGGGTATAACGGTAATACCAAGCGCGGCCAGATGTTTAACAATCCCTTCTATTAATAACAACTTGCGTTTGTTACTTAACAGGGTCATTTTATAGCCTTCCTTAATGGTTTCTGTGTACTCCGCCGGAGCTTCAAGCCCGAATTTATCAATGATATACCAGGTAAATGGCCGCATGCCATGCTCCCGTACCAGTTTATAAAATATTTTCCAGTTAACAGGGCGCTCAGCTATAAAAGCGGCAACTTCGGCAGTACTTGCTGTTGAAAAATAAAGCCTCGCAAACAGAATTAATAAAACCTGTTCAGTAGAATAAAGGGATTTCAGTTCCTTTAGCGGGATCATTCCCGTTGCGGCTTGTTTATTCACAAAATAACTTAGTAATACCAGTTTATTTCACGGCTAACTGCACGTAATTTGTGCCTGGCGAATGAATATACAAATAATATAAAAAAATTTGAGAGATTAATGTATAATCGTATTCTCATTGCAGATATGGACACCGGCAACTCTATTTCAATCATCATTCCCAGCAAAAACAGAAACGATTACCTTGCAAGGGCGCTCGATTCTGTTGTGGCACAAAACTATCCGGAGCTCCATGTTTATGTTGTTGATAATAATGACGATGAACAACTAACCAGCGGCATAAAAACCCTCATAGCAGCGTATCAGGAAAAAAATACATTACAGAAATGGACCTATCTGCACAGTAATAAAAAAAACTCTTCGGGGGCCAAAAATGATGGGATGGCTTTGGTAACCACTAAATATCTCTGTTTTTTGGATGATGATGACGAACTGCTTCCCAACAGCTTATCAGTAAGGGTAAAGGAACTAATGGCTGATGATGAACTTGCCTTGCTATATTGCGCCGGATATTCAAAAATATTCCGTTACCCGTTTAAAATGTACAGATACTACCATCATTGGCCAAACGCTGATCACCAGGAGTTAAAAATGATGTCCTGCTCGTCTATGATCATCAACCTGGATATTTTTCGGAAAGAGCACATCCGGTTTGAGGAAACACTTAATCGTTTGGAGGATTACGATTTAGGGAAACAACTAATTTCCAAAGGGCTGAAAATCAAATCAATTCCGGAGCCGCTGGTACTGATACACCAGCACCCGCGCGAGCGTATGTCAACCCATAATCCGCAGACGATAGATTTTAAGGACGTGGTTATTGAAAAATGGCCCGGAGCAGGCGACTATATGTATCACTATATAGCAGGGCAGTTTATATGGCGAAGCTGTTTTGGTATCGAAAAAAAACCTTATCGCGAGGTAGCCCACTTTTTACAAACCGACTTTAACCGCAGGCCTTCGGCCGTTTTTAAATACCAATATCTTTTGGCATCATTTAGTCCATTGGCCTATTTAACGTTATATCATTTTTCGCTGGTGTTTTGGCAGTTTTACTGCAACAGGAAGCAAAGTAATAAACTACGTAAATAATAGAAAAACTACAGGATTAAATATAAATCAATCATTTTTAAAGTTTATATCAGATGATAGTTTAGATTTAATAAATTTGGAGATATTGACCAATATAAATCTATGTATAAACTATTACTTTCAGCATTGTTCTGTATTGTGATTACCTGGACTGTAACGGCACAGGACCCTATTAAAAATTTACCCAAAAGGGCTCAAAAAGGACAGATAACAGAACAAGAGATTCAACAATACAAACAGCAAATGCAGGATAATAACCTGACATTTGACCAGGTTTCACAAATGCTGAGCGATCGTGGTTTCTCTAAGGAAGAGATTGAACAGGTTAAAACGCGTATGGGCGGCGACAAATCCTCGGCCGCTATCAATTCAGCATCCCGTGAAACACCTCAAAAAGAACATGAGGTTGTGATGAATGGACAAGCTCCGGTAAAAATTTTCGGATCCAGCATGTTTACTTCTTCATCACTGTCGTTTGAACCAAACCTGCGGATAGCCACGCCTGCAAATTATGTACTCGGGCCGGATGATGAACTGCTGATTAACGTTTCGGGTTACCAGGAAGCCAGTATAAAGGCACAAGTACAGCCCGAAGGCACCATAAGCATCCCGCAGGTGGGTGTAATAAGCGTATCGGGCCTGACCATAGAAGACGCCACCGGCTTAATCAGAACCCGGATGAGCCAAACCGCCTACCCTAATCTTAAAAACGGGCTTACGCGGCTAAATATCACCTTAGGAAAAATCAGAAGCATACGTGTTACAATTATTGGTGCGATAAAGCCCGGTAATTATACCGTTTCTTCATTAACCACAGTGTTTAACTCATTGTTTCTTTGCGGCGGGCCCGATACAATTGGCACCTACCGCGCAATTGAACTTATACGTGGCAGTAAAATAATTAAAAAAATTGACCTTTACCAGTTTTTAACCAAAGGCGATCTGACCGGGAACGTGCTGCTTCAGGAGGGCGATGTTATTAATATTCCTGTTTATAAAAAACGGGTTACGCTAACAGGCGAGGTTAAAAGAACCGGCATTTTTGAACTTACCGCAGGCGAAAATCTTGACCAGTTACTATTTTACGCCGGCGGCTTTACCAAAAACGCTTATACGGCCAGTATTAAAATAAAACAAGTTACCGAAACCAACAGAAGTGTTAAAGATATTGCAAAAAGTAGTTATTTAAACTATTTGCCGGCTAATGGCGATGAAATTATAGTGCAACGTATTCCCGAACGCATTGTTAACTCGGTAAGTATAGATGGGGCCTTATATATGCCTGGCTTCTTTGAATTTTCGCAAGGCATGACTGTTGGCGATTTAATTAAAAAAGCCGGCGGCTTAAGGGAAGATGCCTTTATGGACCGCGGCATGATTACCAGGATACGCGACGACAAAACCAAAGAAAATATCTCATTTAAAGTAACCGATGTTGTAACAGGGAAAAACGATGTTGTATTGCAAAAACAGGATATTGTCAATATTTCGTCTGTTACCACATTTATAAGCGACTATTCCATTTACATTGAGGGCGAAGTACGCAACCCGGGCTATTACCCTTATAAGGATAACCTGTCATTAAAAGATATATTATTCCTGGCCGGTAGTTTTACCGATGCGGGCACCTCCTATCATATTGAAGTGAGCCGCCGCCTTACAGCACAGGGCACTAAACCGCTTACAGATTCTATTGCAAAGGTTTTCTTTATCGATACGGAGAAAAACCTGTTGTTTGAAGGCAATTCATTTATATTAAAACCCTTTGATATTGTCAGTGTCAGGCGCAACCCTATGTATAGCGTACAGCAAAGGGTAACCATTACCGGCGAGGTTTTGTACCCCGGGCAGTACACCATTACCAGTAAACACGAGCGCTTAAGCGATCTGTTTAAAAAGGCAGGAGGCCTTACACCATCAGCTTATATTAACGGGGTTTCTTTAGTCCGCAAAGCTAAAGACGATGGCATTTCTAAGGATACTACGTTAAAAAAAGCAATCGAATCTATACAGCACAGCATTAAGGATACTACCCGTAGCGTAATTAGGGATATCCGGGCTACCAGTGTAAAAATAGCCGTGAACATGGATCAGGTGCTTCATGCGCCCGGCTCAAAAGACGATTACGTACTGGAAGAAGGCGATGCCGTTACCGTTGCCAAATTAGACCCGCTGGTTAAAGTAAGCGGCGAAGTTTTATATAGCAGTAAGGTAAATTACGAAGATGGAGAGTCGGTAAAATACTACCTGCGCAGGGCAGGCGGTTCAACAGACAATGCAAGGCTTTCAAAAATATATGTCATATATGCCAACGGACAACTGGACCGTACCAACACCCATTTATTCGGGTTGATCCGTTCATATCCCAAAATCAAAACAGGCTCCGAGATTGTGGTTCCTGCAAAAATGCCCAGACGTGGGTTAAGTACGGCCGAAACAATTGGCATTACGTCTGCCCTGGTATCTATCATTTCACTTGTGGTGGTAACGCTCAATTCAATTTCAAAATAATGCTGCAGGCATTTGGTAAAATCTCCAGCAACTGGCAAGATATTTTGCAGGATATTTTAATCTTCATTAAAAAGAGGTGGTATATACCGGTTACTGTATTTTTAGTTGGAGGAGCAATGGGTTATTTAAGTATTTATCGCAAAAAACCTACTTATACGGCCACTATCAGCTTTGTGCTATCTACCGAAAACAGGCAAAGCGGCAATTTCCAGAACCTGGTAGCACAGCTTGGGTATGATGCCAGCACAAGCGGTTCAGAAAATATTTTTACGGGTAATAATATTGTTGAGCTTTTTAAATCGCGTAAGATAGTTCGCAGCGCGTTGTTTAACCGCCTGCCCAACGGCCAGTTGCTGCTTAATTTTATAGCTAAAGCACAACACGGCGCCAATCCTTTTCCTGCCGATACGACTAAGTTTTCCCAAACCCAAAAGAACTTGCTCAGGATAATTGTGAGTGAAGTGGCCAACTCTTTCACCGTATTTAATAAGAATGACCTGGTATTTTATTACATCAGCGCCAAATCCGAAAATCCGTGGGTAGCCAATTATACAGCCAGCAGCATGTTGCGTGAAACCGCGCGATATTTTATTGAAACCAAAACACAGGTGGCAACCAGTAGTTTAAAACTACTTGAAAAAGAAGCCGATAGTATTAGTGTAGCGCTTAGGCATTTGTTTCAATCCAGCGCCAGTGTAAATGACATGACCTATAATATTAATCCATCGCTTATGTTTCAACGCTCCAGCGTGCTCATTAACCAGGCAAAGGCAACAGCTTTGGGGGCGGCTTATACCGAGGCCGTGCGTAACCTCGAAATGGCGAAGATCAATTTACAAAAAGAGACTCCATTATTCAGGATAATAGATGAACCCGACATGCCACTGAAAGCCGAAAAAAGAAGCGCGCTTAGCTTTGCGTTATTTAGAGGTACTGTATTTTTATTTTTAGCTTTATTCATTATGGCTGCCATTAGGTTAGTGGTTTATCTTAAAAAAACGGCATTATAAATACGGGATATGGGAATTACAAACAGTTTCGCCAAATTTTTACTGCTTTCAAAAAAAAATGGCGCAGATTTTAGCCACACACTTACACTTGGCCGCCTGCGTTTGTATACCGATAAGCCGAGCTTAAACAGTACAGCCCGGCAACTGGGATTAAATATCAATTTCGACGCTACGGCAGGCGACGAATATGCTGAAAAATTTTTCGGGCTGCTTGGCGCCCAAACAACCGATAGCATGGATTACTCAGACTATGAGCAGGCCAACGTTATTCATGATTTGAACCAGCCGCTCCCCCAACAATTACATGGTAAATACACCGCCGTGATAGACAGCGGGACACTGGAACACGTTTTTAATTTCCCGGTAGCTGTTAAAAGCTGTATGGACGCCCTTACAAAAGGCGGTTTTTATATTGGCATTACCCCCGCAAACAACCTGCTGGGGCATGGCTTTTACCAGTTTAGCCCCGAACTTTTCTTTCGCATCTTTTCACCGGCCAACGGCTTTACTATGCATCACGTAATGCTGGGCGTGCTGGGTAAAGATGGCGAGGTAGAAAAATGGTACACTGTTAAAGATCCGGCAGATGTTAAAAGCAGGGTTACCATAAAAAATTTCCGGGAAACATTTTTATGCGTGGCGGCTCAAAAAACCGAAACAAAAGATGCATTAAGCAGTCCGCCTTTACAAAGCGATTATGCCGAAGCCTGGCGTATAGCCGATGATGGCCCGGTAGCCAATCAATCTGCTGCTAAAGCCATATACAAAAAATATGTCCCCGGTTTTATCCAGGCTGCAGTACAAGTGATCAAATACAAGCTTTTTTCGTCAAAACGCCTTCAGGATGATTTTATTGGCGTAATTGATCCGAAACATATTCAGGAAACCAAATTATAGCAACATGCGCCAATCACCCTATTACCGCTTAAATTATCTTCCGTTGATTACGCAGGATAAAAATGCGGCCATACTTGATTTTGGATGCGGGGGCGGAAACATGCTAACCTTTTTGCACGCACAGGGATATACCCGGCTTAACGGTGCGGATATCTGCGAAAATGATTCGTGGACGTTGTTGAACAAGCAGGGCATCCGTACAGAAAAAATTAGCAAAGCGGATGATTTTCTTCGTTCAATACCCGAAACGTATGATCTGATCATTGTTAAAGATGTGATCTATTATTTTAAGGATGACGAGGTGCTTAATATCATACAGTTGCTGAAACAAACCCTAAAACCTAACGGAAAAATACTGTTTGAAATTGTAAACGGTGCCGTGTTTACCGGGCCATATGTTAAATATAAAGATTACCATATACGGCTGATACTTACCGAGCATAGCATAAAGGCCATGATAAAAGATGCCGGCCTGCAGCTTCATCACATCAGCGGCGATAAGGTACCGGTAACCGGGGTAAGGAGTTTGCTTTATATTTTCATGAATGCATTGTGGCGGGGTTTCCTGCGCCTGGTTTATTTCGCCGAACGGGGGTTTGATGATCAGAACCCGCGAATTTTAGCAAGAAAAATCATTATCCTGGCAAGCAAGACTTAAAACCATATATCATAGCAAGTAAATCACCGGGCGGTTATCTCAGGGCCGTCTTTCATACCGCATTAAAAGTAAGCCCTCTGGCAGCAATCAGGCTGGGTTGCGGGTTTCTGCGCTCAAAAATATCGGCCATTTTTTTAGGGGCGGCCGGGCTGGGTTTGCTGGGGCAGGGTAACCAGTTTTTACTTATTATCACCGGCCTTGGCTCGTTAGGGATGGTTAACAGCATGATGCAGCAGATCAGCAAGCACCGGGAATCCGGCAATGCGGAGCAGCTTCGCAGTATAAAGGGTACAGTGCTGGTATCGCAATGTATATCGCTGGGTATTATGGTTGCCGTGTTGCTGCTTACACTTCATCAACTCGGTGTTTTTCTTTTTAATAATGCAACGGGTACGTACGGCGGTGTGCTGGCCCTTATCATTATTACAGCGCCGCTTAATGTATTGGCATCAAACTATCTGGAAGGTTTTTTTGTAGGATACCACCGATTTGATCTGTATGTGCGGGCATCTTCCATTACCACCATTCTCGGCCTGTTTATTTTTGTGCCTTGTGTTTATTTCTGGGGGGTAAAAGGCGGCCTTATTAATATTGCGGTTGGCGAGGCATCCCTGTTTTTGCTTTTCCTGTACCACCTGCTTAAAATAGAAACCTGGAAAGAGATATTTGTTTTCCGCTTTAACCGGTCGCTGTTTAAAGGGATGTTTACCGACGGCATGATTAACCTGATATGCGGCTCGCTGCAAATTTTATTCAGCCTGCTGGTACGTCAGCTTATCTTATCGCAAAAAGGGGCATTTTTTAACGGCATTTATCAGTTTAGCACCTCTATAACCGCTTATTACGCGCCTTTTATAACAAACATGCTATGGGCTAAATACTTCCCCGAAATAAGTGCAAAAGGCATGACCGAGACCACCGCGAAAATGCTTGAACACACCATACTTTTTATTTCGCTGGCCACAGCTGGGGTTATTACCGGCATGATGGTTTACCCGCAACTAATGATACGCATCCTTGCTTCGGCCGAATTTTTGGAATCGCAAAAATACCTGGCCCTGCAGTTTGCGGGCGATTTCTGGTACTTTATTTTTTATACCTATACCGTATTTCTGCTGGCCATGCGCACAACGCGTAAATACCTGATTGTATGGCTGCTGTTTCTGGCCACACAATACGTCGGCGTAAAGCTGATGATGGGCTATAGGGGTATTGAAGGGGTAATGATCGCCTATGCCATCAGTTCGGCTTTGATGGGCCTGGCAGCGCTGTATCATTTTGGACTGATATTAGGGAAACACATCTCTTTTTCGGGCACTTACTTGATCATATTCACACTGTTTTTAATTGTTGCCGCACAAAGCGCGTTAACCTACAACGCTTCGCCGGTAATATACCGTATCGGGGTGCTGGCGTTTGGTGCGCTGATCATGTACAAACCTATCCGAAAAGCATTTTAGGCTTTGCGAACAGGTGTTTTTTTTAATACATTAGGAATCCAATATATAAACCCATAAAAGTGCTTAAAGGCCCAAATCTTCATGTTACGCATCTATGGTGCGATTATTATATTAACGCCGATGGGAACCCGCATGAATATTTAAAACGGACCGGAAACCGCTCAACCATTATCTGCTCAAAGTTTCTTACAGATACGCTGCAGTTTTCGCCCGATATCCACGCTTTCTCTATCAAAAAGATCAACGGGCCGAACGGAACCCGCCAGTCGCTGCTTTCCAGGATCTGGAACAAGCTATACCGGCCGCTCTTCTGGATGAACTACCGGCGCTGGGTGCACCGCCTTGTAAAAGCCGACAGACCGGATATTTTCCACCTGCATTTTGGCTATACCGCGGTAAGGTTGCTGCCCATGCTCAAAGCCGAAAAAATACCTTTTATTATCACCTTTTATGGGGTTGATTGCAGCAGTATGCTTGCCCAGCCCTATTGGGTAAAACAATATCAGGAAGTGCTTAAACATGCTTCGTTTATCATAGTGCTTTCTGAAACGGTGCGGGAGCGTTTTCGCGCGATAGGCTGCCCCGACAATAAAATTGTGGTATGGCAAATCCCTATCCGCCTTAATAACTATCAGTATTATCATACGCCAAGGGTTGCACACATACGCTTTATTACCGCAGCCCGCTTTGTAGAGAAAAAAGGTTTCCCATTCCTGATTGCAGCGTTTAAAAAAGTACTGGCCGAAATACCCGGATCAACCCTGACCATTATTGGGTATGGCGCCGGGAAGGACAAGATTTTAGCGGAAATTGAACGGCAGGAACTAAACGAAAGTATTACCCTGATTGACACCAACCTCCGCACAGATTTTCCGGAGTTTTATGCCGCACAGCTAAAGGAACACGATATTTTTGCCTTACCCTCTACCACCTCAAAAAACGGAGACGACGAGGGCGGGCCGGCCTTAACCCTGGTAGCCGCGCAGGCTTCGGGGAAACCTGTTGTGTGTACGCCTTTTGTGGGTTCGGAAATATCGGTTACCGACGGCAAAACGGGGTTGATCTGCTTACAGGATGATGCCGGTTCCTTAGCCGAGAAAATGATCTGTCTGGCAAATGATCCGGCGCTTGCACAAATGCTCGGTCAATCGGCAAGTACACTGGTGCATTCCCTTTTTTCCGAGGAAAATCAAATGGATAAATTATTAGAAATCTATCATAAAGCGATAAATGGCGGCAATTATACAACTTCCTGAATTTACCGATTCGCGCGGGGGGCTTACAGTGATCGATAATATTGAGAACCTGATCCCTTTCCCTGTTAAGCGAATTTTTTATATTTATGATGTTGATGATTCCGTACGCGGCGGCCACCGGCATCACGCCACCCGGCAGGCAGCCGTTTGTATCAGGGGGAAATGCATTGTTTCCAATAATAATGGAACAGAAAGAGAAGATTTTTTGCTGGATTCGCCGTCAAAATGCCTGATACTGGAAACAACAGACTGGCATCAGATGCATCATTTTACACCCGATGCCGTGCTACTGGTATTTGCGTCAACCGTTTTTAGTCCCGACGATTATATTTATGAGCCTTACAGCAACCAATAACATAGTCTATGAGGACCTTGCAAAAGTAAACAAGCCATTCAGGGAAACGTTTGCCGGGCAATTTCAGCTTATACAGGAGCGCGGATGGTTTGTTTTGGGCCAGGAAGTGCAACTGTTTGAGGAGGAGTATGCAGCATTCCATCATGCGCCGCATTGCATTGGGGTAGCTAACGGACTGGATGCCATGATCCTCGCGTTCAAGGCCCTGGACATTCCGGCGGGTTCAGAGGTAATTGTGCCCTCCAATACCTATATCGCGTCAATCCTGGCCATTCTGCATGCCGGCCTGGTGCCGGTGCTGGTTGAGCCCGACCTGCAAACCTATAACATTAACCCGGCACTGCTTGAACAGGCTATTACGCCTGCCACAAAAGCCGTACTGGTAGTGCACCTGTATGGCAAGTGCTGCGATATGGGACCTATACTTAACCTTACCGCCAAATACGGATTGGCGCTTGTTGAGGACTGTGCACAATCGCACGGGGCCATGTACAAACAACAGCTTTGCGGCACTTTCGGTGATGCGGGAGCATTTAGTTTTTATCCCACCAAAAACCTGGGCGCCCTGGGCGATGGCGGCGGCATTTTGTGCAAACAGCCTCAATTAGCAGCCAAACTGAAACAGTTCCGTAACTATGGTTCTGATATCAAATATCATAATGAAGTTATTGGCTACAATTCCCGGCTGGATGAAATACAGGCAGCATTTCTTCGCACCAAACTGAATAGCCTTAACCAGATCAATAACCATAAAAGAGCCTTAGCCTCGTTATACCTGGAAGGCCTGAAAAATGATTTTATTAAACCTGCAACTCATCCGGATTTTTTCGACGTATACCACATTTTCAACATCAGGCATGAAAAACGGGATGAGTTAAAAGCATACCTGCATAAAAACGGCATCGGTTCGGAAATACATTATCCGGTTGCCCCGCACCGCCAAAAGGCGCTTGAGCATTTGTTTACAGGCAAAACATTCCCTGTTTCCGAAATAATACACCAAACCACGCTTAGCCTGCCCTGCTCGTTTGGCCATACAACCCAGGAAATTGAACGTGTCATTGAAATATTGAACGAATTTTAACATACATCTGATGCAAAAAACCGAGTTTCCTTTTTTTAGCGTTATTATTCCTTCATACAACCGGGCACACCTGATCGAGAAAACGCTCTTCAGCGTGTTTGCGCAATCGTACAAGTTTTACGAAATTATAGTTGTCGATAATTGCTCTACAGACAATACGGTCGATGTATTACAGCCATATCTAAAGGATGGCCGCATTAGCCTGATAAAAAACGAAGAGAACCTGGAACGGTCGGTATCCAGAAACAACGGCATGAAAGCCGCCAAAGGCGATTTCCTTACATTGCTTGATTCGGATGACCTGATGCATCAGGATAATTTGTATGATGCCGCGGCTTTCATCCGCAAAAATCCCGATCTCAAATTCTTTCATAATTTATTTCATCTGGTGAACGAAAAGGATGAAGTTATTTACACGCCCAGGCTAAGGGATAATAAAACAGCGGTAAAAAGCATTAGCTACGGAAACTTTTTGGGCTGCATAGGTATTTTTTTAGCGCGCGAAGTATATCAGCAATATCACTTTGATGAGAACCCCGTGGTTATTGGCTCGGAAGATTGGGACCTTTGGATAAGGGTAATTGCCCAATACCCGGTTGGCAGGATACCTAAAATAAATAATTCGGTAGTTGAACACGGCGCCCGTTCCATCTCGGCCTTTACGCCCGACAGCATTCTGAAACGCAGGGTATATATTCTGACTAAAATCAAAAATGACCCGGCGCTCCGATCAGTTTATGAAAAGTATTTAAATGTAATGGAAGCCTCGGGATATGTGCTGGCTGCCTCAACAGCAAATGCTGCGCAGGCTTTTAAAGCCGGAAAAAAATATATACTCAAAGCTTTATATACCAATCCATTGCTTATATTCGACCTACCCTTCCTCAGGATCATTTATCTTAATGCGACAGGGTCGGTTTTTAACCGGAAAAATAAATCAATATAAACTAAAATCTTATACTCTATTTTAATGAAAACAATACTGATCACCGGTGGCACTGGCTATTTGGGCAAAAGGCTTGGCATAGCTTTGAAAGGCACTTACCGGGTTGTTTTAACGGGTCGTAACAATAAGCAAAACTTTATGGCTCAAAAGTTTAGCGGTTGCGAAGTACTGCCGTTGGATGTAACAAATATTGAATCGGTACGCGATGTAGTTAATGAGATCAGGCCCGATATAATTATACATGCCGCAGCCACAAAATTTGTGGATCTATCCGAAAAACAACCGATGGAATGTGTGGATGTAAACGTAACAGGTTCGCAAAATGTAGCCCGTGTTGCTGTTGAAAAAGGTATTGAAATGGTAATTGGCGTATCTACCGATAAGGCATCGCCACCTGTGCGTAATACTTACGGATTAACCAAAGCCCTGATGGAACGCGTTTTTTGCTCCATGAACGGAAAAGGGAAAACACGCTTTACCTGTGTACGCTATGGTAACGTAGCCTGGTCTACCGGATCGGTACTGCCTATCTGGAAAAAAATGAAACAGGAAACGGGCATAATTGGAACCACCGGCCCCGAAATGCGCCGTTTCTTTTTTACGGTTGATGAGGCCGTCCGTTTGGTAATTACAGCATTAGAAAACATTGACATAGTACAAGGCAAAGTACTTTCGAGGCAAATGAAGGCAGCGCAAATAGGCGATATATTGAGGGTTTGGACTACCAACCACGGCGGAACCTGGGAAAAGATAGCAGGGCGCCCCGGCGAACGGATAGACGAGTTCCTGATTGGCGAAGCCGAATTACCGTACACCCGTCAGTTAACATTTGATAACATCCCGCACTACCTTATTTCATTTAACGAACAGGTTAGCGACCCTATTGCGATTGGACCATCATCGGCAAATACAGAAAAGCTGACCGATGAAGAGATCCTGTATATTATCAATAACCCTCCGGCAGAGGAATTAAACTAAAAATTATGGGTATTTCGCATACGCTTATTATGGCAGCAGGCAGGGGATCAAGAATGGTGCCCCTAACAAACGACATCCCTAAAGCGATGGCGAAATACCGAAATACCACCCTGATTGCCAACTCGATAGATAAACTAAAAAAAAACAGTCAGCATATTTATATCACAGTTGGATATAAGGGCGCCGACCTGGCCAAACATGTGATTGAACAAGATGTTTCAACCATCCTGAACACCGAGGGTAAGGGTAATGCCTGGTGGATATTTAACACCCTGATCAAACACCTGGACGAACCGGTATTAGTACTTACCTGCGATAATATTATTGATTTGGATATAGATCATATTTATGATGATTATGTTTCACTGAACAAGCCTGCATGTATGGTAGTGCCCGTAAAACCGGTTGACGGTTTGGAGGGCGATTATATTTTTCATGAAAATAACCGGGTAACCGAACTTAACCGCTTTAAACCTTCGGAAAGCTATTGCTCGGGTATACAATTGTTAAACCCGGCTGTAATCAACAAGCACTGTACCCCTACCGAAGATTTTTATTCGGTATGGAGCCAGTTGATGGAAAAAAATATGCTTTATTGCTCAAGGGTGTATCCTAAAAAATGGTTTACGGTAGATACAATGGCGCAACTGGAGTTTGCAAATAACACGAAAGAATAAGCATGGCATCAGTTAATTCACCGATACGAACGTATATTAAACCGCTCCTGTTCAGGCTAATGGGCAAACGGGGCTATAAATATGCCCAGCTATACGGTAAACTGCGCGATATTAAATACCGGCTTGTTGAGGAACGCGAGATGAAGCTATTGCCGGTGTTAGTGGCCGAAGGCGATACCGTACTGGATATTGGCGCAAACTTCGCCTACTATACCGAGAGGCTTTCCAGGCTAACGGGAAACAGCGGGACGGTAATTGCTTTTGAGCCTATTCCCTTTACTTTTGAGGTATGCCGGATGATTGTTAAAAAACTGGGCCTTAAAAATATTACGCTTTACAACAAAGGCGTATCCGATAAAACGGCCCAGGTGCAATTTTCGGCGCCTAAGCTTGGTTTTGGCGGCATAAGCGCCGGGCAGGCACATATTGCCGGCAGAAAAAATGAAGAAAAAGACCGTAAAAAGTATTATAATTTTTCGGAAGACGAATATTTTGATTGCCAGGTGGTTGATTTGGATTCGTTTGGATTAAGCCTTACCAAACTAACGTTTGTTAAAATTGATATTGAAGGCGCCGAGCTGTTTGCCATAAAGGGTATGGAAAAGCTGCTGAGGCAACATCGCCCCGTATTGTTAATTGAAGTACAGCCTTATTTTTTACGGGGATTTGGCATCGACGCAAATGAGTTTCAGCAGTATATTACCGATGAACTTGGTTACATCATTTGCTTTATGGATAAGCAAACGGATAAACTGGTTAAGCTCAGCGGCGATTTCTTTGATGATAATTTCATCTTATTACCTGCAGAGCGTATAGCAGATTATCAAAACTTACTGGTATGATACAGGAATGTTTGACAGCTATAAAAAAGATATTTGCCGAAACGGACGACCGTTACGAGGTACACGCACGCTGCAAGCCCATACTTGAAAAACTTACGGCTTCGCCCGATTTCCTGTATTCAGTGATCCGGCAAAACCTGAGTGATCCGGCCTTTCTGAGTAAGAAACGGCATTACTCTACCCTATCCATGACGATCAGCGAATCGCCTGAATTTTCGTTTGTTGTAAATATTTTTCCGCCGCTTCCCAACCGGCAAACTGATATCTCTTTTCAAAGCATCCATCATCACGGTTCACTGTTGCTGAGTACCGCTTCGGTATTTGGGCCGGGCTACGAATCCATTCTTTTTAAAAAAGGGTATTCCATTAATTTTGATACCGGGCAAACGGATATGCAAATTGATAAACAATACCAGAACCAAATTGGGAAGGTTGAGTTTGTTGATGCCAACCAGCCGCATATCGTATTTTATCCAAGCAATTTTTCGGCCACCTATGCCCTATGGTGCGATAAAACAAAAAAAAACACTAAGGAAGCGCTAAAAAAAATAGGGCTGATTAACAGGATCAAAAAACCGCTGGCCAAACTAATTAACCGGGTAGGTTTAGGGAAATATTTCGGGCTTAACAAAGCCGAATACTTTGATTTTTATGTTGAGAATGGCGCTATTAAAGCTTTAAAAAACCGCCTGGAATATGACCAATCGGGCGATAATGATAATTTTTTGAGGAATATTTTTGCATTTATCCAGCAAACCGGGTTTAATGATACCGCTTTCCTTACAGATTTCCTGAACCGGGCTGATGTTCCGGATACCGCAAAAAAATATGCCCGTATGCTGATTGAAGGTAAAACGGTTACCGACGATTTTTATGACGGCCATTTGAATGTTCCTTATGTAAACCTTAAACGCGAGGATATATTACGTGCCGTTGGAAGGAGCTCAAAAAATGAGTAGTGCACCGGTTGATGTGCTATATATATCCTATGATGGCATGACCGACCCGCTTGGCCAATCGCAGGTAATTCCTTATCTCGCACATATTACTAAAAACGGCTTCCGTTTTACGCTGCTTAGCTGCGAAAAAAAAGCACGGCTTATTCAGCAGGGCGATAAGATACGGGCTTTATTAGCCAGCCACAACATTACCTGGGTACCTATAGCGTATACAAAAAATCCGCCGGTATTATCTACCTGGTACGATTTGGAAAAACTAAAAAGCACGGCCGCCCGTCTTCACCGGGAAACCCCGTTTCAAATTGTACATTGCCGCAGCTATATCCCGGCACTGGTGGGTTATTGGATGAAAAAGAAGTTTGGCGTTAAGTTTGTTTTTGACATGCGCGGCTTCTGGGCCGATGAGCGGGTTGACGGCGGTTTATGGAACTTACACAATCCGGTGTTCTGTATAATTTACCGTTTTTTTAAGCGGATGGAACTGCATTTCCTTAAATCGGCCGATCAGGTGATCAGTTTAACCCATGCCGGAAAAGAAGAGTTACTGAAATGGGACCCGGCAATTCGCCCGGCATCCATATCCGTAATCCCCTGTTGCGCCGATATGGAATTGTTCGACCCTGAAAAGGTGAGCGAACAAGAAAAAGCCCGCTGGCGCCAGGAGCTTGGTATTGCACCAGACGATTTTATACTTTGTTACCTGGGCAGTATTGGTACCTGGTATTTACTTGATGAAATGCTCGATGTATTTTCGGGCCTTTCCCTGGAACAGCCATCGGCCAGGTTCCTTTTTATCAGTCATGATCATCCTGAAATGATACGGCAGGCTGCAACAAAAAAAGGAATACCCAGCGGTAAGGTCATCATCAAAAATGCCGTACGTAGTGAAATACCGGGTTTGTTAAGCATTTGCAAATGGAGCTTGTTTTTTATTAAGCCATCATACAGCAAAAAAAGCAGCAGCCCAACCAAGCAGGGCGAGCTGATGGCTATGGGCATCCCCATAATTTGCAATGCAGGTGTAGGCGATACCGATGCTATTGTAAATAAATACGCTTCGGGAATTGTATTGGAATCGTTTACCGGCAAGGGCCTGTTAAAACAGATCCACAATTACAGCACCAGCAGTAAACACATCAGGACCGGGGCGCTTGATTATTTTTCACTGGAGAAAGGGGCATCGGATTATACCGCTTTATACCAATCTATTTTAAATAAGTCGTAATTCAATGTTTATACCTTATACCACTCATCCAGTACAAATTACCGATTCCGGACCACTCCCTATCTATCATTTCCCTATTTCAGAAGAAAATATAGATCAGGAAGTTGTGGACTCGTTTGGCGATGAATGGACCCGGTTTAACAATTTTGGCGATGAAGAGATTGACCGGCTTGCTAAAGCACATTATTTTGATATTGTACCCGAAGCTTATCTGAAGGGCCGGACACTTGATGTAGGTTGCGGCACGGGCAGGTGGACTAAGTATGTTGCCAAATATGCCCTTACAGTAGATGCTGTTGACCCAAGCGCATCAGTATATGCTGCCAGGGATTTGTTGGCCGGTTGTACTAATGTGCGGCTTACACAGGCATCAGTGAGCGACCTCCCGTTTGAGGATGGCTCTTTTGACCTGGTGTATAGTTTAGGCGTGTTGCACCACATTCCGCATACGTTGCAGGCCATGAAAATGGCCGTAGCCAAAGTAAAAAAAGGCGGCTGGTTCCTGGTATATCTTTATTATGATCTGGATAACCGTAGCTCATTATTCCGGAAATTATTTAAACTTTCGGACTACTTACGCCGCGGCATTTCAAAACTCCCGGCAGGCCCCAAAAACTTTTTCTGTGATGTTTTATCGGTAACCGTTTATATACCTTTTATTGTTGCAGGCAGCTTATTGAACCGGATTGGCTTGCATGGCCTTGCCCGTAAAATGCCCCTATCCTTTTATATTGGCAAATCCTTTCATGTTATTCGGAATGACGCGCGCGACCGTTTCGGCACCGTGTTGGAACAAAGATTTACCAAAACTGAAATTGAACTGATGATGCAAAGCTGCGGCCTTTCAGAAATTGTATTTTCAAATCAAACACCTTACTGGCATGCAATTGGTAAAAAAGCGTAAACGGATACTGGTAATTTGCCCCCATCCCCAAGGTTATGTGCCGGGGCAGCGGTTAAAGTATGAACAATATTTTGAAAGCTGGCGGCAAAACGGGTATGAGGTAACTGTCAGTCCGTTCATGTCCGAAAAAATGCAGCAGATTGTTTATAAAAAGGGCCATTTTGCAGCTAAGATATTAGGCACTGCCGATGGCTATTGCAGGCGGTTTATGGATCTGTTCCGCATCAGGCAGTATGACGTGGCTTATATTTTTTTATCGGTAACACCTTTCGGTCCGCCGTTTGCCGAATGGTTATTTACCAGCCTGGCCAAAAAAGTGATCTATGATATTGACGACCTGGTGTTCCTGAAAAATGTGCAGCACGAGAACCGGCTGCTGGGCGCTTTAAAAGGGAAAAAGAAGCCTTTTTTTATGATGCGCAAAGCCGACCATGTGATTAGCTGCACCCCCTACCTGGATAGTATTGCCCGGCAATATAACCAGCATACCACAGATATCTCATCTACCATTAATACCGATACTTATATCCCGGTAAACACTTACAGTAATGACCATGTACCGGTGCTGGGCTGGAGCGGCAGCCACTCCACCATAAGATATTTGTATCTGCTTAAAGATGTGCTGCTGGAATTACGAAAAAAAACAAATTTCCGCCTGCTGGTTATAGGCAGTCAGGATTTTGATATACCAGGTATTGAAACCGAGGTCCATGCATGGTCTGCCGGCACAGAAATACCTTTGTTGCAGCAAATAGATATCGGACTATACCCCTTACCGGCTGATGATCCGTGGATATTGGGAAAAAGCGGGCTAAAGGCCCTGCAATATATGGGTTTAGGTATACCCACCGTGGCTACCCGGGCAGGTTGTAATGACCGCGTAATTGAAAACAATGTCAGCGGTTTCCTGGTATCAACGGAAAAGGAATGGGTAGAAAAATTATCTGAACTGATAGCTGATCCGGAATTGCGTAAAGTAATTGGTACAAACGCACGCAAGCGGGTTGAACAGTATTATTCCATTAAGGCCAATGCCCCAACTTATTTAAGTATTATTCGCTCGGTTGCGGGCTGATTTCGGCATCTTTTTTCCTGACAAACAATCGCTCGGTTCCCGAAACCAGGATCAGGAACAGAAAATAAAAAGGTGTGCACGGAATTTTGTAGCGCGATAAAGTACCGAAGTTATAGGATGATATCCCTACAAAAAAAGCAAATATCAAACTAAACAGCAAGCAAAAGCTGATGTTGGGATCTGCCAGGATTTTGGAAATTAACCGGAACGGGCCAAATGTAAAAATTATTTTAAGCGTAAACAGCAGCATAAATAACGATTCCAACGAGGCCAGTAATACAATAGGCTTGCGTGCCTCCCATATGTATGGCCTAAATAAAGTAACATTTATGGCTGGTAACGTTTTAGACAAAATTCCTTTTGCCGTTGGTTCAAAATTACCCAGATTGTACCCCGAACCATCGGTCCTTTCTGATTGCTTAAGCAAGTAATTACCGGTAACCCTTGCCGTAATTGCTATATTTTGGATAGAATATTTAATAATAGCTTTCTGGCCAACTTTGGATACGTACGTTACGCAAAAAACAAACGAGAAACCTACTACTACTAAAAACACCACCCGCACCAGCCGGTTACGGATAGCAATGGTGCGTACCAGTATGGATTTTATCAGAAGCAGCGGAAAAAATGCAAGCAGGATATATATTTTAACTTCAAACAGGCAAATCATCCCCAGTACAAACAATATGGCATGCTTAATCTTAAAAATACCCTTTTCAAAACAGGTGTATGAAAAAAAAGTAATCCAGCCCACTGCAAACATGCAAAGTGTATCTTTAAACAACGCCGATCCCCATAAAACTGTGCCGGGTAAAAAAAGCGTAGCTATTGCAATAGCTTGTATTTGCTTTGGATATTGTTTGGCAAAGGTGACAAACAACGCCCAAAAACCCGTAAAAGAAATAGCAGCCAGAATACACACAACCGGCAAATATTTGGTAAAGCATATAGTGCCTATAAACGCGCCCACACAAGCTACTAAATAGGTAGATGCATCATCATACCAAAACATTTGCGATAAATAAAGGCTATCCGTTATATCCCCCTTGTCGGCGGTATGGGTGATCAGTCTGAACCAGGTATCTATTGAATCCTGCGCAGATGCATTAATAAGCCGGGAATGAAAAAACATGTGGAAGGTATCACCCTGACCATTATAATAATACTCATACAGCATCCCGATGAATATGGCGCCTATTATTTTAACCGTAAGTCCGGGAATAAAATATGCCCGCCACGGATGTCCTTCCGGATAACGGGAATTTCTGATAGCGTATGCCACAAAATAAATAACGACGAGATAAAATGGCAGCAAAATATAATCTGTTACCGTTATATTTTTCATCAGCTTGTTTTTGTTATCTTTTATTCTCTATTTTCGGGTTGACAACAAATGTATGATATATTATTAGATATGGTACAAGCGGCTTATTTTAAAACAATCATTGCCTAATGTGCGGTATTAACGGCATCATTACAAAAAAGCCAGTTTCGGATATTGGCACGATAGTGGAAAAAATGAACGGTTATATTGTTCATCGCGGGCCTGATGATAATGGTGTTTATACCTCCCGCAATGAAGTGGCCATGGGGATGCAGCGCCTGGCTATCATAGATCTTTCAACCGGTAACCAGCCTTTTTATAATGATGACCGCTCGCTTGCCATTGTTTTTAACGGCGAGATCTATAATTACCTGAACCTAAAACTGCAGTTAGAACAGCAGGGGGTACTTTTTAAAACCAGTTCGGATACCGAGGTGTTGCTAAAACTTTATGAATTACACGGGCCGGATTGCCTGGCAATGCTGAATGGCATGTTTGCATTTTCCATTCACGACCAGCGCCGGGATACGGTATTTATAGCCCGCGACCGGTTTGGCGAAAAACCGCTTTACTACCATCATAGCGATGACCGGCTGATATTTGCTTCCGAACTGAAGAGCATCATCAACCTGTTTCCGGAGCTGAAAAAAATATCGACAGATGCCCTGAACCTGTTTTTTGCCTTAACCTATATCCCGGCTCCGCATACCATTTACCAGGACGTGTGGAAACTACAACCGGGGCATTTTATAGAGATCAGCTTAAAAACGCTGAAAAAAAAAATCACTTGTTACTGGGATATCAATCTAAGCAGGTATACGGGCCCTGCTATCAGTTATGATGAGGCCAAACAGCGTGTTGAACAACTGCTTACCGAATCGGTAACACAACGCATGATTGCGGATGTGCCGCTCGGCGTATTCCTGAGCGGAGGTGTCGACTCTACCATTATAGCTGCCATTATGGCCCGTCATTCAACCGAAAAGATCAAGACGTTTTCGGTTGGATTTCATAACAAAAAGTACGATGAATCAGACCGGGCCCGAACCATTGCCCGGCACATCGGGTCAGACCATCACGAGTACATATTGGATTATAAGGACTTATACAATGAGGTTAACGCCATTGTGCTTAACTACGATGAACCTTATGCCGATTCGTCCTGCCTGCCAACCTATTTTATCTCCAAACAAACTGCAAAAATGGTAAAAGTTGCCTTAACAGGCGATGGCGGCGATGAGGTGTTTGGCGGTTATAATAAATACCTCGCCATCAGATATCGCAACCTGTATAAAAAATACATCCCCGATTTTTTGCGCAAGGCACTCCACAGCGAAGCGATCACATCGGGATTAGAAGGCCGGTCTGGCAAATCTGTTTTAGGGAAAGCGCATAAGCTGCTTGCATCTATAGATGATGATGCCATCAGTAGCCACATGAATATCATAGCATTGGGGTTCAGGACAAGCGATTTGCAACGTTTAATCAATCCCGAATGGCGCAGGGATTATAAAGCCATCCTGCAGCCGCAATTGCAGGCGCTTGATACCCCGGCAGATGAACTTAAGCAGATACGATATATAGATAAGGTGGTTTCGCTGGAGGGCGATATGCTGGTGAAGGTAGACAGGGCAAGTATGCTTTGCTCGCTGGAATGCAGGGCGCCGTTCCTTGATCATCGCCTGATGGAATTAACCTATCAACTGCCCGATGAATACCTGATAAAAGGCGGAAATAAAAAAAGGATCCTGAAAGACACCTTTGAACATTTGTTGCCGCCTGGCTTTTTTAATGCGCCCAAATCGGGCTTTGAAATACCGGTTGGCGACTGGTTTAGGGGGGATATGAAGCAGGAACTGGATGAAATGCTTTCGGTAGAAAAGCTTGGGCGCCACGGGCTACTGAATGTGGCCTACGTCCGGTCGCTGTTTACCGAACATACAGAAAATAAGGCAGACCATTCCTGGAAACTATGGACCATATATTGCTTCCAGAAATGGTACCATTGTATATTTATTTAAAGGTATGACAAAGATACTGAGAGTACTTAACCGCCTTAACATTGGCGGCCCTACCTACAACGTGGCTTATTTATCGGGTTACCTTAATAAAAGTTATACTACCAGGGTTTTAGCCGGGATGAAAGAACCATATGAAGGAAGCTCTGAGTATGTTTTGAAAGACCTTGGAATAGATTATGAGCTGGTGCCCGGTATGGTGAGGCGCATAAGCCCCCGGCAAGATGCCGAGGCTTACCGGTATATCGCGCAGGCCATCCGTACTTTTAAACCCGATATTGTACACACGCACGCTGCAAAAGCAGGTGCGCTTGGCCGCCTGGCCGCGCATTTTTCGGCCTATCGCCCCAAAGCTATTGTTCATACTTATCATGGCAATGTGTTCGATGGCTATTTTTCGCCCATAAAAACTAAAGTTTTTTTAGGTATCGAACGTTATTTATGCTCGGTAAGTGATGCCATTGTGGCCATCAGCGAAAAACAGCGTACCGATTTAGCAGAGCAATATAAAATAGCACCGGCAGAAAAAATACATGTGATACGGTTGGGGTTTGACCTTGATCGGTTTACCACCGACCGCGAACTAAAGCGCAATCAATTTCGCAACGAGTATCGGGTTGATGAAGACACCCTTGTAGTGTCCATAACAGGCCGGCTGACGGCCATTAAAAACCATGCGCTTTTTTTTGATGCCGCCAGGCACATCAAACAAGAGCATCCGCACCTTAAAGTAAAGTATTTTGTGGTAGGTGACGGGGAACTTTTTGATCCATTGATAAGCAAGGCTGTTGCCGATGGCTTTAACGTCAGCGTTCCGGGAAAAGAAAACGCTGATGCCGACGTAGTATTTACATCGTGGCGTAAAGATATTGACACGATTAATGCCGGATCGGATATTATTGCACTTACTTCATTTAACGAAGGCACCCCCGTGAGCATCATAGAAGCCCTGGCCTCGAAAAAAGCGGTCATTGCTACCGATGTTGGAGGCGTAGGCGATGTAGTGAAGGATAATTTTAACGGTTTGTTATCCACACTTGATCCAAAATCTTTTTCAGAAAAACTACTTAATCTACTAACAGACAAATATTTAAGAACACGGCTTGCCGGCGAGGGTGAACTGGGTGTATTCAAAAACTATTCTTATCACCGTTTAATCAGCGATATGGAAAATTTATATGAAAATTTATTAAAAAAATAATAGATATTTATATCAATTATAGCCAATTATAGTTGAGGGGATGACAACAATTTTAATTACCGGCGGGGCCGGGAATGTGGGGAGTGAACTTGCCCGCAAACTTACCGAAAACAAAGAAAACATTGTTGTGGTGGTGGATAACCTTATTACCGGTTCAGTTGAAAAACTACAGGGTATCGACCCCAAAAACTTTAAGTTTATTAAGGCAGATGTGAATAATTTTATGGAGATATCCTCCATCATGCTGTCTTACAAATTCGATTATGTTTTCCATTATGCAGCGTTAGTAGGTGTTTCGCGCACTTTGCGTAATCCTATCCTTGTGTTGCAGGATATTGAAGGCATTAAACACATCCTTTCGCTTGCAAAAAACACCGGGGTAAAAAGGGTGTTTTACTCGTCCTCATCAGAAGTATACGGCGAACCGGTTGAGTTCCCGCAGAATGAGCATACCACACCGCTTAACTCACGCTTGCCCTATGCTATTGTAAAAAATGCGGGCGAGGCGTTTTTCAAGTCGTACCAAAAAGAATACGGGCTTGATTATACCATCTTCCGTTTTTTCAATACCTATGGCCCCAATCAAAGTACCGATTTTGTGGTCCCCCGTTTTATCCGTTACGCGTTAAACAACCAGGATATCACCATTTACGGTAATGGCCTGCAAACACGTACATTTTGTTATATAGACGATAATATTGACGCTACCGTACGCATCCTTGAAGACAACCTTTACGTTAATGATGTGATCAACATTGGCAGTGCAACCGAGGTTACTGTGCTGGCGCTGGCCGAGCTGATCATCTCCATAACCGGCTCGTCATCAAAGATCATCCATCTTGCGCCATTAGCTGAAGGCGACATGACCCGCCGGCAGCCGGATAACTCCAAAATGAAGGCCATCCTGAACAGGAACCTTATCCCTATAGATGTAGGGATTAAACATATATTAAAAAAGCACTTTGACGTACCGGTTAACAATGCTGAACTTTATTGATTTTAATGCTTACCCTTATTTATCGGGATTTATATCGTTTGTTATCTGCGCGGTTATTATGCCGCTCGTTATCAAGCTTGCCATTGCACAAAAATGGGTTGTAATACCCAGGGAAGACCGATGGAACAAAACCCCTACCGCCTTAATGGGAGGTATTGGGATATTTATTGCTTACAGTATTACCATCTGGCTAAACAGCAGCCAGGTTAATCCGATCATTTACCTGGCAACAACCCTGATGTTTACGACGGGCCTGGTAGATGACTTAAAAAACATAAAGCCTATTGCCAAACTGGCCAGCCAGATCATCTGTTCATTTATGCTGCTTTACAGCGGCTTTAGTTTTGGCGGCGGATTGTTGGGTTGGGTTGGCATCCCTTTAACGTTTTTTTGGGTAATTGGCATCACCAATGCCATTAACCTGCTTGATAATATGGACGGCCTGTCTGCAGGCATATCAGCTATTATTGCAACTATAACCGGTGTACTGGCCATATCTAACCATGCGTATGGTATTGCCTCGCTATCTTTCGCGCTTTCCGGCGCGTGCCTTGGCTTTCTTATCTACAATTTTAAGCCGGCAAAAATATTTATGGGCGACTCGGGAAGTCTTTTTCTGGGATTTGCACTCTGTTTTTTTACTATAGCTGTTCAAGGCAAAACAGGCTCGTCTTCGGCCATAGCTATGTTGCTGATTCCTATCAGCCTGATGTCTATCCCCATTATGGATACCACATTTGTTACCATTAAGCGCATAATGGCTGGGCGGCGTATTGATCAGGGTGGCCGCGACCATACATCGCATCGCCTGGTTGCACTTGGCCTGTCAGAGAAGAGAGCCGTTATTTTACTTTACTGTATTAGCGCGGTATGGGGTACGGTTTGCGTATTATTTTACAAAACACAGTTCAACAACCTGCTGCTGTGCATCATTCTATTAACTATTTTTTCCATCTTTTTCGCCATTGTGCTGGCTAAAGTGAAGATATACAATGAGTCGGAAGAAAAGCTGACCTATCTGCGATACCGTGGCCAAAAATCGGGCGATAATTTCCTGTTCAGGTTTTTGCTGCAGCATAAAAGGCTGATTGCCGGTATCTTTATTGATATCTCATTAATCTCCAGCTCGTTCTTTATTGCAGCAGAATGTTTAAAGATCCCGATTGATCACAATTATCTGATCCTGGGTCTCTTTATTTTTGTGAAGATGGCCCTGTTCAACGCCTTTAATTTATACGACAGGATGTGGCGCTACATCGCCTCGTCCGAACTGGTATCCTATTTTATAGCGTGTATCCTTGCATCAGCTATTTTGGGATTCATTCTTTATGTTAAAAACAAAACTACAACCTATCCTTTCTTTTTTTACATGGTAGATTTTCTGCTTACGTTTACCTGTATCATTTTTTCGCGGTTGGTTTACCGTTCGCTGATTGAATTACTGAATACAAGGAAAGAACTGCAGCAGCGGGTGATTGTTTATGGCGCGGGCGATCGTGGTTATCAGTTAATTAAAGAATTGATGCAAAATACCGAACACCAGCTAAAACCCGTAGCTTGTATTGACGACGATATATCAAAGCACAACATGTATCTAAGCGGATGTAAAGTATATGGCGGTTTGGATAAACTAATTGAAACATGCCATAAAAAAAACGCGACGGTTGTAGTGCTTTCTACCCTTAAAATTGAAGATGAAACTCAAAAAGCTTTAGAAACTATGCTTAAGCCGCACCAAATCACAGTCCGCCGGTTTTTAGTAAGCCTTCGTATTACAAATGAGCTGGAAGAGGTTTAAATAAAAAATTATCCATTTTTATTATTGCGATACCATTCAATGGTATCGGCAAGGGAAGCGCGAATATCAGCATCCGGCTTATAATTCAGCAGCTCACGCGCCTGGCTAATATCGGCCAGGCTATGCAATATATCTCCTTTACGGCCAGGACCATATACAGCATCGACAGAGCAGCCCGCAGCATCACGAATGATATTCCATAATGATTTAAGCGTGGTAGTTTGGCCACAAGCCACATTAAGTACATGGTGAAATTGATCCGGAAAAGGAAGCAATAGGCCGTTTACGTTAATTTGGATAACATTTTTAATAGGCGTAAAATCACGGGTGATACTTCCGTCGCCGTTAATAACCGGCGGTTGGTTTTCGAGCGCGGCTGTAATAAACCGTGGCACAACGGCTGCGTAGCCTCCGTCGGCATCTTGTTTGGGGCCAAAAACGTTAAAATACCGGAAGCCGAAAAGCTGCATTCCGTAATTTCTTGAATAAGCCTCGGCATAAAGTTCGTTAGTCATCTTACCTGCAGCGTACGGACTCAGCACTTTACCCGTATGCGCTTCAACCTTTGGCGATCCGGCAAACGTACCGTAAACCGAAGATGACGAAGCATAAACCATACGCTTAACACCTGCACCACGGGCTGCCTCCAGCATGTTTATAAACCCATTAACATTAACTTGATGAGTAGTAACCGGGTCATTAATGCTTCGCGGAACTGAGCCCAGCGCCGCCTGGTGACTGATTACATCAATAGACTGACAGGCCTTAACGCAATCTTCGGCATTACGTATATCCCCCTCCATTAATTCAAAGCGTGGATCGGCCTTAAACTCTTCGAGGTTCGAAGCTTTACCGGTAGCAAAATTATCTAATACCCGAACACAGGTAGCATCGTTCCTGCTAAGCAACTCCCCTGCCAGATTTGAACCTATAAAACCGGCTCCACCGGTAATGAGTATACGCATTATAATCTTGAATTTACTAATTCGTTAGGAAGAAACCCTTTCAGGTCATAAATAATTGCTCCGGGTTTGCAATATTCCCGCCACGATACATCCCGGAATTGATGATGGGCTACCGCGCCAACAACCACATCGTATTTTTCGGCGGGCGGTTCGCATGTAATTTTCAAATCATATTCATGCATAACTGCTTTGGGGTTAGCCCATGGGTCGCAAATGGCAACCTCGCACGAATATAGTTCCAGTTCCCGAACAACATCTACAACACGGGTATTACGCACATCGGGGCAATTTTCTTTAAAGGTGAACCCAAGCACAAGTACTTTAGCATTTTTAACCGGTATATCGCTTTTAATCATTAGCCTGATCAGTTCGTGCGCAACATACCGCCCCATACCATCATTCAGCCTGCGCCCTGCAAGTATAATTTCGGGATGATATCCCATTTCCTGCGCTTTTTGCGCCAGGTAATACGGATCGACCCCAATGCAATGACCGCCTACCAGCCCGGGTTTGAATTTCAAAAAGTTCCATTTGGTACCGGCAGCCTCCAGTACATCATTGGTATCAATACCAATAAGGTTAAAAATTTTAGCCAGCTCATTCACAAAAGCAATATTGATATCGCGCTGTGAGTTTTCAATAATTTTGGCAGCCTCGGCCACCTTAATACTTGGCGCCAGGTGTGTACCGGCAACAATGATAGACCGGTACAGGTTATCAACAATTGCAGCAATTTCGGGTGTAGAGCCTGAAGTAACTTTCAGGATCTTTTTCAGTGTATGTTCCTTATCACCCGGGTTAATGCGTTCGGGACTGTACCCCGCATAAAAATCGGTATTGAATTTTAAGCCGCTTATCTTTTCTAAAACCGGCACACATTCATCTTCGGTAACACCGGGGTATACTGTGCTTTCGTAAATAACAATGTCGCCGCGTTTTAGTACACGCCCCACTGTTTCACTTGCCCGCATAAGGGGTGTAAGATCGGGTCTGTTAAATCTGTCGGTAGGCGTTGGAACGGTAACAATGTAAATATTTGCCTCGCTCAGCTCATCAGAGTTTGCGGTAAGTTGCAGTAACCCTTTTGCCAATGATGCTTTAAGGTATTCTTCAGATATTTCAAGGGTATGATCAAGCCCTTTTTTTAGTTCATTAATGCGGTCGGTTTTTATATCGAAGCCAATTGTGGAATATTTTTGGGAAAATTCTACAGCCAGGGGAAGGCCAACATAACCAAGCCCGATCACTGCAATTCTCTTTTCGTTTAAATTATTCATATTTGGGATAACGCCGTTTTTTTAGTTTGAAGATAGTTCTTTTACAAGGATTACAGGCCATCTCCATCGTTTTGTTCATGATCAGCAGCAAGTTAATAAATAACCGTTTGTTTAGTATCCGAAAATCGTTCATCCGGTAAAGGAATAGATTACTTGCCTCTAATAAGCCGGCAACTACGCCATGTCCAAAGTACATCATTCATTAAACTTCAGCTCTTTTCCGCGCAAAGAAAGTTTAAAAATAGGTATAGCACTTAACGTGGTTGTTATCGCAACCAATATCAGTATCGAATAAAATTCGGTGTTGATAATACCATAAGTAAGGCCTATGTTAATCACAATAAGTTCCATCAATCCCCGCGCATTCATCAACCCACCCGTAGCAGAAGATTCTGCCCAGCTAAAGCCGCCTGATCGCATAGCAAAAAGGCACGACAAATATTTGCTGGCGAATGCGATAACCAATATTACTATACAGGGAATAAAGTACCTCATCCCGGATAATACGAGCAGATTGGCATTTAACCCCGAAAACGTAAAAAACAATGGTAATCCAAACGCCGCTGTAAAATAGTAAAGTTTTGAATTGATCTCCTTTTGGAATACTGTGCCGCGCGGCATGCTTAGCCCAAGTATAAAACCACCAAATACCGAGTATAGCCCAAGCCAATCTGTGGCGAATGCACTTACTAAAATGGTGATCATAATGATAGAGAAATGGTTAAGCGACAACATACCCGATTTCTCGGTAGCTACCCCCATTTTCTTAAAAAGCGGAGTAAGTACAAAAAATGCAGCAAACACAGCCAAAAATGCCGACGCTAAGGTAATACATCCCTGCGACAGCCCCTCATGCTTGGCCATTGATGTAACGAAAGCAAGTAATATCCATGATACCACATCCTGAATGCTGGCCGATAGCATAATAAAAGAGCCGAACTTGGTATTGAGCAGTTTCCGCTCATCCATGATGCGGGCCATCATCGGAAAAGCCGTGATAGCTAACGCGGTCCCTACAAATAGCGAGAAGAAGAAGTAAGATACCTGCCCCCCCGAAAGTATGCGGTAATAGCCCCCGGCAATCAACGCCCCGAAAACAAGCGGGACCAGGATGGTGGAGATGGATACAGCGGCCGATTGCCTGATCTGCTTTTTATTGAAACTTTCCAAATCTAATCCACTGCCAATTAAAAACATATAAAGTACCAGCCCCAGGTTTCCGAGCACATACAAAAAGGGTAATACGGTTGGTGTAAAAACAGCTGCCGATGCATGGGGGAAAAAATACCCAAAACAGGTTGGGCCAAGCAAAACGCCCGATATCATTTCGCCTACCACTTTGGGCTGGCCAACAAGGGCTATTAGCCTACCGCAGATCTGTGTAACAATAAGAATAAAAATAACAGCAATAGTAACTGCAATAAATAGGGCAAGGTTTGACATATAGGTAATATTGGTTCCCGAATATATACTTTAAACCAATATGCTCCAATAAATAAAATAATACACCAACCTTGCAACAGGGCACGGTTAAGGTATTTTAAACTTCCTGGGTGCCGCTGCGTGTTAACTCCCTTTTTTCAAAACGGCCTGTTTTCTTTGTTAATTTAATCCTGTATAGAACAAGTTCCCTGGTTGTGCCAATTTCATGAGCATTATCGGCTACACCATGCGAAGGATGAGCATCTTCCGCTTTCGCTAAATAAGGTTCAATACGGTTAATCAGTTTTTGCATGGCTTGTTCAACAGCATGTATTTCCGTAATCTCTTCGAACGTACCCCAGCATATTACACTTTGCCAGTTAAAAAAGTCTTCAATTCTATCTACCTCAAAGCATACTTCCGGGTTTTTCTTCATCAGGTCAATTTTCATTCCCCTGGCCGAACTGGCATAAAGGTAGGGCGGTTCATAAACATAATGAACAGGTACAATATAAGTTATGCCGTCAGCATGGCAGCCAATCCGGCCAAGCAGTTGCGTTTTTAACAACTCCTCCAGCATTTCTGTATTTAATTCGCCTAACATAATCGGTTATATTATAGTTTGATCAAAGCACTGCACAGCAATCATTCGGGAACACCAGCAGCGGAACGGTTATATGCTTTGCCAGTTTTTGGGTGTGGCTACCCTTAAATATTTTATCTAAAACATCGTGTGGGCGGTGTACCATGGCCATCATATCTACCATACTGTGTATGGCAAGCCAATTTAAGCCATGGTCAACATCCATACTTTTTACATGGCGGTAATAGATCTTTGGATAATTAACCCGATCGGATACCTGGCTTAAAAAGCCATCAACCATCCGCTTGGTTTCGGCTACATCATATTTTTTATCAGTAATATGGGTAATCAGTATTTCGGCGTTAAAGCAGCGGGCTATACCTGCCAATGAATGTATAATTTCGATATCACCCACACTCAGGTCGGTAGCAAAAGCGATCTTTTTGATCCCTCTAAAGATAAACTGGGCCGGCACCAATAACACCGGAAAGCAAGCTGCCTCTATCATATCGCGGCTTTTACTGCCCAGTAAAACGCGGCTTAGCCCGCGCGTGCCCGACATGCCCATTACCACCATATTGGCTTTAGTATCGTTAACCATGTTACACACCACATCTGAAACAGGGCCGACCTCGCTTTTACAGGTTACCGTTGGATGATGGGATGCCGGAATAGTTGAATCTTTATCCCGCTCCTCCATCTGCTGAGCGTAACGTTGTAATTCATCATCAATATTTTGCTTCAGCGAATCATAATCCTCAATGGGTGCGGCAATTTGCCCGGCCATTGGCCCTGCTACCGGTATCAGCATGGCATTACACAAAATAATATGCGATTTTGTCTCTTTAGCCAAATGCATGGCATAACGGGCCGCATTATAGGCGGACGGAGAAAAATCGGTAGGCACTATAATTGTTTTCATGATCTCTGATTTGCATCTGTCACTAATAAACTATCCTCAGGATGGTTAAATGCTGCCATCGGACTGAGCTGTATCAGGTATAATTGACCGTTATTGCCATCCTTAGCCCATTCAAAACACATGGGTTTTTGATATATTTCTTCCAGTAATATGGCCCATTCGGCTAAACGCTGTATTTTCTTTTCGTTCAACACATAACTTTGCTGCAGGACCGGCGGTGTGTTGTTTATCACAGTTTGGTTCGTTTCGTCCGCTTCATCCGCGTAAACCATCATTTTGTTCTTTGCCCCTAATTTTTTTTCGACCACTAAAACCGATAACGTTTTTACCGATGGTTTAAAAACCATGTACTCATCCGGTTCGATACATCCATGATTAATCATTTCACCCAGGCCCCATGTGGCTTGCAGACAGATCATATTTTCAGAGCCAGTCCTTGGGTCGTGCGTAAAAGCAACTCCCGAACAGCCCTTATCAGCCCGAACCATTTCCTGGATACCAACGGCCATGGCAGTAAGGTTAATTTCATAGTCTTTTTCAGCCGCGTGCCGTACAGCCCTATCCGTATATAATGATGCGAAACATTGCCTTACAGCATATAATAAAGCGCCGTGGCCTTTCACATTTAAAAACGAATCGTTTAAGCCGGCTGCGAATGCATCGGCTACCTGGCCATAAACCATGCTGCTGCGTACGGCAACCTCGGTTTCGTTTAAATCAAAAAGATCGTCATAAGCGTCAATAATGGTCATCCCCAAATCGCCGGGCATGCGGCCATCCATAATCATTTTTCTGGCCTGTCCGCTCAACTCCGCCAGGTTTGAAAAATCTTTTTTATCAAGCGCCGCCATCAGGAATTTCAATGGCAGCTCCAGTTTATTATACGCAATAAAATATCTGTATGCTTTGGCGGTAATAGCAAACCCTTTGGGGATTGGTACCCCATTAGGTATCAAATGGTGCATCATTTTACCGATAGACGCGTTTTTATACCCAACCTCTTCCATATCTTTAATACCAATCTCTGTGTACTTTTTGATGTAAGTTTCCATTTTATGTCAATTTAAGTTGGGTTGTTTTAAGCAGTTTTTTTATGCCCTTTTGATAATACAAAAATGAAATATGACGGGCGGCTAAATAATGACTGGCATCACTTTATCTATTGATACAGCGCAAAACTGATGTACAAAAAAAGGCGCTATACAGCGCCCCGGATATGAATTGATTTTTGAGGAGGAATTAAAGCAATGGTTTGTTTTTACCCATGGCACTTTCAACCAGCACAAATAATTGCTTTTTTATATTACGGTATTCGCGCATCAGGTTAGTGGTTAAATGTTCTAACTGTATCTGCTGTGTAGCTAATGATTCCGCATCTTCCGGTATTACATCCTCGGCCATTAATTCCAGATGCTTGATCTGGTCGGTCAGTAATTTATCGGTTTGGCGCTCTTCCTCTTCTAACTTTAATAGTTTTTCACCTACGATCTTCAATTTCCCGGCATAATTTACTGATGAGAGGTAAACGATATAGTCATCCAGCAGCCGGTGAAAAAATGCTGTTTCTGTTTTAAAAAATTCCAGATCGGATGCCCAATGCCGTGCAATTACATAATACTGTAACGAACGTGATGATAAAGTAGTTGCTGTTTCCATTTTGATAATTTGTTTGGTGAGGTAAAATTGATGGTTAGCATGCAATCATACTATGATAAGGGTCAGTCTTGAAAATGATGCCTGTCATTTATTAGCCGGCCAACTCCCGGCACCTTTGCAGTAATAGTTTACATCATCAATCACGCAAAAACATGAAAGCATTAGTATATCACGGGCCCGGTAAAAAAGCCTGGGAAGAAAAACCACAACCAGTTATCCAGGCCCCTACAGACGCGATAGTAAAAATACTGAAGACAACCATTTGCGGGACCGACCTGCACATTATGAAAGGCGATGTGCCCGAAGTAACAGACGGCCGCATTATTGGGCACGAGGGTGTTGGCATAATTGAAGAAACAGGGAGCGCGGTTAGCAACTTTAAAAAAGGCGACCATGTGATCATATCCTGCATTACATCATGTGGCAAATGCAGTTATTGCAAAAAAGGCATGTACTCGCATTGCGCGGATGGCGGCTGGATACTTGGCCATTTAATTGACGGCACACAGGCCGAGTATGTAAGGATACCGCACGCCGATAACAGTTTATACCTGATCCCCGCCGGCGCTGATGAGGAGGCTTTAGTGATGCTTAGCGACATTTTACCAACCGGTTTTGAGTGCGGTGTGCTAAACGGACAAGTAAAGCCGGGCGATGTAGTTGCCATTGTTGGTGCAGGGCCAATTGGCATAGCCACCTTACTTACCGCGCAGTTTTATACGCCTGCTCAAATTATTATGATAGATCAGGACGATAACCGGCTGCAGGTGGCTAAAACCTTTGGTGCTACGCATATCATCAACAGCGCCAGGGAAAACGCGGTTGAAAAAATAATGGGCATAACCGAAAACATCGGGGTAGACGTTGCCATTGAGGCGGTAGGCATCCCCGAAACTTTTGAATTATGTGAAGCAATTATTGCACCGGGCGGCCATATTGCCAATATTGGTGTGCATGGAAAAAGTGTTAATCTGCACCTGGAAACCTTATGGTCTAAAAACATTACCATTACCACCCGCCTGGTAGATACGGTGACATCGCCTATGCTGCTTAAAACCGTACAATCTAAAAAACTGGAACCGGCTAACCTCATTACCCATCATTTCAGGTTAGATCAGATCATAGCAGCCTATGATACCTTTGGTAATGCAGCTCAGGAAAAGGCGTTAAAAGTTATTTTAACCAACCAATAGTTTCCCGAACTATTTTTTTCAAAGTAAAAAATGACCTGCGTCACTTTTTACTTTGAAAAAAATTACTTTTTCTGTGGCTGGCATTGTTGATATTTGCGATGATCATCATGATCACATATTAGTCAGCTATGGAAAAAACCGCCCTGTTAGAAGCTATTATACAAAATGCCATTGATGGCATTATTACTATTGATGACAGAGGGAAAGTGGAGTCTATTAATCCTGCGGCCTGCAAGCTTTTTCAGCGTACGCCGGATGAGGTTATTGGCAATAATGTATCGATGCTGATGCCCCCACCCGACCGCGAACAGCATGATGAATATATCAATCGTTATCAGCGCACGGGCGAGCCCCATATTATTGGCACCGGGCGCGAGGTAATGGGCCTTAAAAAAGATGGTACAAAATTCCATTTCCGCCTGGGTGTCAGCGAAGTTCAATACTCGGGGCGCAAAATATATACCGGCTTTATCCATGACCTGAGCCGCGAAAAGGAAGCTGAAGAAACCCTGAGAGAATATGCGGCGCATTTAGAGGAACTGGTAGCGCAACGCACCAAATCCTTACAACAAACTGTAAGGGAACTACAATCGGCCAAGGAAGAAGTAAGCCTGTCGCTTGAAAAGGAAAAGGAACTGGGGCAGCTCAAAAGCCGTTTCGTATCCATGGCCTCGCACGAGTTCCGCACGCCGTTAAGCGCCATCCAATTGTCTGCCTCCCTCATTGAGAAATATGCGCAGCCTTTTAGTAATCCTAACATTACCAAACATGTAGGTAAAATCAAAAACTCGGTAGCCAACCTTACCGGGATCTTAAATGATTTCCTTTCGCTGGAAAAACTGGAAGCCGGCAAGGTAGAGGCAACTTTTCAATCTTTTAACTTGGTAAAATTAGCTGAAGAAATTACCGAAGAAATGCAGATGGTTGCCAAAGAGAACCAAAACATCATTTACCAGCATACCGGCATCGAAAGTATGGCCAGGCTTGATCCCAACCTGTTGAAAAACTGTGTGATCAACCTTATCGGCAACGCGATCAAGTATTCCGGCGAAAACACCTTTATACAATTTAATACCGAGATCAATAAAAATACCTGTGTTATTACCGTTCAGGATAATGGTATCGGCATACCCGAAACCGATCAGAAACATTTATTTGAAGCTTTTTTCCGGGCACACAATACCGGCAATATACCGGGTACCGGGTTAGGATTAAATATAGTGGCCCGCTATGCCAACCTGATGGACGGGAAAGTTGATTTTAAAAGCGACATTAACCAGGGCACCTTATTCACCATTTCATTTCCGTTGATATGAGCAAAAAAGTACTGATCATTGAAGATAACAACGACATCCGGGATAATGTTGTTGAGATACTGGGCCTGGCTAATTACGAGGTTTTTGAGGCCCCAAATGGCAAAGTGGGCGTTGATCTGGCTATTAAAAACCTGCCCGATATTATACTATGTGATATTATGATGCCCGAACTGGATGGTTACGGTGTATTATATATGCTGAATAAAAATCCGGAAACAGCTACCATACCCTTTATTTTTTTAACCGCAAAAGCCGAGCGGCTTGATTTGCGTAAAGGCATGGAAATGGGTGCCGATGATTACCTGACCAAACCGTTTGACGATATGGACTTGCTTAACGCCATTGAAACGCGGTTAAAGAAAAAAGAGCAGCAACAAAACTATTACAGTAATTCACTTGACCGTTTAAGTACCCTTATTGCCAAAAATAGTGGCCTGGCCGAATTAAAAAAGATTATCCAGGAGCGTAAAAGCCGCGTGTTTAAAAAGAACCAGGTAATATATTACGAGGGCGATAAAGGCAACGGATTATATCTGGTAATGGGCGGGCGTGTAAAAACCATTAAGCTGGCCGAGGATGGCCGGGAACTGATGACCGGTATTTATGCTGCCGATAATTACCTGGGCGTACAAGCGATACTATCCAACGGTGTTTACTCGGATACCGCTACCGCTTTGGAAGACTGCCAGCTGATCCTGATACCCAAGGACCTGTTAGAGCCTTTATTGAACCTGTACCCCGAAGTTGCCCGAGAGTTTATTAAATTACTGGCCAACGATATCCGTGAAAAGGAAGATCAACTGCTGCAGCTGGCTTATCATTCGGTAAGAAAACGCATGGCCGAGGCCATGGTACGGCTGCACAAACAACAAACCGATAGCGCGGAGGGCTTTAAAATTACCCGTGAGGACTTGGCCGCTATAGCCGGTATTGCTACAGAAACCGTCAGCCGTACTTTATCTGATTTTAAGGATGAAGGCCTGATAGACAAAAAAGGCAGCATGATAACTATTTTAGATGCTGCACGCCTGGCTAAAATGAAAAACTAACCAGCTCCCGGGAATAAATTAAAACAATCAGAGATGGGCGTTTATAATAGTGTCCGTTTTATTCCCATCTCTAACCCACGCAGTTCGGCCAGTCCTTTTAAGCGGCCAATTACCGAGTAGCCCGGGTAGGTATTATAATTTACGTCATCCAGCAGTTTGTGCCCGTGATCTGGTCGCATAGGGATAGCAACGTCATCCCGTCCTTCCTTTTCGCGCCTTTGTTGTTCCAATATCACATTTTTCATTACCGCATACATGTCTGTACTGCCCGTCAGGTGATCGTCCTCATAAAAACTGCCGTCGGCCTCGCGGCGCACATTACGCAGGTGCAGGAAATGGATATGCGCCCCCAGGCGTTCTACTATGCCGGGCAAATCGTTATCGGCCCTGGCCCCTAAAGATCCTGTACAGAAAGTTAAGCCGTTACTTGATGACGGGCAGGCTTCTACAATATATTGCAAATCCTGTTCGGTTGATACCACACGCGGTAACCCCAATATCGGGAATGGCGGATCATCCGGATGGATACACATTTTTATACCGGCTTTTTCGGCATAAGGCATAATAGCATTCAGAAAGTAAGCCAGGTTGGCTTTCAGCGCATCAGCATCGGTATGGGCATACTTTTGCAGGTGATCGCGAAATTCTTCTACCGTAAACACATCATCGGTACCGGGCAGGCCGGCCATAATGGTATTAATAATATAGGTTTTCTCATCCGCCGAAAGGCTGTCTAAATATTGCCTGGCCGTTTCCTGCTGTTCAACAGTGAACTCTTTATAGGCACCCTCACGTTCCAGGATATACAGATCAAACGCAGCTACAGCCGGCGCGTGATAACGCAAGGCCGAAGCATTGTTAGGCAGGCGAAAATCAAGGTTGGTGCGTGTCCAATCCAACACCGGCATAAAATTGTAACAAACAGTTTTTAACCCGGCCCGGCCTAAATGCTGTAAAGATTGGATGTACTTATCGATATACCCGTCCCGCTCGGCCGAAGCGGTTTTAATACTTTCGTGAATATTCACGCTCTCCACTACCGACCAGTTTAACCCGGCCTTTGCAATCAGATCCTTCCGCAGGACAATTTCATCCGCCGGCCATACTTCACCTGCTTGTATATGGTGCAGGGCGGTTACAATACCAGTAGCCCCTGTTTGCCTGATGGCGGCCAGTGTAACCGGGTCTGCCGGACCAAACCACCTGAATGTTTGTTCTAAATTAGCGATCATTTGTATACCGTATATTTCTACAAGTGTACAAATAACACTCCGTTTTAGCTTGTTTTTGATCGACTATTTCATCTGCCCCTGTATCTTTTTAATTTCGGATAAGTGCATCTTTAATACCGGCAATGTCTTTTCAATAAAAGCGGACATTTCCGGATACTTCACTTTTTTACTGGCTTGCTCAAATTCTTTAACATCTTTTTCATGGTCTTCAACCATGGCCTGTACATAAGCCTTGTCAAACTCGACACCTGATTTGGCCGAAAGCTCATCTTTCAACTTTTTCTCTTCATCATTCAGGTAACCGGGTAAAGCAATATGTTTGCTTGCAGCCAGATCTTTTAATTCCTGGTTTGCTTTTGAATGGTCGTGTACCATCATAGCGCCAAAATCACGCACAGCGGGGCTTATACCCTTGTTACGCGCCAAATCACCTAATTCAACTTCGGCCATACCACCATTGGCCGCGGCTACGGCAAATTTGGCATCATCACCGCTTACCTCCTGCCCCCAGGTAGCCGGGTGTTTTTTATCTGTCGAATCCTTGGTCTGATTAACGCTGTCTGCTTTTTCGGTGCTATCTTTTTGAGCGTTGCCACAGCCCTGTACAAAACAAGCGGCTGAAATGATTAGTCCTGCGGTGATGATCTTTTTCATATATATATATGTTATGATGCTGGTTAATAGCTATCTAAACAAGAGGCAATACCGTTAGTTTTAATTAATAGATAATTTATTTAATTTAAAAAAATCAAACCGCCCGGAAATTAAAACGTTTCCATAGCAATAAACGTAACATGACACTACAATATATTAATAACCAGTTCTGCCTGGCCTGAGGAATGAATGGACACATTACAACAAGAGGCATTTTATGCCGGCACCAGCGGTTTAGTATTACCTGTACCCAACAAACAAAGCTATCCGCCTCTATTTCGCGACCAACCTCGCTTAGCTTATTATGCTTCACTGTTTAACAGTATAGAGGTTAATAGTTCGTTTTATAAAGTGCCTATGGCTGCTACAGTAAGAAAATGGGCCGAAATAGTTCCGGATAATTTCAGGTTCACCTATAAGCTTTGGCGTGATATCACTCATCAAAAAAACCTTGCTTTTGATCCTGCCGTGGTAAATCATTTTATGACTGTGATTAACCACGCCGGCCATAAAAAAGGCAGCTTATTAATCCAGTTTCCCCCATCTGTAAAAGGGGGCAGTATGCCGCAACTGGTGCACCTGTTAAATATCATTCGCCAGACCGATCCTGATCTGCAGTGGGATATAGCGGTGGAGTTTCGCGATAAATCGTGGTACCAGCAAAATACCTACCACCTGCTGGATGAACTGCAAATGGGTTTGGTTTTGCATGATCTCCCAGCTTCGGCTACGCCGTTAACCGAGACTGAAGTAAATTTTATTTACCTGCGTTTCCATGGGCCAAACGGCGGTTATCGCGGAAGCTATCCGGACGATTTCTTAAATGAATATGCCCACTATATCCGCGATTGGCAATCAGAGGGCAAACGAGTGTATACTTATTTCAACAATACCATGGGCAATGCTGTCCAAAATTTAGTCACCTTAAATACTTTTGTAAACACTTCCTATCAATTTTAACTGATAATTAATTACTGGCACACTATTGGCTTTAGTATGAATATGAAAGTATTAAAATTAAATCCGCCGCAAAAATTAAGCGCTACCGAGAAATTTATCAGGGCCATATTAACCAGGGACCTGGATGCTTTTAAGGCTACAAGCCGCCAGTTTTTACGCAATAATCAACACTATTTTCCGCAATTTACAGGCTTTACCGCCTGATCAATCATATATCTACCCATGAGCAAATAGCTTCCTTTACGGAAGCTTTTTTTGTTTAAGGGGGTAACTATCCCATTACTTTGTAAATGAGCGCTAATTATTTATGTCTGTTTTTTGTGCATAGCTGTCCGTTTTTTTATGCGTTGTCTGCTTTTTTCAACAGTGTCCGGCAGCTAATTTTTAGTTAATCATCAAAAACTTTAATGCTTTATGACTAAGGAAGTATTTTATTGTTTTGACGGTCACCTTCTGTTAAAAATCATGGCACTTAATTAGTGGTACTTACGGGAACTATAAAAGGGGCGCTTAAATCCATCTGCTATGAAAAACAACGATCAAATTTCTTATTACTGCTTTAATAAGGTTTGTAAGGGCTCGGTTTATTACGATTCTATACAAATCATCGATCTCCCTTTTAATGCGCATACCCTAACAACCGAGCATTATTGCAGTCTGTGTAAATCTAAACTCACTTCTGCCATGGATATCAGCTTAAGCCAGGCCATCGCCCCAAAACGGCCCGCTCCTATTTTGGCGGCATAAGCCTTAAAACGGAATGATCACTTTTATGCTCACATTCCTGCCGATATTGTAGATACCAGATTTACCGTTTGGCGATGAATTGTAGTATTCAAAATACTTTAGTCGGTTCAGGTTAGCTTGATAAGCTGTATTAAAAACGTTATCAACCTGTAAAAAAACATCAAACAACACCCTATCCACTCTGTTTTTATAAGCCGCTCCCGCCCCGATATTAAATAAGGTATAACCCGGTGTAGCGGTTTCGGTATCATCCAAAGCATAAAAACGGTTTTGCGCAGCATAGGCGTCGGTCTCTGTTTTAAAGTAAATTTTTGATAACCTGCCATACTGACGCTGCAAGGTCACCTTCAACTCCGACCGGATATGCAGCGGCGGGATAAATGGCAGGTATTTAGCCGCGCCGTTTGATTTGTCCACCAGTTGCTCATTCTTATTTAAGCCGGTTACATAGGCCAGGCTATTATTAAACGCCAGCCATTTTAGCTTACGCGGATGCAGGTTGACCGTAAATTCGGCACCGTATAACCGGGCTTTTGCCTGCTGATAGCTGTAAGTGCTGTTACCCGGAACAATAACCACCGGGTTGCCCGCCGCATCGGTTAATTTAGATTGATAGATGTAGTTATTAATGTTGTTGTTAAAAACCTCGGCAATAATATCTATATCCGGCAGGTAAGATATAAAGCCTATATCCTGCTGCAGGCTAAACTCGGGGTTGAAACTCCGGTTGCCCAGATAAACAATATGCGCGCCGGGGTCAAGCCCGTTTGAACCTATTTCGGTAATATTTGGTGCGCGGTAGCCGCGGGCAATATTAGCCTTCAGCATCATTTGATTGGTAATGTTATAAGTTAAGCCCATGCTGCCCGATAAGCCCTGGTAAACATGTTTAAATGCCGGAAATTGCAGAGTGGCGCCGGCTATATCAGGCGGACTGTATTTCCTGTCGAAACCGTTTTGGGTGTTAGGGCCAATATACATATCGTTCCATTGCATATGCCGGTTATCATAACGGATACCGCCCGATATATCAATCCGGCCCAAACTCTTTTTAACAAACAGGTAGGCACCCGCGTCAAACAGCTTATAATCCGGGATGGGAAAATCGGTACCCGATTTACTTCTGTTATCCTGATACATGCCGTTTACACCAATGGTTGTCTCTACCCCGGCCATAATGGGCAGGTTGTATTTCACATCGTAGTTAAGCGTGTTTAATACCACATATAAGCCAGCCTGCGCAGGCATGGTTGGGTGGTTATATTCCCTGCGGATACTTTGCTGCAAACCCAGTGAAGCGCCTAGGCTGCCATCGCCCAGTTTAAACTGATTATTGCTATAAATACGATAATGCTGGATGTGCTGATGCAGGGGCGTGATGCTGTAGGTCCGCAATTCATCATCGCTGACTATTGGCCGGTTCTTGATATGATCAGCCTCGGCTACTTGTTTTGTAAAACGGCGGGTTAGTGAGTCCCTGCTGCCATCAGGGATCTCCTGCTGGTTATCGTATAACGTAGCTGCAATTTGCGAATACCCCCATTTTTTATCTACCCGTGCCATCCCCGTAAGGTTAAACTCGCGGAAGCCTGTATTATAAACCAGGCCATCTATACGGTTGCGGTAATCATGCGCCATTTTGCCCGTCGTACGGAAAACATACTTCCAGTCGTTATTTTTGTAGGATAAGCCCAGCGATGTGCCCAGCATACCGTTATTGGTATGGTAATCGGCAATGTAATCGCCCTTTAGCTTTTGATCTTCTGTATTGGTAAAAGACGGGATAAGGTTAATCACCCCCGCTATCGCATCCGATCCGTAAGTTAAACTGGCCGGCCCTTTAATTACCTCCGCACGGTTAATGCCATATTGATCTATCTCTATGCCGTGCTCATCGCCCCATTGCTGCCCTTCCTGCCGTATGCCGTCATACAAAGTTAACACCCGGTTATAACCTAAGCCCCTGATGAAGGGTTTTGAAATATTAGGGCCCGTAGTAACCGCGTTAACACCCGGCACGCCCTTTACAATAGCATCAATAATATTATTATTAACGTTTTCGTTCATCTCTTTTTTGGTCATAACGGCTATGGGCACCGGGTTACGGCGCAATTCGGTAGCGCGTGATACGCCGGTTACCACTACTTCGTTAAGTTTAGAATTGCTCTCTTTCAGGTTGGCATGTGCAATAGCGGCCAGGCCGGGTTGTACCGTTATTTTAAGCTTTTCGGTTTCGTACCCAATGGCAGAGAAAACCACTTCATAATTGGCCGGGCTTATATTTTTAATGGTATAATAACCTTTAATATTTGTAGTAGTGCCAATAGTTGTACCCGCTAAGGTAACCGTGGCAAAGGGAACAGGTTCGCTGCCGCTGGTTAATCGGCCGTTAATAGAGCTGGTTTGTGCAAAGGAGGCCGACGATAGTAACAGTAAATAGATAAGGGTGATGTTTTTCATTAATATATTTAACAAGGCGAATTACAAATTATTAACAAAACTAATAAATAAAATTAGGCAAGACTAATTTTATTTAACCAAATTAATTTTAATTAGTTTTGTGGCATATCAAATATTTGTTATGAATACGCTATCCGAAGAAAATTATCTGAAAGCCATCCTGCGTTTAGCGCAAAAGCCGAATGAGAAAATTACCCCTACCGCTATTGCCGAAGCTTTGGGCAACAACGCGGCATCGGTAGTTGATATGATCAGGAAACTGACTGAGAAGCAATTGATAGAGTATGATAAAAAAAAGGGCGCGCGCTTAACCCCGCAGGGTTTAAAAGATTCGATACTAATTGTACGCAAGCACCGCCTTTGGGAGGTTTTCCTACTGGAGAAATTAGGTTATCATTGGGATGAGATCCATGATATTGCCGAAGAGTTAGAACACATCAGCGACGCGACACTTGCCGATAGACTGGATAAATTTCTGGGTTTCCCCGAGTATGACCCGCATGGCGACCCGATACCTAAGGCCAATGGCAAACTGCCCAAAACTTATACCGTTAGCCTTGCCGATACCAAGCCCGGCACAACTTGCAGGGTAGCCGCGGTTAGGGATACCAGCAATTCATTCCTGCAGTACCTGGTTAAACTGGGCATTGGCATTAATACCAATATCCAGGTGGTTGAAAAAATAGGGTTCGATAATTCGCTGGTGATCAATATTAATGGCGATCAGCAGACCACCGTTTCGCAAAAATTCAGTGAGAATATTTTGATCAGTTAATTACGCTGTCTCCCGTGTGGGGATACACAAATCACTCGTTTTTAAGCGATTTAACTGCACTTTGAACCAAAGCTAAGCCCGCCGCACTATAATTTAACTGTAAGGCAGAACTATGCCCGTGCGCATCCATCTTTAACAACGACTTACGCAGAATGGTAATTATTTTATCAGGATCGTTATCGTACTTTTTCCTGAAATCCTCATACTGATATTGCAGGAACACCAGGCAAAGCGCGTTTTCCATCGTCTGGACATCGGCATCAACCTTGATCCGCTTTTTTAGCAGGATCTGACTTACCCGCTCTACCTGTTCATCATTATAGCCAGCCTGTTTCATTAAAGTGCCGGTTATAGCGGCATGGTGCAGGGCCAGGTCTTTCCGCCATTTCAAGTAAGGCTCCCGCCCTTCAGGATAACTTTCGCGCGGCATTTCCCAGCGGCCGATATGCTGGCTGCGCGATGCTAAAAGCAGCTCCTCGCCGGCCTCCGGATCAAGCTTTAAAACCCAATCATATAATTTGATGGCGAAAAAATATTCCTGCGGGTAAGTGGTCCCCTCCCATTCAAAACCGCGTGGGTCCTGTTTATTATAAGTATCAAAAAGCTCAAAAGCGATAGCTAATTTATTCATCGCCTTAAGTTACTATCTTTTCTCTATTAACACAAAACTCTCTTTATCCGATTCACAAACCGGGCAGGTATACGCATCCATATTTATAAAGGCAGTACCGGCAGCAATCCCGTTCTGCTCGTCGCCATAGGTTTTATCATAAATGGTCATACAGTGTTTGCATTGATAAAGCGGGTCATCATTTACCGGCAGATCTTCGGCTTCGTTAATTACAGTCGCCACCGTTTTAGTTTGGTTTTGCGATTGATAGTAGCTATTGCACAAACCCATCAGTTGTTGTACCAGGCTGCCCCTTTTAACCCTGCTTTTATACGAAATGTACTCTTTAGAATTCGGATTAAAATCTACCGTATGCAATATTTCAAACGTACCCGACGGCTGTGTCTTTATAATTATCGAACCCAGCAAACCTGTTTTGGGCTGTGTTTTAATAGCGAAGATTAAACGATAAGTGCGCAGGTCGGCTTCTTCAAACTCGCGCACCAATTGTTGTTTTAATAAAAGCGCGTCCGGGCACATGTCTTCTATCTGCCAGTTCAATTCGTTTGATGCGTGGCGGATATTTAAAAGGTATTTATCCAGGATAAAACCCCAATCGTTCCTGTCGTCGGGCTCAATACCCTTCACCAGGATAGATTTCCATGGCGTAGCATACAATTGCCCTATCCTTGATTTAAGGCACAGGTTACACACATCTTTTAAAAAAGGGATCTCGAAAAGTTCATTCCGTCGATAAACACCCAGCCAGTATTTATTGGCATACTTGTTAAAACCCTCGTAATACGGCAAATAAAAATCGGGGCTTTGCAGCGGTGCAGTTAGCGGCTGCATAGATATGGTTATACCCTTTGTTACTTTTTCAAAAAAAAGCTGCTCATCAATATTCGGCGTATCGTAAAAAAGGGTTTTGTTTTTCAGGATCACCTCTTCGGCTTTTTTACTGATTACCGGGATATCATCCGAATAAATAAGCAGTGGCCAGCAATAAAAACTGCTTGTTTTAGGGAACCGGATATGCAGGTACCAGTAATTGCTTACATCCGAACTGATGAAATTAAAATTGCCGCTAAAAAATGGTATAAAGGTTTGGTGCCGGTCTACCAGGTTTATCTTTAGCTGTGGCTGATAGGTGAACAAATCGAAAATATCCTTGTAAACCCCTTCACGCAACCAACTCTCGTGACTAAATATACTATCGCATACATACGAACTGATGATATTAGGATACTTGTCTGCATCAATTTCATAACTGATGCCGGCGCCCAGCATTTGCAGTTCCATATCTTCCAGTTCATCGCCGGTAACGGTGAAAAAGAGCTGCTGCCGGTTACCAAAACGGATTTGTTGCGCGCCTGCATTTTCGGCAATCACCAATATTTCGTAAAGGTCCCCCGCTGATACAACGCCACCCGGTAAATTTATTTTTATCAGATGCTCCACTACACTAAATTTTGTGAAACCTTTTTTTTCAATTCTTCTTCCATCAGGCGTTTTACTTCGGGCCGGCACGATCCGCAACCTGTACCTGCACCTGTAGCCGCGCACAGGTCCTTCATATTATCGCAGCCGCCGGCCACTTTTTTACTGATATTTTCGCTGCCCACATTATTACAGCTGCATACCAGTTTACCCAATACCGGGTCGGCTTTGCTGCCGCTGCGCAATAGTTGCAGGCGCTTTTCGCTCAGTTCGGTTTTGTTGGCAATCAGTTCCTTAAATTCAAGGAACTCGCTTTTATCACCAATCAAAATAGCGCCAACCAACCTATCCTGGTGAATAATACACTTTTTATAATAACGCTTAGCCTTATCAATAAAAACTACCTCTTCATAATCCTGCCCGTCGGGGCATTCGGGTAAGCCGATACTGCACAGGTCAAAGCCATGTATTTTAATAATATTCATAAACAGGCTGCCTTTATAATAGCTGGCAATATCGCCGTTCATGTATCCGGCCACTACCGCGGCCTGTTGCTCGGCGGCTGCAGTAATGCCATATAGTATACCCTCAAATTGGGCAATTTCGCCTATGGCATAAATATCCGGATCGTTAGTTTGCAGGCGTTCGTTAACTACCACCCCCTGCTTGCATTCCAATCCGCACTCGCGGGCCAGTTCCAGGTTTGGCGTGGTGCCAATAGCTATGATCATGGCATCGCAATCAATTTTACGGCCGCTGCGTAAACCAATACCTGTTAGTTTAGACCGCCCATAGTATAACTGTACTTCATCGTCATAATAAATATCACAGCCCTGGTCAACCATTTCTTCGTGCAATAACTGGCTGCCCAAAACATCCAGCTGGCGGTTTAAAAAGCGGGAGATACGCTGTACAATGGTTATTTTAATGCCCATCTCGCGTAAAGAAGCCGCCATTTCCAAACCCAGCAGACCACCACCTACTATGACCACATGGCCGTCTTTTTTAATGTGCTTTTTAAAGTTATCGGCATCGGTGCGGCTGCGCATACTGAAGATCCCCGGCAGCGATGGCACATTTTTAGGGATAGCGGCCCGGCTGCCTGTTGCCATAATCAGCACATCATAAGGCGTTTTAACACCGCGCGAATCTGTAACGCATTTATTTTCGCGGTCTATCTTCTCAACACTTACGCCCCGCAACAAATTGATATGGTAGGCCGGCTCTTCCGAGTCTTTCATTTTTACCAGTTGCTCCCATTGCTGTTCGCCGCTGATATAATCGGGTAGCATTACCCGGTTGTAGAACGGAAAATTTTCCTTGCTAAAAATGGTAATACGATCGGTAGGGTTTAATTCGCGATATGATTTTACAAAACCATAAGCGCCGGCACCTGCACCAATAACTACAATACGCTGAAATGGCTTTTTATACTTAGCGATATTCACCGCGCAGTATTTAAAGTCGGGTTCTTTAGATATAGGGTCAACCACATCGTTGGTCAGGTTGTTGGCCCGGTGCAAATCGTTACCCAATATTTTGCCCCAATGCATCGGTAAAAAAACTACTCCCTGCTTAATTTGCGAGGTTACCTTTGCTTTTACCTGCACCTCGCCGCGGCGCGAAGCAATAATGGTTACATCACCATCCTTTAGCTGCAAATTGGCGGCGTCATAAGGGTTTATTTCTACAAACGATTCCTTCAGGTGTTGGTTCAGCTTATTTACCTTACCTGTTTTGCTCATGGTATGCCACTGATCGCGGATACGGCCTGTGGTTAGGACAAACGGATAATCGTTATCCGGCTTTTCGCTGTTAAAATCGTCAGGTACGGCATGGATAATTGCCTTTTGCGATGGGGTAAAAAACTTCCTGTCGGCAAAAAGGCGTTCGGTACCACCCGGTTTACTTTTCTTTTTATAAGGCCATTGTACCGATACTTCCTTCAGCACTTCATAATTCAGGCTGCTGATATCAATATTGGTTTTAGTGGTCAGCTTTGCATGCTCGGTATAGATCTCCGCGCTGTTTTTAAAGTCAAAACCCTTATAACCCATTTTTTGGGCAAAGCGGCAAATAATCTCCGCATCAGCCAGGGCCTCGCCCGGCGGATCAATAATTTTGCTAAGGTAACTAATGCGCCTTTCAGAATTGGTCATGGTGCCTTCCTTCTCGGCCCAGGCGGCAGCCGGCAGTATCACATCGGCGTAAGCTAAACTCTCGGGTTTATTGCTTACTTCCTGCACAACAACAAATTTAGCCTTCTTCAGGGCTTGTTCGGCCAAACGCACATTGGGCAAACTTGTCAGCGGATTGGTGCACATGATCCAGATCGCTTTCAGCCTGCCATCATTTAAAGCCTCAAACATTTCGGTGGCGGTTAAGCCAGGTTCGGGGTTAATGGTTTTACCTTTCCAAAATTGCTGTACTTCTTCCCGGTGCAGTGGGTTTTTCAGGTCGCGGTGCGCGGGCAGCAGGTTTGCCAGGCCGCCAACTTCGCGCCCACCCATGGCATTGGGCTGCCCGGTCAGGGATAGGGGTCCTGATCCGGGCTTGCCCACATGGCCGGTTATCAAATTCAAGTTTATAAGGCTCAAGTTTTTATTTACACCAACAGCGCTTTGGTTTAACCCCATGGTCCACATAGAGATAAACCCTTTGGCTTCGCCGATGTATTTTGCGGCAAGCTGTATATCATACTCGCTTACACCACATATTTTTGCAGATTGGGCTACCGTACGCTTAAAAACCAGCGTACTGTACCGTTCAAAACCTTCTGCATGGTTACGGATAAAGTCGATATCGATATCTCCGTTCTCTATCAATATCCTGCCAATGGCATGGTTCAGGGTGATATCCGTACCGGGATTGATCTGTAAGTGCAGATCGGCCAGGCTGCAGGTATCCGTCACCCGCGGGTCTACCACAATAATTTTAACGTTAGGATTAGCCGCCTTATGTGCCTCTACCCGTCTCCAAAGGATGGGGTGGCACCAGGCCGGATTGGCGCCCGTTACATAAAAGCAATCCGCCAGTTCAATATCATCATAACAAAGCGGAACGCTATCTTCACCCAGCGCCATCTTATAAGCGGCCACGGCGCTGCTCATGCACAGGCGCGAATTGGTGTCGATATTATTACTGCCGATGAAACCCTTCATCAGTTTGTTTACCACGTAGTATTCCTCGGTTAAACACTGTCCTGATGCATAAAACGCTACAGAATCGGGGCCGTACTTCTCAATAAATGTTTTAAAAACGGCCACCGTACGGTCAAGCGCGTCGTCCCAGCTTACCCTTTGCAGGGGCATGCTTTTGCTGTAGCGCATTTGCGGGTATAGTAGCCGGTCACTTTTATCATTTACGGTATAATGCAGGTTCATCCCCTTGCTGCACAGCATACCCTTATTTACAGGGTAATCCTTATTCCCGGCAACAGTTACATTGCCATTTTTCTCCTTATTAACAACCACGCCACAGCCAACCCCGCAATAGCAGCAGGTAGATGTGAACGACTGGGTGTTTTTTCCGGGTGATTGCATTTTTATATGTAGACTAAACTGCTGTTAATACTTTCGGGGCCTGTTCCGCTTTCGGGCTGGGTTGATCTTCAACTGTGACTTGTTTCCGGAAACGGGTGATCAATACAATTACAGCTACCACCATTACGGTATAGCCTATGTAGGTAAAGGCTTGCACATAGGTAAATGATGATGATTTAAACAGGAAGCCAAACAGCATCCCACCAAGGTTACCGCCGGCGCCTACAATACCGCTTACCAGGCCTACATTCTTCTCGTTAATAAAGGGTACAATACCGTACGTTGCCCCGTTTGACATTTTAAGGAACAGCGCGAAAGACAGCATGGAAATAATAGCCACCATTAAAGTGCCCGATTGTGCAAACAGCACTAATCCGCAACCTTCTAAAAGCAGTACACCGGCCAGCAATAAGCCCTTGCCGCGCATGCCGTGTTTTTTGCCAACCTTATCGGATACGATCCCGCCTAACGCGCGGGCAAAAATATTCATGAAGCCAAATATCCCGGCCCAAAAGCCAGCCGAGCTTTGCGATAAATGGAAGGTATCTACAAAATGCAGCGAGGCCACATTATCAAAAGTAACCTCCATACCAAAGCACATGGCATAGGCCAGGGTAAGCGCCCAGATCCGCCAATCAGCCAGTACAGACCAGTCGGTTTTTGTTGATTTGGCTTTGTAACCGATCTCGTCATAGTTACCATTGGGGGTATCCTTAGTATATTTATGATATAGCCAGGCCATTACCAGCATCAGGGTGCCGGGTACGATCATGGCATAGCGCCAGGCTTCGGCAGATGTATAGCCAAAACCTACTATGGCGGCAAATATTAAAGGCATTACCATATTGGTAACCCCGCCGCCCAAATTGCCCCAGCCACCGGTAACTGCGTTTGCCGTACCTTTTATATTGGGTGCAAACATCATAGAGGTGTGAAACTGGGTGATCACAAACGAAGCGCCAATAACCCCGATAGCCAGCCTGAACATCAAAAATGTAGCATAGCTATGTGCCAGCCCCACAAAAAACACAGGTAACGACCCAATCAGCAATAACCTTACGGCTGTTTTACGCGGCCCCCAGGTATCGCACAGTTTACCGATGATTAACCGGGCAATAATAGTAGCGGCTACCGAGGCGATGATGATATTGCCTATTTGTGACTTGGTTAAATGTAGTTCGGCGCGGATGGTAGGCATTAATGGTGCCAGGCCAAACCAACCGAAGAAACATACAAAGAACATTAACCATGTAATATGGAAAGTGCGCATTTGTATGCCTTTTACTGAAAATACATTTAATTTATTAAGTGGCTTCATAATGGGGTGTTATAGTTATTTTATTTTTTTATTTGTCTTTTTAGTCGTTAATAGAAAATTTGTCGACCAGCAGGCTAAGTAATTTATCGTGAATGGTCATATATACCGGATCGTGCACAATATCTTTTTTGTTGCGTGGGCGAGGTAACGGCACATCCACAATTTCTTTGATGGTTGCATGCGGACCATTGTTCATAACCACCACACGGTCTGATAAAAAGATCGCTTCCTCAATATCGTGGGTAACCATTACAATGGTTTTTTCGCGGTGACTTATATTCCAAAGCTTTAGCAATTCTACATGCATGGCGCTTTTAGTAAGGGCATCCAATGCGCCAAAAGGCTCGTCGAGCAATAATATTTCGGGGTTGATAGCAAAAGCGCGTGCAATAGCTACCCGTTGTTTCATCCCGCCTGATAACTGGCCCGGTAATTTATCTTTATGATCCCACAGGTTAACCATTTTAAGATTGGTTTCCACAAGCGTTATTTTGCTCTGCTTAGTTTCGTTTTTCAAAGCCGAATCAACCGCTACATAAATATTTTCGTAAACGGTTAACCAGGGCAGTAACGAGTAATTCTGAAAGACGATCCCCCTGTCCGGCCCTGGGGCGGTCACCTTTTTGCCGTTAGCAATTACTTCGCCGCTGGTGGGTTTTACCATGCCACTGATGGTACCCATAAGGGTAGATTTGCCGCAGCCTGAATGGCCTATCAGCGTAATAATTTCGCCTTTGTTTACAGAAAGGCTGATGTTTTCAACCGCGGTGTATTGGCCTTTGTCGGTTTTAAAACTCACGGTAACATTTGTTATCTCGATGCTTTTGTCGGCTGACATAGCCTGTTCCAGTATTTTATCGGCAATCGTATCCACTTCTTCAGTAGTTGAACCTATTAATGATATATCGCTCATAATAATTATGTTAAATTGTTGAAGTATTATGCAGTATAAGAAAACCGGGTTTGCAGCCAGGTAAAACATTTATCAAGTACCGAGCCTACTATGCCTATAATAATAATGGCTACCAAAATTTTGGCTGTACTACCGCCGTTAAACCCTTCTTCCCATACAAAATAGCCCAGCCCCTGGCCGCCGCTCAGCATTTCGCCCGCTACAATTACCATCCATGCAACGCCGATAGACAGTTTTAAACCGGTGATAATGTGAGGCAAACTAAACGGAAGCAAAATTTTAGTAAGGTATTTTAGTTTGGAGAACCCGAAGGCCTTGCTTACGTTTTTATGATCCTGCGGTACATTGGCAGCGCCAAACGCAGTATTGATAAGCGTTGGCCAAACCGAACATATAAATATCATAAAAATACTTGCCTTTGGCGAATCCTGAAAAATGGCCAGCCCCAACGGAAACCAGGCCAGCGGCGATACAGGTTTCAGTATCTGCACCATCGGGTTGATGATCTTCATGGCAATTTTGCTGCTGCCCATTAATAAGCCAAAGGGAATAGCAACCAGGCTGCCTAAACCAAAGCCAATACCTACCCGGCCTAACGAGCTTAACAGCTTAGTGCCGATACCTTTATAGTCGGGGTCGTTTTGAAAAGGCTTATGCATAACCTCTTTAAATACAAGCCAGGTTGCCTGAGGATTTGGAAGCTCGTTTTTTGTAAGTTTAGAAACAAGGGCCCAAATACCGCCCATTATCACCATCCCGATTATAAAATACAGTACCGGCAAGGCTGATTTGATTGAAAAAGAAGTTTTCATAATTCTGTTTTTAAATTTTTTCAAATAAAGCCGGGATGCCTGCACACCCCGACTCCCTGGATTAACTACTTAACTAAACATCGTTTTCAATTTCACTTTTTTGCCCCGGCAATGTAAGCCGCAGGGTTATTAGGGTCGAAAGTGATAGTTTCTAAATTTGTTTTAAAAGGCTTCATATCTTCCTGTGCAGGCATATTCATGCTTTTGGCCACCTCGTTAAACAAATCGCTCATAATCAATTTTTGCGATATTTCTTTATAGTTTGGCGCGGATGAGATCATACCAAAACGCATGTATTGCGCCATAAACCAAATGCCGTATGATACTTTGGGCATGTTTAACGCGCCATTATTGTAAAACAACATATAATCATCTTTATACTTTTGCACGCCCAAATCGCAACCCAAATCATTTGATCCCATTAAACGGGCCTCTATAACCTGCACCGGCGCATTCACGTAATTGGGTTTACTTAAAAACAGGGCTGCTTTTTTGCGGTTGCTCATTACATCAAGCCATTTACAGGCCTCAATAATGGCTTTCATCACATTTTTAAGGTCTTCTTTATTGGTTTCGGTAAAGGCTTTATTGGCAACCAAGGCCTTTTCAGGGTGGTTTTTCCAAATGTCCTGACTGGCAATTTGGGTAAACCCAATGTTTTGCGATGCGGCTACCCCATTCCATGGTTCGCCTACGCAAAAGCCTTCCATATTGTCAACCTTCATATTAGCTACCATTTGCGGCGGCGGGATAGTAATAATCCCAACCGATTTTGCATTTACACCGGCAGCAGCCAGCCAGTTACGCAGCCATATATCATGCGTACCGCCCGGGAAAGTCATAGCAAAAGTTACTTCTTTACGGGCTTTTACCTCTTTAATGGCGCCTGCAACTTTCTTCATATCCTTAAACCCAACAATACCGCAAAAATCTTTAGACAGGGTGATAGCCTGGCCATTATTATTAAGCGTCATCACGATCTTCATTTCCGAGCCTGCCTTACCGCCGATACCGGTATACACCGAGAATGGCATCGAGAACAGGCAGTGGGCTGCATCCAGTTCACCGTTCAGTATTTTATCGCGGACAACAGCCCATGATGCTTCCTTAGATAGCTGCACATCAACGCCATACTTGGCAAAGAAGCCCATCTCCTTGGCGATAACCAGGGGCGCGCAATCGGTTAATGGAATAAAGCCCAGTTTAATTACCCTTTTTGGTGGATTTCCCCCGGCAATGGCATTAAATAATACCATTATTAAGCTTACTGTTAATATCAGCTTAGTTTTTAGGTTAATATTTTGAGTGATCATCGTTTTTTTAATTAGTTATTGTTTAATAGCTACTGGTTTAGCATAGAAAAAATCGGGAGTAAATCTGAACATCACGTATGCCCATGTCCCTGTTTTATTAAATGTTTGGGCAACCGCGTCGGTTGTGGCCTGGCCTTTGGCAAAAGCCATACTGTTGCCCGCTTTCATTAGCGAGTATCCAAATTCAACATTGGTAAACTTGTTCATGGTGTAGCTCAGCTGCAAATCAGCCTCGTTGCCCAGGCTTTTAGCTATTACCGAACCATCGGCTTTTTTCATGTCTTTATTCAGCGCGAAATGATGCAGGTCAAGCCCCAGTCCCAATTTGTTCCCGGTATATTTCAGTTTCAAATATGGATTGCTTAAACCACCTGCAGGCGAACCGGTCCCAGCATAGAAATAATCCATATAACCCCAAAACTTGTGTGGCGTACCATATAAAGGGTCAAAACGATTATCCTTTCCTGATGGGTTAACCGCATCATTACCAGATAGTACATCATAACCCGGCGTTACACTGAACAGTCCCTTTTGATAGGTTAAAGCAACGGAGTAGTGGTAAGCGTTTAACGCTACATTATCGCGGTTAACACCTGATTGCCTGTAGTAAGCCCCCTGAAAGGCGAACTTGCCAAAGCCCGAAGCATTACCAATAGTATGGTTGACCATTAAACCGTAAGTGTAACGGTGTACCGGAGAGTAATCAAACACATCAGTTGGTCCGGTTTGTACAAAACGGCGACCGTAAACGTAGCCTGTTGCTGCTGTACCTACCGAGTCTAAACGATATTTTCCAAAATTATCGTTAAAGAACAGGGCAGAGAATTTGGTTTGATCTATCTTTTTGCTGATATATAAACTGGTGAAAGACTTATAGTTTTGTGTTGCGCTGTTGGTATTGGCGGGGTTGCTGTATACCGGTGTCCCTGTTTTTGAGCTGTTATTAGCCGCGCTGCCGCCAGCCGCCAGCGGAACCAGGCCTGCAGGTGCTGCAACCAGTGTACCCAAAGAGTTTTTTACATAAGCAGGAATATTGCCGGGCACATATTGCGTATTGGTTATCCCAGCCGCGTCGGTGTTTTGATTATAGGCATAACCCAGATCAACCTGCCAGCCATGGTGCACCGTTTTTAAGAGCGCCATATCAAAAGTACGCCCCTGTTGCAGCCAATCAAGGTTTCCAATTAAGCGGGCATCATCATATATTAATTCCTGACGGCCGATTTTAAAGGTTAAAAGATCCAGTAATTTAAACCTGACATTGGTATCGGCTTTGTTTGCAAGGGTAAGCTCGGCCCAACCTTCGTGTAACGAAAGCCGGTTATCTGTATTGGATACGGTAGATGCGTCTGCACCAAATACCCGGATATCCTGGATACTGGCGCCAACTGTTAACAAATCCCATTTATAGCCAAAAATCAAACGGGTGCGTTGCGAAATAAAATTGGCATTCCTGGCGTCGTTTAAAACAAGGTTACCATACCCATCACGGCTTTCGGCCCGGGGCCTGAACTGGCCGGTAAGAGAAATTTGCGCCTGGCTGTTTACAGCGAAAAAACAGGCAAAGAGTAAAAATATTGCAGAAAGGCTGCATCTGTTAAGTACATTTTTATACATTTGATAAGTTTTTTAATTTGTTGAAGCAATTGAAAACTGATAACCCTGTCCGGGAATGCGACCTCCCGGCGGGGCTTTTTTTTGGATTTTCCTATCTATTTTTCTCCCATTTTGATGTTATTATAGTTTAATGATTAATTAGTGTGATTCATTTCTATAAATATATCCATTTTCATGAAAAAATTCAAATTAAAACTAAATATTTCATAATTTTTATGATTAATAATATATAAACATCAATTTTTTAGTAAAAAATCAATAACAAAAACCAATAAACACATAATTCTGCCATATTTTCAATCAGTTTTTCAAATTAAACCTTAAATAGACAAGCAAAATCATATAAAATTTACAAAATATTTCCGGTTTATATCGCTAAAAGCATAAATTATAAAAAAACATGGGTGAAATATTTGATTTCCACTTCACAAAAACTACTTTTACTGCATAACGGAGGCAAATACCAGTGAAGAAAGATAAAAAGGTTAAAAAAAACAGCTCGCTTTGCGATACCCGCACTTGTTTTATGTGCAAAAACAGCATGGAAGAATGGCATCCCGCCATTTGTGCTAATAAAATCAACATCAAGCTAAAAAAAGGCGACCTGTTATTTAGGGAAGGCGATCCTGTTGAGGGCATCTATTTTGTTTATAGCGGCAATTTAAAAGTTTATAAAAATTGGGATAACGATAAGGAACTTATCATCCGCTTTGCTGAAAACGGCGCGATACTGGGACATCGTGGTATTGGGTCTCATCTTAACTATCCGATATCAGCTGCAGCGCTTGAACCTTCGGTTGTTTGCTTTGTAAGCATGAAGTTTTTTGAAAGCACCTTAAAAGTGAACGGCGAGCTTACCTACCAGTTGGTTAACTTCTTTGCCAGCGAGTTACGCAAATCCGAACGCCGGATGCGCGATCTGGCGCACATGCCCGTTAAGGGCCGGGTAGCCGGGGCATTGATTAAGCTACAGAAACAGTTTGGCACAACACCCGAGGGCTTTATTAATATCATCCTAAGCCGGCAGGACCTGGCATCGTTTGCAGGCGCCACTTACGAAACCGTTTTCAGGGTGATCAATGAACTGGTGCAGGAAAAAAGCATCCGTTTATCCGGCAAAAGCATTGCCATTACTAACCTGGATGCCCTTACGGCGCTAAGGCAGCACCGAAACTAAGATCACATTACCCCCACATACACTTTACTATCAATTACCTTAACCGGATAGGTTTTTATTTTGTAATCATCGCCGCTTAAACACTCGCCGCTTAGCAACGAAAACGTTTTTTTATGAAACGGGCAAGCCACTTTAGGCTCGCAAGCCTCACCTGCACTCCCTATCATCCCGCGCGACAGGGACATTTGCTGTTTATGCGGACATAAATTTTGAGTAGCATACCACTCGCCACGCCTGCTGAAATTATATATCGCTATCTGCTCGTCGCCATGTTTCATGCAAACGCCACCATTTTCGGGCACATCATCAGCATAACAAGCCAGCACCCATTGTACATCTATTAGTGTTTCCATGGTTTGAATTATTGATTTATTGAATTATTGATTTCCGTTTACTTAATTTTACAGGTCAAAATCCTAATGACTAATGACTAATGACTAATGACTAATGACTAATGACTAATGACTAATGACTAATGACTAATGACTACCAAGTCGCCTTCACCTGCTCCCGCATACCCTCAAACTTTACAGTCGGGTCTTTTTCGCCGGGCGCATTCACAAAATGGGTAAAGCGCTTACGCAGGTCAGGATTATTTACCACCTCTTTCCATTCGCAATGGAAGCTATCAACCAGTAATTGCATTTCTTCTTCCAACTGCGAGGCAATACCCAAACTATCGTTTATCACCACATTTTTAAGATAACTCATACCACCCTCCATTTTATTTAACCAGGTAGCGGTACGGGTAAGCGGGTCGGCTGTTTTAATGTAAAACATCAGGAAACGGTCAAGGTAACTGATCAGCGTTTTGCTGTCAATATCAGCAGCCAGCAATTGCGCATGCTGTGGTTTAGAACCGCCGTTACCGCAGATATATAAGTTCCACCCTTTTTCGGTAGCGATAATGCCAAAATCTTTACTTTGCGCTTCGGCACATTCCCGGATACAGCCGCTTACCCCGCCCTTTAATTTATGCGGCGACCGCAGGCCTTTGTAACGCTCTTCAATCTCAATAGCAAAGGATACACTATCGTGCAAACCAAACCGGCACCAGGTGCTGCCTACGCAGCTTTTAACCGTACGCAAGGCCTTGCCATAAGCATGACCGCTTTCAAAACCGGCATCAATCAGTTCTTCCCATATCAAGGGCAGATCGCTTACATGCGCGCCGAACAGATCGATACGCTGCCCGCCGGTTATTTTGGTATATAGTCCATATTTTTGAGCAACCTGACCAATAACGATCAGCTTTTCAGGCGTTATCTCTCCGCCGGGTATACGCGGCACTACAGAATAAGTGCCGCCTTTTTGGATGTTGGCCAGGTAACGGTCATTACTATCCTGTATCGTATCCTGCTTAACAATCAGATCATTCCACAAGCTCGACATGATGCTGGCTACCAATGGCTTGCATGTTTCGCAACCATCACCTTTACCAAAATGATCCAGTACCAGATCGTAATTTTTAAGCTTGTTTATCTTAACCAGGTCATATAATTCCTGGCGCGAATAATCAAAATGCTCGCAGATTACGTTTTTAACGTACTGCCCGTTAGCCTTCATGGTACCGGTTATCAAATCCTTAACCAGTGGTATACAACCGCCGCAGCCGGTACCCGCCTTAGTACATTTCTTTATCGTGTCAATATCTGTAGCCCCATCATTAACCACACCGCATATCGTACCTTTACTCACCGCCTCGCACGAGCAGATCAGCGCGTCGTCCGGCAAACTCATTACACCAGCCCCCTCGCTTTGCTCGCCCCCGCGCAATCCCAGGATCATATCTTCGGGGTTTGGTGGCAGGGCAATTTTATTATTCACTGTTTGCAGCAGCATATTATAGGCATCAGCATCGCCAATCAATATACCACCCAGCAATAACTTACCATCGTTACTGATATTAATGCGTTTGTAAACACCCTTATGCGTATCTTCAAAAACAATGGTACGGCAGGCCGGCTCGGCAATAAAGGCATCGCCAAAACTGGCTACATCTACCCCTATCAGCTTCAGCTTGGTGCTCATATCAAAACCATGGAAGCCTTTGTCGTTATCCATTAACTGGGCAACTACCACATCGGCCATTTCATAGCCGGGGGCCACCAGGCCGTAAATCATATTATCGTACAGGGCACATTCGCCAATGGCATATATGGCATCATCGCTGGTTTGCATACGCTCGTTCACCATAATACCGCCACGGGTACCCACGTGCAGCCCGGCCAGTTTAGCCAACTCATCGCGCGGACGAATGCCTGCCGATATCACCAGCATATCTACCGCCAGCAAAGAATCATCGTTAAACTGCAGCGCTTCTATTTTATGATCACCGGCAATACAGGCCGTACTTTTATTTAAATGGATACTTAAACCCAGCTCGCTCAACTTTGATTGCAGCATGGCGCTGCCAGCGGCGTCAATTTGCCGCGGCATTAAACGCGGGGCAAACTCAATTACATGTGTTTCCTTTATGCCCAGGTCAATCAGCGCCTTGGCGGCCTCCAGGCCCAAAAGCCCACCGCCCATTACGGCGCCATTTTTGGCGTTAACGGCATAGGCCTTTATCAATTCCAGATCTTCTATTGTGCGATAAACAAATACCCCTTCTTTCTCAATACCAGGTATATCAGGCACAAAGGCCGATGACCCGGTAGCCAATACCAGGTAATCATACCCAAGTGTAACACCTTTTAAAGAATGGATGGTTTTATTGGCCCGGTTTATTTCCTGGATAGGATCATCCAAATGCAGCTGTATGTCATGCTCGTCATACCATGATGCAGATGACATGGAAAGGTCATCTGCAGATTTACCGGCAAAGTACTCGCTCAGGTGCACACGATCGTAAGCGCGGCGCGGTTCTTCACCAAAAACAATAATGTTAAAGGCTGATGTTTTAGATACCAGTTTCTCGCAAAACTTATATCCAACCATACCGTTTCCTATAACTATAATAGTTGGTTTCGACATAACAGTTCTTTTAAATATTGAAGCTATTTGTATATAAACACATTTAATTTGCGGCCAAATGCATTTACAATAGCAATAATAACCAATTATCTGAACAAAATAACAATCAAGAGCGGTAAATTTTCATTTTTTGAGTCATTTTTATGATTTTAACAATATTTTAATGATATAAATCATAATTTTTATCAGTTTTTTATTAAAAAAATCATTTTTAAATCCGAAATTTGATAACAATCATTAAAATAGGTTTTAATAAATTAGCATATCTACCAATAACGCATCAAATTTTAGTTTTAAATAGAAAATAATGACCAGCAAACCTATACTTCCCGAGCTAATCGTAATGGGTGCCGGTCCCGGCGACCCGGAATTGATCACGGTTAAAGGTCAGCGTATCCTTCAGCAGGCCGATGTGGTGCTTTATGATAATCTGGCTAATAAGGAGTTACTTGACCTGACCCCGGACACATGCGAAAAGATTTATGTAGGTAAGCGCCCATATAGTGAATACACCACACAGGAAGCCATACATGAAATGATTGCCCATTATGCTTTTACCAGGGGTAAAGTAGTGAGATTAAAGGGCGGCGACCCATTTATATTTGGCCGCGGGTTTGAAGAGATCATTTATGCGCGCAGTTTAGGCATAAAGACCCAATTTATTCCGGGCATTACCAGTATGCAGGCCGCCGGCTTTGAAGATATACCACTTACGCACCGGTCGTTAAGCGAAGGGATATGGGTGGTAACCGGTACCAAAAAGGATGGCACCCTATCTGCCGATCTGCGGCTGGCCATGCAAAGCAATGCCACTGTAGTTATTTATATGGGCATGAAACAACTGAGCGTAATTGCCGATACCTATACCAGGGAAAACAAGGGCGATACCCCTGCAGCCATTATACAACATGCATCGTTACCGCAACAAAAGGTGGCCCGCGGAACAATTAAAGACATGCCCGCCCTGGCCGAACAACATGGCCTGACATACCCCGCTATTATTATTATTGGACAAGTAACAGATATTAACGCACTAACGATATGAAAATACGTATTAAAGGAGACTCTTTAAGATACAGGCTAACACGGTCGGAAGTTGAGCGTTTTGCACAGGACGGCTATCTGGAAGATACTACCGACTTTGGCGCGGCCAGGTTAACTTATTCCTTACAAAAAATGATCAGTGGTAATTTGTGCGCCGGTTTTGAAAACAACAATATTACCCTTTACATGCCCGGGTGGATGCTGGATGAATGGACAACAACCGAGCGGGTTGGTTTTGACAGTAATGAAGATGGCCTGTACCTGCTTATCGAGAAGGACTTTATGTGCCTGGATAATGTAGCCGAAGACCAAAGCGATAATTACCCCAATCCGCTAATGGTCAAAATGTGAGATCCTTTTATTAAAAGGTAACGCGTTAAAAGTTAGCGGGGGCCTTATTAAAGCCACCCGCAGTTATTGAATGGCTACAGCGCCAACTTTGTTAAAGGATACTATATTTTTTGCAACACCAATACAACTTTATTAAAATCGGAAGACTGGTTAATGATTTTCCTAAACTGGTTGAACTGGCTAAGCGGGTAAAATGACTTGCGGTATTCTTCCCTGATATGTATGGATAATATATTCCCTTTTATCTCGTAGTTAGATACAAAACCCATGGTTAGCTCGTCATTATCTTTAAACACCTCTTCCATTTTCAAATCGTTGGCATTACTGATGGCATAACCCGCCGGGATCACAAAATCTATCTTTCTTTCTTCCACATGCCCAAATTCCATATTTACGGGCTGCTGCCTTGATTTCTCCTGGTACATCTCTACCTGCTGCCCAATAGCCATCCCAATTTTTAGCAGCAATTTATTGCCGGCCTTCTCAATTAACTCGCCCGATTTAGTTTTGCTGTGCAATATCAGGGGCTTATCGTTGTCAAATTCCGCGTTTAGCGTTTCCGAGAAAAGGATATGATCGGTACTGGATACTTGCTTAACAAGTTCTTTAGTGATGTTCCTTTTTTGCTCCTCGTTTGAGAAATTAAAGGCACCCTTGTAAGGGGCAGCAGCGTAGCCGCCGTATATTTGCCTGGCATCAATACTGATGGAATCAAGGTCTTTATTCAACTCCAGGCGCGTCTCGATGTTATTAAATGATTTACTATAATCTTCCAGCTCAATGGTTTTAATCTCGGCTATAGCGGTTGTAAAACTCCCGATAGAGGTACTTTTTAAAAATACGCCGTTTGTTCCGCCCCAGGTAGGGTTAATAAACGGATAGCGGTAATCGGGCCTGCCAGGGGCTAAAAATTTACCTTCGGTTGGGAAATAAACCAGCACATTATCGCAGTTGTTCCAGTTTTCAAACGTTTTATCAACAATTAGTTTAGTCCTGTCGCCGGTTAGCACAAATTGATAGTTGACACCCAGTTCTTTAAAAATAGCGCCATACAAACGCACCAAACCGCTTGTACCGCCAATTTTATTTTGGATAACATTCCCAACCATATTAGGTTCTTCATCCTTCAGGTCTTCGTTATAGGCGTAGGATTTTTTAATATAATTTTCAACCCCGGTTATCTTTTTGGTCTCGTCGGTAATTTTATCCCAGCCATTTGCCTTAATTATATCCTGTACTTTTTTAAGTTCTTTGTCTGTACAATAACTATACGAGCTTTGTACCCTTTTAGCAAACTCATTCCAGGTAAATAAGCGCTCGCCTTTTTGTACGGCATCGTTATATGAAAGCTTGTATTCGATCCTTTTTAAGTTGGCATAGTAATACGCATACTTCTCTTCATCGGCGCCAGCTGTCCCTTCGGCTACGCATTGGATGATCTTCTTTTTACCGATGATGGTATCGGTAGATGCAACCTCGCCGTTATAAACCTTCACATCAAACCTTAAACGTTCGGGCCCGATCAGTTGAAACAAACTGCGCTGCACCGGGAAACCGCTTTGTATTTGCTCGTGGCCAAAAAAGTTGGTCGGCCTTTTAAAGGTATAGAAATACTCAACCTCGCAACCTTTGCTTAAACCATCCATAGCAAATATCTTGTAGGTATTGCCATCTTCTTCTTTCAGGTCTTTAATGTTATTTTTATCCAGCTCGATAATTTTTCCGCCGGGTAAAATAGCACGGGCCTTAATGTCAACAACGTCTGCCCGCTCGTTAAATCCCAAGTAGATCTTGTTAAAGTTCTCTATCCCGCGGTCATCGTTAATATGGATAAGCTTATGCAGGGTATAATATTGCGCAACCATATTTTTTTCTTCGTCCGCGTATTCTACCCTTCTTTTATCAAGCAATATAACGGCCGATTCTTTACTGTATTTACTATCCAGGTTGTGCAGCACCGGCTTATCGGCCCAGGTCTCTTTTTCTATCTGACCCTGACCGTAGGTATATTGTATTGCTGTAAAAATTGTGAACAGGGTTAGCAGCTGTCTTTTCATGAAAATGATTTTATTAAATTTTAGTTAGGCTTAGTGTTTCTTTATACAGGGGCGACAGATTTTCGAGCACTTTATTCCACAATTCAAACTGATCGTTGGTAAGCAACAGGTTTTCATTATCAAACTCCTGGGTTAAAATAACGTAGCTGCCTTTTTGCTGGTACTGTAAATCAAAACCCCATATTTGATTATGGAAAGCTTTGCCTTGCGGCAGATAGCTTAGCTTATATCCTTCGGGTATCTTTAGCATGGTGACATACTTTTTAATATACTTAAAGTCGTATTCTACCGGTACCTTACGGCGCGGATGGTCGATTTGCTCGTTGGCGTAAAACTTAAAAAGGTTTAAATTTAAATAATACTCGTCTCCGATTTTTTTAGAATAATCGGGTAGGCTGAAATTGGCAGATAGCGTAATATGATCGGCCTTTTGCTGATTATCAATATGGAAATTATCCAGTATAAATTTGTTCGAGCCGCGTGTAAATTCGGCTTTCATACTTTCGTCGGTATTACGGCCATTCAAATACATCAGTTTGCTATAGATCTCTGAGGCAAAATAACCATTGAGATTTTGCTTGATCCTCCCTTTTATACCAGTTGGCGTTAGGTCCAGCCAGGTAGTATCGCTAAGCAAATTGTCGGTTTTATCTACTGCCGGCACTTTAATAATTTTATATTCCTTTTCGCTGATAGATAGCATGGCCTCTTTATCCTGGATACCATAAGACGGCGTACCGAAAACACAGGTAGGATCGGTCCCATCTAAAAAAATGAACTGATCGCCAAGCTTAATAGTACAGATCATGTGGTTACTGACCAGCGGCAAGGGTACCTCGCTAAATTTATAGGGCAGGTTACGGGTACCAATCCAGGTAAAGTAGGCGGGTATACCTGCAGCTTTTATCATTTCGGTCAGGATACTGGCCATATCTTTACAATCGCCAAAGCGGCGGCTGCAAACAAGGCCCGCGTCACGGGGAACAAAGCCTTCCATCCCATCTTCAAAAGCCACATATTTAATATTGTGCTGCACCCAGTTATAAATATTTTTAGCCTTCATTTCAGGCTGGGTTACATTCGCTGTCAGGGAGTCTACAATATGCTTTAACTCCGGGCTTATCGTGGTATTAATTGGCTTGATATAGCTATAGTTTAGCTGGTACAAGTCGTTTACATTAGCCAGGTAACTAACCGTTTTACCATCATCTGCTTTATAACTCTCGATATAAAAAATAACATGAGGTAAATACCACCCATAGCCCGGCGCATCAGGATACCTCCGTTCGGGCGGGCAATTTTTGTAGAGAAAGGTGTAAACCGTGTTTCCCCGGCTATGCTCTGTTTTTACGGTTATATGGCTGGTATCCAAACCCATCAGCCGGTATTTTACCGATACATTATCGGCTACCGTCAGCTTCAGCTGGCTATTAACTACCGGTATAAAACTCGAAAAGTAATATGGACTTAATAAATGCGGCTCCTTATTTTTCCACGATACTTCCAGGTTGCCGATAGCGCCGGGCGCTACTGCCGGGAAATTGAAGGTGGTATTTTTAAAATCATCGTAAAAAACAAAACTCTCTTTACTGGTGCTGGTTTTAAAATCGGTAACCTTTAGCTTTTTACCATCGGCTGTGCGGGTATAGGCCTGGTAAGTGTCGAGTTTTTGAAAATCGCTGTGCGAAAAACTAAAATCGCTTAGATAGGTGGTGGCCGCGCTTTGCAGATAGGCTAACTGCTGCACTTCACGGCTTTCAACATTAGGCTGACCATCCTTTAAGTTTATCGTATACTCCAGATTACGGGTTAACAATACGGCCTTCTCGTCGGGAAACTGCTTGCACAGCTCGTCAAATGTTTGGGCTTTTAATTGGCCACCGGCTAACAAAAAACAACTAAACGCTACTGCAACTAATCCGCTAAGGGGGTTATTTTTCATTTTTCACAGAAATCAAATTACCGTAATTATACAACAGTGTTTTGGTAACTTTGCCAGTTTGATCATAATATTTTGTGGGGCCGTGGTTATTTCCGTTTACGTAAGCCGTTTCTTTTTTCAACGTGCCATTTTTGTAGTATTCCTTCGCCACACCTTCCAGATTATCCAATACATAAACAGATTGGGACATTAGTTTTCCATCGGGATAGTACTCCATAGATACCCCGTCATTAACGCCATAAACCATGTTATCATCCGAACGGATCTGCCCGTTGCTGTAGTACACTTTTATTTTACCGTGTTTTACACCGTCGCTATAACCGCACTCCCGCGAAATCTTCCCGTTTGCATAGTACGATTTAAAATCGCCGCTAACATTGGCAACAGGAATAAACGGTAGCAGTTTGCCGTCCTTACCCAGGTACGAGTATGCTTTAGTGGCATCGTTTTCAAAATCAACCTGATAGGCCAATGTACCGTCAATATCAAATTTTTGGGAGATGCCGTCAAGCATATCATCCTTATAAGTGGCTACAAAATCTTTGGTACCATCATTATTGTAATAAATGCGTTCGCCGCTGGCCTCGCCATTTACATAGTTTGTAATGCTTGATAAAGAACCGTCCTCGTTATAGGCATTCCACTTACCAACCCTGTTGCCGTAATGATATTGCCTTTCGCAGTATTTGGCGCCGCCATAATAATAGGCAACGTAGGTGCTGTCCATCTCTCCGTTTTTATAAAAAAAGCTACTTTCAAGACTGCCATCAAAATAAAACGTTTTGTATAAACCATTCAGGTTGCCATTAACGTAGTTTGATTGTGCATGCACCTTCCCGCTGGTATAAAGCAGGGTATACTTGCCCGATCCTTTGGGGAAACTATCTACCGCTATCTCTTTCCCACTTTCATCATATTGGATCATTTTTTCCAACAAGCCTGTATCATATTTTTGCTCCAGTATTTTTTTTCCGGCAGGATCAAACTCTTCTTTATAACCGCTTACCTCGCTATCTACATAATAAGTTTTCATATTGGGTTTACCCTGTGCATCATAGTAAATCCACTCGCCCTGGCGTTCGCCCATTTGGATCCAGCCTTCCACTTCGGGTTTCCCATTCACATAAAAGCTTTCATAATAGCCGTCTTCTTTATCGTCGGTCATGTTGATTTCCGATTTCTTCCGGCCATTTAAATAGTAGGTAATAACAGGACCGCTCAACTGGCCATTTTTGTACTGGCTAACCTGGTTAACTTTCCCCGACGGATAGAACAAGGTATCAGGCCCTGTCAGGTCGCCTTTCTGATCGTAGGTAAAATGTCCTTTTTTAGTACCATCCGGTGTAAATGATATGATATCGATTAAATTGTTCTTAAAAACCGAGGCAAATAATTGCTTCCCGGCAGGGTCAACATATTTAGCCGACCGGATCACGCCATTATCGTACATAATAGTTGAATATATTTTGCCGGTTTTACTATAATAAACGGCCTCGCCGTTTATTTTCCCTTTTTTAACGTTGTAGGTTTCCGAAAGTTGTCCATTATCATAGTATTCCTGGTGTAGCCCCTCCTCTACTTCGGCGGCATAGTTGCGCTTTTCTTTTGGTTTTCCATTAGTATAATAGGATTTCCACTCCCCATCAACCTTATCTTTTAAAAAGGTCATTTCGGCGGCTATACCGCCTAATTCATTGTATGATTTATAAGGGCCTTCGGTTTTCCCGTTAACATATACGCCCGATTCTTTTATAGCACCGCTTTGATAATACTCTTTAGCTGGCCCGTTCAATACACCATTAACATATCCGTTTACCGATTTTAAGTTACCATTGGTATAGTAAACTTTTTCTGTTCCATCTTTTTTACCGGCTTTAAAGCTGACCTCCATTTTTTTTGCGCCGCCGTAGTAATAAGTAGTTGCGGGGCCTTCCAACTGGCCGTTTGCCTGCATTTCATGCGATGAAAAATTACCATTATCAAAATAGTAATCCTGCTGGCCCTGGAGTTTTCCGCTGGCGTAATGTTCAGTTGCTTTTAGCGTCCCGTTATAATTATAAAAGGTCCACTCGCCGGTACGCTCGCCTGTTTGGGTATACAGCCCCCGGCCTTTGAGGTTGCCCGCCGCGTAATACAGTTCCCAGGGGCCGGTAAGTGTTTTGCCGTTATTGGTCAACACGCCTTTCCCTACCAGCTTACCGCTTTCATAGGCGTACCTGCTGGTAACCGTGTCTCTGCTGCTATATTTTAACATCCGGGTAGAACGGATCGTGTTAAAGTAATTGCCCGCCTCGGCCAGGAAAGCATCTATGGCTTTTCTGTTCTTTTTATTGTAATCCGTTATCAGGGGTACATCAGCGTTAGAAAACGCGGAGTTAATCAGCAGCTCAAATTTGCCGTCCTTAAATACCTGTTTAAAGTAGGGTAAATAGTACTGGATATAAAAATCCTTGCTTTGCGCATCGTATTCCAATTTCTCAAACACAACCTGTATCTGGCGCGACAGTACATCGTCAAGTGCGATAAGTGGTTTGTATTGCTTATCGAGCGCTATTTTTGATAGTACAATTTCCTCTACCATCTGGTAATTGGCGTCCGGCGCCTCAGTACGTTTATTTTTAAATGCCAGTATCTCATCCGTACCCTTAGATATTTGGCTGAGCATGTTGATAGATTTTGAAAAATACCGCCCTTGTGGGCTCATTAACAGGTAACTCACACAGCTTAAAAACGCGGGCACAAGCTTGCCTTGCTGCAATGCTGCCAGCGCTAACTGGTAATGCGCGCTATATACATACGGGTTAACAAAAAGCGTTTTTTGAAACACTTGTTCCGCATCCGCAAATCGGTTTTGCCCTAATAAAGCTATCCCTTTATTAAAATACAATAGGGCTGTTTGGGGATATTTAGCTATAGCCTGGTCAAAAACCTTAACGGCCTGGCCATACTCCTTCATATCGCTTAGTGTGCTGCCGTAAATAACATACAAGTCGGGCTCAAACTCCCTTTGTTCTTTAAGGGCAAGCCCTTCGCGGCAATATTTTATAGCCTGCGCGTATTGGCTATCAGCTTCGCAGGTTAATGCTTTTTCATATAAGCATCTGACATAGTTGGTATCGCTGCGGCTAATTTTTTCGTAAAGCTGCAGCGCTTTTTTATAATCACTGGAATCATGGAGTACGGCTCCTTGTTTTAGTAATTCGCCAGAATTGATCAATCCGGTTTTTTGTGCTGATGCAGAAGTAATAGTTGCGAAGAATAGGATAAAGAGGATCGCATTAAGTTTCATATAATAAGCAAAGGTCTGGTTTTTATTTAGCCTTTAAAGTAACTATATTTTCTTTCAAAAAAAGTAAATGTGGAAAAAAATAGCACAATAATCACAGGCTACCAGCCGTACTTACGCTTAAGTGGCAGCAAACAAGCCAAGCGTTATAAATCGACAGGGCTTAATCATAGCTGCATCTTCAGCTTTATATCGCACTTACCAGTTATCTGTTCGGAATGGTGTAACCGGTAATCCTTCGGTATTGTAAAGATCGCCAATAATCCAGTCTTTAAAAGCATACCGAACGGCCACCGGGGCCTTTACGTTTTCACTTTGAACAGTTACCCCATTGCCGGTTATTTTTGCCCTGGCGGGATAATAGACCCGGTCATCGCCGGCTATTTCAAATGCCGACAGGTCCTTGCCAAAGGTAGTCAACCCATTTGGCGTATCATTAAAATTAACAAATGCAGTACTGCCGGTAATCTTGATGGATTTATAAACAGGGCTTTGGTAATTTACACCTTTTTTACCGTAAGTATTAGCCAGCGCCCAATAGGCCAGCCGTTTACTGACCGGCAATTTATCGGGCGGATGGATCGCCTTTTCGCTGCCCACATCCATTGTCACTGCCATACCCGAGTTGGGAATTTCGGCCAAAGCCTTTTGCTGCGCTTCCCTTAAGTAGGGAGCCAGCCCTTGCTTGTCTTTCGGCGTGTAGGTATAGGGTGCAATTTGCACGTAATAAAACGGCCATTCTCCCATTTCCCAAATCTTACGCCATTGCTTAACCATTGCCGCCAGCAGCTTATCATATTGATAGTAGTTAACGCGGTTTTGCTCGCCCTGGTACCAGATCACCCCTTTAATACCATAACCAACAAAAGGATTGATCATGGCGTTAAACAGCACGGTTGGATCATTTTTATTGATCACCTTCGCGGTATCCGGCGCCATTTTAATTTCCGGGAATTCCTTCAGACTGGCCTGGTCCATCCAGGCTTCTACCATCGTACCGCCCCAAACCGACATGATTACCCCCACAGGCACTTTTAATCTTTCCTGTAGTATTTTGGCGTACATATAGCCGACAGCGCTGAAATCTTTAACGCTTTGCGCGTTGGCTTCTTCCCATGGGGTAGCTTTACAATCGGTTTGAGGAGAACGGGTTAATGCCCTTTCCAACCTAAACAAACGGATATTGGGGTTTTCCGCATCCATCAACAGATCATTGCTGTTTAATATTGGCTGATTGCCGAAGCCCTTCACCGGCATTTCCATGTTAGACTGCCCCGAACATACCCATACTTCGCCAATTAATATATTCTTTAAAACCAGCGGCTGGCCGTCATTAAAACTCACTTCATACGGTCCACCTGCCTTTGGTGTTTGTACTTTTAGCCGCCAGGTGCTGTCTTTTTGTGCCCAAACGGTATATTGCTTATGGTTCCATGAGGTGGTAACAACCACTTTGGCGTTGGCCCTGGCCTTGCCCCACAACGCCACCTGCGCGTTTTGCTGTAGCACCATATTGTTGCCAATAACCGCCGGAAGAACAACTTTGGCAAACGCGCTGCCGCTTAATAGCAGGAGGCTGCACAGGATAAATTTGGTATTTCTTATTTTCATATTTGATAAAACTTGTTAGCCCGGCAGATTACTCCTTAATGATTTTACCTGCCCTAAAGCCGCTTAAACGGAAGCGTTTTAATACAATAGTATAGTTAAAACTGCTGTTAATATTAGATTCGTACAGGCAATAAACCGTTCCATCCGGACCAACCGCGGTATCAGAATATCCGCTATAGCCATTATTGATGAGTTGCCCGGACGACCAGGTTTTACCGGCATCATAACTTATTTTTGCCGTTAAATTGCGCCGGGGAAATTTTGCTATATCATGGCTGTCCGGGTTAATAAACAGTAGCGTACTGGCAGCCCCTTTGCTTTTATCGGGGATATTCACAATACTGGCCATGCACAGGGGATCGAATAATTGCTGATCAAATTGCGGATTCGACCAGCCGCTGATCCCGTCTGCACTATAAGTAACCACACGCCGGTGAACATCCGATCCTGTACGGATATTGAGCATTACCCGCCCATCGTTTAACTGTACGGCCATTGTTTCATTAGGATTTTTTATTTGCGGCGAATTATTGGCTGCAATAACGCCGCGCTGCCAGGTGCGGCCATTATCGTCGCTGTAAATAGTTACTACACAGGTAGGGCTATGGCTCCTGTGCGGTAAAAGCTTTTCAGAGGCACTTAACCAAACCGGCACTAATAACCGGCCATTAGCCATTTGAATGGCATGGCCCGGCCCGGGTGCAAGCACTGTCCAGTTATACGCTGGCTTAAAGCCTTCAAACACGTCGGTAATATCGGCCGCGCTGGTCCAATGCAGGCCGTCATCAACAGATTTGATGTAGTAGGCCCGGGCATAATCGCGCTGATATAACAGGTGTATGGTACCGTCTTTACCCACCACCGGGGTTGGGTTGCTTACGGGGTTGCCGCCCTCATGGGCTGCCAATATAACCGGGGGCGACCATGTTTTGCCGCCATCGGTACTGCGGCGCATCAGCAGGTCCATATCCCCCCAATCAGCCGCGCTTTTGATACGGCCTTCGCAAAAAGCCAGTAAGCTACCCTGCCTGGTAATTACCAAAGCAGGGATCCGCATAGAGGCGTAGCTTCCCTTAACCGGCTCAAAAACAACGGCGCTATCCGCCGCGCTTAGCTGATAGGCCAGGCGTTTAATTTTACAATTACTCATCATCAGCACAACCAAGCCCAATATCCCTATCGCCGTTATCCGGCGGGGCAACCATTTAAAAATACCGCTTCTCATTAGCATCATTATAATTATAAACAATCGCGCGTTAATACCCAAAGGTTTGTACCATGTTCAGGTTTTTTTGCACCTCGCTTTGGGGCAGCGGTAAAAAATAATATCTGTCGTTCCAAATGCGGGTGCTGGTCCTGGTGCGTACATAATATGCGGGGTCGCTCAGTCCTGTGCCGGTAAATACATTCATACCAAAAAAGTCCCCGTTTTGGCGGCCTTCCGGCGTGGTAGCGATCTTCCAGCGGCGGATGTCAAAAAAGCGGTCCCCCTCATAACATAGCTCTATACATCTTTCTCTTTGAATCAGGCCGCGCATCGTATCCTGATCAAATGTTCCGGTTAAGGCAGGGATTCCGCCCCGAACACGGATCGCGTTCAGATAAACCAAAATATCCGCATTACCGGGAGCCGACTCATTCAACGCTTCGGCATAATCCAGGTATAATTCGGCCAACCGGATGTACATGGCCGGCCGGACAACGTTACCTGCATTGGTTGAAAGATTGCGGCTTACATTGGTATTTTTACGTACCAGGTAACCGGTTTTTGGATACATCGATTGGCTGCCATTTGCATTGCCCGAGTTTCCGGCAGGCCAAAACTCCACCTTTGTCAACCCTGTTTTAGGTACAAACGGGATGTTTGAGCCATTAAAAGTTACGTTAGCGTAGAACCTGGGCTCGCGGTTTACATACATGTTGGATGTTCCTGCTACATAATAACCCGTTTTGGCAGTAGCGGTAAAACCACTTTCTACATAAGTGCTTCCGGCTTCGTCAATTTTTTTACCGTTGATCATGCGGTATTTATCAATCATTTCCTGGGGCAGCGATAAAATGGCATTAGTAGCAGTACCATTGGCCGCGCGGGGCGCTGCATCTAATTCCCAGGCTGCATAAGCGGTCACTGTGCGCAGCCAGATGCCTTCATCTGCCCAGCCCGTTAAAAACAAGTTACGGCATGAGTTTACCGCAGCAATAAAAGGATCGGCATTGGTTTCCTTATATAGCTTTTTGCCGTTTGCCGTGGCATGGTCTATAGCAACTTTAGCAGCTGTTGCCGCTCTAGCCCATTTACCCGCATCATAGGTGAGGTTCATCAGCACCTTGCCATCCGGGTTTTTGAAATTGGCAAAAGCCGTATTGCCGTTAAACAGCGGACTGGCATCATACAATAATACTTCGCTGAGCACCGATTCGACGATCAGTTTATTGATCCGGCCCGTTTGTGTCAAGTCCTCAACTCCCGATGATGGGATCACGTGCTTTTCAGGTACCAGGTCTTTAGCCGCATTCATTTCAGAAACAATATAGCTGATGCATTCGCTCCAGGTGTTGCGGGGTAACTGGAAGTTATCATCTACCCCTGCAACTTTATCGCCGACAAGGACAACCGGCCCGTATAATTTAATCAGCATCCAGTAATAATAGGCCCGCAAAAACCGCGCTTCGCCGGTGTATTGTTTGATCAGGTCCAGGCCATTCGGCTCGGCTAAAATGTTACTGTTAGGATTATTGATATTGGCCAAAAAAATATTGGCGAGCCTGATGGCCTGATAGTAGCTGGTATACACGTTAATACTGCTTTGACTGGTTAAGGAACCTGAAGCGATAATGGAAGGGGTTGTTTCTTCCAGTTCGTCGCACAGTTCGGCCAAACCCCGCCCGGTCACACTGCCGTCGGCCCATACATCCGGCAGGCGGTTATATACACCCGACAACCAATTCTCCGCTTCCAGCTTGGTGCTGAAAACCATATCTATGGTCTGTATGTCTTGCGGTGCACCATCAAAATAGCCTTTTTTACAACCGGTTGGCAGCAAAACGATAAGAGCCAGCAAGCCCATCACCATCAGGTTTTTATAATTATGAGTTTTTGTTTTCATGATCAGTTTTTTAAGCGATTAAAAAGTTACGCGGGCGCCTATGTTAAAGGCTTTTATGTTCGGGTATGATTCGCCGCGCGAATAATTGCTAGAGCTTGTGCCCGTATCGTTAAGCTCGGGGTCCCAGTATTTCCATTTGGACAGGGTGATTAAGTTAGTCCCGTTTACAAATACCCGGAGGTTTTTAAGGCCGTAGCGTTTAACAAAGTTTTGGTTTAGCGTATATCCGAATTCCGCGCTTTTTAACCGGACGAAACCCGAAGGTTTAAGCCACCAGGTGCTGTTAAGGTAATTAGAATTGGGATCCTGATTGCTGTTCAGGCGCGGGTAAAACGCGTTGGGATTGGGGTTGCTTTCCGTCCACCGGTCGGTAACCATGGTCATTAATGCCGGGCTAATGGCTCCGGCCGAAAAAGGCTGGGTCCCCTCGCCTAAGCCGTAATTCAGCCACACTTTGCCGGTACCTTGTATAAAAGCGCCGATATCAAAACCTTTATAGCCAACGGCGATATTTACACCGTACATAAGCTTGGGTGTACCCGAAACGTTAATGCGCGCAATATCATTTGCATCGATAACGCCGTCATTATTCAGGTCTTTATACTTGATATCGCCCGGGCGTATATCGCCGGTTTGCTTAGCCGAAGCATCGATCTCGGCCTGGTCTTTAAACAAGCCTTCGGCAATGTACAGGGTTTTGGCATCCACCTGCTTCCCCTTCCATTCCATCCATGGATACTTTTGCGGGGGAAGCCCGTCCTCTAAATTAATATTGTTATTATAGGTAAAAGTTCCGGTAATATTTACCCATTTACGGTTACCTAAATTGCGGTTATAGGTTAAGGTAACATCTACACCCTTATTCAGCACAATACCGATATTCCGGGTCGGGTTCACCCCGCCAAAGCCAGATATTAACGGAATTGTTTGGTCTGCCCTTAGTATACCCCTTCTTATCTCGCGGAATAACTCTGCGGTTAGTTTAAGATCATTATTTAAAAATCCGAATTCGATGCCCAGGTTATGCCGGTAAGAGGTTTCCCAGCTCGGGTCGGTAGCGATCTGGGATTCTGCATAACCGCTGTAGGCTGGTGAAAGTGAGGTAGGCGTGCCGAACTGGTAGCCCGAGGCCGCCGTTTTTGTTAATTGGGTTAAATAAAGAAACCGAGTAGGGAAAGCGCCGTTGCCTGTTAAACCGTAACTATATCTTAGTTTGAAGTAAGGTATCACGTTTTTGATCGCGCTGTAAAACTTCTCGTTAGACACGATATATCCAACGCCCACCGAAGGGAAAAATCCGTAGCGTTTACTTGGACTGAAGTTTTCTGAACCGGTATAGCCAAAGTTGCCTTCCAGGAAATAACGATTGTTATACCCGTAAGTAGCCCTGCCTGTGAGGCCACGGTTACGGTAAGGAACCGCTGAGGTAAAAGTGGCCGCGTTGCCATCTACAAATTCGGACTGGTTAAAAAGCAGCAATCCGCCTACGTCACTTTTTCCGTAGGAACGGTTATAGTTTAGCGCAGCCTCTGTATACATTCGGTGCGTTGAGCTTCTGGCTGAAGAATAGCTATACACCCCCGTGGCGTCCCTGGTAGTTTGCAGGATGAGTTTACCGTTGGCATCCCGGCCCGTTGCATAATAAGACGGATCTGCAATACCTACCGCATTGGAGCCATCAGAATAGATATCAAAAGAAAACAAGCCGGAAATTGATAAGCCCTTGGTGATCAAACCCAGGTCCTGCTTAAGCTTGATGTTTGGACGAATGGTTGCGGTGTATATGCTTTGAGAACCAAAATCAAAAGCGATCTTATTGGGGCTGCTAAAACCGCCCGGGTATTGGGTATAAAGGCCGTTTGAATACTGCCCCGGCATAACGTGTGGAGGAACACGCAAAACCTGCGCAAATAAATTATTCAACGCGTCGGCATTAGTACCGCCGTTGGGGCCGTTCCGCTGATCGATAATGGATGATATACCCAGATCTAACTTGGTAGTGCTGGTAACATTCACCCCTATGTTAATCGTAGCGTTATAGCGTTTGTAGTAGGAACTTATGTTATATTTTTTGTCATCAGGATTATCTTTAAGCAAACCGGTTTCGCCATAGTAACCTGCCGATATATAATAGGTAGATTTATCTGAACCGCCGCTGACATTTAAATTAGCCCTTTGGGTTGATCCGCTTTTACGAAAAATCTCATCATACCAGTTCACATTCGGATACAGTTCAGGATCAGCCCCGCTCCTATGCAATTCAATCCTTTCCGGCGTATATAAGGCCTGCCTGCCCCGGGTGGTTAATGCCTCGTTGTAAAGTGTCATCCAGGTTGGTGCATCCACTAATTTAGGTACCTGCACAAATTTTGAAATACCCTGGTTAATCTCTACATTAATGGCAGGTTTGCCGGCAACACCTTTTTTGGTGTTGATCAGGATAACGCCATTAGCGCCACGGGTACCGTAAACCGCGGTAGATACCGCGTCCTTTAACACGGTAAACGATTCGATATCTTCCGGATCAACATCATTCAGCTCGCGATCGGGAACCCCGTCTATAATGATCAGCGGCGTGCGCGAACTGGTACCAAAAGTAGATACCCCCCTTATTAAAAAGCCATTGTTATCCTGACCGGGGCCACCGCCCCTGGAAGTAGTAATTATTCCCGCTATCCGGCCGCCCAAAGTACTGGCGATATCACGGATAGGCAATTTAAGGTCCTTTGCTTCCAGCGTTGACTGTGCACCAACCACGCTGATCTTTTTTTGCTGCCCATACCCTACTATACTTACTTCGTTAAGACCACCCGCGCGGGCTTCCAGTTTAACGTTCAGATCTACCCGGTTCCTTACAGCATAACGAATGGTCTTGTACCCGATAAAAGAAAATTCAAGTGAGTCCGTCGGATTTACATTGATCGCGTATATCCCATCGCGATCAGAAACTACCCCAAGAGTAGTACCGGCTATCCTGACAGAAGCCCCAACAACGGGCCCGTCAAGTTCATCTGTAATTTTACCCGATACTTTTAAAACCCGCGTTTGCCCGAACGAGCTTAAGCCGAGCAGGCAACAGAGCACAAAAAGAAAACTTCGCCCCAGCTTAAAGCCAGGGCAGCTTAGTAAATTTTTATTCATAATTGGTTAAAGAAAAAGGTTTAAAATACTTATGTAGTACATAACAAATGTATAAAATAAAATACTATTGCAATATTTTTTTTCAATTAATTTAACCGATGGCCGGTAACATTAAATTTATATGTTTCTTACAATCAGGATAGAACACCTTATTTGTATGGCAAAACCGGATGGCTTGCATGCTTAAACATGTTCTTATAAGGGCGCCGGTAAGCGCCCAATAAGTAATACATCGCTAAAGATAATCGCGTTGCTATCGCTTTAATAAGTCACCGCCACCCTTTTGCCGGTTTGCGCCGCCTTATAAATAGCTTCCAGGATCACCAGGTCACGCCGTCCTAATGTTCCCGGAACAACGGATGCGCTGTTATTGATGATACATTGGGCAAAATTGTCTATCTGCAATGCCTGCTGAAAAGGTGGTGTAAAATTAAGCGGGCCGCGGCTGGTCTCCACTACCATGCCTTTATAGGTAAAAGCATGTTCTTTAAACTCAATCCACCCCTTTGCGCCTTCGGCCCTGAAGGTGTCCGCGTTATGGCGGTAGCTGGTAAAAGCCTTACATTCAGCACCATCAGGGAACTGCATGGTCCAGTTCATCCCCTCTTCTACATCACTAAAAATATCAGGTCGTGTTTTAGGGATCTCGCTCGCGGTCACTGATATTGGGCCTACCCCACCGGCAGCCATACACGCCCCGTGAATAATGTAAACACCCAGGTCCATCATGGGGCCGCCGCCTGCCAACTTTTTATCTGCCCGCCAAACTTTATTGTTCATTACAAAACCGCGATCGCCTGTCATTTTAGTAAATGTGCCAAAGTCTTTATCGCGCGCCAACCGCATTAGTTCCTGATGATAAGGATCAAAATGCAAGCGATAACCTACAGATAATTTAACCCTGGCATCGTTGCAGGCTTTTATAATGGCATCACATTCGGCAACGGTATTGGCCATAGGCTTCTCGCAAATAACGTGCTTACCCGCTTTTGCGGCGGCAATGGCGTGCTGGGCATGCAGGCCATTGGGCGTTACCACATATACGATATCAATATCCGGATTATCAGCCAGTTGCGACATGGTTTCGTAATTGTAAATATTCTTTTCGGGGAAACCATAATCTGCGGCCCATTTCTGGCCCTTGGCTTTATCGCCGGTTACCACACCTTTAAGCTTGCAATATTGCGTTTGCTTTAAGGCCGGGCCTAACTGCCCGGTACTGTATTTCCCTAACCCAACCAGCGCTATGCCTAATGGCCGTTGTACCTGCCATGCCGCATATAGCGAAGGCGCAGTTAATAATGCAGCAGCGCCAACGCCTATCTGCCCTATAAAAACCCGGCGGGAAACATGATTATTTTTCATACTACAATCTTGATACTAAGCTAAAGCGGACTATGGTTTACAATGATTGAAATTAATAAAAGCATTATTCAATCAACAGGTTTTATGAGGATATGACAAAATGAGTTAATAGATAGCTAATATCCCGCAACATCGCCCAGTCAGTATTTTCCGGTTGACAAAATTATTTATGAATCGGCTAATCTGATGGTATAAAATGTTTCCGGATATAGTCTTATTTGTATGAACAACATATCCGTATCATGAAAAAGTACCAGTTAATTTTAATGAGTTTTTTGCTTTGTGGATTACTATGTTCTTTCATACCACGAGCAAGCCGTAACTATGGAAAGCAACCGGATTACAAAATACCCGCAGATGCCCGTTATAAACCTGATAATGGAGAAAAGCTATTTTTGAAACATGCCGATGAAGCGTTATCAGCAATTGAGCAGGGGGCCGGAAAGCTTTCTATCAAAGGCGTAGCCATTGTTATATTTATTCCGGGCGATACCGTTAAATCATGGGTATCAAAGATGAAAGTAATTGGCCTGATCAAAAAAGGAGCATCTAACCTCTTAGGTGTGGCCTGTTCAAAAGTGTCGGAAATGGCGGATACCTACCAGGATAGCGGAAGCGGTGTAAGGCCGCCGCTAAAGGGAGAATATGGTTACAAGGGTGGCGTGATCAGAAAAGTAAGTTCGGGATATATTATGGCGGTGTTCTCAGGCGGCAGCCCAGATCAGGATAAGGAAATAGCAACCAGCGGCGCAGAGCTATTAGTAAAATACTTTGATGCTAAATAAACTGCTTTGTATGTTAATATTTAATTAGAGGGGATGGCAAATTAGGTCATACAACTCTAAAATTATTGGATTTTTTTAAAATTCATAGCCCAGCCCACCCTGGAAGAAGCTGAAGAAGCCGTTCAGCGGGTTTTTATGAATATATGGAAATAACCGTTTTAGGATATACCTTTCGCACTTATATTTCCGCGGCACTCGAATATGTGATCTTCGCCAGGATGGCACAACGCAGAAAAAACGTTCAGTTGCCAATAGAATCGGATGGCATTAAATAATTAATTATCCCTTACCCGATTTAAAATATTGTAATTAACTTAGTATCAATCAATTCACTTAAAACCACAATTATGAACAAAATTTTAATTGCCGGCATTGCCGGTGGCGTGATCTTCTTCCTGCTCGGCTGGCTCGTTTACGGTGTACTGCTCATGGACTTTATGTCGGCAAATTCCGGTATGGCCGCTTCCATGCAGAAAAAAACGCCCGACATGCTTCCCCTTGTTTTTTCCAACCTGGCCTGGGGCTTTCTTTTCGCGTTGATATTGGGAAAATGGAGCACGGGCGTATCGATAGCACAAGGTGCCTCGCGCGGCGCAGTAACCGGGCTGCTTGTAGCACTATTTGTTGACCTGAGCTGGTACGCCACAACCACCATGTTTACGGTACGTTGCCTGGCCGTGGATATCGTTGCGATGACGGTGATCGCTGCTATTGGTGGTGCCGGTATCGCCTGGATATTGGGCATGGGTAAAAAAGGCTAAAAGAAACCGGAACAGCCATTTTTATCGAAATGGAAAGCCATTGCAGGAAAAAATGCGATGGCTTTTTGTTACCCAATTAGCTCAATGGATTAGGTATGCCCACCATAAATAATACATACACATATGGCAAATATAATGCAGTTGATCAGCACATTTTTTGGCTTTGCCCGCGGATAGTTACAGTGCCCAACTTAAAACCGGCCCTTTTTTCAAAGGGCCGGTTTTAAGGCAATCCCGCTGCTGCGCTGTTGTTAGGAAGGCGCCACAACAGAGCAGGAACAAAAGCCATACTTGCCTGTCTGTTATTTAAAACGGATCATGGAGAGCATTTCCCCTTTTTCCAACTCATGCGATGTGTAGTAGAGGCTCAGTTCATGACCGGCATTTTTCTTTTGCAACTGTAGCACATCTTTTACCGCCACTGTCATTTTCAGGTCGGTACCGCTCGCATCGGCAAATGTCCATTGCCGCAGGGTATGGCCGGCCTCATCCTTTAAGGCGAGGCTTCTGCCGGTGCCGGGCCCGTTGTTCCGCATGCAATGGCTGTAAACAATCTGCAACTGGTCGCTCTCTTTGGCCTTATCCAAAGCCAGTACCCGTAAATTCAGCGGCTGGTTAACGGCTTGCTTCAGCACAAGCTGGTTATTCAAATAGATCTCGTACTTGTCCAGGCCAAACCTGGTGGTGAAACTTAAGCTGATGAGCGTAAACAATAACGCCCCGATAAATGTGATCTTTTTCATAATGCTTATTTTTTTTAAGCAATTTAAGCCGGCAACCCGAATCGGCAAAAAATAGTAGAGCAACAACCAAAATAGTAGACGTCAGCTTTTTATGCTTATATTTCCTCTACTTTTTGAGTCGTTCGTCGATATAATTTCGCAGGCCGGAGGCTTTTAGTTTTCTTTAACATATGGAAAAAACGTTTCAATTGCCATTCTCCAAACGAAGCTTTACCCTTCGCCATGCGCTCGTCCACGGCGCCTACTGGATACTGGTTACCGGTTTTTTCCTGTATGAGAAAAAGTACCTGATCTATAAAACGAACCTTCCTTATTTCTTTGCCTGTGTAAGCGGCCGGATTGCCCTGCTCATTGTGATCGCTTATTTGAACCTGCATTACTTTTTGCCTAAATACGCGCATAAAAAAAGGTATGGAGCTTATGTTGCGGCGGTGCTCATTTCCGTCATCGCTTATGTGCTCCTGCAAAGCCTGTATGATTTCTATTTGTATGGCTTTGTGGTAGGCCCGATGTATAACAGTAACCTGCTCGAGGCCATTTCTTATAACTTTTTTAGCGCGCTATGGTACCTGAGCCTGATGCTCGCCCTCAAACTCAGCCTGGATTGGTACGGACAGCAGCTCATCATTCAGCAGATCACGGTAGAGAAACTTCATGCCGAGGTCGATTTCCTGCGGGCGCAGGTCAACCCACATTTCTTATTCAATATCCTGAATAACCTGTATGCGCTGACGCTTAAAAAATCGGAACTGGCACCTGACGTGGTGCTGAAGCTGTCGGCTATGATGGAATACATGTTGTATGACAGTAATGATGAAAAGGTACTGTTGGATAAAGAACTCGGCTACCTGCATAATTATATCGAACTGGAGCGGTTGCGGTTTAATGGCGGGGCGTATATCACCCTGACCATGGATCGGGCAGTGGAGGGGCAAACCATTGCACCCTTATTGCTGCTGCCTCTGGTGGAAAATGCGTTTAAGCATGGGCTCAGCAGACAAACGGAAAACGGCTGGCTGAAGGTAACTATCAGCCTGAACGGAAAGACCTTAACGATGCAGGTCGAGAACACCAAACCCGTGTTGGTTAACGCTGCAACTAAAGGTGGTATCGGGCTGAATAATTTGCGTAAACGGCTGGACCTGCTTTACCCGGGAAGGCACGAACTGGAACTGGAAGACGAGGTAAACACTTTTAAGGCCAGGCTGGTCATTGAACTCTGATGGAAAAGCTGTTAACGATTGTAGTTGTAGACGATGAGCCGCTGGCAAGGGAAGTACTGGAAGGCTATGTAAACCGCATAGCCGGGGTGCAGGCCGTACACCTTTTCCCCAATGCCAAAACAACTTTAGCTCACTTAGAAAAACACCCGGCCGACCTGCTGTTACTGGATATCGAAATGCCCGAAATGACGGGAATCGAGTTTTTGAAACAATTACCTGACCCGCCCCTTACGATTTTCACCACCGCCTACCGTAATTATGCCTTTGACGGTTACGAACTGGGCGTGATCGATTTCTTATTAAAACCCATCGCATTCGAGCGCTTCGGGCTGGCCATCAGCAAAGCCAGGGAACTTTTAGCATTGAACGAACAACATAGCCATCTTGACGATAACCCGGCGGAAAACAACGATTTTATCTTTGTGAAAAGCGGTGTCCAGCGAATCAAATTGCAATTTAACGAAGTGACACATATCCAGGGCTTGAAAGACTATGCCATTATCCATACACCGGCTAAAAAGATATTGCTCAAAGGCTCGGTCAAAGCCATGCTGGACATCTTCCCCGCTAATCGATTCACTCGTGTGCATAAATCTTTTATCGTCAACCTGCAGAAGGTCACCCGGCTTGAGCGGAACTGTATCCTGCTCGACGGCCACCAGATTCCGATCGGGCGGAACTTTAAAGAGGAACTGGAAAAGGCCCTGAGCTCCAAATGAGCTAATAGAATAATAAATGTCTGGTTCAACATGGAGCAATGATGGGATTAATAACATCATAGTGCTCCTATTTAGTCTTTCAGTATAGAAAGGAAATTCAGAATACTTGTATCTGTATAGGTAATTACAAATTTTTTTCTATTTATCGGAAATCTACATATCGATTACTAATCGTATTGCTTAGCAACTAAAACTGGTTGATGGTGTGGTTTGCTATACTTTCTTCGAAAGCAGGGTTATTAAGACCCTTTTTATCAACTGTCGCAAATTATGTTGATGTGGATTGGGTGTTACCATTCTACCTAACTTCTTAATAGGTAATATCACCTAATACCTCTTCCCTTAAAACCTTACAACTATATAAGTACTACCATTTTTTAGAATTTATTGGAAGATGATCGTTTATTTTTTCTACATGACAAGTAGTTTTCATCCTAACATAGCATTAGTATCCAGGGTATCAAAAGGGCCTCTATCGCACATAAAATTACTAAAGTAACTCCTTTCTTGTTTTCTGCAGATGGCCTTTGAGCCAACTCTTTTAATAAAACCAAATAGCGTTTATTCCTTATAAACAAGAAATAGTTGAGTACAAATAAGGCTATTATGATAGGAATAATTCCATACCCTAACATTTGCACAAAAGCTTTATCAATAACTTTGCTTAGAAAGAAGACCAATGCTACATAGTTTGGCAAAAAAAAGAAACATATCGCAAATATGGAATTCCACTCTGGTACATCCCTGGGGCGCCATTGATAAAACATCCATAAATAGTACTTATATAAATAAGTTAACATACAGGTAGGTTAAAAACGTCTTTTGTCGCTAAACCATCATTTGCTTCGTATGTATATCCTGATTAAACGCAGTATCTGATACACTGAGGATAATATATCGGTGCATTGCTCATGGTATACTATCCACTATAGTACCAACTACGCTTGCCGCAAACTGGAGGCGCTTGCGAGTTAGGACACAAAGCCTGATGCGTAATACTATAACTCTGTTATTGTTGCCAAAGCGCTGGTTACTGATATAAGTTAGTTTTCAAACCACCTACGTATGACACTTTCGAGCGACTTATTTTTATTCCTTTTGATAAATGTGCTTCGCTCTTTAAATACTTTTTCACGGTTAATGTTTGATAAAAATATGAAAGTCCCTAAAGCAACAATATAAATAATTAAAACATATATATTATTGATGGATGGAGCACCTGCACTATCACAAATAATTTTTTCTTTATACTTATTTGCAAACAAGTACAACAATATAAAAACAGCAAACATTATTAAAAAATATGTACCGCTTCGAATGTGCAAAGCTTCATCCTTGAATGCAAATACACCTAACCAGATACTGAAAATCATTGAACTTATCAATATTGTGACTAATATCACTGCACCTAAAAATGGGCTTTGATTTCCTACTTTCTGCAAAATAAAATACACCCTATTAAAAACTAATACTAAAACATTCATATTACCTTGGTTTATCAAATAAAGTATTGCCACTGAAATATTCGTAACCCATTTTCCCAAGAAAATAAGTCGCGCTAATACCCGCTCCGATTGGCCCGAAAAAGCCGATTACCCCGAATACAGCATCAACAGTAGCCTCTGTACCGGTAATGTCTCCGTTCAAATATTGCAATCCAGTCGTTGCAATACCAAGTCCTCCAACTATATTTCCAGCAACTTTAAATTTACTTGCAGCGCCTAATGCACTTTGGTAGCCATTTCTGTATCCCTGTACACCACGAATGAATTTGCCATCCGCACCGATTTTTAAAATTTTAGTAGACAGGTATTCTCCTTTTGCACTTAACCACCAGTACTTATTAGCGACAGCATTCTCCATAGCCGCATATGATACACCTCCGATTACAAGAGCATTTCCTACGCTACTACGGCTGTTTGCAGCATTGTCATCCCCCCCCTGATCGGCATCTCTCCTGCCGATACCAAGATACTGATTAAACGCCGCATCTGCTGCACCATGAATGGCATTGAGTATCTGCGCATCGCTCATATTGGGCGTTATCACAACCGGATGGGTCATTAAATAAATGTACTGGAGATAGTAGGGCGATGTATCGGCATATTGAGTGCCAAAGCCTTTGGCACCAGCGGCTACCCCTGCGTTAAATGTGGCTGCCGCCACGGGATAAGGTACTGCCGACCCGCCTGCGCCGCCGCCGCCGCCGTCACCGCCGCCCATATAAAACGATTGTATGGCGTCTAACGCGCTGTCAAATTCGCGCACTGATGTATTATCGGCATAACCGCCGTATTGTGAACTTAGTAATTGATCAATTATCCCCTGCCATTCGGCCATTGTCCGGTCGCCTAAGGGATCGTTATTAGATAAGGGATTGTTTAAAGCATATTGATAAGGGCTAAATGATTCATATAGCGTAGCCTGCGGATCAATACCTACAAAACGCCCCAGGGCAGCATCATAATTACGGTAATAAGTTTGGTAATAATCGGGCAGGTCGGCATAATCGTTTTGCCACTCGGCGCCGGCATTATACAAGTTTTTATTGGGTTGCGATGGCGTGGGTACATTACTGCCGTTCATCACTAAGCCAAATGGATAATAGCTATTTTCCTGCTTAACGGCTGCCTGGCCATTTTGCTCTTCAAAACTAACCCTGGCATTGCCCATGTTATCGGTAATTACATACTCGGGTTTTAAAACTCCGTTTACATTCCTTACCCTGCCTTCGGGCATATTAAAGCTAACCAGGATGTTGTTTTCAAAAATAAACCCATCGGTATAATCGGTTGTTTTTTGTAATTGGTTATTATCAAATTGTTGCTTTCGCAGTAAAACTGCCGATGCATCGTAAGTGTAAGTGATATACCTACCGGTAGCCGTGTTAATAGTGATCTTATCTGTACGGTTTAATGTATTGTAGGTTAACGAAATGCCTTTTTTAGGATCGGTTTTTAGGTTGCCGTTATCATCGTACTGGTAAACACCGGTGGATCCGGTCAGGTTTTTAAAGCCTAAGGCGGTGTAATTGCCCGCATTGCCATCACTTACGTTATTGAGTTGATTGCCAATATAATCGTATTGCAAATCGTCTATAGCGGTGATGGTGCCATTTATAATGGCATTACGCTGTAATGCTATTATATTGCTGTTTTCATCGTATTTAATGTTCTTTTCATCAAATCCGCCTATATTGGCCCAAGTGCTGCTGCTTTGTCTGTCTGCATATACCGCGTTTTTTAACCTGTTTAGCTGATCATATTGGTAAATATAGCTGCGTTCGGCCGTAGCCTGGCCCAGCCCATTTTTCGTCATCCATTTTACTGCAGATATATTGCCATTAAAATAGCCTGCATTTCCCAGCAGGTTATCTGTTTGATCATACAGTATCTCCATGCCGAAAATATCGTTGCTATCGTTATTTTTTATACCATCGTTGGTTAAAGTACTATTATTAATACTGGTTAATTGCCCCCTGATGTTAAAACGATAGTCGAGTGTTTGCAGGAAATTACTGCCACCATTGGTAGAGTGAAGATTTTTTGCCACTAATTGCCCAATCTCATTGTATGTATACGCCGCCGTTCTTACGGGGCTTGCCCCATTGTATGACTGATCGATAGCTAATAAGCGATTGGTATGGTCATAAGTAAAGTTAGTCGACACCGTTACGGTTGTGGCTCCTGCATTTTTTATCACCTTAACCTGTACCGGCTTTCCGGTAAAATCCGGCACGCTGGTTCTAACATCATTTAAAGCTGTATTTAACAGGTTATTACCCAAGGCCTGTATCAACTCGCCTTTATCGGTATAAAACAATACATTATATAGCCACGTTGCGGTTATACCCTGCCCAACCGTTTTCTTTTTTACTACGGTTAACATACCCCTGGTAGCTATAGTTGGGGTGGCTTCGTTTGATAAGCCCTGGGCCTGATAGGTATAATCAGCGTTTCCATCATTATTGATGTCGTAATCATCGTAATAAGCATAAGCCAGGTCGGTGATATCACTTACCGGAAATACATTATTGGTGTAATTACCTGTTGCTGTATTGGCTGAACGGTCTTCAAAGTAATTATCGTAGTTAAGGCCATTTACATATTGCTGCATGGAAACCCGCGTAAGGTAAGTGTTATTGGTATAAACCCCCTGGCTGATTGCCCTGCCCTTAGCATCATATTTGACGTAATTCCATTGATGATTGGCTTTTAGATTACCGTCCTGAATAAGCACGGGCCGGTTTAACGGATCAAAAACAACATTAAGTGTAATATTACCCGGAAGGGCTTTCTCAATTACGTTGCCACGGTTATCGTATACAAATTTAAAAAGCAGTGCATTGACCGATTGTTGTGTAATATCCCAGTTTGCGCCGGATGCCATTGCCGACACTGCTTTGGGCGGAATTACATAGCTAACCAAACCGGCATTATTATAAACATAATAAGTATCAAAATAGGTAACTGTGTTTCCGTTAATAGTTTCGTTGGCCAGCTGGCGTTTCAAAATAAGATGCCCGTCCAGATCTGTAAAAAGTATTATTTTTAAACCCTGTTCGTCTGTAGCTTCCTTAGCCTCCAGTGCATTAGCTGTATAAACGCCTTGATAAGTGCCGTTATCGCCCCACTTAATCACATTATCGCCGGTACTATTTGAACGATAACCGAATACTTTGAAATGTTGCCCCGGCTGGAAGCCCGTCCCGGCAGAGCCCATCTGCAAAACTCTTTGTAAAGGGCTGTTCTCAAAAACCTGTTGTGCAAATGGCGATGGGTCATCGACAATTTTGTCGGTTGTACCATTGCTATAGAAAGCCGCTTGTTCATTTAAGGCGGATGACCTAAAATTACCAGATCCGTCGCTACCTGTATATGGTAAATATCCGGCGGTTTGTTGGCCCAGGGAGTTATAATCAAATGCTTGAACGATATCGTGTTGAAGCGGACTTGCTTTAACAGCAATTGTTTGTACAACACGGTCAAATCCGTCGATAAATGTTTTTGTAGTTTGTTTTTGAAAAGCATTTAAGTTATACACCTGGTCATCGGTAGTGATGCCTGCTACTTTGATAACATCTTGTTGTACATAACTTCTAAGCAGCGGTGTGCCTACAAATCCCGGAGGGGTTCCGATCCTTATGGAAACATTGGAACCATTTTGCAATATTGTTCCGGACAATAAAGTGACAGACTGGCTACTAATAATATTAACGGTTGATCCTGATTGCACCACAAAAGAATTATTATTTAATTGTGGTAATACAATAGGATAGGTGCTGCTGATATCCTGACCTAATGTATTTTGTATGATCAAGGTTATTAAAACCTGTGATAAAACGAGTATTTTTTTTAACATCTTGCTTAGGTTTAGTTAATCGATTTAGTTACAGGCTCCGGTTTCTATCGAAAAATACAAGGAACTGTTATTACTTAGATCCCATGTATAACTCATTGATCCGCTAAGGTAAAATGTTGCGCACGAAGCCAGATTCCCATCTATGAAGATTTTCAGCCGGTCGGTCGAACCGTTCGGATCCAGTTCTGTTGCTGTATTGCGTATCTGTACCTGAACATTATATACGCCCCTTGGAATAGTGGTAAACGCGGAACTTATGTCGGCACTGGTAATGCTATACATTAAATTGCCATTTTGATAGAAATCAAATGTGGCTTCGGTTGTAGTTTGAGTTTGATAGCCCAGAGAAACAGGAACAGCAGTGATTGTAATTGGCATAGAACTCGAAACCTGGACATGATCTGGACTGGTTGCAGTAACTGTTACTGTATAGGTACCTGTTTGTGCATAAACATGGGTAGGCTGATCGTATGAAGTAGCTACCACAGGTTGGGAGCCATCTCCAAAATTCCAACTGAGAGACGCGCCCGCATATTGACAAGTTGATAAACTATTAATTAAACTAAATGTTATGGGGGTTGATGGATATAAAAACTGCGTTGGAGTATAAGTAAAAGAAGGCTGGTAAAAAGTTTTGTAGCTATCGGTAAAGTTGTAGCTCTTCTTAATGATCATGTTTTTATTTTGATCAAAAACATAGTTCAGTCTGCCGTACTGATCGAAAGTATAATATTGGGTGATTCCGTTGGTATTAGTTTGTGCTGTTTTGTAACGGGTGTTACGGTCATATGCATAGGTAGTAACTTCCGCATTTTCAGGGTAAAATAAAAGTTCGTCCAATTTAATATCATGATTACCTTGAAGCTTTAAAGTAAAATTTTGTGTTACATTATTTACAGGGATTTTTAATTCATAGTATTTCCATTGTGCCGATCCCATAAGGGGCAAATTATACGAAACAGACTGGTTATTATCGTTAACTATTACGGCTGTAAGGGTGGCTGCAACAGATGTGTTTACCCATGCAGAGAAAATGTAATTTTTAGTGATATTCTTTTTCACAATCGCCCTGGCAAGTGTGGCGCCTGTTTCCAGAATTTGGGCCTGGCCGCCTACGCGCGTATTCTCTGTTAAATTATAATTGCCGGCGAGCCTATAAAAATAAGTGTTGTCCGCAAAGTTGTTCATGCTTAAGTAACCGATCTCCGCAACCGACGCATTATAAATATTTGCTATAGGTAGCTGTGTGGATACATCGGTTAATGTTGTTTGCGTCTTGCGGTTGTTTCCTTCCTGGGTTTGTACAAAGCCACTTCGGTCATAAACAAGATCGTTCTCCACACAATAATATCTGGAGTCGTTTGTAAAAACGCCACCCGAAACAACACTTGGTGTAAAATCAGTAACACCATCAGGGCTTAAAAATTTAAACTGCTGCGAAACGTTGTATATCACATTATTATAGGCGGTAGTAAACGCGTTAAATTTGATCAAAAAGCCGCTATTTGTTTTATTTACGCCGGCACGCTCATCCTGAAAGTAGGTTTCTACAGGTATATTTACGTTTTGTTGCTGTAAAAAATACAATGCGTTGGTATTAATATCTGAACCAGCAACAGCATCATAATCTTTTACATATTTATAAAACACTCTTTTTATACTGCCATCACTATTAGTTGTGCTCTCGCTTGTAACCAGTTTATGTTTCAAGCTCCCATAACTGTAGGTTGTGGAACTTTGCAGTGATTGCGTAAAGGTGGACGAATCATAAATTTTCTCCTCCTTTTTAAACATCAGTTCATCGGTAGATGCATAAATATTATATTTTGAATAAAGTGTGGCATTTCCCATGCCTTCAAATCTCAATCCTGTTATTATTGTTGGGCTTCCCGTTCTCTGATACGAATAAGTTGTTTCATTCGTTTCATGCCCGGCCTCATCATAATTAGTCACTTTTTTTAATAACCCTCTCTCAAAATCATAATTGGTGTTAGGTGCAAAAGGGTAATTATTCAAATAGCTACTCATATAGCCAATGTCTGTGCAATTAGTCCGGGCCACATATGTTTTATTAGGAGCCCAATCAGCATTGGCAGTATTATCAACAGGGCTAGCAGTATTATCCCAATACATGGCAGGTGTAAAATGTTCATATAAAACACTTCCTGCTCCTGCCTGGCTTTTCCGTATATAATTATACATTACATAATGATCTTCCTGACTGAGATCAACATCAGACCTTACAGTTCCTATATTGTAGCCATTTACACCCGAAATTTGGCTATTATATGGCCGTGTAAAAGCAAAAACAGGAAGAGAGATTGGTTTTCCGCTGGTTACACCGGTCGAAGGATTTAAATACGAATAATTTGTTATTATATTTTTACTAAGATCAACACCATCATAGTCAATAATACTTTTTACACGAATGCCGCTTCCTTGTACTACATGAGAGGCCGGGACGTCATAATAGTCATTTGATTCATAAACAAGTGTAGTACTCGCATTATCCCCATAGGTAACCTGGTTCAATGTTCCTGTCATAACGGTGGCCGGGTTTGCCATCCGCGAACTTCCGCCGCCAAGCGTTTGATAATCAGGCCGGTAGAAATTATCTGAAATTATTTGATACCTGGGAAACTGACTATTAGATGTGTTGAGCAGTAAACCTGGGTATAACGTAGCCGATGGTGAAGTGTCATTATTGAAGTACCCCCAGTAATCTATTTGTTTGGATGAGGAATCGGGTAACGTTGTTTTATAATAATTGATATTGTTATAGGCATCGGTAACGGCAGTTTCACCAATATAAGAAAAATGATACTTAATTGGTGTATTGCAATCGGCAGTTGTAAAATCCCGTAAAAAAAACCTGCTATAGAAATTGCCGTCACTTTTAGTGTATCTAACATCCGAATAGTTCAATATGTATGTTAACATATTGCTTTTGATACTCTTTAAAAGAGTTTTATTGGTAAAGCCATTATTAGAATACTCAAAAGTATAACTTCCCGAATTTCCTTGTATGGAAACCAGGGTTTTAGGCTGATGCCCTTCATCTATCAAATATTGTGTAGCCTTTGTAACCGCTAAATTAGGGTCGGTGATATAGAAATTTATCGGTGTTACTACATCCTCATATTGATCATCGCTATAGGAAAGATTGATATAATTGTTTTTTTGATCGGTAACTGAAAATAAATACCATGTTCCGCAAAAAGAGATGCCATCTGTATATTGGTTATATTCTTTCTTTTTGTAGTTAATATTATTTTCATTTACTGATGCAGTAAACCGTTCAATTTGATCAGTTACACTGAAGGTGTAAGTAATACCTTTATCGTTAATTACGGTAAATTGAGTGATTTTACCATTATTATCAGTTACATAAGTAATCTTCACATCCCTGTAAGGTATTGTTTTGATATTGTGGTCTTTATCAAACAAAAATTCGAACGATAATCCCGGAACATTCACATGAAAAATATCAGGTTCCGTATCTACGTTGTCAGTGAAATTGCCCGACAAATAACCAACATCTGATAATTCATCGTTGCAGCTACTGAGATTATCATCATTGCTAATATTAAAATTAGTGACGTAGTTATTGTTAGTATTATGCAGCCAACCAACCCTGGAATGCCCTTGCATATCCGTATTAACATCATCCGGAAGCCCGCGTAACTCCCTTGAAATTTGCCCTCCTGCACTCAAATGCCAGCCCATTCCTGCTTTATCTTCTACATCTTTAACTTTAACTCCAACTGATGTATAAATTAAATTTATCGGCAAATTCAAACTACCGCTTTGCACATTACCTACAGGAATCAAGGCACTTGCAATACCTGTTTTTAGATCGACACCGACGATATTTTTTTGCGCATTAGAGTTATAACAAGCCAATAAAATAAGGCCTGTGATTCCGAATTTGAGAAGTGTTTTACTAAACATATAATTGTATTATTAAATATTCCTTTATTTAAGTTTAAAGCTTATCCTTTATTATTGCAGTTTTATCATCGAAGGTTTCAAGCCTTTTATTTAGTATATCAATTTGTTTTTGTAGAAATTGAATGGCATTTTGCTGTTCTTTGCCTTCTTTGTCCTTGTTAATCAAATACAGGGTCAACTCTTCTACTTTCTGCAGCAATAGTTTATCCATATCACCCAGGTTCACGCCGTTTTTAGCCACGTCCTGCTCCGAAGGCATCTCCGGTAAATGCTGGTTCTGATCGATGTAAGCTTTTACTGATGAAAGTGAGGTTAATTGATAAGCGGGCTTAAAAACATAATCTGGCCAGTTGGCTGTTTCCACTTTTACTTCCTTAGAGCGGATAGTACCGTTTACCGATAACGCTTCGTGGGGCGTAACAGTGCCAATACCAATTGAACCATCTTTGGTAATAATACCGCCACCCGGTAATTGAACATCGCCTGCCATACGGCCCTGATATGGAATAAGGATGCTCTGAGTGCCTGACAGGGTTTCATCCACAACTGTCCACCCCTGGTATTGCGTACTTGTTTCCGACATGCCTTGAGCATATGCACTGACAGTAAAACGTTGGTAATATGGCTTGTCATTGATTAGAATGGTCACCAATCCATTTTCATTTGAAAGATAAACAGGCGGTGTGTATGACCCGAAAGAAGTAACCTTTGGATTATAGAAAAAATAATTGGCAGGATCATTAAAATTAGTTCCACCGGAGTAGATATAAAAAGTGATGGTGAGGCCGATCGCTTCGGTAGACGCAAAATTAAATCCCTGGATCGTTATCGTCGGCATTTGTGTGGCGGCCACAAATGGGATGTTTGTTTTGATCTTAACGCCATTTGTTGGAGTACCGTTAAAGTTGTAATTAACAATGTTGGGATAGTTTTGAGCATATACTATTATAAAGCTCATAACCCATAGAAAGGTCAGTAACGTTTTTTTCATAAACTGTGATAATAAGTTAAGGCTTAACAGATATTAGGATTGACCTAATCTTTAATTAGTCTGCTATATAATTCTTTTTACGGCTTCCTTTTTATTAAGGTTTCGATTTGTCTTTTTAATTCATCAATTTGTAATTGCTGCGCTTTACTTTTATTCTCTGTTTCTTCCTTTTGTTGAATTAAATACAAGGTTAACTCCTCCACTTTCTTCATCAGCAGCTTGTTCATTTCGCCCAGGTTCAGGCCATCTCTGCTTATCTCTTGTTCCGATGGTATTTCGGGCAAATGCTGGTTTTGGTTTATATAAGCCTTTACTGATAAAAGTGATGGCAATTTGTAAGTCGGTTTGAAAACATAATCTGGCCAGTTAGCCGTTTCTACTTTTACTTCTTTAGAGCGAATTGTGCCGTTAACGGATAGCGCTTCGTGAGGTGTACTTGTACCGATGCCAACATAACCATTTCCGAGTATCCGCATTTGCTCGGTTATTCCCGTAACACTGTTATAAGTTGAAAATGCAAGATCGGTTACCGGCTGTACCGATTCGGCAATGGCACTGATCTTAGCCGTAGGCGAATAGTTACCGGCTGTATGGAAGGTCATATTCACTTCATTTCCTGTTGCTGCTGTGGCACTGTTCACCAGTGAAAGCGCATTTACCGCGCCGCCGCTGGCCGCGCCGCCAATCATACTGATGGATGAACCTGTGTTGCTGGTTGATGTACCCACTTGCAGCTTTGCAAGAGGTGTAGTAGTACCAATACCTACACTTCCGGCAGAAACCATCAGCCCTTTTCCACTTATAATCTCTACATAACTTTTATCATAACCTGAATTTGTTGGACTGGGGCCTGCGCCTAACTGGATGCCCGTATCGAATTGTATCTTTAGTTGCTGATATGCATTCCCTGTCCAAGGCCCCGAAGTGCGATAAATGCCATAGCCTGTACCGGAATGCCAGTATAGGCCGTTTGCCGAATTGGTTACCACATCGTCGCCAAAAGTTATCTGGCCAGCATTAGACATATCTAAACTTCTTTGAGGGCTTAGTGTACCTATACCTACATTGCCACTCGGGGTAGGAAAAGTGTTTTGGGCTTTTGAAATAAAAGAACCGGACAAAAGTACAGCTGTAAAAGCCAAATGGGTGATTTTCATATGTGATAAGTGTTTATTTAGGTTCAGCTAATTGAATCTTATTTTTTTACGATTTTTTTTTCAATAAAGTTTCGACTTGTTTGCGCAATTCATCAATTTGATTTTGTTGAGTTTGATTAATTGTTTTTTGCTGCTTTAAATCATTAATTTCTTTGTCCTTTTCAATCAGGTACAAAGTCAACTCTTCTACTTTTTTTAATAACTTAACATTCATGTCGCCCAGGTCAAGACCATTCTTTGCCATTTCGGCAGCCGAAGGAATTTCGGCCAGATGTTGATTCTTATCTATGAAGGCTTTTACTTCGATTAGTGTGGGTAGCTTGTAAGTAGGGTGAAATACATAATCAGGACCAGGAACGCTCAGGTCAACTTTAACTTCCTGAGCGTGAATTTTACCGTATACAGTTAGTTTTTCATCAGGTTGGTTAGTGCCAATACCAACATTCCCATTCTCTATGGCTTTAATCGCTAAACTGGCACCGGCTGAACTGTAATTATTGCCTACATACAAATTCCACTCATTAGTCATTGGCAGAAACTTAGTCACGGTAAGATCATTGCCACTGTTATTTAGGGCAGTCCAGGCGCTATTATAGTTAATAGCATGCACATTAATATACACTGTTATTGGAGTAGCGACGCCATTTGTCGCTATACCTCTAATTCTAAATCTTGGATTTGCATATTCGGTATTACAATCAATCGTAAAATTGCGTTTACCCGCCGAAACGTATGGATTATCATTTATTCGTCCTACCTCCCGCCATAACGCTGGATTGGCATGAGCGATACTGGCCAAATGTGTTGCCGCTGCCGCCACATTTCCTCTGGTATAAGCTATAGATATTTCATAGTATCCCGATGAACCTGCACTAATAGGGGCTACGCCTACAAATTCTACATAATCGCCTACCTGGTAATTCGCAGGGAAGGTAATTGAGGTGTTGTAATCCTGTGCAAATGATTTACCGGCAAATAATACCAGGATAAAGAATAAAATTTTTTTCATAATTGTGATGGTAAGTGTTTAAGCTTAGGTTATTAACGTTCAGATTTATTTTTTAAGGATTTTCTTTGATAAAGCATTATTTAAAGTGAGTGGGTAACTGGTCATGTCGTACCGGTACCAACATAGCCAGATAAATTAAAATAAGTATCTGATCCACTGGTTATCCATTGAGCTTTTGAAACGATAGGAATTAGTGAAAAGACAACAATAGTTGCCCGGTAGGGTATTTTCATGATGTGATAAGCGTTTATTCAGATTCAGCTAATTGAATCCAATACTTTTTACGTTTTCTTTCTCAATAAGGTTTCGCCTTGCTTGCGCAATTCGTTAATTTGGCTTTGCTGCAATTTCAGCAAACTCTCTTTCTCCTGGTCTTTTTATCTTTTTCATTCAGATATAGGGTTAGTTCTTCGATCTTTTTAGTTTGGAGCTTAACCATTTCGCCCAGGTTGATGCCATTTTAGCAACATCCTGTTCTGAGGGCATTTTGGGAAGCCGTTGATTTTCTGCTATAAATGATTTAACCTCTGAAAGCGGGTGCTATGTATATGTTGGCTTTAAAACGTAATCTGGCCAGTTTGCATACAATTTTACGGTGATCGACTGTAAAAGTAGTTCATCCCTATCCTGCAGAGCCAAACTTCCCTTCTGGCGATAACAAAGTCGTCATTGCCGTTCATACCGAAAGCCAAGCAGATTACCGAGAAAAACGAGAGTAATATCAATCCGTACAGATACTTGCGTTTCCGGGAGCGAAGGTTTAGGCTATCACGCATCATGTCAAGATTTATTTACAAAGTTTACATTTTTATTTACAATCCAAATTCGTCTCGCCGAAAAATATCAAAGTAGATTCGCTGAATCAACTCTAAGAGGATCAATAAATAAAAAATTATGAAATACCTACACGTATATGCTTTGTGCTTAATGTCTGCTTTTCTCACCTCCTGTGGACAAAACCAAACAGATGTACCAAAAGATAATACCAAGCCCGAAATTAAAGACATAGGGCCTAACATAATGGTTCGTAATATAAAAAGAGGCAGCAATGGCACCATTTTGATGGCCGGCCCGAACAACTCATCATTTGGTGATGTTTTTAGATACGATGGGAAATCTTTTACTAATCTTACCAGTAAAATAGGTTCGCACCGGTTCTGGGATGTCCTGGAAGATCGACGCAGAAATATTTGGTTCACCACTACTGATTCAGGCGTTTATTATTACAACACTTCGACCCCGCTCAGTGCAGGCGGGAAAACCATTCAACATTTCACTACCGCGGAGGGACTTGCCCATAATCGGGTTATGTCTGTTTATGAAGATAAAGCCGGTATGATTTGGTTCGGCACCGGAGGTGGAATAAGCCGTTACGATGGGAAATCTTTTCAAAACTTTAAAAATCCGAACCCCTCTCGTTTTTATAAAAGCGGAAATTGGAATGATGATATTACTACCATCATGGAAGATAAAACCGGTAAATTATGGGTCGGCACAAGGGGCGACGCCTTTGTTTTTGACGGAAAAACATTTACCCCGTTAACCCATAAGGGCAAAACTTTTACAAATGTTTGGAGTATAATTGAAGATAGAAAAGGCAATATTTGGCTTGGTGACGTAACCAATGGCCTTTGGCGCTATGACGGCAAAACCTTTACCAGGGTATCGGAGAGAGGTACCCAAGCTATCATCGAAGATAAAAAAGGAAACATCTGGACTACCGGTCCGGTAAATACTGCCCATGTGGCGGTTTGGGCAGTTTCCCGTTATGATGCAAAATCCTTGTATAGTAACACGCCCACTGTAACAGAAGTTATTACAGGAGATGCTTTTTTTGGGCTTTTGGAAGCTGACGATGAAAGTATTTGGTTTGGATCTGCGACCGGGGTTTATCGTTATGATGTAAAAACCATCACGGACTTTTATAATAAAGAGGGTCAGAAAAAATATATCGTAGATACCAAACAAAGTGCTGTAGTATGGAAAGGTTCTTCGCTATTTGGTGGGTGGGAAGGTACTAAATTAGTTAGTGATGGTTCCGCTACAGGGGACGTCAATATATTAAAAGGAGGGCTGTTGATCGAAAACCGTCATCTGGTGGGCGGTGCAGTTGACGTGGACATGAATACAATTGAACAAAAATTTGATGATGATGGTCCGCACAATAAATTACCTGCATTTTTTGATGTCAAAAAATTCCCTGTTGCCACATTCGCGGTTACGAAGGTTGAAACAGTGAATGATGGAAAAACTGAAGGGAGGAACGGGAACATGACCATTGAAGCTATCGCGAATTTAAAAGTTACAGGGAACCTGACCATTGAAGGTATCACGAAGGCGGTTACTTTTCCGGCCAATATGTATTTTAAGGACGGAATGGACGGAACCGTGGTGCTGAATGGCACGCTGATCATTGATCGAACAGATTGGGGCATCGATTATGGATCAGAAAAGTTCTTTGATCAATCTGGTGATGCAACGATTTCCGACAATGTTAAACTCTTTATAAAAATCGTAGCAAAAAAGCATAGCAGATAATTGGGGATTCAGGTTTGTAATTAATTTTCTGCAATAATTTAGCCCTGCTTGTTTAGCAGGGCTAAATTATTGATTATCAAGTGACCTGGGAGAGGCTCGAACTCTCGACCCACTGATTAAGAGTCAGTTGCTCTACCGACTGAGCTACCAAGTCATTTTTTATTGGGATGGCAAATATACAGGAAAAATTGAAATACACTAATACCCTGCCGGTATATTAAACCTACCTGACAGACGCATACAATTCTTCGCGCTGCTTTTCTACTGCATCGCTGTTAATATACTCGTCATAGGTCATTAACTTATCTATGATGCCTCCCGGGGTTAACTCAATAATACGATTAGCCACGGTTGATGTCAGTTCATGATCTCGCGAGGTAAACAGCATTGTCCCCCTAAAGTCCTTCATACCGTTATTCAGCGCGGTGATCGATTCCAGATCAAGGTGGTTGGTTGGCTCGTCAAACAGTAATACATTGGCCTGTTGCAGCATCATACGGCTAAACATGCAGCGCATCTTCTCGCCGCCTGATAATACATTGCTTTTCTTCAGCACTTCCTCTCCGCTAAAAAGCATCCGGCCTAAAAATCCACGGATAAACTGATCGTCCTTCTCTCCTGTCGAGTACTCCCGCAGCCAATCGATCAGGTTATCGTCCTTGCCTTTAAAGTATTCCGAGTTATCCATCGGGATATCGGCAATATTAATGGTTACGCCCCATTTAAATTCACCCTTAAAATCCTTATCACGGCCGGTCAGTATCTCATAAAAAGCGGTTGTAGCCAAACTATTTTGCGATAGCACGGCAATTTTATCGCCCTTACCCACTGTCAGGTTTATATTGCTGAACAGCAACTCCCCGGCTGATGCTTTGCGTAAATTTTCTATTTGCAAAATCTGGTCGCCGGCTTCCCTGCCCTGGTTATTGAAAATAATCCCCGGATATTTCCGGTTTGATGGTTTAATTTCGTCCAGATTGATCTTGTCCAGGGCCTTTTTACGACTGGTAGCCTGTTTTGATTTGGATGCATTGGCGCTAAACCTGCGGATGAAATCCTGCAATTCCTTCACTCTGTCTTCGGTCTTTTTATTCTGATCGGCCCGTTGCTTTAAAGCCAGTTGGCTCGATTCGTACCAGAACGAGTAGTTACCGGTATAGATGGTCATTTTGGAGAAATCAATATCCACCACATGCGTACAAACCGTATCCAGGAAGTGCCTGTCGTGCGATACCACTAAAACGATAGCCTCGTAACTGGCTAAAAAGTCTTCCAACCAGCTAATGGTGTGGATGTCCAAATCGTTGGTAGGCTCATCCAGCAGTAAAATATCGGGGTTACCAAATAAGGCCTGCGCCAATAAAACACGTACTTTTTGGTTACCATCAAGTTCTTTCAGTAGTTTATAATGCAGGTCTTCTTTAATACCTAAATTGCTTAACAGCGTGGCGGCATTGCTTTCGGCATTCCAGCCGTCCATTTCAGCAAAAAGATTTTCCAGTTCGCCGGCACGTTCGCCATCCGCATCTGTAAAATCTTCTTTCATATAAATAGCATCTTTTTCCTGCCTTACATCATACAGCTCCTTATGCCCCATCATTACGGTCTCAATCACCGGAAATTCGTCAAAAGCATAGTGGTTTTGTGTGAGCACGGCCATGCGTTCACCGGGCGTAAAGGATACCGAACCTGTTGAAGGATCTATCTCGCCCGAAAGGATCTTCATAAAGGTAGATTTTCCCGCGCCGTTAGCGCCAATTATCCCATAGCAATTGCCCTGGGTAAATTTCAGGTTAACATCCTCAAATAAAGTGCGCTTACCGTAACGTAAGGAAAGATTAGATACCGTTATCATATATATTCAAACTGAATTTTGCGCAAAAGTACAGTTATTCCCGCTTATTTTCTGCTTAATTAATAGCTAATATTATTAATAATTAAGAGTTTTAATTGAGATAGATAATTTCTTTGTCATTTTCCCAAAACTGTAGATAAACTTCCACAAATTATACGCGCATACGAAACAAATCCTCACTTGATTACGTTAAAAGAGTATAATTCACCAATTATACGCCTTGGCATAAGAGTTGCCCTTCTTATACCAACGCAAAACCTTTTAATGTTTATATTATGGCAGCTTTAATTGTAAGTTTGATCTTTATCAACGTGGTAGTAGCTATACGTAACTTTGAAAACAGAAAAGTTATTTAATTGCCTGCTGGTTAACGGAAGGCCGCATTTAAAATATAAATGCGTATTATACTAAGACTAACTTAGTATAATACGCAATAAAAATTTGATGGACTATTGATATATTCAATCCGCAGTTGTTTGGCTGCGGATTTTTTATTTACCCCAGTTAGCGGGGTCTTCGCGCCAGTTTTTCAACAATTCAACATCGTCGGGCAATATATACTGGCCTTCTTCGGCAAATTTTAATAAAGCGTTATAGTTTGACAGTGTTACAAAGCGGCATTTGGCTTTTTTAAAGTTTTCATCAGCAATATCAAACCCGTAGCTAAATATGGCTGCAAGGCCGGCAACATCATGCCCGGCTGATCGCAAGGCATCAACTGCCTGCAAACTGCTTTTACCGGTCGATATCAGGTCTTCTATCACTACAATCCGCTCGCCGGTTTTAATCTCTCCTTCAATTAAACTGCCGGTACCATGTTCCTTAGCTTTTGCGCGTACATAAGCAAATGGCAACCCCAACTCCTGGGCAACCAGGACTCCTTGCGGGATACCTGCCGTGGCCACACCTGCAATACAACCAACCGATCCAAACTCATCCTGTATCAGTTCGGTAAGCTGTTGCCTGATATAGGTACGGATAGATGGGTGCGAAAGCGTAACCCTATTATCGCAATAAATTGGTGACTTCCACCCCGAAGCCCATGTAAAAGGATTATTAGGTTGTAATTTAATTGCTTTAATTTGCAGCAGAAACTCGGCTACTTTTTGTTCGGTCTCAGTTTTATTAAACATGGCTCAAAAATACAGAATTTATATCAACGAAAAGGTTTTAGTCCTTACAACAGTGTTGCCAAAACATCCTGAAAACTTCCAGCAGCTTGACAATCAGCAGCTTGATCTGAAAACAATTTTTACACAAGTTACCGGGCAAACCAAAAATAAACGTTTTTTTATTTTGTGCGATAACGCAAAAGCCACACTGAAAAGGATCATTAAGTCGGGGACTTTAATTGAAGCATCGGGCGGATTGGTAAAAAACCAGGCAGGTGATTACCTGTTTATTTACCGTAACGATAAGTGGGACCTGCCCAAAGGCAAACTGGAAAAAGGCGAGAAGAAAAAGGAAGGCGGCGTACGCGAAGTAGAGGAAGAGTGCGGTATTACTATTAATAAAGCCGGTAAAAAGATCATCAACACCTATCATACCTATATCTATAAAGGTGAAGTTGTACTGAAAAAAACTTACTGGTATAGTATGAAATATAAAGGCAGCGAAAAATTAAAACCTCAATTAGAGGAAGGCATAACCGATTTAGGCTGGTTTAATAAAGGCCACATGGAAGAGATCACCACCAATACCTTCCCTTCTATTATGGATGTGCTGGAAAAAGTTGGTTTACTTAAAGATACGGTAAAGCTTCCTTAGGGATAAACTGACCTACATCGCCCCCGTGGCGCATAATTTCGCGTACGATGGTTGAACTGATGGACGAATAGCCGGGCTTACTTACAATAAATATACTTTCGATATCGGGCGCCAGCGCGTGATTCATTTGCGCTATGGCCTTTTCATACTCAAAATCGGATACGGTACGGATGCCCCTGATCATAAACGTGGCGTCAATACTCTTACAAAAATCAACCGTTAAGCCTTCATAAGCAATAATATGGATCCTGGGCTCCATCTCAAAAACCGCGCGCAGCATTTGCTCACGTTTTGCAATGCTCAAAAAACCCGGCTTACTGCTGTTAGCGCCAATGCCAATGTAAACCTTATCGAACAACCCGACCGAGCGTTTTACAATATCAACATGGGCTTTGGTAACCGGATCAAACGAGCCGGGAAAAAGGGCGATCTTCATGGATTTGGTGCTTGTTCAAATACGAAAGTACAACTATTATTAGATTGTGATTATTTTAATTTTTGAATAAATCCGTAGTGCTCTACCTTGGTTTTCCCATCCGGTATCTGGTTAAATGCTCTATATAATATATAATCGTTGTTCTTATCTATTCCTTTAAATATATGGCCTATAATCTTCTGTACTGAGTTGTTTTCAATCCTTAAAGCAACTGTATCCGTGAGTTTAATTGTCGATTTATATAATATTGCTGGATAAATGCCTTCATGTTTAGGTTCTGCTATATACTGTGGATTAACAGCAAATATTTGTGGGCTAGTATTAAGTTGTTTTACGGTTATAGGAAAATGATAAGTTGTATTTACCTCATTTAGTACTTTTGTATAGAACGCTTTCATGTCACTTTCATTTTTATATTTAAAATAGGTGCCACCAGGGCTTCCTACTTCCGATGCTGTAAGGATCATCTCTCCGGCATCTATGAGGTTACCTTCATTATATTGCTTTTGAGCTTCGTGATAAAAATCCGGAGCAGTTTTATCGTGAATACTATACTCCCCTATTTGCAATATGTTCAACTTCCATTGTTCATCGTATTTACCATAGATGGCTAATATCAAAAAATTTACAGGTAGTCCTTTTGATACCAATACCGATGTATACATTTCTTTATTTATTGCCATATATGCAATTTGATAATCGTTATCACCTAACCCCGAGAAAAGTGTATTAGATACGTTTGTAGTAGTGTTTTTTGTATAGTAATCTCCTATTGATTTATAATCTATTGCATGGATATTCCCTATCGTGTTAACAATAGTATCTACTTTATTTCCAATACTTTCAATCAGCTTTGGTGCCATAAGGTGCTTTACGCTCTCAATATCTTTTGACATTAAACTTTTAAAAAGTTTATCATTCAGAGCACTGATTTTGGTTTTCACATCTTTATCAATATTATCATTTACCCAGGTACCCGAAGTTCCAAAATGGCAGCTTTGCAAAACACCAATAAAGGTTATACAAAAAATAATGAAGATGAATTTTTTCATAAGGGTAATAAGATATGATCAGGAAACAGGTTACTATTAATATGCTAAGCTAACCAATTCCTAAAGAAAGAAAAAGCCGAATGCCCGTATTTCCGCTGTTCGGTAAAGGCGGGATGGTTGCTTAGGTTTTGCATACTTTGGTGCTCCACGATCAAAATCCCTTCCGGGGATAACAGCTTGCGCTCAAATACGATCTTTACGATCTCGGGGATGCGGCTCAGATCATACGGCGGGTCGGCAAATATCAGGTCGTAGGTTTCGGTTTCCATTTCCAGGTACTTAAACACATCGGCGTTATAGGTTTTAATCTGGTCGAGCCTGTGCTGCTTAGCCATATCCTTCAGGAAATGCACGCAGCGAATGCTTTTATCAACCGATATCACTTCGGCCGCATCGCGCGATGCAAACTCCAGCGAGAGGTTGCCCGTGCCGCTAAACAGATCGAGCACCTTTGCCCCTTCTATATCAATTTGATTTTGCAGGATATTGAACAAGGCTTCCTTAGCCAAATCGGTAGTGGGGCGTACGGGCAAGCCGTTGGGTGGGTTAAGCCGCAGTCCTTTTAATCGCCCGCCTATGATCCGCATCAGGCCAGTGACGCTAAGGCCAGGATCTGGTGCGCCGGAACGCCCATTGGCACATCCACAATTTTCAGATCGTTGTACTTCACTATGCTGAAAAATTGGTTCAGCTGATCAAAATCGCTGGCGGGGCAATTACCGCTTACAATCAGCGAAGCATGATCGGCCTGCAGTTCCAGCTGATCTACAGCAAACAGGCAGTAATAAAGGATATCGTTTACATCGGTAACCACAAAGGAATTATAAAAGCGCAGTTTACCTTCGTTAAAATTGGCCAGGGTTAACTGCCCGCAATTAATATCTATATAAATGTGATGATTACCGGGTCCGCTTTTAGCCATGGCCGCCAGCCAGCCACGGTAAGCCGGCACGGTTTCCGTTAAACTAAACCTCGATGCCAGCGCATCCGTAATATTATGGTCTATTTTGCATACCACCTGATTTTCCGTATCCAGCTGACTTACAAATACCCTGTCCTCGGTTTTCACATCCAGGAAACGGGCGTAATCCAGCGTATTTTCTTCGGCAAACAAGGCCGTTGGCACCAGGGTTAGCGCATCGGGCGTTAAGCCTACCACAATCTTTTTAAACGGCGCGGTTAAAATATCGCCCAGGTCTTCATCTTCGGCCAGGTCGGCCAATGCGCATTTGGCTTTCCATGCCAGCAAACGGCCTTCTTCGACGATCAGGATGGAGAATTCGGCTTTACAGGCTTTAATATAAAGCCCGGAATCATGCGCTTTGGCCAAACTAAAGCCATCGCTTTTGTAAGTAAAAGAGTATTCGCTCATATACGGTTAACAACAAAAGTAATATTTTTTGATCACCATTCATTTTCTTATCACCATTTTTGTTGTGTGCCCCATCAAGATCATATCCAGCAGGCTTTCCCGCATCAGCCTAATGCCCAGCAGGCCGAGTTATTTGGCTTGCTGCACAAATTTATAACGAGCGACGAGGGCGACGAATGCTTCATCCTGCGCGGTTATGCCGGCACGGGCAAAACTACCATCATTGGCGCACTGGTGAAAGCATTGAAGCATTATAACTATAAATACGTACTGCTGGCCCCTACCGGCCGCGCCGCCAAGGTGATGACCAGCTACTCGGGGCGTAAGGCATTTACCATACATAAGCGCATATACCGTAAAAAATCGGCGCTGAATGTAGACGAATCTTTTATGCTGGGCGATAACCTGGCATCGCAAACGCTGTTTATTGTGGATGAGGCCTCCATGATATCGGACGAGATTAGCGGCAATAACCGGGAAACCCTTCTGCAGGACCTCATCAACTACGTATACAATACCCATAACTGCAAGCTGGTACTGGTGGGCGATACCGCGCAACTGCCGCCCGTAGGGTCGGAATACAGCCCGGCGCTGGATGCCAAACTGATGAAAGACCAGTTTGGCCTCACCATTTTCAGCTACGAGCTGACCGAGGTTTTACGCCAGCAAAAGGACTCGGGTATATTGCTGAATGTGACCGGCATCCGCGACCTGATCCGCAAGGGCGAGGAACGCAAGCCGGCCATTGTTACCAAAGGCTATAAGGACGTGTTCCGCATGACGAGTGAGAAGCTGGAGGAGGGCCTGAACTATGCCTACAACAAATACAGCGACGAGAACACCCTGGTAATCTGCCGCAGCAATAAGAACGCCAACCTGTATAACCGGCAGATCCGCGGGCGCATCCTTTTCCGCGATGAGGAGCTGACGGGCGGCGACCAGATCATGATCGTGAAGAACAATTACTTTTGGCTGCAGGAAAACGAAGAAGGCAGCACCGGCTTTATTGCCAACGGAGATATTGGCCGCATCCGCAAGGTGCGGCGCTTTGAGGAAATGTATGGGATGCGCTTTGCCGATATCCAGCTGGAGCTGACCGATTATACCGAAGATACTACCATTAACTGCAAGGTACTGATGGATACGCTCTACTCCGATTCGCCGGCGCTGCAGCCTACCGATCAGAAACGCTTTTACCTGGAGGTGATGAAGGATTACGATCATATCCCCAGCCGCAAGGGCAAACACGATGAGCTGAAGCTAAACCCCTACTACAACGCCCTGCAAATCAAATTTGCCTACGCTATTACCTGCCACAAGGCCCAGGGCGGGCAATGGGACGCCGTATTTGTTGACCAGGGTTATCTGACCGACGAAATGGTGAATACCGACTTCCTCCGCTGGTTTTACACGGCCTGCACCCGGGCCACCAAGGAGCTGTACTTAGTTAACTTCAGCGACCAGTTTTTCCAAAGCAAGCCCGGGGAGATTTAGGCTTGTGTAAGCTGATACAACCATCGGTAAGGGGGTTAACACAACTTAACACAATTCAGCCTGTTTTTAGTTTAAATAGTTAATAGTCAACTATTTATATTTTTTTTAGTGTTAACCCAAAGTAAAAGTTTTAAAATCAAATACAACATGCTTAATATCAGTTAAATATGATGCATTTTTACCACTGCCCATTCAAGCGTGCCGCTTGAATCCATAAATTAGTTAAGCGGGACGCTTAAACTTTTAAGTGCCCAAGCGGCACGCTTGGACAGGCGGGGTAGGAATGAGTAGTGGCAGGGAGGGGTTTCAACGTTTTGTCATTGCGAGCGATAGCGCATGACGTAAATAATTCCTGCCCTCTTTCCGCCGCAGGCGAAGAGAGGGCAGACGGGCGAAGCCTCGTCGGGTGAGTCACGGCGTATGCAGAGCCGGCGAGTTAACTCACCCGCCCATCGCTTCGCTGGGGCACCCTCTCTTCGCCTGCGGCGGAAAGAGGGAATAAGCGCGTATTGTTATTTAAACCCCGAGCCCGTCGAAGAGTGCGTACGCCGGCCTGCCCACCATGGTTCGACAAGCTCACCATGACACCCTGCGCTCGGTCTGTTTTGCGAGCGTAGCGCGGCAATCTCGTAGCACAGCCACAATCCAAAACTATTATAAACAAAAACAATATCACACCTGTTCAATTAAAACCTCTTGTTATTAAATTTAATAATACATTTGGTATCAGAAGCCCAAACCTTATCAAAACCAATTCGGTAAGTTTTTATATATTTTTGGATTTCGATAAATCATAGTATTTATATGATGGTATGAAATATAAATCAGTTGATAGTGATATCCGTTTCCGGAAATTGATCGAAAATAGTTATTCGGGCATAACACTATTGGATGCCGGCTTTAATATCATTTACCGCAGTCCCTCTGCCGAAAGGATAAGCGGCCGGAACACCCAAAATCAATCCGAAATATCATTTATAAACCGGGTACACCCGGATGATCAGTTAAACATTACCCATACGCTGCAAAATATATTGCAAAGCCCCGGCCTGTCGCAAACCTGTATCTTCCGCATAGCACACCCCGACGGGCATTACATCTGGCTGGAAAGCAATTGTACCAATATGCTGCTCGAACCCGGTGTGGAAGCAATTGTCTGCAATTTCAGGGACATCACCGCGCAAAAAGCAGCCGAACATCATTTAAAACTATTAGAATCGGTTATAACACATACCAACGATGCCATATTAATTACCGAAGCCCAGCCGCTTGACGAGCCCGGGCCCCGCATATTATATGTTAACGAGGCCTTTACCCGGCTAACAGGTTATACACCCGAAGAAGCAATTGGTAAAACACCCCGTATGTTGCAGGGGCCAAAGTCTGACCAAAAAGAATTAAAACGTTTAAGCGAAGCCTTGCGCAAATGGCAGCCTTGCGAAATTTCAACCATTAACTATAAAAAGAACGGCGAAGAGTTTTGGTTAAGCTTCGCCGTTACCCCCGTGGCCGACGAAAAGGGCTGTTATACGCATTGGATATCTGTTGATAAGGATATTACCCAACGTAAAAATGAGGAATTGCAAAAAAACTTATTAGCCGATATCAGTTCCATTTTTAATCAAAACTATACACTAAGGCAGGCACTTGAATATATATTGGAGTTGTTGATAGAACTTGGCGACTTTATTTTGGCCGAAGCATGGTTAATTGCAACCGATAAAAGAAGAATAAAGCGGACAGCCCAATGCTGTAAAACAGCAGGGGCCCAACTGTTTTTTGCCGAAAGCCCCCATATTAAAAGCCTTAAACCGGGCGAGGGTATACCTGGTATTACGTGGGAGACCAAAACCATGCATTTTTGGGATAATGTGGATGAAAACCCCCTGTTTGTGCGCACGGATGCCGCTAAAAAATCGGGGCTTAAATCGGTTTACGGTGTTCCATTATTTAACAATAAGGATGTGGCCGGCGTTTTAGTATTTGGGCTAAGTACCAATAAGCCGCCGGAAGGTGCATTCAATAGCTTGATGAAGGAAGTTGCGCTGCATATAGGCGCCGAAATAAGGCGTAAACAATTAGAGGAAGAGTTAAGCCAGATCTTTGATTTTGCTCCGGATGTTATTTGCATCGCCGGGGTCGACGGGTACTTTAAAAAAGTAAATCCGGCGTTATGTATCATACTTGAATATACGGCGCAGGAAATGATCAGTAAACCCATGATCGCTTTTATACATCCCGACGATCAGGAAAAAATGGCGATTGAATTTAACCGGTTAAGTGAAAACAGGCAGACATTTAACTTTGAAACCAGGAGCATTTCAAAAACAGGAAAAATAAAATGGCTGACATGGACATCAACCCCGGCATCCGAAGAAGGCCTGCTGTTTTGTGTAGCCCGTGACGTTACCGAGAAAAAAGAATTAGAAGTGCTTTTAAATAAGGCAACCCGGCTGGCGCGCATTGGGGGCTGGGAAATTGACCTGCTGAAAAACACCATCGTTTGGTCGGATATAACGAAGGAAATATACGAGGTTGGCCCCGATTTTGAACCCTTAATTGAAACAGCTATCAATTTTTATAAGGAAGGGCACGACAGGTCGTTAATTATGCAAAAGATGCGGCAAATTATTGAGCATGGCGAACCAATTGATGTACAGGTAAAGATTATTACCCCCGCGGGTAAAACTAAATGGGTGCGGGTTATTGGCGAAGGCGAGTTTGAAAACAATAAATACACAAAGATACATGGCAGTTTCCAGGATATTGATGCCCTGAAAAAAGCCGAAATTACCGCCAATGAGGCGCTGGATGAAAAAAACACCATACTTGAAAGTATTGACGATGCCTTTTTTGCTGTTGATAAAAACTGGACGGTTACTTATTGGAACGCCAAAGCCGAAGAAGTTTTAGGCAAGCTAAAAAGCGAAATGCTTGATCATAATTTATGGGAAATCTTTTATACCTCGGTTGATTCGGTATCCTATAAAAAATATAGCGAGGCTATAAATACAAACCAGGCAGTTGATTTTGAAGATTATTATCCCCCGTTAAAAAGGTGGTATGATATCAGCGCTTATCCGTCGGATAACGGCCTGTCGGTATATTTTAAGGATATTACCGAAAGGAAGCTATCCGAAAACCTGTTAAAGGATTCGGAAAAAAGATATAGCGAATTATTTCAGCTAAGCCCTATACCAAAATGGGTATACGATAAGGATACGCTGCGGTTTTTAGATGTAAACAATGCCGCTATCAAACACTATGGATATAGCCGCAGGGAATTTTTATCGATGACCGTTAAAGACATCAGGCCGCCGGATGAAATTATAAAGCTGGACGAGGCTATTTCAAAGCCCAACAAGCCACAGCAATTGGCCGCACGGGGTATGTTTACCCATCAAAAGAAAAACGGCGAATTGATCCGCGTTGATATTAAAAGCAACTCCATCAGGTATAAGGGCAAAAATGCTCAGGTTATTATAGCTAATGATATCACCGAACGCTTAGATTATATTAAGAAAATTGAAGATCATAACGAAAAATTACGGGAGGTGGCCTGGATGCAGTCGCACGTGATCAGGCCGCCCCTTGCCCGTATGATGGGATTGATCGATCTGCTCAAAAACACGGAAGAAAACAGCGATAAGGAATTGATGATGGAGTACCTGCTAACATCGGCAAATGAACTCGATCAGGTGATCAGGAACATTACCGATATATCAAAAATAGATCAGGGGGTATAATTTGGTTACATATTACGCGGCATAACCCATCTAAAAGTTAGCGCCTGGTTAATAATATTACCCATAACCTTATTATTGATTAACTATACACTAACCACCACCCGATACCCCTAATTGTTACGATAAAATTTGCTTATCACTTGCTCTTTCTTTTACCTTTATCCAATTCTTTTACCTTTATCCAATAAATCAAAATCACAATGGCAAATCCACTTATCAACTCAACCAAAGTTATCATCCCGGTTAATGTAGCTATTGCTAAAACAACCAACTGGCGTAATTTTATGTCCAGAAGCTTTCCCGAAGCCGATGTAAAGGCCCTTCCGAAAGCCGTTTACATTTCGAGGAACGACATCATTGACCTGGCAAAGGATTGCGAGGCCGACGAATCAATGTTAGGCGTGCGCGCTTATTTTACGCTGAAAAACGCCTATGAAGAAGGTGTAGAAAACGAGGTAAAATTTATTATGGTACTGGTAAAAGACACCCCGGGCTATTTTAACGGACAGGATATCCTGTACATCCCGCACGTTGGTGGCACAGAAACCTCATTGCCCGGTGGCGACGAACCGGACGACTCTAACGTATACGACTTTACCAAGCCCTGCCCCGATTGCTGTGATCCAAGCAGTCCGCTTTTTAGCAACGATCCGCCGCCGCCGGTTAAAAAAGGCATCTAAATATTATTTATGTCCTTATCAGGTTTATACCAGGGGTATATTGTCCCCGCAAGTACATTAATACCTATTGCTGCCGGCATAGTTTATTACAGGCGGATAAATAAGCCATTGCGCACGCTTTTGGCTTATTTATGCATTGCTTTGGTAATCAACATTGCCGGCATCATTATGGCATCGTACCGTATGAACAATTTACCGCTGCTGCATTTTTATACCATGTTTGAATTACTGGCCGTAATGCTGTACTATAAACATGCCTTCAACGATCAGCAAACGGGTAAATGGATCAATTTGATTATGGTCCTTTACCCGGTTTTGTGCGTGGTTAATTTTACTTTTTTCCAAAGCATCTACCAGTTTAATACCTATACCCGCCCGCTGGAAGCTATTATTATTATCGTATTCAGCGGCATTTACCTGGCCGGGCACGATGGCGCGGATAAGCAGGGCTTTGCAAATGTTGGCCGATGGGTAGCAGGCGGCTTTCTTATTTATTTTTGCAGTTCGCTGTTCCAGTTCATTTTCTCAAATGTGATCAGCCATACGGCCAGCAAACCGGTAAAAATGATTATCTGGAACCTGCATGATACCTTTGTATTGCTAATGTATCTCATGTTTTTTGTGGCTATTATGAAATATGAACGAGGTAAAAGATAACATAGATGTGCTGGTAATTACGGCCATGATGTGCTCGTTCACTATCGTGATCTGTTTTTTGATCGTTATTTACCGCAAGCAACTCGATATCTTTCGCCACAAAAGCGCCAACGAGGCCAAAAGCCTTTTCCTGGCCACCATGAGCCACGAGATCCGTACGCCTATGAACGGTGTATTAGGCATGGCCGCCCTGCTCAAGGAAACCGAACTGGATACCGAGCAGCAGGAATATACCCAGGCCATCATCCACAGCGGCGAAGCCCTGATGAACGTGATCAACGATATTCTTGATTTCTCGAAGATAGAATCGGGCAAGATGGATATGGACCCGCACGCTTTTGAGCTGCGCACCTGTGTAGAGGATGTGCTCGACCTGTTTGCCGGTCACGTAGCCAATACCAATATCGATCTGCTGTACCGCATAGACCCTCAATTGCCCGGCATAGTAATAGCCGATGGCCTGCGGCTGCGGCAGGTATTGATTAACCTGGTGGGCAATGCCGTAAAATTCACCAAAAAAGGCGAAATATTTTTAGGGATAACGCTGGTAAAAAAGCACGAAGGGCAAATGGAACTTGGCTTTGAAATAAGGGATACCGGCATAGGCATCCCTACCGATAAGCTGGCTATCCTGTTCCAGGCCTTTACCCAGGTTGATTCCAGCACCACGCGCCAGTACGGCGGCACAGGTTTGGGCCTGGCTATCAGTCAGCGCCTGGTGGGCTTAATGGGCGGCAACATTACCGTAAGCAGCCAGCCCGGTGTGGGCACCAGTTTTGTATTCAGCATTCAATGCGATGTGAGCCTGCAGCAAAAACCCGCGGCCGATATGCTGGATATGTCGGAAATTGCAGGCAGGCAGCTGCTAATTGTAGATGACAACGCGGTTAGCAGGCAGTTGCTGCAACTACAGCTGGAAGAGTGGGGATTACAGCCGGTAGCAACGGCATCGGGCACCGAAGCTTTGCAGCTTTTGCAAAGCAGCCACTTTGATGCCCTGATATGCGACCTGAAAATGCCCGGTATGAGCGGCGTGATGCTCAGTACAAAAGCTAAAGAACAGCACCCGCAGCTACCTATTATACTGCTAAGCAGCGTTAGCGACGAAACTGCTAAAGTTTACGCCGGCTTATTTACCATAGTGATTAACAAGCCCGTGAAACAGCGGCAATTAGGCCGGGCCATATTAACCGTATTGCAGCAACACCAAACCGAAACCGGGCAGCAAACCGAAGGTGTGCTGAATAAAGATTTTGCAGCCAGCCACCCGCTAAAAATTATGGTAGCCGAGGACAACGAGATGAACCAGGAATTGCTGCTGGAGATATTGCGCCGTTTGGGCTATACCCCTGCCCTGGCCACCACCGGCACCCAGGCCATAGCCATGCTGGATAAGGAGCGCTACGACCTGGTACTAATGGATGTGCATATGCCCGAAATGGACGGACTGGAAGCCACCCGTTATATCCGTACCCATTATGCGCGACAACCTCATATTATTGCCATAACCGCCGGCGCCATGGTAAAAGACCGCGAAGAATGCTACGCCGCCGGTATGGATAACTACCTGGCCAAACCCATTAAGCTGGAAGCATTGATTGCCCTGCTGCAGGAAGTGGTGGCGTAAAACTTCCCCTCAACCACCCTGTCATTGCGAGGTACGAAGCAATCGCGAACAGGCAGAGGCACATTCCAGTTCCCTCCCTTGGGAGGGGTTTCGTCACCAACATTTCTAATAAACCACACAACAAGTCATGCCGAACTTGTTTCGGCACCCCATAAACAGGGCAGAAAAACTATTAACGTTAGTGCTTTAGTTAACGTCGGTCTATCCACACTTGACTGCAAATTCCTAATTACGCGTCCATGCTTAATTAAATTTAAAACATATTTAGTGCATATAAAATTAAGCGTGGACGCTTAATTCAAAAAAGGTCAAGCGTGCTTGACTGGGCTGAGCGATTGATTTAGATTAATAGAATTAGTTTGTTTTAAAGTATTAATCAACTTATTTCTTAGATTAACGATCAGTATTGTAATTTTATCAATTAGAATACTCAAGACGTTTGCAATTATTAAAAAAATATGGCATCAAAAACGAAATCAATTTGGTTAAGTTATGACTTTGGGTTAAAAGGTAATTACACTGGCTTATTTACTTTTTTAGACAATTATGAAGCGGTCGACTGTGGAAATGGGCTTGCCTATTTTAAATATCCAAATACAGACTCGCTTAAATCAGAAGAACTAATTGAAAAACTAAAAGAAGAACTTGAAGATGCAGTATCTCCATTTGCCAATGATAGAATCTATGTAATTTGGAGAAATGATGATAGTTTAGTAACCAGTGTAAAAGGGAAATTTTTATTTGGAAATCGAAAAACGCCAGCTTGGAATGGTTATTCTACAAAAAACAGCAATGGCCAGGAAGAAGAAGCGACATAATTATGGCAAGAGCAACTATTCTTGTTGATTCATGTTTTTGGATAGCGTTATATACACCTGAAGAAATTCATGGACATGGTAGAGCATTAAACTTAATTGATGATTTAGAAAATAATGAAGTTTTAATTCCATGGCCGACCCTTTATGAATTTGTAAATACAAGATTGGCAAGAAGAAAAGAATATTTGTTTGCATTTGAGCAGTTTTTGCTAAAACCAAATGTTCGAAAAATTTCAGATGAGAACTACAAAGATTTAGCGTTGCAAAATGTCTTCGAACTAAATATTTCAAAAACAACATCAATTAGCTTAATAGATGAAGTATTGAGACAAATGATTTTAGATACCAATTTAAAAATTGATTATTTAGTTACTTTTAACAGATCAGATTTTGAATATCCTTGCCAAATAGCCAAAGTATTAATTTTAGAATAGTTAGTTGGCAACGCTTTCGGCAGTAACACATCATTCTCCCCCCGCGTTAGGGATTGGCGCGGATACCGGCCCTGTGGCTAAGGCCCTGTGCAGTATGAGCAGAAAGCCCGGCCGCTCCGTCTGGGGCCGGAGTCGTGGACAGGCAACGCCATACAGTCATTGGTCGTTAGTCATTACCTATCCCTCCCCCCATTTTTGTAACTTCTTAAATACATCCCCAACTCCTCAGGCAATTTGCACCGGCTTTTAAGCCTAAATACTTAAATTAGGCATGTTAACTGATCTTACACACTAATTTATACACATGACCTGTAAAACCTTCTGTACACTGTGCGCCGCCTTGCTGCTGAGCGCCGCTGCACTAAAAGCGCAGACCATCCCCAGCCCTAAAGAGCATTTTGGCTTTGATATCGGCGATGATTACCAACTGGCCAATTATACCCAAACCGAGGCTTACTTTAAAAAACTGGCCGCTTCGCCACGCGCTAAAATGGTGGATATTGGCTTAACCGAAGAGGGGCGCCACCAGTTGATGCTCATCGTATCATCGCCCGAGAATATGAAGAAGCTGGATTTTTATAAAGACATATCGCGCAAGCTGGCCCGTACAGAAGGTTTAACCGACGATCAGGCACACCAGCTGGCCAGCCAGGGTAAAGCCATTGTTTGGATTGATGGCGGCCTGCATGCCAGCGAGGTAGTTGGCGCTCACCAGCTGATCCAAACCGCTTACAACTTTGTTACCCGCACCGATGAGGAAACCATGCGCATACTGGACAAGGACATTATCCTGTTTGTACATGCTAACCCCGACGGGCAGGAACTGGTGAGCAACTGGTATATGCAGGAGAAAGACCCTAAAAAGCGCAACATGAATGTGCCGCGCCTTTGGGAAAAATATATAGGCCACGATAATAACCGCGACTTTTTTATGATGAACATGAAAGAGACGCAAAATATTACCCGCCAGCAATACCTGGAGTGGCTGCCGCAAATTGTGTACAACCACCACCAATCGGGCCCGGCAGGGTCGGTAGTGGCGGGGCCACCGTTCCGCGATCCGTTTAACTATGTTTACGATCCGCTGCTGGTAACCAGTCTGGACGCGGTAGGTTCGGCTATGAACAGCCGCCTGAATAAGGAAGGCAAGCCGGGTTATACCCAACGGTCGGGCACCGAGTTTTCTACCTGGTGGAACGGCGGCTTACGCACGGCTACTTATTTCCATAATATGGTAGGCTTGTTAACCGAGATCATCGGCGGCCCTACCCCATCATCGGTACCGCTGGTACCCGAGCGTTTGATCCCTAACAGCGGCACGCCTTTCCCGGTTACCCCGCAAACCTGGCACTTTAAACAGTCGATAGATTACTCGGTATCGTTGAACTACGCGGTGCTGAACTACGCCTCGCGCTATGCCGACGAAATGCTGTACAACAGCTACCTGATGGGTAAAAACTCGGTTGAGCGCGGCAATAAAGATACCTGGACGCTTTCGCCCAAACGTTCGGAAGCCATCACCCAGCTTTACAGGGCTTCGCAAACCGCGGCCCCTGGTGCTGATGCGCCGGGTGGTGGCCGTGGCAGAGCCGGGGGTGCGGTTACTGTTGGCGGCGGCGGTTTTGGCCGTGGCGGCATCCCGCAGAAATTTTTTGATACCGTATTACGCAACCCTTCGCTGCGCGATCCGCGGGGCTATATCATCCCTTCCGATCAGCCCGATTTTGGTACGGCGGTCAGGTTTATCAATACCTGCCTGCGCAGTGGTTTATTAGTGCACAAAGCAACCGCCGCGTTTACCGTAGGCGGCAAAAGCTACCCTGCCGGATCATACATTATTAAAGCTAATCAGGCTTTCCGCCCCGAAGTGCTCGACCGTTTTGAACCGCAGGACCACCCCAACGATTTCCTTTACCCGGGCGGCCCTCCTATCCGTCCGTATGATGCTACCGGCTGGACACTGGCCTATCAAATGGGCGTAAAATTCGACCGCATCCTGGATGCCTTTGATGGCCCGTTTGCCCGGATCCCTTATGGGGAACTGCAATCGCCACCTACTTTTAATCCGCCTGCGGCTAAAGGTGGTTACCTGCTTAGTCCTTATGCCAATAATTCCTTTATTATTGTTAACGACCTATTGCAAGCAGGGGTTGATGTTTACCGTTTCCCTAACACTGCTAACCCTAAAATAAACATGGCGGGCAGCTTTTACATTCCGGCTTCGGCGGCGGCTAAGGCTGTTTTGCAAAAGGATGCCGGTATGGGGGTACAAGCCTTTGCTTTGGGCAAAGAGAGTTTAAAAGGGGCCATAAAATTACAGCCGGCACGTATTGCCCTATGGGATACCTACGGTGGATCCATGGCTTCGGGCTGGACACGCTGGATGTTTGAGCAGTACCACTACCCATTTAAAGTGGTTTACCCGCAGGAGTTTGATGCCGGCGACCTGAAAAGCAAGTACGATGTGATTGTGTTTGTTGGCGGCGCTATTCCCGGTGTTGCAGGTCGCGGCGGACGTGGTGGCGGCGGTGGCGGCTTCGGCGGTTTTGGGCAGGACAATGTCCCTGCCGAATACAGCACCTGGACCGGCCGTATCACAGCCGAAAAAACCATCCCGCAGCTGAAAGCCTTTTTAGAGGCCGGCGGTAATATCGTAACCGTGGGCAGCAGCGCCAATCTGGCTTACCAGCTGGGCCTGCCGGTGCACAATGCTTTGGTTGAAACCGTTAACGGACAGGAAAGGCCTTTCCCTGGCGATAAGTATTATATTCCGGGCGCTATCCTGCGCACATCTGTTGATAATAAGCTGCCGGCCACTTACGGTATGGCCGCCGAAACTGACGTGTACTTTGACAACAGCCCCGTATTTAAACTGGATGCCGACGCGGCCACCAAAGGCGTAAAACCGCTGATGTGGTTTGCCAACGAAACACCGCTGCGCAGCGGCTGGGCCTTCGGTCAAAAATATTTGAAGGATAACGTAACCGCGTTTACCGCGCAGGTAGGTAAAGGTAACCTGTACGTTTTCGGCCCCGAGATCACTTTCAGGGCGCAATCGCACGGGACGTTTAAACTGTTGTTTAACGAGTTGTATACAACAGCGGCGGCTAAATAATATGATGGCTATTTAACCACAAAGTACACAAAGAAAAAAACCACAAAGGTCACTAAGCCTTTGTGGTTTTTTTATTGATCAGGAACTTAAGCTATGTTCTTGGTACTTCTGACTTTGTGTACTTTGTGGTTAAATCTTCTAAACTACCTTAATACCTTAAACAAACAATCACCCCATCCATTGTTGTAGCAATCAGCTGGTGGTCATTTACAAAACTTAAAGGGTTCACTAAGGCATTGGATATTTTATGTACCCAGGCCAGTGTGCCATCTTCCCGTTTAAAGGCATACATATCGCCTGAGTTGGAGAGCGCGAATACCAGTCCGCCATTCTCCTTCACTACCGAGGGCGAAATATCATAGCCCATATTGCGGTTGCCCTTCCATTTCACCTGTACGCTATCGGCTTTGGTATCAACGCCCAACACATCGCCGTCCATGGTTTTTACGTAAACCAGGCTGCTATCGGCCGCTAAACCCATGGATTCCCTCACCCTGAATTTCGGGTCGGCGCCTTTGCGCCATAATTGCTTACCGGTTGTGGCATCCAAACAGGTCATGTAGCGGTCAGGCGCCACAATAAACAGGCGGTTGCCGGTAGCTACCGGCTCGCAGGAGGCGGGAGAGAACATGCGATTGGTTGAACCTTGCGTCCACGACCAGTTTAGTTTGCCTGTTTTTTGATCGAGGGCGTAAAAGTAGTTACCCCAACTGCCGAAGCAAACACTGCCGTTATACAATAAAGGCCGGGTTACTACAAAGCCCTGTACCTGGGTAAAATCCCAATTCAGTTTGCCTGATTTCAGATCATAACACCTGAAATGCCCGTCGGACCCGCCGCAGAACACCCTATCGCCACTGATAACGGGCGATGCCACCATGGGTTTATTGGATTGCGCCTTCCAGTTAATTTTGCCGGTATTTCTATCAAGGCAATACAGGTAGGTATCGCTGCAAGCCACTGCCACATAATTACCCCACACGGCAGGCGTGCTGTAGATCTTCCCGCCGGCCTTTGTGGCCCATTGCTGTTTGCCTGTTGCGATGGCATAAGCTTTTATCCATCCGGCAGTATTGGTGACGATGACGACATCCCCGGCAATGGTAGTGCCCGCGCCGATATCGCTGTTATCTTGCAAGGTCCAAACGGTTTTAACCTGGTTAAAATGCTTGTTTACGGTATAAGCCGGGCGTTTAAATTTACCTTTAGTAAAATCGTGCTCGTACAACCGCTCCTTTGTCCAGGTAGGTTTGGTGATGATACCGGGCGTACGCTCATTATAATAAACCGAATCATTAGCCATGGTGACGATATTGTACCCGCCAACCGCGTCCTTAGCCCGCAGGTTTGAGCGTCCCATAATGCCCGGAATGCCCTCGAAATTGAGCAAATGATTATTATGCCCATGCCCGCAGATGATGAGCTGGGTATTATGGGTTTTCAGCCGGTCGATGATCTCGTACCAGTTATTCAGCGCCGAATCTATCGGGTAATGGTTGACGAAGATAATGGGCGTTTGCTTAGGTGTGACCTTCAGGACGGAATCCAGCCAAACTAAATTCTCGCGGGGTACTTGTCCAGGGCTCATGCGCATATTAGGCCCGCAATTGGTACCGATAAACAGGTAGCCATGTTGCTTAACGGCGAAGGTTTCGGCACCGAATACTTTCTTAAAGCTATTCCCCCCGCTCTCCGACCAGTTCATATCGTGGTTACCGGGGACGATATACCAGGGCTTGTTCAGGCTGTCTAATATCGTTTTGGCTGTTTTTAATTCTTCATCAGCGCCAAATTCGGTGATATCGCCGGTGATGACCACAAATTGCAGGTCGGGGTTGGCGTTGATATCGCGAACGGTACGGCGCAGGTCCTCCTTCGATGTTTCATTGGTCAGGTTTACGTGTGTGTCCGATACGTGGGCAAATTTCCATGGTTGAGTTTGGGCGTGGAGGTTTAGGCAAGCGAATATTAAAAGCAGGTATAGCAGGCAGGTCTTTTTCATAAGATATGGTATCGTTATTCAAACATAGCGTTTATCGGGATGTTTTGACAGGATTATCTTCATTGTCTGTATCAAATCAAACAAAACAGCGATGGATTTAACCCATCGCTTAGCCAGTTCAAGCGTCCACGCTTGAACTCATTCGAAATTAAGCGTCCTCGCTTAATTTAAGATGTTAAACGTGAGCGTAGACGCTCACTCCTGCTCATAGTTCAAGCGTGGACGCTTGAACTGGCCTGGATTATCTTCATTGGCGCGTACAGACTTACGAAGTTTTAAAAACTTCGTAAGTCTTGCTTTACGGCACTGTCCGCTCAATATAAACCTGATCGCAAAGGAAAGCCCGGAGCCAAGGGGATAGCGCGCGTGAGGTGGCGAGGACTTGGAATGGAGAGCAGGGCTACAGGCCGCTATGGAATACTGCCGCCCATTTTCAAAATATCGACAAATAAGATGTAATAGGAGTCCAAGTATTTGACGTAAGGAAACTAATGTCTATTGAAACAAATCTGTTACTACCATATCTGCCAACACCCATTTTTAAAGAATTTTATTTGGTTTGACCTATTTATTTTCAAAAAATAAAAATTATCTATTGACAATTTGTTTTTTACTTGTACATTTACCATCGTAAACAATAACATGAATTTAAACAACGCATACTATTTTGGTTTCTACTTTTACTTTAGCAGTAAGAGCCGGGACTGATATATGCTTAACAGACATAAAACAAGATCAGAAAGTCCCGGCCTAATAGCCGGGACTTTCTGCATTTAACACTAAACATGAAACCGAAAAAACCAAGAGTTGCTATACAGGGGATCCGCGCCTCCTTTCACGAGGAAGCCGCTTTCCGCTATTTTGGTGAAGATATTACCACTATTGAGTGCAACTCTTTTAAGCAAACCTTTGAGGCGCTGAAGAACGGCGATGCCGATTACGTGGTAATGGCTATTGAAAACAGTATAGCCGGCAGTATATTGCCCAACTACTCGTTGCTGTTAAGCTATAGTTTCCCGGTAATTGGTGAGGTTTACCTGCCTATCCAATTGCACCTGATGGCTTTGCCGGGCGTGAAGTTTGAGCAAATTAAATACGTAACCTCGCACCCTATCGCCATACGTCAGTGTGTTGACTTTTTTGATGAGTACCCGCACCTGAAAATTGTGGAAAGCAACGATACGGCGGCCTGTGCCAAACGCATCCGCGATGAACAGCTGACCGATACCGTGGCCATTGCCAATACGCTGGCTGCTAAACTGTACGAGCTGGATGTACTGGAACGCCGGATTGAATCGAACAAAAAGAATTTCACCCGTTTCCTGATCCTGACCACGCATGAAAATGCCAAAGTAGCCAAGCCCGACAAAGCATCGTTATGTTTCCAGGTGAGCAACGAGGTGGGGGCGCTGGCCAAAGTGCTGAATATTTTTGCCGAGCAGGGCATTAACATGAGCAAGATACAGAGCATGCCGGTGCTGGGCAAACCCACCGAGTATAACTTTTATGTAGATGTGGAATGGGACGAAGGTAAAAAATACGACATCACCATTAAACAGATACTGAAATATACCCACAACTTCAATATCCTGGGTGAGTATAAAAGGCATATTGAAGAAGGCCTGACCGAACGGCCGCCCGCTAAAAAAGAGAAAACAAAGCGTAACTATATAGAAATTAAAAAACTAAGTAAATAAAAAACTCAATAATATATTAATCAGATGAAATTAGATTTAAACATACAGCCACTAAGCAGTTGGATAAATTCGGGAAAACAACCGTTGGTAATAGCGGGTCCATGCAGTGCTGAAACGGAAGATCAGTTAGTGGCTACCGCGCATTTGTTAGCCAAAACAGGCAAAATTACCGCCCTGCGCGCCGGGATATGGAAACCACGTACCCGCCCGGGCGAGTTTGAAGGTATTGGCAGCATTGGCCTTAAATGGCTGCAACGCGCTAAAGAAGAAACCGGTTTGCCAACCGCTATTGAAGTAGCTACCGGCAAGCATGTGGAAGAAGCCCTGAAAGCCGGCGTGGATATCCTTTGGGTAGGCGCACGATCTACCGTTAACCCTTTTACCGTGCAGGAAATTGCCGACGCCCTGAAAGGTGTGGACATCCCGGTAATGGTAAAAAACCCGGTTAACCCCGATCTGTCGCTTTGGATTGGCGCTTTAGAGCGGATCAACAACGCGGGCATTACTAAACTTGCCGCTATTCACCGCGGGTTCTCATCATTCGAGAAATCGGCTTTCCGTAACGAACCGATGTGGGATTTGGCTATCAGCCTGAAAACACACGCGCCTGAACTGCCTATTATTAACGATCCAAGCCATATTTGCGGTAACCGCGATCTGCTGCCGTACATCGCTCAAAAAGCGCTTGATCTGGATATGCAGGGATTGATGATCGAATCGCATATTGACCCTTCTGTTGCCTGGACTGACGCTAAGCAACAGGTTACCCCATCGGCCTTAGCCGATCTGATCGATCGCCTGACCTTGCGCAAAGCCGATGTGAGCAGCAAAGAACTAAGCAGCAAGCTGGACGAATTGCGTAACCAGATAGATAAAATTGACGACCTGGTATTCCAAAAAATGGCGGAGCGTATGCAGGTAGTTGAAAAAATAGGCAATTACAAAAAAGATAACAACATTACCATTTTACAGGTGAGCCGCTGGGACGAGATTCTGCAGAAACGTACTGCGTACGCCCGTGCCTTAAACTTGAATACGGATTTTGCCGAAAAACTGCTGGAACTGATGCACGCCGAATCTATCCGTAAACAAACCGAGATCATGAGCAAAAGCCAGGCCGAGGGACAAGCACAGGAAAAGTTAACGCACGCATAAAAAGCTTCGCTTAATCCTCTTTAAAGAGTATCAGCACATCAAAAGACGGTGGCAAATTTCACCAAACGTTCCGATGGAACGTAACGATTTTTGCTCCCCTTTTTCTACCAACCAGACATCCCTAAGGGATGAACGTTGCAATGCGTTCCGTAGGAGCGACTGGTTGGTAGCAAAATAAATAACATTTGAGTACGTTCCAGCGGAACGTTTGGTGAATCTGCATACTGAAGGGCTATTGAGGATTGGGTTGAGGCATAAGTACTATAAATGAAATCGCAAAACATCATTCTTTCTAAATCAACGCGCACGGCCAAAGGCACTATACAGCTTACCGGCTCAAAAAGTGAATGTAACCGCGCGCTGATTATCGAAGCCCTGAGCAAAGGCCGTGTAAAAGTGGATAATGTATCCGACGCTGCGGACGCGGTGCTTATGCAGAAAGTCCTAAGTCAGAAGTCAGAAGTTGAAAGTCTGAAGTCCGCAGCTTCTGACTCAGAACTTAAGACTCAGGACTTAAGACTTGTAAACATCGGTCCGGCCGGTACGGCTATGCGTTTTTTGACTGCGTATTTTACTTTGCAGGATGAGGAAGTGATCCTTACCGGATCGGAACGGATGAAACAGCGCCCTATCGGGGTGCTGGTTGATGCCTTGCGCGCTTTGGGTGCCGATATCAGCTATGTAGAGAACGAGGGCTACCCCCCGCTTAAAATTGCCGGGAATATCCAACAGGCTACCGGCCGGATCGGCATTAAGGGCAATATCAGTAGTCAATACATCACAGCGCTGCTGCTGATAGCGCCAAGTTTGCCACAGGGCTTAGAACTGGAGATTGAAGGCGACCTTACCTCGCGCCCATATGTAGAAATGACCCTGGCCATGCTAAAACAGGCCGGCATTCAGCATAACTGGACGGACAATGTGATCAGCATTGAAAAGCAGGAGTTTAAAGAAACCAACATTTGGGTGGAGCCCGACTGGAGCGCTGCATCGTATTGGTACAGTATTGCAGCCTTAAGTGATGAAGCCGACCTGTTTTTACCGGGCCTGACCAGCTACAGCCTGCAAGGCGACAGCGTGATCACCGAGATTATGGCTAACTTTGGTATCACATCGCAATTTAAGGATGGTGGTGTACATTTAACCAAAGAGCCAAAGCCGATAGTCCGTAAGATCTTTGATCTGAAAAGCTGCCCTGATTTGGCGCAGACCGTGATTGTGGTATGCGCGGCCTTAGGTCATGACGCTACCTTTACCGGACTGGAAACGCTGAAAATAAAAGAAACCGACCGCATTGCCGCCCTGCAAAACGAACTGGCCAAAATTGGCGTTAAGCTGATTGAAAAAGGCCAGGTTTATAAACTGGATTGCAGCGAAAAACAAATACCACAAAGGGTGCTGTTTAACACTTACGAAGACCACCGCATGGCGATGGCCTTCGCGCCGCTGGCTATCCTGATCCCCGAAGTGGAGTTTGAAGATGCCATGGTAGTAGAAAAATCGTACCCGGCATTTTGGACGGATTTGGAGAAGGTGGGGTTTACCGCAAGGCAAAGCCCCCCGGGCCCCTGAAGGGGGAGCAGAAGCTTAGCATCCCTACTTGTCATTGCGAGGAGCAGCGGGTGGAAAGTGTGAGATGCGACGTGGCAATCCCATAAGCAGGTCCACGTTGCATGTCCTATGGGATTGCCACGCTATCGCTCGCAATGACAAATTGTATAATAACTATATTTACAAAACACAATCGGTGAAATCATAACCCATCGGTGAAATCATAAAAATAACATGGCTGGCAATTCATTCGGGCAATTATTCAGGATCACAACTTTTGGCGAATCGCATGGCGAAGCTATCGGTGTCATAATTGATGGCTGTCCGGCACAGTTAGAGGTTGATCTGGATTATATCCAGGGCGAGCTGGATAAACGCAAGCCCGGCCAAAGCAAGATCACTACCCAGCGTAAGGAAAGCGATACGGTAAAGATCCTGTCGGGTGTGTTTGAAGGTAAAACTACCGGCACACCTATCGCCATGCTGATCCCTAACGAAGATCAGCGGTCGAAAGATTATAACCATAATACCAACGTATTTCGTCCCTCGCATGCGGACTATACTTATCAAACCAAATACGGCATTCGCGATCATCGTGGTGGCGGGCGTTCATCGGCACGGGAAACCGCGGCACGGGTAGCGGCCGGAGCTTTGGCTAAGCTGCTGCTGAAAACACAAGGCATCGAGATAGTGGCCCACGTAAGCAGCGTAGGTAAAATTGACGCGCCTAACGTGTTTATTGATAATGCCGACGAGTTTATTGCCGAAAGGGAAAAGAACATCGTCCGTTGTGCCGATCCGGCTACAGCCGAAGAAATGATTGAGTTTATTGATAACGTACGCAAAAACGGCGATACCGTTGGCGGCAAGGTAAGCTGCTATATCAAAAACTGCCCTGTTGGCCTTGGCGAGCCTGTATTTGACAAACTCCACGCCGAACTGGGCAAAGCCATGCTGAGCATTAACGCCGTGCATGGTTTTGAATTTGGTTCGGGATTTTCGGGTAGCGAAATGTTAGGGTCTGAACATAACGATATTTTCATCAAGAGCCACTTGGGCGATATCAACACACTCACCAATTTTTCTGGCGGGATACAAGGCGGTATCAGTAATGGGATGCCGATAGAGTTCCGCGTGGCGTTTAAGCCGGTGGCAACCATTATGCACAACCAGCAAACGGTTGACAGCGAAGGCAACGCCGCTGAGATCTCGGGCAAGGGCCGCCACGATCCTTGTGTTGTTCCCCGCGCCGTACCTATTGTTGAGGCTATGGCCGCGCTGGTTTTGGCCGATCATTGGTTGAGGAATAGGAATAGTATTTTACCCCCTAACCCCCTGAAGGGGGAATAAAAAGCGAAGCTTTAAAAACTTGTCATTGCGAGGAGCGATAGCGACGTGGCAATCCCATAGACAGGTCTGTGTTTGATTGTCCTATGGGATTGCCACGCTATCGCTCGCAATGACAAATCAGTAACACAAGAAAGGCGTTTGATTCTATCAAACGCCTTTCTTGTTTCCACCATGTCATTGCGAGGTACGAAGCAATCGCACACCCAAAGAGCGGTTATGCATTGTTCGCGATTGCTTCGTACCTCGCAATGACAAACTTTTATTCCCCCTTTAGGGGGTTAGGGGGCTAAGCCGATATCGCATTAATAATATCGTACTGGGTAATGATCTCAATCTTACCATCCTCATCTTCTACCAACACCGCTATGTTATCCTTATTGATCATAGCCGAGATCTTATCGATAGAAGTATTCAGATCGACAAAGGGGAACGACCCTGATGATATGGTGCTTACCGGTGATGATTTCAGCGAGGGGTTTTCCAGCAGGGCGTCCAGGATGGCGCTTTCGGTGATCTTCCCAATGATCATACCCTTTTGGGTCACCGGAATCTGCGAGATATTCAGCGATTTAATGATGTTGATCGCTTCCAGCACCGTTTTTTCACTATCAATGGTAATGATATCCTGCTTCTCTTTCTTCGCGATGATCTGGCGGGCGGTTAGTTTTTCATCTTTCAGGAAACCGCGGTCGCGCAGCCAATCGTCATTATACATTTTGCCCAGGTAGCGGGTACCATGGTCGGGGAAGATCACCACCACTACATCGCCTTCCTTAAACTTATCCTTCATTTGCAGTACGCCCGCAATCGCCGATCCGGTTGAGTTACCGGCAAAAATGCCTTCTTTACGGGCAATCTCGCGGGTCATCAGGGCAGCATCTTTATCGGTTACCTTTTCAAAATGATCGATCAGGCTAAAGTCAACGTTTTGCGGCAAAAAGTCCTCACCTATCCCTTCGGTAATGTAGGGGTAGATCTCTTCTTTATCCATGATCCCGGTTTCCTTGTATTTTTTAAATACCGAACCATAGGTATCGATACCCAAAACCTGGATGGCGGGGTTCTTCTCCTTCAAGTATTTTGCAATGCCCGAGATAGTACCACCCGTACCTACACCTGCTACCAGGTGTGTCACCTTGCCTTCGGTTTGCTCCCATATTTCGGGCCCGGTGCTTTCGTAATGCGCCTGCGAGTTAGAAAGGTTATCGTATTGGTTAGGCTTCCATGAGTTTGGCACCTCGCGCTCTAAGCGGGATGATACCGAGTAATACGAACGCGGGTCTTCGGGCTCAACATTGGTAGGGCAAACAATTACCTCGGCGCCAAAAGCGCGCAGGGCATCAAACTTCTCTTTCGATTGCTTATCGGTACTGGTGAAGATACATTTATAACCCTTTATAACCGCCGCTATGGCTAAGCCCATACCGGTATTGCCAGATGTACCCTCAATAATAGTCCCCCCGGGTTTTAGCTTGCCGCTTTTCTCGGCATCTTCAATCATTTTCAGGGCCATACGGTCCTTTATGGAGTTACCCGGGTTGGTAGTTTCTATTTTAGCCAGCACAGTTGCCGGGATGTCTTTGGTGACCTTGTTCAGCTTCACCATAGGCGTATGGCCTATGGTTTCGAGGATGTTATTATACCACATAAATCAAAAAAATTGCGGAGGATCTGCTCCGTCTGCGAAGGTCTAAATTTTATCTATCATTTTAGTAGATTATTTTTTCTAAAATGACTCGTACTTGCCAGTTTAAGCGTCCACGCTTAAACTTTGTTCTTAAACAAGCGTCCACGCTTGCGAAATAAATTAAGCGTGGACGCTTAATTAGAAAATATGGTCAAGCGTGGACGCTTGACCGGGCTACTTTTTTTAAAACCTCAAGTGTTTCACCGTTAAACCATTATTGATCAGTTGCTTCAGTGATTCGATACCGATCTTCAGGTGTGTTTCTACGTATTGCTCGGTTACTTTCGAGTCGCTTTCGGCAGTTTTTACACCTTCGGGGATCATCGGCTGATCGGATACCAGCAGCAGCGCGCCGGTAGGGATCTTATTGGCAAAGCCCGTGGTGAAAATGGTAGCGGTTTCCATATCTACGGCCATGGCGCGCAGGGTTTTCAGGTATTTTTTAAATTCCTTATCGTGCTCCCACACGCGGCGGTTGGTGGTATAGCAGGTACCTGTCCAGTAATCGCGGCCAAAATCGCGCATGGTGGTTGATATCGCTTTCTGCAGGGCAAATGAAGGCAATGCGGGCACTTCTGCCGGCATGTAATCGTTTGATGTACCTTCGCCCCTGATGGCGGCTATCGGCAGTATCAGATCGCCTACATTGTTCTTTCTTTTTAATCCGCCGCATTTACCTAAAAATATAACGGCTTTGGGATGGATGGCGGTTAGCAGATCCATCACCGTAGCAGCAACCGAACTGCCCATACCAAAGTTAATGATGGTAATGCCATTGGCTGTTACGCTTTGCATCGGCTTATCTAAACCCATTATCGGCGCGTTATCATTCCACTCCGAAAACATGGTGAGGTATTTAGAGAAGTTGGTGAGGATAATATAACTCCCAAAATCATCCAGCGGGCGGCCGGTGTAGCGTGGCAGCCAGTTGGCTACTATGCTTTCCTTAGTTTTTAAACCCGATTTTACCGGTGATGAAACCTCTTTCACCTTAGGCATTTCTTTTGCAATTGCGTCTTTCTTTACGTCTTTTTCTTCGTTCATAATTTTTCTCTCCTAAATCCCCGCCTTGGGGATTTTAATTATATGTTATTTATTTTGTTAATTCTTTTTTATGTCGCCACTTGTCATTTCGAACGAACCAGCGTTGGCGGTGTGTTGGTGTGAGGAGAAATCTTATACGGTTGGTAAGTCGCACGTATAAGATTTTTTCGCTCGCTACTCCCTAACGCCAACCCGCTCAAGAAACTGTTCTCTTTCGCCCCTCCTGCCCTTTCCAACCCTTGCTCTATCGAAATGACAAGGGGGGAACACAAACCCAAAACACCGGATACAACAAACCCCGGCGTTTCACCAGGGTTTATTATGCTTGCATAGCAAATATACGAATATTATAAATATCTTATATTAAGCAACCTTTAATTTTTTAATATCCGATTTCTCAAACTTATCCAGCGCGTAGTCTAAAGTTACCAAAAGGCGTTTAATATCCTTTTTAGACGGGAACTCAAACATGGCATCTATCATAATAGCTTCGCAGATAGAACGCAGCCCGCGGGCGCCCAATTTAAACTCCATCGCCTTATCAACAATAAAATCAAGCACATCGTCTTCAAACTCCAGTTTTACACCTTCGTATTCAAACAGCTTTTTGTATTGTTTCAGCAGCGAGTTTTTAGGTTCGGTCAGGATATTGTGCAGGGCTTCCCTATCCAGCGGGTTAAGGTAAGTGAGCACCGGTAAACGGCCTATCAGCTCGGGGATTAAACCAAATGCTTTCAAATCCTGCGGGGTGATGTACTTGTACAGGTTTTTCATATCCACATCGCCGCCTTCATCGCGCTTCATTTTATAACCCACAGTTTGGGTACGCAGCCTGCTGGCTATCTTTTTATCAATACCATCAAAAGCGCCGCCGCAAATAAACAGGATATTGCTGGTATTTACCGATATCATCTTTTGATCGGGGTGCTTGCGCCCGCCTTGCGGCGGTACGTTCACCATGGTGCCTTCCAGTATCTTTAGTAAAGCCTGCTGCACACCCTCGCCCGATACATCACGGGTGATGGAGGCGTTATCGCTTTTACGGGCAATTTTATCAACCTCATCAATATAAACAATGCCTTTTTCGGCAGCGGTTACATCGTAATCGGCGCTTTGCAGTAAACGTGTCAGGATACTTTCAACGTCCTCGCCTACATAACCGGCTTCTGTTAGTACAGTAGCATCGCAAATGCAAAAGGGAACGTTTAATATTTTAGCTATGGTTTTGGCCAGCAGGGTTTTACCGGTACCGGTTTCGCCTACCATTACGATGTTTGATTTTTCGATCTCTACATCATCCTTTTCCACACGCTGGTTTAAGCGTTTGTAGTGGTTATATACCGCAACCGAAAGTATTTTTTTAGCATCGTCCTGGCCAATAACGTATTGATCAAGGTGCGATTTAATTTCGGCTGGTTTTAACATGGAAGGGGCCGAAGGCGAAGATTTAACCTTGCGGATCTTCAGTTCTTCAGCTAAAATCTCGTTAGCCTGGTTAACGCATTTATCACAAATGTGCGCATCCAACCCGGCTATCAGCATCAGGGAATCCTGCTTACCGGCGCCGCAAAATGAGCACCTGATTTCCTTGCTGTTTTTTGTCATTGTGGGGTGTGTTTAACCAAAATTAAGTAAATATTGATGAATATACAATAATAAAGGGTAAATGGTTTCAATTTACCCTTTATTATTGCTTAATATTTCAATTATTTTTCGTTGCTGTTCCGTAAGATCTCATCAACCATACCAAAAGCTTTGGCTTCTTCGGCAATCATCCAGTGGTCGCGGTCTGATGCGTCCCAAACTTTCTCGTAAGATGTACCGCTGTGTTTAGAAATGATCTCGTACAGTTCCTTCTTCAGTTTAGCGATTTCGCGGGCGGTGATCTCGATATCAGATGCCTGGCCTTGCGCGCCGCCCATTGGCTGGTGTATCATTACCCTTGAGTGCGGTAAAGCTGCACGTTTACCATCAGCGCCGGCGCACAATAATACAGCCGCCATTGAGGCCGCCATGCCGGTACAGATAGTGGCTACATCGTTTGAAATAAATTGCATGGTATCATAAATACCTAAACCCGCGTAAACCGAACCACCCGGCGAGTTGATATAGATCTGAATATCGCGTTTAGCATCGGCCGATTGCAGGAATAGTAGCTGCGCCTGAATGATGTTGGCAATATTCTCGTAAATAGCATCGCCTAAAAAGATGATACGGTCCATCATTAAACGCGAAAACACGTCTAACTGCGAAATATTCAGCTGGCGCTCCTCGATGATATAAGGCGTCATAGCTGTAGGGTGACTTGTGCTGATAGACATAGGCATGGCCTTACGATCGACACTTGATATAAACTGATCAACAGCCAGGCTGTTGATGCGGTGATGCTTTACCGCGTATTTTCTAAATTCGTCTCTATTGATATTGTCCATTTTAATTTGTTTTTGGGTTTTGTGTGCCCGGTAAATATAGTTTTTAGTTGAATACGATATAACGTATAAGGTTTGTAAAAAGTAAAATTATTTGCAATAAAAAAGCAACTCTGTTGGGAGTTGCTTTTTTGGTGATATTTTCAAGTCCGGAGTCTTAAGTCCGGAGTCTTAAGCCTTAAGTCCTTAGTCTTAAATCGGTACTTACGACTTAAATCTTTAGACTTACGACTTAAGAAAGTTTACTAAACTCGGCGTGTGTGATCTCTTTTTTGTCGGTTGTGATAATGCCTTTTATGTATTCGATCACTTTCATACCTTTCACTTCGTCAAAAATGCGGTTAGCATTCTCTTTGTTCTGTAAAAACTGAACGGTATATTGCGCTAACTGATCTTCGGCCAAAGGCTGCGGGCTGTACATGCGGAATTGCGCGTCTAAGCGTTGTTTAGCTACTTCAAACACATCCTTGTACTCTACTTTAAGATCGTTGTCTTTCATGATCTTATTGCCGATCAGCGTCCATTTCAGGTTTTTTGCAAAATCGTTGTAGCCGCCTTCTAATTCTTCCGGACTGATTTTTTCGTTTGTGGCTTTTAACCAGCGTTTCAAAAATTCATCAGGCAATTCAAAGTTAATTTTGTTAACCGCGTAATTGTAAATGTCGTTTTGCAGTTTACGATCGGCATCCTGCGCCATCATCATTTCAATTTCTTCGGTAACCTTTGCTTTAAATTCTTCTTCGGTAGTTACAACACCTTCACCAAATAATTTATCAAAGAACTCCTGGTTCAAATCTGCTTCCTCTAAACGGTTCACATTTTTAACCGTCAGGCTGAATTTTGATTTCAACTCTGCTGCAGTTTCCTCATCAATACCTAAAACGCCGGCAATACGCGCAGCATCGTTATTATAAGCTTTCTGCACATCCAGTACTAATTCGTCGCCTTTTTTCAGCCCGATCAGTGATTTTTTCACCTTCTCGTCCTGTACCTGGTCTAAACGGATAGAACCTGTATGCTCAATTCCTCCTTCAAAAACAGAACCATCTGGCGAAAGTTGTTTTAATTCGGCATAAAGCACGTCATCATCTGCCGATACGTCAGGATTTGACATTTTGCCATAGCTTTTACGCAGGTTTTTAATCCGGTCGGCTAAGGTTACATCGTCAACCTTAATATCATATTGGGTTACTTTATCTTTTGATGTTAGGTCGATAGCAAACTCTGGGGCCAGGCCTACTTCGTAGTTAAATTCAAAGTTATCGGCAAAATCCCAGTTGTATTCTTTGCTGTCGTCCATCTGCGGCAGCGGCTGGCCTAACACTTCAAGCTGCTGCTCGTTCAGGTAATTATTAAGGGTATCTGATAACAGGTTATTGATCTCGTCAACCAAAATACTTTTGCCATACATACGTTTAATATGCGCGGCTGGTACCATACCGGGGCGAAAGCCTGGTATTTTAGCTTTTTTAGCCTGATCCTTGATGGCTTTTTCAACACGTGGCTGATAATCGGCCGGATCGATATTGATCTTTATAACTGCGTTCAGGTTGTCCTTTTTTTCCTGTGAGATGTTCATCTTAATATAAGCTGTATTTTACTATTAACAACAGGCACCGGGGTAGGTTAAAAAAAATACCCTTGCACCACTAAATTAGGGCGCAAAGGTATAAATATTTTTTAAGATGGGTATGTATTTGCTAAGCTTTTATGCCTGTTAACTTAAATTAACAGGAGCGTTATCTGGTAAATATCAGCAAGCTACCCCCTGCGGCCACCGCGGCCACGTATACCTGATTTACCGTTGCCCGGATCGCCCGCCGGGCCCATCCCTTTCATTTCGCTGTTGAAGGTAATGGTTGATGGTACCGGCTTTCCGTTTACTATTGCAGGTAAAAACTGTAACACCTCTGGCGCTACATCTACTATTTTTTGGTTAACTATTTTAATGCCGTCGCTGCTTTTGATGGAGGCCACCCACGATTTGATCTCGCCTTTTTCGTCCAGGGTGAATACGTGCAATACCTGGTTACGGCCGGCAGTTGCGTTTTCTTCAAAATTAACGCTGGATACTAAAAGCGCCAGGCCACTATAGCCGCCAACTTTTACCGCGTTTTTAATAGAATCGCCCTGCGCTGTATCTTCAATTTCGCAAGTTATCGCCCTGCTCGGGTTGTTTAAAACTAACTTATTTGCGGTATAATCATACTGTTGCTCCAGCGCGCCGTCGTTATAAAAACTCCATAGCCCGGCCCTTACCCCTTTATCGTAACTACCACTGGCTACCAGTTTTTTATCGGTAAAAAGTTTGTACGATCCCTGGCGGATCTTCTTATCCGATTTCAGCACGGTGTATTGCTCTTCAAATTTGCCAATGCTGCTCTTTTTTGCCACAGTATCCTGCGCATAAGCGCTAACTGCAAAGCAGCATAATAAACCAAGTAATAGTTTTTTCATTTTTCCCCTAATTAATAGTTTAGTTTTTCAGTTAATACAAGGCTAATATAATCAATCGCCTATATAAATAACAAGTAATGGGGTGTAACAATTCTAACTTTTACTAAACTTAACCACCTGATTATTAACTACTTTTATAGTTTTCAGGTATTTGTATATGGCTTCCAGGTCGGCTTTTTGCATATGGCCATACATGATCCATGGCATAACCGTTTGAAAATCACCCGGCGACACGGCAGCCGGCTGATAATGACTATCGGCATACATGGCAAAACGGGTTAAAAACTGCTCTTTTGTCCAGGCGCCAATACCGGTTTTAATATCCGGAGTTATGTTAGATGAGCGCACCGTGCCGCCGTTGATCTGGAACGGGCGGCCGCCGGCAAACTCCATCCCGGGCAATTGGGTACCATGGTTTTCCTGCGTATGGCAATCCTGGCAGGCCGCGCTTTGCACCAGGTATTGGCCGTATTTTAAGGTATCGCTTTCGGCCGGGCGTTTGCCCAGGCTTGCTTTTTGCGGCATGGTATGCACCAGGATATTTAGCGGAAAATCAAGCTTACGGGCCGGGTAACTTGCTTCCTGTGATTTCAGGGTTCGGATATAGGCGATTATATCATATACATCCTCCCTGTTCATTTTTGAATAAGACAGCCATGGCATGATGGGGAAAATGGCCGAACCGTCCTTTTTAACCCCGGTTGTAATAGCCCTGAAAATTTCTCCGTCGGTCCAGTTTTTAAGATTATGCGGGGTGATGTTGGGTACGTAAACTTCGCCGGGGAAACCAACGCCGGCATCGAACTTCATGCCGCCTATGCCTAATTGGTTAGTATCGGCCGGGCCTGTAAATTTGGTCCAATCGTGGCCGGAGTGGCAATCCATACAAACCGCTACCTGGTTAGCCAGGTACTTGCCATGCGCTATGCGTTGCGGGGTGTAGGCTATCTTAATATCTTCGGGGGCACCCACATTGGGCAGGGCTAAGGTAACATACGATACCAGCGCCGTTACAACAATTACGATAGTAACCACAGTGATCAGTATCCATTTTTTAAAAGCTTTCATTTTTCAGTAATAAGGTATTTATATTAAAAATTAAGTTAGTAAGATGTACGTACCGGTTAATTGGTTACAACTAAACTTAAAATTTCGCACAAAAACCCGCATCACATCATTTAGCTGCAAGGATATATTACTATCGGCGTATGGATTATACCCTAAAACTTATGATTCCATAATCTGCCGGTTAGGGTTAATGCCTTAAATATAAGGCATCTATTTTATTCCGCATTAATTTATTTTGACACTATATAGATGATTTAACGCGAACATTTAAGCTAAACTTGCTGTTGACATTATTAAAAGATACCGATGAACAAGCCAATTAAAAACACATTTACGATAGGGAAGGATATGACCGTTAACCGTATGGGTTATGGGGCGATGCGTATTACCGGGAAAGGCATTTGGGGCCCGCCCGCAAATAAGGACGAAGCGATCCGTGTTTTAAAGCGCACAGTTGAACTGGGGATTAATTTTATTGATACGGCCGATAGTTACGGCCCCAATATATCGGAAGAGTTAATAGCCGAAGCCCTGCACCCCTACCCGGCCGACCTGGTTATTGGCACTAAAGGCGGCCTGTTACGTACCGGCCCCGACCAATGGCCTGTTGATGCCAGCCCCACTCATCTGAAAGATGCGCTGGAAGGTAGCCTGAAGCGATTAAAACTGGAGCAGATAGACCTTTACCAACTGCACCGCATAGATCCTAAAGTACCCGCAGAGCAAACGTTTGAGTTTTTAAGGAAAGCGCAGGAAGAGGGCAAGATCAAACACATTGGCCTGTCGGAAGTAAATGTGGAAGAGATTAAAAAGGCGCAGGAGTTTTTTGAGGTGGTAAGCGTACAAAATATCTATAGTGTAGATAACCGGAAATGGGAGCCGGTGCTAAAATACACCGGGGAGCAAAACATCGCTTTTATCCCCTGGTTCCCGCTTAACGCCGGGAATGTAGCGGCGCAGGAAAAACTCCAGTTACTTGCCCGTAAACAGAGCTACACTGTACAGCAGATTGCCTTAAGCTGGTTGCTGCACCATGCCGACAATATATTGCTGATCCCCGGCACATCCAGCGTACAGCACCTGGAAGAGAATGTAAAAGCAGCCGGTATTGAGTTAAGTGATGATGATATGGCGGTAATGGATAAGCTGGTGGCTACGTTGTAGGCGCCTGCATATCCCACTCCAGTGTCATTTCGAACGAACACGGGAGGGCTGTGTGATTGCGTGAGGAGAAATCTTTTGCACGCAGTCTAAATCATGTCGAAGATTTTTTCCCTTCGGTCAAGGGGTAGTTCTATCTATCGTTCGAAATGACATGTAGAAACAACAAAAAACTCCTATTCAAACAATTTGTGGCGTTTAGCGTATAAATATTTAAGGATTAATTAAACCTTTTTGATTTTCTTTAATCCTAACGATAAACCATACCGTCACTATGAAGAATCCTTTACTAATCATTACTGCCTTTGCCATTGTTTTTTGCGGATGCAAAAAAGAAAAGGTGGTAAAAGCAACCAATATATCCAATGCCCAGGCCGCCGTTATGGTAGCCACTGCCCTGGCTATGAATGCCAACGGCTTTGTCAGCATAAAAAATGATGTGACCCTTTATGCTAAAAGCGTGACCAATGCCGGTAAAGGCTGCGGGGTGGTTGATTCGTTTGCCGTTGCAAAGCAGGAAGCGGCAACCTCAACCATTAATTATAACTACGCGCTGGGTTATTATTATGTGGTTAACTGCAACGCTTCTGTTCAGGATAATTTAAGCAGTACTATTATTTATAATGGCAGTTTTGACGCGGCTACCCTATCGGCAATTAATTCGGCTAATACCAACATCAGCTTAGCGTCGCTTTCGGGCAGCGCCACTACTTATTCGCTTAACGGTAATTATCAAACTTCAGGATCATTCCAAACGCTTGATGCTACCCAACTTAACGGCAGCAATACCATCAATATTGATATTAAAAACCTGTTGGTAACCAAATCATCCCGGGCCATTGTAAGTGGCAGCGCTAATGTTTCGGTATCAGGAACCGTAAAAAACAAAAACAGCTTTAGTTATAATGGTGCCGTTGTTTTTAAAAATGCCAACACGGCTACCTTAACCTTAGAGGGCGTTAACTACACGCTTGATTTAACCACTGCCGATGTAACGGCTATTTAATACCACCAATACAACATATCTATTATATATAAACCTTTAACAGATCATCAAAATAAACTTTATATATTATCAATAATTGGCAACATCACTAATTATAACCCAGTTTATTAAAATATTATTAATTATTATAATTTTATACATATCTTTATTATACCAATTAATACTATTAAATTATAAACATGAAAAAACTGAGAACCCCTGCCCTGGTATTGTTATTGATTTTAGGCGCCTGCAAAAGATCAGATGATACCGCTACACCATTAACCACCGCCGAAGTAGCCGATATGGTGGCAACATCACTTTCTGTTAATTCAAGCGGAGCGATGACCGTATCTACCGATATGACACTAAATGCCCAGGCTGTTTTTGATTTAAATATTGGCTGCGGCGCTACAAAAAGCTACAGTGTAACGCATACAAGCCCCGCCGGATCGGCTGCTACCTATAGTAACACGCTTAACTATAACTATACCTTAAATTGCAATGCCAGCAATATCCCCGATAATGTTACCGGCACCGCATCAGATAAAGGCACATTCGATGGCCCGCGGATGTCATCAACCAATACCGGCACCGCATCTTTTAAAGTAGCGGGCTTAACCCCTAACGCTACCGTTTACGCTATTAACGGCGAGTATAAACGTACGGGTACATTCACCTCAAAAGTAGAGAGTAAAAACACCAGCACTACTACCATAACATTGGTCATAAAAAACCTGCTGATCAATAAAACTACCAAAGCGGCAACAGGCGGCACAGCTACTATAACCGTAACAGGCACAACAACCAGGAAAGCCAGCATTAACTTTGAGGGTAATCTTACCTTCAATGGTGATGGCAAGGCCACTGTAACCATCAACGGCACCGTGTATCTTGTGGATCTGTTAACCGGCGACTTTACCAAAAAGTAAGTTAAAAAATATAACGTTAAAATCCTGTGTAAAACAGAAAGGCGTCCCAATATTTATCGGGACGCCTTTTCTTTTCGCTTTGTTTTTTTAAGCTACACATTGGCCACTTTAAAAGGCTTTACATCAACCGTTTCCCAAACTCCCTGGGTAATATAAGGTTCGTTTTGCTTCCAGGCTTCCAGTTGCTCTTCGTCTTCAAACTGCATAATCATGGTTGATCCTATCATATGGCCTTCCTCGTTCAATATAGCGCCACCTAAAATAAAGTGGCCTTCAAATTTCAATTGTTTGGCAGCATCAAAATGATGCGGGCGTACATCCATGCGGCGTTTCAGCGCGCCGGCATCGGTAAAATCGTACGCCGTTATAAGGTATTGGTTCATAATCGGGTAGTTTAATGTGATAGTTTAACAATTGTAAACAATAATTCGTTTTATTTTGAAAGAAAAAAACATGTAATAAGTGTATTTTTTACAATATTTGTTTTTTACACCAAGTATCCATATAAACATGAACGAGAAGCTGCACGAAGCGTTTGAAAAACTATACCATAAACCTGCAGATAATGCCTTTTTTTCGCCTGGACGGGTAAACCTGATAGGTGAACATATTGACTACAATGGCGGCCTGGTAATGCCATGTGCTATTACATTGGGCACCTATTTATTAACCTCGCCAAATAGCGATGGCGTTTTTCGCTTTAAGAGCTTAAACTTTGATGATCATTACGATGTTCCGCTAAAAAACGGGTACCAAAAAGAAGATACCATCTGGGTAAATTACCCTAAGGGAGTTATCCAGCATTTCCTGAATGACGGGAAAGAGATACAGGGTTTGGATATGCTTTATTATGGTAATATCCCCATTGGCTCGGGGTTGTCTTCTTCAGCCTCGATAGAGGTGGTTACGGCCTTCGCGCTTAATTACCTTTTTAATACCGGATACACTAAGCTTGATCTGGTAAAATTATCAAAGTGGGTTGAAAATGTTTTTATCGGCCTTAACAGCGGTATTATGGATCAGTTTGCCGTTGCCTTTGGCGAAAAGGACAAAGCCCTGATGCTGAACTGCGAAACCCTGGGTTACCAGGCGGTTGACAGTAACCTGGGCGATTACGTTTTAGCCATCATCAACACCAACAAACTCCGTAAGCTGGCCGAATCAAAATATAACGAACGCGTACAGGAATGCGCTACGGCCCTGGCTGCCCTGCAACAGGAGCTGGACATTAAAAACCTGTGCGATATTGACGCGGTAACTTTTAACCGTTACCAGCACCTGATTACCGATGCTACCGTACTTAAACGCGCCTGGCACGTAATAGAAGAAAACGACCGTGTTAAACTGGCGGCCGATGCATTATCAAAAAACAACCTGGCCGAATTTGGCCGACTGATGTATGCCTCGCACGAATCATTGCGCGACTTATACGAAGTAAGCGGTAAGGAACTGGATGCCGTTGTAGCTTACAGCAAAACCAATCCGAATGTTGTTGGTGCGCGTATGACCGGTGCCGGATTTGGCGGTTGTGCCATAGCTTTGGTTAAAGCCGACTCCTTTGATGAGTTTAGCGAAGGACTGACTACCTATTACACCCGCGAGATAGGTTATGCGCCGGCCGTATACCACTCGTTGATTGGCGATGGGGTTGGGTTGCTCAAAACAACCACACATGCGTAAGCTAAAATTAGACGAACTTAACCGCGCCACCATCTCCGAATTTAAAGCCGGGCAAAAACTGCCTGTTGCCGTAGTGATGGATAATGTGCGCAGCATGCATAACGTGGGCTCTATCTTCCGCACCAGCGATGGATTTGCGGTGGAGCAGATTTGCCTTTGCGGGATAACCGGTCAGCCGCCGCACCGCGAAATTGAAAAAACCGCGTTGGGTGCCACGCAATCTGTAAACTGGGCTTATTTTACCGATACCGTACAAGCTGTTGAAAAACTCCGCACCGAAGGCTACCACATTATAGCCATTGAACAGGCCGAAAACAGCACCATGCTGGATACTTTTAGTCCCGACCCTACCCTAAAATATGCCTTAGTATTTGGCAACGAGGTTAACGGCGTTGGCGATGAGGTGATGGCTATAGCCGATACCTGTATCGAGATCCCGCAGTTTGGCACCAAGCATTCTTTTAATATTGTGGTATCGGCAGGTATTGTTTTATGGGATTTTTACGTAAAATTGAGTCTGAAATAACATGAGTTCAATATAAGCCCCTCATGTCATTTCGACGAACGGCGGTGGGTGAAAGAAAGGGTGAGGAGAAATCTTATACGTAATGCAGTCGGCAATAGCATCTTGTATAAGATTTCTCTTTCGCCCCATCACACAATCCCACTCTTGCTCCATCGAAATGACACAAGGGGCTTATCTCGAATTCGCATTAAAATAGATTCGGACATGAACGCACTTGCCAAAAAACTACAGGTAAAACCCGGCAGCCGCTGGTTATTGTATAACGCACCGGCAAACTTTCCCGAACTTTTAGCCCCATTGCCCGATGGGGCGGGTACCTCATTTGCCATTGAAGGCAGCTTTGACGGCGTACTGCTTTTTGTAAAAAACAGTGATGAACTAAAGCGCGATTTGGTAACCATATCCCCTATCCTAAAACAAAAAACCGAAACCTTGTTTTGGGTAATCTACCCGAAAAAAACATCTGGCATAATTACCGACCTGGAAATGATGAGCAGTTGGGACGAATTAGGCAAATACGACCTTACTGGTGTTGCCGCGGCAGCCGTTGATGCCACCTGGACGGCCCTGCGTTTCCGCCCGGTTGCCTTATCCAAAAAATCGGATACCTGTAACGATGAGATCCCCAATAACCAATATGCCCAATATATTGATGTAACCAATAAGCAGATCACCCTGCCCGATGAAATAGCTACCATATTGCAACAAACGCCGGCAGCCATGGCCATGTACCAATCCTTATCGTACACCAACCGTAAGGAATATGTGCTGTGGATACTGACCGCCAAACAAGAAAAAACAAAAGCAGATCGTTTGGTTAAGCTGGTAGAGAAATTGGTTGCCGGGAAGAAGAATCCATCGGATAAGTAGCTTACAATGCGCATAAACTGGTCGAAGTTTAGCGCAGCGTAACTTCGACCTATAATATGGCAAGCATCCTGCTTGCGAGAAAACAAAATCAAATCACTTAGTTAAATGGGCCGTAAATACATCTTTCATCAACATGACGAACTTTACTTCGTAAGTTTTGCCACCGTACAATGGATCGATGTATTTACAAGAAGGATTTATTGCGACATTATTGTTGAGAGTTTAGACTACTGTATCAAAAATAAAGGATTAGAGTTATATGCATGGTGCATTATGTCTAATCATGTCCACCTGATCATCAGTACAGAAAAGGGGAACTTATCCGATATTCTACGCGATTTAAAACGGCATACTTCAAAGACAATAACTAAAGCTATTGCCGAAAACACACAGGAAAGCCGCAGGGATTGGATGTTATGGCTATTTGGCCGGGCCGGGAAGCACAATCCTAATAATGAAACTTATCAGTTTTGGCAGCAAAACAATCATCCGATACAATTAGCTACAAACGAAATGCTTCATCAGCGACTGGATTATTTACACAACAATCCGGTTAAATCTGGCGCTGTAGATTATCCGCCAAACTATTTATATAGCAGCGCAAAAGATTACTATACAGACGAAAAAGGGTTATTACCTATTGTTTTGATCAGTTAAGATAAGCTGAAAGCTTATCACATTTTAGGTCGAAGTTACGCTGCGCTAAACTTCGACCAGCTAAGTATTATATATCTATCAAAACAAAAAATCCCCTCCCACCGAAGCAGAAGAGGATATAAAACTAAACAAACTATCTTATTTGAGCATCCCTTTGAGCAACAATGACTCAATGACCTGATGACTCAATGACTTCTTAAGAGTAGACCTGCTCAAACACGTTAACCGCGTCTTTGCTTTCCAGGTTGGTATGGCCCATTAAAAACTCATCAACCTTGCGGGCGCACTCGCGGCCTTCGGATATGGCCCAAACCACCAGCGATTGTCCGCGACGCATATCGCCCGCGGCAAATACTTTGCTTACGTTGGTACGGTAGGCAGCTTCAGTGGCTTTAACGTTGTTACGGCCATCCAGCTCTACACCTAAATTTTCCAGCATGCCGGTATACTGCGGGTTAACAAAGCCCATGGCTAAAAACACAGCCTGGCAAGGTATTTCCCGTTCCGATCCTTCTACTTCGTTAAACTTGATCGGGCGGCCCAGCACATCCAGTTCCCAGCTTACGTCGGTTACTTTCAGTGCGCGCAGGTTACCATTCTCGTCGCCTAAAAACTCTTTAGTGTTAATGCCCCAGTGGCGTTCGCAGCCTTCCTCGTGCGATGATGTTGTTTTCAACACCATTGGATAAGTTGGCCATGGCATATTTGGCGTACGTGCAGCAGGCGGTTGCACCATCACCTCAAATTGGCGGATAGAATTAGCACCCTGGCGATTAGATGTGCCCACACAATCAGACCCGGTATCACCCCCGCCTATTACTACCACATCTTTACCGGTTGCCAAAATAGGCTCGGCGGTAAAAGCGGTATTGCTAACACGCTTATTTTGCTGCTTTAAAAAGTCCATTGCAAAATGGATACCCTTTAATTCCCTTCCGGGGATAGGCAGGTTACGCGGAATGGTTGAACCTCCGGCCAAAACCACGGCATCGTTATTACGTACCAAGTCTTCGGCGCTGATATCTTTACCAACTTCGGTATTACATTTAAAGGTAATGCCATCTTCCTGCATCAGCTTTACACGGCGCTCTACCACGTTTTTCTCTAATTTAAAATCAGGGATACCGTAACGCAGCAGGCCGCCGGGATAATCGTCACGCTCGTAAACGGTAACGCTGTGGCCGGCTTTATTCAATTGTGCGGCGGCAGCCAACCCAGCCGGGCCCGAACCTACTACAGCTACCTTTTTACCAGTTTTTAACAACGGCGCGGTAGGTTTAACCATACCTTTAGACCATGCTATCTCACTAATATGCTTCTCAATTTCCTCGATAGCGACAGGTGGCTTATTAATACCCAGCACACAGGCCGATTCGCACGGCGCGGGGCAGATCCTGCCGGTAAACTCGGGGAAGTTATTGGTTGATGATAGGATATTATAAGCTTCGTCCCACTTTTTACGATACACCGCATCGTTAAACTCAGGAATCACGTTACCCAGCGGACAACCGCTATGGCAAAACGGAATACCGCAGTTCATGCAGCGCGCTGCCTGGTGGTTTAGCTTCTCTTCGCTATACTGGCCTACAAATTCGTTATAATTATTTACCCGTTCTGCCACAGGCGTTTTAGCTGGCAGTTCGCGGTCAAATTCCTGAAATCCGGTTGGTTTTCCCATAATATTAATTGGTTGCCTGGTATTGATTCTTTAATAAAACTTTCTTGTATTCCTGAGGGAATACTTTTACAAATTTGGTTATGGCTATTTGCCATGTATTCAGCAGGTTTTGTGCTACCTGGCTGCCGGTTAACTGCACATGCTTGCGCAGCAGCGTAATGATCTGCTCTTCATCCTGCGGCGATAGCGGATCAAGATCTACCATCTCGCGGTTACAGTTTTCGGCAAATGTGCCGTCGGCGTCGTAGATCCAGGCAATACCACCGCTCATGCCCGCGGCAAAGTTGCGGCCTGTTTTACCTAATATCAGCGCGCGGCCGCCGGTCATGTATTCGCAACCATGGTCGCCAATACCTTCCACAACAGCAGTAGCGCCCGAGTTACGGACGGCAAAACGCTCGCCGGCCATACCGCGGATAAATACCTCGCCGGCAGTAGCGCCATACATGGCCACGTTACCGATGATCATATTTTCTTCAGGCGCAAATTTGGCTTTAGCCGATGGATAAATAGCCAGTTGGGCGCCCGAAAGGCCCTTGCCTACATAATCATTAGCTTCGCCTTCCAGCTCAAAAGATAAACCTTTGGTAGTGAACGCGCCAAAGCTTTGTCCGGCCGATCCTTTAAACTTATAATTGATGGTATTATCCGGTAAACCGGCCGAACCATATTTTTTAGAGATCTCGTTTGATAACAGCGTGCCGATGGTACGGTCGGTATTTTTCACATCAAATGTGGCAAATACCGGGGTTTGGTCTTCCAGCGCGGTTTTGGCTGTTTCCAGCAGTTTCCAGTCGATGATCTCGTCCATGCCGTGATCTTGTTTTTCGCTATTATAAAGCGTTACACCGCGTTGGTTGGTTACCGGGTGTAAAATACCCGACAGATCAATCTTCTTCGCCTTCCAGCTCTTAATATTATCCCTAACCTTAAGGAACTGCACACGGCCCACCATATCGTTAACGGTACGGAAGCCCAGATCGGCCATAATTTCGCGTAGTTCCTCGGCTATAAAGTAAAACAGGTTAACAATATGCTCCGGCTTGCCGCTGAACAGCTTGCGCAGTTCAGGATCTTGTGTAGCAACACCCACAGGGCAGGTATTTAAATGGCATTTACGCATCATAATACAACCGCCGGCAACAAGGGCAGCGGTAGCTACGCCCCATTCTTCGGCACCCATCAGGGCGGCAATGGCAATATCGCGACCGGTTTTCAACTGGCCGTCTGTTTGCAACACTACACGGCTACGTAATTTGTTACGTACCAGTGTTTGGTGCGCTTCAGCTAAACCAAGCTCCCACGGTAAACCCGCATGCTTGATAGAGCTGATTGGCGACGCGCCTGTACCACCATCATAACCGGCAATCAATATCACATCGGCATGGGCTTTAGCCACACCCGCGGCTATAGTACCTACACCTGCCTTTGATACCAGCTTAACGTTGATACGTGCGGCACGGTTAGCATTTTTAAGGTCGAAGATCAGCTGGGCTAAATCCTCGATAGAATAAATATCATGGTGCGGCGGCGGCGAGATCAAACCTACACCCGGGGTAGAGTGACGGGTTTTAGCGATCCAGTCGTCTACCTTATGGCCGGGCAATTGGCCACCCTCGCCGGGTTTTGCGCCCTGCGCCATTTTTATCTGTAATTCGTCGGCATTGGTCAGATAGTTGGATGTTACCCCAAAACGTGCCGATGCCACCTGCTTAATAGCCGAACGCATCGAATCGCCGTTAGGCATCAACTCGTAACGCAATTCGTCCTCGCCGCCCTCGCCAGTATTACTTTTCCCGCCAATACGGTTCATGGCAATAGCCAGCGTGCTGTGCGCTTCGTGCGAGATGGAGCCAAACGACATGGCGCCGGTAGCAAAACGTTTCAATATCGCTTCAACCGGTTCAACCTCATCAATCGAGATCTGCTCGCGGTGATGGGCAAAATCCAGCAATCCACGGATGGTATAATGCTTTTCAGTTTGCTCGTTAATTAGCTTAGCGTATTTTTTATAAACCGAGTAATCGTTAGTGCGGGTAGCATGTTGCAGCAAGTGCACGGTCTCGGGGTTAAACAAGTGTGCTTCGCCTCTGCGTTTCCATTGGTAAATACCACCTTCGGGCAGCAGTTTGCTTTCTTCTTTCGATCCCTGCGCAAAACCAACCTGGTGCTTGCTCATTACCTCGCGGGCAATTTCATCAAGTCCTAAGCCCTGGATCCGGGTAACCGCACCAGTGAAATATTTGTCAACTACGCTCTCATTTAAACCCAAGATCTCAAACACCTGCGAGCCATGGTATGATTGCAGCGTAGAGATCCCCATTTTAGAGAAGATCTTCAGCAAGCCATCGTTAACAGCCTTTACATAGTTTTTCAGTAGATATTTAACATCAAGGTCGGTATCTAAGCTACCGTTGTTTTTAACGGTTTCAATAGTAGATTGAGCCAGGTACGGGTTGATAGCGCTTGCGCCAAATGCCAGTAAGCAGGCAAAGTGGTGTACTTCCCAAACATCGCCGGCTTCTACAACCAGGCCTACCGCGCCGCGGCAGCCTTTTTTAATCAGGTGGTGATGCACAGCCGATACCGCTAATAAAGATGGTATAGGCGCATGTTCCGAATCGATAGCACGGTCCGAAAGGATCAATACCTCAAAGCCATCTTCAACAGCATCTTCAGCATAGCGGCAAAGGCGGCTTAACGCTTTTTCCATACTGCCCGGCTGCCCATCGGCCTTAAAGTAAGTTTGCAGTGTTTTAGCATGGAACATGCCGGTATCAATACTGCGCAGTTTCTCCAGCTGATGGTTTTTAAGGATGGGGTGTTTCAGCATTACGCAATGACAATGCATTTTGTCTTCATCCAGTAAATTGCCGTTGTTACCGATAAAGGTAGCCAGGCTCATCACCAGGCGTTCGCGGATAGGATCAATCGGCGGGTTGGTTACCTGGGCAAAAAACTGCTTAAAGTAACTTGACAGGTGCTGCGGTTTATCCGACAGGATAGCCAGGGGCACATCGGTGCCCATAGAACCAATTGGCTCTTTACCATCGCAAGCCATGGGTTTGATAATGGTATCAATATCCTCGCGCGAGTAACCGAATACCTGCTGGTAACGGAATACCGAATCGGGCGTCAGGCTGGCGAAAGCCAAACGGGGCTCGCCCAGTTCGCCTAATATAATTTTATAATTCTCCAGCCAGCGGCCATAAGGCTGCTGCGAAGCTATTTGTTGTTTAATTTCTTCGTCGGCTATGATCTTCCCTTTTTCGGTATCAACCAACAGCATTTTACCTGGCTGCAGGCGGCCTTTTTTAATAATGGTCGATTCGTCGATAGCCAGTACGCCTGCTTCAGAAGCGGCAATTACGCGGTTATCGCTGGTCACTACATAACGCAGCGGGCGCAGGCCGTTACGATCTAACAGGGCGCCTACCAGCTTACCATCGGTAAAGGTGATAGCGGCCGGGCCGTCCCATGGCTCCATTAAGGTGGCATGGTATTCGTAAAACGCTTTTTTAACCGGGTCCATTTGTTCGTTACCATCCCAGGCTTCAGGGATCAGCATCATCATAACATGCGGTAATGAACGGCCCGAATGCAGCAGGATCTCGATAATATTATCCAAACAAGCCGAATCTGACTGCGCACTGTCGATCACCGGCAGCAGCATTTCCATTTCTTCGGCGGTGAAATAGGTGGACGCGTACGATTTTACCCCCGAGTAAAACCAGTTTAAGTTACCGGTAAGGGTATTGATCTCGCCATTATGCGCTATTAAGCGGAAAGGCTGCGCCAGTTTCCACGATGGAAAGGTATTGGTTGAGAAACGGGAATGGATCATGGCAAAGCCCGATGCCACCCGCGGATCGCTCAGATCGGCAAAGTATTTACGTAATTGGTACGTAGTCAACTGGCCTTTATATATAACTGTTTTGCAGGATAGCGAGGTAAAGTAAAAATACGCGCCCGCGTTTGGAATAGTATCGTTAACGGTTTTGGTGATGTACCTTCTTAACACGTATAGTTTACGCTCAAAATCATCGGCGTTGGTTATATGGTGCGGCCTTAATATATAAACCTGCTCCGCGTCCGGCTCGGCCTGGCGGGCGGTTTCACCAATAACAGATGAATCTACCTGTATCTTACGATAGCCTAATATATGCAAGCCTAATTTTTCGGCGGCGCTGGCAATTACTTTGCGGCAGGCTTTCTTCAGTGTCGAATCTTTTGGAAAAAACAGCATCCCTACCCCGTACTCACCCGGTTCGGGCAAGCTGATCTCCAGGTTAGAACACTCTTCCATCAGGAACTCGTGCGGCAGTTGTATCAATATCCCGGCACCATCGCCCGAATCAGGATCGCAGCCGCAAGCGCCACGGTGTTCCATGTTTTCGAGAATGGTAAGCGCATCATTAACTATCTGGTTGGACTTATGTCCATTAATATTGGTGATGAATCCTGTTCCGCAGGAGTCGTGTTCAAATTCGGGCCTGTACAGGCCTTGCTGGTGGCAATCAGTTTGGTCCATCGATATTCTCGTTTACAAGAGGTGTAATTACGAAGATATAAAAAATGTAAAAAAAACCCAATATCCTTAACAACTTTTTAATTATTTTAAATAAAATTAGCTAAATCATATCAAAGTTTGATTTCCGATTATCAAATTGGCATTAATATTAAGAATTTTACAATTTTGAATGTCATTTTTGGTATGCAGGCATAATAAAATATAGACCAATTTGGTAGACTTTGAGCAAAATATGATAAAGATTATAGTTTAGATAGGGTAAATTGCTTTTTCATGGACTATTTAATCACAAACTTCACAGAAAGTTTATACAGAATTTATAAAGGGAAAACCGCAGGGGTTCACAAAGGTTTTAGCATGATATATATCGAATATTACGATGCTTTTTTAGCAGGTCTTCACCCATTTTATAATTAAATTCCGATATTATCTGTCACAATTTCCCCTTAAAATGGTTATATGATATACAGGGCATTCATCTTATTTATATCAAATATTAAATATAAATTTGATTACCTTTGACCCAAATACGCTATAATGAGATTTTTCGAAGAAAAAAGACGTGAGGTAATGAAGCATGTAGAAAAATACATGCTGGAGCATATGCATACGTACTTAAAGCCAATAGAAACTAACTGGCAACCATCCGACTTTTTACCTGACGCTACACGGGATACTTTTTTCCAGGAAATTAAAGAATTGCAGGAAAGCGCCAAAGGCCTTTCGTACGATCTGGTAGCTGTATTAATAGGCGATACCATTACTGAAGAGGCCCTGCCTACTTATGAATCATGGCTGACCATGGTGGAAGGCGTATCGCCCGACGAAGAAGGTGGCTGGATGAAATGGACACGCCACTGGACTGCCGAGGAAAACCGCCACGGAGACCTGCTGAACAAATATTTATACCTGAGCGGCCGTGTAAACATGCGCGCCATGGAGGTATCAACCCAGTACTTAATTGCCGACGGCTTTGATATTGGTACCGGCGCCGACCCATACCGTAACTTTATTTATACCAGCTTTCAGGAGCTGGCCACCAACGTATCGCACCGCCGGGTAGCCAGCCAGGCTAAAAAGGATGGTGATACCCTGCTATCTAAAATGTGCGGTGTTATCGCATCAGACGAGGCGCGCCACGCTAAAGCCTATATCAGTTTTATTGGTGAAGCTTTTAAGGTTGATGCCAGCGAAGCGATGATCGCGTTTGAGGATATGATGCGGAAAAAAATTGTTATGCCAGCCCACTTCCTGCGCGAGGTTGGTTTAAAGATAGGCCAAACCTTTGGTCACTTTACCGATGCCGCACAGCGCCTGGGGGTATATACCGCTATTGACTACGTTGACATTTTGAGAGACCTGATTAATGAGTGGAACGTAGAGAGCATCACTGATTTGAACGAAGCCGGCGAAAAAGCGCGTGATTACGTAATGGCCCTGCCCGACCGTTTAATACGCGTAGCCGACCGCATGAAGAACCCAATGCTGGATTATAAGTTCAGCTGGATAAGCGGATAGGTAAGTCAGGAGTCTTAAGTCGGAAGTCCTCAGTATTTTCGACTTAAGACTTTGTACTTAAGACTCAAATCGGAAGTCCCCAGTATTTTCGACTTAAGACTTTGTACTCAAGACTCAAATCGGAAGTCCTCTGTATTTTCGACTTAAGACTTTGTACTCAAGACTCAAATCGGAAGTCCTCTGTATTTTCGACTTAAGACTTAGTACTCAAGACTCAGGACTTCAAAATCACTCCCCGCTGATATATCTTATATCCGCCCCGTTCAAATTATCCATTTGCAGGGTTTCTAATATACTTTGCAGGGTTATCTGGTTAACATCATCTACATAATGTTCGGACTTGGCCACATATAACTTGTTGCCCTGTACGGTTATCCTGAACAGGTACCCTTCATAATAATCGGGTTGATTGATCTCTATCGTATCCCCGTTTTTTATCACATTAAACTCAATATCTGTTTGCCGGGCTTGCATAAAAGCCGGGTTCAGTTTTTGTTGTAAAACTTCGGTCAGTTGATCTATATCCCAGGGGCGGTTTGCGGTGATGATTTTCATATATATGTTTGGTCGGAATAACATTATACAAACCTAAATCCGATACATATTGTTTCGCTCCTTGCAGACTTACGAAGTTTTAAAAACTTCGTAAGTCTTTCTTACATCAGGCAAACTCCTTTATATTTACAATGTTTCTATTACATACATCTTAACATGAAATATAAATTGCTTGGCCGCTCGGGCCTTAAGGTTTCCGAATTTTGTTTAGGCACTATGGGCTTTGGTACCGATAACGGCTGGGGGGCCGATGCCGCAACCAGTTTTGCCATTATGGACGAATTTGCCAATGCCGGGGGCAACTTTCTGGATACCGCCAATGTATATCAAAAAGGCACTACCGAAAAAATCATCGGCGACTACCTGGGCAACCACGACCGCGATTACTTTGTGCTGGCTACAAAATACAGCTTAAAGGATAATCAAACCAATCCCAACGCATCGGGCAATAACCGTAAAAATATGATGCGGAGTGTGGAAGCAAGCCTGAAGCGCCTAAAAACAGACTTTATTGATGTATTGTACCTGCACATTTGGGACGATATTACCCCGATTGATGAGGTACTGCGCGGACTGGACGACCTGATACGCCAGGGCAAAGTGAACTATGCGGCCATAAGCGATACGCCTGCCTGGGTAGTAGCCAAGGGGAATACCCTTGCCGAGTTGATGGGCTGGAGCCAGTTTATTGCTTTGCAGGTAGAGTATAGTTTATTGCAACGCACTCCCGAACGCGAACTGATCCCCATGGCTAAACATTTCGGGATGACCGTTACACCGTGGGCCCCACTGGGCGGCGGCGCATTAACCGGCAAATACTTAAAAGGCGACCAGGGCCGCATAAAACCCGAAAGTAACCGCCGCAATGCAAATAGCGAACGCATTACCAAAGTAGTAATGGCCATAGCCGATGAATTAGGTGTATCGGCCGGTAATGTAGCCTTGCAATGGATGCGCCAGCAAAATTTCTCATGTATACCCATTGTAGGCGCCACTAAATTATCTCAATTGCAGGATAATCTTAAAACCGGCGAACTAGTTTTAAGTGATGAACACCTGCAAAAAATAGATGAAGCCAGCGCCATCCCGCTCGGGTTCCCCGGCGATTTTTTTAAGGAAGAAAATGTTAGGATGAATTCTTTCGGCGGGTTTTATGACCGGGTAGAAAAGCGATAAAAAGAAAACCCGGAATATAGTTTTATGCTATATCCGGGCTTTCGGGGCGTTTATTAATAGTCCATCAGTTTAGTTATGACGATCTACAGTTCTATTGATCAATTTGTCGCTGCCCGAGACATAGTTAACAAATACAATAAGACCTAATATTAAACCGCAGGCCGAAAAGGTTACTATATATCTTAGGCCATCGTGGATTATCGCGTTCATATCAATCAATTTTAATTAGTGTGATATCATGAACATTGCAATCACAATGCCAATGGTTGAAACGTGGTTCATCCGTAAGTTAAGTGCAAGGTCAATATTTGATTTAGCCACATAAAAATGGCCTTTAAAGCCCCCTGCGATAGGTTTTTAGATTAACTGGAAGCTTTAGTTATGATGAGATCCCGTTTAATCTGAAGAAAATAAACTGGGGAATTTATAAACAGGCGTTTACCGATTTCCACAATCAGCGATTATTTATGGGTATATCCTGCCTCACTATTAATTTTTAAAGCGGCGCAGGTATTTAAGATTGATCATATCCCCGTAAGGGATATTGGCCGGATTTGAAAGGCTGAACCAGGCATCACCGCCCTGCTGCAAAACCTGGATATCCTGAGCCGGCATAAAGCTTTGTGCCAATACGAACTTTTTATCATGACTGGTATTTTCTGCCACATCTAATATGATAAAACAATGCCCTGGTGATCCGCCGTGGATAAATACATCCCCGGCTTTTAAATCAGCAGCGGTATTTACTTTTACCAGTTCTTTCTCTAATGATAAAGTACCTGCATAACTGAACACCAAATTCATATAACGCATAAAGGCGGGATAGGTATAATCCTTATTTGCCTTTAGCACCCATTTATTATTGCTGTAGCGATAACCATCGGCATAATGCACATAATCACACCTGAAACCGCTGGTAAAGTTGAAGGAAATGGCATCATATTTTTTATACTGATAAAGATATTCGGCACGCAGGCGCATAACGGCATCGGCACATTGCTGAAGGTCTTGCTTACCTACACTCATATCAATTACAGCGGCGGTATAACCATCGGTGCGGGCAATGTCGCCCCGGTATGTTTTGGTGTGGGTTCCGGTTGGCTTTAAAGGTAAGTTGCCCAGCCATGTACCAAAACTATTTGCGGATGGGGCAGATCTGCTATAGCCCGCCGGTGTTTTAAAGCGGGTATTTATATCATCACCAAAGCCTGTCCATAAAGTAAGCAACAATACTACGGATGCCCACATTTTCATTTGGTTTGCGCTTTAAGTAAATTAAGATAACAATTAAACGGCATAGGCAGTCCATTTTGTAAATGATACGCCCCGAAATGCAAATGCGTAGGCGACCGCTTTTTAAACGCGTTAAAGCCGGTCCGCCCTACCTCGGCTATCCTTTGTCCCTGCGCTACCTCATCACCCGGACTAACAAATATGGCCCGGTTATGCGCGTAATAACTAATAGTGTTCAATTGCGGGTGATAGATCCAGATATATCTGCCGCCACGCAGGTTGCTATGCTTGTCCCATTCATTACTGCAGGCAATAACAATACCCGCGGCAACCGAAAGTACATTTACAGGGCCGTGCGTTTTATCGTCCATATCATCCTGGTTGCTGTCGCTGATAAAAATATCATGCGCGGGGTGGGCAGTATGTTTATTACCATCGAAATAGTTGTACCCTTTATCGCTATAGCCGTTGCCCTTAACACCTCCGATAGCGCCGCCACGGTATCCCTGCAAGGGAAATATCCAGCTATCCGTTTTTGGGAAACTGATAGTTTGTTGTAGCGATGCTATTAAAGTTTTGAATGGGGCAATGGCGTCCTGTTTTTTGATCCAGCCTTCCAGGATACTGTTGTTCAGCTCGTTAATTCTCATGCAGATGGAGCGAGCATCCTGCGCATAGCTGTGCTTAGCGATAACCAGGAGGGCAATGCACAGTAACTTTTTCATTATTTAGTACGATGGTATTTGTTTCAGCTGCTCTTTAACGTAGGTTTCCCATTCTTGTTGTTTCTCCTTGTTAATCGAGTGGTTTGTTTCGGTATCATACTTCTCTTGCATCTCCCGCTTTTCCTTTACATTTTGAGCAAATATTTTGCTCACCTCGCTCTGATAATTAGCTGAGTATTTAAATGCGTTGAACGCTACCATTAATTTACGGGCAAACAGCTCGCTGATATCAAAGTGCAATTGCTCATGTGCAAGTAAGGCTGGGGTTTGCTTATCCTTCCGGCTCCACGATTGCTTTTGATCAAAACTATTCTCAATGGTGAATGTGAGTGTAAATACGCCATTGTTTACAACCGGCTGGTAAGCGTACTTTGTATATGACATGGTATTGGCAAAGTATGGGTTGGATTCATCAATCTTACCTTTAAAATCGCTCCATTCAAGCTTTGTATCGGCGTTCCATTTAATAAACTGGGCATGTAATGCTCCCGGAATAATTAACAGAGACAGTAATAAGGCGTAATGTATTTTTTTCATACCCGGGTTTATGGTACCGTAATAATAATCAAAAAATAAGTTATTGTGCAACTTAATCCTTTTAACATGTGGATGAAAAAATATGATTTAGCCCATTAACTGCGCAAGCGTCAGAATAACATCATAAAACCACAGTAAACACAAAACCCCATGTCATCAGACATAGGGTAATGTTATAAAACAAGAAAGCCTCACGTTGTTAAACGCAAGGCTACTTGATAAGATTTGGCACCGACCTACTCTCCCACATTTTACTGCAGTACCATCGGCTCTGGCGGGCTTAACTTCTCTGT